>JAKLFB010000024.1 GCA_022711435.1 Verrucomicrobiota bacterium
CAGAACCCTCCACTGGATGGGCGGGACACAGGAGCAGCTGGCGCAGCGTCTGGCGGCCCTGCGCGAGGCGAGCTTCGCCGGGATTGACCAGCTCCAGATTCACGTCAGCACCGGCCAGGACGGCGCCGTCTCCCCGAGCGCTGAGTTTCTGCGCGAAGCCGGGCACGAGCTGCGGACGTGGGGCATCCTGTTCCAGACGTTCACGCGCACCGAGAGGGATTCACGGACGTTCCATCGTCTGCTGGACCTCGGTTGCGCCAGCTTCGCGACCGACTATCCCGACGCGGCGATGCGCGCGATCCGCGAATACTACGGACGCAAGTGAGGCGATCGCCAGCCGGTCAAGCGCTCCCGTTCCACACTCATGTCAGCACCCCCTCTTCCGCCTGGACGCCGCCCTTCGCCCTGGCCGGTCATGCTGAGGGTCTTCGCGCCCGCGCCGGCGGCGGAGGTCATCGAGCGGGAGCCTGACGCCGTGAAAAGGCGCTACCGCTACTGGCAGCGCCGGATTCTGTTTTCCACGATCGTCGGCTACGCGATGTTCTATTTCGTGCGCAAGAACCTCAGCCTCGCGATGCCGGGAATGGGCCAGGACCTGGGGATCGGCAAGGCGGATCTGGGGCTCTTTCTCACGCTGCACGGACTGCTGTATGGCGTCTCCAAGTTTGCCAACGGCGTGCTGGGCGACCACGCCAACGCGCGCACCTTCATGGCCGCCGGCCTGCTTCTCTCGGCGCTGGTCAACGTCTGCTTCGGGCTCAGCTCGGCCGTCCTCACGCTGGGCCTGTGGTGGATGCTCAACGGGTGGGTGCAAGGCATGGGCTTTCCTCCCTGCGCCCGCCTCATGACCCATTGGTTCCCCCCCCAGAAGCTGGCCACGAACTTCTGCATCTGGAACACCTCCCATTCGATCGGTGCCGGTCTGGTCGTAGTGCTTTGCGGGTATTTGGCGGAATACCACTGGCGGCTCTGTTTCTTGGGGCCCGCTGGCCTGGCGATTCTCGGATCGGTCTTTCTGCTTGTCTCCTTGCGCGACACGCCGCCGTCGCTGGGGCTGCCGGAAGTCGAAGGGACGGAGCAGGGAGCCAACGCCGGCGGGTTCTCGTCCGCCCTGCTCACGCAAGTGTTCGGCAATCCGTACATCTGGCTGCTGGCGCTGGGCAGCTTCTGCGTCTACAGCCTCCGCTACGCCGTCCTCGACTGGGGCCCCACGTGCTTGACGGAGATGAAGCAGATCCGGCTGAGCCATTCGGGCTGGATGGTGGCTGGCTTCGAAGTGGCGGGCGTAGCCGGCATGTTGATTTCCGGCTGGCTGACCGATCGCGTGTTTGGCGGGCGGGGCGCGCGGCTCTGCGTGATCTTCATGGTTCTGGCCGGGGTGGCCATCCTGCTCTTCTGGAAGCTGGCCAGCCAGTCCCTCTGGCTCAACACGCTGCTGCTCTGCCTGGCAGGGTTCTTCATCTACGGCCCCCAGGCGCTGGTCGGCATCGTGGTCGCCAATCTGGCCACCAAACGGCTGGCGGCAACGGCGATCGGATTCACCAGCATCTTTTCGTATGCCAGCACGCTCCTTTCAGGCTGGGGCTTGGGCGCCCTGGTTGAGCATCATGGCTGGAATGCCGCGCTGGCGGGCATGACAGGCATGGCCGCCCTGGGCACGGTCCTGTTCGCCCTCGCGTGGCCGGCCAAAGCTCACGGCTACGCCGCCGCGCCCGATTCCGGCAAAGAGCGGGACGGCCACTCGGCCGCCCCGCTCTGACGATGCGCAATCCGTGCTCGCGACTTACGGGTAAACGACCCGATAGAAGGCGGTGTTCGGCAGCGGCGAAGCGTCGGTAAAGGCGGCCGTCCCGCCCGTGCTGACGGTTGTGCTGCCGATGGTTGCCCAGGCGCCGCCGAGCGCCTCCGCGCGCTGGACCGAATACGTGCGTCCCGCGGTGCCACTAAACGTCAACTCCACGCTGCTCCCTTTATGGACGGGCTTCTGCAGCAGGGCTTTGTCCGGCAGCGCCTCGCCCGGCGAGTAGAAAACCCTCAATTGTGGACGATTCCACTCATTGGCCTGTTCGGCCGAGCCGAAGCCCCAGCCGTCGCCGCCGTTGGGCCACGGAAGAAGCACCCAACCATTGTTGGCAAGAGTGCCGTTGACCCAGGCCTGGACATCGGGGGTCATCTCAAACGACTGAATTCCCGCTTGAACATTCGGGGCCAGGGTTGCGTTGCCGGCGATCGCCGTGGGTGTCATGGCGGCTTCCACGCCGTCGGCCGTGATTCCGTCCACCATCGTGTTCCAGGTGTCGGTATGGACCCAAGGCTTCAGCATGGCGTGGAACATGCCCCCATCTCCCATCGCGTTGCCGATGGAGCAGGACAGGTCAAGGATCGCCGCATGGATTTGCGCATGAGGCGGAATCTGGCCCGGGTTGGCGCCGATGATGTCGGCGAACTGCAGGAGGATCTGTTCATTATTGTTGGTATTGCCGGACACGATCCAGTCGCTGAAAAGGGTCGCGATGGCTGAACGATCCGTGTCAGGCTCATTCATCCGGAGGCGGGTGTCTTGCGCTCCCGTGTAGTCGTTGACATCCTGTCGGAAGCTCGCCGAGGCCGTGCCTTCGGGCAACCACATCACCCGCAGCCGCGGCCGTCGGTCAATGATGGCCGCCTCCGAGGAGCTGAAGAGCGTGCCGTCCGCCGTGCCCGTAGTGTTCCACGTCGGGAGCAACCAGCCGTAGTTCATTTCGCTGCCGCTGACCCAGGCCTGCAGGTCCAACGTCACGCCAATGCCAAAGTTCCCCGTGCCGGTGTTGGAGTCGCCGTTGGAGAGGCCCCAGAACGAATCGTAAGCGCCACGCGCCCGAAAATCATCCGGCACGATGCCATCGTAGTTGCCGAACGAGTTCCATGTGGCCGTTTCCGCGTCCCATTCCACCATCATCCGGTAGAGTGGGCTGGCGTCCCCCTGGGCATTGCTCACGTCCGGCGGCACGTTGAGAATCAGTTCCGCGGAAACGATCGCGGCGTTTGTCGGAATCTGGCCTGGGCCGGTGCCGAGGATGTTGTCGAAGCGCAGGAGGACGTGGCAGGCGTTGTAGCTGCCCGCATCCTGCACGTCCAGCCACAGCCCAGTGTTGGCATGTCCGTTGGGCCACGGAGTGTCCGGGCCGCCTTGGTAGAGCTCGATGTCAGCGGCGCCGGTGTAAACTCCGTAGCCGTGGTCCGCCCCTTCCTGGAAGTCGGAGACGCGCAACAGCCCGACGCGCACCGTGGTCGAGGCGGTGCCGGCGCCGCCATCCGCGTCCTGGAGCGCCACCGTCACCGTGCGGACTGTGGGCGGAGGATTGGTGTTGACGTTGCGGAACGTGACGGAGCGCAGAAGGGCCTCGGCGGCCGCCGGGGTGGCAGCGCTGTTGAGCGTGATGACCAGCGGTGTCGTGCCGGCGCCGCCGGACATCGTGCCGATGGGTGTGCCCTCATAAGTGACGCTGTTGCCGGACACCCCAATCTGACCGAGGTCGGTCCCGGTGTTGCGCACCTCCAGGCGGTCATCGGCGGTGCCGTTGGCCGTCACGGTGACCGTCAGCGAGCCGGTGTCGTACTGGGCGGTGTTGGGGTCCACAACCGTCGCCCGACCGTCAATGCCGACCGCCGGCATCCCGCTGCCATAGACGGCGCCTCCGGAAGGCAGCGCCACCGTGGCGTCATTGTCCTGGAGGGTTGCCCCGACGTCGGCGGGATTGATTGCCGCATAGAGGGGATCGCTGGAAGCTGCCGTGTTGGTGATGGTGCAGGCAATGTCGCCGCCCGCCGCCAGATTGTCCGTCGCCGTGACCGTCACGGTCTGCGCCGTGGACCAGTTCAGCGCCGTGAAGGTCAGCGTCGCCGGCGCGGCCGGTCCGTTGACCGGATTGCTCGATACGACGTTCACCACGACGTCCGCGGTGGGCTCGCTGGCAAGGACGACCGTGAACGAGCCTGTGGCGCCCTCCAGGATGCTCAGACTGGTCGGGTCCACGACGATGCCCACGGTGTCATCGTCGGTGTTCGTCGCCCCGACATCCAGCGCGTCCTTCCCGTTGTAGGCCGCATCCGAGCTGGTGGCTGGCGCGGTCGTGATTGTGTACGCGATGTCGCCGTCGTCCACCGCATCATTCACGCCGGTGACAGTCACGGTCACCGGCAGGAAATAGTTGTCCCTGGTGAAGGTCACACTGGCCGGTGAAACGGTACCCTCGGTGGTGTCGCTCGAAGAGAGGCCAATCACGACGTCCGCGGTGGGCTGCGTATTGAGCTGAATCGTGAACGCAGCCGTGTCGCCGGCTTCGGAGGTCGTCAAACCAGCCGCCGGTGTGACGGTAATGCCGGCTTCGTTGTCCGTGTTAATCACCAGCACGTCGCTGGGGTCGAGGCCATGGTAAGTCGCGTCCGCGCTGGTCGCGGCGGCGAGGACGATGGTGAAGGCAATGGGGCCATCCTCCAGGGGATCATCCACGCCGCTGACGGTCACGGTCTGCGGGATATCCCAGTCGCCCGGCGTGAAGGTGAGCGACGCTGGGAAAATTGTTCCCTCGGTGGTGTCGCTCGAGCTGAGGTTGATGGTCACGTCCGCCGTTGGCGCGGTGTCCAAGACCACCGTGAACGCGGCCGTGTCCCAGGTCTCGCTGGTCTGCAGGTTCGCTGTCGGGATCACCGTGAAACCGGGCGTTGCGCCCAAGATGAACGCAAAGGATGCCACCGGTTCGGTGCCGTCCCCGGGCGTTTCGAGGGGCAGGACATAAGGCCCGCCGACCGGCGCGGGCAAGTCTCGCGATTCGATGATCCAGCCATCCCCGGCCGTGTTGACCTCGTACGTCACATAGTTGTCCTGGTTGCCGGGCAGACCCCCTTCGGGGGAGATGATGAGAATCCCATGCGCGGGTCTCAGGCCCGGAACCTTGAGTTCCCATTGGCCAACGTCAAGGGGGGTGACGGTAAACCGCGGCGCGGCGCCGCTGAACATGTTGATTGTGCCATTGCCCAGGAACCGGCCCGAGATGATCCCGGGACTATTCTTGGGCACAAAGACGAATCCGACCGGGTCCTGTTCCCCGCCCGCGCCATCCTGGCGGCTGTCCCGGTTGCGGATCGTCCAGGTGCCGGCCTGGCTGGTGTTCACCCAGACGGAGGCGTAGTTATCGTCGTTCTTCGCCCCCACGACCAGCAACACGCCGTCGGTGCGCGAGTCGATACCCAGGCTCGTCAAGTCCACCCGGTACAGGGCGCCGCCGGCATCCACAAAATGCGTGCCGAGTGCCAGACCGGGCGAGCCAGTGAAGGCATCCAGGGTCGTATTGTTCATGCTGGCCGGCGAGCTGTAGTGCGCGTAACCCCCGAGAAAATTCGAGTAAGGAAACCACGCCGCCGCCACATCCATATCCCACTCGTACGTGGTGTCATCGTCCGAGTAGGGCAGGAAAACCGGAATCCAAGAACCGGCCGTGTTGCCCGCGTCGGAGACGGCCCAGTGGCTGGTGCCGCAGCCGGGCCCGAGGAACAACGGATGGCCGTCCTCGCGTCCGCCATTTTGACTGACACAGGTGATGACGACGCCCCCGTCCACGTCGTCGGTGTAGTCGTCTCCGATCTGGATGTTGTAGTCGCCGTTGTTGGCCGAGCGAATCCGGAAATCTCCGATCAGTTGAGGGGTGGCGACTGTCGTGGAACCCGCCGTGTTGGCAAAATCGTTCACCACAACGTCCAGGTTCGCGGCCACCACACCGTGCGGCGGCACGAGGTCGGCACGGAGCGAGCGCGGCGGCCCAAAGGCCGCCACCAGCAGGATCGCGGCGGCTGCGCAGACCGACATGGCCGGTTGGTGCCGGCGAGGGAGGCAGGCTGCTCGGGGGGGTATTCTCTCGTTCATAGTTTTATGGGGTTGATGGAGTTTGCGGGTCTTTCCGGGCTGACAAAGTGCGGTTTACAGCGTGTGCAGCGTGCTCCCGTTGGAGCTGGCATTACGGACGTGATCGTAGCGATTGCGCCTGATAAATTCGGCGTGGCCATCGCAAAACGTCATGTGCGCCCCGTCGATCCCGTGGTTATCGCTGGCGTCCGGAAAATTCTCGGTGTCCTTGTCGAGCTGGACGTCATCGCCGTCATGAATCAGATAGATCCGGGTCGGCCCCGGCCGCGTGCCCGGAGGCAGGCCCGTGTATTTGGCGTCCACCGTGAGGGTAAATGTCTGGACCGTCTTTTCCGTTTTCTTTCCGTACATCACGCCCCCCACCAAGCTGTTCCAGGAGCCAAAGCACTCGTAGCTGCTCCCCGGCTGCTTCGTGTTGCCGGCGTTGTCCAGCAGGTCGGTAACCACCGTTTTCCCGTCGACAACCATCGTGTTGGTCCGGATGAAGTTCCTGGTGCTCGGGCAAACGAAGCTTCCGAAGCTCCGGATGTACACGGGATAGAGCCAGTTCAAGTCGTCGTCGGTATCGTTCCGGTCGGTGAAGCGGCTCAGGTTCGCGGAGATCGCGAAACGGGATGGCAGCGACGCGCCCGAATAATGCCCGTTGTTGTCGTCCGCGTATATCATGCTGCCGAGGCCCAACTGTTTGAGATTGTTGAGGCAGCCGATTCTCTTGGCCTTGTCCTTGGCCTTGCTCATGGCCGGTAAAAGCATGCCGGCCAATATCGCGATAATGGCAATCACAACAAGAAGTTCGATCAGGGTGAAACCGCGTTTCCGCGGGCTGGATTCAGGCGCGCGCATCATAGTAATGATGCAGTGAAAACCCGTTGATTTCAATTGTCAACGGGATGCTGCGGCGGTTCGGCGGTTCCGAATTACCGCCTTTGGCATGGGGAGAGCTGGCCAGCGACGCAAAAGCTGGGCGGGTCGGCTCAGCCAGGCAGAAAGGGAGTGGTGCCGGCGGGGAGGGGTCGGAGGGTGAAAATGAAATGGTCAACAGGCTGGGGCTTGGGCGCCCTGGTTGAGCATCATGGCTGGAATGCCGCGCTGGCGGGCATGACAGGCATGGCCGCCCTGGGCACGGTCCTGTTCGCCCTCGCGTGGCCGGCCAAAGCTCACGGCTACGCCGCCGCGCCCGATTCCGGCAAAGAGCGGGACGGCCACTCGGCCGCCCCGCTCTGACGATGCGCAATCCGTGCTCGCGACTTACGGGTAAACGACCCGATAGAAGGCGGTGTTCGGCAGCGGCGAAGCGTCGGTAAAGGCGGCCGTCCCGCCCGTGCTGACGGTTGTGCTGCCGATGGTTGCCCAGGCGCCGCCGAGCGCCTCCGCGCGCTGGACCGAATACGTGCGTCCCGCGGTGCCACTAAACGTCAAATGTCAAATATTTAGATGCGACCCCATTGCCCCTGCTTTATGATGTTGCCAAGCGGACCCGGAACGGTGAGTGTGCCGGCGCCGGCAATGGGAACTTCTGTCCATATCAGGGTCTGGTGCGCAGCAAGCCGATAGCGAGCCGCCCGCCTCTCTTCTCGAGCATCCATATGAGCATCCTGCGGCGCATCTTGAATCGGAAACCGGGCGGAGACGCGGGCGGCGACCCGCTGGGTCCGCGCTTCGACGCGGAGTTCTTCCGCGCCGTGCGCCGCTTCGCGATCGTCACCGGCTACAGTCCAGAGAACTTCACGTTTAACCTTCGCCACCCGGAAACCCAGGCGCCGATGGCGCCGCACCTGGGCATCGCCCCTTACTTCGATGCGTGGAAGAAGATACGCTCGCCCTGGGACCGGGTGGAGCTGTTCTTCCGCTACTTCCTGGAAAGCCGCGGCTCGGAGAGCTTCGACCCCTGGGCCGTGGCGAATGTTCTGTCTGCGCTCCGCCTGCCCCGGGAGGCGCTCGACATGCTCCAGCGGTACGAGCTCAGCGCCCCCGATTCGGAGTGCTACGCCCGCCATTGCGGCGCGTTCGCCCGGGCGATGATTCCCTTGATCCGGCCGCAGGAGGCCCTGCAGTGGGCGCAGGCCGCCGCCGCTGCCGATCCCGAGGACGCGCGCTTGCGCCTCCTGCTCGCCGACGCGCTCCGGCTCGATGGCCAGTGCGAGGAAGCCACGACGATCTACTCCAGCCTCATGGCCACAGCGGCCCCGTCTCCCGACGATGCGCCCGATCCCATCGCAGACCTTTTCGCCCGGCTCTTCTCGGTGGAAACCGGAGCAGCCCCCTCGCCGTTCTTTGCCCTCGATGTCGTGGGTTCGCTCGAGGACGCGGACCAGGCGGCTCAGTTCTGGCAGCTCGGCGAGGCGGAGTTCTATGACAGCCCGCACTTTCGGATGCGCCAGAGCTACCACATGGCTGCCACCGGTCAGACGAGGGAGGCCTTTGCCAAGCTGGCGGCGCTGGTCGGCGAGATGCCGTGGCTGCGCGAGGCCCACCTCAACCTGCTCCAGCTTTTCCATCACCTCGATCCCGCTGGCGACACGCTCATGCCTGAGCTCCGGCAGCAGGTTGAGCAGCGAATCCATACCGAAGGCTGGACGGCGGAAGGCATGCAACAGATCGAAATCCGACCCGGCTCCTGAAGATCCGTCCGCCCAGGAAGGGCCTCGCGCGCCCGCGCTTCGACGCAGAGCCACGCCCGTCTCGCCGCGTGAGGGCGCGCCGCCTGCATCGCCCGGTGTCCACCGCCGTGCAGGCCGGGCCACCCGGCCCGGCGTTGTCGACCTGTGACGCCCCGGCTGCATCTCGAACGGTCTTGTCATCGGGGCGCGAGGTTCGGTAGATTGGCGCCCGCACTGGAACCGATGAGCACTGGCCACACACGCAATCGGCCGGCCGCAGGAGTTTTTCGATTCGAACCGGCTCCGGGCGGGCTCTGCCCATCCCGGTTCAAGGCTCGCCTGCCTCGGCCCCTCCGAGAGGCCTGACGACGATGTCCACGGTCAGGCTCAGCGCGCTGGATGTTGCCCTGGTGGTGGGGTACCTGGTGGGGATCACGGTCTTGGGCGTGTGGCTGGGGAGGGGCATTCGGGGAGGCCGGGATTTCTTCCTGGCGGGCAAGTCGCTGCCCTGGTGGGCGGCGGGGATGTCGCTCGTGGTTTCGGACATCGGGGCCAAGGACATGATCGGCCTGGCCGGGGACGGCTACCGGTATGGGATCGTGATGATGAACTTCGATTTCATCGGCTGCATCTTCCCGGTCCTGATCGCGGCCTTTCTGTTCATGCCCTATTTTTGGCTGGCGGGGGTTTACACGGTGCCCGAGTACCTGGGGCGGCGCTACAACCGGGGGGTGCGGACGTTCTTTGCGGTCATCTGGGTCCTGTTCATGATGGGGACCCTCGGCACGATATTCGTCAGCGCCGCTGCGATGTTCGAGGGGTTGCTGGGCTGGAATTTCTGGTTTTCGGTCCTGCTGACGGCGGTGGTGGTGGGGCTGTGCACGGCGCTGGGCGGTTTGCGGGCGGTCGTCTTCACGGAATCGCTGTCGTGCGTGGTCCTGACCGTGGGTGCGGCGTTGATCTGCGGGCTGGGCCTCGCCAAAGCAGGCGGCTGGGCCCACCTCCAGGAGACCATCGGCCAGATGAGCTGGACGCAACATCACCTGGACCTGCTGCCGCCGGCGGATCACCCTGTCTATCCGTGGCCGGCGGTGCTGCTGGGCCTGGGGTTCGTGCTGGGTCCGGCTTACTGGATCGGCAACCAGGCGATCGTGCAGCGCACGCTTGGCACGCGCAGCCAAAATGAGGCCCGTGCGTCCTATGTGTTCTGCGCGGCGATCAAGCTGGTGTTCCCGATCCTCCTGGTGGTGCCGGGGCTGGTGGGCCTGGCGCTGCTCAGCCCGGAGCTCGGCCAGCCCGGCGAGGACTGGGACGGCAACCGCGTCTTGCCTATGCTGGTGGTGCGCCTGCTGCCGCCGGGCGTGTTGGGCGTGGTGATGGGCGCGTTCTTCGCCGGGGTCATCTCCAACCTCGATTCCTATGTCAGCTCGGCGAGCACCATGGTGGTGGCGGACCTGTATCGGACCTTCATCCGCCCGCGGGCGACGGATACCGAATGCCTGCGGGTGGGCCGGTGGCTGGTCGTGGCCTTCCTGGTCGGCGGCGTGGCCATCAGCTATCCGATCAAGACAGGCTTCGGCTCGGTGTTCGAGGCGTTCCAGACGTTCCTGTCGTTCTTCCAGGGGCCGCTGCTGGCTCTGCTGCTGTTGGGCATGTTGACGAAACGAGCCACGCCCTGGGGCGGCGTGGCCGGCATGATCATCGGCGTATCTACGTCGGCGGTGCTGAACTCGGCGGAGTGGCTGCTGGGGGTGCCCGGCGGGGTCCCGTTTCTGTGGACGGCCTGGTGGTCATTTGTGGCGGCGCTGGCAGGGGTCGCCATCGTCAGCGCATTCACCTCCGGCCACGACGAGGAACGGCTGCGCGGCTTGGTGTGCTGGCTGCCGGCCAAGGAAAGGACCGAGCCATGACCTCTCTGCCGGGATTTTGCGGCGCCGGCTGCTGGCTCGCCGCCGCGAGCGGAGCCGACTGGATGGGCAAAGCGGCGTTCATCGGCGCGTTTGCCGGGCTGATCGTCCTCCTGGCCTTCCTGCCGGCGAAGATGCTCGGTGAAACCGATCGCCCGCCACCGCTCTGGCGCAATGTCCGCCTCTGGGCGATCCTGGTCGCCGTCGCGCAGATCTTCATCTACTCTTACTGGGGATAGGGTCAGCGGCGGCAAGCCAGAACGGTTGCGTTCGGCGGTCCAGGATCCCCGAGCACCCCAAAAGCTCTTTACAGATGCCTTCGAGCCTCGCAAAATAAAAGCTTATGTCGAATAGACCGTCCAAAGGCCGGGCCCCGGCACACATGCGGGCGCCCAACGAATGGCCCGAGAATCCGTTGCACAAGCTTCACGATGCGATCGAGCGGACGCAGCGCATGCTGCTGGCCCAGCAGAAGCCCGAGGGCTATTGGATTGCCGAGCTCATGGTCGACTCCACCATCGCATCCGACATGGTGGCCTTCCGGCACTGGGATGGCAAAGTCGATCCCATCTGGCAAAAGAAGGCGGTCCAGCACATCTTTTCGCAGCAGTTGCCCGAGGGCGGCTGGAACATTTATTACGGAGGTCCGGCGGAGGTCAACGCCACGGTCAAGGCCTATCTAGCCCTCAAGCTGGCCGGTATCCCCCCCACCGACCTCCGCATGCTCAAAGCGCGGAGCGTCGCCCTGAGCCTCGGAGGACCGCCCCGGATGAACACGTTCTCCAAGCTCTACCTGGCGCTGATGGGGCTCTACCCTTGGGATTACGTGCCAACCATCCCCAGCGAGATCATCCTCATCGGCAAGTGGTTCCATGTGAACTTCAACGAAATGAGCTCCTGGAGCCGCTCCATGCTCGTCCCCCTCGCCATCATCAACCATTTCAAACCCACCCGTCTCACCCATCCCCCCGTCCACCTCAACGAGCTCTATCCGGAAGGATTCCACGAGCGCGACCTGGCCATCCGTCCGGATCCGAACATCCTCACCTGGCGGAACTTCTTCCTCTGGCTCGACAAGCTGCATAAGTTCGCCGAATGGTTCGCCCGTCTCGGCATCCACCCGTTCCGCCGCCGGGCGCTGAAAAAGGCCGAGTCGTGGATGCTCGAACGTCTGGAAGGTTCCGACGGCTTGGCCGCCATCTTTCCCGCCATGCTCAACTGTCTCATCGCCCTCAAGGCGCTGGGCTATCCCGACGACCACCCGCAAGTGGTCCGCGCCGAGCAGGAACTCAAGAAGCTCCAGCACGAATCCGAGGACCGCGTCTGGCTCGAGCCCTGCCTCTCCCCCTGCTGGGATACCGCGATCGCGCTGCTTGCCCTGCGCGAGTCCGGCGTCGACGACCGGCATCCCCAGCTTGAAAAAGCCGCGCGCTGGCTGCTCGACAAAGAAATCCGATTCCGGGGCGACTGGCACTTCAAAAATCCCGCCCCGGTCGAGCCGAGCGGATGGGCCTTCGAGTTCAACAACAAATGGAACGCGGATGTCGATGACACCGCGATGGTCCTCCTGGCCATCCGCCAAATGAAGACCGACGATCCCCGGCGCGAGGAGGCGTCCCGTCGTGGATTGAACTGGATGCTGACCTTCCAATGCAAGGACGGCGGGTGGGGCGCCTTCGACAAGGACTGCACGAAGAACATCCTTACCAAAGTCCCGTTTGCCGACCACAACGCCATGCTCGATCCCGAGTGCGCCGACATCACGGCCCGCATCCTCGAGTTGCTCGGTCTCGAAGGCTACCCGGTCGGCCATCCCCAGGTCGCCAAGGCGCTCGAGTACCTCCAGCAACAGCAGGAATCCGACGGCTCCTGGTACGGCCGCTGGGGCGTCAACTACATCTATGGCACCTGGCAGTCCCTCCGCGGCGTGCGCGCCCTGGGCATCGACATGAATCAGCCGTGGCTCCTCCGGGCCCGCGACTGGCTCGAGAGCGTTCAGCATGAAGACGGCGGCTGGGGCGAGCGCTGCAACACGTACAACGATCCCGTTTTCAAAGGCCAGGGACCCAGCACTGCGTCTCAAACCGCCTGGGCTGTCATGGCCCTCTGCACCTTCGGAGACCCCCGCCGCCCCAGCCTCCAGCGCGGCATCCAATACCTCCTCGACCACCAGAACACCGACGGCTCATGGACCGAACGCGAAACCACGGGCACTGGCTTCCCCTGCGTCTACTATCTGAAGTACGACATGTACCGGAACGCCTGGCCGCTCCTGGCTCTGGCCACCTGCCGCCGCCTCTGCCAGTCGGCCCCGGCCGGCGGCGACGGGCATTGGGATTCCGATCCGCATTCTCCGTCCCCGCGAACCGTGACGCCTGCCTCGGCGATCGGCAGCCGCCGCTGACCGCATGGCCTGGCTGGTCTGCTTCGCGCTCGGCATGGAGGCGCGCCCCTTTCGCGCGCGGCTGCCCGCCGCCGAACCCATCGAAGTGCTCGTGACCGGGATGGGTCCTCGGCGCGCCCGCCTTGCGTTGGAGGAGTGCCTTGCCTCGGCGCCCCCCCGCGCAGCGATCGCTGCCGGACTGGCCGGCGCGCTCGATCCTCGCCTTCCCCGGTTCACCGTCCTTTACGAAGCGGATCCAGGATTTCCGCGGATGCACGCCTGGACGCCGGCAGGCGCTCAGCCCGGCCGCTTCACCACCCAATCCCGGATCGCCTCCACCGCGGCCGCCAAGGCCCAGCTCCGCGCCGAAACCGGCGCCGATGCTGTCGACATGGAGTCCGAAGCCCTCCGCGATCTCTGCCGCCGCCACCAGGTTCCCTCCGCCACGGTGCGCGTGATCAGCGATCTCGCCTCGGAGGACATCCCCCTGGACTTCAATCGGTTCCTGGATCCCGATGGCCGATGGCGTTGGGCTCGGCTGCTGGCCTCCCTGGCGCGCTCCCCGCGATGCATCGCCCCCCTGGTTCGCTTCCAGCACTGCAACCGGCTCGCCGCCCGCCACCTGGCCAGTGCCCTGGTTGCCTTCCTCGCCGCGCGGCCCGCCGCCGGCCCGGACGCGATCGCCTGAGGGATAGCCTGCCGCGCCTCAGCCGCGTCTCGATCGCACGATCTTCTCCGCCGCCCGCACGAGGGCTTCGGCTTCGGCAGCGGTTCCGACTGTGATGCGCAGGAATCGCCGAATCACGGCCCTGTCGAACCATCGGACCAGGATCTTGTGGCGGCGCAGCGCCTCGAGCCACTCGCGCGCCGGGCGGCCGGGCGGCCGTGCCAGGATGAAATTCGTCTGGCTTGGCCACACCTCGAAGCCCAGCCGCGTCAGCTCCTGCGCCAGCCAGGCGCGCGCGGCCTTGATCTTCCGGAAGTTCGCACGGTAATACGCCAGGTCGTCGAGCGTGGCGAGCGCAGCCGCCTGGCCGAGCCCGTTGACGTTGTAGCTGTCCTTGATCTTCATGAGGGCGCCGATGAGGTCCGGGTGCCCCACCATGTATCCCACCCGCTGAAAACAGAGCGAATAGGCCTTCGAGAAGGTTCGGGCCACGAGCACGTGCGGATGGCGCAAGGCCAGCTCCATGGCGTTCTCCTCCGCAAAATCGACGTAGGCCTCGTCCAGGACAACGACGCCCCGCTGGGCCCGCACGAGGGGCTCGATCTCGGCCGCCCGGTAGCCGCGCCCTGTCGGCGCGTTGGGGGTTGTGATGAAGGTGAGGGCTGCCTGGAAATCCCACCGCCCATCGCGCCGCAGCTGGCGGGCCGAGGGCAGCCCAAAGCCGTCTGCGAGAGGCTGATCATTGACTCGGGCCCCGTGAATCGCGGCCAGCACCGGGTAGAGCGAGTAGCAGGGAGACAGGTACTGGACCGTGGAGCGAGACAGCGGCTGGCGGGCGGAGGCCTTGACTGGCCCTCGGGCCGGAGCGGCCGGCTCCACCAGCGCGCGCACCGCCAGCGCCAGCAGCTCGTCGGAGCCATTGCCCACGATGATCCGATCCGGCAGGCATCCATGAAGCCGGGCGAGCGCCTCGCGCAGCGGCTGCGCCGTCGGGTTCGGATAGAGCCGCAATCGGCCATCGGCGGCATCCCGGACCGCCTTGAGCACCCGCGGAGACGGCGGGTAGGGATTCTCGTTGGTGTTGAGCTTCACCCAGCCGGGTGTCTGGGGCTGTTCGCCCGGCACGTAGGCCCGCAGCCGGGCCACCAGCGGTCGTATCCGCTTCATGAGTCCCTCCAACGAATGGCCGCCGAGCGTCCGTGCCCGTCCAGCCCCTCGATCTCGGCAAACTTCTGCACGGCGGGGCCGCTGCGCCGGAGCGCTGCGCGGTCAAACTGGATCAGGCTGGTCCGGCGCTGAAACTGATCGACGGTCAGCCCGGAGAACGATCGGCCCGCGCCGCCGGTGGGCAGCACATGGCTGGGGCCAGCCACGTAATCTCCGAGCACATTCGGGGTGCAGGGGCCGATGCAGATCGCCCCGGCGGTCGCGATCTTCCCCGCCACGCGCGTTGCGTGGCGGGTCATCACCTCGCAATGCTCCGGGGCCAGCTCGTTGGCCCAATCGATCCCGGCATCCAGATCGGGCGCCAGAATGAGCCAGCCGTTGGACTCGAGGGCGGCGGCCGCGTGGGTCCTGCGGCTGAGCCCCGGCAGCTGCCGCTCGACTTCGCGCTGGACGGCCTCGATGAGCGCGGCGCTGGGCGTGACCAGCCAGACCCGCTCGTGGCCCGATCCGTGCTCCGCCTGAGCCAGCAGGTCCGCGGCGATGTAGGCCGGCGGCGCCGAGTCGTCGGCCAGAACCAGCACCTCGCTCGGCCCCGGCAGGAGGTCGATCGCCACCGCGCCGAACACCTTTCGCTTGGCGGCCACCACGTAGGCGTTTCCGGGGCCGAAGATCTTGTCCACCTTGGCGATCGCGGGCGTGCCGTAAGCCATCGCACCGATCGCCTGGGCCCCTCCGATCCGATAGACTTCCGTTGCCCCGGCCACCTGGGCCGCATAGAGCAAGCCCGGATTCACCGCGCCGTCCTTCCCGCACGGGGTGCACACCACGACCTCCGGGCAGCCGGCGACCTGCGCCAGCGTCACCGTCATCAGCGCTGTCGAGGCCAGAGGCGCCGTGCCGCCGGGGACGTAAATGCCCACCCGCCGATACGGATCGTATTTCTCCCCCACGCGCCCCCCCTGGGCGTTGCGTGTCATCCACCCTCTCCGGAGCGATTTGCGGCTGAACCGGACAATGTTGCGGTGGGCCGTCCGAATCGCCTGGCGCAGGGCCGTGTCCACCCGCGACGCGGCCAGGTCCAGCTCGGTCGCCGTCACGCGGAACTGATCCGGCTGCAGGCGCAGCCCGTCGAATCGCTCCGCAAACTCGCTCAGCGCTGCGTCCCCCTGGATCCGCACCGCTTCCAGGATGCCCTGCGTTTTGCGGTCAATGCTCTCGTTCCAGAGGCTGGATCGGGCAGCCAGCTCGCGCCTCCGCGCCGCGTAATCCGCATCGGTGTGCCGAAGAATATTCACTCGGGCGCGAGGGTAGGGCACCCCCGCCGAAATGTCAAAGACCGCCAAATTCCGCTTTGACAGTGGGAGGCCGGGAAGGCATCGTGAACCGCAATTTGGATTCGACGGTGGAATTTCGCGCAGCCCCCGGATCGGAAGAAGAGGCGGGGCGCGCGGTGCAAACGATGATTGTCCTATGCCCGAATTAACTGGAAACCTTTTGGTGGCGCAATCCGGCGGTCCGACGTGCGCGATCAATGCGAGCGTTGCCGGTGTCATCCAGGAAGCCGGCCGCCACGAGCAGATCGAGGAGATCTACGGCGGATTGAACGGCATCCTGGGCATCCTCAATGAAGATCTCATCGACTTGAACGACGAGAAGGCGCGCGTGATCGAGGAGATGAAGTTCACCCCTGCGGCTGCGCTGGGCACCTGCCGGTACAAGATCGATTTTCGGAAGAAGCCCGAGCGCGCCGCCCGCGACATGGATCGCCTGTTCCAGGTATTCCAGGCCCATAACATCCGCTTCTTCTTCTACGCCGGCGGCAACGACTCGCAGGACACCTCGCTCAAGATCCACGAGGAAGCCGTTCGGCGCGGCTACGACCTCCGCATGATTGGCGTGCCCAAGACCATCGACAACGATCTGCCCCACACCGACCACTGCCCCGGCTACGGCTCGGTCACCAAATACAACGCCACCACGGTCCTCGAGGTCGCCACGGACGTTGGCAGCATGGCCACCGACGACGGATCCTGCTGCATCATCGAGGTCATGGGGCGCGCGGCCGGCTGGATCGCGGCGGGCACCATCGCCGCCAAACGCCATCCCGCCGATGCCCCCCATATCATCCTCCTGCCCGAGATCCCGTTCGCCGAGGATCGATTCCTCGAGCGCGTCCGCGAGACCGTCGCCGCCTTGAAATACTGCGTCGTCGTGGTCGGCGAGGGGCTCAAGGACGTTGCCGGCAACGAGATCGGCGCCGACAAGACCCGGCTCGATGCCTTCGGGCACCCCGTCCTCTCGGGCGCCGCCGACCGGCTCGCCGAGATCATCCAGGGCAAGCTCAACACCAAAACCCGCACCGTCAAGCTCGGCTACGCCCAGCGCGCCGCCGCTCACTGCGCCAGCGCGACCGATATCGCCGAGTCCAGCGCCTGCGGCGAGCACGCCGTCCGCGCCGCCATCGCCGGCAAGAGCGGATTCATGGTCAAGATCGTCCGGCTCGGCAGCAACCCTTACCAGTGGACGACCGATCTTCAGGATCTGCGCGAAGTCGCCAACGTCGAGCACATGATCCCCCGCGACTGGATCACCGAGGACGGCTTCCTGCCCAACGAGAAATTCGTCGAATACGTCCGACCCCTGCTCGAGGGCGAGCCCAAGCTCTGCTACGAGGGCGGCATCCCCCGATACGTGGCTCTCGAGAAGAGCCGGATCGAGAAGATCCTGCCGCCCCGAGAGTGAAGCCGGGCCCGCAAGGCGGGCGATCGGGTGCGCGCCCGCCGATGCCGGGCTAGCGGACGATATCCCACTGCAGCATCCGCGTCCCGAACGCGGGCAGGGCCAGGACGGCCGGGCAGTCCGCGCCGCTCCATGCATCCCGCATCGAGCCCGGGCGCAGCCCCGTGTAGGCGATCTGGACCGACACCGATTCCGGCCGGCAGTTCCACAGCGCCAGCACCTCTCGCGAGCTGGTGCTCGCCGCGCGCCAGCCAATCCCCCAAGGCGCCTGCCGCCCGGCGGCGGTGATCTCGCTGATCTTGACCTCCGGCTCGCGCCCCCAGCTCCGCAGCAGCAGCCCCAGCCGCGCGCGCAATCCCCCGAGGTCCTTGGCCGGGATGACCGCCGCGGCCGGCACCGGCTCCCGTCGTTCCTGATGGTATTCGTCGTGGGTCAGAAAAGGCCCTTCACCGACGAAGACCAAGTCGCCCCGATGGCGCCGGAGAGTCGCGCAGGCCGCATCGGACAGGTGCCTGAGGCCCGGCACGATCAGGATGGGCGTCGATGGCAGAACGCCCTTCTCGAGGGCGCGCTCGCTGAGGAATCCGACCGTCACGCCGCTGAAGACCATGGCCTGGTAGGCCGCGCGCAGCGCCTCGCCCGATTCGGTGTCTCCCCAGTAAACAGCGGAGTCCGAGCACGCGATCTGGACCTGCACCGGCGCGTTCTGCAGCACGCCGATCTCCTCGGCCGCGCGATGCAGATCGAGCTGGATCCGGCCCATCGCCTCGAGGCACGCCGGCCGATGGGCCAGGTTTCCCGGCAGCGAGGTGTCCCGCCCCCCGTCGACGGGCCCGGGCCATAGCCACGCCGCGCTCAGCCCGTGCAGGGCCGCCAGCCATAATGTGGATCGGACGTGCTCGGCGGTCTCCATCCGCCAGTCGTGGTCCGCCGGCAGCCAGAGATCGCGCCCGAAGACCGGCGCGGCCTTCATGGACCGGAGGCGATCCAGTGCCAGGCCCATCGCAAGCCAGTCCGTCGCCAGCCCGTGCCCGGCATCCCCTTCCCAGGTCCAGGCGCCGCTCGCCGAATGCAGATCCCCGAACCGCGATCCCAGCCATAGCGAATCTTCCCGCCCTGCCATCCCCGCCTGCATGGGCGGCGGCCAGAGCACGTGGATCGGCAGGTCGAATGAGACCTCGCGCATGGCGTCCGCCAATCGCTCTAGCCGGGCCGCGTCCGACTCCCAGCCAAACCTCCCAAAGTCCCAGCCCGCCCCCGAGGGCGCCGGATTTTGCCCCTCCACCATCCGGGGCCAGGGGACATCCGCGAATCGGCCGTGCCGGGTTCCCCAGCGGCGATTCAGCGTCGAGATGTCTCCGTGCTTTTTCTCCAGCCACAGGCGCCATTCTTCAAGGGCGCCGCTCCGCAAGTCGGGCCGCGCGCCTCCGTCCGACATCAAGCCCACGCTCAGCAAGGCCGGATGCCGGGCGACCGCTGCGACCAGGTTGGTCAGCCGCGCCACATACCCAGCCGGCGCCGCATTCGAGCCGCCGACTTCCGGGGGCGGCGGTTCGCCCTCGGATTCGGCGCGGGCTGGCGCCGCGCCGCCAGGCTCCCCGGCCGGCCGCTCGGCCGGGATCCCCAGGCCGACACACATGCGCGCCTGCTGCGCCTCGTTCAGCAGCGACTTCAGCTCTTCGATAACGGATGCCCCCTCCGTGCTCGATCCGCCCAGCCACCGCTCGGCATCGATGTCCCAGCCGATCAGATTGCCGCCCATCGCGGCGGAGGATTGGATTGCGCCCGGCGCAGGCTCCATTGGCGGAATCCCCAGGAAGAAGACCGGGCGAACTGCGGGCGTTTCTTGGGCGTTGGTCTGGGTCATTGCGAGAAAAGCGCTGGACCATGTCTGCGGCCGGTGGCGTCCGTTCCATTGGGGGGCCGCCACGGCGGGGGAGAGCCCGGCCTGGAGCTCCCGCATCTCCTGCCCCAGCCGCTCGGCCACCTCCTCGAGCTCGCGTCCCAGCCGCTCCGCCGCCAGCACCTGGCGGGCGGCGACCTGGCGCTTGAGGACCTCGCGCCCCGTCCGCAGGACCTCCCAGGACACGCGCACCTCCTCGGCCGCCGGGTAATGCGTCGCCACCCGTTCGTAGTCCGCCGCGAGGCGGTCCGTTGTGGAATCGATCTCGCGCTCGAGCTGGCGGGCCGTCTCGCTCGAGTGAAACCGCACGCCGACCTTGGCTTCGGCCAAACGCCTCTCGCCATCTCGAGCCTGAAGGACCAGCCATTTCTGAGCGGCCCGGGACGCCCGGCCGGCCAGCTCGATCCGCCAGACGCCCGCCTCCATCGGCGCATCCGGAAGCTGCGTTTCCGCCGATCCGTCCATGAACAGGGCTCGCCAGGCCAGCCGCTGGGGCGAGCCCAGGCCGCACCAGAGCCCAACGGTCCAGGGGCCCTCTCCTTCGACATCGACCTGCTCCGCCACGGCGTCGAGGACGATTCCTGGATCGGACGAGACCCGGCCGGGCGCTTGCCACCCCGGTTCCAGCCCCGCCTCCCACCGCAGGTCGTCCAACAGAAACTCGCCTTGCAGCCTCTCGACGCCGAGCATCAGGCGCATCGTTCCGGACAGCGGGAGATTCGTCCACGCGCAGCTGACCTGGCGCCATTGCCCTTCGGTGTTGGGCAGGTAGAGCCGGCGGCCCGATGCGTGAGGATCGCCGAGGAACACCTCCCCGCCTGCGGAGGACTTCACCCATACGGACAGGGTGTTGGGCTGGCCTGGATCGCGCGGTATTGGCTGCTTGTAGGCCAGGGCGCCATGTGCCGAGGATTCCCCTCCGCGCCTGGGTTTCAGCGACCATGCCGCCCCTCGATTCCGCCCCGCGCCGCGTGCCGCGCGCGCTTCAAGCCCCGATCCGACCTGGACCGGCTCCCAACCTGCCGGCATCCCGTTCGAGCCGGTCTTTTCGAAGCCGCCATTGTCGACCCAGTTGGTCGCGGATGCCGCTTTCTGGATCCGGATGCCGGTCAGCTCGACCGTGGCCGCTTCCGCCTCGGCATGGAGTCGGCTCCCGCTCAGCGCGCCCAGGAGCGCAGCGGCAAATGCCATCGAGCGCCATCCGTGCCGAGGGCTGCGCGCTCCAATCCCTGTCGCATCCATATTGGCGAAGATTATGGCCGTCTGCCGCTTTCTGACAACGAGCTTCATCCGCCCAGGAAGACCAGCCATCCCAACCCGGCCAGTGTTGTCGCCAGCGTGATCGGGATGCCCAGCCGCGCATAATCCCAAAAACCGACATCGAGATGGCCTCGAGCCGATTCGACCACGATGATGTTCGCCACCGATCCTAAAATCGTCAGGTTGCCCGCGAACGTCGTGGCCATCGCCATCACTTTCCATATGAGCGCCGGGTCCTGAAAGTAGCCGACCCACTTGCCCGCCACCATCACGAAGGGCACGTTCGAGAACACATTGGATCCGAGCACTGAGAACCAGGCGAAATTCAGCGCCTGGACATTGCGGGACGCGCCCCACAGCCCGCCGAGGTAATGATAGGCTTGATCGGGCAGCCCGGTCTGGTTGAGACCCTCGACCACGACGAACAGTGCGGCGAAAAAGACCATCAGGTGCCAATCGACCAGCTTGAGCACCTCGTGCGTGTCCCGGCGCGCCAGGACCATGATCAGCGCGGCCCCGCTCAGGGCCGTCCATGCCAGGTCCATGCCCGCCATGAAACCGGCGAACACCAGCCCCAGCACACCCAGCGTCAGCCTGACCAGCGACCGGTTCAGCGGCGGCCTGGGGCTGTCCTCGACGTGAATCCGAGCCTCCCGCAGCACCCGCCAAAAACCGATCCGCAGCAGCAGATACTCGATCGCCAGCCCCGCCGCCGCCGCGGGCGCCATCGACAGGAAGAACCCCAGGAACGGCAGACCCGACTGATGTCCGATGATCATGTTCTGAGGGTTGCCCACCAGGGTCGCCACGCTGCCCAGGTTGGCGCTCATTGCCAATGCCATCAGATACGGCAGCAGCGGCAGCTTGCCCCGCGCCATGACGGTCACCACCAGCGGGGTCAGCATCAGGCAGACCGTGTCGTTCACCAGGACCGCGGAAAACCCGCCCGATGCCAGGATCACAAACCACAGCAGCCGCCCCGGCGTGCGGGCGCGGTGGAGAATGGCAACCGCCGCCCACTCGAAAAAGCCGGCCAGGCAGAGGTATGCCGAGATGACCATCATGCCCAGCAGCAGGACCAGGGTGTTGTAATCGACCGCCCGATACGCCTGCTCCGGCGTCAGAATCCCCCCCGCCACCATCAGCACCGTTCCCAGCAGAGCCGCTGCCGGCCGGTTCAGCGGCAGGATCTTCAGCCGCCGGCCGCTGATCAGCAGATACGTCAGCGAGAAAATCAGAACCGCGAGGATTTCCTTTTCCCAGCTCATCCCCCTGGAAGGTTGGAGAAGAATCGAGGAATCTGAAAATGGGAGGGAGGGAGGGGCAGCGTCCCTTCCCGTGTCGGGCATGCCGCGCGGGACGGTCCGAACGCCTTTCGAGGGCTAATGCCCCTCGCAGGAGCAGCAGGACCCGCAATTGAGATCGCCCGGATTCGGCACCCGGCCCAGCTCGAAGGTCTTGGTCACGTACTTGCCCAGGGTCGATTGCACCCGCTGCATCTCCTGCTGCGCATCGAAGAAATCGCGCGCGGTCGGGTTCTGGAAAAGCTTCTCCCGATCGCTCTCGAACAGGGTGATCTCGGATTCGGACAGCTCCTCGCCCCGACGCTGCTTGTGTTGGAGAAGCTGGCTTCTCTCGGTCAGATCGCGGTACTGGTCCTGGGCCTTCTCATCGACCATGAAATTCTCGATCCGCTGGCGAAGGTTGGCGTAGCCGGGGTGATCGAGGATGGCCTGGCACAGCTCCCGGGCTTTGACGATCACCGGGCTTTCTTCGTGTATCAATTGGGTTTCCATGTTCAATTCTCGTTCTCGCACGGCGGCCTCGCCCACCCAGGGTCGGGCAGCCGTCAGCCATCACTAGACCACACATTGGCCCAAGTGGCAACGCCGCCGTGGGGGCGGCCCGCCCCCCCCGGCGCTGCGCGCTTGACATCCGGAGCGCGGCCGGGGCAGTGTGCGGATCGACCCGAGAGCGGTCGGACGCGCAACGGCTTGCGTTGGGCAGAGGCGGGCGGCCTTTCCGGGCGGCCCGCGAAAAGAAACCTGTATCCCATGGTGGACGCCCAGAACGATGGACTGGAATCTCCTGGCCCGGATTGCTCGTGACGAGGTGCGCGCGACGCTGCGGTCGCTCCCGGCCGCATTGCGCGACCGGGCCGAGCAGCTGCCGGTGACCCTCGAGCGCCGCCCCAACCGCGATCTTCAGAAGGATGGCATCGATGCCGACACGCTCGGCCTCTTTGTCGGCGAGGCCTTCCCCGAGGACGGTTGGGGATCCGCCCCCCTGCCTCCGCAGATCCTGCTGTTCCTCGATAATCTCTGGGACTTCGCCGAGGAGGACGAGGAGATCTACCGGGAGGAAATCCGCACCACCCTGCTGCACGAGCTGGGCCATTATCTTGGCCTGGATGAGATCGACCTCGAAGACCGCGGCCTCGAGTGATCCCAAGGGTTGCCGGGAGCGCGGTTCCGAGATTGAATTTTTGCCCGCAGACCTTAATCTCCGCTCATGCGTCACGAACCTGTCCTGCAGATCGATCTGCCCGGCATTCGCAAAGTCAAAAGCGGCAAGGTCCGCGAGATCTTCGATCTGGGGGATCGTCTCCTGCTGGTGGCGACGGATCGGATCTCGGCGTTCGATTGCGTGATGCCGAACGGAATTCCGCGCAAGGGCGAGGTGCTCACCCAGATCTCCCATTTCTGGTTCGATCAGATGGAGTCGATCGTTCCCAACCACCGCCTGCAGCGCGCGGCCGATCCCCTGCCGCCCGATCTCGAGCCCTTCGCCGACCAGCTCGCCGGCCGCAGCATGATCGTCCGCAAAGCCCGCCCGCTGCCGGTCGAATGCGTTGTCCGCGGCTACCTCGCCGGATCCGGCTGGAAGGAATACCGCGCCTATCAGACCGTCTGCGGCATCTCGCTGCCGGCCGGCCTCACCGAATCGGCCGAGCTGCCCGAGCCGATCTTCACTCCCTCGACCAAGGCCGAGACCGGCCATGACGAGAACATCTCCTTCGACGAGGCCGCCCAGGGAATTGGCCTCGCCCTGGCCGAGCGGGTTCGCGACGTCAGCCTCCGCCTCTACCGCCAGGCCCGCGCCTATGCCCGCCGGCGCGGCATCCTGATCGCCGACACGAAGTTCGAGTTCGGCGAGGCCGGAGGGCAGCTGCTTCTCATCGACGAGGTCCTCACCCCGGATTCGTCGCGTTTCTGGCCGGCGGATCAATACCAGCCGGGCCGCAGCCAGCGCAGTTTCGACAAGCAGTTCGTCCGGGACTACCTGGAAACGATCGACTGGAACAAAACGCCGCCCGCCCCCGCTCTCCCCGCCGACGTTGTCCAGAAAACGCAGGCCAAATACCTCGAGGCCTTCCAGCGCCTGACCGGCCGCGAGCTCTGAGGATCCAGGATTCTCGATGCACAACCTGGTCGAGGATTTTCTGCAGCACATCCGCCACGAGCGCGGCCACTCGATTCAAACCCAGAAGACCTATGCGGCGATTCTCGGCCGATTCGTTGTCTGGGCCGCCGCGCAAGGACTTGCCGATTGGCGCCAGGTCGAGACCAGCCATCTGCTCGCGTTCCTGAAGGGCGAGCGCGATCGGCGACCCGCCCGATCCGATCCCGGCTCGACGCGCCGGCTCAGCCCGGAGACCGTCTATCTGGAAATCGCGGCTTTGCGGGCTTTCTACCGTTTCTGCGAAGGCGAACGCCTGCTGGCCGCCAACCCCGCCGAGCTGCTCACCCTGCCGCGCCACTGGCTGCATCTGCCCAAGTCGATCGACCATGCGGAGATGGAGCGTCTGCTTGCGCCGGTCACGCCCGCCACGCCGGCCACCCTCTGCGACCAAGCCGCGATCGAGCTCGCGTACGCCTCCGGCCTCCGCCTCAGCGAGCTCTGCCGCCTCCGGCTCGAACAGCTCCATCTCGAGGCCGGTTTTGTGACCGTGATCGGAAAGGGCAACAAGGAGCGTGTCGTTCCCGTGGGCAAGCCGGCGATCGCCGCCATCGAGCATTACCTCCAAGCCGCTCGGCCCCAATTGGTTCGACCGCACTCGACCGGACAGGTCTTTCTGAACCTTCGGGGGCGTCCGTTCGCGCCCGTCACCCTCTGGCTCCGGATCAAGAAACGCGCCCGGCTGGCCGGCATCCAGGGCAATTTGACCCCTCATATGCTCCGTCACAGCTTCGCGACCCACTTGCTGGACCGGGGTGCCGATCTGCGCGTCATCCAGGAGCTGCTCGGCCATGCCAGCATCAGCACCACTCAAGTCTATACCCACGTCGCTCCGCAACGCCTTCGGGATGTCCATCGCCGGTTTCACCCGCGGGCCTTCCTGTGATCGGGCAAGGCTCTCGGCGTCACCGGCTGCAATTTTCGATTCGCGCCGGCGGCATGGACCGCGTATTTTACCCGCATGTCTGATCCGGGACTGGAACTGACCCACACCGCCGATCCGCCGGCAGCGCCGCCGGGATCGGCGTGGCGGCGGTGTGTGGGGATCGATATCGGGGCCGAGACGGTCAAAGTCGTCGAGCTGGCCGTTGCGGACGGGCGCGTCGAGTGGCGGCGGCGGGAGACCCGCGAGCACGGCAAGGCGCCCGGCCTTGTCCTGCAGCAGATGCTGGCCTCATTCGATTGGCCGGGCGTGGCCGCTGCCGCGGCCGTCGGACGGCTGTCCGGCCAGTTGCGCCTGCCTCAGGTCCCTCCCAAGCAGGCGCAGGCGCGCGGTTTTCGCCACCTCCACCCCGGCCGCGAAGCCACGGTGGTCGGCATCGGCAGCCACGGCTTCTCCGTGCTCGAGCTGCGCGCCAACGGCGTCGAAGTGTTCCGCGAGAACAGCCGTTGCTCGCAAGGGACCGGGAACTTTCTCCGGCAGCTGGTCGAGCGCTTCTCGCTGACCATCGAGGAGGCGAGCGAGCTGTGTGGGCCGGGCGTGCGGTCTGCCCCCCTCTCCGGCCGCTGCCCGGTCATCCTGAAGACGGACATGACGCATCTGGCCAACAAGGGGGAGAACCGGGCGGCGATCCTGGCCGGGCTGTTCGACGCGGTGTGTGACAACGTGATGGTTCTCGTCAAGCCCGGCGTCAGCCCGCGCCAGGTGCTCCTGGTCGGCGGTGTCAGCCGGTCGCCCCGGGTGCGGCAGGTCTTCCAGGACGCGCTCGCGCGCCAGCAGATGGAGCTGCTGCCATGGGATCCGGATATAGCCACCTACCTCGAAGCCATGGGCTGCGCGCTCGAGTCCCTCGAGCTGGCTCAGGATCCGCCCGCGCTCGAGGATCTCCTGGCTCGGTCGCGGTCCCATCACCTCGAGCGCGTCGCCAGCCTGGCCGCCTCGCTCTCTCGCGTCCGCCGGATGCCGATGCCGCCGCCCGCCGATCCTCGCGGCCAGGAGCGCGATCTCATCCTCGGATTCGACCTGGGCAGCACCGGATCCAAGGCCCTGGCGCTGGATGCCCGCACGCTCGAGCAGGTCTGGAGCCATTATCGCCGAACTCTCGGCGACCCGGTCGGCGCCGCCCAGGATCTGCTCCGGCATTTCTGCCAAAGCCCCGCCGGCGCCGGCCGGGTGCGCGCCATCGGCGTGACCGGCAGCGGCCGCGAGATCGCCGGCTCGCTCATGGCCACCTGCTACGGCCGAGGGGCCGTCTTTGTCCTGAACGAGATCGCTGCCCATGCCACCGGCGCCCTCCACTACGATCCCCGTGTCGACACCATCTTCGAGATCGGCGGCCAGGACGCCAAGTACATCCGATTGGCCGAAGGCCGCGTTATCGACTGCGCCATGAACGAGGCCTGCAGCGCCGGCACCGGCTCCTTTATCGAGGAGCAGGGGCAGAAATTTGCCGGGCTCGAGCATGTGGCCCAGCTCGGCGCCGCCGCGCTCGAAGCCGACCACGGCGTTTCCCTCGGCCAGCATTGCTCCGTCTTTATGGCCGAGGTCATCGACGAATCGGTGGCTGCGGGCGTCCCGTCCAGCGCCATCATTGCCGGCCTGTACGACTCGGTGGTCCAGAACTACCTCAACCGCGTCAAGGGCAACCGATCGGTGGGCCATGTGATCTTCTGCCAGGGCATGCCGTTCGCCGCGGATGCGCTGGCGGCGGCGGTGGCCCGGCAGACCGGCGCCCAGGTCATCATCCCGCCCGATCCGGGTCTGGTCGGCGCCCTGGGCATCACCCTGCTCACCCGTCGCGAGGTCGACTGGAAAGGGATCGATCCGCTGCATCCGGCCCTGTTCCTCGATGCGAAGGTCGAGCAGAAGAACACGTTCATCTGCCACTCCACGGTCGGCTGCGGCGGGTCGGGCAACCGCTGCCGCATCGATTGCCTCCGGACCCACGTCGGAGACGAGCGCCGCACCTTCACGTGGGGCGGCGCCTGCTCGCTCTACGACAAGGGAACCCGGAAGCGAAAACTCCCCGATCGCGCCCCGGATCCGTTCCGGGAACGCGAGGAGCTGGTGCGCGCCCTGGTGCCTGTCCGCGGAGGCTCCGGCTCGGGCCAGGGGCGGATCGCTCTCTCGGACGAGTTCATCCTGAAGCAGCTCTATCCCTTCTTCGCGGTGTTCCTCCGGGAGCTGGGGTTGGCTCTGGTCCCTCTGCACGCCGCCGACCACGCCGATCTCAAGCGCGGCATACAGACCGCCAACATCCCCTTCTGCGCCCCGATGCAGCTGTTCCACGGCCTGGTCGAGCGGCTGGCCGAAACGGGCGCCGAGCGCCTCTTCCTCCCCATGCTGCGCCACCTGCCCCGATCGGCCGGAGAGGGCCACGCCGTCACCTGCCCCATCGTCCAGGCCAGCCCCGATATCCTCAAGTGGGATCTCCGGCATGTCGCTCCCGAGCGAATCGTCAGCCCGGTCGTCGCCATCGGTTCATCCGGCCTCTCCTCCCCTGAATTTCTGGAGAGCTGCCGCGAGCTGGCCGCCCAGCTCGGGATCGCCGGCAGCCGGTGGATCGAGGCTCATGGCCAAGCCCTCTCCGTCCAGCAGGCATTCGATCGCAAATGCCTCGAGATCGGCCAGCGCGCCCTCGAGTTCTGCCGCGACCGGTCTGCGGTGCCCGTGGTGGTCCTCGGGCGGGCCTACACGATCTACAACCCCGTCCTCAACTCGAATGTCCCCGCCATCCTCCGCGAGCAGGGCGCCATCGGAATCCCCGTCGACTGCTACCCGGTCGATGCCGCAGCGCCCGTCTTTCCCGACATGTATTGGGGCTACGGCCAGCAGATCCTGCGCGCCGCCCACCAGATCCGGCGGACGCCCGGCGTCTACAGCCTCTATTGCAGCAATTACTCCTGCGGCCCCGACAGCTTCAACCTCCATTTCTACAGCTATATCATGGAGGGCAAACCATTCGCCATCATCGAGACCGATGGCCATTCCGGCGATGCCGGCACCAAGACCCGCGTCGAGGCCTTCCTCCACTGCGTCGCCGAAGACGCCCGCGCGTCCGCCGCCCCGCCCGCGCCGCGCGACTTTCACGCCCAGCAGTACCAGCCCATCAACATCCGCAACCTCCAGCGCGATCGCGAACGCGAGACGATTCTGATCCCGTGGATGGGCCCCGGCTCCGAAGTCGCCGCCGCCTGCCTCCGCGGGGCCGGCCTCTCGACCCGGTGCCTGCCGCCCCCGGACAGCGACGCCCTCCGGCACGGACGCCGATTCACCTCGGGCAAGGAATGCCTGCCGATGTGCCTCACCCTGGGCTCGCTCCTGCAGTATCTCGAGCCCCGCGGTTCCTCGATCGAGCGCTATGTCTACCTGATGCCCAGCACGTGGGGGCCTTGCCGGCTCGGCGTCTATCAGCTGCTCACCCGTATCACGACCGAACGCCTCGGCTGGTCCGATCGCCTCCGCTTCTGGTCCCCCAAGGACACCGGCTATTTCGAGGGCTTCGCCCCCGGCCTGGAGATCCTCCTCTTTGTCGGCATCGAGACCATCGACATCCTCACCCAGGGGCTGCTCGCCGCCCGGCCCGGCTCCGCCGATCCCGACGCAGTCCAATCCGTCTACCAGCGGTATTGCCGGGAGCTGCACTCCCAAGTCGAAGCCCAAGCCCGCGGCGATCTCTCCCTGGCTCCGGCTCTATGGCAGATCGCCTCGAGGCGGTTCTTCGGCCTGGCCGATCTGGTCGAGCGCGCCGCTGCCGATCTCCAGCCCCTGCAATCTCCCCAGCCCCGCCCCACCGTCCTCCTCGTCGGCGAAATCTACGTCCGCCTCACCCCCTTCAGCAACGATTTCGTCATCGAGAAACTCGAAGCCCGCGGCCTGAGCGTCCGGCTGGCGCCCCTGGGCGAATGGCTGGAATACTGCGATGTCTGCAAGCGCATCGACGGACTCAAGACCGGGCTGGGCGGCCGCATCAGCGACTGGGTGCAGGAGCGGGTTCGCCACCACACTTACGACATCATGGGCCGTGCCCTGGGCTGGCCCGAGCGCCCCCGGGTGCCGGCGATGATCGCCGACACCGAAGGCTACCTCCGGTCCAAGCTCCGCGGCGAGGCCGTGCTGACGATCGGCGGCCCCCTCCACGAGTGGCGGCGGGGCGACATCGACGCCATGGTCAGCGTCGGCCCCCTCGAGTGCATGCCCAACAAGATCGCCGAGGCCCAGCTCTTCCACGTCTCCGAACGCGAAGGGCTCCCCAGCATCACCCTCTCCTACAACGGCGATCCGATCAGCGACGACATCCTCGACAACTTCGCGTACGAGGTCCACCGGCGCTTCCGCCAGAAACAACCCGCCCAGCCCGCCCCGCGCCACGCCTCGGCCCCCCGGTAGGCCGAGATTGAAATCCGCGCCCCGAAACAAGGCGGTGGCGGCCCGTTGCGGCGGTGTGCAATCATGCGGTCAAGTGAGTCCGGGCCATTTTTGCCTGCTGGCAGCTTCCGCGCGCGCAAATGCGGATTGGAGGATCTCCAGAGCGTTGTTGGGCAGGGGCCCTCTTGCCGCCGCCTCGAGGTTTCGCCTGGCGTTGGCCGGCTGGGTGGTGCCGACGATCGCAACATGGACCCCGGGCTGCGAGAGTGTGAACCGGAGGGCGATCTCCGGCCAATCCCCTTCGCTGGCGAAGCCGAGATCGCGTGCGGCCAGGTTCATCGCCGCGAACCGCTCGCAGTAGGGCTTCGCGTAATCCCTGTAAATGCCATGAAACTCCTGGGCCGGGCGCCAAGCCGCGTTGGCGATCGGTCGCTTGGCGATCACCCCCAGCCCCCGCTCCCGGGCAATCGGCAGCACCGCCGCCAGGTTGGCCTGATCGCAAATGCTGACCGAGGTCTCAATCACCGAAATCCCGGGGAGCCGCGCCGCAAAGGCGGCCTCCTGGTTGTCCCCCGAGTAGCCTGCGAACCGGATCTTGCCCGCGTCGCGGGCGCGCATCAGCGCCCCCACCGCCTCGCCGCGCTGCAGGGCTTCCATCCCGCACGAGTGCAGCAGCACCACATCGATGCGATCGGTCCGGAGCCTTCGCAGAGAGCGGTCGATGGCGGCCGCAATCGCCTGGGATGACCACGCCGGCCCTTCGAGGTCAGGAAATTGCTGCCCGCACTTGCTCACCAGGACGCATTCACCCCGCCGGCTGCCGAGGGCTTTCCCGACCGCCTCTTCCGAGCCCTGATAGGACGCCGCCGTGTCAATGAAGTTGATCCCGGCATCGAGCATGGTTTGGACGATGATCTCGACCTGCTTCTGCTCGGTTGCCAGGAAGCCGATGGGCGCAGCTCCCCATCCCAAGGGGGAGACCGAAAGGCCTGTGACGCCGAATGTGCTCTTTTTCATAAGGGTCTGTGAAAATCCGCTACGGGCGGGTCCAGATCAGCCGATAGAACATCCGCGATTCGGTGGCGGCGACCGGATAAGGGCTGCTGGCGTCTGGAACGTCGCTATAGGTCCCGTTCGCTTCCTGAGCCGACTGCAGCTTGAACGCTGGATTGGTCCATTCCAGCTGGATCCCGCCGCCTGACCACAAGACGCTCAGCGGGATCGGATCCGGCGTCGAGGCCAGGACCTCGACCCGGAACCGGGTGAACTCGAATGGGCTGGCCGCCGTCTCGAGGTTGCCCGCCCTAAATCCGATGCAGTCGAATCGCGGGTAGGCATAGGTGTTGTCCATGACCGAATGCGACCAGTTGGTGCCGCCGCCCGACAATGCCGTGGTCACCCGCACGGAGGTGAGCGATATGCGGTCGATGGTGAACTCGAGGGTGTAGGGCGTGTCGTTCTGAAACGCCGGTTCGCCGTTCAGGTTGGCGGGACCGCCGCCCAGCCCCAGGTAGTTGCCCGTCGTGCCCATCAGGTCGCCCGAGCCCAGATTGTTCCGCGCATAGAGCGAAAACGGATTGCCCGAAAACTGAAGGCCGAAGTTCAAGGCCGCCATGTAGCCGCGCACGTTCTGCCCATTGCCAGTGCTCCCCGAGCCGAACCCGTCGTTCAAGACGCGCGTCCCGCCGTCGGCATAGTCGAAGAAGCCGACGCGGACGCTGCCGCCGCTGCTGGTGATGTTGCTGGCCTTGAACTCGAGCGTGCCCTTGAGCGCATGCCCTATGCCCAGATGGACTGGCAGATTCCCGGCCGAATCGTCCGTGAAATAGCCGAGCCACAGAACGGACGAGCCGGAGGCGACGGTGCCCATCATGGAGAGGCCGCTCGAGGCATCGAGCGAGCTGGCCGTGCTGGCGAACCAGACGGAGTTGCTCACATCGTAGGGCAGGTTGTTGTAGAGGTAATCCTGGAACAGGTCGTCGACGACCAGGCCGGCGGGCGTTGCGGCGGCCGGGGTCACGGCAAGGGTGGCGGCCGACGAGGTCGCCGAAGAGCCGCCGTTGCAGTCGACGGTGACAACGGCGCGATATTGGCTGCCGTGATCCGCCGGCGTCGTCGGGCGTGTCCAGTAGGTCGGCGTCGTCCCGCCCAACCCATCGGCAACATTTTCCCACGTCGCCCCATGGTCGGTCGAGACCTGCCACTGATAGGCGGGAGAGGATCCGCCGGCGATGACGGAGAAGATGGCGCCGATTCCTTCGCTGACCGTCTAGTCGGCGGGGTGTGTCGAGATGCTGGCCGCCACGCACAGCGCCTGCGTCGAGGTCACCTCCGCCCACGTCGTGGCGATCCGGAACTCGTCGAGGAACATGCTGGCCACGACCTCGGTGCCCACATGGTAGATGAGGAACGAGGAGAGCGAAGGCGCGTCCGCGCCCGCGGTCAGGGTGAGCGCCGGCGCCGGCACATCGCCTTCGGCGGCATTCAGCGATCCCGGGTCCACCCACAAGGCGACTTCGTCGTCATCCGCGTCCGGATTGAACTGGTAGCGCAGCACGACCAAGTGCGTGCCGGGCGCCAAGGGCGTGGCCGAATCCGCACCGTGAGCGGAGTTGGAGCTCTTGCTGATTGCGAGGGTGTTGCTGGTTGTCAGCCACACGCCCGCCATCGAGCTGCTGCCCGGGCTGTTGTTGATCACGGGATTGCTGTAGTAGTCGAGCTTGGCAAAGAGCCGTCCGAAGGCGGGATTGACCGTGTCCGACGGGGACGGCGCCTGCTGGACGTCGATCAGGAAGGAGACGTAAGCGCGGCCGCCGCTGATGGCGGGAAACAGGATGCCCCGAGTCCGGTTCGCGGTGGTGTTGGCGGTGCGGATATAGAGGCCCAGGTTCGGGTTGGGATCCTGGTAGAGGCCGGGGTAGGAAAGGGCCGCGGCGCCGCCGACAACCACGGTGCTCCCGCCGCCCGCGGTGTTCCCGATGGACCAGACCGTGGCGGTGTCGCCATTCCCGAGCCGGCGCGCCCGGTAGGCGCTGCCTCCCGCGGGCACCTCGACGGACTCATCGGAGGAGTTGGTGTAGGAGCTCGGGAACGGCTCGTAGATCGGCAGCGGCGTCTGAGCGTCCGCTCCCGCCCAGCCCAAGGTTGCCAGGGCCACAACAGCCGCTGCGCGGCGAATCGTTCGGATGTTCAAACACCCAACAGCATTTTGGTGGTTCATGTGAAGTTCCTTCGTTTCAGATCGGGTTCAATCGCCCCCGGCCGCGGGCAGGCTGCGCCCGCAGGAGGCGCTCATGGCATCCACATATTCATGGCCTTCCGATAGTTGATTCCGTTGTTCCCGATGTCCTTCCACAGGGCGGGATCGAAGGCCTGGGGGATGCGGCGCGCGTTTTGAAAGACAACGTGGCCGTCGCCGAACAACGCGTTCAGTCCGGCAATGCTGTTGTCGCGGTGGGGCGCGGCGGCCGGGCTGTCGAGGCTGTGCACCAGATCCGCCGCCATGCTCTTGGCCTGGTTGATCTGGGTGAGCTTGAGCGGCGCCAGATAGCTCTTGCCCGAGGCCGACGGCGACGTGTCCGGCTTGACCTCCGGCAGAAACAGGCCCGGCCCCATGTTCTGCAGGGTCTTGGATTGCGGAAAATAGCTGTAGCCGCTCCGGACATTGTCGTCGGCCTGCTGCTCGGCGCCGAAGGGCCAGGCGCCGTTGACGGTGTAGTAGGCATAGGTCCAGCCGCCGCCGTGTCGCTTGCCGCTGGGGCAGTAGCAGACCTGGGGGTTCGGTATATTCTTGGTCGCCCAGGCCAGCCCGAGATTATGCGGGCCATCGGTGATCTGGCGGGCGGGGGCATTCACGCGCATCATCTCGTAGGGGTACCACGAGTTGGCGTCGCGGAACTTGACCGTTGGCAGGACATCGCTGTTGTCCTGGGCATACATCAGGAGGCCCAGGCCAACCTGCTTGAGATTGCTCGAGCAGTTGATCCGCAAGGCGCGCTCTTTGGCCTTTGAAAGCGCCGGCAACAACATCGACGCCAGGATGGCAATGATGGCGATCACCACCAGCAGCTCGATCAGCGTGAATCCCCGGCAGGCTCGCGCGGCCCTTGCCTGCGGCGCAGCTGCCTGCATAAGCTGCATCGATCCGTCGTTCATGCCACAATATCCCGGGAATCGCCTGCCCGCGATTCTGCCCCATCACGGGTTCGGCTCAGTCCGGCTCGGCCAGGACGCCGCCATGGCTGGCGTTGGTGACCTGCTTGCGGTAGCGGGCGAGCCAGCCGGCGAGGGGGCGCTGGACGGGCTGCCAGGTTTTCCTGCGCCGGGCCAGCTCGGCCTCGGGAACGCAGATATCGATCCGGCGGTTCGGGAAGTCGATGCGGATGCGGTCGCCGGCTTGGAGCAGGCCGATGGGGCCGCCCTCGGCGGCTTCGGGGGAGACGTGGCCGATGCAGGCGCCGGCGGTGCCGCCGCTGAATCGGCCGTCGGTGATCAGCGCGACCTGGTCGCTCAGGCCCATGCCGATGATGTAGCTGGTGGGCGAGAGCATCTCCTGCATGCCGGGGCCTCCGCGCGGGCCTTCGTTGCGGATGATCACCACGTCCCCGGCTTTCACGCGGCCGGCCAGGATGCCCTCACAGGCGTCTTCCTGGCTCTCGAAGATCACCGACGGGCCCTCGAAGACGAAGCCTTCGCCGCAGTGCTGCTTGAATGCGGCGCTGATCCCGGCGGTCTTGACCACGCTGCCCTCGGGAGCGAGCTGCCCATGAAGGATGGCGAGCCCGCCGTCGGGCGAGTAGGCGGTCTTTGGGGTGCGGATGCAGTCGCGGGGATCGAACCGGAAAGCGGGATCGTGGGGCATGAGGCCGCTGGGGCGGACGTTCTGTAATGAGCTTGCGCGGTAATCGTGGTGGAGATTGCCGATGGTCCAGTCCTGGAGGCGTCCGGCGCGCAGCAAGCAGAGCCTGCCTTTTTCGGCGCCCTGGTAGCGCCAGATCACCAGGACCGGAGCGCCTTCGAGCTCGCCCAGCTCGGCGCGGACCAGCCCCTTGAACTCCTCGAACTTGGACTGGAGCCCGGCAGCAATCTGGGCGGGGCCTTTCCACGTGAGGGTTTCGTCCACCTGGAACTCGCCGTCGGCGGCGAACAGGCACGCTGCGGCGGCGGCGTCGGCCGCATTGAACGCGGCGGCGAAACGCCAGAGCGTGATCGCCCGGGGATCGGCGGGGAAGAAGAGGATCGGTTTGGGGGCCAGGAAGCCGCTGGCGGTGCGGGCTGCAGGGCCGAGCTTGTCGTTGGGATCCAGAACGAGGGCCGATGCGCCCGAAACGCGGACCGACTTGGCCCAGGCGGTGCATTTCTCCGAGCGCACATCCCACTGGTCGATCGTTTCCGCGAGGGTCTGGCCGGTGACGGTCTTGCACGATGTGTGGAGGGCGCTGATGCGCTTGAGCTCGCCCAGGATCGTGTAGATGCCACCGGCGCGGTGGACATCCTGCACATGATAGGCCGACGAGGGCGAGACCTTGCACAAGCAGGGGACCCGGCGCGAGATGGCGTCGATGCGGCCGATGTCGTATTGGATGCCGGCTTCGCGGGCGACGGCCAGGGCATGGAGGACGGTGTTGGTGGAGCCGCCCATTGCGACATCGAGCGCGAGCGCGTTATCGAAAGCCTCGAGCGTGGCGATGTCGCGCGGCTTGAGGTCGAGCCGGATCAGCTCGAGGATTTGAGAGGCCGTCCATCGATAAAGGCTTTCGCGCTCCTTGGACACGGCGAGGATGGTGCCGTTGCCCGGCAGGGCCATGCCCAGCGCCTCGCAGAGGCAGTTCATGGAATTGGCGGTGAACATGCCGGAGCACGAGCCGCATGTCGGGCAGGCGGTTCGCTCGAGCTTCTGGAGCTCGGCCTCGGACATGGTTCCGGCCTGGAGGCGGCCGACGCCTTGGAAGACCGAGATGAGATCGGAGTGTTTCGTGGCGGGCTGGAGGTGGGGGGGCAGATCGGCTCGGGAGGCCGACGTCTCGGCGATCCCGGCGGCCATCGGCCCGCCGCTGACGAAGATGGTCGGGATGTTCACCCGCATGGCGGCCATCAGCATCCCGGGGATGATCTTGTCGCAATTGGGGATGCAGATCATGCCGTCGAAGCAATGCGCCCGGACCATGGACTCGACGCAGTCGGCGATGAGCTCGCGCGAGGGCAGCGAGTATTTCATGCCGCTGTGGCCCATGGCGATGCCGTCATCGATGCCGATCGTGTTGAAGATGAAGGGCACGCCGCCGGCCTCGCGGACCAGGCGCTTGACGAGGGCGCCGATCTCGTTCAAGTGGGCGTGGCCCGGGATGCAGTCGGTGTAGCTGTTGCAGATGGCAACAAAGGGCTTGTCGAAGTCGTCGTCGGACTCGATGGAACCGGTCGCCCGGAGCAGGCTTCGGTGGGGGGCGCGTTCGGCGCCTTTCTTGACGATGTCAGAGCGCATGAGAGTATGCTGTTAATATCTACCGCACAATATGCGCAATTCATATAAGGCGCCGGCGAAGGGATGTCACGCCCACAATGAAGCGGTGCGGCGGCGGGGCCGGACGAGTCAAGCCGCCGGTCATTTCGGCTGGATGAACAGCACCTCCGCCTTTTCGATCCAGCCCGATCGCAGATCGACCCGGAACCATCCGTCGCCATTCTTTTCATGGAAGCGGACGGGGGACCGCTTGCCATACTCCATGAGGTCGCACTGCGCCCATGTCTTTCCCATGTCGGTCGAGACAATCAGCCCGGTCGCCAGAGGGGAGGCGGGGGCGCAATGGGCGGCCAGGATGACGCCATCCTGGATGATCATGCAGCCGGCTTCGACTCCGGGATTGAACAGCAGGATGTGCTTGGCGGGATCGGCGAGGTCGGCGGGCGCGCATCGGAAGATGCCGCGGTCGTATCCGAGGGGCCCAAAGGCATCGCTGGCCTTGCCGTTGGCGTCGCTGATCCAGTAGAGCTGGCCGTCGACGAAGGTGATCCCGCCCGATTTGTAGCGCGAGTTCGAGTTGGTGGACACGATCACATGCCAATGCCATTGGTCGCTGCTCGCGTCGTATGTGCCGCGGAGCCAGTGGCATTCGTGGCCGGCGCCGCGATCCAGATCGCCCGTGCACGCGTAGAATGCGTCCTCGGCGGGATTGTAGGCGACCGCATGCACATGCCGGCAGATCACCAGGTTGCGGGGGTCGCCGAGGAGGGTGCCGGCAGGGCCGCCGCCCGGGGAGCCGTTGTCGCGGAAGAAAGGATTCTGGCCGAAGGCGCACGCGATCTTCACGGTGCGCCCGCTGTCGGCCGAGTAATAGATGTTGACCGGCGAGGCGCCCCCCAGAACATTGCAGTAATTGCCCCACACGAGCATCTCGGCGCCATGGACGTCCCAGGACACCACGCCCGAGAGCGAGTGGAAATACCAGCCGGGATGATCCGGGTTGCGCGGCGTGTGCGGGATGTAATCCGAACCGTCCTGGGCTTTCACCGTGATCGGCCGGCAGGACGCGAGGCTGTCCTCGCTGAGATAGAGCTTGGAATCCGTCGCGAAGAGGATGTTTCCATTCCTGAAGATGTGGCTGAACGTGATGCGGCTGGCGTCTGGAAAATCGAGGCTGTAAGGCCAGGTGCGGCCGTTGTCATGGGACAGGCAGACCTTTCCGTCGGAGTATGCGAAGGCCCGATCGCCGCGCTGGGAGTCGATGTAGCGGCTGGGCGGCTGCAGGCGATACCGGAAATGGCTGGTCGACCGATCGTCCGCCGGCACGCCGATGGCGCCCGCGGCATGTCCGAGCCGGATGGGGAGCACGATGCCGCCGGCTGTGGCCGCCATGGAGGCCAGGAAACGGCGCCGGGTCACTCGGGATTGCTCGGTCTTCATAGGCTTTCTTTCACGAATCTCATGGCTCGCGAGCCTTGGCAAGGGAAGATGAAGTCGCCGGGTATGATTGAAAGTCTCGGGCAGCGAAGGATCGCGCCAGTGCGAATTGGTCGCCTATTCCCTGGACAAGCTCTCCAACAGCCGGATATTTTCTCTGATCCGGGAATTGTTTTGCTGATCCCATGAATGCAGCATCCAGACTCCTGACGGCTCTGCTCGTTTGCACCGGCTTCCTCTGCGTCCTGGGGCGGACCCAGGAGATTCACCCGGCCACGGCAGGCGAGGACGAAGAATTCGAGCGGAATGCAAACGCGCTGAAACCCGGCGACGAGCTCGTTGTGCATAGCGGCGTATATTCCCAAACCGGCCGCCGTGCAATCACGGTCCAAGGCACACCCGATCACCCCATTATCATCCGGGGCGCTCCGGGGCCCGCGCCGCTGCTGACCCGGCCGGCGGAAAGCCGCGTCCGGCACAACAACATCGAGCTGGTCGACTGCGCGCATCTGATCATTCGCGGCCTGCGGTTCCAGGGCGGCAGCTCGGGCGTGCGGTTCATCCGCGGGCATCATGTCACGTTCGAAGGCTGCGAGGTGTTCGAGACGGAGAACAATGCGCTGACCATGAACAGCGGCGACTGCCACGCGTTTGTCGTTCGCGGCAACCACATCCATCACACGGGTCTGAGCGCCCGCGGCCCCACCGAGGGCGAAGGGATGTACATCGGCTGCCACGACGGGGGTTGTCGAACGACGGGCTCGTTGTTCGAAGGCAACTACATCCACCACACCCGCAGCACCAGCGATGGCGGCAACGACGGGATCGAGATCAAGTTCGGCTCGCACGGCAATATCGTGCGGAACAACGTCATCCACGACACCAACCTGGGCCGCCGGTATCCGGGCATATTTGTGTATGGGGGAGGGCCGGGCACGAACGTGGTGGAAGGCAACGTCATCTGGCGCGCCGGCGAGGGCATTCAGGTTGTCTCCGATGCCATCGTGCGCAACAATATCATCTTTGACTGTTCGGCCGCGGGCATCACGGCGGGCCCGCATGCGGCGATGCCTCAGGTCCGCAACGTGGCGATCGTCCACAACACCATCTTCAACGCTCCCGTCGGGGTGCGCTTCGGATGGTCCGGGGCGATCCAGGCTGTGTTTGCCAACAACGCGGTTTTCTGCCCGGCCGGAACGGCGATTCGAGCCGATGGACTGGGCGCTGCCGTGTTCCGGAACAACGCCGTGCACGGGCGTCGGGCCGGCGTTTCCATGGACGGGCAGCAATGGCTCGACGGCGGCGATCCGACGGAGGCGTTCGCGGGTCCGGCCGCGCACAACTTCTGGCCCAAACCAGATTCCCCGCTTCGAGAGCGTGCGGATGCGTCCTGTGCGCCGCCGCTCGACTTCGACGGGTTCAAGCGGGGCGCTCCGTTTGACATCGGGGCTTATGAGACTGATGGGCGGCAGAATCCAGGCTGGGCCATCCAGGGGGGGTTCAAGAGGTGAGGAGCCGGCGCCAGAGACGCGAGAAAAAGCCGCGGGCGCATCCCATGATGAGCGCATGGCGGCTGTTGAGTGCGGCGCGCCCGCCTATGATCAGGTTCACAGCGCCAACGGCGCCATGCGCGGCAATGCATTCATGAGCATCGACCAAGGCGCGCGGCGCCAGTAGCATATTTTTGCAACTCCCATGAAGACCATTCGATCCAAAACGCTGCGCTCGACGGTGATCGTGGTGGCTGGGTTCGGGCTTGCGCTGGCGGCCCTCGGGGCGCGCGAGATGCGCCCGGTGCCTGATGGCGCTCAGGTCGCTCTGGTGTTCGCCAGCGGCACGAGTTTCTTGCTCGGCGATGTCATCGAGTTCACGTTCATCCTCTCGAACGCCGGCCCGCGGTCATTGGAATTCGAGACCGGCGGCGATTACCGCGGCACGGGTTTTCCCACAAGATATCGGTTCACGGTGATCGATGAAAACAGGCGTGCGCTTCCGAAAGAGACCTGGATGGAGATGGGGGGATTGGCGGGGCCGAGCAAGCTCGAGCCGGGGGAAGTTCATCGGCAGCTCTTGCGGCTCCAGAACTATGTGCGGGTGGATCGCCCCGGCGTCTTTTCAGTGCAGGTGGCGCATGACTTCGGATGGACGGCGACTCAGGATCGGCCGCTGCCGGTCGCTCGAGCGACGATCGCCATCTCGATCCCGACAGCGGAGCAGGCGGCCGAGCGCGTGCGCCTCGTCGCGGCGAGTCAAGAACCGATCGAGGAAAATCAGCTGGGCGCGTACTGGCATAAGACCGATTTCCGCTATTTAAGCCATCCGGTCTTTCTTTCGGCTTTGGAAAGACAAGCTGGTTTGGGAGAAGCGCGCGCCCTCGAGGGTGTCCAGCGCATCCAGACCACCAACGCCACCTGGGCGCTGATCCGGTTGCTCTCGAGCGAGAACCCGGTCGTGTTGCACGGCGCCGCCCTGTTCCTGGGCCAGAGAATGCCGCCGCGGATCGTGGGTGGATACCCCCGCCGACCGTTCGGTTACGTTGCCGAGGAAGCGGCCGCAGCCTATACGAACCAGTGGCTGCCGGAGGCAGCGGAACCGTTGCGCATTGCGGCGAGCAGACTGCTCCGTTCCACCAACACAAACCATGCGCGGACCGGCGCGTTCATCATCGAGTCCATCGGCAGGCCGGAGGATGCCGTTCCCGTATTGGAAGCGCTCCGGAAAACCCTCGAGCAATGGAGCCTGCGCGAAAAACCGGAAGACAACATCCTCAATGCTCCCGGCGCAGGCGATGCGCTCGTGGCGGCGTTGGCGGGATTGCGCGAACGCGGGTATCGCGCGCCGAGGAACGGCGGCATCGAGGTGATCATGGCGCAGTTCCTCGAATGGGCCGATCCAACGATGCCGCGCGGGGACGGTTGGGAACAGACACTGGAGGCATTTTTTACTCAGAATCCTCCGATGCTCCGTGAAGCCGCGGTGCGGGCGCTGCCGAAGCCGCCGGCGGGGAAATGGGAGAAGCTGCTTCTGGAGGCATTGGACGATCGGGATCGCGGCGTGATCCGGGAGGCATGCCGTGCCGCGGGCGCGAGCGAGAGCGCGATCTTCATCGTGCCGCTGGCGAACATTGTGCGCACCGAACGGCACGTGTGGGTGGTGCGGGAGGCCAGCCAGGCGCTGACGAAATTGGGGGCGCATTGGGCGGCGACGGACGCATGGATCGAGCGCGTCGCCGACGAGGAGTTATGGCACGATTCGATGGCCTTTCTCGTGGAAAAGCTGGAACATCCGAAGCCCGGGGGCGGCACCAGCGGCAATCGCCCCTCGCGCGAGGAGCGCGTGGCGCTGCGCCAGAAATGGCAGCGCTTTTTTTCGGACAAGGAACGCCAGGAGCTGGTCCAGTCTGGCCGGCCGGTGCCCGTCACGGAAGACGAGGCCCGCGACTTGCTTGGCGGCGCATTCCGCATCTGGCTCGAAGGCGACAAGACCTGGCCACCCGAGAAGCGCTGATTGCCACTGCTCTATTGGATTCATAAGAACCATGAGAAGGACGAACCTCGTGCTCGAGGGCTTCCGGGGGCAGGCGGCGCGTCCGGGCGGTCCGCGCCGCGCGGTGGTCGAGGAAAACGTGAGCCGACGAAACTGATGAGAACGAAAGCATATCTGATCCGTCCGGATTCTCTGCTCATCTGTGTGCTGGGTTGGGGGATTGGCTGGGCATCGATGGCAGGGGCGCCAGCCGTGCGGCTGCCCGGAACCGAGCCAATTGTCTGGGAGGAGGCCGATCTTTCAGGCCGGATGATGGACGGGGCGCACCAATTTGTGGAGCGGCAGATCGCCGCATCGGCCGCCCAACGAGGGGCCTTCTGGGCGCGCGATTTTTCGTCGGCAGAAGCGTATGCGCGATCGGTCGAGCCCAATCGCGATCGGTTTCGAGCGATCGTGGGCGCCGTGGATCCGCGGCTGCCGGTCCGGATGGAGCGGTTTGGCGATGAGAAGCATCCGGCGCTGGTGGCGGAGACATCCCGGTATCGCGTGTTCCAGGTGCGGTGGCCCGTGCTGGAAGGGCTGTGGGGCGAGGGATTGCTGGTCGAGCCAACGGGGCAGCGCCGGGCGTGCGGGGTTGTGATTCCCGATGCCAGCCAGACGCCGGAGCAGGTGCTGGGGCTTGCGCCTGGAGTTCGGCCAGCATCTCAGGTCGCGCGGCGCCTGGCGGAGCAGGGGATCGAGCTGGTCATTCCCGCGACCGTCAACCGGGACAAGCTCCAGACGCAGGACAAGCAGATCGCGGCGTCCGATCAGACCCATCGCGAATGGATATACCGCCAGGCATTTCACATGGGCCGCCATGTCATCGGCTATGAAGTGCAGACTGTGCTGGCGGCGGTGGACTGGTTCCAGTCCCGAGTCGGGGCGGGAGCCAAGACGGCCGTCTGCGGTTATGGGGAAGGGGGGCTGGCCGCCCTGTATGCGGCGGCGCTGGACGGGCGGATCGACGCGGCGCTGGTCAGCGGGTATTTCGACTCCCGGCAGAATGTCTGGGCGGAGCCGATCTATCGCAACGTGTGGGGCTTGCTCCGCGAGTTCGGCGACGCGGAAATAGCCAGCCTGATCCTGCCTCGGATCCTGGTCATCGAGCACAGCGCGATTCCCGAGGTGACAGGCCACAAAGGGGATCTCCGGACGCCCAGCTTCGCGAGCGTCCGTGCCGAGATCGAGCGGATCCAGACCGGCGGCCGCTTCAGCCGGCCGGTGCTGGTTCATGGCGAAGGCAGCCAGCCCACCGGCCCCTATTCGGAGGAAGCGCTGGCGGCGCTTGCGCAGCGGATGGGGATGGGCGCTCTCGCGCCGGTGTCGGACGAGCTGCTGGCCGATCGGCGTGTGGGATTCGATCCCGCGGCGCGGCACCAGCGGCTGTTCCAGGCGATGGAAAACCATGTTCAAACCCTGGTGCGCCGATCCGAGCACGTCCGCGATCAATTCTTCCTTTACCAGGTCATGCCGGAGCTGGCGGACAATCGCTGGAGCACGGAGCGGCGCCGGCCCACTCATCCGCCGGAGGAGTTCATCGAAGGCGCGAAGGCTTTTCGCCGCCAGTTCCAGGAAGAAGGGATGGGCCGCTTCGACGAGCCGCTGCTGCCCTTCAACGCCCGGAGCCGGAAGGTGGCCGAGTCAGCTCGGTGGACGGCCTACGACGTGGTGCTGGACGTGTGGCCGAAGGTGTTCGCCTGGGGCGTTTTGGCTGTGCCGAACGACATCCGGCCGGGCGAGCGGCGTCCCGTGGTTGTCTGCCAGCACGGGCGCAACGGGTTGCCGCGGGACACGCTCGATGCCAGCTCGACCGCTTACAACAACTTCGCGGGCGTCCTGGCCGATCGGGGCTTTGTCACCTTCGCCCCGCACAACCTGTATCGCGGCGAGGACCGCTATCGATGGCTGGACCGCAAGGCCAACACGGTCCGGGCAACCCTCTTCTCGTTCATCATCGCCCAGCACGACCAGATCCTGCGCTGGCTCGAGGCGCAGCCGTTCGTGGACGGAGGCCGGATCGCCTTTTACGGCTTGAGCTACGGCGGCGAGACCGCGGTGCGCGTGCCCGCCATCCTCGAGAAATACTGCCTCTCGATTTGCTCGGGCGATTTCAACCAGTGGACGCGCAAGGTGGCCGCCACCGACCAGCCGTTCAGCTTCATGCGGACGATCGAATGGGAGATGCCCTACTGGAACCTCGGCCACACGTTCGACTATGCGGAGATGGGCTACCTGATGGCGCCGCGGCCATTCATGGTCGAGCGCGGCCACCTGGATCGGGTGGGCCGGGACCAGTGGGTGGCCCACGAATATGCCAAGGTCCGCTGGCTGTATGCGCAGCTCGGGCTGGCCGATCGCACGGCCATCGAGTTCTTCCAGGGCCGTCACAGCATCAACGGCGAGGGGACATTTGACTTCCTGCAGCGGCACTTGAACCTCCCCGCGGCGATGCGGATCTCGCAGGATTCGAGCACGGGCCGGATCGAGATCACCGAGGGCGGCAAGCCCGTCTTGCGCTACAACTACGGGACCGTCGAGCCCGGGGCGGTCCTGGAGAAAGTCACTCCGGCCAACCGCATCTACGCCCGCGCTCGGAGCGGCTATATCCATCCGCTCTATGGCCCGAATGGCGAGGTCCTGACCGCGGACTGGTCGCTGGATCATCCGCATCATCGGGGCATTTACTGGGCGTGGCCCGAGGTCGACTTCGGCGGCGAGCGAGGCGACTTGCACGCGCTCCAGAAAGTGTTCGCGCGGCCCACGGGAAAGGTCCAGCTCGAGAGCGGGCCGGCGTTCGCGCAGATCGAGGCGGAGAACCTGTGGCTTTGGGAGGACCGCGAGCCGATCGTGCGCGAGCGGGCGGTCATCCGCGCCTATCCTGCGACTCCGCAAGGCCGCGCGGTGGACCTGACGCTCGAATTCCTCGGGCTGAAGGACGGCGTCACGATCGCCCGGCGCGGGACCGATCAATACGGGGGCTTGAATGTCCGGATGGCAACGCCCAAGGCGCAGGTCATCACGATGATCACCGGTGCGTCCAACGCGGTTCCGCGGCGGGCCTGGTCGGACCTGAGCGGGCGCTTCGCCGGCAGCGACGCGCCGTCGGGACTGGCGATATTTCAGCACGCCCAGAATCCCGATTACCCGGGCGACTGGGTCCAGTTTCCGGAGCTGTCGTGGTGCCAGCCGACCTTCCCCGCCAGCGGACGACGCTTCGCGCTCGAGCGCGAGCGGCCGCTGATCCTGCGTTTTCGCCTCTGGATTCACCCAGGGTCGAGGCCGGAGGACGACTGCGCCGAGAGGGTCTGGGATTCGTTTGGGGGATGAATACGGCCATGCGCAACGCACTAGAACTTTTGTGGCTCGGCTGGCTTTGTCTGGCTGGCGCGCCGTTGGCGGAGGCAGTCGAGTCCGCGCGCGGGCTCGAGATCGTTGTGCCCGGGATCGAGGTCATTCGCGGGCCGGTGAACGGAGTCCAGATCGAGCGGAACGGCCGGCGGTTGCTCGTTTACGGCGATCCGCGTGAAGAGCCTGCCGCGGCGGACGCGGTCCTGTTCACGCATCACCGGCGAGATGTGGTATGGGCGGGGCGCGGGCTTGTGTCGGGCGGGGCGCGGGCCATTGTTCCGGCTGCGGAGACGAATCTGTTCAGCGGGGTCGACCGGTTTTGGGCGCTGTTCGAGACGAACCGTTTTCACGATTACTCGCAGCAGACGACGAAGGTGCTGGGCGAGCCGATGCGGGTGAGCCAGCCTGTTCGCGGGGGTGAGGTTGTGCGATGGGAGGGCCTGCCGATCCGGGTGCTCGACACGCCCGGGTACACTCGAGGCGCGGTCAGCTATGTGATCGAGCAGGGCGGCCAACGGATCGTCATGACGGGCGATCTGATTGTCGAGGACGGCAAGCTGCTGGATCTTTACAGCCTGCAGGATGCGCTTCCGGAGGCGAAGGTGGGCGGGTATCACGGCTATGCGGCGCGGCTGGGCGACTTGATATCGAGCCTGCGTCGGGTGGCGTCGGAGGAGCCGGATATTCTGGTCCCATCGCGCGGGCCGGTGATCCGCGAGCCGCGAGCCGCCATCGAGACGCTGATCCGTCGGATCCAGGCCTTTTACGCCAACTACCTGGCGATCGACGCATTGCGCTATTATTTTGGAGACAGCCACATGCAGGCCAAGGCCCGGCGCGTGCTCGAGCCGGGGGCCGCGATCGATTGGCTGCCGATGGCCAAGCTCTGCCCCGAGCTGCCCGAGTGGATCTTGCGGATCGGCAATTCCCGCCTGGTGGTTTCAGCCGATCGGAGCGGGTTTCTCGTGGATTGCGGCAGCCCGCGCATACTCGAGCAGATCGAGAAGCTGCTGGCCGAGGGCCGGATCCGGCGGGTCGAGCACGTTTTCATCACCCATTATCATGACGATCACACCGACCAGGTGGCCAAGCTGGTCGAGCGGTGCGGCGCCACGGTCCATGCGACACGGTTCAACTGGGACATTCTGGAACGTCCGGGCGATTATCGTCTTCCCTGCCTGACGGCCCATCCGATCCGCGTGTCCGGGCGTTCCGAGAGCGGGGCGCGGTGGCGCTGGAAAGAGTTCGAGGTCGCCATCGATTATTTTCCGGGCCAGACGCTGTATCACGATGCGCTCTGGATGAAGCGGGATGGGGGGGAGCAGGTCTATTTCATCGGCGACTCGTTTACGCCTTCGGGCATTGACGATTACTGCCTGCTCAACCGGAACCTGCTCGAAGAGGGCGGCGGCTATTTCCGCTGCCTGGACATCCTGCGCGCTGCCGGTCCCGACGTGATATTGATCAACGAGCATGTCGATCCTGGATTCCGCTTTTCGGCGGGACAGATCGGGCACATGACGGAGGCGCTGCGGCGTCGGGCAGGCCTGCTGGGCGAGCTGCTGGCCGGGGACGGGATCAACTTCGGCCTGGATGAGAGCTGGGCGCGGTTCCATCCCTACGCTGTTTCGGCGGGGGCGGGTCGCAGCGCAAGGCTGGGCTTGCGGGTGATGAACCATGCAAGCGTCGAGCGCGAGTATACGGTGCGGATCCATCCGCCGGCGGGGTGGGCCGTCGAGGACGTACGGCCGAATCCCATCCGGATCCCCGCGCATACCGAGGGCGAGGTCGCGCTGAGTCTGCAGGCGGAGGCGGATGCGGCGGCGGGCTGGAGGCTGGTGACGGCCGATCTCGAGTGGCCGGGCGGGTGCCTGCGCGAGTGGACCGAGGCGATGGTGTCGGCGGCACAGGGGCCGCAGGCGATGGGCGAGCCGTTCAGACGGGTCGAATGAGGCGGCGAGAGAGGCGCTCGACCAGGCGCTGCCGGAGGCAATCGAGGCTGACGGCGACGAAAATGATCGCGCTGGTGACCAGCGGGTAGAGGTAGGGATCGGCATTCAGGATCACCAGGCCGTTCTCGACCGTCTGGATGAGGACAGCGCCCAGCAGGGTTCCGGGAAACACGCGGCCGCGCCCGCCGAACAGGCTGGTGCCGCCGAGCACGGCGGCGGCGATAGCGGCGAATTCCTTTTGGGCGCCGAACGTGGGGGAGACAGCCCCGAGCTGGGTGAGCGAGATGAGGCCGCCGAGGGCGGCGCAAGCGCCGCTGACGATGTAGACCGAAGCGAGGATGCGCCCTGTGCGGAGGCCGGCCTTGCGGGCGGTCTCAATGTCCTGGCCCGTGGCGTAGATCTGGCGTCCGAACGGGGTGTGCTGGAGGACGATGTGGGCGATCAGGAGGACGGTTCCCAGGATGACCAGCGGGATCGGGATCCCGAGCCAGCGTCCGGCGCCCAGGTGAAGGAACGATTCCGGGAGGTTCATGGCGCGGGTCTGGGTGATCCAGAGGCCGAGGCCGCGTCCGAGGTAGAGCGTCGCGAGAGTGACGATGAACGGCGCGATGCGGAGGCGAGTGACGAAGAGGGCATTGAGCGCGCCGCCGAGAAGGCCAGCCAGGATCATCGCCAGGATGGAGAGGAGGAGCGGATATCCTTGAAGGGCCAGCTTCCCCGCCAGGGCGGCCCCGACGAACATCATCGATCCGACCGAGAGGTCCACGCCGGCGGTCAACAGGACGAATGTCATGCCGATGGCGACCATGGCGGTCGAGGACGACTGGATGAGGATGTTGACCAGGTTGTCGGGCTGGAGGAACTGCGCCGAGCGGGCCCCGAACAGAGCAAGCACCGCCAGAAACAGGACGACGGGAGCCTGATTCAGCACGATGAGCCATGGATGGCGGGTCGCAGGCGTCATGGGGCGCGTTCGGTGTGGAGGGCGGCGCGCAGGATGCGCTCGCGGTCGAACTCGGGCCGCTGGAGCTCGTCGCGAATGGCCCCCTGGCGGAGGACCAGGATGCGGTGGCAGAGGCCCAGCAGTTCCTCCATCTCGGACGAGATGAGCAGGATGCCCGTGCCGCGAGCCGCAAGGTCATGGATGAGCTGATAGAATTCGCATTTGGCGCCGACGTCGATGCCGCGGGTGGGCTCGTCGAGGATGATGACGCGGGGCTGGCTCAGAAGCCACTTGGCGAGGACGACCTTTTGCTGATTGCCGCCGCTGAGGGTTTTGACCGGGTGGCTGTCCAGGGCGGTGGGGGTGAGCCGGACGGCGGAGCGGATGCGGGCGGCGGCGGCCTGGAGGGGGCGGCGGCGGATCCAGCGGGCGGGCGGCGGCGCAAAATCCCGCAAGGCGACCAGGAGGAGGTTGTCGGCAATCGACGCCTCGAGGCAGAGGCCTTCCTCGCGCCGGTTTTCGGTGACGAAGGCCAGACCGCGGCGGAGGCAGCGGATGGGGCGCGGCCGTCGAAGTGGCTTTCCCTCCACGAGGATCTCGCCCGCTCCGAACGGGTCCAGACCGAACAGGATCCGGGCCAGCTCGGAGCGGCCGGAGCCCATGAGGCCGCTGAGGCCGAGGATCTCGCCGGCCCGAAGCGTGAAAGAGACCTGGTCGATGATGCCGGGGTGGGAGAGCCTGCGGGCCTCGAGGACGGGGGGCGAGTCCGGGGGGGGCGCGCTCCCGGGAAAGACCTGATCGAGCTGGCGTCCGACCATGAGCGAGATCAGACGGGTGGCGTTGAATGCGGAGGCAGGGCCGGACCCGACCAGCTCGCCGTCGCGGAGCACCGCGATGTGATCGCAGAATCGGAGCACATCGGCCAGGTGATGCGAGATGTAGATCATGGTCATGCCCTGGCCGCGAAGGCGCTCGAGGAGATCGAAGAGGCGGCGAGTCTCGAGATCCGTGAGCGAGGTCGTGGGCTCATCGAGGATCAGGAGGCGGGCTTCGATGCCGAGGGCCTTGGCGATCTCGACTAGCTGGCGTTCGCCGGCCGTGAGCCGTTCGACTGGGGTGTCGGAATCGATGTCGAGGCTGACCTGTTCGAGCAACGCGCGGGTCTTTGCGCGGAGCAGGGCGCGGTGGATGACAGGGAACCCGCGGCGGCGGGGGAATGCGGTGAGGTGGAGGTTCTCGGCGACGGAGAGGTTGGGGAAGAGGTTGAGCTCCTGGTGGACAAAGGCGATGCCGGCGGCGGCGGCCTCGAGGGGGGATCGGGGCTGGTGGGGGAGGCCGGCGAACTCGATGCGGCCGGCATCGGGGGCGAGGTTCCCGCCCAGGATGTTCATGAGCGTGGTCTTGCCCGCCCCGTTTTCCCCGACGAGGCCCAGCGCCCGGCCTTGGTCGAGCGACAGAGAAATCCCTTGAAGGACGGGAACGCCGAAGAAGGATTTTTGGATGCGGTCGAACCGCAGGAGCGGTGGTGCGGCGGGGGCGGGTGAGCTCATGCGGTCTCGTAGCGGTGGCGGAGGGCGTCGATGAGCGCGGCCAGAAGGATCAGCGCGCCTTTGACCATCCGGATGGCGAAGTCGGAGAGGAACATCAGGTTCAGACTGGCGTCGACCAGGGTGAGGAAGAGCACGCCGTAGAGGGTCCAGAGAATCTTGCCTTTGCCGCCAAAGAGGCTGGTGCCGCCAATGACCGTGGCGCCGATGACATCGAGGAGGATCTCGCGGCCATGGACGGGGGAGCCGGTCTCGAGCCTGCCGGTGAAGAGGATGGCGGCGCAGGCGCCGCTGATGCCGCTCAGGACGTAGGCGGCGAGGGTGACGGTTGGGACGGGAACGCCCGAGATGGCGGCCACGCGCGGGTTATGGCCGATCGCATAGAGCCAGCGTCCGAACAGCGAACGGGACAGGAGGAGATGGGCGAACAGGGCGGCCCCGAGGGTGAGGCCGAATGCGCAGGCGGGCTTGCCTCCGAGGGCGAGGAACGCGGGGGGCAGGCCGGTGATTCTCTGGGACTGGGTGAGCCAGACGGCCAGGCCACCCAGGAACATCATGCTGGTGAGCGTGACCATGAACGGCGGCATGCGCAATCCGGTCACGGCGGCGCCGTTGGCCGCGCCGAGCAGGGCGCCCGTCAGGAGCATCAGCGCGATGCCCGCGGGAACCGCTGCGGCGTGGCCGGCCATCCAGCCTCCGTCAGCGGTCATGAGGCTGGCGCCCAGGACGCTCGTCAGACCGATGACGGCCGTGACCGAGAGGTCAATCCCGCCTGCGATGAGGACGAAGGTCTGCCCCATGGCCACCAGGAGCAGGGGTAGCATCCGGCTGAACAGGTTGGCCAGGTTCCGGGGGTGGGCCAGCTCGGGCAGCCAGGGGAGGAGAACGAGAAAATAGGCGACGCTGAGGGCGAGGACGAGGTATTCGGAAGCCAGGGCGCGCCGGCCCTGGCGCCGGAGCCATGCTCCTTTCAACGGAGCGGCATCACCCTGGTGGGATTGAGCGTTCAATAGTCGATAGCCGGCAGCAATCCGGCCGCCGGGCGCATCGGAGTCGGGCCGTCACGGGCGGCGCTGCCGGGCGATCCCCGCGCCCCACATCCGGGATGCCATCTCCTTGAGGTTGCCCTGGTGAATGACGAAGCCGGGATCCTTGATGACGGCTGCGACCGGTTTCCCGGCGCGGGAGTCGAGGATGGCCTGGATCGATGAAACGACCTCGAACTGCACGTCCTGGACACCCGTCGCGTCCAGGTAACCTTCTTCGAGCATCCGGTAAGCGGTCGCATCGCCGTCGAAGCCGCCCAGGATGATGTGGCCGGGCTGGCCGATTTTGTGGTATCGGCCCGTCGATTTGAGGGCGGAGACGATGGCGGGGAGGAGGAAATCGGACGAGGTGAAGATGAAGCGGATGCCTGGGTGCGCCTGGAGGGCATTGACGACGCCGGCCTGGGCCTTCTCGAGGTTCCATTCCGTGGGGATCCGGGAGACGACCTGGATGAGGTTGGTATGGGGCCGGATCGCATCTTCGAACCCGTCGCGGCGGCCGATGGCGTTGATGTCGCCGAGGTCGCCGATGAGGATCATGGCCGGGTGCAGTTCTCCGGTCTGGAGGGCTTGCTCGGCCATATACGAGACGGTGGCTTTCGTGAGCGAGTAATTATCGGCGACGACGGTGATGGAGGGTGCATCGCTGGGGTCGGGGGGGCGGTTGTAGAGGACCATGGGGATTTGGGCCTGATGGGCGGCGCGGATCATGGGGATGATCGTCTGGGCGTCCTTGGGGACGGCGATGATGCCATCAACGCGGCGGCTGATGAAGTTCTTGATCTGCTCGAGCTGGCGATTGGCATCGCCGTCGGCGATGGCTTCGAGGAGCGTGATGCCGCGGGCCTTGGCTTCGGCTCGGAAGGCCTCGATGGATGCGACCCAGAACTCGGTTTGGAGGGTCTCGAACGCCACCCCGATGGTCAGCGGGGCGCCCTCGGCTTGGCGGGCGGATCGCTGGCAGCCCGCGCCGACGCCGAGCATCAACAGGCTGGCCAGAAGACTCCAGGTCATGGATTTCATGGGGCGTTTTTATAACGGACCAGCGGCCAATTGTCATCTGTGGAATCATTCGAGGCCGCGAGGTGTCGAACTCCGCTATTGTCTCGGCCGCCCGAATCGATTATAAATGAGTTAAGCCATCATGAAACTTCCGGACGATCGCGCGAGTCGCAGGGGCATGGGCGGATTCACCCTCATCGAGCTGCTGGTAGTGATCGCCATCATCGCGATCCTGGCGTCGATGCTGCTGCCGTCCCTAAGCCGGGCGAAGGCCAAGGCGCAGGGCGTCAACTGCATGTCCAACCTGAAGCAGTGGGGCATCTCCTGGATGATGTATGTCGACGAGAACAACGGGAAGTTCAGCGAAGGGACGGCGGTGAACTGGGCGCGCGGGGAGTGGATCTACGCGCTGCGCAAGCATTACGAGAAGAAGCCGCATCTGCTGTATTGCCCGACGGCGAACATGCGGCGCGGGCCGGGGACGCAGGAGACGCGTCTGCCGCTCGACAGCGCGCAGGCGGTCGAGTATGGGGGGCCGACGACGGCCTACGATTTCCCGCTGGTGGACACGGCGACGGCGCCCAACACGCGCCAGCGTAACATCACCAGCAGCTACGGCATCAACAACTGGGTCTACAATCCGCCGGCGGGCGTCACTGTCATCCAGGGGCGGCCGACGACCCGGAACTGGCGGAAACTCGACGCCCCGCCGCGGCCGACCGAGACGCCGCTATTCGGAGACACCATGTGGCGAGGTGGCGGGCCGCATCACAACGATGCGGTGCCGGCGTTCAACGGGGAGTGGAAAGGAGCGGGGGCGGAGTTCTGCCACTGGGCGATCCGGAGGCACGGCAAGGGGAGCAACCTGCTGTTCTTCGATAACTCGGTGAGGATGGTTCGGAACCGGGCTTTGTGGAACCTGCATTGGAACAAGGAGTTCGACATCACTTACGCGGCCCGGGTTGTGTTTCCGGCTTGGATCCAGTGAGGCGTCGGGATTCGAGCCAGTCGGCGAGCTGCTGGAGGTTGCGGGCGGCATGGTATCGGCCGTCGGCAAACACGCCGTAGTCGCCGCCGCCGGCCATCGCGGAGGCGAAGCGGATGGTGTTGGCGTGGAAGAGCCAGCCGTCGCTCCAGATGATCTCGGGGTATTCGTCGAAAGGATTGCCGCCGCGGTCGAGGCCGGTGGCCAGCCCGCGCTTCCAGATCTCCTCCATGATTCTCGTGGCAGCGAGTGTGCGCTGGTTGGTTTCGAGGATGGTGCGATCGAGCCGGCGGTAATGGCTCTCAACCCAGCCGGTGTCGTGGCAGGCGCGGCAGAGCGTCTTCATCACCGTGCGGGTTTGGGCGACGTCCGACGGGTCCCGAAGAGCATTAGTGGCATACCCGCCGGCAAAGTCCGTGGGCAGCGGCAGCCCGTCGCGGTTGCGGATGGTGGTGGTATCGGCCTGGCGGGGGTGGGGATGGGCGTAGATCAAGCCGAAGAGGCGCATCGAGAGCCGGTCTTTGATTTCATGAGACCGGCGTGCGAGGACATCCCCTCCCGGGTCCACAACGAGGCTCATGTGGCATGCGGCGCAGGTGGGGGCGGTGAAATCGCGGCCGACCGCCCAGGGGGTCGGATCGAAATCCCAGCTCTTGCCGTGGGTGGAGAAGATGTTGCCGTGCTTGCTGGTCTCGTAGACCTTGAAGGCGGGGACGTCGGGGCCGACATGGCATTCCTTGCAGGTATAGGGCTGGCGGGCCATGGCCATCGAGAATTGGTGGCGGGCATGGCAGGCGGTGCAAGCGCCGCGGCTGCCATCGGGATTGATGCGGCCGACGCCCTGGTTAGGCCAGCCGGCGATGATCGGGAACTCGAGGCTGCCGGCGTCGGTGTCGCGCTCTTCGGCGCCTTTGACCTCGAGGCGCGTCCCGTGGCAGTAAAGGCATGACTCGGCCGCGGTGTCGTCGCCGGACGCCTGGAGGCGGATGTGTGCGTTCGTAGCGGCTGGGATGCCGTTGACGGCCGTGACGAGGTGATGGTAAGCGGCATTCTTGAGCAGGTTGTCATGCGCATGCGACATCAGGTTGCCGTCGAATTGGGCTCTTTCTTCGGCGTGGCAGGTCGCGCAATCGGGGGGGCTGACCACCACATGGACCTTGGCGTCGAAGTGGTCGAACGTGTCGGCGTGGCGGGAGGGTTCGATCGTGTGGCATTCAGCGCAGCCGACGGCGAACTCGCGGAGGGGAGGCGGCACGTTGGTGCTGGAGACTTTGAGGGCCAGGCCTTCGGATTTCAAAGCGATGGCGGGTGTCGTGGCCGCATGGCGGCTCCGTTTCCAATCGGCGACGAGGCCGGGCTGGAGGACCTCGTGGCAATCGATGCAGGCCTGGCTGGCGGGGCTGATGGGGGCGGCGGCCGCTGCCAGGGAAGATCCGGCGGAGTGCGCCGCCATCCATAGCAGCCAGGCGATCAGCGGTGCCCGCCCGATACCCAGTCGGGCAGAAAACAGGCAAGACCGGCCGGTGGTGTTCATGGCCAAGTACTACATGGATCGATAAATCCGACGCAACAGAAATTCTGCCCATCGCGCCGATCGGCCTCGCGATCGGAGCGGCACCGGCGGGGCCGGCGGGTTGGCAAAGTCGCTCTCTGCGAAGGGCGGGCGAGATCAGAGCGCGCGGGCGATCTTGCGGTGGGCGGCGGAGAGCGCGAGCCGATCGATCTGGGCGCGCGTTGCCCAACGCTGGTTCGGGCGGGGCGGCGGCGGGCGGCGGGTGGATCGGCCCGCATAGACCGCCAGGCGCAGATCGAACCGGGTGATCGAGTGCCGGATCGTCCTCGAAAGCTCGAAGCCGCATCCGGGATGGAAGCCGAGCGCGCGGCGGGCCAGGGCAGCGGGAGACGCGGTCTGGCCCGGTATGTCGATCTGAGGGAAGCCCCACAAGCCGGCATTCCACGAGCGGGCGGGTGCGCGTTCGACCAGGAAACGGCCCCGGTATTGGAGGATGAAACAGGCGATGCGGCGCGTCTGCAGCCGCTGCCGGGCAGGCATTCGCGGCAGGAGATGGCCCCGGCCGCGCTCATGGGCGCGGCAGGCTCGATCGATCGGGCACCGGGCGCACTGTGGATTTTTAGGGGTGCAGATGACGGCGCCCAGCTCCATCAGCGCCTGGTTGAAGTCGCCGCAGGATCGCCGGTGGCGGCGGCCCTGGCTCGCCGCCTCCTGAACCAGCAGGCTCGCCAGCGACCAGAGGCGTTTTCGGGCGGGACCGCGCATTGGGTTCTGGCCGATGTCGAACCAGCGGCAGAGGACGCGGGCGACGTTGCCGTCGAGGACGGGGGCGGGCAGGTTGAAAGCGATGCTGGCGATGGCGCCGGCAATGTAGGGTCCGATGCCGGGCAGGGCGAGCCAATCGGCGTGCTGGCGGGGGCAATGGCCGCCGTATTGGTCGGCGATGATCCGGGCAGCCTGGTGGAGGCGGCGGGCCCGCCGGTAATAGCCCAGTCCCTCCCACAGCTTGAGCACATCGTCCAGGCTGGCCTCGGCCAGGCGGCGGACCGTGGGCCATGTCTTCATCCAGCGTTCCCAGTACGGGATGACCGTCGCGACGCGGGTTTGCTGGAGCATGATTTCCGAAACCCAGATCGCATAAGGATCCCGAGTCCGGCGCCAGGGCAGATCCCGCGCGTGGCGCGCATACCAGCGGCGCAGATGGCTCACGCCGCCGGCGACAATCCGGCTCTCCACGGGATCCGGTTTTCTCGTTGCGCGCATCTCGATGGATAGGATACCACAGGCGCGTGAAACCGATAACGACCTACACGGGGTCGCTGACGGGCGAGCAGGAACGCGCGCTGCAGGAGCACCTCGAGCAGAACGGATTCGAGCCTCGCGCCGTTCCGCACGCGCGTTTTGCAGGGGCGAAGGATCGGCTCAACGTGACGGTCTACAGCTCCGGGAAACTCGTTGTTCAAGGGCGGGACACGGCGGAGTTTGTCGAGTTCGTTCTCGAGCCGCTGATCCTGAAGGAGGCGCGGCAGGGATACGAAGCGGTGCTGGATCCGGAGCGGTTTCTTCCCCGGCTGGGCGTGGACGAGAGCGGCAAGGGGGATTTCTTCGGCCCGCTCTGTGTGGCGGGCGTGTATGCGAACGAGGCGGTGGTCAATGCGTGGTCGGACGCCGGGGTGCGCGACTCGAAGCGGATCACGAGCGACCGGCGGATTGCGGAGCTGGCGCGGCTGATCCGGGAGACGCCGGGAGCGGTGAGCGTGGTGGTGCCGATCGGCAACGAGGCCTACAACCGGCTGCAGGAGAAGATGGGGAGCGTGAACCGGATGCTGGCCTGGGGCCATGCGCGGGCGATCGAGAACCTGATGCAGCATCGGCATCGGATGCAGCCCCCGCCCGTGCGCGCCATCAGCGACCAGTTCGCCGCCCACCGGGAGACGGTGGCACGGGCGCTGATGCCCCTGGGGCGCGAGATCGAGCTGGTGCAGCGGCATCGGGCGGAAGCGGACCTGGCGGTGGCGGCGGCATCGATTTTGGCTCGAAACGAATTCGTGACTCGCCTGGGCCGGCTCGAAAAGGAATTCGGCATGAAGCTGCCCAAGGGCGCATCAGCGGCCGTCGAAGCCGCGGCGCGGGAGTTCATCGAGCGGCACGGCGCCGAGTCGCTGCCCAAGGTGGCCAAGATGCATTTCCGAACAGCCTGCCGTGTGCAGGGGCTGCCGGAGCCGCCGCGGATCGAGTGGAGGAAGAGCTCTTAGGGTCTGTGCAAAAATGAATTCCGATTTTGCTGGGTGGGATTGGGCGGGCTGGCAAGGCGCGACGAGCGAGCATACCCGTGCGGTCTGTGAGCGAGGAGCAACACAGCCAGCGCGCCCAAGGCCCCCAGCCCTGCGGGGCGGGGCGGCGCCGGGCCATCGGCTTCGTTGCTCGGTCGGTCGAGTATCGCGGGGGGATACACTCCCTCCCTTGCGCCTCGCATCTGGCCCGGTGGCGCTCCCGCCAAAATCGGAAGTAATTTTTGCACAGACCCTTAGCAGGCGCGGGCGAGCTCGGGCCAGAGGCAGGCGCCGAGGGCGATGCCGCGCTCGAAGCAATCGAGGTGGAAATTCTCGTTGGGCGCGTGCGCGTCGGCATCCGGAAGGGCCAGCCCCAACAGCAGGGAATCGGCGCCGAGGATGCGTTTGAAGTCGTTGACGATGGGGATGGAGCCGCCTTCGCGCATAAGGACAGGGGGGCGGTTGAAGGCGGCCTGCAGGGCTCGGAGGGCGGCTTGGGCCAGGGGATGGCGCGGGGACATGCAGTAGGGCTCGCCGCCGTGGCCGGACTTGATCTCGATCCGCACGGTGGGTGGGCAGAGCCGGCGGAGGTGGGAGACGAGGCTGCGAATGACGTGGGACGGGCGTTGATCGGGAACGAGGCGGAGCGTGAGTTTGGCCCGTGCCCAGGACGGGATGATGGTCTTGCTGCCCTGTCCTTGGTAGCCGCTGGTGAGGCCGTTGATTTCGAGCGTGGGGCGGGCGGTCCGGCGTTCCGAGGTGGTGAAGCCGTGTTCGCCGAAGAGGCGAGGGGCGCCGAGGAACCGGCGGTAGGCGGCGTCGGAATGGGGGATGCGGTCGAGCTCGCGGCGCTCGTAGGCGGTCAGGGGCCGGACGTCCTTGTAGAAGCCGGGGACGGTGATGCGGCCGTGCGGATCGCGGAGCTGGGCCAGGAGCTGGCAGAGGGCGAGGGCGGGGTTGTCGACCGCGCCGCCGTGGATGCCGGAGTGAAGGTCGCGGGATGGGCCGGTGAGAGTGATTTCGGCGGCGGCGATGCCGCGGAGCGCATAGGTGAGGGCGGGGTGTTGGAGGCCGGGGATGCCGGTATCGGAGATGACGAAGGCCTCGCAGCGGAGCTCGCGGCGGTGTTGGCGCAGGAAGGCGGGCAGGCTTCGGCTGCCGACCTCCTCCTCGCCCTCGATGAGGAAGGTGAGATCGACGGGGAGCCCGGCCCCGGAGCGGAGGCAGGCCTCGACGGCCTTGAGGTGCGCGAAGTGCTGGCCTTTGTTGTCGGAGGCGCCGCGGGCGTAGAGGCGGCGGCCGGCGCGGCGGGGCTCGAACGGGGGCGACTTCCAAAGATCGAGGGGCTCGGGGGGCTGGACGTCGTAATGGCCGTAGACGACGAAGTGAGGGCGTCCCAGGGTGCGGCGGGTGAAGGTGCGGGCCAGAACGGCGGGATGGCCTGCGGTGGGGATGACGTCGGCGCGGAGCCCGATCTGGCGGGCGTGGCTGGCGATCCAGCCGGCGCAGGCCTGCATGTCGGGCTGGTGGGATGATTGCGCCGACACGCTCGGGATGCGCAAATACTCGATCAGCTCGTTCTCGAAGCGCTCGCGATGGGTTCGGATGTAGTCAAGGACGTTTTGCATGGGGGTGGATCAGCGGCGGAGCCTTTGGAACAGGTTGTCGAGCGGGGTGATGGGCGCGTTGGTGGGCGCGGCGGGCGCGTTGGTGCCGGCGGAGGGCGCATTGGTCCCAGCAGCGGCGGGAGTGGCCGAGGGGTTGAGGAAGCGGATGGCATTGAGGATGTTCGTGGCCTCGATCTTCTTTTCGCCCTTGAGGACGTCGCCGAGGTTGCCGATCGCCTGGCCAGCACCCTCGATCGTGGTGGCGGGGAGGCCAAGCAGGTTCTGGCCGAGAACCGCGACCAGGACGGCCTCGTTGACCTTGGTTTCCGGATTGCCGAGCGTGCCGCCAAGCCGGACGAAATCGGGCAGCCTCACGTAGGCTGCGTCCGGGGGAACTTTAAGGCCGGCGAACTGGGCCTTTTCAGCCACCGTGCGGTGGATCTCGAATGCGACGGGCAGGTTCAAGGCTGAATCGCCCCATCGGGAGGCGAGCGGGGTGGGGCCTTGAGCCTGGAGACGAAAGGCGGGGGAGAGCACTTGGGAGCGCTTCAGGTCGACCACGCCATTGGTGATGAGCGCCTGGGCATCGAGACTCGTAATCGGGGAGTTGAGCAGGTCCGGCAGCCTCAGGATCACGCTGATGGGCTGGAGCAACTGGCGCCAGCGCGGCTCGACCACGTTGATCACGAGGTTGGTGAGGGTCAGATCGGCCTGGCCCGCCAGGCTCTGCCGGAACGGATCGCCTTCGAACCCGCGGCCCTGGATGGCGCCTTGCAGGGAGAGATCGCCTTGGTATTGGCCCCGCTGGTCGGGCATGAACGTGTTGGCAATGGGCTCGATGGGGACGCGGGCCGCCTGCAGGGAGAACTCGTAGGCTGGCAGGGGGGCACCGAGATCCAGCAAGGTCGAAATGCGGACGGGCGCGCCGTTGAGATTGAGGTCCATGGGCGAGACCTGGATGCGGCCGCCATCGATGCGGACCGTGGCCTGCCAGTTGGTGGCCGCGATGTCGCCGAGGTGGACCCGGTCGAGCTGGGCGCTGATCGTCAGCGGCTGGAAAGGCAGCGATACGGGTTCAGCGGCCGAAGGCGCATTGGTATCGGGGGTTTTCGAGGCGGGCTCGCCCGGGGATGTCTGGGCGAGGAGATTGGACAGAATGGGCGTGGCGTCGAGGCCATCGGACCGGAAGGCGAGCTGGCCGCTGATCCGGTTGGAGGGAGAGAGGCTGAGATTGCCCTGGCCGCGGAGCTCGTTGCGCGCCTTGGGGGAAGGCGGCCAGTGGACGAGGAACCTGGGCAACTGGATCTGGTTGCTTGAGAGGGAGGCATCCAGCAGAAGCTGGGCGGTGAAGGGCATAGGGAGGATCGGATGCTGGGCCTCCTGGATCTGGAGCCCGGCGCAGCGGAACTCGCCCTGCACGGAGGAGGTTCCGGCGGGATCGTAGGAGAGCTGGCCGGACGAATGGAGGCCGTCGAGGGTGAGCCGGTAGGGGCTGAGATAGGGCTGGAGGAAAGGCCCGAACAGGTGGTGGTTCAGTGCGACGGAAGAAAAGGCGATCTGAAGGCTCCGATGGGTTAGATCGTAAACCCCATTGACGTCGGCGGTGCCGCCGGCCTCGAATCCCTCTCGGGCATCGAGGTGGGCGCGCTGGATCCGGAGGCGGTCCTCCTTGAGCTCGAGGTCGCAGTTGAGGAGGGCCTGGTAGCGATCGAAGGCGAGATCCGCGTATCGGCCGGTGAAATCGGTGAGGCTCAGGCTGCCGACGATCGACAGGGCCTGCTTTTCGCGGGAGACGAGGCCGTTCCACTTGAAGGCGCCAGCACCGATGCTCAGCTGGGGGATGGGATACTGGCGAAGGGCGGCGGGGAGGTCGAGCTCGAGGCTGGCGCGGAGGCGGAGGTTGCCGTTGCGACGGTCGAAGTCGAAGGCGCCCTGGCTGGCGAGGAGGTCGCCGGCGGCGTCCTTGACTTCGATGCGGCAGGGATCGAGGTGGAGCTTCTGGAACTGCTCGAGGCTACCGCGGGCCTGGAGGGCGAGCTGGGCGGCCTGGAATCGGTTGGTGCCCCATTGGGCGCCAATGTTGGCGGCCTGGAGGGCCACGTCGGCCGTGAGATCCTGGCCGTCCTTTTGGGCGATGATGGTCCCTTCGGCATTGACCCGGCCGGCCGGCGAGATCGGACCCAGGAAAGCCGCCCATTCCTGCAGATCGAGATTCGAGATGGCGAAGCGGTTGGTGGATTCCTTGAAGCCGCGGAAGGAATTGCCCCAGCTGAGATTCATGGGGTTTTCAAGGTTGACGCGGACGAGCGGATTGGTCCCCTGGCGTCCGAGGAGGCTGAACCGCTGGATCAGGGCAGTCTGGACCCGGCGGTCCACGTTGAACTGGTAATCCAGGTCGAGGTCGAGGGCGGGCGTCTGTTGGCCCGATTTCTGGATCGAGAGCTGGCGGAAAGCGAGCGTGCCCCGCGAGGAGAAGAAATTGCCCTGCTGGCTGATATCGAGGATGTTGCTGGCGTTGAGGGTGGGGACGCCGAAACGCAGGTCCCAAGGCGCGCCCGCCAGGTTCATGGCGTAGCGATCGAGCCCGGTGAGCTCGAGGCGGAGGCGGGCTTCATTCTTTCTCCAGTCGAGGGGGCCATAGAGCCGGACCTGGCCCAGCCGGTTCCCCTCGCGCTCGAACCGGAGGAGGATCTGTCGCACCTCGGTGGGGTTCAGGTCGCACTCGAGGTGGCCGGCGAACTGGGCCATATCCTGCCAGGCGCCGCCGGCTTCGGTGATCCGGAGGCGGCCGGATCCAGTGAGCGACACGGGGCGGAGCTCGCCATCGAGCTTGAACTCGTAACTCCCCTCGAGGCCCGCGGCGAGCCTGTCGCTGGCGGAGCTGGCGACGGCGGGCGTGGACTGCTCGAGCCGGAGCTGAGAGGTGAGGGAGAGCTTGCCGGAGGCGCTGTTGCCGATGCGATCGATGGAGACGGCGATTTGGGAGAGATCGATTCGCTGGCGTTCGCCCGCCGCCCCGGCCGATTCGCGCCGGAGGCGGCCCTGGTCGATCTTGACCTGGGCGAGCGAGAAGACGGGGGTGGCGGACGGCGGGGGCTCCTCGCCGGGTTTCAGGGGGGGATTGAGCTTCTGGAGGACGGGATCGAGGTTGCTGCCGGCAGGGGTGGCGAGAAGGTAGACGTCAGGGGAATCCAGGTACAGCTCGCGGATGTCGGTCCGGCCGCGGAGCGTTGGCCAGAGGGCGTATTGGAGCCGGAGCTTCTTGATATTGGCCAGGGGTTCTGCCCCCGTCGTGCGGATCCGGAGATTGTCCAGCTCGAGGCGGGTGAACCGGTGCAGGGCGATCCGGTCAACCTCGATCTGGGCGCCAATGGCTTCGGCGACGCGCGGAAGGACAAGGCTTCGGAGGACCATCTGGCTGTGAACCAGGAGGTAAATGGCCGCCAAACCGATCGCCAGAGCGGCGGCCAAGACCAGCAGAACCCGACGGCGCAGCGACGGTGGTTTCCGCCGCCGCTGAGGTTGCATTTCTGTCATAAAATCCTGTGTGTTTAAGTCTGAGGGGCCGACTCCAGAATCGCAACATAATCCGCGATGCCGCGGGCGGGCGGATACTGGGGCTCGAATCGGAGGACGGACCGGGCTCGGTCGAGGTCGGCCTCGGTGTGGGATTGGTAGAAATGGGAGTAAGGATTGTCGAAATAGTCGGGTTCGAGCTGTGTGCCCAGGGCGCGGTTGAGGGCGGCGATGACCTCGTTGAACGAGAAGGCCACGCCGGAGCCGCCGTTGAAGACGCCGGAGGCAGGGGCGGCCAAGGCCTGGAGCGTCAGCGAAACGATGTCCTTGACGTACACGAAATCGCGCTTTTGCTCGCCGGATCGGAACACGCGAGGGCGCTGGCCGGATTTCATCTGCCGATACAGCTGATAGATCATGCTGGCGGCCGCGCGCTTATGGGCTTCACGGGGGCCGTAGACATTGAAATAGCGCAGGCCGACCAATCGCCAGGCAGGGCAGTGGCGGCTGTAATCGGCGGCGAGGTTTTCGAGCTGGACCTTGGTGAAGGCGTAGACGTTGGCCGGGGCCAGCGGCTGATCCTCCCGCATCCGCCCGGCGCCCATGCCATACGTGGCGGCCGACGAGGCGTAGACCACGGGCGTCTGCGACGAGGCCAGGAACTCGAGCAGCCGCCGAAAGCCCTCGACGTTGTCGTGGACCTGCTGGAACTGGTCGTGCACGGTGGTGTCGGTGATCGACGCGAGGTGGAACACGGCGTCGAAGCTGCGGTCCCGGAACTGGACGCTCCAATCCAGACGGGAGATGTCGGCGGCGACTATGTCGCCCCGGAAGCCGCGGAGGTTGCGGAAATCGCCCGAGCGGAAGTCGTCGACCACGACCAGCCGCGCGGCGGGATATTTCTCCTGGAGTGCCAGGGCCACGTTGGAGCCGATGAAACCCGCGCCTCCAGTAATGAGCGCATTCTGCATGGGGAGAAGTTACCCTCGGACAACCGGCGGAGTCAACCAACGGACAGTCCGCAGCGGGAGCGCGAACAGGCCGGTTGGCCGGCCGGCGCCGCGAATCACGGGCGCGGTTGCGGGGCGGGGGCGGGCAAGCCGGGCCGGATCCGGGCGAGGGCTTGAGCGGCGGGGGCAAAGCCGGGCCGCCGGCGCAGACATTCCTCGAACTCGGCGATCGCCTCGGGCAAACGGTTCTGCGTCCACAAGCTCGTCCCCAGGTTGCAGCGCGCCTCGACATAATCGGGCATGATTCGGACCGCCTGGGCGAAATGGGAGTGAGCGTCGCTGATCCGGCCTTGCTGGGCGAGGACCTGGCCCAGACTGTTGTGGGCGGTGGCGTAATCGGGCATGACGCGCAAGGCCGTTTCGAAATGCTCGATGGCCCGGGCGGCCTCCTGGCGGCTGGCGAGCAGGTTGCCGAGGTTGTTGTGGGCTTCGACAAAATTGGGCATGATCTCGAGCGCCTTTCGATAGGCTTCCATCGCGGCTTCGGATTGACCGAGGCGGGCGCGGGCCAATCCGAGCCCGAACCATGCATCCTCCTGGCGCGGAGCAACGCGCGAAGCCTGCTCGAAGGATTGCGCGGCCTCGGAGGGCTTGCCCTGGCCCAACCACCGATTGCCGGCCTGGAGCAGGCGCGCAACCCGGGGCGCAACGGGTTCGTAAGGGATCGCGGGCGCTGAAGAGGCAGCTCGCGGTGCGACGGTGGACAAAGGCGCATCGCCAGCGGCCGGTCGAAGGGCTGCCAAAGACAGGCAAACCCATGCCATCGCCGCCAGAATGATCGCCGCACGGCGGTGAGAGCAGGGGCAATGACGGAATGACGAATGACGAATGACGAATGACGAATGAATGAGATTGACGGCTGTTCGGGGGCGGGAGCGTTGGCTGCCAGCCCGGGGCGGATGTTGTGGCGGGGCGCGCATGATGGTTCATCTTACTATGTCCAGCGCGAGAAACGCAATTGCCCTGGCGGCATGGCGGCAAGGGGGGCGGCCTTGTCATGTGCGGTCTGATGAGATACGATGAGTCCATGAGACGATGGCTGGCAGGGATTGGATTCTGGCTGGGGGGATGGGCCGCGGCGATGGCAGCGGTGCTGACGGGGGCGGGCGCCGAGGCAGCGCCCGGGCCCCTGCCCCAGGATGGCAAGCCGATCGCCTATGTTTTGCCCATCCGCGAGGATGTCAATCCCCCCCTGGTGTACCTGGTGCGCAGGGGGATCAAGGCGGCCATGGAGGCCCGCGCGGATGTGCTGGTGCTGGACATGGAGACCAATGGCGGGCGCTTGGACGTGACGGAGGAGATCATCCGGATTCTCGAGCAATTCAAGGGGCGGACGGCGACCTTCGTGAACCGGAAGGCGTTTTCGGCGGGGGCGTTTATCGCTGTCGCAACGCAGACGATCTACATGGCGCCGGGCAGCGTGATCGGAGCCGCCGCGCCGATCCTGGTGACGCCCGGCGGCGGGGTCGAGCAGACGCCCGAAACGCTCGAGCTCAAGATGAACTCCGGCGTGCGCGCCATGGTCCGGGCCGCGGCGGAGCGCCACGGGCACAACACCGACGTCATCGAGGCCATGATCGACAAGAACAAGGAGCTGAAGATCGGCGACAAGGTGCTCAACGAGAAGGGCGGGATCCTGACCCTGACGAATCTCGAGGCGGAAAAGGAGTATGGCGATCCGCCCCGCCGGCTGCTGAGCGCGGGCACGGCGGCGGACATCGATGCCGTGCTGGCGCTGCTCGGGATGGAGGGGGCGCAGCAGGTGCGGATCGAGCCGACCGGGGCCGAGCAGCTGGCCTTCTGGCTGGATCTGATCAGCCCGCTCTTGTTGCTGGTGGGGATCGTGGGCCTCTACATCGAGTTCAAGACGCCGGGGTTCGGCCTGCCGGGGATCGCAGGGATTGCGGCGTTCGCGGTCTATTTTTTGGGGGGCTATGTGGGCGGATTGTCGGGGCTGGAGTGGGCAGCGGTGTTTGTGCTGGGCATGGCGCTGGTAGTGGTCGAGCTTTTTGTGTTCCCGGGGACGGTGGTGCTGGGGCTGGCGGGGGCGGCCCTGATGCTGGTCGGGGTGATCATGGGGGCGGTGGATGTCTATCCGGGCATGCCCGCGGTGCCGAGCCTGCCGCAGTTGCGGCTTCCGCTGCGGGACCTGGTGGTGGCGATGGCGGGCTCGCTGGTGGTGGCGGCCGCGCTCACCCGGCTTTTGCCGCACACGGAGCTCTACCACCGCATGGTGTCGCGCAGCGCCAGCGCGATGGCGGTCGAAACCGACCGGCGCCGGATCCAGCAGTCGATGCTGGGCCAGGAGGGAGAGGCGGTCTCGGTGCTGCGCCCGGGCGGCAAGGCGCAGTTTGGCGATGAAATTATCGACGTGATTACGCAGGGCGAAATGCTGCCCAAAGGCAAGCGGGTCCGGATCATCGGATTCAGCGCGGCCGAGGCGATCGTGGAGTCGGCGGGCTAGATCGGCGGCCTCAGGGCGGGCGCGCCCGTCGCCGCCGCGTTGCTGGACGGATCCCGGTTCAAGGCGGGAGGGCGGGTCCGATCCCGGCGCGGGTCCTTGAAGGGGAGATCATCGGGACGGCGGGAGCTGCGGGCGCGGGAGAGCCGATCGTATTTCTCGCGTTGGGAGGGGGTGAGGATTGTCTTGATGCGCTCGCCGGATTGGACGAGCTCGGCGCGGGCTTCCGGGTTGAATCTGTCCCAGATGTGGAGGAGGCGTTCCTGGCTTTCGCGAAGAGCCTGCTCGATTTGGCGGCGCTGATCGGGCTGGAGGGCGAGCTGGTTGTCGAGGCGGCGGAGGAGCTCCATGCGCTGGGTCCAGCCGGGCCGGGCGCCCGGATCCGCCGAGGGCCGCGGCCGGGTGTGAAGGTCATAAAGGCGAACCGCCAGGCCGCCCGTCACGGTTCCGGCGACGAAGATCAGGATGGCGGCCAGGATCGCGGTCCAGTTTATCACCATTCTTCTCCAGGGTTGGGCAGGGCTGCGAACACCGTGTTCTCGAGATGGTCATCGAGAAGCGGATCGGGATCGAGATAGTAGCTGGCCAGGGCGCTCCAGACGCTCACGAGGAGCATCAAACCGAGGCAGGGCGCGGCGGCGTGCCACAGCGTCGGCGACCATGCGCGCGGAATCCTGGGAGGCGGCTGCTGGGAAACGCGCGCCATGATCCGCCGGGCAAAATCATCGGGAGCCTCGTCCCGTGGCGGATGCGCGCGGGCGGCGGCGAGGAGGGCATTGACCAACTGATCCGCATTCATATGCTCCAAAAAGGGTAGACGCGCCGTCGGGCGCGGGGGTTACAGGCTGCTTGTGCGCAGGAGGCGTTCGATGTACTTCCGCATCATGCGCCGGGCGCGGAACGCGCGGACCTTGACCAGCGGGACCGACCATCCGGTGAGCTGGGCGATCTCCTTGACCGACCGGCCCTCGATTTCGAGGAGGCCGATGACCAGGCGGGCGGGGGGCGGAAGGTGATCCAGGGAGCGCTGGATCAGTTCGCGCGCGCCCGGCTCGGACTCGGCGGGGGGGGCGGCGTGATGAGCGAACTGGTCGAGCCATTGGTTCTCCTCGTCCGACAGGTCGGTGCAGGCGGTCTCGCGGTTGCGGCGCCGCGCACGCAGGAAATCGTAACAGGTGCGGACCGCCAGCCGCATGAGCCAGTGCTCGAAGGGGGCCCGGCCGCGGAAGCTGCCGAGGCGCTGGTAGGCCTTGATGAGCATCTCCTGGACCAGATCCTGGACCTCCGTCTCGTTGCGGGCGTAGCGCCGGGCCATCGCGAAGAGGCGCGGCTGGTATTTCTGGATCAGGGATTCGAAGCTGTCGATGTCGCCCTGAAGCACAGCGGCAATCAACTTCGAATCCGGGTCCATGGCGGCGATCCTACCCCGGCAGCGGCGCGATGGGAAACTTTCTGTGGGATCCAGGAGCCGGAGGCCGTCCCGAAACCGGCATCGGGGCGGCCGCTTCGATGGGCGCTCTTCACGCTGGCTGGAAGGCTTGCGGCTCGAGGGACTGCGCGCACGCGGTACTCCCAACAAAGGGCTTGCTTGATTTCGGGGTGGGCGGCGAGATTCATGAGCGCCGGCCGGGCCTGCAGGATCGAGGCCCGCCCGGCGGGTCCCGGGCGAGCGGACCGGCTATGCAGGCGGCGATGGAACCGAACCAGAACAGCGGGAGCGGCGGCCGAAGCCGGCCGTGGCTGTGGCTTTGGGGGGTGCACAGCCGGCAGACCGTGCGGCGGCTGGCGGCGTTGCGGGAGCAATCGGGCTGGTGGTGGCTGGTGATGGCGGTGTTTCTGGCCGGGTATTTGGGGCTGTCGTTCTGGCTGTTCTGGAAGGGCTTCCGGTTCGTCGGCTCTTTTCCCGGCCTGGGCACGATCCTGGCGGAGCGGCTGATGTTCTTGTTGTTCGCGTGCCTGTTCGTGCTGCTGGTCTTCAGCAGCCTGATCATCGGTTTCTCCCAGTTTTTTCGGAACCGCGAGACGATCTTCCTGCTGAGCATGCCGATCCCGGCGCAGAGCATATTCCGGTGGAAGTTCGCGGAGTCCACCTTGCTGGCATGCTGGGCGTTTCTGTTTCTAGTGGCGCCTCTGCTGGCGGCGTATGGGATGAACCAGGGCGTGCCGTGGCACTATTACATGGTGGCCCCGCTGTATATCGGATTGTTTCTGATGCTGCCTGCGGTGGCGGGGGCATGGATTGCGCTGCTGCTGGCGCGGTATCTGGATCGGCGCAGCTTCCAGTGGCTGGCGCTGGTGCTGCTGGCGCTGGCGATCGCGGGGGGGGCGTGGTGGTGGCGGCCCGAAATGATCTCCGACGAGATGCTCGAGACGCGGGTCATGAACGTGCTGGATCGGTTGCTGGTTCGGACGCAGGCGGCGCAGTTTGCGTTCCTGCCCAGCTACTGGCTCTCGGCCGGAGTGATGAACTGGTCGGAAGGCGCCTTGCGGACCGCCCTCTTTTTCGGCCTGGTGCTGCTGAGCTACGTGATGTTGTTCGGGTATGCGGCGATGACACGGACGGGCCGTTTGTTTTACGAGGGCGTCTCGGCGGTGCAGAGCCGGGCCGGCGGGGTATGGATGTGGCCGTTCGCCAAGGGCCGGCGCAAGGCCCGGGCGCGGCCGTTGGCGGGATCGGCTCCGCGCGGGATCGAGGCGGCCGCCGCATGGTTTCCTTGGGTCCGGCCTGAGGCGCGCGCGCTGCTGGTGAAAGACGCCCGGATGTTTTGGCGGGACACCTCCCAGTGGGGGCAGACCCTCCTGATCTTCGGATTGCTGGCGGTCTACATGTTGAACCTGCGGCAGTTCTCCCATCAGATGACCCATGTGTTCTGGTACAATCTGACGTCGCTGCTGAACCTCCTGGCCTGCTCGCTCAACGTGGCCACGCTGACAACCCGATTCGTGTTTCCGCAGTTCTCGCTCGAGGGCAAGCGGCTGTGGATCGTCGGTCTGGCGCCGCTGAGCCTGGCCCAGATCCTGCGCGCCAAGTTCCGGTTCGCCTCCGGCATCGCCCTTTCGATCACGGGGGCGCTGATGCTGTTTTCAGGCCACATGCTCCGGCTGCCGTGGCACCGGACGCTGCTGTTCACGGCCGCGATCGCGGTCATGACGCTGACGCTGACCGCCCTTGCGCTGGGATTGGGCGTGATCTATCCCAATCCGCGCGAGGATAATCCGAGCAAGATCGTCAGCGGATTCGGGGGCACGTTCTGTCTGGTGCTGAGCTTCGTCTACATCTGCGGAGGCGTGACATGGATGGCGATGAGCTTGCGCTGGGTGCACACCCGATTCGCCGGGGACGGGGTTGGAATGACGAGCCTGGGCCTTTTCCTGGGCTGGTCCATCTTGTTCGGGTGGATTCCCTGGCGGATCGCCTTGCGGCGGGTGGCGACATTCGAGCTATGATTTCCGGCGGGGGCGGCGCTTGACGGCGGGGGCGGGCGGAGCAGGGGGGGGCGGCGGGGAGGAAGCCGCGGGGATAGCGTCCTCGGCGTCTCCCTTGACCTTCACGAGGCATTCGGGGCAGTAGCTCCGCGAGAAGCCCTGGTCCCAATGCCGCTTGAAATAGGATTCGACCTGCTGCCAATACTCGCCATCGTTGCGGATCTTGTGGCACATCGAGCAGATCGGCACCAGGCGTTCGAGCTCGGCCAGGTCGCCGATGTCCTCGAGCGTGAGCAGCGCCAGGCTCTCGTTCCGGAACCTGAGCGGGGACGCGGTCACCAGGATGTCGATCGGGCGCGCCCGAGGCCCCTGGCCCAGCTCCATCCGGGTCCGGCAGCGCGTGATGGTCCGGCCGTCGAACGCCTGGCGCACCGAGTTGCGCACCACGCAATCGCAGCAGGTCGGCGAGTGGCCGCAGCCGGCTGGGGTTTCAAAGGAATGAATGCATTGGAGGATCTCGCCGCCGGGGCGCCGGAGGATCTTGTCGCGCTGCCCGCTGAGCATCGCCCCCGCAGCCCGGTTATACTCGAGCACGCGGACATCGCGGTCCACCACGAAGATCAGCGCGGGCATCGCGTCGAGAACGTGGATCAGGAGTTCGGCGTCATTGAACTGGCAAGGAATGCTGAGGTTCGCGCTCATGATTGAACATCCGATAGCATACGGTTTGGAGGAGATCCCATACAAGAGGATTTGACGCTGTGAGGCCGGGGCAGAATCCTGCCGCTCCTGGCGCGTCCGGCCACATTCTGTGCTGCGCCTCGAGCCCCTGCGAACGGCGGCCGTGCGAAGCGGGGGTTGACGCTTGCATTTCCCCGGGCCATGCCCAGACTGTCTTCATGATCCGTGAACCATCCTGGCTTGCGAGGCGTGCCTCGCTGGAAATGCTGCGATGAAACAGGGAAAACGGAAGGCTCGATCCGCCCCGCGAAAGACAAGGCGGCTGGCGGCGCATCGATCGAAAGCCCGCCCCCAACAGAAGCGGCCCGTCCGGAGACGCCCGGCGAACTGGAGCGAGACGTTCGATATTCCGCCGATCCTGCTCGAAGGCGACTATCCCCCGGTCGCGTCTGCGCTGCCGATCGAGCCATTCGAGCCGCCGCCGCTTGTTGCGACGGCCGCCGACGGACTGGATGAATTGGCCCGCCCACCATCGGTGGCCGAGACGCCCCTCCCCGACACGGAACCCACACCCGCAGCGCCGGCCTCCGATACGATCTCGATCCCTGTCGATGCGCCCGCGGCCACTGAACCGGCCACGACGATCGAGGGCCGAGCGGCCGAGATTGAGATCGAACCACCACCGCCCGCGGCGGAAGCCAGCCGTCGCGAGCCGGAACCGGCCTCGGCGCAGGAGCCGATCCCAAGCGCTCCCGCCACAGAGGCGGAAGGCGCTGTCGAGCCAGAGGCGGAACGCGAGCCGCCCGCCATCGATGCGCCACTCAAGGCGGGCGAGCCGGCAGTTGCCCAAGGCCTCTATCGGCATCTGGAACTCCCCCTCGAGATGCCGTTGAGCGAAGCGGCGGGCCGGATGAAGGCAGGATTGCCATCGGACCTGGGAGCGGCGCCGGATGTCGAGGCTCGAGCCCAGTCCATGCCATCCGCGACGGGAGCGATCCCGGACGGGGCCAGCCAGGGATGGGCGCCCGGGGCCTCGAGCGGCGAAGAACCGGCGGCCGGTCCCGCCCAGGGTCAGGAACGCCCGGGCGCATGGGCAGCTCTGGAGATCGAGGCGGTTCCGCCTGGCAGCCAGCCTCCCGCACAGCCGGTCCAACAGGGGATCCACGCCGGAGAACCGATCGATCGGGCGCCCGGCGCCGGCCGCCCCTTTTGGTTCAATGTCAATGCGGAGCTCATCGTCTACGGCGCGACGGATCCTGCGGCCAAGGTTGCTTTGGACCAGGAGGCCATTGCGCTGCGGTCGGACGGGACATTCACGCTGCGGTTCGTGTTGCCGGACGGCGATTACGCATTGGAGCTGGCGGCGACCAGCCCCACCGGCGGCGAAACCCGTCATGCGCGTCTGGCGTTTCGGCGGCGGACCGGATACCGGGGCGAGGTCGGAGTCCATCCGGCGCAGACGCCCGTCCCGCCACCGGCGGATCGGTCTTCGTGAAAAGGACGGCGCGCGGCTGCTATCGGCCGCTGGCGGGCTTGGCAGGCTTGGGCTTTCCCGGGGATCGGGCGCCTGGCGCCGCGCCATCGTTTTCGGTATGGGCGGCGCCCCAGAGCGGCCGGGCATTGGAGGCATTCCAGGCGTCCCACATGGACCGCAGTTCTCTGACCTTGCCGGGCATGGCAGCGGCGAGGTCGTTGGTCTCGCCGAGGTCGGCAGCCAGGTTGTAGAGCTTGAAGGCGGTTGCGGGCTGGTTGCGGGCGCCCGTCAGCGTGTCCGCGTTGCTGTCGTAGCGGACGAGTTTGTAGTCGCCGGCGCGGATCGCCATCTGCTGTCCGAACCGCCAGAAGAGCGCCTCGTGCGGGGGTGCGGCCAGATCGCCTTCGAGGAAGGGCAGGAGGTTGACGCCATCGAGTTTCCAGTCGGGCGCGATCCGAACGCCGGCTGCGGCGAGGGCGGTGGCGGTGAGATCGAGCTGGATCGCAGGCTGGGAGAAGACGCCCGGCTTCAATCGGCCGGGCCACGAGACCAGGAACGGGACCCGGACGCCGCCTTCGAGCGTGGTGCGTTTGCCGCCGCGCAGGGGCTTGTTGACCGATGCATTCATGGTGGTGTTGGGCATGACGGGGCCGCCGTTGTCGGCGATGAAAAAGACGAGCGTGTTCCGCTCGAGCCCGGCGTCGGCCACCTTCTGGCGCACCTTCCCGATGGCCTCGTCCATGGCCAGCATCATGCCGTTGTAGGTCCGGCGCTTCGGATCGCTCACGGAAGCGAACTGGGCCAGGCGATCGTCGGTCGCCTGCATGGGCGTATGGACGGCATTGAACGCGAGGTAGAGAAACCACGGCTCGCTCCGGTGCCGGTCGATGAACGCCACCGCCTCCCGGCCGAACGCATCGGTGGTGTAATCGAGGTTGGGGATGGGATTTGTGCCGCGCAGGACGCCCGCCGGCTTGAAGTAATCGTGCGAGCCGGCGAGAAACCCGTAGAACTCGTCGAAACCGCGCCGCTGGGGGTGGAATTCCGGCTGGGCGCCGAGGTGCCATTTGCCGACGAGGCCGGTGGCATAGCCGGCGGCTTTCAGGCGGTTGGCGATCGTGATCTCCGAAGTGGGGAGGCCTGTGCCGGCGGCGCCGGGGTTGAACTCGTGTCCGAAGCGCGTCTGGTAGCGGCCGGTCATGAGGCCGGCGCGCGTGGGCGAGCAGTAAGGTCCGGAGACGTAGCCGCTGGTGAAGCGCACTCCGGATGTGGCAAGGGCGTCGAGGTGGGGCGTGGGAATGTCCTTGCATCCATGAAACCCGACATCCGCATAGCCCATGTCGTCGCCGACGATGAGGAGGATGTTGGGCCTGGACTGCGCCGCGCCAAGGACGGGCGCGATCGCGAGCGCAACGCCGAGCACGGCAAGCATGCCAATGGATGCGCGGGATCTACACCCGGCGTTTATGCCTTCGCGGCGTGAGGGCGCGCGGCCTGTATCGCGCGCGTCCGTCTTCATGTAGGCCGGGTGACCTGACCCGGCGTTTGGGGCTCCGCCGCGTGAGGGCATGCGGCCTGCTCCACAATATTGGAGGCCGGGTCCGCTGACGCGGCCCTGTGGACTGATGACGCTCTGGATAAGGTTGCGGGATTGCATAACGAAGTCAGAGTTCGAACGCGCGGTTTTCGAGGGGAAGAGCGACGCGGCTTTTTTCAAGATGCGACTGGTAAATGGCGCTGACGATCTCGATGGCCCAGGCGCCGTCGACGGCGTTGCAGAGCGGCTGGCCGCCGGTCTCGATCGCATGGATCAGGTCGCGGATGGGATGGCGTTGGTGGAGGGGGGTGTCGGCCTGTTGCGGGGCAGGCAGCGGTCGCCAGCGGATTCCGTCGTCCCGGTTCGTGAAGAAGGGCGAATCCAGATACGCGAAGTCCGACTGATAGCCGATGATCCGGCGTGTGCCCAGGATCTCGAAGCTCCATTTCTCGCGCCGATCGAAGGCAGTGTTCCAGTGATCGCCGGTCTTCTTGGAGCTCCAGGTGACGACGATGCCGCCAGGCCAGCCGATCATGGCATGGATGGTGTCGCCGAGGACGCGGATGGGCTCGTGGCCGGTGCGGACATCGGCGCGAGTGGCGTCGCGGTCCTGGCATGCGACCCGCGCGAAACACCAGGCGGGATCCCCAAAAAAGAAGCGCATCAGGTCGAAGTCGTGGGTGCCGAGCACGATGAGGTCTTCGCCGCCGGCCCGCTGGTCTTGTTTGCCCCGGATATGGACCTCGCGGATGGTGCCGGCAAAACCTTCGCGGAGCAGCGAGCGCAGCTGCACAAAAGGCGGGCTGAACCGGCGCGTGTGCGCGACGGCGATCCGGGTCCCGCGGCGCTGCGCGGCGGCGACGATAGCATCCGCATCGGCAACTGTCGCCGTGAGCGGTTTTTCGATGAAGATGTGGGCGCCGGCATTGATGGCCGCCAGGGCCATCTCCCGGTGGCAGTCCGGCTGGCGGGGGGCGATGCTGACGAGGTCGGGCTTTTCGCGTTCGAGCATGGCGCGATAATCGCGGTAAGCGCGGCGCGCGCCGGTGCGCTGGCGGGCTTTCTCGAGCCCATCGGGATCGGCATCGGCGATGGCTTCGAGCGTGACGTTGGGCAGGTCGCGGAAAATCATGTCGTAACCGTGGCCGTAATCGCCGCCGCCGGTTCGTCCGATGACGGCGGCGCGGTAGACGAGTCCGGTGGTGGAGGAGGGCGTCGCTGCGGGGAGGTACGGCCCGGCGGCGCCACTGGCGAGGGCGGACAGCGCGGTCTCGAGAAACAAGCGCCGGTTCATGGCTGGAGGGCCGCAGGCAAGGCGCGCATGGCAGGAGGATCAGACACGGGGTTCCCATCCGGGCCGGTATTCGCGGCTCCAGAGGGCCTGGGCGGCGGGATCGTTGACAATCTGGCGCGCGGCCGGATCGAAATGGATCGTGTGGCCGGTCCGATACGCGATATTGCCCAGGTGGCAGAGCAGGGTGCTCTTCTGGCCTTCCTCGATATCGGCCCGGGGCCGCCCGCCGTTTCGGATGCTATCGAGGAAATCCGCGATGTGCGTCCGGACATTGCCGGAGGGTTTGGCATGCGCGGTGGCCTTGCCCTGGGGATCGCAGATTGTGTAGCTGTTGTCCTCGAGGCTGAGCGAGCCGCGATCGCCGTAGAAGGTGACCAGGGGGAATTTTTCCGGCTTGCGCGCCTGGCAGCTGCTGTATTCCCAGGAGGCCCCGCTGGCGCCGAAGTCGAAGGTCACGACGCCGGTGTCTGGGGTCTCCTGGTCGTCATCGAAATGGTATCGGCCGCCGCCATAGGTGATCGAGCGGGGGTATTCGACTCCCAGGCCCCAGCGGACCAGATCGAGGTAGTGGATGCCGTTGTTGCCCAGCTCGCCATTGCCCCAATGCCAGCGCCAGTGCCAGTTGTAATGGACCAGATTGTCGACATACGGCCGCTCGGGGGCCGGCCCTTGCCAGAGAGCGTAGTCCAGGTTGGGCGGGACCGGAACCTGCCGGCCCCGGCCGATGGAGGCCCGGGCGTTGTTGTACCAGCAGCGGGCGAACCGGACCGTGCCGATCGCGCCTTCGCGCAGCTGGGCGACCCCCTCGATGATGCTGGGGTAATTGCGGCGCTGCATCCCCTGTTGGACGACGCGCCGGTATTTGCGCGCGGCAGCCACCATCCATTCGCCCTCGCGCGCGTTGTGGCTGGCGGGTTTCTCGACATAGACATGCTTGCCGGCGGCGCAGGCGAGGATGGTTGCGGGGGCGTGCCAATGGTTGCAGGCAGCGACGAAGACCGCATCGAGATTGCTGTCCTCGAGCATCCGGCGCAGATCGCGGTAGGGTCGGGGGGGGGCGGCGGTTTTCGGCGCGAGCGTTTTCAGAGCGGCATCGACCCGGGCCTGGTCGACGTCGCAGACGGCGGCCAGCTCGAAACCCGGGATCGGCAGCGCGCTTTGGGCCAGGGCAAGACCGCGGCCCAGACCCATCACGCCCGCGCGGATGCGGCGGCCGGGGGCGTTCTCGGCGCCCCGGACAATCAGCGGTCCGAAAGCCGTGACGGCGGCGCCGGCGAGGGCGCCTTGTTTGAAGAAATCCCTGCGGTTCAACGCGAGAGAGGATGCTGCGACGACGGGTTGCATGCGATCAGTTCTTGTGTGTTCTGCCGGCCAAAGGAGAGCATGAATCGACGGGGAGCACAACACGGAAAACACCCCATCAGTATCGGCCGGGCGCGCCGACCCGCTTGGTGTCGACATGGTTGTCGAAGTAGTAATAATTGCGGACGCTGCCGTGGACGGGTTTTTCGGGAAGCTGGCTGCGCCAGGTGTTGTCGACGTTGGTGATCCCGACCTGGTCGAGGTCCATGAGGGCCCAGACCTGGGCGAGGGGCTTCTGGGCGGAGACTTCGGTGATCTTGTGCGGAGGGCGTTTGTGGGTTGCATCCGGCGAAGGCGGGTAGCCGAACGGCTGGAACTTCAGGCCGGTGCTGCCGGTGGTGGTGACGGCATAGACGGTGCGGTCATTGATGTTGGTCACGTTCTTGCCGTAGCGCCGGAAACCCGGGCAGAAGAAGACCTTGGCGACGCGGTCGATGTTGTCGGGGGGGGGGAGGGACAGGTAGGTCGCGATGTAATAGGGAAGGTTATAGCGATGGCCGAAGCTGCGGCTCGAATAGACGGGCCGCTGGCCGGTGTACAGGCCGAAATCGCTGCCGCGGCCGGGCGGGAGCCATTCATCGTTGTCGCTGATATACATGTGCAACGCCGTCCCGATCTGCTTGAGATTGGAGAGGCAGCCGCTCTGGAACGCCTTGCGCTTGGCTTCGCCCAGCACGGGCAGGAGCATGCCCGCCAGGATGGCGATGATCGCGATGACCACCAGCAGCTCGATCAACGTGAAGCCTCGACAGATCGACGGGCTCCGACGGCAAGGGACATGACTGAAAATGGCGTCACGGCAAGTCATGGTTCCGGCATTCTCCCCAAGCCGGTGAGAACGTCAAGGCCGAAGGAGTGAAAGCCGTCTTGCTCGAAGGTCTCGTGTCTGCACGCGGGCCGAGGCCGGCAAGGGAAGTCGAGCGTTTCTCGTTATTGCTCTTGGATCAGGATGTCGGCCGCGAATGGATGATCCGGGCCAATCGGCTCGACATCGACGCCATAGGCATCTCGGAATGCCCGGCTCGAAACGCGCCGAGACGTCCACTTGATCTCAAATGCCCGCAGACGGTCTGCCCCTTTCACAACCAGGTCCACCTCGGATTGCGCGCGCGTGCGCCAGTAGTAAAGCTCGGCCGGCGTACCGAGCAGCGCGTTGCGCTTGGCGGCCTCGGCGATCACCCAGTTCTCCCACAAGGCGCCGATATCCGGCCGGAATTCGTCCGTCGAAAACGCATGGAGCAAGGCGTTGCGAATGCCTGTATCCCAGAAAAACACTTTTTGGCTCTTGGCGATTTCCTTGCGCGGATTGGTGCTGAAGGACGCCAGTCTGAAAATGACGAAGGTCTGTTCGAGCAGGTCGAGGTAGCGATCGACCGTCGGGCGGGCCATCTGGAGCTGTGTCGCCAGCTCGTTCACCGAGACTTCCGAGCCCGCTTGGTGCGCCAGCAGCAAGAGCAGCCGCTTGATCAGATCCGGCGTCTTGACCAGACCGGTCTGGAGCACGTCTTTCCAGACGTAGTCGGAACTCAGCTCGCGCAGCAATCTCTCGGGACGATCGCTGGTGACGATTTCCGGATAGCTGCCGAAACCCAATCGCTGCATTAGAAACGCGCGCAGTTGGGGCGCGAAGTGCTGGCGTAAATGCTCGGGCGAGGCATGGGCGCCAGCCCATGGCTGGGCGCCCAAAGTCTCCGAAAACAACAGAGGAGGCAAAACCAGTTTGCGATTGCGGCCGGTCAAGCTTTCCGCTGCCTGGTCGAGCAGATTCAGCGAGGACGAGCCGAGCAAAAGGAATTTTGACGGCAAATGGGCGTCGTGCCAGCCCTTGACGATTCGCGAACTTTCAGGCAGACGCTGCGCCTCGTCGATCACCAACACCGCGGGATTGCCCAGAGAGCGCATCGCCTCGGCCGGTGATAAGGTTGCGGCCGCCAGGAAACGCGCCTTGTCAACCTCGACATCAAAGTTGAGAAAGAGCGCGTCCTGACCGGCCAGTACATGTTCCACCAAAGTCGTCTTTCCCACCTGACGCGCACCCAGGATAAGACCGATTTTATCGCTATCGAGGATATCCCTCAGCAACCGCTCGGCTTGCCTTCTTAGATACATACAGCGCAATATAACATATTATGTTGCACTGTGCAACTAGCAAAAAAGACCATGATGAAGCTATAAAGCCCGAAGCTCAAACGATAACACTGAGTCGCGATTCACTGGCCCAGGTCGAGAACGCGGAAGAACCGTTGCGGGGGCGGGGTTTCGCCCCAGCCGCCCCAAAACGAGGTGATTTCTGACTCGACGAACCAGCTGACATCCAGGAAATCCTTGCGGACGAGGGCGGGCGAAAAGAGATCCTTCACGCGAGGATGGGATTGTGGTAGAGATGGCCGTCAGACCTGCCCGACGGAGGGTTGGCGGGAGGGCGTTCCGATATGAGCCATGAATTCGATGTGGCTGCTGAAATAGCGGCGGTGGTGAGCGAATGGCGGGCCCGGGCGATGAACATCGTCATCCCGGTGCTGGCCCTGATTGGACTGCCGGTGCTCCTGGTGGCCGTGTGGCAGGACGGCTTCCGGATGGGATGGGTTTTGCGCGCCGCGTCGGCAGCAGGCTTCCTGATGGTGGTGGCGGCAGCCTGGCGCCGGAGCTGGAGCTTGGAGGGGCGTGCGCTGGTCTTTTTTATCGGGGCTTACGGCATCAGCGCGATTCAGTGCGGGCTGACAGGGCTGGTGGGGAGCGGTCGGATTGGCCTGTTGCTGCTTCCCATCCTGGCCCTGATCCTGGTGGGCAACCGTGCGGGCTGGCTGGCGGCGGGGATCAGCGTGCTGATATTCGGGGCAGCCACCATCATGGCGGCAGCCGGCCTTCTGGCCAAAAGCCTCTTCACCCACGTGAACAGCACGGACCCGGCTTTTTGGCTGCTGCAAGGGGCGATGTGGCTGGCCGCGCTGGTGCCGCTGATGGTGCTGTTCACCCGGTTCCACGCAGCGCAGACGAGGGTGATGATCGAGGAGCGGCGCGCCCGGCGGGAGGTCGAGGCCGCCGTCATCGAGCGCCGCCGATTGGAGGCCGAGATCATCCGGATCAGCGAGGAGGAGCAGCGGTGGATCGGCTCGGAGCTGCATGACGGGCTGTGCCAGCAATTGACGGCGACCCTGCTCGCGTGCACGGCGGTTGGGAATCGCATCGAGAGGCGGGGAGCGCCGGAGAGCGCCGCGGTGCGGGAGGTGGGCGCGATGCTCGAAGGCTGCATCGGATCGGCCTACGACGCCGCCAAGGGCCTCTGTCCGGTGGATCTCGACCCGGAATCGCTCGCGCCCGCGCTGCAGCGCCTCTGCAGGAGGCTGCAGCAGAGGTCCAGCCTGCAATGCGAGATGCGGCAGAAGGGGCATGCCCCCGCGCTAAGCCCCGAGGTGGCGCACCATCTTTACCGCATTGCCCAGGAGGCCGCCAACAACGCCGTCAAACACGCCCGCTGCCGGCGAATCGATATCGAGCTGCAGGGCGCAGCCGAGAGCTGCACCCTGCGCGTGATCGACGACGGACAAGGCCGGGAGCCGGCCGCCGAGCTCCAGCCCGGCGGCATGGGGATCCAGATCATGAATTACCGCGCCAATGCCATGTGGGGCCAGCTCCGGATCGAGCGCCCGGAAGGCGGGGGGACAATTGTGAGCTGCCAGGTGCCGTGCGGGCGGGCAGCGCGGATCGAGAGGCCTGTTTCTCAGGAGTAGATTGTATGCCAACCAAGGCGGCAAAACCTGTCCGGCTCTTCCTGGTGGACGATCACGCGATGGTCCGAGCCGGCCTGGTGACTGTGCTGAAGCAATCCGGATTCGGCATCTGCGGCCAGGCGGGCAGCCTCCAGGAGGCGCTCGCCCACCCCGGACTGAACTCCGCCGATCTGGTCCTGGTGGACCTTTCGCTTGGGGCAAAGAGCGGCCTGGAGCTGATCAAGAATCTCCAGGAGAGGCGGCTGCGTTCGCTCGTCTACTCGATGCACGAAGATTCGAATGTGGTACGAAAGGCGTTTGCCGCCGGAGCGGCCGGCTACGTGACCAAACGCGAGGCCGCCTCCTGCCTGGTCGAAGCCGTGCACAGCGTTCTGGCCGGCAACCGGTATGTCAGCCCGCGGGCCGGGATCGGGCTGGTGGCGAGAGGTTCGGCGGATGCCGAGGCGCATCCGTCCGGAGAACTGAGCGAGCAGCAGCAGCGGCTGTATGAGTTGCTGGGAGAAGGCTTCAGCGGGGAGGAGATCGCGGAGGTGTTGCATGTGAGCCCGCGCACGGTCGAGTCCTATGCCGCGCGGATGATGGAGAAGCTCAACGTGGCCGGCATGAAGGAGCTGCGTCGGGCAGCCATTGCCGAGCGTCTGCGGATCCGCGGCCAGCCGGATTGAACGGCCGCGATTCAAGCCGCCGCTCCCCCCTGCCTGGCGATTGCGCCTGAAATCGGGCGCCGGAGACGCCGCACCGGCGGGTGGGAATGGACACGGGCCATTATCGCGCGAGAGGGAAAACCCTCTCAAAATGTTCGCCAAAGCCCTCTCAGCACGCGCGGGGGTCATCTGGTAGCATTCGGCTGGCGAATCGCGGCTGGTATTGTTACTGGTCTATTGGCCGATCAGACGGCGGAGCTGCCGCGGCAGCCGCGAAGAGGTCCTTTGGGATCCAATCGGGAGCCAATCTAACAATCGACAATCGAGCAGGGAAACATGAAAAGAAAAATGCATCTGCGTGATTTTATACAGAGCGTCAGAAGTGCACAACGCCGGGTCAGGGGACCCGGCCTACAGAATCATGTAGCAGGCCGCGTGCCTTCACGCGGCGTGACTTATGATGTTGCATATATGCCCGTGGCCGTGGCGGTCCTGGCCGCGCTCTTGCCGAACCCGGTTCACGGGCAGCTCGAGATCACTTCCCTCACGCAAGAGGGGAAGTTGAGCTGGAACGATCCGGGCGGGACGGGGACGCACTACGCCGTGCAATGGTCCGCCGCCGGGCTGACCAATTGGTATTCCTGGCAGGACGCACAGGCTCGGTTGAGCGGCCTGGGCCCCACGGGCGCCGCCGACGTCCCCATGTTCTATCGGATGGTGTCGCCCGACCCGACCTATCAACCCACCGCGAGCTACAGCTATTTTCACTCTTTGGAGGCATTCGATCCGCTCACCCCACTCGAGACCAATGAGATGCGGATCACCTTCATGGGCTCGATGATTCCCTTGCCGGTGCGCAGGGCCCAGGCGGAGATGAGCATCTTCGTCGAGGTGGGCTGGAACGCGGATCCGAACGATCGCGTCTACAAAGGCCGGGCGGTGGACCAGTTCGTCTTCGACTGCGGCGCCGGGGTCTCGGCCAACTACGCGGCCGCCGTGGTGGGATTCCGTCGGATGGACAAGGTGTTCATCAACCACCTGCACGGCGACCACATGAACGATCTCACCCACATCTACTGCTTCGGGCCCGCGGCAGACCGGAAGTCGCCCCTCTACGTCTTCGGGCAGAGCATTTCCGGGGTGCCGGATCCCGTCTCGGGAGTCACATACGACGATGGGGTGAGCAATTTCTGCGCGACGGCGCGATCCGCGTGGCGGTGGCACTCGGAAAGCTTCAGCTTCCAACCCAGCGCCTACACCAATTACACAATCCCCACCAAAGCCAGTTGGGGCCTGCCTCACGAGCCGGTTCCCGTTGGCGATGATCCGCCCGACGACGCCTACGCCCTGGTTCCGATCACGCTGGATTGGCAGACGATCGGAGGAGTTGCCTACAACAATCCAAGCACGGGGGTCAAGGTTACCCACTATCCGGTGATCCACTGTCGCAAGGGATCAATTGGGTACAAGCTCGCCTGGACTCCGCCGGGCGCTGCCCGGCCGTTGACGATGATCTACAGCAGCGACACCAAACCCGAAACCAACAGCGTCAACGAGGCCATCAACGGAGGCGATGGCGTCGACGTCTTCATCCACGAGATGGTGGTTCCGCCCGAGGTGTGGGCCTACAAGAACATGGGCCTCGACGCACCGCCCCCCACCAACAGCCCGATTTATGCGAGCTACCAGGCCGTTGTCGCACAATTGATAGACGTTCAGGACAGCTCCCACACGCCCCAGGGGGCGTTTGGCTATCTTCTGAGCCAGATCGAACCCAAGCCCAAGCTGACGGTTGCCACGCATTTCCCGGTCGCCGATGACACGGTCGCCTCCGCGTTTGCGAGCGTCAGCAACCATTGCCCCGGCATCCAAATGGGCAAAGACATTGTCTGGTCCTTCGACCTGATGGTGCTCCGGGTGTTCCCGGACCGGATCGAGCAGCGCCGGGCGGTCGTTTCGGACTACAGCTTCAACCCGCCCGCTCAGTTGTCCGGTGGCATGAAGCTGCCCAAGTACAACGATGGCACCAACGGCAACCCCTACGCCCAGATCGACCTGTCAACGTCCATCTCGCGGACCAATCTGGACGGCTCGGCGAATTGGCGCGCCGACGGCTACTGAGGGGCAATCAGGCAGGATGTCTGCTGAAGGATGTCGGGCCGGCGCTAGCCCGCCCGACGCCAGGCTCCTTGCCTCGGGCAGCACAGTTTGCCGGTTGACAATGGGCGACGTTAGGGGGTAATCAAACCGGCATACCCAAGCACTGAGCCATGACCTCCAGGCTGAGCCATCCGGTCCTGATCCTCGCGGGGCTGTCCGCCTCGCTGCTTCTCCTGGCCGGCTGCCGCAACATCGGCCCCAGGACGATACCGCGGGATCGTTTCGATTACAGCAGCGCCATCTCCGATTCCTGGAAGCGCCACGCGCTCCTCAACATCGTCAAGCTGCGCTACTTCGATCCGCCGATCTCCGTCGACGTCGGGCAGATCGTGGCTGGCTATTCGCTGGAGGCGGATGTCAGCCTGGGCGGGACTTTGGAGCGTGGCGGCGACAGCATGGCCATGGGCCTCGGCGCCCGCTACACCGATCGGCCGACGATCACTTACACCCCGCTGACCGGCAACCAGTTCGTCCGCTCGACGCTCATGCCGCTGCCGCCGGACGCGGTGTTCTTCACGGTCCAGTCCGGCTGGCCTGCGGACGGAGTGCTGTTCGCCGCCGTCGCCTCCATCAACGGCCTGAAGAACCAGGAGGGGAGCCTGGCCGGGGTGGCGCCGCCCGATCCCGCATTTCTGCGCGCGCTCGAGCTCCTGCGAAAGATCCAGCAGTCGGGGGCGGTCGCGGTACGAATCCACCAGGACCAGCAGAAGCAGCAGACCACGCTGCTGGCCTTCCGCTCGGAAGCGGCCTCCCCGGAGACCGTCGCGGACATCAACGAGCTGAGACAGTTGCTCAAGCTGGATCCGGAGGCGCAGGAGTTCAGGATGGTGTTCGCCGCCACGGCCAGCAACAACCGCGAGCTGGCGGTGGTGACGCGGTCGATGATTCAGATCATGGGGATGATGGCGGCGCACGTCCAGGTGCCCGAGGAAGATATCGCCGAAGGGCGGGCCACGCCGGGTTTGGGGGGAGCGGCGACGCTGCACATCGCCTGCAGCCAGCGCCGGCCGCCGGATGCCTTTGCCGCCGTGCCCTACCGGGGCCGCTGGTTCTGGATCGATGACCGCGATCTGAAGACCAAAAGGGCGTTCGCCCTGCTCATGATGCTCGGCACGATGGCGGATACCGGCGAGCACCCGCCGCTGCCGCTGATCACCATCCCGGCGCAATGAAAACTCCACCGGTTGATCTGGGCCGCCTATGACAGGAGTTGCCATCGCAGCCACAACCGCCGCGTGCGTCTTCGGCGGCACGCTGGCGGGTCTGGCGCTTCGCAGGATCGTTCCCGGCCATCACCTGGAGGCCGAATCCAAAGATGCCGTCAAGGTGGGGGCCAGCATGATCAGCCTGATGGCCGCGCTGGTGCTGGGCCTGCTGGTGAGCTCGGCCAAGAGCAACTTCGATTCCGCCACGGCGGCGATTGTCCAGAGCGGCGCCAAGGTGATTCTGCTCGATCGCGCCCTGGCCAGCTACGGGCCGGAGGCCCAGCCGCTGCGCGACGCCCTGCGCGAGAGCGCCGCCTCCAGCCTGAAGGCGCTCTGGCCGGAAGAAGGCGTTTCGGGCGCGGCGCTGAAGGATTTTGAGCGCCGGGTCAACCTCGAGCAGGTCCTGGCCTCCGTGCGGCAGCTGCAGCCGTCCACCGACGTCCAGCGCCGCTTGCAGGAGGAGGCGCAGAACCTCTGCAAGGACATCCTGCTCATTCGCTGGCTGCAAATCGAGCAGGCCCAAACCGGCCTGCCGCTCACTTTCGTGGTGGTCCTCCTCTTCTGGCTGACGGCGCTCTATCTGAGCTTCGGGCTCCTGGCCCCGCGCAATGGCACCGTCCTGAGCATGATGTTTGTCGGCGCCCTGGCCCTCGCCACTGCGATGTTTCTGATCACCGAGATGAACCACCCGATGGAAGGCTTCCTCAAGGTCTCCAGCGGCCCGATCCGCAAGGCCCTCGAGCACCTTGGCAGATAGCCTGATTGCGGTCGAGCAGCAACATGTCAGCACCCAAAGATCCACCAGGAACACCTACACCAACGGCCTGGTGGCCATCGGCCACACTTGGACGCCAGTGCCCGGCCAATGGTATCACCTGGCGATGATCCGCTCGCAGGGGACGCTGCGCCTGTTTGTGGATGGCCAGCTTGTCGAGTCCGCGCCCAACGCGGCCAACCTCGCCAACAACCGCTCGCTGACCGTGGGCGCCGCCAACAACCCGGCGCTGTGGTTCAGCGGATCCCTGGACGAGGTGCATCTGGTGAAGGGAATCGCCCTGTGGACGGAGAGCTTCACCCCGCCGGCCGAGCCCTATCCTTACTGAGGCTGGCCGCCTCTCTTCTCGGCCGCCTCCCGCCGGCGGTATTCGTCGAGCATCGCGGCGGTGGCGGTCGCGCCGCAGCGGGTCGCCCCGAGGTCGCGGACCTGGATGAGGCCATCCAGATCGCGCACGCCGCCGGCGGCCTTCACCTGGACCTTCGGTGACACGCTGGCCCGCATCAGAGCCAGGTCATGCGCGGTCGCACCCTTGTAGTTGTAGCTGCCGTCCGGCTGCTTCACGAATCCGTAGCCGCTCGAGGTCTTCACCCAGTCGGCGCCGGCGCGCTCGCAGATCTGGCAGAGCTTCTTCTTGAAGTCGTTGCTGCTCAGGCCCGCGCCGCCTCGGGTGAGATAGTCGTTTTCCAAGATGACCTTCACCTTCGCGCCGCGCGAATGGGCTTCGTCGCAGACGTCCTTCACGTCGCGCTCGACGTAATCCCAGTCGCCGCTGAGGGCCTTGCCGATGTTGATGACCATATCGATCTCGGCCGCGCCGTCGCGGCAGGCCAGCTCGGTCTCGTAACGCTTGGACTCGGTGCAGGAGCTGCCGTGCGGAAAGCCGATGACGGCGCCGACGAGCACGCCGGTTCCCTCGAGGAGTTGGGCGGCGCGCCGGACGGCGTAGGGTTTGATGCAGACGGAGGCGACACCGTATCGTGCGGCGAGCCGGCAGCCATCCTCCAGCTCCTGATCCGTCATAGCCGGGTGCAGGAGCGAGTGGTCAATCATCCCGGCAAGCTGCTCGAAGGTGTATTTCATAGGTTAAACAAAGACCCATTGACGGCATCGGCTGCTTTTCAGAATCGCTTCGCAAACGGCGACTTCCCGGTGGCCGTCCCGGGCGGTGGCGAACAGGCGCTCGCCGGGGCCGCCGGCGATGGCCGTGTAGATGTTGCGGAAGTTCATCTTGAACGTGTCGGGAAAACCTTCCACGTGGCCGGGCGGATAATCCATGAGGCCCGCCGCGCCTGCGCCGAACGCGGCCGTGGCGCGCACGGCCGTCTCGTTCGCGCCGTCGCGGCTGCCGAAGTGGAGCGTCTCCGGCTCTTCCGAGCACCACCACGCCGACTTCTTCGAGCCGTAGATTTCGATGCGGATGCAGTTCTTCCGGCCCGCCGCAACCTGTGAGACGCCCAGGTTGCCGCGCGCGCCGTTCGCGAACCGCAGCAGCACGCTGCCGAAATCGTCGGTCTGAACCCGGTAGGCGGCATAGCGCACCTTCGCGTCCGCCTCGGCGAAGGTCTGCACCTCGCCCAATGGGCGCTGGCGGGTCTTATGCCACGTCGCCAGGTCGGCCAGCACCGACCGAATCCCCGCGCCGAGGATGAACGACACGGCATCCATCCAATGCGTGCCGATATCGGCCACGGCGCGCAGTTTGCCGCCCTCCTTGGGAAGCAGCCGCCAGTTGTAGTCGGTGTCCTTGAACAGCCAGTCCTGCAAATACGAGCCGTTGACGTGGATGATGTCGCCAAGCTCGCCGCGCTCGACCCGCTCCCGCATCGCCAGCACGGCCGGGTAGAAGCGGACGTTGTAGTTCACGGCGAACACTCGTCTCGCCGCCTGCGCCGCCTGGACGATCCGCGCCGTTTCCCCGGTGTTCATGGCGAGCGGCTTCTCGCAGACGACGTGCTTTCCGGCCCGCAGCGCGGCCAGCGACATCTCGCAATGGAACCGGTTGGGCGCGGTGATGTGGACGACGTCCACCTCCGGGCAGGCGAGGAGATCCCGGTAATCGGCGAATGCCTGCGGGATCGCCAGCCGGGTTGCCGCTCGGGCGCCCAGATCGGCCACGTCGCAGATCGCCGCCACGGTGATCCCGAGCCGGCGCAGCGCCTCGACGTGGACGGGGCCAATGAAGCCCGTGCCGATGACGCCGGCCCTCAGGGAGTGGATGTCCGGGTTTGATTTCATAGGGTTCATGGCGCCAATCCGGCCGCATCGACACAGTTGACAAACCTTTTGTTGTTCATCGCCCGCTCGATTCAGGTTCCCGGCGGCGCCGGCACATCCGGGTTCGCCCGGTAGTCAATCACCCTGACCTTTTCCAGCGTCACCAGGCCCCCTTTCATCATCTCATCCAGCACCGGCAGGAAGCCGTTGATCTTCTCCTCCGTGTCCACGATCTCGATGACCAGAGGCAGGTCCATGGAAAGCTGGAGAATCTTGGCCGTGTGCAGCCGGCTCGATTTCCCGTAGCCCATGGGGCCCCGCAGCACGGTCGCGCCTGCCAGGTGCAGCTCGCGCGCCTTGAGCACGATGGCTTCGTAGAGCGGCTGGTGTTTCCACCGATCCGTTTCGCCGATGAAAACCCGCAGCAGCACGGCTTCATGGGGCAGATGCATCCTCACACCCCTTTCGTTGTGTTCACCGCCAGGGCAATCGCATGACCCAGCCACACCGCCGCCAGGCACAAGACCACCGACAGCACGGCATTGCCGCCAGCCCGGAACCATTGCCCGTTCTCGGCGAGGTTCAGTGTCTGCAGGCTGAAAGAGGAAAATGTGGTGTAGCCGCCGCAGACTCCGAGCATGAAAAATTGGCGGAAGGAAGCCGGAGCCATGAAACGCCCTTCAGGCCCCGTGAGCGTGGCGAACAGGCCGATGATGAATGAGCCGGTGACATTGACCAATAACGTGCCCCAGGGAAAGGTCTGGCCGGCATGCCCGGCCACGAAGCCGGAAGCCCAACAGCGGGCCAGGCTGCCCAGCCCGCCGCCTGCGAAAATCAACAGTCCATTCCACATCATTCCACCCCCGCCACGCCCAGCCGCGCTGGTCGAGGATATCAGCCCTGCATCCGGTCGGGCGGTTCAGCCGCCTGGCGAGTTGGCCAACGCCATTGCCGAGGCCCACGATGCCAAGGATCGGATGCATCGGCAATCCAAAAGGGGGCGGAATCGGTCCGGATTTCATGGCTGAAGTGAGACATTGGGCTGGAACAGAAGGGGTCCGGGCGGCAGCAAGACCGCTGAAGCGGCGATAGAGCAGGCGGTCGTCGAAGCCGTGGCGCATCAGCACCTCGCCGATGGGATTGGGCCAATGCGGGTGGTCGCGCTTCGCGTCGGCGTCGTTGAGCTCGTAATGAAGATTGTCCACGGCGAGTTTTTTCGGTCCGCCTGTTTCGCGAAGAGAAGGATGCTGATGGGCGTTTGCGTGTCTGGGCTATTCCATGACACATGACGCATCAGTATGCAGTGAAACAACTTGCGGAGCTCTCGGTTGAAATTCGGCCTGAATGGTGTTAAGCTAAAATGATATCCTGTCTTAGCGCTAATTTTAAGCGTAATCTGTCGATGACGTTTGAGGCGGGTTCGAGCTCGCCAAAGACGCATGTCACCGGGGACAGGAACAAGTGACCGAGAGGTGAAGATGAAACCCAGATTGTCGTGCGCATGTTTTGCGGCTGCTCTGATTGTGCTCGGCGGTGCCGGCAGTGCCTTGGGAGATCCGGTCGAAGGACCCAACGGGCACTACTACGAAGTGTTCAGCGCTCCAGGCATTTCCTGGGATGTTGCCAACGGGATGGCTCAAGAAATGTCCTGGGATTGCGCCCAAGGACACTTGGCGACGATTACCAGCCCGGAAGAGGATGCCTTCATCCTGGGGCTGATCGGCGACACGGGGGAACACTGGGCTGGGGGGTTCCAGGAACCCGGTCTGCTGCCGAGTTCTGCAGAGGTCCTGGTTGCCGGGACCGCGTGTCCGTGGTTGGCCGGAATGCCGGTTGACACCCTGGTGAACGAATACACGCCCGAACCACCGGATATGGCGCCAGCTCAATCTCCAGCCTGGGCGGCAATATGCGTCGAAGAGGGCGCAATCATCACATGGAACGCATCCGGTATCGTGGGCCATCCGCCTGTTTACGGTGACCAGACAGGCCCCGATGGCTCCCCCGGCACATTGGCATATAAGCAGACCGGAGCCGAGCACGGCCTATCTGATGTGGTGGCTCCGCACAACGCACTCGTAGGGGTATTCCTCGGACCCGGCATGCCGGACCCCGGGGCGACGCCGGCCCCGCTGGACTTCTCGTCACCCGAGAGCCGAGATTACCTGAGCTTGAATCCGCTCCTGCAGCAGGTGTTCTTCATGGGGGATGGCCTGAGGAGCGATCTCGAGCCACAGGCAGTCGTTGCGCCTCCGGGCGCCACGCGGTTGTTCCTGGGCTCGACGGACGGCTACGGATGGGCAAACAACGTCGGTGCGTTTGATGTCAGCCTTCAAAGCAGTTGCGGTGAACCAGCCGGCGGTTGGCAATGGATCACGGGCGAAAATTGGGATTACACGAATTGGGGAACTGGCGAGCCCAATGACGCCTCCGGCCTCGGCTCGGAGCAGCATCTTGGCGTTGGCTGGTGGCCAGCAGACTGGGACGATCCAGCGTGGAACGACGAGGGTGCTCTTGGCAACATCGTCGGTTTCGTTGTTGAGTATGAGGGTGTCGAGCGGCCTGTTGCCGAATGTGTGCCCACGACCAACCCGTCGGGCAAGAACATTCCGAAGGCCGGAAACAACCCAAGGAGCGGGCAGAATCCAGACGGGTTCTACGAGCTGCGGGCAACCGACAACTGTAGTCCTGAGCCAATGATCTACGTTGGGGATACGGCGAGTGATTTTGTGGCCGGCCCGTTCGGGAGCGGCCAGAAGGTCAAGATCACTCAAGCGCCGGGTGTTGAGCCGAAGATCAAGGAGATAGGCGGCGGGATCATGCACATCCAACTCAAAGGCGATGCGATTGTGATCGCAGTGGACGCTGCGGGCATCTTGTCTGCGCCGTGCGATTGTCGGGTGCCGCCTCCGCCGAAGTGAGGCAGAAGTTTCCCGTTCAACGTGAACGCGGAGCAGGCGCTCAAGGACCAGTTGCGCCGGCGAGGCTGGACGCAAGCTGAGCTGGGCCGCCGGCGCAAAGGGGACCCGGAGAAAGTGGAGATCGCCAGCCGGTGGCGCGCGCCCATCCGATGATGACAGTCGGGATGGCCGAACGTCTTCCGATGGGAACCTGGACACACGTTTCCAACTGCTTGGCGCAGAAGCGCACGAACAACCGCCAGTGTCAAAAGTTTTGACCGATCCCTGCTCCTAGAAGAGCAATCCAAGGTATCCGTGAGCGAGAAAACGCCGAAAATCCTTAACCAATGTGGGACAGTGAGAGCCAGCCTGTTGGCTGTTGGTTATTTTCTTTGCTCTGGGCAACATCGGTGAGTGCTTGTATTGGTATTCATGGAGATTGGGCGCCGGCGCTGCTGCTCGGCGGCGAGCCGGTGAGCGTGGCGTTAGCATGGGGAAAGAAATATGTTTAGCGTCAAACCAGGACGTGGACCCTCCCTCATGGGCGGAATTGGCGGAATCGTCGTCGCGTTGTTCGGCGTGATCTGGACCGTGGGTGCAATGTCGATGGGGGCGCCGCCGTTCTTTGCCTTGTTTGGATTGATGTTTGTGGGCCTGGCAATCGCCGGCGTCGTCTACAACCTCTACAATGCGACAAGCCGCAACCGGATGAGCACCTACGACGTGACTACGGAGCGTGAGGAGGCAGACCCAATTGCCGACGCACTTGGACGCGGAGGAGTGCCTCCTGAGCCATCACAGGGCACTCCGTCCAAGGGGCCGCGGAAGTTCCCTGGCGACCACTGTCCGTTTTGCGGGACCAAGGTTGATCATGATTTCGATTATTGTCCGAAATGTGGGAAGGACATTTGAACGCCGCGTATAGGGGTCAGTTCTTATAATCTACAATAGAGGGTTGACCGGCAACCGCCCCAATGCTTTCATTGCGCCCATGCCCAGACCGTTCCGCATCCAGTTTGCCGGAGCGATCTACCACTTGATGAGCCGCGGCGACCGGCGGGAGCCGATCTTCCGCGATGACACCGACCGCCGCGGTTTTCTGGCCACCCTGGGGGAAGCGTGCGAAAAGACCGGCTGGCAGGTGCATGCCTATTGTTTGAAACCCAGCAGCCGTTGTCGGCTTACCGGTGGAGCAGTTACCCGCTCTACTTGGCGGTGGGGCGGCGGCCGGGCTGGTTGCGGGTGGACCGGCTGCTGGGCGAGCACGGTCTGGCCAGGGACGACGCT
>JAKLFB010000025.1 GCA_022711435.1 Verrucomicrobiota bacterium
CCGTCAGTTGGGCCAGCGTGATCGCCACCGCCGCCTCGCTGTAGCTCAGGCCGCTGATCGCGCCCGTGTCGCAGCCCTCGATCGTCGCGTCCGCCGGCGCCGTCGCCACCGGCGGCGTCGTGTCGTCAATGGTGATCAACTGCACGTCGTCGTCCACGTTGCCGCAGGTGTCCACCACCGTGAAGGTCCGCGTCACCACCGTCGGGCAGGTCCCGCTCGGGCTGTCGATGTAGCTGATCGACTGGATCCCGCAGTTGTCGGTCGCGTTGCCGCCCGCACCCGTCAGTTGGGCCAGCGTGATCGCCACCGCCGCCTCGCTGTAGCTCAGGCCGCTGATCGCGCCCGTGTCGCAGCCCTCGATCGTCGCGTCCGCCGGCGCCGTCGCCACCGGCGGCGTCGTGTCGTCCACGTTGATCGTCTGGGCGCAGGTGGCGGGATCGATACCTTCCATTTCGATGCTGAACTGCCGCAGAACGGTGATTGGGCAGCTACCCGATCTACTGTCTTGATAATAATACGAATAAGCGGTGTCGTCACCGCACACAGATTCCGCTCCCGCTGAGGTAAACTCCGCGTATGTGATTTCTACCTTGGTTTCCGAATAAGGGAGGCCAGTCTCCCCTTCCAACACGCCGATATCACACCCCTCCAGATTCAGCGTATCAGGACAGTTTATCCCAAACCCAGTGATGGTAACAACATACGTGCAATCAGCAACACAGTCATTCAACGTATACGTGTACGTAATTGTATATTCGCCCTCATGAGTCACATCCAAGTGGTAGGCGTCCCCAACCTTTGACACTCCGGTTCCGCTATAAACACCGACACCGCCGGTCGGGGTGCCAGACCCACCGGTTAACAACAGAGGGGTCGCACTCGGGCATGTTGCGAAGTCACTCGGGCACGTTGCAGTTGGCTGCTGGTATACAATTATTGAAAAGTAGCACACGTCGGAGCATCCGTTGAATGTATACACGTAGGAGAGATTTATCGGAGTTCCTAAGGGTGCGATTGAGGGGTCGAATGTTGCGATTTCAGCACCGATTTGTAGGGTAGAATACCCGCCGCCGAGATAGTAGTACGTTCCCATTCCGCCCGCTGGGGTCGCAACGATGTTGAACTCAGTGGCGAGTGTAAATGGGGCGTCCGTACTGCAATACGAGGTCTTGGCAGGCGGACAATTTTCGGTGATTCTTGGCAGCTGCAGACTTAAAGACGCTGTCCCATACGCGCTATAATAGTCGTAGACGGTAAGTGTAACGGTAAATGTGGCGCCTGACGTGGTATCGTAAGTATGAGTCACAGTTGGACTGGTACTTGAGTGGTTCGCGCCGTCGCCGAAGTCCCATACATACAACTGGTAAGGCGAATCTCCACCGGTAGCACTACCCGTGAAGGACACTGTAATGCTGTTATCAGTATTAGCAACGCAGGTATAGGCAATATCGGGAATTACTATGGAATAGATAAAGGCGGTGTTTTCATTGCATTTTGATGACGAGTACTGGCCACATGTAGTCGTATTTGCGCAGGTGGCGTTGCTGGCGGTTTCCCAGCCTATCCAGACATTGCGAATGGTATAGATTGCATCACAGTCCACAAGAACAGGGCTGTTGATGTCGCTGAGCATTATGGATGAGAGACCCGCCGGCATACTGTTAACGCAGTTCATCGCTGAGTATTGGTAGACTGCGCCTGAACCGTCGTCTTTGAACACCTCGTAGTAGACTCGAACAGCATAACGCTCGGTGCTTGCCTCGAAGGTTGCCCACAGGTACATAGCAGTGGTGCCGGGGCATGTTGGATTCAGGGGGTTCCCGTACACATCGGCAACATATATGCGTGTTATGTTGACATCGTTTGCGGTGCACACGGTTCCCAATGTGCAGCCGTCTCCAAAGTAGCATTCCGGAGACCAAAGGTCGTTTTTTAGATTGGCGACGGGCACGGTGCAACCGCGGTCGGTTTGTGCGATCGCGGAGTGTGATGGCCTACCAAGGATGAAGACGAGAATCGTGAGCGCAATAACGCTGGCAAGCGGACTTGATGCGCAGATGGTGTGCTTATGTTTCATAACTGTCGGCGGCCTTGGGTGATGCGGGTGATGTGTCAAGAAAGGGGCGCTCAGGTGACATTTAGCGTAAGATCGAAACAGGCCGGCAACAGGCGAGTCCGAAACGCCCTTGTGGCGATTGCCACGGCGAGCTGGGTAGAGGAAGCGGCGGGTCGGCATCCCAGGCCGGCGCGCGCAGGCCGTTGGCGTGCAGCCGGTCTAGGTGCACCGTGGCGGTTTTACCGGGCTGGGACCCGGGGCCTGTGAGGTTTGCGTTGCTGTGAAGCGGGTTTTCGGGTCTGCCAGTGGTGAAGTTAGCCTCGATCCTCTCCCTGACTTTTCGCCGGCTGATCTGCAGCGGCAGGCAAGGGCTGACGTCAAATGGGGGCACCCGCAGCGCAAATGCCGTGTCGCCCGGATCGAGCGAGAATGGCCGCACGGGATCAAGATCGACCGCCGACAATCCCACGCCTGATGCGCGGCTGAACCTGTCGGATGGTTTGACGGATTGCACCTGTTGGCCCAAAAAGGCAACTGGATGGGATCTGCTGGCCGCACCGAGACTGCCCGTAATACAACAAATGGCATGCATGATGCCGTGTCCCGATTATAAAAATGCCCTGTCCCGATTAATAACGCTTTGTACCGCTTTACGTAATCTATGCGGAAGGCGACACTCATTGGAATGCGTACATCTACGTATTTTGATGCGAAACACTACGTATTCTTGAGGCCTCCAGCATGATTCGGCAGGTACCGGTCTGGACGTCGATCCGAAGTGCCAACCGGCAAGGTCGACCTTTTCGAGGTAGACCTGGATGCCGGTCCGGTTGGTGAACTATTCCAGATTCCATTCCATTCCAACACCTTCCAAGGCGGGGATCACGCTCAGATCGTCGAGCATGGCGGGCCGGAGCTCCAGAGGATTTCGACGCGACTCCCTTTCTCCCAGACGGCCCAATCCCTTGACCATCAACGCACGCGTCGCCAAATCCAGCCTTAGGGTCTGTGCAAAAATTACTTCCGATTTTGGCGGGAGCGCCGCCGGGCCAGATGCGAGGCGCAAGGGAGGGAGTGTATCCCCCTGCGATACTCGACCGACCGAGCCACGAAGCCGATGGCCCGGCGCCGCCCCGCCCCTGCGGGCTGGGGGCCTTGGGCGCGCTGGCTGTGTTGCTCCTCGCTCACAGACCGCGCGGGTATGCTCGCTCGTCGCGCCTTGCCAGCCCGCCCAATCCCCTCCAGCAAAATCGGAATTAATTTTTGCACAGACCCTTAGCTGATGCATGATCCAACGAAAACCATGGACCAGGTCCGCCCTCCCAAGCCGCGTGATCGATTGGCCATGCCGGACCAGCGCGCATGCAATGGTCGTGTAATACATGCCACGAGCCAAGTCACGCGGCAGACATTTCACCTTGCTGACCAGATGCGCCTTGGCGAAATCCTTGACCACCAGCAGCCACTTGATCGATAACGACGACACACCGATCAGGGTGCCTCCGATCGCTGCACCTTAAGCATCTTGATCTCGAGGATGCCGAACTTCTTGACTTTTGAGTTTTGGTATTAAGGCATCTTCTCGATCTGGTCTTTCACCTTTTGGAGCTGTTGCTGGTTGGCGGGAGGCGCTTTCCCAATCGCCTGCAGGAGGTGGTCCAGGGCGGATTGTCTATTTCCTGGGACGCGATACACGTCAGCCAGCCGTTCATCGACCTGCCAGATGTCTTTCATCGAAAGCGTCTTGCGGGCCGCCTCATAACAGCGCAGCGCCAGCTCGCCCTCGCCGATCTCCAGACACAGCTTGCCCGCAGCGTTGTGGTGGTTTTAACCCCCCTGGTAGCGCCCATGCCCAGCTCCTCTGAAAAGCAATTTCCTACCAGTACCAGTCAGGGATGGCCGGCCGAGTTGAACAAGCACAGCGTAACCCCGTCCCAATGGAGCGGGCTGTTGCAGTCGGTTTCGCCGGGTGGGGCGGCGAGCCGGTTGGCACCGGGGAACCTCACCACGGAGGCTGGGCGCAAGATCGCCCTCGGAAGCCCCGCCGCCGACCGGCAGGCATGACGGAAGCTGCAACCCGTTACGAGGGCGCTCAAGCCGACGAGACGCAGGAAACGTCGTCGAGCGAGGCGCGGCTCAGACCCCTTGAACCCATAATCCTCATGAACAACTCCCAAAGCTTTCTCTCGCGCCTCGCTATCCAGAGCATCATCAGTCTAAAACGCCGGGTCAGGCCTGCCTGCGCCGCCGTGGCAGGTAGGCCTCACGCGGCAAGACTGCTGACGCTGCGTATGGAAGCCAAGCTTGGCGGAATCAACGACTTGCTTCCGTGATGGGCTCTCTGGCAACTTTAGGGCATCATTCCTGCGGCAGAATCTCGGGCATCGTCAGCGCCACGCCTTCTCTTTGCAGAATCTCGAGCCGGCGCATGACCGAGGCCAAGGCTGCAGCACGCCGGGCGCCGAGGTTCTCCAGATAGGGCGCGGCCAGCTTCCACAGGGAATCCTGGCCGGCCGCGAGCCCGACGTGGCCCGTCTCATCTTTGCCGCCGGAAAGCTGCTCCAGCAACTGCTCCAGAAAACTCTTGGGCTCGGGCACGACACGCACGTCGTAGTCCGTGATCTTCGCCTGGTCCGCCGCGAAGGCGACCGCGTCGTTCATCGTCCCCAACCGGTCCACCAACCCCAGTTCCAGGGCCTGGATGCCCGTAAAAACCCGGCCGCCGGCCAGCTCATCCATCGGCTTTTTCAGACGGTCGCCCCGAATCTCGGTCACGTGGTTTTGAAACACGGCGTAGATCTCGTCCATGAAAAGCCGGATCCGCGCGCGCTCGCTTTCGGTGAAGACAGTGTCCGCCGAAAAGAGGCCAGCGTTCTGTCCGCGTTTGTACTCTTTGAATGTGATGCCCATCTTTTTCCACATCTCGGTGGTGGCGAGTTTCCCGGCCACCACGCCAATGGAGCCGGTCAGGGTCGTGGCATCGGCGAAAATGGTGTCGGCGCCGCAAGCGACATAATAGCCCCCGCTTCCGGCTACGTCGCCCATGGACACCACGAAGGGCTTTTTAGCTTTCACCCGCCGGGTCGCGTCGAGAATGATCTCGCTAGCGGTGGCGGATCCTCCCGGCGAATCAATCCGCAACACGACCGCCTGGATCGAATCATCGTCGGCCGCCTGGTCCAGTGCCTCCCGCACTTCGGTGCTGAACGCTCCGATGTTGCCTCCGAATGGGCTGGGCAGGCCTGTTCCAGTCATGATCGGGCCGCTCACATAGACGATACCGACAGCGGGCCTGGCGCCAGCCTTTTTCTGCGGGCCGCGCAGGAGGTCCCCCCAAATCTTGATGAAGGCGAACGGAGAGGACCAATCCAGACCGGCTTGATCCTTGCGGCCGTATTTCTTCTCGAAGACCACCTCGTTGCCGTAGCGCTTCCGGAGCATCGCCTCAAAATCCTGGTGTTGCTCGACGGCATCGATCAAACCGGCGGCCTTGGCTTGCTCCGCGGTAAACAGGCCGGTGTCCAGCCAATCCCGCACTTGGGCGGCGTCCGCCTTTCGGCCCGTGGCGATCAGGTTGCTAAAGCTGGCGTACCAACTGTCCATCAACCAGTTCATCATTTCGTCGGCTTCGGGGCTTGGCTGCTCCCGCATGAACAACTCCGCCGCGCTCTTGTAGGCGCCTTCGGTCAGGAAATCCGGCTGGACACCGATCTTGTCCAACAGCCCGCGCACATGCAGCGAGCTGCCGCACAGGCCGGGGATCGCGATCAGACCGGTCGGCACGACGCTGATGCGCGAGGCCCCGCACGCCAGGACATACTGCGCCATCATGAGCGAACTGGCGTGGACGTGAAGCTCCTTGCCGCGGCGGCGAACCAGGGACATCGCGTCTCGCAGTTCCTCGACTTGTGCAGATCCCAGCGAAGCGCGTTCGGGCAGGATGACCACCGCCTTGACAGCCGGATCATTTGCGGCTTTGTCCAGGCGCGCCACCAATTCTTTCAACGACATCCCACCAGGGCCCAACATCGGGAAAGGCTCCTCGACCGGCACCTCGGTGAGCATGCCGTCCAGCCGGAACACCGGGACGATGTGAGCCGGCGGCTCCGTCGATGCCGCCGGAGCGCGCACCCCGGTCAGCACTGTGATGAGTGCCAGGCACAGGATGCTAGGAATTTGTGTCTTCATTGGATTGATTCAGGTTCGGATCCCACAACACAGAACTTCCCACATCCGGCTGTCATTGGCAATCTACGGCTGGCCGTAGAAAACCAGGTGGTCGTAGGTCCGGGAATCATCGCGTTTGATCTGGTGCGCCTCCAGCTTGCCGTTGTAGACACAGTGGAAAAAGGCGTGATCGAATCGCGGCGGCGGCAGCTCGGCGGCTTTGCCATGCAGGGCGGCCGCCAGGTGCAGCAGCGCCAGCGCCGCTTCGTCGCCGGTCCGGCCATACGAGTAACCCGCACGCGGAAACAGGCCGGTCGGGGCTTGCATCTGGAGCAGGTTATCGCCGACGCGGCAGGCCAGGTGGAGGAGCACGGGATCCGGCGTGGCGCGGTGCAGTTCCAGCAAGGCATAGATGGTTGGCCAATCCTTGTGCGGTGTCTTCATGTCCAGCTTGCGTCCGCCCTCGGGCGCGCCCAGGTCGCCGAGGCTGAGCCGGTTGCCCAGTTCACGCACCATTTCCCAATGGGCCGGATCGCGCGTGATCCGCCAGGCGGCGGCATAGGTCCACAGAATCTGGCCGTCCGGCTTGAGGGGGGCGAACGATTCAGGAATGTAGTAGCCGCTCTTGGATTCCCGCCAGCGGATCGCCGTGCCATCGGTCATCCGCGCGACAAACTCACCGCGCTCGCTGTCGTAGCTGTGCCGCGCGTACGCCTTCAGGTCATCGGACGCCCACTGGATGAATTCGCGTCCCAGTTCGGCCCGCGTCCCGCCGGCGGCGATCAGATCCTCGGCCGCCTGCATCTGCGCCAGCGGCAACTGGTGGTAACGGCCGGTCTGGTGATACGTGGCGACGATCTTCGCCTCGTTGATGCCGGGGTGGACGTGGCCCAGCGCTTGTTGCGCACGGTCCAGCGTGCGATAGCTGAGCTGTCCGCCGCACAATCCTGTCCGCGAATCGCGACCTTCCTGCCAGCGGTGGACCAGCCGGCGCGCCCACATGAGCGCATCGTCGTTCCGGCCCAGCGTCCCCAGGGTGACAAACGAGTGCATCAGCGGCGCCGTCACGTTGACGAAGGAGAGGTTGTCCCCCGTGGCGGGGAAGGGAACCGCAATCCTGTCGTCGAAGGCGTGCTGCCAATCCGGCCGCATCGGGCGCGCGACGGCCGCGTGACGGTTATAGTCCAGGCGCGACCAATCCAGGATGTGGCCGGCCCAGATGCTTTCGATCAGGCGGCGTGTGGCATCGGGATGGACCCGCCACATCAACACATAGTGAGGCTGGTTGCTCTTGAGTTCGTGCGTGGTGGCGCCGCCCTGACCGACGGGCTGGTCGTGCTGCAAATCCCAGGCCAGGTGGCCGCCCCAATAGAGCAATCCGCTGGGCGACACTAGGTGCTCCAGCGCGTAACCGGCGGCATCCTCAGCGGCCTGGCGGTACTTGGGATCGCCGGTCAGGCCGGTCAGGCCATCGAGCGCGCGCATCAGGGCCTGCTGGCTGGCGAAGTTGCTCAGCACCCACTCCTCGACGTTGCCTTGTCTGTCTTTGCCCTTCCAGACGGCGGGCGCCAGCGTTCCCGCGTGCAGGCCGTCGGCGAAAAGCGGCGTTCTTTGTTCGCCGAAATGGTCCCGCCCGTGCTCGAGGATGACGTCGGCGAAGCGCCGAACGCTTTGAAGGAACCGGTCGCTTGCCGGCGCCCCGCTGCCCTCCCCGGCCTGGGCCATCGAACCGGCCAAGCTCAGTGTCCACAGCCCCGCAAATGCCAGGCTGGAACGAAATGATCGGGTGTTCATGTTGATTTTGCACGGACCCTACAGTCCACTGAAGATGAAATGCCGAAAGAGATGGCTGGGCTTCGGATCGCGCTCGGGCGGTGGACAGGGCCACTGCCCCATCGTTTCCCCGGTCCGAGAGTCCAAACGTTTTCGTCTCCGCTTCGATACCGTCATGTGATTCTGTTGCCCTCTTGGTAGTCTTTTTGTCAGCGCGTGTCACGCTTTCTGGCCGCCTTTGAGAACGAGGAGATTCCATTCTCGCATGCCATCGGCGATCATAGTCAATCGCCGACTTGCCTTGTCATTCTCCCTCCCACCCATTCATGGTGTGGGCCACACACAACAGCCGAGGCTGAAGGATGCGCCTGCGCGCAACCTGCTCGAAGGCGTGCTCAATCAGCCGCGATATGCGACCCATCCAACCGTCGTCGTTACCCGCTGCGGAACGCCCCTCCCTCACAACCAGAGCGGAGTTCAAGTCCGCCGGCCGCTTCGGCGAGCGGACCGCGGATTTCGTGCTTGATCCTGGCGTGAGGGTGCATCTGAACGCGCCAACCCTGGAGGAGATCCCCGGCGACATCGTGCGCATTGCGTTTCTCGACAGCAACTACGACTTCGACGCCGCACGCGGCCACGCCACCAAGCTCGCCCGCTGGCTGCGGGATTCGGAGGCCCGGTTCCTGTGCGTTTTCGCGTACAACGACGCGGTTGCGGCGGGAAACGACGATGACGTTCCGATGGCCACTCCAGGATGGCGAGCGTGTTTCTTAGCGAGTCGTTGCCTTCGCCGATCCACGCTACTTCACGGCAGCCGCCCGGATGGCTTCGGCGACGGTCTGGATGCCGAGCGGTTGTTTATCGTCGAACGGACCGTCCGAGCCCCCGCGGGGCCACGTCGCGGGATCGGCGTACTGGCCCTCGTCTTGATACTGCCTCTGAAGACGGCCGATCTCGGCCTTCAGCTCGGCGAACTTGGCAGCAATGGCCGGTTCGCTCCCCCGGTCGAAGAGCAGGTTGTGCTGCTCGGTTGGATCCTGGATCAGATCGAACATCTCGTAAGCGTCCTTTTTCCAGAAATGGACCAGCTTGTGGGTTGCCGTGCGCACGCCATAGTGAGCCGCCGTGTTGTGATGCCCGGGATCGTGGTAATACCGGTAGTAAACCGAGGCGCGCCACTCGCCGGGGGATTCCCCCCGCAGCAGCGGCGCCAGCGAGCGCCCTTGCATGAAATCGGGAACGGCCAGCCCCGCCAGCTCGAGGAACGTCGGCGCCAGATCGATGTTGACGACGAACTGCGCCGGCGCGATCCCCGCCTTGATCCCCGGACCGCGCGCCAGAAGCGGAACACGCAGGCCCGGCTCATACATGAACCGCTTGTCGTATAAGCCCAGGTCGCCCAGGTACCACCCGTTATCGGCCGAGTAGATGACGATCGTATTCTTCCCCAGGCCGGCCTGGTCGAGATAGTCGAGCACCTGGCCGACCGAGTCGTCCACGCCTTGCACGCAGGCCAGGTAATCCTGCATGTAGCGCTGGTACTTCCAGCGGACCAGCTCCTTGCCGGTCAGGATTCTTTTCGTGCCGTCCGGCTGCGCGACTTCGACCTCCATGGGCTTGGCCCCCAGCCACTGGTTGCGCTGGGGCCCCGCAAGGCCGGCCGGCGGCTCGAGCTTCAGGTCCCGCCGCGTCAGGTCCTTGGCCACGGTCTGCTCGTTCACCGGAAGCGCGGCGGGACGCGTCGCGTAGTCGTCCCACAGGGTCCCTGGTTCCGGTATGATCTTGTCCTTGAACAGCGCCTGGTTCCGCAGATCGGGCTCCCACGCGCGGTGCGGCGCCTTGTGATGGAGCATCAGGAAGAACGGCTTGTCCTTGGGCCGCGTCCGGATCCACTCGATACCGAGCTCGGTGGTGATCTCCGTGCAGTGACCCTGGATGCTGAGCCGGTGGCCGGGAACCAGAAACGCCGGGTTCCAATATGCCCCCTGCCCCGGCAGGACGATCCAGCGGTCGAATCCCGTGGGATCGGATCCAAGATGCCACTTGCCGATCATGCCGGTGTGATAGCCGCCCGCCTGCAGCCGCTTGGCCACGTGGTCCCGCGACCCGTCGAAACGATTGAACACCGGCACCCCGTTCATGTGCGAGTACTGCCCGGTCAGCAGCGTCGCCCGGCTGGGCGTGCAGATCGAGTTGGCGCAGAAGGAATTCAGAAACCGCACGCCGGACTCGGCCAGCCGATCGATGTGAGGCGTCCGGTTCACCTTCGAGCCGTAGGCCGAGATCGCATGCTGCGCATGATCATCCGAGAAGATGAACAGGATGTTGGGCCGGTCCGGCGGCACGCCCGCCGCGTTCAGACTCGCCACCAACGCCAGCCCCAGCAAGACAAGAGATCGAATCGCATGTTTCATGGCTTCGTTGCTTTTCATCAGCACCGCGTCGAGCGATCCAGCCCCCGCATGGCTGAAGTGGCAGAACAGGGTTCGGCAAAATGTCTTCACGCAACCCAGCTTAACATGGCTGATCCCCCCATGGGAAGCTCCCGCATGATCGAAATCGATGGTCATCGGCCCGTTCGGGCACCCCCGTTGGTTCCCGATGGCGAAGAGTCAGAACTGCAGGTGGCCACCAGACGCAATCCCCTCCCCCCGCGAGGCTCGGGCGGGGGGGGCGCAGGGAGAGCGTTGCTGACAAACGACTTGTCACGCATCCGGGCCATGAACCGTGTTGGAGCGCGGGCTTTAGCCCGCTGTTGCGTGTTCAGCCTGTCGCGTGTTGCAGCGGCCTGAAGGCCGCGCTCCGGCAGGGCAGGTTCATGGGGAGGGGATTGTTCCAACGCCCGCCTCTCCCCGACCCTACACTGCCGCGGAGGGGAGGAAGAAGACGATTGGTTACCAGGGTCTTTGCCATCGCGCCCTACCCGGACCGATGTTAGGGTTGCCGGGATGAAGATGCTCGCTGCTTCTATCGCCGCGTCGCTCGTGGCTGTCACAGGCTACTCAGCCGACCCTGACTTCGGTCCGAATGTTATCCTGTTCAGGCCCGGCCAGGAAGGCATGCAGGAACAAATCAACGCGGTCTTTCAAAAACAGGAGCGCGCGCAGTTCGGATCCGGCCGCTACGCGCTCCTGTTCAAGCCCGGACGCTACGAGGTGGACGTGCCGGTCGGATTCTTCACCCACGTCGCCGGCCTTGGCAACCTGCCAGCCGAGGTGACTATCGCCGGCCGCGTATGGACCGATGCCGCCTGGATGAACCGAAACGCCACCTGCAATTTCTGGCGCACCGTCGAGAATATCGCGGTGGAACCGCCCGGCGGCGTGAACGTATGGGCGGTCTCCCAAGCGGCCCCCCTGCGCCGCGCCCACATCCGAGCCGATCTGCACCTCTCCTCCGGCGGTTGGTCCAGCGGCGGATTCATGGCGGACTGCGAGATCGATGGCGTGGTCAAGGCGGGAAGCCAGCAGCAGTGGTTCTCCCGCAACTCCCGCTGGAAGGAATGGCAGGGCGTGAACTGGAACATGGTCTTTGTCGGCTGCGGCAATCCCCCTGACGGCCAGTGGCCCCGGCGGGCCGTGACCCGCATCGACAAGACACCGATCGCCCGCGAGAAACCCTACCTGATGCTCCGCAATGAGCGCTGGTTCGTCAAGGTCCCCCCCCTGCGCCGCGAACCCTCGTCCGGCCTGACCTGGGACCGCGGCGGCGCGCCCGGCCAGGAAATCCCGGTCGATCGATTCCATATCGCCCAACCGGGTTCGGACACCGCAGCGACCCTGAACGCCGCCCTGCGGGCCGGGAAGCATCTCTTGATGACTCCGGGCATTTACCCGCTCGACGAGGCGATCGTCGTCCCGAATCCCAACACCGTCGTGTTCGGCCTCGGCCTCCCAAGCCTCGTCCCTGCCACGGGAAAAACAGCCCTGTGGATCGAGGCGGGCGAGGGCGTCGTTGTCTGCGGATTGGTCGTCGATGCCAGCGCCGTCGAGACCCACGCCATGGTCGAGATCGGAATCCCCGGGCGCAAGGCGGGCCGGGCGGAAAATCCAATCTGCGTGTCCGACCTCGTCTGCCGAGTGGGCGGCTACGGCCCCGGCAAGGCCAGGCGCATGGTCGTGATTCACGACGACCATGTGATCGGCGACAACCTGTGGCTGTGGCGCGCCGACCACGGCGCGAATGTCGGATGGACGGAGAACACGTGCGACACCGGCTTGCAGGTCGAGGGCGGCGATGTCACGATCTACGGCCTCTTCGTCGAGCATGCGCAGGCCTACCAGACCGTCTGGAACGGCGAGCGCGGGCGCGTCTATTTCTACCAGAGCGAGATGCCCTACGATCCGCCGTCCCCGGAGAGCTGGCGAAGCCCGACAGGCGACGGCTACGCGTCGTACAAAGTCGGCGATCGCGTCACCCACCACGAAGCCTGGGGCCTCGGCGTCTATCACGTGTTCAAGCGCGCTCCGGTTCTGGCGTGGACCGCCATCGAGACCCCCGCCGGCCCCGGCATCCGGATGCATCACATGCTGACCTTCCGTCTCGGAGGCGGAAGACCGGGCAGCGGCATCCGCCATGTCATCAACGACGCGGGCGGCGAAGCGATCTCCAGCCAGAAAGCGACAGTGACCGCGTGGCCCGGCGATTGACCAACGATATACAATGGGGTCGCATCTAAATATTTGACATATCAGGCGCTGGATCATCGGACGCGCAGCGATCGGGCCGCGCCGTCGGTTTCATCTCCCTCCGCCCCATTTGTCATATATTTAGATGCGACCCCATTGGCTTCACTAAATCGATGCGACCTTATTGACCCGTGCGGGTATGCTCGCTCGTCGCGCCTCGCCAGCCCGCTCAATTCCCTCCAGCAAAATCGGAATTCATTTTTGCACAGATCCTGAGTGACGCCACAACAAGGACCACTACTACCCCAACCAGCAGGAAGTATGACGACACGAATAAAGTCGATGGGCCACCGTCCGGAATCAATTTCCAGCCAACAAATGACCACGAAGCCTTGTTGATCAGGCTGAGAGGCGCGAATAGCAGGGGGTGGAGAGCCTCAAAGAACGTGAGCATCCAGAGTGTGAGGAAGCTCAATACTCCACCGATAGAGCTCAGAACAATCAGCCGATTTTTTTGATTCATTTCTTTAGACCGATCGTTCATAGCTCTGGTCCTCCGTCTCATAGTATTTAGCGTCTCAACGTCCCAACATCGGAGACCGACGGGCTGATCCGCTGCAATGTAGGCGCATCCGAATCAAAAGCAAGCGAACCGCGGGCTTTGTGTCGATAGGGGACCACGCAGATTTAAACCCATGTCATGCGGAAGCCGAGGCGGGGGGGATGCGCAGTCCCGTTGGACACGCCACAAGATTCTGCGTCATGCTGTTGCCGGCATGCGCGTCGATTCACCGGCCATCAGGACCGGGGCCAGAGCCGGAGCCATGCCCGGATGGGGGATCGCATCAGATCCCGCAGCAGCTCGTCCATCGGGCGCGCGGCGGGCTCCTCGAGCCACCGGCTCAGGACCAGGGCCGCTCCGAACACGGCCCACACGGCCAGAAAAAACGCGCTGAACCGGTTGATCTCGATCCCCGCCAGCGCGAGCCGCCGGCTGCCCATCGCGTCGATCAGCAATCCCCAGAGCACCGGCGCCACGCCCTGGGTCAGGTTGCCCACCACGGAGAACAGGGCAAAGAAGTGGCTCCGCCCCATCGCCGGGATCACCGACATCGCCAGGCGCAGGTTCGCCATGTTCACCACGGCGATGGCGAATCCCATCAGCAATTGGAGGATGACGACCGCGCTCCAGCGCAGCTCGAAGGCCCGGCCTGACAGGAGCGTCCAGCCGCCCATGATCGCCAGCCAGAAGCCGAACGCCACCCCCAGCACCGGCTTGCTCCCGACCCGATCCAGCTGCGGCCCGAACCATGCCAACCCTCCCAGACCACCGAGAAACATCGCCGCCGTGAACAGCAGGATCGAGCGCTCATCCAGGCCCGCCTCGGTCTTCAGATACGCCACGATAAACGCCGTCAATCCCCCATACGCCGCCGACCACGCCACGTTCAACCGCAACAGCCTTCGGAACGGACGGTGGCCAGCCAGCGCGCGCCACGGGACGGCCGACGACGACGCCGCCACCTCGTCGGGTGTGCCTCCCTCGGGAATCCGCTTCAGAAAGACCAGGCTGGCCACACCCATCACCGCGCTGAAGGCGAACACGACGCTGAACTGCCAGGGGCTCGGCTGCGCCCCCAGGCAGAAGGCGGCAAACACAAACGCCACCGCGCTCGACACGTTCACGCAGGCGCTCTCGCGCGCCAGATACTTCCCCCGAAGCGAACCCGGCACCAGCGAGGTGATCCAGGGCAGCCATGCGCAGCTCGAGATCCCGCGCGACAGGTTGAACCCGAACAGCAGCATCAGCAGCAGCGCCAGCCGCGTCGTCGGCGTCAAAAAGAAGCCCGTCAGCGGCAGCAGGGCCATCCACCCGATAAACATCACCCGCATCCCCCAGCCCGCGAAGACGAACCGCTTGTAGCCCAGCCGCCCGACATGGCGAGCCGCCGGGATCTGGAAGATCACCAGGAGCGGCATCATCCCGGCGATGATCCCCAGCACGGTGGCGCTTGCCCCCAGATTCCGCGCATAGAGAATCATCGGGTTGCCCAGCACCATCTGAAACGATAGCGCGTTGAAAACGGCAAAGAGATAGATGTTGGCCAGTCCGGGCGGGTACTGGTCGTCCGCCGGCTCCGCATGGGGATCCCGATGGTTCATCCGCCCTGCGAGTCCTTGTGAATGACGCTGTCGCGCTGGGCCCAGGCGGGGTCGGGCCGGGGGAAATCGAGGTTGTAATGGAGGCCCCGGCTCTCGGGGCGGCCCAAGGCGCAATCGACGATGCACTGCGCCACGACCGCCAGATTCCGCAGCTCCAGCAGGTCCCGCGTCACGATGAAATCCCAGTAGTATTCCTGGATCTCCTCCTGGAGATTGCCGATGCGTTTCCGGGCCCGCTCGAGGCGCTTGTTGGTTCGGACGATGCCGACGTAATCCCACATGGCGCGCCGGAGCTCGTCCCAGTTGTGGGCGACGACCACGGCTTCGTCCGGATTGTGGGCCTGGCCCGACTGCCACGGCGGCAGGGGCTGGGCAAGGGGGGCCGGCCGGTGCTCGCGGCTGTGGCGCGCCGCTCTCGAAGCGCACACCAGTGCCTCGAGCAGCGAGTTGCTCGCGAGCCGGTTGGCTCCGTGCAGCCCAGTGCACGCGACCTCCCCAATCGCATAGAGCCCCGCGATCTCGGTCACGCCGTTCACATCCGTCACCACTCCCCCGCACTGGTAGTGCGCCGCCGGGACGACCGGGATCAGCTCCTTGGTGATGTCGATCCCCAGCTCCATGCAGCGCGAGTAGATGTTTGGAAACCGCTGCATGATGAACCGAGCCGGCTTGTGCGTGATGTCCAGAAACACGTGGTCCGCGCCGGTCCGTTTCATCTCGCTGTCGATGGCGCGCGCCACGATGTCGCGGGGCGCCAGCGATTTGAGAGGGTGATACCGGCCCATGAACTCTTCGCCATCGATCGTCCGCAGCACCGCTCCTTCCCCGCGCACCGCCTCGCTGATCAGGAACGACTTGGCCCGAGGATGGTAGAGGCAGGTCGGATGAAACTGAATGAACTCCATGTTCGCCACGCCCGCCCCTGCCCGATACGCCATGGCCAGGCCGTCCCCGGCGGCGATGTCGGGATTGGTCGTGTAGAGGTAGACCTTGCCGCATCCACCGGTGGCCAGCACGACGACCGGCGCCGAAAACGTCAGCACCCGCCCTCCCACCACGTCGAGGACGTATGCGCCGGCGCATCGGTTCGGCCCGCTCCTGCCCAGCTTCTGGCTGGTGATCAAGTCGATGGCGCAGTGGTTCTCCAGGATCTGGATGTTCGGCCGCCTCGATGCGGCCGCCAGCAGGGCGCGCTCGATTTCGCGACCGGTCATGTCCTGGGCATGCAGGATGCGGCGCTTGGAGTGTCCGCCCTCCCGGCCCAAGTCGAGCTCGCGCCGGCCGGGCTCGTTGGGGATTTCGCGTTCGGTGAACCGCATCCCGAGGTCGATCAGCTCGGCGATCCGGGCGGGCCCTTCCTCGACAATGGTGCGCACGACCTCCTCGCGGCACAGGCCCGCCCCCGCCTCGAGCGTGTCGCGCACGTGCATCGCGAACGAATCCTCCTTCGACGTGACCGCGGCGATGCCGCCCTGGGCATGGTTGGTGCTGGATTCGGCGCTTTGCTTCTTCGTGACGACCACGACCCGCCCGTGCTCGGCGGCGTGCAGGGCGAAAAACAGCCCCGCGATGCCGCTGCCCATCACCAGGAAATCGCATGCGCGCGTCTCGTGATCCATAAACTCACTCCAGTGTTGCGTTGTCGATCAGCCGGGTCGGCCCGATCCAGACGGCCAGCGCCATGTGATCTCCCCGGCGCACCCGGCGCACCGGTTCGAGTGTGTCGGGCTGGAAGAACTCGATGTAGTCCAGCCGCGCCTCGGGCGCCTGCCGCAGCAGGGCTTGCAGCCGCCGCCGGAGCAGGGCTGCCGACAGCGGCTGTCGGGCCGCCCGGACCTGCCGGCGCGCCTCCTCGAGCATCCGCCACAGCACGGTGGCCTGGGCCCGCTGCGCCGGCAAGAGATAATGGTTCCGCGAGCTCATCGCCAGCCCATCCCCTTCCCGAAGGGTCTCCGCCACCACGATCCGCACCGGAAAATTCAGGTCGCGCACCATCCGCCCGACCACCGCCGCTTGCTGCCAATCCTTTGCGCCAAACACCGCCACTCCCGGCTGCGTCAGCAGCAACAGCTTCGCCACCACGGTGGTGACTCCTCGAAAATGGGCGGGCCTCGACGCCCCTTCCATCCCGCGCGACAATGCCTGCTCCTCGACATACGTGCTGAAGCCTCCCGGGTACATCTCCGCGTCCGAGGGCAGAAACACTGCATCCGCCCCCGCCGCTCGGCATTGGCGCAAATCCCCCTCCCGGTCCCGCGGATACCGCTTCAGATCCTCCGTTGGCGCGAACTGGGTGGGGTTGACATAGATGCTGACGACCACGCGCCCGCGGCGCCCCACAGTGCGGCGGGCGCGGTGGATGAGGCTGATATGCCCTGCATGCAGGAAGCCCATTGTGGGGACCAGCGCCACAGGCGCGCCGGCCCGCTGCCACTGGCGCGCCAACCGTTGCATCGCAGCGCACGACGTCACCGTTCGCATGGCGCCATAATGCGCCAATCCATCCCCAATGACAATGGGACATTGACGCCGCGGCCGTTTTATGATCAATATCATCCAGACTCGACAGCCATCATGTTCAATCGGTGCACTTTGACTATGAAGACATCTGCTCTACTGCTCACCGTCGTCACCCTGGCCGTGGCAGCCGCCTATTCCCAGGCGCAGAGCCTGGAATCCCTCTGGGTCCTCAAGCCAGGCGACCGCACCTACCTGACCACAGACAATATCCAGCGCGGCATGACCTATAACCCGGCCACCGGGCACGTCCTCATCGCCAACCGCGCCACAAGTGTTAATGTGGTCGATGGAGCAACGGGAGCGGATGTTGGCACGATGAACATCACGGGCATTAGCGGCGGCACGTTCGCCCTGAACATGATATCCGCAGGCTCCGATGGCGTCATCTATGGCGCCAACCTCACCACGGATTCCTCAACCACCCCCTTCAAGGTGTATCGTTGGGCCAATGAAAGCGCCGTTCCGGAGTTGGTCTATTCCGGCGACCCCAGCGGCGGCAATCCCACGGCCACCAACCGCCGCTTCGGCGATACCCTCGACGTGCGAGGCGCGGGAAATGACGTGCATATCCTCGCCGCATCGCGTGCGGGGACCATTGTCGCCTCGATCAAAACGGATGGTTCCACGTTCACCGCCACCCCGCTCCAGACCGATGCCACCGCCGGCGATCTCGGATTGGGCCTCGCGTTCGGCCCGGGGAACACGTTCCTCGGAACCGCGGCGGGTCGTCTGCTCCGGCAGATCGACGTCGATACCGGACTGACGGTCGCCCAATACGGCACCAACGTGCTCTCTTCCGCCCTCACGATCGTTGGTGTCGATCCCGGGGCCAACCTCCTGGCGGGGATCACCCTCAATACCTCGCCCTTGCCGGACACGCTCGATCTCTACGGCTTGAACACCCTCTCGGAAGCCGTCCTCAACACCCCGCTCGACTCCGAGCCGTTCCCCGTCGATAACGCCAACGGGAATGGCACCGGCGCCATCGACTTCTTTGGCAACGTCGTTTACGCCCTCGACAGCAACAACGGCCTCATGGCGATGACCGTTCCGGAACCGGCCATATTGACGTTGTTCGCCGGCGGCCTCATCGCCCTGCTCGGCCGCGCCCGGCGACGCCCGTAAGTTTTTGGGACGGCGGCTGCGCCTCGTGGGTAGTGCTTCCCTTGCGGCCGCGCATGAGCTACGGTGCCGCCCGTGAGCAAAGCTGGATTCATCGGGCAGAGTCGAGGCGCTCAGCCGAGCGCAGTCAGCGCGCAACGCTGGGTCAGCGCATCCGATCGGCATCATGGAGGCCGGACGCCCTCGCGCGGCGGCCCCAATGAGGCTGCGGTTCGACGCATTGCGTGCTGGGGCCATCCCGCAGCCATCCTTCTGGCGGTTTGGACCCTGATCGCGCCAGCCGCGCCCGCCGCCGACCAGCCGCAATGGGGCGAACGCCACACCCGGAACATGATCTCGCCCGAGCGCGGGCTCCCTTCGACCTTCGATCCCTCGACCGGGCAAAACGTGAAATGGTCGGTCGAGCTCGGCACCGAGACCCATTCCACACCGGCCGTTGCGGGCGGGCGGGTCCTGATCGGCACGAACAACGGCCATCCGCGCGATGCCCGGCACACCGGCGATCGCGGCGTGCTGATGTGCTTCGACGAGCAGGACGGGCGTTTCCGCTGGCAGCTGGTCGTCCCCAAGCTCAGCAAGGACATCTATCAGGATTGGCCGCGAGCGGGAATCGTCGGCTCTCCGGTCATCGACGGGCGCCGGGTCTACATGCTGGACAATCGGGTTGAAATGGTCTGCCTCGACCTCGATGGCCAATCCAATGGCAACGACGGCCCCTTCCTCGATGAGGCCTCCTTCCAGGCGCCCCTCGACGCCCCGCCCATCCCCGTGAATGAAATCACGGCGGACATCCTCTGGACCTTTCCCGTGCTGACGAACACCGGGTCCTATCCTCACGACAGCGCCCACACCGCTCCGCTGCTCGATGGCGCCATCCTCTACTTCAACACGTGCAACGGCGTCGATAACACCCACCGGAAGATCCGCGCTCCTGATGCGCCCAGCCTGATCGCGCTGGACGCCCTGACCGGCCGCTGGCTCGCTCGGGACGGCGAGCGGATGGGGCCGGTCATTTTCCACAGCACCTGGTCGTCGCCAGCACTCGGAGAAGTCAACGGCCACAAGCTCGTCATCTTCGGCGGCGGGGACGGGATCCTGTATGCCTTTCATGCGCTCTCGGGATCGGCTTCGCCGCCTCCTCCGGTTCAGACACTGCAGAGGATTTGGCGGTTCGACGGCGATCCGGACGCCCCTAAATCCGACGTGCACCGCTTCACCGGGAATCGCCGCGAAAGCCCGAGCAACATCAAGAGCATGCCTGTTTTCCACCGCGGGCGCGTCTACGTCACACTCGGCGGCGATGTCTGGTGGGGCAAGAACCAGGCCTGGCTAAAATGCATCGACGCCACGGCCTCCGGCGACATCACCCGGACCGGGGAGGTCTGGTCGTATCCCCTCCAGAACCACTGCATGGCCACGCCCGCCGTCCACGACCAGCGGGTGTATGTGGCCGATTCCGGCCGCCGTGCGCATTGCGTCAACGCCCGCACCGGCCAGGCGCACTGGACCCACGATCTGGATGCGGAGGTGTGGGCCTCGCCCCTCGTCGCCGACGGCAAGGTCTACTTCGCCAGCCGGCGCGGCACAGTCTGGTGTTTTGCGGACTCGCCGGAGATGAAGATTCTCAGCCAAGTCAAGCTCGGAGAACCCATCCATGCATCGCCCATCGCGGCCAACGGCGTTCTCTATCTGGCCACCATGACGCGCCTCTATGCGATCCAGGAGGCCGCCCAGGGAAAACCGCTTGCGCCATGAACGCTCGATCGATCGCCTCCTCGATGGCCGACACCGCCTTGCACGGCAAGGTGGCTCTGGTTACCGGCGCGAGCAAGGGTCTGGGCAAAGCCATCGCCGCCGCGCTCGCCCGCGCCGGCGCCGAGGTCGTCCTCGTCGCACGCGAACCCCGCCACCTCGAGGACGCCGCGAGCCAGATCCAATCCCTTGGCGGCTGCGCCTGGTGCCACGCCGCCGATGTCGCCGATGAAGCCCAGGTCGCCGAACTGGCCCGGTCGTTCCGCCAGCGCTCCCCGCGTCTGGATATCCTGGTCAACAACGCCGGCATCAACATCCGAAAACCGATCGCCGATTTCACCCTCGACGAGTGGAACCGCGTGCTCGCCACCAACCTGACCGGGCCCTTCCTCATGTGCCGGTCGTTCGTCCCGCTCATAAAAGGGGGCGGCTTTGGCCGGATTCTGAATCTGACCTCGATGATGAGCCATGTCGCGCTGCCCGAGCGCACCCTCTACGCGACTACCAAGGCCGGCCTGCTCGGCTTCACCCGCGCGCTCGCCCTCGAGCTTGCCCCGGACCGGATCACCGTCAACGGCATCAGCCCAGGCCCCTGCGCCACCGAGATCAACCGGCCCATACTGGAGAATCCGGAGCTGACCCGGTCTTTCCTCTCTCGGATCCCCTTGGCGCGCTGGGGGGATCCCGGCGAGGTCGCCGCCCTGGCCCTGTTCCTCTGTTCCGAGAAGGCCGGCTTCATCACCGGCACCGACATCGTGATCGACGGCGGCTGGTGCGCCCAGTAGCGCGATCGGCCGCAGCCGGCCTACCCCTCCGGCAACGACCGGGCCCGGCGAAACCGGGTCGGCAACCGATCCTCCTCCGTTTCCTGGATGCGCATCAGGCCCGTGTTATCCAGAAACACATTGGTCGGGCCCGGCTGCCACGCGCCGAGATCGCCGCCCTTCTCGGCTGTGAAGGCTTGGCCCGGAGATCCCGACACCAGGAGCCGGTTGGTTGCCGATCCGCCTTGGCCCGGTCCGTTGTCGAATCGATAATCGAGTATCTGCGCGGGGGCGGTCTGGCATCGCAAGATGGCGCCTTCCACCCCCACCGCCACCAGCTGATGGGGCTCGCCCGCCAGCGCAAAGAGCGATTTCAACGTGATGTTCTCTGCCCGCGTCCAGCGAATCGCGTCCGGGCTTTGCAGCACGACCCCCTGGCTCCCGACCGCCACGAGCCGATCCTCGAGGCGCAGGACGTCGTTGAGCCATTGGGAAACCCCGCTGGTCTGCGTCACCCAAGCGACACCATCGCTGCTGGTCAGGATCGTCCCGTTTTCCCCCACGGCCACGAGCTGGTCTCGAATCCATCGGACTCGGTAAAGCCAGTTCGTCGTCCCTGAATCCCGCGGCGCCCACCTCTCTCCATCGTTGCTGTGGAGGATCGCGCCGCCGTCTCCCACCGCCACCGCACCCCCGGGAAATGCAGCCATGCTGGACAGAAACGCGCCGGTTCCCGTGCTCAGCGGCGTCCAGGCCGCCAGATCCGGGCTCCGCAACAAAGCGCCCTGCCCTCCGCACACGAACCACTGCCCATTCCATGCCATCACTCCCTGCAAGTCGTTGGTCGTGGGACGGGGCCCGACAGCGTCCCAGATCCATCCCACCAGGTTCACCGCATTGGTCACTCGATTGGTGATGGCCGTCCCGCCGTCGATGACGACGGTCTCCGTCACGACGTTGGTCCACTGGTCGGGGCTGTAGATCATCGTGCCGTGGGTGCCCGCCGCCAGCAAGCCTGCCGGCCCCTGGCCGATCCCGAGAAAAACCGAGTTCGTCGCTTCCGGGGGCACCGACTCGAGGTCCCACTCGGCGCCGTCGTCGCTGGTCTGCACAACCGCCTTGTCGCCCACCGCCACATAGCGTCCGTCGCGCCGGATCACGTCCCACAGCCACGCGTAAACCGAGTCGCTCAGCGTGAGCCAGTCGAAATCGGCCCACGCGCTCGCCCGGCCTCCCGCCACGAGCATTCCGGTCCGGCCTCCGGCCAGGATGTTCCCTCCATCCCACAGGGCCGAATAATAGGTCCAGGCGGGCGCCGGCATGGTCTTGCTGGCGCTCGTCTCGCTCGACCAGACGTATTGGGCCCCTGATCGCTCGCCGCGCCACAGCCCGCCATCCCCGATCAGCCATCGCACCGTGCTGTCGCCCGCAACGGCATGGAGATTATTCGTGATTCCCACCCCCCCGAGCGCTGTCCAGCTCGATCCGGTGGTGCTCGTCAGCACCACCCCGGCATCGCCCACCGCCCAAAACCGGTCGCCCAGCCACGACACGCGGTTCAGATGCGTGGCCACCCGGCGCGTCAGGGCCCACCAGGACCGGCCGTCGGTGCTGCTGGCCATGCTGCCGTCCTCTCCGACAGCGACGAACAGATGATTCCCGAAGGCCACCCCCCGCAGCCAATCGTTGAACGGCGCGGTCTGCCGCTGCCACTGGATCCCGTCGCCGCTGGCGTAGATGGCCCCCCGGTCCCCCACCGCCACCGCCAATCCAAGCTCTGCGGAGACCGCGATCGCCTCCAGCCAGTCCTCGGTCCCCAGATTGATCGCTTGAAAACGGTTGGTCGGGCCCTCGGCATACAACACCGTCCCCGCCTCGCCGGTCACGATCAACCGGCTTCCCAGCTGGCCCATGGCCCGCAGCGCCTTCGAGGTGCCCGTCTCCCGGACCGCCCACAAGTCGAGGTCGAGGCTGGCATAGAGCCGGCCGCGCTCCGATACCGCGAAATACCAGCCGTTGGTCGAGAAGAGGTCGAAGACATGGCTGCCCATGGGCCGCGGGTTCGCCCAGTTCCATGCCAGATCCGCCCCCCCGGCCGCCCACGCCAGCATCCAGGCCAATCCGATCGGCATCCATCGGCTCCGGGCCGTACACCGTCGGCGCCATCGCTCCACGCACGAGTCCTGCATACAATCTTGAGCGCGATTCATACGCCTTGCCGCCCCGGATCGCGAGCCTTTTCGGCTCTTTTTGCGCTTGGCCCATGGGCGATCCTGAGGCTATCTATTCTCTGTTGCCGCCGGAGGCGGCCTCTGGATGAAGACCCGCTGCTCTCCGTGCGGCTCGGCGCCCGGCTCCAAAGGCGGCGCCGATTCCGACCATGCAGATGCCGATGCGCCAAAGGTTCCATGATGCCCTCGAAGCCTTGGGCGAGCTGGCCATGCTTCTGGCCGAGGCGGTCCGCGCGCTGGCCCGGGGCCGCCTCAGCGTCCAGGACCTGGCCTACCAGTTCTATTTCCTCGGCGCCCGATCGCAAGCCGTCGTCCTCATCACCGGGGCCTTCACCGGCCTCGTCCTTTGCGCCCAGACCTTTTTCCAGTTCCACAAAGTCAAGATGGACACCGCCACCCTCGCCGTGGTCAGCGTGTCCATGAGCAGCGAGCTGGGCCCGGTGCTCACCGCTCTGATGGTTGCCGGCCGCGTGGGCGCCGCCATGGCCGCCGAGCTCGGCACCATGCGGGTCACCGAGCAAATCGACGCCCTCCGCACCCTCGGGGCGCACCCGGTGGATTATCTGCTGCTTCCTCGGTTGGCGGCGACCGTCCTGGCGATGCCCCTGCTCACGGCCGAGTCGGTCGGCATCGGGATCGGCGCGGCCTACGCCCTCGGCGTGGGCCTCCTGGGCATCGACGGCGCCTACGCGTGGGCGAACATGATCCGATACACCGGGCTGAACGAGCTGGTGATGGGGCAGATCAAAGGGGTTGTCTTCGGGTTGATCATCGCCCTGATCAGCTGCTACAAAGGCCTTCAATGCCCCCTGGGCGCCGAAGGGGTTGGCCGCGCCACGACCGAGGCTGTGGTCTGGTCATCCATCGCCGTCTTGATCGGCAACTTCTTTCTCACGCTGCTCCTGACCCGCTTGCTGGAGGGCCTCTCATGATTGAGGCCCGGGAAATCGTCCGCCGGTTCGATGGCCACGCGGTCCTCAACGGCGTCGATTTCCGGATCGCCGAGGGCGAAGCCGCCGCCATCATCGGCCGCAGCGGCTGCGGCAAGAGCGTCCTCCTCCGCATCCTCATCGGGCTGCTGCCGGCCGATTCCGGGCGCGTCGTTGTGCTCGGACAGGACCTCGGCGCCCTTGATGAGCGCGGCCTGCTCGAGATCCGCCAGCAGTGCGGCATGCTCTTCCAGGCCGCCGCCCTGTTCGATTCGCTGACCGTGGAGGAGAACATCGGCTTTCTCCTCCGGCGCCAGGGCCGATGCTCTCGAGCCGAGGTCGACCGCCGCGTCGCCGAGGCGCTCGACCTTGTCGGCCTCCCGGGCATCCAGGCCAAGAAGCCCGCCGAGCTGTCCGGCGGCATGCGCAAGAGGGTCGGCCTGGCCCGCGCCATCGTTCACCGCCCGCGGATCGTCTTCTACGACGAGCCGACCACCGGCCTGGACCCGGTCTCGGCCGACAGCATCGACCGCCTCATCGAGCAGGTCTGCGCCAAGCTCCGCGCCACCACGGTCGTCGTCACCCATGACATGCGGACCGTCCGGCGCATCGCGCAGCGTGTCCTGATGCTCCACGAGGGGCGCGTCTACGCCTCCGGCGCCCCCCGGGAGATCTTCGCCTCTGCCGATCCCGTCGTCCGGCGATTCGTGGACGGCGTCTCCGATCCTCGCGAAGTCACGCTATGAAACCCGCATCCATGACCTGGCGCGTCGGCCTGTTCGTCTCGATCGGCCTAGTCCTGCTGGCCGGGATGGCCTTGCTGTTCTCGAAAGGCATCTCCTTCTGGCAGCCCACCTATGGCCTGATCCTGAAAACCTCCAATGTCAGCGGCATCAAGCCCCGCGCCGGCGTCCTGCTGGCCGGCATCCCCGTCGGCATGGTCGTCAGCGCCGACCTCGCTCCCGACGGCAAGTCCGTCTACGTCCACGTCCGCATTCACCGCCGCTATGTCATCCGCAAGGATGCCGTGTTCACCATCGAGCAGGCGGGATTCCTCGGCGACCAATACATCGCCGTGATCCCTCAAAGCCACGAGGCGCCCCCGCTCCAGGAAGGGGCCGTGGTCACCTGCCAGGAGCCGTTCAATCTCCAGGAGGCCGCCCGATCGGCCGTCGAGTTGATCCAGGGGGCCGACCGGGCCGTCAACACGCTCGACACCGCGGTCCGGCGGATCGACCGCGCCCTGCTCTCCGAGTCCACGCTCACCAACATCGCCGCCAGCCTCACCAACTTGCCGGTCCTCATCGATCGCGCCACGTCGGTCGCTGTCTCGCTCGACCATCTGGTCGCGTCCAACCAGGTTCACGTCAGCTCCACCCTGAGCAACCTCGCCCTCTTTTCCCAGCGCCTCAGCCTGCTGGCGCTCGAGTTCCAGGAGATGCTCGAGACCAACCGGGGCGACGTCCAGCACACGCTCGAGCATTTCGCATCGGCCGGCAACCGCATCGATGCCCTTCTCGCCCAGCTCCAGGAGGGGCGCGGCCTCGCCGGCAGCCTCCTCCAGGATCCGTCGATCCAGTCCCAGTTCAGCCTGCTTGTCAGCAACCTCACCGAGGTCAGCGCCAACCTCAAGAACCATGGCCTGCTCTACAAGCCCCGCGCGCCCCGCGCCGCCCGGCCCAGCACCCCAATCTACTCCGGCCGCAAACCGTAAACCCCCTGCATGCATCAGGACTGATTCATCTCCAGGAACAGTTTGCTCCTTGAACCATCCCTCGTTTGCGCTAGGCTGGAACCATGGAATGGGTGACGATCTATCGCGCGTTCAATCCGGCCGAAGCCCAGGTGATCCGATCCCGCCTGGACGCCGCCGGTTTTGATGTCAACCTTGCCGACGAAATCGCCGCGATCAACATCGACGGCTACTCGATGGCCGCCGGCGGCATCCGTGTCCAGGTGCCGCCCGCCGTGGCCGAGGAAGCGCGCCGCCTCATTCAATCCGCCTCCGATAATCCCGCATGAAGCCCCTGCTCGCCGCCCGGCTCCGGCAACTGCAGCGCCGTCTGGACAGCGATGAGCTGTCGATCGACCCAGCCGTTCGAAAGGAGCACGCATCGGATAAATGGCTGATGTCCGTCGTACCCGATGCCGTGGCCCGCCCCCGCACCGCCGCCTCCGTATCCGCCATCCTCCGCTTCGCCCACGAGCATCGAATCCCCGTCACCCCCCGCGGCGCCGGCCACGGTTACGCCGGCGGCTGCGTCCCGGTCCGCCGGGGCATCGTCCTTTCCTTGGACCGCATGAGCCGGATCCGCCAGATCCACACGGGCGACTTCGTCGCTGTGGTCCAGGCCGGCGTGGTCACCGCCAAGCTCCAGTCTGCCGTCGAGAAGAAAGGGCTGTTCTACCCCCCCGACCCCGCTAGCCGCGCCGAATCCTTCATCGGCGGCAATATCGCCACCAACGCCGGCGGCCCCCGCTGCCTCAAGTATGGCGTCACCCGCGACTATGTGCTCGGCCTCGAGGTGGTCCTGGCCGACGGCACGATCCTGCGGTTGGGCAGCCGCACCCACAAAAACAAGACCGGTTTCGACCTCGCCCGCTTCTTTGTCGGCTCCGAGGGTCTCCTGGGCGTCATCACCGAGGCCACGCTGAAACTGATCCCTCTGCCCCCCTGCCGCGCATGCCTGTCGGTCGGGTTCCCGACGATGGGGGACACCGCCCGCGCCATCCGCGCCATCTTCGCCTCGGGCATCCTCCCGTCGGCCGTGGAGGTCGCCGACGAGTTCACGCTGGCGGCCGCCCAAAAACGGACCGGCAGCCGTCTTTTCGCCGGCTCGCGCGCGCACCTGATCGTCGAGATCGACGGCCAGGAACGGTCCGTGCGCTCCGAGCTGCGCCACACCGAGCGGATCGTCCGCGCCTGCGGGCCGCGCTTTGTCCACCGCGCCTTCGGCGGCCCTGCCTGCGAGGCCATCTGGCAGGTCCGGCGCGAGTTCTCGGCCGCGCTCAAGGATACCGGCCTGAAGAAGATGAACGAGGATATCACCGTGCCCCGCGGCCGGCTCGAGGATCTCTTCCGGTTCACCGCCCGGCTGCAGGCCAAACACGGCCTGCCCGTGGCCTGCTTCGGCCATGCCGGCGACGGCAATATCCATGTCAATGTCATGGTGGACGAATCCAAGCCAGGCTTCGAGACGCGCCGCGATGCGGCCCTGGACGAGCTTTTCCAGCAGATCCTGTCTTGGGGCGGAGTCATCACCGGCGAGCACGGTGTAGGCCTGGCCCGCAAACGGTGGTGGCCCCTGGCTGCCTCCCCCGATATCCGCGCCTTCCATCGCACGATCAAACGCGCGCTCGATCCCCGCGGCATCCTCAATCCCGGCAAGTTCGTCGAGTGAACCCGCTAGTGCCGCCGGAGCAGCTCCAGCAGACGGCGGTCGAGGCGATGCCCGTGCCAGTCCTCGTACTCGATGTCGCGCCGCCCGGAGTCCAGCACGCCGAACGATCCCCGGAAGTTCCAGAGCGCGTACCCAATGCCGTGCCCATGGAGCACCTCCATGACGTCGGTGAACCAGGCCAGAAAAACGTCGCAGGGCGTTCGATTGAAGCATCCGCACTCCCCGCAATGCACCCCGATGCCCGTCCGGGCCAGTTCTCCCCAGGGCGCAAACCGCTCCTCCAGCCTCCGGCGATCCGCCTGGATGCTCCCGTCAGCGTTCTTCAGCGGCCACGCCGGCATCGGAAAGCTCGAGCTCCGGTCCACCCATCCCGCCCGGTAATGGCTGATCCCCGCCGGCCAATAGGCATGCACGCTCTGAGCCACTCCCGCCGGGATCATCTCCTTCACCACTTCCGTCCCCACGTTCAATCCGTCCACAATGACGATCCGATCCCCCCGATGCTTGCGAATGGCCTCCGTCGCCCGCGTCATCACCCGCGCATAGTCCGCCCGCGACATGTAGCCCTCTCGCGCCCGCGGCGCCTCGTTCACCAGATTGAAGCTCAACGCTTCCCGCGGCACCGCCCGGTATCGCCGCGCGAACAGCTCCCAGTGCCACGCGAACGCCTCCTCCGCCCGCACATCGGACCACAGCACGAAAGGCTCGCGCTCCGGATCGTTGATGCAGTACCCCGGTGCGCGATGGAAGTTCAGGCTCAAGTGCAAACCGTATTGCCGGCAGAGCTCCACCGCCCGATCCACCCGCTCGAGCACGCTCTCTTTCACTTTCGTCACATCCTCCACCGCCAGCTTCCGCGCCGCCCTCCAGTCCGAGTCCACCCACATCCAGTAGTCCATCGGCAGCCGGACCAAATCGAAACCCCAGTCCCGGATCCACCGCAAATCGTCCTCGCGCACCTCCCCGCGCCCCTCCTCACCCGAGCTCATCGCCTGAAAGAAATTCGTCAGATTGAATCCCCGCCAGCGCGGCAACCCGCGCTGCTCACTCGGCTCCGCTGCGGCGCCTTCGCCCCTGCTCTGTTCCATCCCCATCAGCCCGCCCGCCGCCGCCATCGCCGTCCCCAGGAAACCCCGGCGCGTCATCGATCGCTGCGGATCCATCGCTCGATTGCCGATTGAATGCTTTATGTTCATGGGGCCACCATGCCACCGGCCTCCCCCTGTTGCCGATGAAAATCTGCCACCGTCCCAGCCCCCGCGCTCGACATCCTGCGCCGCCCAACCGGTCCTTGAAAGAACAGGGCCGTCGGTGCGGCGGCTGCGCAGTATTTGCACACTGGCCGATCAATTGGGTAATAGTTGCGCAAGCTCGGCTCCGGCAAGCCCTTGAATCCCCCTGAAGGACCGCCTGCAGCGGCTTGGCACTCCTCTTGCTATTGCAGTCGATCGTTGTGGCCCTCAGGCAGCGATTTGCCCCGGGGGACCAGACGCAAACCAACAAACACCTGACTGGATGGCGATATGCAGAAAACCTTGACAACCCTCGTGGCCGGCCTCGGGCTGGCTTTCCTTTTGACCAGCTCGGCCTCGACACAGGCCCAACAGCCTGCGCAACGCCAGGGACGCGGCAACTTCGACCCGGCCCAAATGCGCGAACGCATGATGGAACGGTACCGTGAACAGCTCGAAGTCACCAACGACGACGAATGGAAGCTCATCCAAGCCCGCATCGAGGCCGTCAACGAAGCACGCCGCGGCACGATGGGCGGGTTTGGCGGGTTCGGAGGCATGGGCGCACGGCGCACCGGCGGACCCGGCCAGCCTGGGCAGCCCGGCCAGGGCGGTCCCGGCGGATTCGGCGGCGAGCCGAATCCTGAGGTCGCCGCCCTCCAAAAGGCCATTGAAGACAAGGCCCCCAGCGCCGAAATCAAGGCCAAGCTGACTGCCCTGCGGGAGAGCCGGAAGGCTGCCGAGCAGAAGCTCGAACAAGCCCAGGAAGAGCTCAAGAAACTCCTCTCTGTCCGCCAGGAAGCTCAGGCGGTCATGATGGGCCTCTTCCGCTAGTCCGCCGACGGTTGTTTGGGTGCCGCCGCGGATTCCACAGGCCAACCACGGTGGCGCCACCAGGAGCCGGCGCGCGGGCAGCCGCGCGCCGGTTAAACCCTCCACCCCTATCCACCATGAAAGAGCTGCTGCAGCGAATGGTCGAGTCCCAGCAATTGTCGATCGAGGACGCGGACGCACTCGAGCAGCAGTCCCAGCGGCCGGGCGGCGCCAAATCCCAGTCCGAGGAGGACGTCCTTCAATGGCTGGCCCGGGAATACGAGCTCGGCTACTCCGCCCTCGATGACATCGAACCGGACCGCCAGCTCCTTTCTCTGTTCCCCGCCCGAATCCTCTTCAAGGAGCAGCTCCTCCCCCTCCAGCGCGTCAACGGCTCGGTCGAGGTCGCCACCAGCCGGCTCTTCGCCACCCGCGGCCTGGATACGCTCAAGACACTGACCGGGCTGCGGCTCAAGCCCGTCCTGGCCCCCGCCGAAGCCATCCAGCGCGAGATCAAGAAGCGCCTCGGCGTGGGCGCCGACACCATCGACACCCTCGAGGAGGAAGCCCCGCTCCAGGTCGTCGAGGAAGGCGAGCGCGAAGATACCGATCTCGATACGGCCGCCGAAGACGCCTCGATCATCCGGTTCGTCAACCAGGTCCTCCGGGACGCCATCGAGCTCCGCGCATCCGATGTCCACCTCGAGCCGTTCGCCGACGAGCTCCGGATCCGCTACCGCATCGACGGCGTCCTCCAGGAGGTCCCCGTCCCCGCCCAGGTCAAACGCTTCCAGCCCGCGATCGTCTCCCGCGTCAAGATCCTCAGCCACCTCAACATCGCCGAAAAACGGCTGCCCCAGGACGGACGCATCAAGATCCGCATCAACAATATCGAGGTCGATATCCGCGTCTCGATCATCCCCATGCTCCATGGCGAGGCCGTTGTCCTCCGGCTCCTCCGCCAGGACACCACCCTCTACCACATGACTGACCTGGGCATGGCCGAACGCGAGTTCTCCCTGTTCCAGAATGTCCTCGGCCTCCCCCACGGCATCGTTCTCGTCACCGGACCCACCGGCAGCGGCAAGACCACCACCCTCTATACCGCCCTGAACGAAATCAACGACGCCATCCGCAAGATCATCACCATCGAGGATCCCATCGAATACCAGCTCAAGGGCGTCAACCAGATCCAGGTGTCGGAAAAGGCCGGGCTCACCTTCGCCCGCGGCCTGCGCTCGATCCTGCGCCACGATCCGGATGTCGTCCTGATCGGTGAAATCCGCGACCAGGAGACCGCCCAGATCGCCGTCCAGGCCTCCCTCACGGGCCACCTTGTCTTCTCCACACTACATACCAACGACGCCCCCGGCGCCCTCACCCGCCTTGTTGACATGGGAGTCGAGCCCTACCTGGTCGCCTCCTCGCTCGAGGCCGTGCTCGCCCAGCGGCTGGTCCGAGTTCTCTGCACCCACTGCAAGACCGAAGATCTCTCTCCCACGGTTCAGGCCCTCCAGGAATCTCAGCCCGCCCTGCGCGGCGCCGCCATCTTCCGAGCCGTCGGCTGCCGCGAATGCCGCCAGACCGGCTACATCGGCCGCCACGCCATCTTCGAAATGATGGCGTTGACCACCGATCTGCGCCAGATGATCCTCAAGAACTGCTCCAGCGGCGAGATCCGCGAAATCGCCCGCCAGCATGGCATGAGCACCCTGCGCGAAGACGGCTGGCGCCTCGTCCGCCAGGGGATCACCACCCCGGACGAGGTCATCCGCGTCGCCAAGGACCAGGCCCTGGACAACCCCTCCTGATCCATGATCGTCTTCGAGTACCGAGCCCTTCAGCCGGATGGCGCCATCGCCGAAGGCACCCTGGAAGCCGAAGGCCGCCAGGATGCCCTCCGCCGCATGGCCGCCAGCGGCCTCCGGCCCGTCCGCCTCAACGAGCGGCCCCGCCCCGCCGAGAAGACCGATTCCGCGGGGTTTTCGCTCCGGATCCAGCCCCGCAAGATCACCGGCCGGATGCTCGAGGACTTCACCCGGCTTCTCTCGAGCCTGCTGGCCGCGGGCATCCCCCTGAGCCGCGCTCTGGTCATTCTCTACAAGGAAGCCGCAGCCCCCATCGCCAGCCAGAAGTGGAAGGAGGTCCACGACCTGGTCATCGACGGGCTGTCGCTGGCGGATGCCATGGCCCAGTCCCCGCAGGTGTTCCCGCGCGTCTATGTCGCCATGGTCGAGGCCGGCGAGACCGGCGGCTTCCTCGATGTCGTCCTGGGCCAGATCGCCGATTTCCAGGCCCGCGACAAGGAGCTCCGGTCCAAGATGCTCACCGCCCTCCTTTATCCGACGATCCTCCTGGTCCTGGCCATCGGCGTGCTGACGTTCCTGCTCGTCTTCTTCATCCCGCGGTTCCAGGTCATCTTCGAGGGATTCGGCGGCTCGCTGCCCCTCATCACCCAGGTCATTGTGGGCGCCAGCACGATCCTCCGCTCCTATGGCCTCGTCGTCGCCGTGGTCGCGGCCGTCGTTTTCTTCATGCTCCGCAACTGGCTCCGATCCCCCCAGGGCAGCCGCATCCGCGAGCAGTTGATTCTCAAGGCCCCGGTCGTCGGCGCCCTCGTCTCCAAGTTCGCGATGGCCCGCTTCTGCCGGATGCTCGGCACCCTTCTCGGGGCCGGCGTCCCGCTCATCAACGGCCTCCAGGTCGCCCGCCGCTCGATCGGGAATCAGACGCTGATCGATGCCGTCTCCGCCAGCATCGAGCGCGTCCAGAAAGGCGAGCCGCTGGGCGTCAGCCTGGCCGGCTGCCCCACCCTCTTTGGCGGCGCCGTGCTCGAGATGATCTCCGTCGCCGAGGAGAGCGGCCGCCTCGACCAGGAGCTCGTCCGCCTCGCCAACGTCACCGAGTCCGAGCTCGACCGCCAGCTGAAGACCGCCGTGGCCCTGGCCGAGCCCCTCATGCTTTTCTTCATCGCCGGGTTCATCGGCACCATTTTCATCGGCATGGTCATCCCCATCTTCACGATCCAGGATTATATCAAATGAAAACCTACAATCGTCCGAACCCCTTGTCTCCCCAGGGCCGTCGCGGCCTCGGCCGGCGCGGCGCTGCCGGGTTCACCCTGGTCGAGCTCCTTCTGGTGCTTGTCATCCTCGGCACTTTGGCGGCCATCGTCGTCCCCAAGTTCTCCGGCCGCACGGAGCAGGCGCGGATCACGGCCGCCCAGGCCCAGATCGCCAATTTCGGCATCGCCCTTGACGCCTTCGAGGTTGATGTGGGCTACTACCCCAAGGGCAAGGACGGGCTTCTCGACCTGGTGGAGCAGCCCCGCGAGGCCCTCAATTGGCGCGGCCCCTATATCAAGGGCGAAATCCCGAAAGATCCCTGGGGCAACGAGTACGTCTACGAATGCCCCGGCCGCCAAAACGAGACCGCCTACGACCTCATGTCCTCCGGCCCCGATGGCCAGGCTGGCAATGAAGATGACATCACCAATTATCAGACCCGATCCAGGCGATAAGCGGCGGGCTTTCACCCTCATCGAGCTGATCCTCGTTCTCGGCATGCTCGGCGCCGTCATCGCCCTCGCCGCCCCCCGCCTTGCCCGCTTCTACCGCGGACGCGCGATCGAGATCGAGGCCAACCGGTTCCTCACGCTCACGCGCTTCGCCCAGAACCGCGCGATCTCCACCGGCGTCCCCGTCGTTGTCTGGCTCAACCACGAGACCGGCTATTACGGCCTCCAGGAGGAAGGCGCTGCCGTCTATGAGGATCCCCTGCAGCGCCGCCTTCAAGCCTCCCGCAACCAGATCCATGAATACCAGCCCGTCGAGTTCCAGCTCGCCACCAACCTCTCTTTCCAGATCGATCCCCATCATCCCCTGACAAACCAGATCGCCACCATCCGGTTCCTGCCGGATGGCGCCATTGACGAGAACAGCCTCGCCATGGTCCTGCTCTGCGACGAGAAAGCGGATGAGACACCCATCCCGATCGTCCCGTCGCGCAACCGCCTCCACTATGAGATTACCGAGCCGACCAATCTGTGGTTCTACACGACCCGGTAGGCCTGGGCCTTGGGGGGCGTTCACGTTCGCCGAAGTCCTCGCCGCCATGGTCTTCATGGCCATCGTCATCCCCATCGCCATGCAGGGGCTCAGCCTCGCCAACCGCGCCGGCGTCGCCGCCGTGCGCAAAACCGTCGCCACCCAGCTCGCCGACCGCCTCCTCAACGAGCTCACCTTCTCCAACCAGTGGAACTCCTCCAGCCTGAACGGCGCGTTGGACGAGCCCTGGACCGGCTACCGCTGGCAGCTCTGGCGCGATTACTGGACCGAAAACGCCCTCCGCCTCATCACCGTCGAGGTCTTCTACCCCGTCCAGAACCAGGAGCATAGCGTTCGGATCAGCACCCTCGTCCCGGAAGTCACGCTATGAGGATGGCCCCCCTCCAGCCCCCACTTTCTTGGCCTTCGTTCCCATCGAAGCCTCGGCCGGCCCAGGCCTTTACGCTGGTCGAGATCCTCATCGCCACCCTCATCTTCAGCCTCGTCCTCGCGGCCATGAACGCCGCCTTCTCCGCCGCCCTGCGGCTCCGTGCCCGGACGACGGAGCTGGTCGAGGATGCCATCCCCATCCAGCGGGCCCTCGCCGTCATCAAGCGCGACCTCCAGTGCATCCTCCCTCCCGGCGGGACGTTCGCCGGCTCGATGACCGCCGAAAACGGCAGCGATCCCCGCCTCTCCCGGATCGAGTTCTACACCGCCAGCGGAAGCCTCGATAACAATTCCTGGTGGGGCGACATCCAAAAGGTCGCTTACTATCTCGAGGAGCCCGAATGGCGCAACCCCACCAACGGCTACGACCTCGTCCGCGCCGTCACCCGCAATCTTCTCCCCTCCAACGTCGAGGAATACGAGGCCACACCGCTGCTCCATGACATCGAAGGGTTCCGGTTCCAGTGCCATGACGGCGCTCAATGGGTCGACACGTGGGATCCCGACGCCGAGGAGACCCCGCTTCCCCAGGCTGTTCTCGTCGCCATCCAGCGCCGCCAGCACGACCTCGAGTGGAGCCAGGCCGCCCGCCGCCCCGAAGAGGTCTGGACCGAAATACTCGTCCCCATCGCCATCGAGACCAGCACCAACCAGGCCACCGGCGCCTCCCGCTCCAACTCCACCTCCACCGCCGCATCCGCCAGCACCTCCGGCGCCGGCGGATCGAGCGGCAGCCCCAGCGCCGGCGGCGGCTCGAGCGCGGGCGGCCCCGGCAGCGGGGGCACAACCGGCCGAAACCGATGAGATTCGCCCTCCCATCTCGATCCTCGCCAAGGCGTCCGCACCGGGCCGCCGCCCCCGCCGGATCGGTCCTCATCATCGTGCTGTGGATCACCTTCGGCATCGTCAGCATCGCCCTTTATTTCGGGCACTCGATGCTGCTTCACTTCCGCGCGGTCGAGCACGATGCCGCAGGCGCCCAGGCCGAACAGGCCATCGCCGGCGTCATCCGGTACATCGGCTGGGTCGTCACCAACTACGCCGACACCGGAGAGATGCCCTTCGACGATGACTACGGCTACGAGGCCGTCCGCATCGGCGATGCCACCTTCTGGCTGATCAGCCGATGCGATCCCGAAGACGCCACGGACGTGCCGGTTTACGGTCTGATGGATGAGGCATCAAAGCTCAATCTGAACACCGCCACGCTGGAGATGCTCCAGGCCCTGCCCCTCATGACCGAGGAACTGGCGGCCGCGATCGTCGACTGGCGCGACACCAACAGCGAAGCCACCGCCAACGGCGCCGAGTCCGAAACCTACTTGCGCCGCACCCCGCCCTACCGCGCCAAGGACGCCCCCTTCGAATCCGTCGAGGAGCTGCGGCTCCTGTCGGGCGCCTCCGACGAGCTCCTCTTTGGCGAGGACACCAACTGCAACGGCGTCCTCGATCCCAACGAGAACGACGGCGATGCCACCCTCCCCCCGGACGATCGCGACGGCGTCCTCGATCCCGGGCTTATCGAGTATTTCACTGTCTTCACCCGCGAATCGGCTCTTCGCAGCGACGGGACCAACCGCATCAACGTCTCCAGCGGGACCAACCAGGAGCTGGCCTCCCTGCTGCAGGAGTTCCTCGGCCAGGAACGCGCCGCCCAGGTCCGGTCCCAGCTCGCCGGCAGCACCAACATCGCCAGCCTCCTCGAGTTCTACATCCGCAGCGGCCTGTCCATCGAGGAGTTCGAGGAGATCGACGGCTACCTCGTCGTGACCAACCAGATGCAGGGGCTGGTCAATGTCAATACCGCCTCGGCCGTTGTCCTGGCCTGCATCCCAGGCCTCGATTCGGAGAAGGCCAACCAGCTGGTCGCCTACCGCCGCACCAAGCCGATCGACCAGACATCGATCGCCTGGGTCGCCGAAGTCCTCGACAGCCAGACCGCCATCCAGGCCGGCCCCTATCTCACGTCCCGCACCTTCCAGTTCGGCCTCGATATCGTCGCCCTCGGCCAAAACGGCCGCGGCTACCGGCGCCGCTGGGTTATCCTCGACACCACCGAAGGCCGGCCGAAGGTCATCTACCAGCGCGACCGCGCCCGGCTCGGCTGGGCGCTGGGCGCTGAAACCCGGAAAGACTGGCTGGCAAAAATGGAGTTACGCTGATGCTCAGCTTCCAATCTCATCGCCCCGCTTCGCTCATCGGCCTCCACCTCGATGGCCGCAACCTGGACGGCGTGCTCATCCACCGGTCCAACGGCAGCTACCGGATCTCCCAGACGTTCAGCATCCCGCTGACCTTGGATCCGTTGACCAACGATCCGGAGCTGGTCGGCCGCGAGATCCGCAATCACCTCGACCAAGCCGGCATCCGCGAGCGCTATTGCACCGTGTGCCTCCCCTCGAATTGGGTCTTAACCCTCGCGTGCAAGGTCCCCGATATCCCCGAGGCCGACGTCCCCGGGTTCCTCCAGCTCGAAGCCGAGCAAGGATTTCCGTATGACCCCGCGGACCTGTCCATCTCCACCTCGCGCTACCGCCTCCCCAACGGCGCTCAGCACGCTTCGCTCCTGGCGGTCCCCCAGCATCACCTCGTGCTGCTCACCAAAACGCTCCGCGCCGCCCGCCTCAAACCCATCAGCCTCTCCCTCGGCATCACCGCTCTCGAGCCCTACACCCCCGACCCGGCCCCCAGCCAGCTGAGCCTGGGCGTCGGCCAGACCGGCATCGACATGCTCGTGTCCGCCCCCGGCGGCATCGCCGCGCTCCGATCGATCGAAGGCGTCATCGAAAAGGACGGGGCCGGCCACCAGCCGGACTTCGACCTCCTCGCGCGCGAGATCCGGATCACCCTCGGCCAGCTGCCCCGCGAACTGCGCGACACCATCCGCCAGGTCGTTGTCTATGGCGGATCCCCCGCAGCGGAATCCCTGATCGAGCACATCCGGCCGATCGCCCGCTCCCTGGGCATGTCGGTCGAGTCCGGAGCAGCACCCCGGGTCAACGGCAGCGAGTTCCCGCAGCTGGCTCGCACCAGCACCGCCTCGGCCCTCGGCCTTGCCGCGCGCCACATCCAGGGACAGCCCTGCCCCTTCGAGTTCCTCCCGCCTCGAGTGAGCCCGTGGACCCAGTTTGTCCACCGCTTTGCGTCGCGGCGCATCGCGTACACCGGCGCCGCGGCCGCCGCGGTCCTCCTCCTCCTCGGGTCCGCCTTTCTCGTCCAGCAGTGGCGGCTCTCGTCGCTCGAGAACCGCTGGAAATCGATGCAGCCCCGAGTGCGCCTCGTCGAAGGGCTCCAGACCAAGAGCCGCGCTTACCGACCCTGGTTCGACGAGTCCGCCCTCACGCTCCGGATCCTCCTCCGCGTCGTCCAGGCCTTTCCCGAGGACGGCGCCGTCTCGGCCAAGAACGTGCAGATCAAGAACGGCAACGAGGTCATTTGCGCGGGCCAGGCCCGCGATAATCAGGCGCTCCTCCAGCTCCTCGACAGCCTCAGCGCTTTCCCCCAGGTCGCCGACCTCAAAACCCAGCAGGTCCGCGGCAAATCCCCTCTCCAATACATCCTCACCTTCCGCTGGATCGAAGGAGGCCGCCATGAAGATTAAAAGCCGCGAACATCTCCTCGCCATCGCCGCCATCGGCATCGTCGCGCTCCTGGTCGGGGATCGCCTCGTGCTCACCCCCCTCACCAGCGCCTGGAAAGCCCGCTCCGCCCGCGTCGTCGCCCTCCAGAAATCCATCCAGAACGGCGCTTTGTTGCTGGACCGCGAGCAGCCCATACGCGAACGTTGGTCGATGATGGAAACCAACACGCTGTCTGCCGACGTCTCCGCCGCGGAAAACTCGGTCCTGAAAGCCGTCGACCGCTGGGCGCAGGCCAGCCGCATCAGCTTCACCTCCATCAAACCCCAGTGGAAGCAGTCCAGCCCCGAGTTCAAAACTCTCGAGTGCCGCGCCGACGCCTTCGGCAACCTGTCGTCCGTCGCCCGGTTCCTCCACGAGCTCGAGACCGATCCGCTCGCCCTCAAGATCGAGGAGATCGAGATCACCTCGCGCGACAACGAAGGCCAGCAGCTCTCGCTCGCCGTCCGCTTCAGCGGCCTGCTCCTTACCGAGAACAACCCATGAGCTCCACCGCCTCCCATCGCCATTTCGGCGCTGCCGCCCTGCTCCTGGCCGGCTGCCTGGCCCCCGCCACGTTCGCCGCGGCCCAGGCGTCCAATGCCCCCGCCAATCCCCGCAATTTCTCCACGTTCCAGCTCATCCTCGATCGCAACATTTTCAATCCCAACCGCCGCCCGCCGCCGCCGCCCGGCGCCCGCATCGAGGCGCCCCGGCCCGCCCGCGTCGAACGGTTCAACCTGGTCGGAACCCTGATCTCCGAGACCGGTTCGTTCGCCTTTTTCGATGGCAGCGAATCCCGCTACCAAACGGTCCTCAAGCCGTCCGAGCGCCTCGGCGATCTCCAGGTCGAGTTCATCACTCCCGAACGGGTCTGCTTCCGCTCGCCCAGCAACCACTACGAGCTGACCATGGACCTCCAGATGCAGCGCGCCGAAGGCGGAGCCTGGCAGCTCGCCGCCCTGCCGCCTATCCCCGAATCCGATCGCGCCTCCGCCCGCCCGCCGGATCGCGCTTCCTCTTCCCCGCCTGGGCCCGGCGCTTTCTTCTCCTCCTCGGCGCCCGGCGCGTTCCCGTCCATGCCCGCCGCCGGCGACGCCTCCCGGCGATCTTCTCGCCGCGACCGCGGGGGCGAACCCGATTTCCAGCCCTCCCGCTCCGCACCAAGCCCCGCCGCCGAAGCCGCCCCTCCGAGCAGTCCCTCGAGTGGCGCCAGCGAGGATGAAGTGCTCAAACGTCTCATGGAAAAACGACAACAGGAGACCAACTGATGAAACCCGTCAATGCATGGCTGCTGGCAGCTGCGATCGCCATCGTCGCTTCCCCTGTCACCGCTCAAACAGCCGACAATCCCGCACCCCCGGGCCCGCAAACCGCGGTCACCGTGTCCGCGGCTCCCCAGCCCGAGACGCCCGCACCCTCGAGCCCAACACCCGCCAACAGCCCGCCCGCTGCGGCCCCCGCGGCTGGCCCGGCCCCATCGGCACCCGAGGCGCCCCCCGCCCAGCCGGCCCTGCCGTCGGCGCCCACCGACGCTGCCGCGTCGAATGCGCCCCCCGCCCAGCCGCCCTCCGTCGATCTCACCGCCGCCAACGGCGAGAAAGGTCTGCGGTTCAACTTCCGGGGCGTGCCGCTCGACACCGTGCTGGATTACCTCAGCAAGGCCACCGGCCTCATCATCGTCAAGGAAACCGAGGTCCGCGGCCGCGTCGATGCCTGGAGCTACCAGCCCCTCACCCAGGACGAGGCCATCAACCTCCTCAATACCGTCCTCAACAAGAACGGCTACGCCGCCGTCCGCAACGACCGCACCCTCACCATCGTCAGCCGCGACGAGGCCAAGAAACGCGATATCCCCGTCCGCATCGGCGCCGATCCCGAAGCCATTCCCAAGAATGACGAAATGGTCACCCACATCGTCCCCATCCGTTATGCCAACGCCCTCCAGATGACCAAGGACCTGCAGCCCCTTCTCCCCACCTACGCCACCATGACCGCCAACGAAAGCGGCAACGCCATCGTCCTCACCGATACTCAGGCCGATATCCGGCGCATGGTCCAGATCGTCAAGGCCCTCGACACCTCCATCTCGAGCATCTCCGCCATCCGCGTCTTCCCGCTCGCCTACGCCGATGCCAAGGAGCTCGCCAACATCGTCAAGGAGCTCTTTCCCACCCAGAACACCAGCACCCGCGGCAACGATCCCCGAGCGGAGTTCATGGCCCGTTTCGGCGGCGGCCCCGGCGGCGACCGGGGCGGCGGCCAGGCCAATGCCCCCACCGGCACCGGCGTCAGCGAGGCCCGCCGCGCGGCCTCCCGCGTGGCCGCCGTCGCCGACGAGCGCACCAACTCGCTCGTCGTCAGCGCCCCCGATGAGTATATCTCCACCATCGAGCAGCTCGTCCGCGAAATCGACACCAACGCGGAAGACATCACCGAGCTGCGCGTGTTCCACCTCAGTTTCGCCGATCCCGTCGAGACCGCCGACCTCCTCACCAGCCTCTTCCCGAACACCACATCGACCGGGGGCCGATCGGCCTTCATGTTCCGCGGCCCGGGCGGCCCGGGCGGCATGTTCGGCCGGACCGGCTCCGATGCGACCAGCGACCGTGCCAAGAAGAAAGGCCAGGTCGTCGCCGTCCCTGACCAGCGCACATCCTCGGTCGTGGTCAGCGCATCGAGCGAGATGATGCCGCAGATCGCCGCCATGATCGCCCAGCTCGACTCCAGCGACGCCAAACGCCAGAAGGTGTTCGTCTACTCGCTCGAAAACGCCGATGTCGCCAGCGTCGAGGACATCCTCCGGAACATGTTCGAGGGGCAAAACACCCGCAATACCAACCGGCGCACCACCACCGGCACCCAAAACCAAAACCCGTTCAGCAATCGATCGAACTTTGGCCAGGGCACCAGCTCCGGCAACCGCACCGGCTCCAGGAGCAGCGGCAGCAGCTTTGGCGGCTCGCGCTAAACCCACTTTTTCACCCCGAAAAACCACCCATCGATTATGTCACACTTCGCCTATCCGCGAGCCCGCCTGGCCCTCGGGCTCGGTCTCATCCTGGCGGCCGCGCCTGCGCTCGAGGCTCAGTTCTTCGGCGGCGGCGGTTTCGGCGGCGGCACCACGGGCCGCCGATCCGGCTCTTCGTCCAGCACCCGCACCTACTACAACTCCGGCGAGATCGGCGAGGCCACGATCACCAGCGACCCCGAAACCCGCCGCCTCATTGTCATCACCGACGAGGAGACCAACCTCCACATCAGCCAGGTGATCACCAACCTCGACCGGCCCAAGCCCCAGGTCCTCATCAAGGTCGTGTTCCTCGAAGTCACCCACAACAAGGGATCCGATATCGGGATCCAGGGCCAATACACCCACGTCAATAGCGGCAACACCACCAACGACATCAGCTCGATCTTCGGGCTCAATGCCATCCCCCTGGATTTCGGCGGCGCCGGCTTCTACAAGATCCTCAGCGACGATTTCCAGGTCATCGCCCGCGCCATCGCGTCCGCCGGCAAGACCGAGGTCCTCTCCCGCCCCTCCATCATGGCCCGCAATAACCAGGAGGCTGTCATCACCGTCGGCCAGGAAATCCCCTACATCACCGATACCCGCATCACCGACAACGGCCAGACGATCAACACGGTCCAGTACCAGGATATCGGCATCATCCTCCGCGTCACCCCCTTCATCACCTCCGACGGCCTTGTCGAGATGATCGTCGCCCCCGAAATCTCCACGCTCAGCGACAAAACCGTCCCCATCTCCGAAACTGTCGATGCCTTCGTCATCGCCAAGCGATCCGCCGAAACCGTCGTCGTCACGCCCAACGGCCACCCCATCATCATCGGCGGCCTCATGGAAAACCATCAGACCGAGTCCGTCCGGAAAATCCCTCTCCTCGGGGACATCCCCCTCCTGGGATTGGCCTTCCGTCGAACCGAGAAGGCCAACACGAAAACAGAGTTGATCATCATCCTCACCCCGCATATTGTTAACCAGCCTACGGAAGTCGCCGCCTTGACAAACCGTGAACGCCAGCAGGCACAACTGGTCCCCCAGGCGTTTTCCGAGCAGGAATTGGACCGGTTCATCGATGCCCTGCCGGTCAAGGCCGCTGACCCGAACGAGCTGATCGATGTGCCGCCCTCGACCCGCAAGAAATCCAGCAGCCGGCCTCAGCCTGCGGCGGGCAGCCGGGGAGCCCGGATGACTCCATGATTCTACCTCGAGCCAACTGGGTGTTTCGTCTCCTCCTGGCCTTGTGGGCGTTGGTGTTTCTCTGGCAGGCCCTCGAACACCAGCGCTTCAAGCGATCCGCCAGAGAAACCGTCATCCGGCGCGCCCGCGATATCACCGGCACCCTCGGCCTGGTCATCCGATCCCAGCGCCGGTTCGGCGGCATGGTTTCCAAACCACGGCTCGAATCGGCCCTCAACGAGCTCGTCCAGTCCGAGGAGCTCAGAGGCGTCGTGCTTCTCAACGCGGTCGGCGAGGTCATCACCGCCGCCGGCGAATCCGTCGACCTCGGCGCCACTGGCATGCCCCAGTCCGGCGTCCGCTGGGACCGCCAGTCCGTCACGGTGGTGAACCTGGTCGACCTTGGCGCCATTGTCCCTCCCGATGGCACCAACGCCTCCCCCACGATCGTCATGCCGGAGCCCGACCCGGGACGCCGCGAATCCCGCAGCCGCTTCCCTCCTCCCGGCCCATGGCCCCGCCGAGCCGAAACCAATAGCGTCTCCAATGTCGTCGACTCCGCCGAATCGGGAGCATCGCGCCCGCCGAGGGGCGCCCCCGGCCCGTCGGAGCCGCTCCGCGAGCCCCGCGATTCTTCGAGCCTGCGCCCTTCGCCCGAACCGCCCGGCGGGCCCGACTCCCGACAGAATCGCGGCGCCCGCAATGAGCAGGGCCAGCCGTCCCGCGATCCTCCCGGCTTCTGGCGCCCTCCCTGGATGAGCCCCGACGAATACAAGGCCCTCATCGAACAGAAAGGCCTCCACGGCCTCGCCATGGTCCTCTCCGCCAGCGACTACCAGTCCGCCCGCACCCGCGACCTCTGGCTCCGCGCCATCATCACCGGCTTCGCCGGAATCGCGGCCGCCGGATTCGCCTTCGCATGGCGCACCCTTGTCAAATCCTCCGAATACCAAATGCGCCTTGTCCGCGCCAGCGAGCAGAACACCCACCTCCGCGAGATGAATGTCGCCGCTGCGGGCCTCGCCCATGAAACCCGCAACCCCCTCAACATCATCCGCGGCCTCGCCCAGATGATCGCCAAAAACCCCGATACGCCCCAGACCATCCGCGCCAAGTCGCTCGAAATCACCGACGAGGTCGATCGCGTCACCGTCCAGCTCAACGAGTTCATCAATTACTCCAAACCCCGCGAAGTCCGCCGCTCCCCCATCGCCCTCGATGCCGTGGTCGGAGACGTCGTCCGCGCTCTCAAGAGCGACATCGAGGACAAGTCTGTCCAGCTCGAAGTCGTGGATGCCCAGCTCACCATCAACGCCGACCAACCCCTCCTGCGCCAGGCCCTCTTCAATCTCCTGCTCAATGCCATCCAGGCCGTGCCATCCCGCGGCCAGATCCAGATCGTCGCCCGCAAGGACCTGCCGGCCGAAGCCAGCATCGACATCCACGACAACGGCCCCGGCGTTCCCGCCGAGCATCGCGCCGAGATCTTTCGCCCCTATTTCACCACCCGCAATCAGGGGACCGGCCTGGGCCTCGCCGTCGTCAAGCAAATCGTTCTCGCCCACGGCTGGGAGGTCGAATGCCTCGACCGCCCCGGCGGTGGCGCCACCTTCCGCATCAGCCGCCTCGAGCTCGTCCTGCCCCGCCGGTCATGACCCGCCCTCCTCCGCACCTGTCGCCTCCGGCCCATCCGCGGATCCTGATTGTCGACGACGACCCCGGCCAGCGCAGCCTCCTGGAGTCCTTCCTCCGCGGCCAGGGGTTCGACACGCTCCTGGCCACCCACGGCGAGTCCGCCCTCGATCTCCTCCAGCGCGAGCCCGTCCACCTCATGATCTCCGACGTCCGCATGCCCGGCATCAGCGGGCTGGAAACCCTCCGCCGCGCCCGCCAGGAACACGCCACCCTCCCCGTCCTCCTCGTCACCGCCTACGCCGATGTGCGCGACGCCGTCGGCGCCATGCGCGACGGCGCCGTCGATTACCTCGTCAAGCCCATCGACCTCGACGAGCTCCTCGCCCTCGTCCGAACCGCCCTCGGCCTCGATCTCAGCCCTCCCCCCCTCGTCGCCGAATCCAAACAGATCCCGCCGCACATCGTCGCCGCCAGCCCCGCCACCCGCGCCGTGTTCCGCGACGCCGCCCTCGTCGCCGATTCCGACAGCCGCATCCTCATCTCCGGCGAAAGCGGCGCCGGCAAGGAGGTCGTCGCCGACCTCATCCACCAGTGGAGCCGCCGATCGGCCGGGCCCCTCGTTAAAATCAACTGCGCCGCCATCCCCGAGACGCTCCTCGAAAGCGAGCTCTTCGGCCACGAAAAGGGCGCGTTCACCGGCGCCCTCGCGCCCCGCATCGGACGGTTCGAGGAAGCCCACGACGGCACGATCCTCCTGGATGAAATCGCCGAGCTCTCGCCGGCCCTCCAGGCCAAGCTCCTCCGCATCACCCAGGACGGCACCTTCCAGCGCATCGGCAACAACCGGGACCGCCTCACCAACGCCCGCATCCTCGCCGCCACCAACCGCGACCTCGAGCTCGAAGTCCAGCAAGGCCGGTTCCGACAGGACCTCTTCTTCCGTCTCAACGTCATGGAGATCCGCGTCCCCCCCCTCCACGAGCGCCGCGAGGACATCATCCCCCTTGCCAGCCTCTTCATCGCCGAGTTCGCCCAGGGCAAAGCCCGCCTCTCCCCGGCCGTCGTCACCCTCCTCGAACGCTACCGCTGGCCCGGCAATGTCCGCGAGCTCCGCAATGCCATGGAACGAGCCACCCTCCTCGCCCGCGGCGAGCTCATCCTTCCCGATCACCTCCCCGCTCGCATCCTCCAATCCGTCCCCAATGCGGCCCCCGATCCCGCCGCCGAGTCGGCCCGACTCGAGGACATCGAGCGCCACGCCATTCTCCAGGCCCTCCGCGCCAACCATTTCAACCGCACCGAAACCGCCCGCGCCCTCGGCATCAGCCGCCGCGCCCTCCTCTACAAGCTCCAGAACCTCAAAGGCCTCGGCTTCGAGATCGACGCGCCCTGACGCATCCGCCCCCCCCGCGCCGCCGCCCGCCAAATCCTGGCCTGATTCGGCGCTTGCCTCGATGGCTCTCCATTCACGGCCGTGGTGAAAATGCTAACCAGTCCTTTCACCACCGAGAGCACTGAGAACACCGAGATTGATCCGGGAATTCAAGCCATCCCATTCCCCTCCCCCTCCGTGTCCTCCGTGACCTCTGTGGTAAAAAAGCTCACCAGTTCCTCACCACCGAGACCGCTGAGACATTCGGCTTATCGGGCCGGCGAGACCGCCCGATAAAACCTCTGGATCATAACACCGGCCTCCTCATCCACAAACGGCATGACAGCATTCGTGCCCGGGAAATTCGTCAAAACCTGCCATTGACTCAAATCCGGCGATACCTCGACCGTATAGGTCCGGCCCACCGGTCCGATCAACCGTCCTTCGAGCGCTCCTCCCAGTCCAATGGCCATCACCTCGAGCCGGAACGAGTCATCCCATCCCGGATCGGAACCGCTCAAATACTCCTGCAAGTTGCTCAGGCCATCCATATCGGGATCCCCTGCTCCATCGTTCGGGTCCTCGGGGTCGAGGCCAAACTGGTTTTCCCATCCGTCCGCCATGCCATCCCAATCGTTGTCCGCCGACCGTCCGTCCTCCATGAACCGACTCGATAGCGCCATGTCTGAGCTGGCGCCCTGACGATCCACCGCCACAAGAGCGTATCGGATGAACTGGCCGGCTTCGATCGCGGGCGCCGACTCGATGAACATCTCGCTGCCCGCGGACACTTCCGCGGCTTTCGACCATTCCCCGCCCGGCCGAATCGCACGCAGCACGTCGTACCGGACCACATCGCGATCGTTGTAGCCGTCGTCTTCGGACAAGGTCCACATCAGTTGGGCGGCGCCATTAGTCCCGAACCGCACAGCGACGGCGGCAGCCGGCTGGGGCGGCCCCTCGACCGTCGTCACCGGCGCGACTGGCGCCAGCGGGCTTTCATTGCCGGCGCCATCCACAGCCGAGATCGCCAGATGGTAGATCTGATTGACTTCGAGCCCGCGGAGGACCGTGTTCGTCCCCACGGCGGCCACTGGCGACGGCGATCCTTCCACCGCGGCGGTCCCATCCCACGGAGGGCCTGCCTGCCCAGCCCGGTAATACACCCGGTAACCAGCGACATCGCTCTCGATGCTCGTTGACCAGGAGAGCCAGATCCGGCTTTGGCCGGCGATCGCGACGATATTGGAGGGCGCAGCGGGCGCCTGCTCATCCCACAGCGCAATCGCCAAGTCGCCTCGGGCATCGCCCGCAACGCTTTCCACCCGGACCATCGCGGATCTGCCGCCCAACGGCGCGCGGACCGAAAACTCGATCGCCGCATTCGTCGCCGCCAACTGGACGCCCGGCCAATCCGGTCGAACATCGTTGTCGATCACCTCGACTCCTTCCGCCGCCACCGTATACAGCCAGGGGCCCGACGCGGGCGTCCCCGTGTTCAAGACCAGGTTCGACACGCTGATCGTCATGGTAGTTTGGCCATCGGCAGGCAAGCGGTCGCCCCCCGGACGCAGAACCAGGCCGCCGGACGGCATCGGGGGCGCCAAGGCAAACGTCCCCAGGTTCGTCACCATCACGGTCACGGCGTTCGCATTCGTATCGACTGTCCCGCCAATGAATTCCCACCGGTTGGCGCCATCGGGCAAGCGATACACCCGCAAGGTCGATTCCTCCAAGCCCGACGCATCCGCATCCGTATAGCTCAACGCCAACTCGGCCGGCTCATTCAGCGTGTTGGTGCTGGCGAACCGGTAAATCCCGCTGATGCCATACACATAATTGCCTGCGCCTATCGCTGGCAGATACCCGTCGTCCACCGGTTCTGGAGGTGCGCTCATCAGGACCAACCCCTGGACCGGTTGTTCCGGCCGAAACCACTGGGACTCGATGATCGCCCCCGCGGCCATCGTGGCTGGGTTTAGCTTGAGCACACCCTTGGCCACTCCGGAGCCGATCTCGACGATCGTCTCGCCAACTTCTTTGACCGCGTCAACAGCCTCATGCAAGAGATCCTTGAACACGCTGGCGGCATTGATGGCCCACCGGGCTTCGAGTTCGAGGATGCTTTGATTTGGAAACGAGGCATCCGTCATGCCCGGATAGGCCTCGAGTGCCATCCGCTTGTAGCGCCAGATCCGGCCTTTCTCGTTGACCATCTCCGCGCCTCGCTCGATCCCGCCCTCGATACTGATCCCCAGGGCGGCCACCGCCGGATCCAGCTTGAAACCCAAGTCGACCGAAAGTTCGTCCGCCGCATAAACCGACCGATTGTAATCAAGGCTTGTTCCATCGTTGAATGCGCTTGCTAGAACTGCTGCCGTCATTGCCGCCGGTTGGTCGGTGCCAAATACAGTTCCTTGGAGATCGCCGCTTGTCATCAGATCCCAGATAGGCGCTTCGACGCTCAACCGCTCGAGCGCTCCTTCATCCGGAAGGGCAAATGACAGTTTCTCACCCCACTCGACTCGCCGACCGGCATCGAGCGCGGCCCCCACGTAGAACTTCTGATAAAGCTTCAATTTCGGGCTATCGCTGGTGCCCAGTGTTACCGATTGGTCCAACTCAACCCGGCGCAATCGCAGGCTGCGATAATCCGAAACCAGACTGCCACGGAATTGCGTATCACGGCCAACATCGAACAACGAAAGTTGCAGATCTTTCGATTTCTTCTTGGTCCCAAATGCGGCGCCGACTGACAACGCCGCCTGGCCGCGGGTGGCTAATCCCACGGAAATCCTGGAATGCGCGGGGGCCAGATACCGTTCTTCATATCCAGCCAGCATTGCGCGTTCACCCGATGCTTCACCGACCAATCCTACCCGGGTTTTCTTTCCCGCTTTCATACCCACCATAAAGCCTCCTTCGACGTAACTCCCCAACCGGACTTCACCCCCAGCCGCCTCCAAGTGCGTATCCAGAAACATCGGTTCGATTGTCGTCCGCAAAAAGTTGAATAAGGGCATCGCCGGGCCCGTTCCCAACATCAGCTCATCCCCTAGCGCCACGTACAGTTTCATCGCGTTCTCGCTTGCCGACGTCGATTCCGGATCAAACCTGTATGCCGACCATAGATCAGCCGACACCAAACCGCCCGCTCCTATTTCCCCGGTGGCGCCTGCCACGATTTTCACTCCCGCCCCAGCTTCGACTCCCACCTTGATCTCGACCTCGCGCTGACGCGTGATGGTTTCATGATCGGCAATCCCCGACGCCAGCGTGCGCCGGACTACGGTCTCGAACGCGCCTTTCCCGCCAACTTGAAGGACCGTCACTTTGCCGCTGACGCCGCCGCCGACCTTGTGTTTCCAGACCTGATCGTATTCGGATGCGATCCTTCGAACACTAAAACCGACGCCCGTATCCTGGCCGCTGATGGTGATGTTGAATTGCCGTTCGTCACCTGTTTGGCTCCCCACAAAATCGGCGGGAACAGCAACTCGCACCAGTCCGTCCCCATCGGCAACGCCCGGGGTCCTTCCGGCCCAATCATGCGACCGTTCCTCGACCTGCGGAACCCAGATGCCGTCGGATCGACGCACCTGAACAACCTGTCCACCGGCTGGCCGGCCCGCGCTGTCCACCACTCGATAATACCGATATGCAATGCCGTTCGGGCCGACCTCCGATACCCCCGGGTTGACATCCGGATCCAACCGCACCAACGCCAAACCGGACCTCAGCGGTGTCAGGACAATATCGCCGAGGTTCAGGATGCTCGAGGTCACCCGAACGCCGTCGATCCGCTTCCCGAGAAAACCAGGCGCGCCGATCCAGAGAACATATCCCGAACCGGCCGGGATCCCCGTCCATTCAAACCCACCGTCCGCGGCCGTCTGAGCCGATCCTTCCTGTCCTTCGATCGTGACCTCGGCGCCTGCAATCGGCTGCTGGGCAGCCAGGACTCGCCCCCTGATCCCGCCAATCCCTTGCGCGAGGGTATTGATCGTGAACAAGCCCGATTCCGTTACTGCTGCCGCCCGCAACTCGCGCGTGTTGATCACGAACAACACCGACTCAGCCTCGACGATAAAACCCTCAGGCATCCCCGGCCCCGCCGCCGATCGCGTGTCAATCGAGAACAACTCGGACTCGACCTGGACCATAAACGATGGCGACCCCTGGCTTGCCATGCCCCACAGACAGATCGCCCCGAGAAAAGCCAGCAACCTGGCCGCCCGCGGGATGCGCCCGAATCCACACAATCCCCATCCGCCATTGTCCCGGTCAGCTCCAGGTCTGTCTTTCATATTCGATCCCCTTCATCACCTCCTGCGCTTCGTGGCGAAAACCCTGATGCCCACCCACCGCGTGAGGGCACGCGGCGTGCTACATCGCCAGCGCCCGCACCCGTGTAGACCGGGTCCCCCGACGCGGCGTTTGCAGCCATGCCTTCAAACCCGCTGCGTGAGGGCACGCGGCCTGCCATGGCCTCATTCTGTTCGATGGAAACAACGAACCGCCCGGAGCGTTCGCACGCAGTGCTACCAGCGCCGGGCGGTTCTACCGGCGATTTGCCGCCAGCCTCGAAAAGACCGGCGGACAGGACGGCGGCCGGTTCAGTTCCTTGTGCCATCCGGCCTTGATCTGAGCTAGGACGACCCGGAATCCGATGTTGTTGTTGCGATTGTCCGGATTGTTGTTGTTCCGGTTCGCCGACCGGCAGTTCTGCGGATTGTTGTTCCAGCTCCCGCCGCGGATCACCCGGTTCGAGCCCCTTTGGCCACCGCCCTAAATCGTCCAATACCTGATTACGAAATCTCCATGAGCGCACTTGCCGGACAAATCCCAGCAAAGCCGCCGCATGCTTCTGGCCCTCGAGGTCCGACCACACGCCCAAACGCATTCTTCCTTCACAAAAGGCCATCCTTCTTCGAAACCGCCGCCGGCTGCGGCGGTTCAGCGTCGAGTATCCCGGCCAAACCCGGCACCCCAGAAAATCCATGCCCGCCCGGCACCGATTGATCACGGGGAAATCCTTGGCCGCCAAATCCAAAGACGAGGCCAGGAAATCCTCGATCCTCAATTGAGCTTCCTTCAATTCACCGATCGAGGCTCCCCATACGCCAAAGTCGTCCATGTAACGCACATACCCGCCAAACCGCATCGCTTCCTTGATCCAGCGATCCAGCGGATCCAGGTAAAAATTCGCGAAGAATTGCGATGTCAGACTCCCGATTGGCACTCCCTTGCCTGGTTGTGTCTGGTGTGTTCCGAGCAACCGCGCAAACCATTCGAGCAACCACCGGTCCTTGAATCGCCGTTCCAGGCGCGCCAAGAGCCGGTCATGCGGGATGCTGTCGAAGTATTTGCGAATATCCAGCTTCAGGAAAAACTTGTTGCAGGCCGCGAATCCTTCCGCTCGCCGAACCGCCGCCCATTGGCCCTTGCCCCGCCGGCACGCAAACGTATCGGCAATCAGCCACCGGTCAAACAGCGGTTCGCATACACGGATAATGGCGTGGTGCAGCACGCGTTCGCCGAACGCGGGTGCGTGGATCAGCCTTCGCTTCGGATCGTGCACCACAAACCGCTGGTAATTGCCCACTGGATAATCGCCCTCGAGCATTCCATCCCTCAGCATCCGCAATTCTATGTCGAGCCCGGCTTGGTACCGGCGCACGTCGGCATCGTCGTGCTTTCCTCGCGCAGCCTTCCAAAACGCCCAACGCAGATTCTCAGGATCCGTGATGGCCGCCTTCAGATTGCCCACTCTTTTCATTGCTTTTCGGCCGTGCTGCCGCCCGGAGTGCATCGAGAAAGGCAGCGCCATATTTGGCCATTTTGGCCGGCCCAATCCCCTCGATGGCCTCGAGCGCGGAGGCGGTTGGCGCCTCCAGCCTCGCCATCCGCGCCAGTTGCTCGTTTGTGAAAACCGCATACGGCGGCACGGCTTCCTTGTCCGCCAGTTCCTTCCGCAGCAACCGTAATTTCGAAAACCGGATAAACTGATCCGGTGCAAGCACTTCCTTGTAATCGACCTTCACCTCGTACTTCAGGTTTCCCGTTTGAACGCCATCCAAATACTCGACGCAGAAAGTCCATAGCGATTGGCCTCCTTCTTCGATCAAGCGCCTCTCGACCGCCAACACTTTATGGCTGCGCAAGAACCGGTTCATCCCCTCGATGGCCGACTGGCCATCGAGTACCGGCACTGTGAACACCTGGTATTGCATCCGTTTTTTATTTCGACTCGGCGGTGTTTTGCCCCTTCGCCGGAGGCTCGTCCCTCGCCTCCTTGCTCGGGGCACTCCACCGCCTCGAACCCCAAGCTCAGATCAAGACCGCTCTCAAGGAACTGAACCTAGGACGACCCGGAATCCGAGGTCGCTGTAGCGATAGTCCGGAAAGTAGTTGCACCGGTTCGCCGACCGGCAGCGCAGCGGATCGAGGCTCCAGCTCCCGCCGCGGATCACCCGGTTCGAGCCCGAGCCGGGGCCTTTCGGATCCGTTACGGCTCCACCGGAGTAATAATCCCCGTACCAATCCTGGCACCATTCCCAAACGTTCCCATGCATGTCGCACAAGCCCCATCCATTCAGAAGACGTGTCCCCACTTGATGTGTCTTGCTTTCGCTGTTTCCAGAATACCAAGCGTATTTCCAGAGCTCGGTGTATCCGGGATCGTCGCCATAACAGAAACGCGTCGTTCTCCCTCCCCGACAGGCATATTCCCATTCCGCTTCCGTGGGCAGCCGATACACATACCCGACCGGCAGACGGCCCAAAGCCTGCTCTCGCTGAGTTAGTTGCGTGCAATACGATGTCACGTCCCACCAGCTCACCTGCTCGACCGGCAGTTCCAGGTTGCCCTGGAAATACGAAGGATTGGTGTTCATGATTTCCTGGTATTCTCGCTGCGTCACCTCTGTCCTCCCCATGAAAAAGCCGCGGCTAATCCAAACTTGCGTCTGCGGTCCCTCGTTATCAAAACGATCCTGCTCGTTGGCCGGGCTCCCCATCGTGAACGTCCCAGGCGGTATCCAGACCAAGTTCGGCATAGGCGGAGGGAAGGGCGGTGGAAACTGGGTGCGAAACGGATCCTCGACAGTCAGTCGAACTCGAGCGCGCGTGGTGAACTGATTGGGCCAGTCGTTCCAGGCATTCCACTCGATATGCCGCCTGCTGCCCGGAACCACAAATCCCAGGTTTCCCGAAATGTCATTAAAGGGAACCGCGTACGTCGCCCCGCCATCGGACGACATTTCAACGCCGACGAACACGGTGTTGCTGTCCGGATCGATCAGATCGTAGTAAATGTCCACCAGCATCGATCCAGTGCGCTGGCTCACGGACAGGTTGGCGATCCTGGGTGGCACTGCGTCAGCGGCCGAGATCGCCGAATCGAGGAAAACAGTGGAAATGACCAGACCGAGAAGGCAACCGATTCGCTGGGGTTTCATGCTCACTGCTTATTCCGATCAAAAGGCCCAGTCAAGCGCGCACTTCGAGGCCAGCTCCGAGGCAACGCGGCGGATGTCAAGTGCCCAGACTCGATCCGCCTCCTCACGTCGGCGGCTACCCCGGCTCCCCCTCCGTGCTCTGTTCTCCGTGGTGACAAGACTCACCGCTTGCAGCCATCCTGGCAAGCTGCGCCGCACCCGCAAATCCGACGGGGCGATTGACAGCGGATCCGTATGCTGTAATACGATATGACATTAATATGATATTACGAGATACACTTTCGTCCGTCATGCGCGGCTCGTTCGCGCCCCCGCCGCCGCGGCCGGAGGTCGAGCGCGAGATGCTCTCCCAGCTCACGATCCGCGGCTCGCAGGCGATCGTCCTGACCGGCGTGCGGCGTTGCGGCAAGAGCACGCTCCAGACCCAGTTGATGCGCCGGACTAAAAGCGCATTCTACTGCAACTTCGAAGACACCCGCCTGTTTGGCCTTGGTCCCGAAGATTTTCCGGCTATTTTGTCCGTCCTCGATGAGCTGGCGGGATTCGATCAACCATTGTTCCTGGATGAAGTGCAGGAGATCCAGGAATGGCAGCGGCTGGTGCGGACGCTGCTGGATCGCGGACGCGCGGTCTGTTTGACGGGCTCGAACGCCTCGCTGCTGGGCCGCGAGCTGGGATCCAAGCTCACCGGCCGGCATCTGTCGTTCGAGGTGTTCCCGTTCAGCTACGCCGAGTATCTGGTCTTCACTGGGAAAGACCGGGGGGTGGAATCGTTCCGCGCCTATCTGGACGATGGCGGTTTCCCGGTCTATTTGCGCGAGCGGCTCGATCCGGTTCTCCAGGAGCTGCTGCGCGACGTTGTCCAGCGCGACGTGGCCGCGCGTCATGGACTGCGCGAAACCCGCCATGTGATGAACCTGGTTCTTTTCCTGCTCGCCAACACCGGGCGGCCCTTCTCGTTTCAAGGGTTGACCAAGAACCTCGCTGTCCCCACCGTCGGACAGACGTCGCGTTACCTGGAATATCTCCAGGACGCCTATCTGTTGTTCGCCGTGCCGAAGTTCAGCGCATCGTTCAAGCAACGGGTGGTTGCCCCCTCGAAGTACTACGCCATCGACAACGGGCTGCGCCGGGCCAGCTCGCCCCAGACACAGCCTGACTTGGGGCATCGGATCGAGAACGCAGTGGGCCTGCATCTCCGCCGTGCCCATCGAGACCTCCACTACGCGGGCGAGCGCGATTTGTGGGAATGCGATTTCGTGACCCGCGAGGCCGCCATCCAGGTCTGCATCGAGCTCACCCCGGCCAACCGCGGACGCGAATTGCGCGGCGCCATCGAAGGCGCACGCCTGCCGGGCAAACGCCGCGCCCTGGTTCTGACCCTCGACCAGGCCGACCACTTGCGCGAAGATGGCGTTTCCATCGAAGTCATTCCCGCTTGGCGTTGGATGACCTGAAGGGTGGGCAGTGCTTGTGCATACTCGCCTGCGAAGTTGGATCAGGGACTTTTCATCTTCCCTCTACCCGTTTTGATGCCGATCCACTATACTCCCGGCGCATGAATAAGGGCATCAGCGTGATTAACGAAGAGGTCCAGCGCGCGAGCGCGCAGCTGAGGCCTCTTTTTCAGGAGATCAACAAGGTCGTGGTCGGCCAGAAATATCTTGTGGAACGTCTTGTCATCGGCCTCCTCGCCAATGGCCACCTCCTGCTCGAAGGCGTCCCCGGCCTTGCCAAGACGCTCTCCGTCAAATCCCTCGCCACCGCCATTCACGCCCGATTCTCCCGCATCCAGTTCACGCCCGACATGCTGCCCGCCGACGTCATCGGCACGCAGATCTACAATCCGCAAACGGGCGGGTTCAGCACCCGGCGCGGGCCCATCTTCGCCCACCTCGTCCTGGCCGACGAGATCAACCGGGCGCCCGCCAAAGTCCAGAGCGCACTGCTCGAGGCCATGCAGGAAAAACAGGTCACCATTGGCGATCAGACCTTCCCCCTCGAGGAGCCGTTCCTGGTCCTTGCCACTCAGAATCCCATCGAGCAGGAAGGCACCTACCCCCTGCCCGAGGCCCAGGTCGACCGCTTCATGCTCAAGCTCAAGATCGGCTACCCCAGCCGCGCCGAGGAACGCCAGATCCTGGACCTGATGGCCTTCACCACCGCCCCCCCCCAGACCCAGCCCGTCATCGACGCCCGCCAGATCCTCGAAGCCCGCCGCACCATCAACGACATCTATATCGACGACAAGGTCAAGGACTACATCGTCCAGATCGTCCACGCCACGCGCGAGCCCGAGTCCTTCCAGCTCGACCTGCGCCCCTTCATCCAGCTCGGCGCATCCCCGCGCGCCACCATCGCCCTCACCCTCGCGGCCAAGGCCCACGCCTTCCTTCAAGGCCGCGGCTATGTCACCCCCCAGGACGTCAAGAACCTCGGCATGGACGTCCTCCGCCATCGCATCGCCATCACCTACGAAGCCGAGGCCGAGGAAAAGACCAGCGAGACGATCATTCAGAAAATCTTCGACGAGCTCCCTGTTCCCTGAGCCGCTCCGCCCATGATCCCCCGCGATCTCCTCCGCAAGATCCGCCTCATCGAGCTCCGCACCAACCGGCTCGTCACCGAGTCCCTCGCCGGCCAGTACCATAGCGTCTTCAAAGGCCAGGGCATGAACTTCGACGAGGTCCGGGAATACCAGCCCGGCGACGAGGTCCGATCCATCGACTGGAACGTCACCGCCCGCATGAGCCATCCGTTCGTCAAGAAGTTCGTCGAGGAGCGCGAGCTCACGCTCCTGCTCATCGTCGATCTCAGCGGCTCCGGCCTCTTCGGCTCCGGCGACCAGTCCAAGCGCGAGCTCGCCGCCGAGATCGCTTCCGTCCTCGCCTTCTCCGCCATCCGCAACAACGACAAGGTCGGCCTCATCCTGTTCACCGAGACGGTCGAGAAGTTCATCCCTCCCCGCAAGGGCCGGCGCCACGTCCTGCGCGTCATCCGCGAGATCCTCTGCCACGAGCCCCGCCGCCGCGGCACCGACCTCAATCGCGCCCTCGAGTTCCTCATCCGCGTCACCCCGCACCGCGCGATCGCGGTCGTTCTCTCTGACTTCCTGGGCCAGACCTTCCCGACCCGCGCGGAGATCGACGCCCACCTCCGCCGCCGCGTCGTGCTGTCGGAGATGCTGGGCCAGACCTCGCTCGTCGCCCTCCGCCAGGCCAACCGCCGGCACGACGTCGTCGCCGTCCAGATCATCGACCGCTTCGAGATGGAGCTGCCGCGCCTCGGGCGCCTCGTCCTCCGCGACGCCGAAACGGGCGAGGTCGTCGAGGTCGACACGAGCGACGACGCCAAACGCGAGGCCTTTGCCCGCCGCCAGGCCCGCCACCAGGAGGAACTCATCCGCCTCTTCCGCGGCGCCCGCATCGACTCGATCCAGCTCCGCACCGATCAGCCCTACGCCGCCGCCCTCGGGCGGTTCTTCGAGGTGCGCGAAAAACGACGGCGCCGATGAACCTCCTCGCATCCATCGCCGCCGCGGCCGTCCCGGGCGATCTCCGCCCGCTCAAGCCCCCCGTCGCACTTCCGCTGCCATGGACCGTCTGGCTCGTCCTGATCCTGCTCCTCCTGGCCGCCGCGGGCCTGGCCGTCTGGCTCTGGCGCCGTTCCCATCGACCTGTGCCGCCTCCCCCTCCCGAGCCGCCCATCCCCGCCCACGAGCGCGCCCTCGAAAAGCTCCGCGACGCCCTCGCGCTGATCGACCAGCCCCACCCCTTCACGGTCCGCGTTTGCGACACCATCCGAACCTATCTCGAAGAGCGGTTCCATCTCCACGCCCCCGAGCGCACCACGGAGGAATTCCTCCTCGAGCTCCGCCACTCCGCATCCCTCGAGACGGAACACAAGTCCGTCCTCGGCGATTTCCTCCAGCGCTGCGACCTGATCAAATTCGCCCGCTACGAGCCGGGCCGCCACGAGCTCGATGAGATCTACCGCGCCGCCGTCCGCCTGGTCGAGGAGACCGCCCCCGCCCCGCTGCCCGTCCCCGGATCCACCGCCGCCACCGCCCCGGCATGACCTTCGCCCATCCCTATCTCCTGCTGCTCCTGATACTCCTGCCGCTCCTGGCATGGCTCAAGGGCCGCTATGGCGCCCGGCCTGCGTTCCTCTACTCCTCCGTCCAGCTGGTCAAGGGAATCACCGGGATCACCCGATCCCACCGCGGCCAGCTCGTCGTCCATCTCCGATGGCTTGCGCTCGCCCTCCTCATTGTCGCTCTAGCTCGGCCCCAGCTCATCGAAGGCCAGGCCCGGCTCAGGGCCAGCGGCATCGACATCGTCATCGCCCTCGATTGCTCCCGAAGCATGGCCTCCGAGGATTTCACCCTCAACCGGCAGCGCGTCAACCGCCTCGACCTGGCCCAGCACGTCCTCGACCGCTTCCTCTCGCAGCGGCCCAACGATCGCATCGGCCTCGTCGCCTTTGCCGGCCGCGCCTACATTGCCGCCCCCCTCACGCTCGATCACGATTTCCTCCGCCAGAACCTCGAACGCCTCGAGCTCAGCAGCATCCAGGACGACGGCACCGCCATCGGCTCCGCCCTCGCCACCGCCGTCAATCGCCTCCGGCCCCTGCCCTCCAAGAGCCGCCTCGTCATCCTGATGACCGACGGACAGAACAACTCCGGGCAGATCCCGCCCCTGACGGCCGCCCTGGCCGCGCAGGCCCTCGGCATCAAAGTCTACACCATCGGCGTCGGCACCCGCGGCACCGCTCCCTACCCCCAGTACCGTGGCGGCCAGAAATTCTACGTCAGCGTCCCTGTCGACATCGACGAGGAGACGCTCCGCCAGATCGCCGAGCACACCGGCGGCCGCTACTTCCGCGCCACCGACACCGACCAACTCCTGTCCATCTACCGCGAGATCGATCAGCTCGAAAAAACCGAGGCCGACATGCGCAAGCAGCAGCGGTTCGAAGATGTCTTTGACTGGATCGTCCTTCCCGCGCTCTTCGTCCTCCTGCTGGAGACCCTCTTGGCCCACACCGTATGGAGGAAGCTGCCATGAACTTCGGCGCACCGGACCGGCTCCATCTGCTCTGGATTGTCCTACCGCCTCTCTGCCTCTTTCTGGCCTGGGCTTGGCGCCGCAAGCAGCGCGATATCACCCGGTTCATCCGCTCCCGCCTCCTTGCCCAGCTCACCGTCGGCGTCTCGCTCCCGCGGCAAAAGATCCGGCTGGCCCTCCTGGTCCTCGCGATCGGCTGCATCCTCCTCGCCCTTGCGCGCCCCCGATGGGGCCATACCCTCGAAGAGGCCCGCCAGCGCGGCCTCGATATCCTCCTGGCCATCGACACCTCCCGCAGCATGCTCGCCCAGGATGTCACCCCCAGCCGCATCGAACGCGCCCGCCTCGCCTTGCTCGATCTCATCCCCCTGGCCTCCACCGACCGGCTCGGCCTGGTCGTGTTCGCCGAATCCGCCTTTCTCCAGTGCCCCTTGACTGTCGACGACGAGGCCTTCCGGCAAAACGTCCGCCTCGTCGAGGTCGGCGCCCTCGATCAGGCCAGCACCAGCCTCGCCGCTGCCATCCAGACCGCCGCTGCCAGCTTCCCCCCCGACTCCGAGAACGAAAAAATCCTCATCCTCGTCACCGATGGCGAAGACCACGACCAGCGGGCCGTCGAGGCCGCACAGGCGGCCGCACAGGCCGGCATCCGCATCTTCACTGTCGGCGCCGGCACGCCCGAAGGCGACATGATCCGCATCTCCGATTCCTCCGGCCATACCTCATTCCTCAAAGACCCCGCGGGCAACGTCGTCAAATCGCGTCTCAATGAACCGCTCCTGCAGGAGATCGCCCAAGCCGGCCAGGGATTCTACCTCCCCCTCCGCGGCGCCGACACCATGGAGAGCCTTTACCGTCACGGGCTTGCCCCCCTCCTGCCCCCCTCGGCCCGGCAGCTCGAGCTCCCCACAAGCGAATCCGGCGCCCGCCTCGTCCAGCGCCCCCGCGAGCAGTTCCAGTGGCCTCTGGCTCTCGCCCTCGTCTTTCTGATCGCCGAGTTCCTTCTCCCCGACCGCCGACCCGCGCCCTCATCACCCGAGCTGGCCCCCTCGGCAATCTCCAGCCACACCCCCGCCAACCCCAGCCCTTAGGGTCTGTGCAAAAATTACTTCCGATTTTGGCGGGAGCGCCGCCGGGCCCGATGCGAGGCGCAAGGGAGGGAGTGTATCCCCTGCGATACTCGACCGACCGAGCAACGAAGCAGATGGCCCGGCGCCGCCCCGCCCCGAAGGGCTGGGGGCCTTGGGCGCGCTGGCTTTGTTGCTCCTCGCTCACAGACCGCGCGGGTATGCTCGCTCGTCGCGCCTTGCCAGCCCGCCCAATCCCCTCCAGCAAAATCGGAATTAATTTTTGCACAGACCCTTAATCCCATTTCCCCATGGCCGCTCCCCTGACTGCTCCGCCCATTCGATCGAACCTGCCTGCCGCACCATGGCGGCGGGCTCGACCGGCTTCCCATTTAGCAGACCGCCTCCTCTCCTCGATCCTGCTGGCCGCCTGCCTATTCCCGATCCCCCTCTCCGCCTCCACGCGGGAAGCCGAACAGTTCTTCCAATCCCGCCAATACGACCTCGCCTTGCGCGAATACGAACGCCTCCTCGGCGAGCGCCCCGGCGATCCCCGCCTCATGTACAACGCCGGCACCGCCGCCTACAAGGCCGGCCAGCACGAAACTGCCCGCAAATATCTCAACGATGCCCTCGCCTCTCCCGACCTCGATCTCCAGGAAAAGGCCTACTACAACCTCGGGAGCACGCTCTACCGCATCGGCGACGACACCCAGAACATCCAGCAGCGCCAGCAATCCTGGGAACAATCCCTCCGCCACTTCGATAGCGCCCTCAAGCTCGATGCCCGCGACGAAGACGCCCGGTTCAACCGGGAGCTCGTTCGCCGCCAGTTGGAGGAGCTCAAGAAACAACAGGACCAGCAGCAACAGCAGCAGTCCGACCAGCCTGACTCCGATCCGAACCAGGAGCAGGATTCGAATGCACGCTCCCAAAACCAGCCCCAAGACCAGCCGAACTCGAGCTCGTCCACCAATCAAAACTCGAAGCCGGAGGAGTCCAGCCGAACCAACCAGGCTCCCAGCCAATCCTCCCAGCCCCAGCCCCAGAACAGCCCCACGAATCAGCCTCCTGCCCAGCCCGAACCACAGCCCGAATCCCAAGAGGCGGGCTCGACCAACGCACCTGCCGGCCCTACCAACCAGATCCCTTCCGCCGTCAGCTCGTCCATGACAAACCAGCCCAGCGCGCAGGAGGACCAGATGACACCCCAGCAGGCCGCCCAGCTCCTCGACAGCCACCAGAGCCAGGAAAAGGCCCTCCTCTTCGCCCCTCCCGGCCCGCAGTCCGGCACCAACCGCTCCCCTCCTCGCCTGCCCTGGTAGCCCGCCATCCGGCTCAAGATCGCCTCCTTACCCTGCCGTAAGATCCGGACGGCTGTGCGCCTCCTCCGAGCCAATTCTTTTTCCCGCGCTTCGTGCCTCGCGTGCGCCGCCCTCCAACCGGCTTGCATGCCGGCAGGAATCGAGGTGTAAATAACCCCATGCCTCCCGGCGCCGCCGTAACCCTCACCAACCAGCCGGTCGACATCGACCTCGAGCCCATCCTCTCCAATGGCCAATGGTCGATTGCCTGGCCCCGAACCAGCCCTTCCCCTTCTTTCTTTCAGCTCCAATGGCCTTGAAACGTGGACCGGCAGCCGCTTCGACGATGAGATTGCGCCGCCGCCCCGAATCGATTAAACATTGCCACATGAATTGGCGCCCTTTGATTGTTCGTCGGCCACCAGCGGCGATGACCGCCGCGATTTGGATCAGCTTGCTTTGCGCCGGGTTCAACCCGGCTCTGACCGCAGCCGATCCCGCTCTTTCCACACCGCCCGTCAAGGTGATGAGCTTCAACATCCGTTATGGATCGGCTCAGGACGGCACCAACAGCTGGCCGGCCCGCCGCCATCTCGTCCTGGAGACCATCCGGCTGTTCGATCCCGACCTTCTGGGCCTCCAGGAGGCTGTCGGATTCCAGGTCGATTTTTTGCGCGAGAATCTTCCCCACATGAGCTTTCATGGCGCTGGCCGGGATGACGGCCAGATGCGGGGTGAATTCGTCCCCGTGTTCTTCCGCACCCGGCGGTTCGCGATGACCGACAGCGGGCATTTCTGGCTCAGCACCACCCCGGAAACGCCCGGCAGCCGGGGCTGGGACGCCCAGCTGCCGCGGATGGTCAGCTGGGTGCTCGTCGAGGACCGCCTCGCGAACGATCGCTCGCTCGTTTTTGCCAACACGCACTTCGACCACCGCGGCCCCCAGGCCCGCATCGAATCGGCGCGCCTCATCCGCCAGCAGGCCGGCGCCCTCCTCGGCCCCGTGCCCGCCATCCTCACCGGCGACTTCAACTGCACCGAGGACGACAAACCCTATGCTGTCCTGGTGGGCGCCCAGGAGTTCGGCGGGGAACGCGCGTTCGATACTTACCGCGCCATCCACCCGCAGCGCTTTCCCGACGAGGTCACGTTCAATGGGTGGATGCACGCCCGCACCGGCAAGCGCATCGACTGGATCATCCACACCCCGGGATGGATCACCATGAACGCGTTCATCGATTATACCAACGACGGCGGCCGGCTGCCTTCCGATCACTACCCGGTCGGCGCCGTGCTTCGGCTTGAGCCGTGACCCGATCCGGCACGATCCGCCGGCATCCCGCCCCAGACAAGGATCCAGTCCACCTGCGCCCAATCGCCGATAGCCTATGAAATTCCATGTGCCCGATCTCACCCAGCATCCGCCGCGCAGCCCGCGGGTCCGCCTTGGCGGCTATGTGATCCTGCCGCGGATCCTTGACAAGGGGCGCGCCGCCCTCGCCGGCCTCAACGGCGAATACAACTACGACTGCCCCACCGACCGGCAGTTCTTCGACTTCGCGGGAATCGACGCCGAGGCCCTTCGCCAGCAGCTCGCGCTCGGCCTCGGCGACGGCCAGATCCTCGCCTGGATCCAGGCTCGCTCGCGCACCCATCCCGAGCCAGCCCAGATCGCCGCCTGGTCGGCCCACCAGGAGACGCGCACCCCCACAACCCTCGAGATGCGCCAGTTCTATCAGGAGGAGCATCAGCGGATCGCCCCTCATCGCGAGGATCTATCGACCTGGTTTGATCTGCTCGACCTGGACGACTTCGTTTCCTTTGGCGGCATCGCGTGATCCCTCCCGCCTCAGCCGGCCCCGCCCCGAACGCTCCGTCGGCCGCCGCAGATCGCGTGTCCCGCTGGCTGCATGAAGTCCCCCTGTATCGGCGTCCGGGGCCATCGATGGCGCCCCACCCGGGCGCGGATTGGATCCGCGACTTCCGTCTCCTGCCACCGATCACCAAGGAAGACATCCGCCAGGGTTTCCCCGGCAACTTCCTGCCCGCCGGCGTCCGGCTCGATGACCTGCTCGAGCGCGGCCTGGTCGAGCTCGAAAGCACGTCCGGAACCACGGACGATGCCATCCCCCTCCTGCTCGAACGCGGCGGCTGGGCGCGCCAGGAAGCCGCCGCCCTCCACCTCAACGCCGATGTGCGCGCCCATTGGACCCCCTCCGTGCGGCGGATCACCATCACCTCCCCGCTCTGCAACCATGACATCTCTTACCAGGGCACGCCCACGGCCGCCGATCGCGTCGTCGGCGATGCGCTCTTCCTCAACCTCAACCGCCATCCCTTCCTCTGGACCACCGCCCGGCTCGATGCCATGATCGAGGAGGCCTTCGATTGGAGGCCGATCTTCCTCGATTGCGATCCCGTCTACGGCCTCGTGTTCGCCCGCCATTGCCGGCGCCGCGGCGTCCGACTGCCCAGCTTGCGGTTCGTCGTCAGCAGCTACGGCTTCCTCAGCCTCTGCCACCGCCGGCTCCTCGCTTCCGCCTTCGAGATCCCGGTCTACAATCTCTACGGCGCTACCGAGACCGGCCACCTGCTCATGGAAGACGAACAGGGCGCGCTCCGGCCCAGCCCATCGACCGCGTGGCTCGAGATCCTCCATCCCGATTCCGACGGGATCGGCGACCTGGTGGTCACCACGCTGTGGAACCCTTCCATGCCCCTCATCCGTTACAGCATCGGGGACCTGGTCTCATGCCAATCCGGCATCGGAGGCGAATCGTACCGGGTCCATGGCCGCGCGCGCGATGCCCTGGCCACCGCTGCAGGCCGGCGCATCACTGTCGCCCATATCGATGCCCAGGTCTCCCTCGCCGAGGGCGTCATCCACTACCAGCTCAATCAGCTCGGCCCCGATCGCTTTCACCTGCGCTGGATCCCGGATGACCGCGCCGACATCCCCTCCACCGAGCAGGCCCTGCGCCGCCACCTTTCGCCCCTCCTCGAAAATCCCCGGCAGCTCCAAATCGAATCCATCGAAGCCATCCTCGGCGAACCCTCCGGCAAGTTCCGCCTCGCCGCCCGGCGCGATCTTCCCCCCGCAGGCCGATAGCCTGTCCGACGAGGCTCGGCATGATCGTGCCCCGCACCACCCCCCTGCCCTCTCGATGGCCATCGCCCCACCTTTCCCCTTGGCGCGCCCATCGCCTCCGAGTAAGTTGGCGCCAATGTCGGATTCGCGAACCAGCTCATGAAAGTCAACCTTGCCTACGGCGAGACCCAACTGCCCGTCGAGTTCCCGGAGGATCGCACGACGGTCATCGAGCCAGCCCATCTGCCCGGGCTCCCCGACGAGCGCGCCGCCGTGTTCGACGCCCTGGACCACCCCATCGCGGCGCCTCCCCTTCGCGGCTGGATCCGCCCCGGCAACCGTGTCTGCATCGTGTTCACGGACATCACACGGGCCACCCCCAACACCCGGATGATCCCGTGGCTGCTCGAGCACCTGCGCGACGTTCCCCGCGACCACATCACGTTGCTCAACGGCACTGGCACCCACCGGCCCAACACCCGGGAGGAGCTCGAGAGAATCCTCACCCCCGCCGTCGTCCGCGATTACCGCGTCATCAACCACGAATGCGACCGGACTGAATCCATGGTCGCGCTGGGGACGACCCGGACCGGCGCGCCCGTCCTGCTCAACCGCCACCTCGCTGAGGCGGCGGTCCGGATTGTCACCGGATTTATCGAGCCTCACTTCTTTGCCGGATTCAGCGGCGGGCCCAAGGGGATCATGCCGGGCGTGGCGGGCCTGGCCACCATCATGAGCAACCACGGCGCCGAGAACATCGGCCATCCTCAATCCGCGTTCGGCATCACGGCCGGCAACCCCATCTGGGAGGAGATGCGCGACATCGCGCTGCGGCCTGGGCCCAGTTTTCTGCTCAACGTCGCCCTCAATCCGCAGCGGGAGATCACCGGCGTCTTTGCCGGCGACCTGATCGAGGCCCACCGGGCGGGCATCGAGTTCGTCCGCCGCTCTGCGATGCAGAAAGTCAATGCGCCTTTCGAGGTGGTCGTCACCACCAACAGCGGCTACCCGCTCGACCTCAATCTCTACCAGAGCGTCAAAGGCATGAGCGCCGGCGCCCGCATCATCCAGCCGGGCGGGACCCTGATCCTGGCCGCCGAGTGCCGCGAGGGAGTGCCTTCCGGCAGCCCGCTCGACCAGCTCCTTCGCAGCGCCCGATGCCCCGAGCAGATCCTCACCTTCCTCAACACGCCCGGCTTTGTGCGGCCGGAGCAGTGGCAGGCCCAGATCCAGGCCCTCATCCAGCGCAAGGCCAACGTGCTCGTCTATAGCTCGCTGCCCGACGAGCTCGTGCGCGGCGCGTTCCTGACCCCCTGCCATGACATCGGCGCCGAAGTCCGCCGCCGCCTCGCCGAGCTCGGGCCCGGCGCTCGCGTCGCCGTCCTTCCCCAAGGCCCTCTGACCATCCCTTATCTGGCTTGAGGGCAGGCGTCGGCGATCCGCCGCCGCCCTACTGCTCGATCACTCGATAGTACCGGCGCAGCGGGGATGCCGCGATGAGATCCAGAAAGCTCCCCTCCGAGCCGAGAACGCCCGGCGTGATTGCCGTGTCCGACCATTGGACGAGGTTCGTGCTCGCCTGCACCTTGAATCGGACCAGGTCGGAGGCTTGGATCGGATAGCCGTCCACATAGCTGAACCGGCTCGAAAAGGCGATCCCTTTCCGCTCCGGCCGCGCAAGCTGAAGAGGCACTGCAACCTTGACGACCGCATTGCTGCTGGCCACAGAGCCTGACGCGTTTGCGACCACGACCTGATAATCTCCGCTGTCAGCCCGCTCGAGGGAATCGAGCTGAATCGATGCGTTGGTCTGGCCGGGCAGATCCTGGCCATCTTTCCGCCATTGATAGAGCACGGGCGATGCGGATTGGACGGACACCGCCAGCTGGAGCGAGCCGCCATAGGTTCCGGCGGAGCTCGGCGCAGGCTGGACTGATATGAGCGGCAGAGCCGGCCAAGCCAGATCGACGATCCGCAGCCCGAAGGCCCCGTCGGCGATCGCCACCCGGCTGCCGGCGATGTCCACCCCCTGAGCCGTTCCCGCAGTATCATAGCTTCCGACGATTGCAGGGCTTTGCTCGTTGCGCACATCCACGATCACCAGGCCGCCCAGGCCGTCCGCCAGCAGGCAATAGGGCTCGGCAATTGCCAGGCCCGTGCCATACCCGGTCGTATCGAAGCCGCCGATCTTGACCGGCGCGGCTGGTGCGGCCAGGCCCAAAACCAGCAGGCCGCCCAGGCCGTCTGCCAGATAGCAGGTCCCTCCGCGAACCGCGCATGAGTTGGCTGTCCCCGTGCTGAGATAGGCCCCCACGTTCCGAGGCGCAGCCGGATCGCTCACGTCGATGACCTGCACGCCCCATACGGCATCCGCCACGTAGGCCAGACCGCCCGCGACCGCCACATGGCGCGCCTCGCCCGGCGTGTCGATGCCGCCCACCCATTGCGGCGCGGCGGGATTGTCCACACGGATGATTTGGATGCCGCTGGCACCGTCGGCCACGTAGGCCAGGCCGTTGGCCACGTGCACGGAGCGGGCGCTCCCCGGCGTGTCATAGCCGCTGACGCGAACCGGGCTGGCGGGATTGCTCACGCTGATCACCTGCAAGCCCGCAGGCCCGTCGGCCACGAACACCAGGGAGCCAACCTTGTGCAGCCCTATCGCCTGCCCCGAGGTGTCAAACGCGCCATGGCGCGCAGGCTCGTCCGGGTTCGCCAGGCTGATGATCTGGAGCCCCCCGGTCCCGTCGGCCAGATAGGCGAGACCGCCATCGATCTGCACCTGGCTGGCGTTCCCGGCTGTTGGAACGAACACCCATGGCTTGAGCTTGTTGAGCTGGACGGCATCCAAGGCAACCACACCCCCATGGTCATTTGCCAGCCATACCACCGACCCCCCGGAAATCGATTGGCACGCCGCGCCCGCGCTGAAGTAAAACCCGATCCGCGCCGGACGCGCCGGATCCGACAGGCTGATCACATGCAGGCCCAGGGATCCGCACGACACCAGCGCGTTGGTTCCGACCATCGTTATATGCCGCGCGTCGCCCCCGGGACGGAAATACCCGATCGACGCCGGGTGCGCCGGGTCTTGCACATCGATGATCCAGAGCCCGTTGGTCCCGTCGGCCATGACCACCCGATTCCCCCAGACTTCGAGCCCGGTCGCCTGCGGGGTCGCAAAGCCTCCGATGCGGGAGGGCGCACCCGGAGCCCTGAAATCGATGACCTGCAGGCCGTTGGTCCCATCCGCGACATAGGCCAGGCGATCGACGACCTGGACCGCTCGGGCCTCGCCTGCGGTATCGTACCGCCCCAGGAGCTTGAGCTGGTCGGGCCTCTGCACATCCAAGGCCAGAACCCCCGCCGCGCTATCCGCCACATACGCCGTGCCGTCAGCCACCCAGACGTCGCGCGCCTCGCCGGGAGTGTCGTAGGTCCCCACCCATTTGGGCGCCGCCAGATTGGTCAGGCTGAACACGTGCAAACCCGCCGATCCATCCGCCACCCAAAGGAGATCCCCTTCCCATCGGACCCGGTGGGCGAATCCCTTGGTGTCGTAGCTGGCTAACGCGGTCACGTTGGTCAATGGCCCGATGCGGAACACGGACCATCCGCCCGATCCGAGGGCCGCCACCAAGTTCGTCCCCCGCAACGCCACTCCGCGCGCTTCCCCGCGCACGAATCCGGGCCAGACGCCCCGGGGCTGCACCTCGACGCGAGGCACCACGGTCAGGATCGCGGCATGGCTCAGCAGCCCTCCCCACGCGTTCGAGACCGCCGCCCGATAAGAGCCCGCATCGCCGATGGCGGCGTTCATCAGCACCAGCGTGGCCGTCCGCGCGCCGCTCAACCGGCCGCCGTCGACCAGATCCGATCCATCCTTCTGCCATTGGTAGGCCAGAGGCGCCTCGCCGGTGGCGCCGATGCTGAACACCACCGAGCCTCTTTCGGCGATCGTTCGGCTGGCCGGCTGATTGGTCACGATCGGAGCCTGTCCCCGAAGGGCTTGGGCGGCCATACACAGCAGGATCAATGCAATGAATCTCATACGCTCATTCCGTCTTGTCGGCGGTTTGCGATCGTGTGATTACTTGCCGAGGCCGCCTCCTGGCAAGCACAATCAAGGGCAAGCATCCTCTCGAGGCCCATCACCGGACGGCGGATGAGACCGCGCTGGGAGCCGAATACACCGGCGGCAGGTCCGGCTGCACGTGGCGAGCCACGACGGAAAACATCGGCAGCGTGGGCCCGTTGGATCCCCAGGCGAGGGTGAGCCGGTAGCCAGCGCCGATCGCCGTGTCCACGGCATGGGCACCGAGTTCGGCAGCCTCGAACCGCCAGATCCGGATCGGGACCTGCTCGCGGACGCCCGGCGATGTCACCACGCCGTCCAGCAACAGGATCTCCAACACACCTGTGCGGATCGGCTGGGTCTTCGCCTTGCCCAGGCGCGTGGCATACACCTGCACCGCAAATCCATCCGCCCCGGGCTGCCGATCCAGATCCAGCGCCACCGGCGTCGTCAGCAGGTTTAGGCTGTCCACGGGCCGTGTCGAGACCGGCCCGGGCGGCGGGGGCCGCGTCCCTTTGCCGGAGGATGCACAGCCGGAAGCCAGCGCCGCGGCCGCCAGCAGGGCCCACCCGCCTCCTGCGAGCCGGGCGCCCCTCTCTCCGATATGCTGCCGCCACAGACCGTTCATCGCCACAGATCCGCGTCCGATCTCCGCGCCGGATTCGGAGATCGAGTCGCGTTGGTTCCGGAGGGCGGATAGAGCGGATCGAGCATCTGCCGCTGCAGCCGGTCCTGCTTGAACTCCTCGTTCATGGTCGACCGATCCAGCTGCTCCCGGGTCACCGAGATGGCCTCGCGCGTGATGCCGACGTCGGTGCCCTTGATCAGCACCTGCGGCGTGAGCACGATCAGCAGCTCCTTCCGGTCCTCGCTCTTGTGGCTGCTGCGGAACAGCACCCCGATCACCGGGATCCTGCCCAGAAAAGGCATCCGCTTCACCCTCGAGTCGTCGACGGAGCTGATGAGGCCGCCGATGATGATCGACTGGCCGCTCTGGACGCTGACCGTCGTGGTGGCGCTGCGCTCGTTGATGACCGGCACCTTGGTGCCGGGGCTGATCTCGACATCCGAGCTGCTCATCTGGCTGATCCGCGGCCCGACGTCCATCTTCACAAACCCGTCCGGGCTGATCCGCGGCGTCACCGTCAGCTCGACGCCGACGTTGCGGTATTCGTAGGAGTTGATGCTGTCGCCTCGTTCGGTCACGCGGCTGTCGGTGATGAGCGGGACCTGCTGGCCGATATTGATGGTCGCCTCCTGGTTGTCGGCGGTCAGGATCTGCGGGCGGCTCAAGACCAGCAGGCGCCCATCGCTCTCGAGGGCGCGCAGCAGGAAGTTGAAGTCGCTGCCGGTCACCGCAGTCGAGAATCCTCCCAGGGCGTTCAGGTCGTCGGACACCCCGAAGTCCGTGCCGGTCGTCACCTTGGTCCCGTTCAGGTCGCTGTAGTTCCACTCGACGCCGAGCTGGCTGGAGGCATCCAGGGTCACCTCGGCCAGCAGAACCTGGATCAGCACCTGCAGCTGCGGCATGTCCAGCTGCTCGATCAGGGTTTTGACCTGGTCAAAATAGCGCTGGCTGGCCGAGAGGAGGAGTGTGTTGCTGTTCGTCTCGGCCACGATGGCCACCTCGCGATCGAGGATCTCCTGCGCCATCGCCTGCTGGCCCACCGCCGCGCTCAAGAGCTGCGTGTCCCGCCGCAGGAAGTTCTGCAGCGCGGTCTCGATCTCCCGCGCACGGCTGTTCTTCAGGCGGTAGACCTCCGACTTGCGCTCCTGCGCCGGACTGCCATCCAGGGTGTTGATCAGCTCCGCCGCCAAGGCCACATAATGATCCGTCCCCCCCACCAGCAGGCTGTTGGTCCGCAAATCCACCGTCACCGTCAGCGCGTTCTTCTCCGCCGAGCCCAGGATGGCCGTGGTCCCCTCGACCGTGTCCTGCCCCGCGAGACTGTCCAGCGACGCGGGGCGCACCAGGGTGTATTGGACCGACCGATCGTTGATCCCCGAGGCCGCCGTCGTCACCGCCTGAAGCCGAAACACCGAGGTCAGCAGCGTCGACATCTGGCGCGCATCGGCGTTGCGCAGGTTGAACACGCGGATCTTGGCCACCTGCGGAATGTTGGTGTCGAGCTGGCGGATGAGCCGCTCGAGCATGTCCATGTAATCGACCGGCGCCGACACGATCAGCGAGTTGGTGCGCGGGTCCGGCGTGACCAGGATCCCCTCCTTGAGCGCGGACGCCACCAGCTCGCGGCCCTCCTCGCTGCGCGTGATGAACTGCAGCAGCGACTGCCGGTTCGCGCTTTGCTCGGTCAGCGCCGCCGGCTTTACGTTCAGGGTCTGCGACAGGATCGTTGCCAGCTGCGTCGCGTAGGCGTGCTGCAGCGGGAAGATCCGGATCTCGGATACCTGCGCGACCTGGTCCGTATCGAGCTTCTTGATCAGCTCGGCGATGCGCTTGACATCGGCCTGCCCGGCCGAGACGACCAGGGCGTTGAGCCGCTCGTCGACGTTCACGGTGACCGGCGCTGCGAGGCCGGCCACGGTGCCGCCCCCCCGGTAGAGCGCCTGGATCGTCTGCGCCACCCGCCGCGCATCCGCCTTGGCCAGCGAGAAAACCTGCACCTCGAGCCCGCCCTCTGTCGGCGCGCTGTCGAGCTGGGCGATCAAGGACTCGATCATCGGGAAATCCTCGGGAGCAGCCCCGATCGCCAGGGAGTTGGACCAGCTGTCGGCGACCACGGTGATGGGCTCGGGCGGCTGCCCGCGGACGGGGGCGGGACGCCGCAGGAAGAGCTGCTGCAGGGTCGCCTGGATCTTGCTGGCCGTTGTCTGCCGCAACGGAAACACCTTGAAGGTCGTCCGCGAGGCGGACTGCTCGACATCGAGCTGGGTGATCATCCGCTCCAGGGCCGCCAGGGATTCCCGGCCGCCCGTCACCAGCAGGGTGTTGGTCCGGTCGTCAGGCGTCACGGTGACCGGCACGCTCCGCTCGAGCGGGGCGCCGGTGGCCTCGGCAGCCCGCTTGGCCCGAAAGAACTGCTCGAGGACTGTCGCCAGCTGCGAAGCCCGGGCGTGCTTCAAGGCGACGACCTGGATGTTCCCGGCATCGGCGCCCGCCTGGGCATCGATCTGCGCGATCAGCTCGCGCACCACCGCCAGATTCTCCGGGCTGGCCGACACGATCAGGGTGTTGGTGAGCGGATCCACCGCCACCGCGATCGCGTCGCGCGGGGAGCCCCGCGCGCCGCTCACAGCCTGCCCCGGCCGATACAGCCCCTGGTCGATCAGCGATCGCAGCATCACCGCCGCGCGCTGCGCGTCGGCCTGCTTCAGGGTGAACGTCTGCAAGATGCCCTCCGCCGCCACCGGCTCGACATCCACCTTCGCCAGCAGGTTGCGGATGAGCTCGAGGTTCTCGGGGCTGGCCGAAACCACCAGCGCGTTGCTCAGGGTGTCCGGCTCGACGTGGACCTGATCCTGCGGCAGGGGCGCCTGCCCGGGGACGGCCATGCTCTGCCGGCGGGCGGTAAACACGCGGCTGATCATCGGGGCCACCCGCGCCGAATCGTTGTGGGTCAGGCCGATGACGGTCAGCGCCACGGCCGGCGTCTCCGGCTCGCGATCGAGCTTGGCCAGCAGCGCGTCCAGGACCTGGTTGTCCTCGACGCCCGCCGCCACCAGGAGGCTGTTGCTGCGCGGATCCGCGATGATGATCGGGCGGGTCCGCTGCGCGTCCGGCTGCCGGGCCTGCACCGCCCGCTGCGAGAACAGGGTCGTCAGCGCCGCGCTCAGCGTCTGCGCCGTGGCGTGCTCGAGCGGGATCAGCCGGACCTGGCTGCTCAACGCCGGGCTGGCCTTGTCCAGCTCGCCCGCCAGCGATCGCACCATCTCGACCATGTCGGTCGGGCCGCCCACCAGCAGGCTGTTGGTCCGGGGATCCCCGATGATCACCGCCCGCATCGTCTCGGCGGCAAAGCCCCGCCCCGCCCCGCCGCGCGCGCCGCTCCGCGCATCGAGAATCCGCTGGATCGAGCCGGCCAGGGTGGCAGCGTCGGCGTTCTGGAGGGGGATGATCTGGATGTTCTGCATGCCGGCCGGCAGCGGCTGGTCGAGCCGGTCCAGCAGGCTGGCCACAATGGCGAAGGCATTGTCGTTGCCCGAGACCACCAAGGCGTTGGTGCGCGGATCCACCGTCACGCTCGGCCGGTCCTCCTGCCGGACCTGATTGGCCGTGGGCCCCCGATACAGATCGTTGATGAGCCGCTGCACGCTCGCCGCGTCGGCATGCTGCAGCGGGTAGATCCGGATCGTCGCCAAACCCGACGCGGCCGGGATGTCCATCGTCGAGACCACGTCCTCGATCAGCGGCATGGTGTCGCTCCGGGCCGCCACGATCAGGATGTTGGTCGTGTCGTCCGCCTGGATCACCACCGGCGGACGCGTACCCGGGATCTCCGTGGTCCGTGCCGGCTTCTGGCCCAGAATGGTCTGCAGACGGCTGATCTGCACGCGCAACCCCTCGACGCCGGCCCCTCCGCGGCTCTCGGAAAACACGGATTGAAGCAGCGGGGCCATCCGGCTCGCCGAGGCGTATTTCAGCCGGAACAGCCGCACCTCGGTGATCTGGCTGTCCACCTCCTGGTCGAGCTGGGCGATCAGGTTCTGAGCCATCGCCAGGGATTCCTCCGATCCGCTCAGGATCAACGTGTTGCTCCTGCGATCCACTGCGACGTTCACGCCGCTCGCCAGCACCCCGCCAGGCCGGGCGCCCGTCTGAGAGCGCCGGCTGGCCGGATCGGCCATTCGCTGACCTTGCTGGAATACCGAGTTGAGCATCTGGCTCACCGCGGTCGCATCGGCGTGCTTGAGGTGCACCAGGCGCGCGGTGATGCCCTCCATCAGCGGCACCGTATCCATCATCGCCACCAGCACCTCCAAGGCCCGCAGGTTGGCGGGCGTGGACGCCAGCAGGAGGCGGTTGCTGCCCGCCCCGCTCCCCTGGATCGGATCCGCCAGGACTTTGATGGGCTGGTCCAGATCCAGCGCAACCGGCTGCCCATCGTCGTCGAGGATCCGCAGCCGCCGAACCTGCTCCTGCAGCTCGCGGGCCTCGATGCCAGCCTGGGCGCGCGCCCCCCCACCCGCCGCCGGCCGCAGCATCTCCTGCAACAGCGCCGCCAGCTGCGGCGCCTGCGCGTTCTTGAGCGGAATCAGCCGGACCTGCGTCTCCGCGTAATCGGCCGGGGAATCGAGGTCGGCGACAATCCCTGCCACCCGATCGAGCAAATTCGTGCGGCCGACGAGAAACAGGGCGCCGCCCCGCGGATCGCGGATCACAGTGACAGGATCGCCGGGCCGAGCCAGATTCAGCTGGGTCACCACCTGGCTCACCAGGGGCAGCAGCTTGTCCGCCGACGAGTGCCGCAGCGGTGTCACCCGATAGCCCAGCTCGGCCACCACACCCGCCACATCCAACTGCCGGATCACCCCCTCCAGGTTCTTCAGATCCGCCGCGCTGCCCCGAGCGATCAGGCTGCGCGTCCGCGATTCAGCCACGATGACCACCTTCGGCGGCGGCGGTGGCGGCGGCTGTTGCTGCTGTTGCTGTTGCGGAGGCGGACGCTGCTCTTCCCCGCCGGCGCCCCGGCGGTTCGGATCCCGGTCCCGGTCCGATTGCCGCTGCGCATCCGAGCGCGTCGTCTCCGACCGGAAGATCTCGTTCAAGGTCCGCGCCAATGCCACCGGGTCGGCCTCCTGAAGCGGGAACATCCGCAGCTCGGCGGCCTCCGACGTCGCCGCCATCTGAAGATCCAGGATGATCGACTCGATCTGATCCAACTCATTGGCCGGACCGGACAAGATGAGCGCGTTGGCGACGGGATCGACCGCGACCAGGACCGGTCGAGGCGCGTTGGTGACGCCCGGCTCGGTCGCCGGGGCAGACAGGGGCTGATCAGATCCGGCGGACGGCGCGGGCAGGACGGCCGGATCGTTCGTGCTCGGAGATCGCAGGAGCGGCGCAGGCGCCGCAGCCGGCGGCCCCGGCAGCTTGTCTACGATCTCCATCTGGCCGGACGACATCTGAGGGTAGATGTTGGTGAGCAGCACCGCCATCTCGGCGGCGGACATCTTGCCCATGGGAACCAACCGGACCTGCACCGTGGTATCCAGGGCCGCCGCATCCAGCTTCTCGACCAGAAGCCCAATCTCGACCAGATCCGACTTGCGCGCCACCACCGTCAAGGAGTTCGCGAGCGAGTCCGTCTCGACCAGCACCTGCTCGTTTCGGCTTCGGTCGGCATAGATGGCCTCGATCTGGCTCGCCACATCGGGCGCATACGCGTTCGTCAGCCAGTAAAAGGCCACGTCGCGGTTCGATCGGTCGGGCGTTTGATCCAGCGACGGCAGAAGCTGCTCGAGCATCCGAAAGACCTCCGGGGTGCCTGTCACGATGAGGCTGTTGGTCCGTTCGTCGGCGGCAACGCCAACGGTCGGCTCGTAGCTCGACCGGCCGAACCGGGAGCCGCGCCGCGGGAGGCTCTGCAGGAGCTGGCTGACCACGCGGGACAGCTCCCGCGCCTCGCCATTTTCGAGCTGGTAGACCCGGATCTCGATGCCGCCATCCACGCTCTCCTCGTCGAGCTGGCGAATGATCTGGATCACTTCCTTGACCTCGGCCGGCGGCCCATCCACGAGGAGGCTGTTCGAGCCCGGCACGGCGCTGACCTGCACCCGGCGCGGCCGATTCGGCGGGGACCGCCCGCTCAAGATCCGCCCGATGGCCTCGGAGAGCGGCTCGGCCTGCGCCCTCCTGAGCTGAACGGTCTGGATGGTTGCGGCCTCGTCGGAATCCGGCCGGTCGAGGTCCCGGACAAGGGCTTCCGCCTGCGCGACCTTGGCGGGCGGGCCCTGGACCACCACCGCGTTGGCGCCCGATACTGCGCTGATCCGCAGCCCGGTCGCATCGCCGCTCCCGCCCCGGAACCCACCGTACGGCGAGTAATAGGGGCGATACCCCGACGACGACCGGCCATCGCTGCGCAGCATCGTCTCGAGCACCATCGTCATCTGATCAGCTGTTGTATATTGCAGATGAAACGTGCGCATCTCGACCGCCGTCTCGCTCTGCGCACGCAGCTCCTCGATCAGCTTCTCGATCGCCTCGAACTGCTCGCGCGCGGCCGCCACGATCAGCGCGTTGGCTCCCATGTCCGCCTCGAACCTAGGCGTCAGCAGCCTGGGCTCGTCCCGGCGCTGCCCCTGCCGCTCGCTGAACAGGCGCGCCAAGGACTGCGCCAGATCGCCCGCGCTCGAGCTCGTCAAACGATACGTCCGCACCTCGAAGCTCGATGCGCTCTCGGGCTGATCCAGCGCCTGGATCAGCGCCTCGGCCTGTGCCAGCTTGTCAGACGGGCCCTGCACCACCACGGTATTGGCGCCCGGCATCCCGCTGATTCGGAGCCCGCTGGCATCGCTCCCTCCCCGCGAGCCGTAAGGCGAATAGCCATACGGCGACGAATACGGCCGATACCCCGAGTAGGACCGGCCATCGCTGCGCAGCATCGTCTCGAGCACCGGCGTCACCTGGTCGGCCGTGGTGTGCTGGAGCCGGAAGGTCCGGATCTCGTTGGCCACCACCGCCGGAGCGCGCAGCTCCTCGATGAGCTTCTCGATCGTCTCGAACTGCTCGCGCTGCGCCGCCACGATCAGCGCGTTGGCGCCCAGGTCCGCCTCGAACCGCGGCGCCAGGGCTCCCGGCTCGGCCCGGCGCTGCCCCTGCCGCTCGCTGAACAGGCGCGCCAAGGACTGCGACAGCTCGGCCGCGTTCGAGCCCGTCAAACGATACGTCCGCACCTCCAGGCTCGTCGCGCTCTCGGGCTGATCCAGCGCCTGGATCAGCGCCTCGGCCTGGGTCAGCTTGTCGGACGGGCCCTGGATCACCACGACGTTGGCGCCCGGCACGCTGCTGATCCGGAGCCCGCTGGCATCGCTCCCTCCCCGCGAACCGTAGGGCGAATACTGCTGGTAGTAGGACCGATACCCTGAATAGGACCGGCCATCGGTGCGGAGCATCGTCTCGAGCACCGGCGTCACCTGGTCGGCCGTTGTGTGCCGCAGGCGGAAGGTCCGGATCTCGTTGGCCACCACCGCCGGAGCGCGCAGCTCCTCGATGAGCTTCTCGATCGTCTCGAACTGCTCGCGCTGCGCCGCCACGATCAGCGCGTTAGCGCCCGTGTCGGCCTCGAACCGCGGCGCCAGGGCTCCCGGCTCGGCCCGGCGCTGCCCCTGCCGCTCGCTGAACAGGCGCGCCAAGGACTGCGACAGCTCGGCCGCGTTCGAGCCCGTCAAACGATACGTCCGCACCTCCAGGCTCGTCGCGCTCTCGGGCTGATCCAGCGCCTGGATCAGCGCCTCGGCCTGGGTCAGTTTCTCGGGCGGCCCCTGGATCACCACGACGTTGGCGCCCGGCACCCCGCTGATCCGGAGCCCGCTGGCATCGCTTGCCCCCCGCGAGCCGTAGGGCGAATACTGCTGGTAGTAGGACCGATACCCCGAATAGGACCGGCCATCGGTGCGGAGCATCGTCTCGAGCACCGACGTCACCTGGTCGGCCGTGGTGTGCCGCAGGCGGAAGGTGCGGATCTCGTTGGCCACCACCGCTGGAGCGCGCAGCTCCTCGATGAGTTTCTCGATCGACTCGAACTGCTCGCGCTGCGCCGCCACGATCAGCGCGTTGGCGCCCGTGTCGGCCTCGAACCGCGGCGCCAGGGCTCCTGCTGGCTGGGCCCGGCGCTGCCCCTGCCGCTCGCCGAAGAGCCGGGCCAGGGTCTGGGCCAGCTCGGCCGCATTCGAGCCGGTCAGGCGGTAGGTCCGGACCTCGAGGCTTGCGACGGCATCCGCGCGATCGAGCTCCCGGATGAGGGTTTCGGCCTGGGCCAGCTTCTCCGGCGGCCCCTGAACCACAACCGCATTGGCCCCCGGAGCCGGCATCACCCGCAGCCGCCCAGCCTCGGATCCCGACCGGGGATAGTACGGCTGGTAGGAGCGGTAGGGGCTCATCCCTCGCTCACCCCGCAGAAGGCTCTCGAGCACGGATGCCATTTGCTCCGCGCTCGCGTGCTGCAGGGGAAAGGTGCGGATCTCCTGGGCAACCTCGGCAGGGGCGCGGAGCTCCTCGATCAGCTTTTCGATCGCCTCGAAATGCATTCGCGGCGCCGCCACGATCAGGACGTTCGCCCCCGAGTCCGCCTCGAACCGGGGCGCCAGCCCGCCGCTCTCCTCGAACCGCCGGCGGTCCTGGCGATCGGAAAACACCCGGGCAAGGGTCTGCGCCAACTCGCCGGCGTTCGAGCCGGTCAGCCGGTAGGTTCGCACCTCGTAGCTGCCGCGGGCCGACTCGACATCCAGGCCCCGCACCATCTCCTCGATCTTGTCGAAGGTCGCCCCCGTCGCGTCGATCAGCAGGGTGCGATCGTCCGGCGCCGCCGCGACCAGGACGCGCTGATGAGGGTCTTCCACCCGGTACTGGCGCGCGAACAGCTGGCTGATCATGCTGGCCATGGCGGTGGCCGAGGTGTGCTTGAGCGCCAGCGTGCGCAGCTCGCGAAAGGCGCCGTCGCTGCCCACATCGAGCCGCTTGATCAGGGCCTCGATGGCGTCCAGCTGCCCCGCCACGGGCGCGGTCACAATAATCCGGTTCGACACCGGATCCGCGATGACCCGAGCTTTGGTGGCCGCCGAGCTGCCCGATTCGTACTCGGTCGCCACGCCCGGAACCGCCTGGCGCACCAGCCGCGCCAGATCCGCCGCCGGAATCGACTGCGACTGGTAGACGCGCACCTCGCCTGCCCTCGATCCGGCCTGATCCTCGAATCGCTTGATCAGGCTCTCGGCCAGCTCGACCCGATCCGCCGGCCCATACAGCACCATCGTCCGCGATGCCTCGTCGAAGATCGCCGTCACGTAATCGCTCGGGTCGGGCGGCAGCACCTCGTAGCGCCGCGATTGCTGGTTGAACTCGACCCGCTTGGGGGCCGTCGCCTGGCCGAACGTCTTGTTGATGAGGTCCGACACCACCGCCCCCGATGAATGCATCAGGGTGTAGGTCCGCATCTGCCGCTGCACCGGCGACGCCGTGTCCACCTCCGCCAGCAGGTCGCGGATCCGGCGGATGTTGCCCAACTGATCGGTGATGATCACCCCGCGTCCGCGAGAAAGCGGCGCCACCGAGCCGGCGCTCGAAAGCATGGGCGTGATGGTCTGGGAGACCTCCTGCGCCTCCAGGTTCTGCAGGGAAAGCACCACCGTCACCACCTCGCCAGGCGAGGTGTCGCCCGTCCGATCCAGCCCCCGGAATATCTTGAGCGGCATTTGAGCCAGCTCCTTCAGCGGCACCAGCCGCAGATAGCGCCCTGTCTCGACCAGGATCATCCCCTTGGTGGCCAGGATCAGGTTCAGTGTCTCCAGCGCCTCGCTGTACGTATACGGCTGGGGATCGATAAATTGCAGCGTCCCTTCGATCTTCAAATCCCCCAGCAGCGGCTTGTTCGCCATCTGCGAGAATCGTGTCACCACGTCCGCGTAAGGTATGCCGTCGAACTGGAAGCGGATGTCGCGCGCTGGAGCGGATGACGGGGCCGCACCCGCCAGGTTTGTCTGGCTTCCGCTGGCCGCTGCGGCGGCATTGGTCTGGTTCAAGCTGGCCGCTACAGGCGCATTAGTCTGGCTCAAGCTTGGCGCTACCTGCGCGTTCGTCTGGCTCAAGCTGGCCGCTGCGGCGGTATTGGTCTGGCTCGAGCTGGGCGCTGCGGGCGCGTTCGTGGCCCCCGCCACGACTGCCAAAGGTGCCGCAGCGGCCGCGCCGCTCGCCGGCGCCGCCTCAGCCGCCGCCTCTGGCCCGTGACCGTGCAGGACCAGGATCGTCAGCAGCAATATCCATGTCGCGTTGTTCATAAGCCAATGCCCGTTCAAGCCTCCGGCATGTCCGGCGGCAAATCGCCGGGCGAAAGCAGGTGTTTGTCGGCCAGAGTCTGGCCGTGTTCGACGGCCCAATACTCGCTCCCCCAGCGCAGGATCACCCGGCTGGCGGACCATAGATCCGGCTTGTCCGGACGCGGACGCCGCCGGTAATCGATCATCACAATCCGGGCCCCGGCCAGCTCGTCACCGGGACGATAGCGCTGGACCCGCATCGACGCCGTGTCGAAGATGTGCACCTCCGGCACGCCCCGCCACTCGGAGAGCGAGACCACTTTCAAGAGGTTGAGCCTCGGCCCCGAACCCGCTGACGGAGGCGGCATCGACCGAGGAGCCGACGGCTCCGACGCGGCTACTGCCCGTCGCACATACGGCCGCCATAGATCCCGATCGACGATCAGATCGTACTGCCGCCGCGCAGACCGGTCCATCGCCACTTCCGGCGCCGGATCAAGCGGGATGGCGGCGGGCGGCGGATCCACCACCAGGGTCAGATAGCGGAAACGGGCCTTGATCCGCCCCGGCCGATCCGCGGCTGTGAGCACCAGATTGTCGATCCGATGAACCGGGGCGCCCTGCTCCAAAGAGAACAGCAAGTCGACGATCCGCGCCATCGGCCCTTCGCCTTGGACCGTCCACCCGACCTCCTGGGCCCCTCGCAGACGCCGCGGCCCGGATGGGATCCGGGTGAACTGTGCGTCGGACAATCCGAGCTGGGAAATCAGGTCCGTGAGCAGTTTCCCGGCGGCGGCGGCGGCGGCCTCAGGATCCGAATGGAAGGTGTTGGTGACCACGCCTTCGAGGTAGACCTGGGCCTTGAAAAATGCCTGCCGCTCTTCCGTGACCTGCCGGAGGCGATCCCGCAAGCTGGTTGTCTGTCGATCGGCTTCGCGCCACGGCTTGAGCACCAGCCAATGAAACAGCCAGACCGCCGCCAAGGCTGCCCCCAGGCATCCCACGGCGATCGCCAATGACTTTTCGCGCCGGTTCACTGCCTGGCCCTCCTCCAGGGACGCGCCTCCTCACCCCCCGACGCATTCGACGCCCCCCGCTGGCCCGGCCCCATGCGCGGGCGACCCCCGGACGGTTCCGGAGGCGCGGCTTTCGGGGGCGCTTGCGGTTCCGGAGGCGCGGCTTTCGAAGGCGCTTGCGGCTCCGGCCCGGAGCGCATCCGGGGGCCCGGCGGCTCCGCGGGCGCCTCGTTCGGCGGGGCGCGCTGCGGCCCTTGCGCCGAACGCCCTCGAGCCGCCGCGGCATCCAAGGACGCGTCATCCGCGGGGCGCTCCGGCGCGCGCAGGTCGGCCACGTTGACCTCGTGCTTCTCGGGCAGCTTCAGTTCCACGGTGGTCTGGAAGCCGTATCCGTGAGGGTCGGCGCTGGGGGTGACCGCCAGCGGCTTCAAATCATATCCCGCCGACCGCAGTTGCCGGTCCAGTTGAGCCAGCAAATCGCCCGATCGCGCCCGCACGGCCAGATAGATCGTCCCCTTTGTGCCCGTGGATAGCGACGTGATGTACAGATCGCCGGCGCCCGGCAGCAGCGAGCTCAGATGCGCGCAGGAATCCAGCCACTGCCGCCGCTCGTTCAGCCAGCCCTCCACGACGCGCGCTTTGAGGCGCATCTCCCGGAAAAGCGGCCGGCTCTTCTCGCCCTGCTCGACCTGCATCCGCAGCTGGTCCTGAACGCGCCGGCGCTGCTCGAGGCCGCGCGAGCGGATCCCCCACACGCCCACCAGGGATGCGCCGATCAGAGACGCCAGCAGCCACCGGGTCCATGGCCGGTTCCGCCGGCCGGCCGCCGGCCGGCGCGGATGCAGGAAATCCAGCGGCAATCCCGCATCGTCCAGCATCCCCCACGCCAGCCCGGCCGCCCCCAGGCCCTCCGGATGGATGCGGGCTGCCCCCGGGCATTGCCGCCGCAGCATATCCTCATCCAACAGTCGAGCCGACAGCCCATGCCGCGCCGTCAACTCGGCCAACACCTCCGCTTCGCCACCCGTGCGGCCGGTCACGAAAACGCATTGGATCGGCGGATGGCCTGGCACGCCTTCATAGCCGTGCAATCCGCGGATGATCTCGGTCCGCACCGCGGGCCCCCAGGCTGGATCGGCCGCCGCCTCCGATCCGTTGGCGGAAGCCCTGGCGGGTTCCGCCGCGGCTTCGCTCCCTCCCGAAAGCGTCGCCAGCTTGCTGAAACGCAGCACCGGCCCCTGGCACACCTCGATCAATACATCTCGAGACCGCAGCCGAACCAAGGCCGTCGCGCTTCCGTCGGATGCATCGTCCAGCCCCGCCAGCGCTCTGGCGTGAGCCGCCGATTCGAGGCCCAAGGCGGCCAGCCGAACCCCTGCTGCCGCCGCCATTTTCTCGAACCATGCGATCACTTCCCGCTTCACCACAGCGGCAAAAACCTCGACGCTCGCTCCCTGGGCCTCCTTCGGCGCGCCCTCGCCTGCCGCGCCTCCTGCCGGCGCGGCGGACCCGCCCGCGCTCGCCGGCCCCGGCAGCGGGAAGAAATCGATCACGGCGTCCTCGGGACGAAACGGAAGATCCTTGTGGATTTGGAAATGGACCATGGCGGCCAAGTCCTCTGTCCGTTCCGGCATCGGCAGCAACAGGCTCCTGAGAACCGCCAGCTCGCGCGGAACGGCCAAAGCCACCTGCCCGCAATCCGCCTTCATCCGCCGCAATGACTCCGCCAGGTCCTTCCCCGCCGCCTCCGGATCCGTGGCCAGGGGACGCACGGGCGCAGCCAAAGCCCGATGCTCCAGCCGCAACAGATCGGATTGGCCTCCGCGCCGGCCTGCCTGCGCCAGGTGCAAATCGCGATCCTCCATCACCGCGGCTGTGGACACCGTCCGCTGCCACGGCCACCGGGCGCGCCGCCGGGCGCCGCCCCACAGCCCGTATCCGAGAAGGGAGATGCTCATCGCGACCCCCCTCCGCCGGAGCTCCAGGCCATGGTCTCTGATTCCTCCCCCACCAGAGTCGGCGGCAGCCCCGATCGCGTCACATCACGCAGGAACAGCACCCGCGGCGTCTCGGACGCCACATCGAAGATCGCCTCGAGGATTCGATGGCGGCGGCCCGGCTGATTGAACCCCGCCACATAGCAGTGGAACTGCAGGCTGCGCGTGGTCAGCAGCGGAGCCACCTGCTTGAATTGGTCCGCGTTCATCAGCCCCTCCTGATACAACCAGGCGATCGTGCGCCGATCCTCCTGGCTCAGGTTCGACCGCCGCGCCACGATGGCCTCCGCCATCGCCTCGTCGATCCCCGGCAGGGTCCGCAACACGGCCGCCGGCGCCGTGTTCACGTTGATCAGCCCTTCCAGGCGCTCCTGGTCCGATCCCGTGCAGCGATCCAGCAGAGCCGGCAGCTCGTCCTTCCCGACGCCCGAGCGCACGGTCTCCTGGCCCGCGCCGCGCGCGGCGGGAAACGTGCCCTCCGCCTCGAGAAGAGCGGCGGGATGCTCGATCGACTGCCCCGACCGCCGCATCGCCGCAACGTAATCGCCGACGCTCGCCGGCAGCCCAGCCGAAGCCCAGTCGGCTTGCGGATCGTTCAAACGGATGCGGGGCTGGCCCGATCCATCCTGGTTGACGTCGTAGCTGTGCACGGTCAGGTCCTGTCGCAGCCCCCGGTCCAGCCGGCTGTCCTGGTTGTCCGGCGGCCACTGCGTCTCGCCATCGTTTTCGTTTGCATCCAATCGGCCGTTGAAATTAGCGTCCTCACCGCACCATGCCAGCCAGCTCGCGCCCGAGCTTTGCAGGTATTCGTCCGCGCACGACCATGGCAAGTCGCCTCCCGCCAGTCCGTTGGTGGCCGTCCCCGACTGAGATCCAGCCCCCGCACCTTCCTCTCCCGCCACCGGAGCGGACGACACCCCGCTCCATCCCCCGCCCCCCTCCAACCTCATGTCCGACAAGGCTTCGAGCATGGCCGAACTCGAGCGCAGAATGTTGAGTTTGGACGCTTCATCGGTCAACCCGAATCGAACCCAGCCGCTCTCATCGTCTCCAGGCGAGTAGACCGTGAAAAGCCACCGCTGCAATCCATCTTCCTGGACCAGCTGATCCCGGAACTCAGCCGGGTTGTCGCGCCAGATGGCCTCCTCGCGTTCGGATCGCCGCGCCACTTGCATGGCCCGCTCCAGTCCAGTCAGCGCGACCGCCCACGCCTGCTCCCCCTCCCATCCTGTCGCGGAGGCGGTCTTCTCCGCTCCCAACAGGAACATCAAGCTCACCGCCACCATCGACGCCAGCATGACCACCACCAGGACCAGCAGAAGCACAAAACCGCGCCCGGCTGGCCCGGATCTCCCGGCCTGAATCGCCCGCATCACGGCGCCCCCCCCGGCGGTTCCTCCATGCCCGGTTCCGTGTCTGGAGCCCCTTCCGTTCCGGTCAGCCTGGCGCGATGCCCCGGCAAATAGACAACCCGCCGGTAATACTCGAAGGGATATTCCTCGGACGTCAATCCCTCCGGCAGCGGCTCCCCCCCCAACACGATCTCCACCGCCGCGGGAGGCGCCGGCCCGCTCCATGCGTCCACCCATCCCTGGCCATCCCAATACCGAAACCGGGAGAAACGCAACAGATCGGCTGCCAGCTCCAGCCGCGGCGCTGCGGCCCTGCCCTCCGTTTGTTCCATGGTCCATTCGTTGGTCTCGTTCATCGCCAAACCGCCCGGCTCCGCTCCCGAATCGGTGGCGGAGGGGACGGGCGCCGGCCCGGCCATCCGCTCCTCGGTGCGCGCCACCCCGCTGCCGCCCAAACCGTATGTCATCAGCCGATAAACCGACGGCGCGGCCCCCGACGCCTCCGACATCGAGTTCGAGCCCGATGCGAGGGCGGGCAGATCCGGCCGGGCGAACTGGACCTGGCGGCTATCGCCCCGCAGACCCTCCGGGAAGGCCCGGCACCCTTGCGCCGTGTTCAATTCCGCCGTCAGCCGATCCAGGATCAACCGAGCAGCGGAGATCCGCGATGCTTCCCGCAGCAGGTCGTTTCGCAGCCGTTCCGCCTTCGCATAAAAGAACAGCACCACCGTCAGCATCCCCGCCGCGATGGCCAGCGCCAGCACGACCTCGATCAAGGTGAACCCGCTTGCCGCACTGCGCCTGGAAACCTGGAGACGCATGTTATCGGGTGGTCGAGGCTGGGGCCGCAGGACTGGGATCGGATTGCGCGGGTAGCCAGCGCACCAGCCGGCGCACCACCGGCCGCTCGAGATGCCGGACCGCGACCTCAACCCGGCGCAGCGGATAGTCCACCTCCAAGGCAGCATCCGCCGGCTCCACCTCGATCTCGAAGCTCCACATCTCGAATGGGGGCTCGAATGCCTCCGGGCTGGCCGTCTCGATCGCTCGCAGCCCCAGCTGCAGCTCCGATAGGACCGTCACAGCCAGGTTGCCCGCATGGACGTTCAGCCGCAATCGCTCGACTTCCAGCAGCGAGTAATGCAGCGCCCCGCCAATCACCGCGGCCGCCGCCACGAACAAAGCCAGCGCCAAGACCACTTCGAGCAATACCGACCCTTCCTGTCCCGCCTGCCGGCGCCATCCGCCACCCGCGAATAAAACAGGCCCTCGGGCTTCCGCCTCGTTCCCGTCGCGGCCGCCGCAGGACGGTTCAGGGAAGAAAGTCGATCCGCGGTTCAGGGATCCCAGGCGCCAATCCTGGCTCGGAGGATTCCTCCGCGCGCCTGTATCGCGCATGCCAAGGAAAATCACATTCCGATTCGGACCCATCCGGGCCAGCGCACCCTCACTCGGACGCGACCGGAACCGCCTCCGCAGAGGCGGCCGCCTCCTCCGCCGTCCACATCGCAGCCTCTTCCGATTGCCAGACACTGGAGATCGTTCCAGTCAGCCCGACGATGCGAACGGTGACCCGCCGGGTCTCGTCCGAATCCCGGGCAGCCAGAACCACTTCGGCTGAGTCGCTCGATCCGTCCGGATTGAATGTGATCGGCGGGGCCTCGATCCCGCGGTTTTCCTCGCCGGCCAGCGAGTCCTCGGCGGCTGCGACACCATCCGAAACGCCTTCGTCAAGCCACTCATCGATCCGGCTCACCGACTTGATCCCGATGGTCTCGTTCAACCGCTCGACATCCCAGCGATACCTTGGCAGATCCTCGAAGACGTCCGGCCCTTCGACGGGGTCTGGCTCCCATGTCAGTTTCACCTGGCTGAACTGATTGGTCGCCGGCTCCTCATCCCGGCTGAATGCCACCCGCACCCGCTTGCCCGAGTTGGCCGCTTCTGCCCGAGCGAGCCGAAGCATGCCTTCAAACCGCAATGCCCCGTCCTGCAACCGCACGCCCCCCTGGCTGGGTTTCAATGTGTAGACCGCCGCCCCCAGAAACATGATCAGAAGCGAGGCAACCAGCAGCAGCTCGAACAAGCTGAAACCGCCGCTTGCGTGCCGTCGACCCGCTGATCCGTTGGTTCGCATTCGCTCGGGAGCGGTCCGGGTCACGGATTCAACACCGTCGTTGAATCCTGGTTGGACTCCGATTCGTCGTAGAGCTTCACGTCATCCTCGGTGTCCGGCTGGCCATCCGGCCCGATCGAATAGAGCTTGTAATCCGGCGTGGCGGTGTCCGTCGCCAGCGTCTTGTCGACCAGCTCGTAGCGCAAGGGGTTGCCCCAGGCGTCTTCGATTCGCGTGCCTGGCTTCAGATACGGTCCCTGCCATTTCTCGCCCATCCGCTCATTCTCGAAGGTCGGCTTCACCAGCAGCGCCCCCAGCCCGCCCTGGTCTTCCGTGGGATACTGCCCGACGTTGAGCCGGTAGGTGTCGAGCGCCGCCTGCACCTGGGTCAGCAGAAGCATCGTCGTGTTCCGCTCCGCCCCCTTCCTCTGGGGCAGCACGAACACCACCAGCGCGCCCGCCAGCATCAGGATAATCACTATGACCAGCAGCACCTCGATCAGTGTAAACCCCGATGACCGGCTTGCTGACAACCGTCGCGCCAAACCATGCAAACGCATATTCAATCTTAAATCATTCCCGTACAATCCAATAGACGCCCGATGTCTCCATCCAATTCGATCAAATCGATTTTGTCAATCCACATCGCCCGCCCGTTTCTTCATCAGACGCGCGCAACCGCTTGCAGGTTACCGAATTCCAGTAGAATCTACTTCATCCCCAGCGAGCTGGCCATCGTGAAGATGGGCAGCAGCAGACCCAGCGCCATGAATCCGATCCCCGCCGCCACCAGGCAGAGGATCAGCGGCTCCAGCAATCGCATCGCCTGGTCCACCTGCCGATTGGTGCGGTGCTCGACGGTGTCGGCGATGTGGAGCAGCACCTTCTCGAGCTGGTTGGATTCCTCGGCGACGCTGATCATGGCGATGACCTGCTCCGGGAAAAGCCCTCCCCGCCGCAAGGGATCGGTCAGCGGCTTGCCGGCCCGCACATTCTCGGCCGCCTCGGCGATCCGGTCTGCCAGCAGCGGGGATCCGGTGGCGTCCTTGCTGATCGCCAAGGATTGCAGCAGGGGCACTCCGTTGGTCAGCATGGTGCCCAAGATCCGGCAGAACCGGGTGATGGCCACCATCCGGAGGGCCACGCCCAGGACCGGGACCTTGAGCCGCCAGTGCTCGATCCACCGCTGGCCCGCATCGCTCCGCCAGGCCGACCACAGCAGCCACCCCCCAAAACCCAGCGCCCCCAGCATCAGAGGGAAATACCCCCTCACCCCGTGGCTGAGCGCAAACAGGAGCCGCGTGGGCAGCATTTGCGGAACTCCCTCGAGCAGCGGCTCGAACCGCGGCACGAACAACACCAGCGCCCCCACCATCACCGCCAACCCCACCGTCGTCAGCAGCACCGGGTAGATCAGCGCCCCCGTGACCTTGCTGCGCAGCTCGTCCAGACGCTCGAGAAAAGCCGACAGGTTCTGGAACACGTCCTCCAGAAAGCTGGCCCGCTCGCCCGCCTGCACCATCGCCGTGTGAAGAGGCGGAAAGACGCTCCCATGCCGCCGCATGGCCTCCGTCAACGAATTGCCATCCGCCACGTCCGCCCGCACTTCCTTGATCACATCCACCAGGCGCGCGTTCACGGTGGATCGGATCAGCGAATCCAGGGCCCGCAACAGCGGCACGCCCGACCCGATCAGATCGCCCAGCTGCCCGTAAAAAATCCCCACGTCGCGCATCGGGATCCGGCCCCGCCCGCCGCGTCTGCTCCGGCTGCCCATCGACATGTCGGCGATCGAGATCGGGAACAGCTCGCGCTCATCCAGCCATCGCAGCGCCGCCGCTTCGTTGTCCGCCGTCACCGTCCCTGTCACGCGCTCGCCCTTGGCGTTCTGGGCTTGATATTGGTATTCGGCCATGGTCAACCCCCGCCGCCAACACGCCCCGAATCAAGCGATCCCGAATCCGGCCCGGTAGGTCTTGCTTGCATGGCAGTCACTCGGTGATTATTCACATGGAACCTCCCCTGGATCAAGCCCAGGCTCTGCCGGCTGGCCATAGACCCTAAATGGTTTGACAAGCAGGCGGAATTTCGAGAGCGTGGCGCCCCGTAACTGAGACACGACCCGAGCAGCCTGCCATAATTGCCGCCGACTGGCGAGCAACATCAACATGAACATCAGCATCCTTGCGATTCGCATGCCCCGTGAGACCGCGATTTTCCGTTGGCTTTCGCGCAAGTGCGCAGCCGTTGCGCTGGGCATTTGCGCCTGGATGGCCTGCGCGTCTGCCAGCCGAGGCGAGGCCACGATCGATCTGAACAATTTTTCTCCCGACAGACCCTTTTACCTCCTGGAGCCCGGAGCATACGCCAGCGGATCGGATGTCTATGTCGAGGTCTGGGGCGGGCCGGTCGGCGGCCCAATGCAGCCCGTCCCCAATGCCTATGGCGTGACACGATTCAACCTTGTCTTCGATGGATATTTCGACGGCATGGTGGGCCTGATGACCAACTTGACCGGCTATTCGACCGGCCAGTTCCAGGTCCGCATCTGGAAGGGGGCTTCCACCTTCGAATCCGCTCCCCTCAAGGCTCTTTCGTCCGTCTTCACCCAAGCGACCGGCAACTATATCCGCACCTCACCCCCTGTCCCCGCTCAAGGCGTCCCGCTTCTCATTCCAGAGTCGCTCGTTCTTCGGCATATCGTCTCTCCATCCATCGTGACACCTCCGCAATCCCGAACCGCTGTTGTCGGCAATACCGTCACATTTTCCGTCACGGCCAGCGGGACTGCTCCCCTTCTCTACCAATGGTTCTGGAATAGCTCTCTCCTGGCTGGCCAAACCAACGCAAGCCTCGCACTCTCCCCGGTCCAATCTTCCCAGGCCGGCAATTACTTGGTTCGGGTCAGCAATGCCGGCGGTTCCGTTGATAGCGCGCCCGCCAGCCTCACAGTCTGGACCCCCGTGGCCATCGTCGCGCAGCCCGCCAGCCAAAACACGCTTGCATCCTCCAATGTCACCTTCAGCGTCGTCGCATCCGGTTCCACCCCCCTCGCGTATCAATGGTATTTCAATGGATCGGCCATGTCCGGAAAGACAAATTCATCGCTGACTCTCCTCAATGTTCAGAAAGCTCAGTCGGGCCAATACTATGCCGTTGTCTCTAATCCCGCTGGATTCACCAACAGCGCCGTTGCCCAACTTGCCGTCAACAGCCGCCCCACGCTCTCTTTGATCTCGAAAACGAATATCCTCGAATTAGCGGCATGGTCCGTCCAGACTATGGCATCTGATCCCGATCTGCCGGCCCAGACGCTGACTTACTCGCTCACCGCTGCTCCAGCCGGCGCCACAATTAATTCAACCAATGGCCTGATCCGATGGACGCCCAGCGAGGCCCAGGGCCCGTCGACCAACACGTTCACCGTCCGGGTGGCCGACAACGGATCGCCCGCCGCCAGCGCCACCGCCTCGTTCACGGTCGTCGTCGCCGAGGTCAACCAGGCCCCCACTCTCGATCCCATCGCCGACCAGCAGGGCGACGAGGGCGCCCTGCTCCAGTGGACCGCCGCCGGTTCCGACGCCGATCTGCCGGCCCAGACGCTGACCTACAGCCTGGAGAGCGCGCCGCCCACAGCCGCGATCGACCCGGCCACCGGCCAGATCCAGTGGACGCCCGGCGAGGCCCAGGGCCCGTCGACCAACACGTTCACCGTCCGGGTGGCCGACAACGGGTCGCCCGCCGCCAGCGCCACCGCCTCGTTCACGGTCGTCGTCGCCGAAGTCAACCAGGCCCCCACTCTCGATCCCATCGCCGACCAGCAGGGCGACGAGGGCGCCCTGCTCCAGTGGACCGCCGCCGGTTCCGACGCCGATCTGCCGGCCCAGACGCTGACCTACAGCCTGGAGA
>JAKLFB010000026.1 GCA_022711435.1 Verrucomicrobiota bacterium
TTTCGTAGTACGTCCGCACATATTCGTAGCCTTCACGCACCCCGAAGGCATGGTAGAGCAAGCTTCGATTCATACCGCAAAACCTAGCGAAATCCTAACTCCAGACCAGAACTTTCCCGAAGAACCTTTAAATTCCCCGTAGTCGGCCACGTCGGCATAGAGCGCCCAGGTCAGTGCGGAAGTGGGGCCGGCGCAGAACTGGGCCAGCATGTTCAAAGCGATCATCAGCCCGAACTGTCCCTTCGGAACAAAGAAGAACGAGAGAAAACAAAGACCGGTGACCAGGCTCAGCCCGGCGGCATAGTATTTCTTGTCAATCCTTCTTGCGATGGGACCGAGGCACATCGTGCCCAGCACCAATCCCAGCGCCCCGGTCGTCAGAAATAAGGTGGTGCGATCCAGCCACCAAATCATCGGATCGCTGCCATAGCCTTGCACATACTTGAAATAAAAAATGGTGCTGCCCGAACGCAGCGCCGAGAATGCATTGGAGAAGATCGAGGTGATGAGCAGCACAACCCATGGCCAGTTCTTGAAGAGTTCCCCTAGTTCCTCGCGAACGTTGGTCTTCTGGTGGGCCGGAGGCGCCACCCGCTCCTTCGTCGTGGCGAACGTGATCAGGATCAGGACCACCGAGAGAACAGCAAAGATCGCCATGGTCAGTTGGAATCCCCGAATCTCGCTCTCCGCTCCGAGGGATTTGACCAGCGGACGGACCAGCAGCGAGATCAGAAAAGCCGCCCCGAATGCGCCAATGAACCGGCAGGTGGAGGCAACGGTGCGCGTGCGCGGCGAGGGACTGATGACGCCCAGCAGCGCCGAGTATGGGACGTTGACCACCGTGTAGCTCATCATCATCAGCGCGTAGGTGACGGCAGCGTAAATAATCTTGCCCGTGGGCCCGAAATCTGGCCCGGCAAACATCAGGTAGCCGCAAATGCCGTAAGGAATGGCCCCGAACAGAAGGTAGGGGCGGAACTTGCCCCAGCGCGTGCTGGTCCGGTCGGCAATGAGGCCCATGATCACGTCGTCCAACGCGCCAAAGGCCCGCACCAACGGAATCAACCAGAGCAGCACCGTCGCCGGAATGCCCCAGACATCCACATAGTAGTAGGTGAGAAAGATGTTGAAGGTCTGGAAAAAGAACCCGGACGCCGTGTCGCCCAGGGCGTAGCCGATGTACTCGCTCGCCTTGAGGCGGTCGCGGGCAACGCTAGCTGTTGACGGAAGCGCGGTCACGGGCCCGACGGTGGCAGAAACAACAGCCAGACACAAGCGCCGGGATTTCAGCAGGCAGGCCAACATACCCAAAGGTCTGAGGGGCCATCACAGCAACACTGCTGTTCGTTTCGGTCCGCGCTCCCAACGCCGCCAGCCTGGTGAACTCAGGGCTGAAAACGGAGCAAGCCTTGTCCTTGAAAGCGCCCTCAATATCGCGGTAAATGCGACAAAATGCTGAAGCTCGAAGGTTTCGAGTTCAAAGAAGTGGAACGCCCTGGACTGTTGCCGACGTCAGCGACTGAGCCTGCGGCTGGCGCGGCGGCGGATGCGTCCACCCAGGCGGCGGCGGAAACCGCCAGCCGGACCGTGGAAGATGGCGGGACGGGACCTTACAAGGCTTTGATGGCGACGGACAGCACGCTGGGGACCCACACGATTTTCCGGCCCAAGGATCTGAGCGCGTTTGGCGAGAAGAACAAACTGCCAATCATCGTCTGGGGCAACGGCGCTTGCGCGAATTCACCGTGGGAACACGTGAACTTCCTGTCCGAGGTGGCCTCGCACGGTTTTCTGGTGGTCGCGATCGGCCCCATGCCCGCGGAAGGCCAGCGGGGCGGCGCGGGTGGCCCAACGAAATCTTCGCTGATGACGGACGCCATCATCTGGGCGCTGGAGCAGAACCGCGACGAGAAGAGCCACTATCACCGCAAGCTGGACATCACGAAGATTGCGGCCAGCGGCATGTCCTGCGGCGGGTTGCAGGCCCTGGAGGTCGCCCCCGATCCGCGCGTGACGACGGCGATCATCTGCAACAGCGGCATTCTGGGCAATCCCGGCAGCGGCATTCGTGGGATGCCCAACTTGCCCAAGGATCACCTGGCCAAGCTGCGTACGCCAGTCCTCTACATCCTGGGCGGCGAGAAGGACATCGCCTACAAGAATGGCATGGATGATTTCCGCCGGATCAATCATGTGCCGGTGTTTGCCGCGAATCTGAATGTCGGGCATGGCGGCACCTATGCCCGGCCGCACGGCGGCGATTTTGCCAAAGTGGCGGCAGCCTGGTTTCAGTGGCAGTTGAAGGGTGACAAGGACGCCGCCCGGATATTCGAGGGCGAGGCTTGCGGCGCGTCGAAAACGGAAGGTTGGAAAGTGGAGAAGAAGAACATTCCCTGAAGGCGGTATTTGTGTTGACCCTGCTTCATGCGCCCACGTGATGGACTATTGAGACCCAGTTCCATTTCGTCACTGGACGTGAAGACGTGGACGGGCATCACTTGCCCGATGGGCGGCATTCTGAGTCACTTTGCTGCCGGAATTATAGGCAATGGTCGCCAGTTTGACCACGGACGAACGCCGTTCACTTCAATGGCAGGGCGAAAACCGTGGCGCTCAAGGCTGGCACCCGCAGCGGTGAGGTGGCGACAAGACCGTCGGTCCGCTGGATGTCCACCACGCGCGGTCTTCCTGGGGTGTTGTGGGCAGTTGGACTCGGGCCGGTGATGTGCCAGCGCGTGGCCGAACCAGCCAGCGTTACGCGGGATACCGAGGGCTTGAGCTCAATCTCGGACCCGGTAGGGTTCATCACTCCGATGGTGAGGGCCTTCCCGTCTCTCGTCAAAGCAGCCGCGACGTCGCACGGCTCGAAATCCTGCTCGATGCGCAAAGGGATTTCTCCGTAATGCGCGCGATACATCTGGAGGACCAGCCCGGTCGTTTCCATTTCCGCGGCGGTCTTCGTCGTCTTGATGGCGCCGATAACGTTGACCGTTTGCGCGTAGTGCGCCATGTGGATGAGGTCGCTCTGACGAAAATATTCGTGCAATCCGCCAGCGACGCCGAGGCCGTCCTGGAGTTCATAGACGCAGCCCAGTTCGCCAAAGGCATACTCGCGGTGCCAGTAGTTCCATTCGTCCATGGTAATGGGGACGATGCGCCCCTGGAGATTCGTCAGGCCGGCCTGGAGTTTGCGATGGCCGTCGGCTTTCTCGCGGATGGAGTCGCGCATCATCGCGACATGCGCCAGCAGGTTCGTGCGCTCGTCCTTGGTCCACGGCACGCGACCGCGATAGAAATGTTCCGAGAGGATCGACATGTGGTCAGCGCAATTCTCGAGCATGATTTGCGAGCAGCCCTTGCCGGACTTCGCCTGGTTCGGGTCGTTCTCCTTGTTGATGGTGGCCAAGTCGCCCACGCCGGTGAGCTTGAGAGTCGGATCAACCTTCCACATGTACTCGGCGACCTGGTTGTGCTTCAGCACGTAATGCTCCATCTGCATGAAGCCGAGTTGCCACGGCCCGAACATCTCGTTGCCCACGCACCAGAACTTCACGCCATACGGCTGGCCGTGCCCGTTCTTGGCACGCCACCCACCGCCGATGGTCTTGGCGGAGGCGTTGCAGTACTCGACCCATTGCGCGGCGGAATAGGCGTCGCCGAAACCGGTGTTGACCGCGATCATCGGCTCGGTGTTGATCTCGCGGCAGAGGGCAATGAACTCGTCCGTACCGAAATCGTTGTGTTCGACGCCGGTCCACGCGGGGTTCTTGCGGGGCGGGCGGCGGTCGCGCTCGCCGATGCCATCGCGCCAGTCGTAGCCGCTGGCAAAGTTGCCGCCCGGCCAGCGATACACCGAGCCGCTGAGCTGCTTGAGCAGGGCGAGCGTGTCGGGCCGCATCCCGCGGACATTGTCAGCCGCCATGAGCGAAGGGGGTCCAAGCAGTACGTCGCCTTTCAGGACGCGAATCTCCAATTGGCCGCGATCCGTGCCTGCCTTCGCAGTGAAGGCAAACGTCTTCTTGGAGTATTTGCTGCCGGTGAACTTGATTCGGGTGCCTGCGCGGCTGGCATCGCTTTCGCCCCAAGTCAGCGCGACTTCGATCTCCGCGCTACCGGTCAGCGGTTTGGCCCAGACGTAGCCCTCGTAGCCTTTGCCCGCGACCAAACCGAGGTCAAGTTGCCGGAGGCCCACGCCAGCGTTCACGCGCGGCGAATGAATCCCCACGAACGCGTCTTCCTTCACCATCGTGACTCCGCTGCCATTGCCGATGATCTGCCAGGGCGACGCGCCCACCACGGGAAACGCGCTGTTCGTGAGGTCTCGGTAGGGAGCGTAGGTGGCCGTGATGGGAAAGTAGAATTTCCGATCTTCCAACATCTCCGCCCAGATGCCGCCGTAGATGCAGCGACCGAGGTGCTCGACGAACTGGCCGTAGATGTAAGGGCTGATGGGCGCCCCGGTCTTGGCTGTGTCGAGCCGCAGTTCAATGGGGGCGGCGACGCCCGCCATCGGAGACGTCATCGCCAGGACAAAAATGATACCGAGGGATTTGAGTGTTTTCATGGTTCGCATCTTCACTTTGTCATGGGGAATATCGTGCGTTGCAGGTCTAGTTCTTGCGCCACAGGTTCGGCAGGAAGCGAGAGTAAAGCAGATGACGCCAGGTGGCCCAGTCGTGCCCCTGGCGCATCTGATGTCCCGAGTCACTGCCATAGCGTGCATAGCCGGCCGTGGGCGAACCGGCTCGTTCCCCGCGAAGCATCGGCACGAATCCGTGGATGCCCGACCCGCCCACTTGGATCGCCCGCCGACTCCACCTGGCCGGAAGCAGGACGCAAAGCAAGATTCATGACTTTCGCAATGCCCGTCACTTGAAATACAGCTGCAAGGTTTCGGCGAGATAGTGGCGGGCGTTCATCCAGGTATGCCCGCCTTCCGTGACGAAAGACTGGTGCGCGATCTTCTTTCCCTTCAGGTAGTCGTCGAACTCTACGGCCTGCTTATAGAGGAAGTCCGCCTTGCCCACACCGAGCCACAGCAGTTTCAACTTCTTGTTCGTGGCTTTCGGATCAGCAGCGGCGCTGGCAAAGTACTTGTCGAACACCTCGGGCGTCAGGTAGGCGCTGTAAGAACCAATCCATGCGAACTTGTCGAGGTTGTTGAAGCCGGTGAACAGTGACTGTCCACCGCCGCGTGAGAACCCGGCAATCGCGCGTTTCTCGCGGTCACTGATGACGCGATAGTGGGCCTCGACAAAGGGCATGATGTCACGAGTTAACTCGTCATTGAAAACCTTGTACATGTCGGCGGCCTGGATCGAGGTGGGCGGCGGCGTGCCCATCATCATGTTGCCATAGGGCAACACAACGACCATCGGCACCGCCTTTTTCTGAGCGATGAGATTGTCGAGGATGAAGTTGACGCGGCCGACCTTGAACCAGGTTTCCTCAGTGTCGGTCGTGCCGCTGACAAGGTAGAACACCGGACACTTCCCCTTGCCTTCACGATAACCCGGCGGCGTGTAAACGATGAGCGGTCGGACTCGACCGAGGGTCTTTGACTGGTAGACGCAGTAACGCATCTCGCCGTGCGGCACCTCTTGGACCGAATACAGCGAAGGCTGATCGCCGGGAACGTCCACGAGGCTGGCCTTGAAACGCTCGTTCGGGAACAAATGCTGGTTTCCGGGATCGGCGACCGACAGGCCGTCCACGACAAAGTTGTAGGGATACAGGTTGGGTTCGACTGGCCCCACGGTGACGCTCCATACGCCGTTCGTGTCGGCGGTGAGTGGCTGATTGCCCTTCAGAAATTGCGCGCTCAATTCCACCTTCTTTGCGTTTGGCGCGCGCAAATTGAAGGTCACCGTGCGGTTGGCATGCACGATTGGCGAATGTGTCTGCGGCGGACGCGGGCTTTGCGCCCTGGCGCTGGCGGCCAATCCGAGGCAGAGCGACGCGGCGAAAGCGCCGAGCGTTATGGAATTCTTTTCGGCAATCATGTTCGTTTGGGTCTATCTCGCGACCGCACCAAGATTGAGGGTGAATCCCTGGAGCGGCTTGTCATCCGCGTCAAGAAACCGCGCACAGAAATCGGTCGCCCCACCCCCATTGATCACGGCGCCGCGGACGATGTTCGCCCCCTTCTTGAGCGTAAGTCGCTTGGAGACGCCGTCGTCGATGACGGTCTGGCGGTCGCCGTAGATGCCAATGACCTCCTGGCCGTTGACCCACCAGACCGAGGCCGCGTTCGAGCCGATGGCGAGGCGCACGTCGCGCATCTCCTCCGGGCAACTGACGATGGTAACCGTCCAAAAGAGCACGAAGGAGGTCGGTCTGTTCAGGGCGTAGGCGAAGTGATAGAGGTTGACGTTGTATTCTTTCGTGTCCACGGCGTACCACGTGAGTTCCTCGGGCCCGACTGTCACCTTGTCGCCGTCGCGCGGAATAAAGCTGAACTGGTTCGTAAAGTATTCCTTCCTGACTGTCTCCTTGACGGCGTTGTCGGTCAACGTGGTGTTGGAACGGATCGGTTCGAGGATGAGCCAGCGCTGGATGAAACCGTCGGCAGTGGGGGCCTTCTCGGCGGAAGCAGGCCGCTCCAGAGAAGGCGCAGGAGGGCGAACCGCGCTTTCGGCAGCATGCGCCGTCAGCACCGTGGCCGTAATGAGGGCGATCGCCGCGGCGACGGTTCGGCGGACGCACCGTGGCATTGATGGTTCCGGATTGGTGAACATATCAAGGAGCTTTCAGGTGCCAGCGTTGCTTGTCGCTGTCCGGGTTGAACTTCGCGAGGGTGGCGAAACTGCTGCCGATGGCGGACAGAGCGAGAGGTTCCTTCGTCTTGGGCCCCACCTTGGTCAAGATGCGGTGGGTGCCATCGAGGAGTTGGTCGATGCGCCAGAGTTGCTCGGGCCCGCCGGTATAGCCGGGAAGCGTCACCAACTCGGCGTCCTCCGTCGCGGCCAGCACACGGCCGGTGCCAGCAATGGTGATCTTGAAATAGGGCGAACCGGGATAGCCGCCGGCATTCGTGACGGCGGCGATGGCCCACTTCTGCTGAGCTTGGTCGAGGTAGTTGGCGAGGCGCACATCCACTTTGCCCGCCGGCCAATGGGTCGAGACTTGGGCGACGTCCTGCGGCGGAATTGGGCCGCGGCCGGTGCCACCGAACATTCCCCCCCCAGGTGGTCCGCCGGGCGCGCCCAATCCTCCACCGGGGCCGTTGGGGCCAGCGCCACCTCCGGCGCCTGGCGGACCACCGCGGCGAGGACGAACGCCGCCTACCGGGATTCCCTGAACGGCGAGTTCGAGTGCAGTGCCGGTGCGGACCGATTCGATTTGATAGGTGCCATCTTTGAGATGATCTCCGGCGACAGGCCATCCATCACGCCAGAGCAGCGGACGAATATCGAGCACGCTTGCGCCACCGCGATCGAGGTCGGCTTCGTAATGGCAGGAAAACTTCTGCACACCTTCGCCGAGGTCGAGCAAGCCGAAGTGACCGGGGCCAATGCGGCGGCTGCTCGATCCGACGAACAGTGTGCCGCCCCCTTTGATCATATCCAGGCCAGTGTGATCCAGGAACGGACCGGTCACCTTCCGGGCACGGCCCATGCGAATATTGTAGCCTGACTCGGCGCCGCGACAGCAACTGCCGTGGGTGGCCAGCAGGTAATACCAGCCGTCACGATATATCATCGCGGAGGCTTCGCAGTTGATCGCAATGTTTACGGGTTGGCTGTGCGGATTCAAGCGCTGGCCCGTCTTGGGATCGAGTTCAACCAGGCGGATGAAGCCAAAATAGGAGCCATAGACCAGCCACAGCCTGCCGTCTGCCGGATCCAGCAACACGCCCGGATCAATTGCGTTGCAGTCTTCGACGCCATCGGAAGTCGCGACCACGCCAGCCTCCTCCCATTTGTAGTCGGGCGAGTTTGTATCGAGGCTCTTGCTCCAGATCAAATTGATGTCAGCTCTGGGTTGGGCCCCGATGTTCCGTGCGACATACAGGCAGTAGCGGTTGCCGAGGTGAATGATGTCCGGCGCCATCCCTCTGCGCGACGGTGCGGCTCCGCGCGTCCAAGTCCAGCCATCCTCGGAAATGAGCGTTGTGCCACCAGTACCGTAGGTGTAGAACTTGCCATCGCACCTGACGATGGTGGAGGGGTCGTGGATTTGCACCGGGCCGTCCAATGCCAAAGCTGACGAGGCCAGTGAGAGAATGGCTGCGGCCGTGAATAGGAGTTTCATAGGATCAGCATGTGAGTTGATCACCACATTCACCGGAAGCGGGGGCGGAGGAGGAGGATCTCATGGTCCTGTTCGCCCCTGAGATACTGCAGCCTTGCCGCACATGTGGACTATTCCATGTCTTTTTATAGGAGCCTTTCTTTGTGCTTGGTTCGATTGTCATGTCAGGCTCGCCAGGCTATTGGCCGTTCCAACGGAAAGCCTTGCCCTCCGCCACGATGATGTCTTTCGTCACCCCGCCGTATCGCAGTTGGGCGGAGCCGCCCTGCAGCGCGCGCACAGTGGCCTCGACAAGTTTTCCGTCTTTCCACGCTGCGTCGACCTCGAACCCGCCGCGCGCCCGCAGCCCTTTGACGCTGCCGGTCGGCCAGGCCTTGGGCAGCGCGGGGAGGATTTCAATTTCCGGTTTCATCGTCGGGTTTTGCGCCGTGGCAACGGACCCGAGCCGGCTTTGCATCAACATCTCCGCAATGCCTGCGGCGCCGCCGAAGTTGCCGTCAATCTGGAAGGGTGGATGCGCGTCAAACATGTTCGGGTATGTCAGGCCGGGGCTGAGCAGGTGCCGCAAGATCTGGAAGGCGTGGTCGCCATCGCCGAGGTGTGTCCAGAGGCAGAGGCGCCAGGCGGTGGCCCAGCCGGTGGCCTTGTCGCCTCGCAATTCCAGCGACTTCTTGACCGCCGCTGCCAGTTCCGGCGTGTCCCGGCGATGGATGTCGCGGCCCGGGTACAGGCCGTACAGGTGCGACACGTGGCGGTGCTGCCTTTCTCCCGCCTTCATGTCCCAATCCTCCAGCCACTCCTGCAACTGCCCCACGCTGCCGATCTGGTTGGGCGCGAGGCGGGCGCGCGCGGCGGCGAGTTGTCTGCGGAAGCCGGCATCAACCCCCAACAGTTCCGCCGCCTTGATGGTGTTGGCGAAAAGGTCGCGCAGAATTTGCTGGTCCATCGCCGGCCCGGCGCAAACCGCCGCCCCAAACGGATGCCCGTTCTCCGGCGAGATGGAGGGATTGGTCACCAGCCACCTGTGTTTCGGATCTTCCTGCAGGGTGTCGAGGAAGAACTCCGACGCGCCTTTGAGCACCGGGTAAATGCGTTTAAGCAACTCCGTGTCGGCGCTGAACTCGTAGCGGTCCCAGAGGTGCAGGCACAGCCAGGCACCGCCGCTGGGCCACATGCCCCAATTGGGGCCGTCAATTGGCGCGGAGGCGCGCCAGATGTCCGTGTTGTGGTGCACCACCCAGCCGCGCGCACCGTACATCTTCTGCGCGGTGCGGGCGCCGGTGACCGTGAGGTCCTCGGCCATCGCGATCAACGGGGCGACGCACTCGCCGAGGTTGCCGGACTCGGCGGGCCAGTAGTTCATCTCGGTGTTGATGTTGATCGTGTATTTGCTTTGCCAAGGCGGATTCATGCTGTCATTCCAAAGGCCCTGCAGGGTGGCCGGCTGCCCGCCGGGGCGCGAGCAACTGATGAGCAGGTAGCGCCCAAATTGATAGTAAAGCGCCGCGAGCTGCGGGTCGTTGCCGTCGGCGAAGCGCCGGATGCGTTCGTCGGTCGGCAGTTGCATCGCCTCGCTTCGGCCGAGGTCCAGCGTGACGCGGCCGAACAGCGCCCGGTGCTTCTCCACGTGATCCGAGCGCAATCTGGCAAAGGACTTCTTGGCAGCGGCCGCAAGCTGTTGCGCAACGATGCTCTCAGGATCGCCGCTCACGTCATCGAACCGTTGATAGCTTGTGGCGGCAGCAATCAGTAGAATCACATCGTTGGCGTTCGTCACCGAAATTCTTCCGTCCTCGACGGCCGCCTTCCCGCCGTTCGGGATGATTTGGACACGGGCTTGGTATTTGAGTTGGCCTCTGATGCCGCCGGCACTGCCGCCCGTGCCGCGCATGACCAGCGTGTCATGGCCCTCCGTCTCCACCGAGGCAGCCATCCGTGTCCTCATGCCAGCGGAGAAAGACAGCCTGCCCGGCTTGTCGGCTGTGAGGCGCAGGACGATCACGTTGTCTGGCGCGCTCGCAAAAACCTCCCGTGTATAGCGCACGCCCTCGCTGGTGTGGCGGACGCTGGCGGTCGCGGTTTCCAGATCCAGTTCCCGGCGGTAATTCTCGGAGTTTGTCGCGCCCGGAAACGCCAGCAACAGGTCGCCCACGGTCTGGTAGGGCATCTGGCCGAGCGGCTGGGCCATGACCTTGGCGCTGATAAGCTGGGCGGCCTCCCGGTATTTGGCCTCGTTGATCAACTTCCGGACCTCGGGCAGCGCCTCCTTGGCCTCGGGGTTCACCGGGTCGTAAGGTCCGCCGGCCCAGAGGGTGCCTTCGTTGAGCTGGAGCCGCTCCTGGCTCGTGCCACCGAACACCATCGCGCTCAAACGGCCGTTGCCGACCGGCAGCGCTTCAGTCCATCTGGATGCCGGTTTGTCATACCAGAGCAGGTTCGAAGGATCGGCGGCAGGCGCCGCCGGGATCGCGGCTGCGGCCAGAACCACCGCCAGCGCGGGCGTGATCCATTGGATTGCGGGGAGAAGGCGTTTCATTGCGACAGTGATCATTAGTCGGGTTTGCCTTTGATGTAAAGCTCGCGGACTTCGGCGTCATTGAACGCGCGGCCGAACAGTTCAAATTCATCCAGCACCTGCTTTTCGCTCCACCGGCCCTCGGTCCGCTGGAAGCCGACAATTGAGGCATCCTGCACCAAGCGGTTTCGGAGTGGGCCTCGACCTTGCCCTTGAACACGTGGACTTCGGTCCGGCTGCGGGTGGCGTGTAGTCCCCTCCTGCGACAGCAGGCGTGTGCGAAGAAATGCCGGAGGCCATGTAATCGCCTGCAGGCCGCGCGACAACGTTGAAGTGCAATTCCGCCGGCGCTGTAGTGCGCCTTTCTGGTCAGGCCCGTCCGGCTTCAGTCCGCTCACGCGGACGAATTGCGCCGGCACGGGATTGGCCAACTCGCACACGTAAGGGTCTGTGCAAAAATTACTTCCGATTTTGGCGGGACCATTGCAGGATTGTCGCCGCAGCCAGCCTGCGATAGGATGCTGCCCTCGTGACGGCAAGCCACCAGCCAGCCGGCGGATCCGAGGCAGATCCTGCGATTCGGCCCTCGCTGCCTGGGGCGTGCATCGGCAAACGGGACTCCATGTGGAATCGGTCGGATACTCGACGGCAAGCTCACGCTGACGCGTTACGGACCGGTGGAGCCGTCCCGATCCAAGTGAAGTCCGACAAGCGGCGCTTCGTGAACGTCCACGTCCAATCCTGCAGGATGAAATTTCAGGCTGCTTTGCATGGGGTGCTGTTGGTTCTCTTGACCTCGCTGGCGGTTCTTGCGGAGTCGTTCCCGGTGTCCATCCGCGTCGACGCGGCGAAGTCGCAAGGAGACCTGCAGCCCATCTGGCGCTACTTTGGCGCCGATGAGCCGAACTACGCCTACATGAAGCACGGGCGGAGACTGATGAGTGAGTTGGGGGCCTTGGCGCCGGATCGGGTCTTCTTCCGTGCCCACAACCTGCTGACCTCAGGCGATGGCTCGCCCGCCCTCAAGTGGGGTTCCACCGGAGCCTACCGCGAAGACGCCACCGGGACTCCCATCTATGACTGGACAATTCTGGACCGAATCTTCGATGCCTATCGCGAGCACGGCGTTCGGCCCTACGTCCAGATCGGCTTCATGCCCAAGGACCTCTCGGTGAGACCGAATCCCTATCAGCACTCCTGGACGCCGGAGGCGGCCTACGGCCAGATCTACACCGGCTGGGCCTATCCACCCAAGGACTATGCCAGGTGGGCCGAGCTGGTTTTCCAGTGGGCCCGGCACTGCCGGGAGCGCTACGGCCGCAGCGAGGTGGAATCGTGGTACTGGGAAGTCTGGAACGAACCGAATATCGGTTACTGGCGCGGCACACGGGCCGAGTTCCATCAACTCCACGATTACGCCATCGACGCAGTGCGCCGCGCCCTGCCGACGGCCCGGGTGGGCGGGCCCGATGTGGCCGGCAGCGGCGGGAAGTTCATGCGCGATTTCCTCGATCACTGTCTGCGCGCAACCAACTATGCGACCGGCAAGATCGGAACGCCGCTGGATTTCGTCTCGTTTCACGCCAAAGGCGCGCCGATCACGACCAACGGCCACGTGCGCATGGGCATCCGCCAACATCTGGCAACGATCGAAGAGGGCTTCCGCATCGTCGCTTCGTATCCGGAGCTCCAAGGCAAGCCGATCGTCATTGGCGAGTCCGACCCCGAAGGGTGCGCGGCCTGCCAAGGACCGTCGCTGGCCTACCGGAACGGCACGATGTACTCGAGTTACACGGCGGCCAGCTTCGCCCGCAAACACGATCTGGCCGAGAAGTACGGCGTCAACCTTGAGGGCGCCCTGACCTGGGCTTTCGAGTTCGAGGATCAGCCCTACTTCGCCGGCTTCCGCTCCCTGGCCAGCAACGGGATCGACAAGCCCGTGCTCAATGTGTTCCGGATGTTCAGCCGCATGGGCCGACAGCGGGTCGCCGTCCAGAGCGATGCCGCTGTGCCGCTGGACGCCATCACGCGACTTGGCGTGCGCGAGAAGGCCGATGTGTCGGCGCTGGCCAGCCGGGGTCCCCGCCAACTCAGCGTGCTGGTGTGGAACTACCACGATGATGACGTGCCCGGACCCGACGCGGCTGTCACGCTGACGCTGGCCGGCCTGCCATTCGTCCACGGTGAGGCGCGCTTGACGCACTTCCGCATCGACGAGGAACACAGCAACGCCTTCGCCGCCTGGCGGCGAATGGGTTCACCGCTGAACCCGAGCCCGGAGCAATATGGCGCCCTTGTTCAGGAAGGCCAACTGGCCGCGCTCCGTTCCCCGGAAACGGTGCGGTTCGAGAATGGCGCCGCTTCGCTGGCATTCATGCTGCCCCGGCAAGGTGTGTCCTTGCTCCTGCTCGAATGGGGGGCGTCACCAAAGTAATACGCCGTGGATGGCGTCCGCCAGGAGGGCGAGGATTTTCGACGGTTGCGACAGACCACATGAGAACCCCAATGACCCGCCGGGTGACCGAGTTCTATGACCGACTGTGCCAATCGGCGCCCGAGCACCAGTGGATTGACGGTTTAATCGTCCGGTCGGGCGCCCTTGGTGAGATTCGATGCCGGATCACTCTCTGCGTTTTGCTTCATGGTCCGTCCTGCTTCATGAGTGTTCGCAGGTATGCCTGGTAATCCCGGTAGAGCCGCACGCTCGCAGGGCCGCCGGGCTGGCGGGTCATTTCGGGCGCGCTCATCATGCCGGGGAATTGGTAATGCAGGATCTTCTCGAAGTTGGGGAAGCGGTCAAAGTCGCTGAGCAATCCGTCGATCGGACGCGGATGCAGCTCGATCCCGTTCCGGAAGACGAAGGTCTCGAGGTCAAGCCACAGATGGCACCCGGCCTCGTCGCATAATGACTGGAGCAACGCCGCCGCCTGCTCCCCCGTGAGGTCGCCCTCGGGCATCCGGTGGAATCCGAAGGGGCCCAGGATGTCCAGATGGGGCAGCAACTGGCGATAGGACGCCTCCGCGCCCTGCAAGCCGTGCGGGTTGGTTGCCAGCAGCACTGGCTTGTCCGGGGCGTGGCGCCGGACGTGCGCGGTGAAGGCCCGGAAGAACTCGACCATCTCCCGGCGTTGGACCTCGGGATCGCCGCGGTTCGGCGTGTAGAGGCCGCCGCATTGCTCGCCGCTGACGTACCAGCCGTAGAACGAGGGATGCTCCCCATAACGCTCCCATAACTCGTCCGCCACCCGACGATGCCAGGCCAGCGAGTCGGGCGTGTAATCGAAGAATGCATACATGCCGACGCCGGGCATGACGTGCAGCCCCAGCTTGTCCGCCTCGTCCAGGATGGTCTCGATCGGGTCCTTGGACGCGATGGACATCCGGGCCGGATAGAGCTTCGACGGGTAGTAGGCCCGCCCCGGATACGTGTCGGGACTGAAGCTGTGCTCGGCGCGATGAACGAAATTCTGGAACATCATCGTGATCACCAGGAGGCGTTGATCGGTGGCGTGCATCGCCCGCACCATCTCGCGCCAGTTCGCATCCGTCATCCGCCCCAATTCCGCATTGAACGGTTTGCCCTCGCGCTCGCAATGGTGGTAGAGGTCCACCCAGGCGCCGCCCAACCGGCGTCCGGACTGCGCGTCGGAGGCGAGAATCTCCAGCGGCCGTTCGCACCGCAACGTCATCTCCTTGCCCCGCGCAGTCAGGATCACGCGGTGCGGACCGGCCTGCCCCTGCATCGGCCGCCGAAATCGAATTCCTGCCGCTGACTTGGCGGCCAATTGAAGCGTCGCCTGATGCACACATCGATCCGGCACTTCCGCGTCCCAATAGACGGCGACATCGAATGCCTTGGCAGCGTCGGCCTCGTTCCGCACGGCGCCGCGGATGTCGAGGGTGATGAGGTCCGTCACCGGCGATGGAGGTATCAGCGTCAGGCTGACCGCGCCCTGGACCCTCGCGCCGGAGGACTCCTCCGCTCGGGTCCCAATCACTCCGATCTCGACAAGGATGGTCAGGGCAACGGACACGATGACAAGCTTTTGATGCGGCTTTGCTGGCATAGCAGTCCAATCAGAATAATGCCGAGTCTGCATCAGGCAAGGCTCCGGCCTTCAGGTCTGTGAAAAACAGCAAACGCCTTGCTGTCTGATCAGGATGCCGATACGCTTCAATCCTCAACCCGGCCGAGCCAGGACAGTTGCCCGATTGAACCATAAGTGCATATCAGCCAATGTCGGCGGGCCAGCGATCGGAATCTCGGCAGTGCGGCAGAGCCGGGCCTGGGACGTTCCGCGCGGCCGGAGCGCAATGCGCGTCGCAGGGGGATACACTCCCTCCCTTGCCTGCCTGCGCCGCCGCGGCAGGCAGGCGCCTCGCATCGGGCCCGGCGGCGCTCCCGCCAAAATCGGAAGTAATTTTTGCACAGACCCTAAATCGCTTTGTTGTCGCCGTGCTGGTCAGCTTGGGTATGTGCGCTTGATCCTTTGCGGTCAGGCCGCACTCCAGCTGGGATTCACCGATCCACCGCCCGAGATCGGCCGGTCGAAAGACGTCGACGGTATTGTGCTGCCGGCCGATTGGGAGCTTTTCATAGCGGGCATGATGCGACCACACATGGGTGCTTTCCTCGGCGACTTCCGCCATCCAGACCGCATCGCACGCCGGGTCGAAACCGTCGAACGCGGCCGAGTCGCGGTTCAGCTGGTCGCCGAGCACCAGCACCAGGCGACGCGGGCAGGCTTGGGCATGAAAGTTCATGCGGGTTGTCGCACGTCGCGCGCATCTGTTTCGAGTTGAGGTTCTCACGTGCCCGGTGCGGAATTCGCGGGCATTCATTCGCTTCTCTCTGCGGCCCGGGCAAGGCCGCCCAGCATCCCGGCGAAAACGAGTTGGTGCAGGGGCCACACGCCATACCAGTAGGCCAATCCCCACAAGCCGACCGGATCGAAGGTCGCCGTCTGGGTCAGGCGGGCGTGCTCACCGTCGGGGCGCACTTCGAAGTCGAGCCAGGCGCGGCCGGGCAGCTTCATCTCGGCTTGGAGCCTGAGTCGCCGATCCGGCTCGATCGCCTCGACGCGCCAGCAGTCCACAACATCGCCCACATGCAAGCGGGCCGGGTCGCGGCGACCGCGCCGCATGCCGACGCCGCCGGCGAGAAGGTCGAGCCAGCCGCGCGCTGCCCAAAGCCAGTTCGCGTAGTGCCAGCCGGCCTCGCCGCCGATCCGTTCCACCATGGCGAACACGCGCGGCACAGCGGCCGATACGCGCAGGGAGCGCGAGTCCACCAGGCGATTGCCAAAGCGCGTGCCGCCCCATTGACGGGGCGCGCCGGCTGAGGAAAGGGCGTCGGACCAGCGTGTTTGAGCGAGCTGGGAATCCTCGTTGCGCAGTGCCCCCGCGATGGCCTCGAGCGTCGGAATCGGGCGGATGGAAAACGTTGTGGCCGCGCCGCTGTCGCGCACGACGGTCGGATGCCGGATGCTATCGATTAGTTTGCGACCCACGCGCGCGAACAGGGGTGTGACAAGCCCCAGCCACAAGCTCGACAGCCGCGGCGTCAGAAAAGGCACAGGAATCATCAAGCGCCGCAAGCCGCGCTGGCGGGCGTATTCGCGCATGAGGTCGCCATAGGAGACACGATCCGGGCCGCCAATTTCGAAGATCGCGTGGCCGGCCGTCTTCAAGGTGAGCGCCTCGCGCAGGTAAGCGAGCACATCGCCGATGGCGATCGGTTGGGCGGCGACGTTGACCCAGCGCGGCGTGAGCATGACCGGCAGGCGCTCGACGAGTGCGCGGATCATTTCAAAGGACAGACTGCCCGAGCCGATGATGATTGAGGCGCGGAATTCGATCACCGGCACGCCGTGCGCGCGCAAGCGCTCGCCCACTTCGTGGCGGCTGCGCAAGTGCGCCGAAAGCTCCGGGCCATCCTCGCCCAATCCGCCGAGGTAGATGATGCGTTGAACACCCGCGGCGCGCGCGACGGCGGAGAAATTGTCCGCGGCGAGCCGGTCTTGCGCCTCGAAGTCGCCGGTCGCGCTCATCGAATGAACCAGGTAAAAAGCGGCCTGCGCGCCGGACATGGCGGACGAGAGGGACGCCGCATCGAGCAGGTCGCCGGCAACGACTTCGACGCCCGCCGGCACGCGCGAGAGCAGATGGTCCGGCTTCCGCGCCAAACACCGCACACGCCAGCCGGCTTCGAGCAGCTTCGGCAACAAGCGTCCGCCCACGTATCCGGTGGCGCCGGTGAGGAGGACGAGGTTGGAAGAATCGGGGACCTGATTCAACTCAGCCTGATCGCACGCGGCCTCGCGGCCGTCGTGATCGAACCAGAGCGGATCAATCGTGCCATAGTTGCCGAACCGCTCGCGCAGCGGGCCTTTCATCCGGCCAAGGAACGCGTCGTGGCGGTCGGTGCGGAAATCGGGATCGTGCCAGTCCATCGAATACCGGCCGAGCATCGCTCGTTTAGAAATATTCAAATTGTGCCGTGGCGGTGGTGTCAGCGTCCGCAGTGACGCGCAACCAGTAGGCCCCAAATGCCGCAGGGAATTCATAATCGGTTGTCTCTCCCGCCTCGACCTTGAGAACAGCGACCTCGCTCCAGGTTCGAGTGCCGGCCACATCCGCCTCAACCTTGAAGCTGACGAGCTGTTTGCTGGCATGAGAGAGCGTCAGCCGCTTCTGGTCGAAGCCGGTTGCCAGATAGGCATCGCTGGGAGCGTTCGCTTTCACGGGTGAATTGAACCAGGGTCCGCCGCGACCGCGCGGTTTGCCGAACGACCAGAGATCGTCCACCGCGCCGGCCCAGAGGGCGCACTTGCCGTCATCGCTGCGGATGATGTGGTCGCCCCTGGCGCCGTCGGCAACGCCGCTCAGGACGAGCAGGCCGCGGTAGCTGGCGAAGTCATGGATACGCCGGTTGTGCGTGGCGATGGGCCGCAGCTTGATGAAGCCGCCGGCGTTCTCAGCGGGCACTTCGTAGAACGTGCCGCCGACGTTGAGGAGATTGCGCTCGGTGCAGACTTCGCGGCATAGCCGGGCGTAGCCGAGCGGGCCGGGTTGATCGAGCGCCGGATCGCCCTTGGGCAACCGCCAGCGCTGGCCGCTCTCGTCCGCGTAAAGAACCGATGCGGCGTCGGCGGTGATGAGCGGCGCGGCGATGGCGACGCTCTTGGCGGTCCACGCAGCGCCTTCCGGGTCGCTCACGGCGCGGAGCTCGAGGTGGGCGTCCATGTCGTAGGCGCCCAGCTCGCCGCTTCCGTTCCTCGCAACAAAGCGCAGGGTCCTGAACTCAGCGCCGCGAGCGTGGAGCACACCGCCGCTGGCTTGCTCGTCCCCGGGGAGTGCGATGCCGGCAAACATCGGCGCGGCCTCCATCGAACGCGGGTCATCAGCGCGGTAGTGGAAGAAGGCGGTGGCCTTCGCGGCATCGCGGCTGGAGGTCAGACGCAGCCAGGCGCCAGTCTCCGTCGAAAGAAACTCCAGCCAGACATTGCCGCTCGCCGGAACGCTCACATCGCGCAGCTTCGTCCATTTGCCATCGCCCTGCGAGTCCACTTCGAGATGGAAGGTGACCGGTTCCGCGCTGCGATGCGCGAGATGCAGGGATCGCTTGGCGAAGCCGGAGAACAGGAACGGCTCGCTGGCCGCGCCCGCTTTGACGTCGTCCTTGAGCCAGACCGCGCCGCGACCGAGCGCCGGGCCGAACGAGCCGAGGCGCGACGGCTCAACAAACCAGAGATTGGATTGCGATTTGCCGGGGCCGGCGAGGTTGCCCTTCAGCCGGTCCTTGTTGAGGAACTCGCTCTGCGCGGTATCGTCGCAGCCGAAGACCACGCGGTCGTTCCAGCGACAGAAATCACCGATGACCTTCAGATAGGCCGAGCGCGGCGCAAGGCCGAGAGAGCTGGCAGCGGAGAAGGTCCGGGGAAACCGCCAGAAACTGCCGTGCATGGTCATCAGCAGCGCTTCCTCGCCGATGTCCCGAATGCGCGGCCACTCGGTGTTCCAGCCGTGCGCGCCGTCGTAGCAGTGCGACGCCTTCGGCAGCCGATAGGCGTGCCAGCGCCCGCCATCGAGCAGCATGAGAATGAGCGATCGATGATCCCATCCGATGCTCCAGAGGCGATCGTCGCCAGGCGGGTTGCCGTTGATGCCGCCGGGGCCGGTGACATCGGTGAACTGGTTGCGGCGGATGACGGTCCACTGGGCGGCCTTTCCATCCCATTGCGCGAGGCAGCCGCTTGGGACGGCGGGATCCTTGCGCGCCTCGGCGGCGTGGTCGCCGTTGTTGGCATAGACGTAGCGGCCTTGCGCGGAGTAAAAGCCTTTGCCGTGGTAGCCGGGAAGATTGGCTTTGCGGCCGGTCTTCACCTGTTCGTCGGCCCAGATCTCCTTCACGGCAAGCGTCTTCACGTCCACTTCGTAAATGCCTTCCTCCATCGTGGCGAAGACGATCTTGCCCGCCGGGTCGGTCAGATGCCGCGCAAGTCCCGTGTGGCGGCCAAACATCCTGTCGCAGGGAATCACCCGCACAGAGCGATCTGCGCGGATGGCATACGGTCCGATGAAGAGCTGTCCCGACTCGCGGTGGATCATGCGGTTCGCGGGTGTGCCGCCAACGCTCTCGGGCCGGATGATCTGTTCGAGGCCCGGCGTGATCTCGTAGAGCTTGTCCGTCGAGCCGGCGGGTTTGTGCGGCGCGTAGGAGATGACCCACAACCGATCAGCCCACGGCGCCACCGCCCCGGTGCCGCACTCGCCTTCGTCGTTGAACATGGCGAGGCGCGGGTAGATGCCGGAGAGGTTGCGCGGTTCGGCGGCTTCGACATGGTCGGGCAGCGTCAGGGCGCAGAACACCCAGCCGAATCCGCAGGCGGCGCGAGCATACCTCCATAGCCATTGCAGCGGCCGCGAGCTCTTCCTGGATTTCATAAGCGATCGATGGAAACCGCCCGAAGCATGCCCGAAAGGAAGAGGCTCTTCAAGGTCTATTGGCCAAGAAGGGATCCGTTGATAATCGCTACTGCTCGCCGCTGAGCCTGCGCCTCCTTCGTCTCAGCCTGACAGAGGTCTGCCGCGTCCCGGAAGATCGGATGGCACCGGTCGCCCCGGCTCATCATGTGGCGCCGGCCCCCTGATACTCCACTCTCAACTTGCGCGCTACGACAGGCGAATGACCCTGCCGACTCATGTATCGATAAGAACTGACCCCTGTTCTGAGGATGGCCGTGATGATTCAGATGGAGAAATCATCAGATCCTCGCCGGTGTCCTCAAACATCGAAGAGTCAATGCGCTGGTCCACGCCGTGGTCTCCGGGGAGGGTGAATACGTACGGGCCTTCGGGGCGTCCGCTGGCGCTTTTGAGGAAGGAGTTCTTCCCGCGCGGGCCGGCGCTGAGGCAGAAGGCGATCCAATAGGTGCCGCGGAGATAGTGCAACTCCGGCGCCCAGAACAGACGGCGCGGCGCGGCGTTGTACCATTTGCCCGGATCAGCCTCCGGCGTCCACACCTGCTTGACAAAGGAGAAATGCACCAGGTCCGGCGAGCGCCAGAGGTTGATGCCGTCCATGTTGCCCGAGGTGCCGGTGAGATAGTAATTCCCGTCGTGGCCGAGCATGATGAATGTATCGCGAATCCACGGCACGTCCGCCTTCTGGCCGGGCGCCTTGTCCAGCGGCACGCAGCGCGCTGCGCCCATGCCGCGCTCGTAGATGAACGACGTGTCGGGCCGCAGCATCAGGCCGAAGGGGAATCGCGTCGGCGGGTCTTCCCCCGCGAAACCGATGGGCCAGCGCGGCTGCGTGGCGGGAACCTGCTCGACTTTGAACGCGCCCGGTTTGCCGCAGAACATCGCGCGTTCGTCCGCGCCGGATTCGCTGGCTCGCTGGCCAGCCCGTCCAGCGGGTTGGCTTGCAGGCGCGCAATCTCGCCGCCGCCTGTGGTCCAGTAGAACGTCCCGTTGTCATCGCGGAAGAGCGACGGATCTTCGCCGCGCGCGGTGATTTGGACTTTCCTAAAGGCGCTCGTGGCGGGGTCCGCGGTGTCGAACTTCAACAATTCCGTGCCACGGCCTTTTCGTCCGAGCGTGAGCCAGAACGCGCCATCGAGGAAATGGATTTCCGGCGAACGGAACTGGGCTGCGCCGAAGTCGAGCGTGCGAATCTTGGCCCATTGCCTCATGTCCGCCGAGCGCCAGATGGAGATGCGCGAACTGAACGCCGCGCCGCCGCCTTCGACCGCCGAGCCGGCCAAATAGAGCGCCTTGTCCGGCCCGAGCGTGATGCTGGCGTCGGTGAGCGGCGCATCGAACAACGGCGCCAGCGGGACTGCGTCCGGCTCGGGCGCGAGCGCGGCGTATTCGCGGATGACGCCGTGCTGGGCGTGGGCGGTGAAACCGAGCAGGAGCAGCCCCAGCGCGGCGCTGGCCAAGCGGTTCCGGTATGCCTGGGTTTTCATATCCAGCCTGGCATGTGCGGATGGGCGCCGGAATCCGCTGGGGAGGCGGAAGCGGACTTCGCAGGCCGGGCATTGCCTCGCGGCTTCGGTTTGCCTTCGTCCTCGGGATGATACTTCGCCGGATCAAAGGCGGGATTGGGAATGGGCACCACGGCCTTGCTTTCCTTCAGGAAATGCTCGATGAGCGCGTCGAGTTCGCACACCTGTTCGGGCTGCTGCGCAGCGAGGTTGTTTCTCTCGCTGAGATCATCCTGGAGATTGAAGAGCAGATGCCGGTGCGCGCTCTTCTCGCCGCCGTGAAAAATGCGAATCAGCTTCCAATCGCCGCGATGCGCGGTGACCGCGGGGGGCAGCCAGTCAGGCACCGCCGGATTGTGCGGGAAATACTGGAAGAGGGCGCGCTCGGGCAGGTCGCCGCCTTTCAACGCGGGCAGAATGCTGAGGCCGTCGAAGCGTTGTCCCGGCGCGGGCTGCAGGCCCAGCCCGGCCAGCAGCGTGGGATAGTAATCCTCGCTTTGAATCATCGCCTCGCTGCGGGCGCCGGCCTTGGTCACACCGGGCCACGCGATGACGCATGGCACGCGCGTGCCCCCCTCGAACACGGTGGCCTTGCCGCCGCGCAAGGGAGCGTTGCTTGTGGGCGTCGTGCCGTCGATCTCGTTGTACATGTTCCCGCCGTTGTCGGAGGTGAAGATAATGATGGTCTTATCCGCGAGGTGAAAGCGGTCGAGCGCGTCGAGCAGCGTGCCGACCGCATCGTCCATGCTCTCGATCATCGCCGCGTAGGTGGGGCTGCGCTGCGGATCGGCGGGATCGACCCGGGCGCGATGCTTCTCGATCAGCGCCTTCTTGGCGTCAAACGGCGCGTGGACGCTGAACATCCAGTAGTTCAGGTAGAACGGGCGGTCGCGGTTCTTCTCCATCCAGGCCACGGCTTCTTTCGCCATGCGATCCTCGATGTGCTGGCGGGGCTCGCCGGGATCGGCATCGAAGTCTTTGAACTTCCAGGGGGCCACATAACTTCCCGCCGGACCGGGGCCAGGCCAGTGCGGCACGTCCACGTCGAAGCCCTGCTGCAGCGGCGAAAACGGCTCCGGGCCGAGATGCCACTTGCCGAAGTGCCCAGCGGTGTAGCCGGCTTCTTTCAGGGCTTCGGCCAGCGTGCGATATTCCGTTTTCAAGCGCGTGGCCGGGGCCGGTTGGATGGACTTCTGGGCTGGCGCCGCGGATTTGCCGGTAGTTGCCTGGAGCACGACCTCGGGCAGATGGCAGTTGGGCGTAGTGACGCCCGTGCGGGCGGGGCTGAGGCCGGTGAGGATGGCCGAGCGGGTGGGCGAACAGAGCGGGCTGGCGGCATAGGCCCGGGTGAACGTCATCCCGCGTTTGGCCAGCCGCTCCAGGTGGGGCGTCTGGTAGAACTTCGTGTGTCCGTACAACGTCGTGTCCGCCCAGCCGAGGTCGTCGGCGAGGATGAAAACGAGGTTGGGTTTCGCGGGCAAGTCCGCCGCGTGCAGCGCGGCCAGCGGCGCCAACAGCAGAACGGCGGGGAGGAGGAGGCATTTCATGGCAGGTCGTTCACCTTGAGTGTTTGCGGATCTCATGGTGCTGGGATCAACGGATCGCTTCTTTCTTACCGGCAGGGTGTGCGCGCGTGCAAGTCGTTTCCGGCGGCGCCTGTCGACTGGGGAACGGTCGGCGGGAGCCAAGGAGGCATCACCCCTAATAATAAGAACTGGCCTCTTTTCCCGAGTTCCAGAGACCGGGCGAAGCTAGCCGGCTCGCGGCCCGACACGGCAGCGGCCAAAGCATCACCGGCGGCAAGTTGCCGCGCCTGGCGCCCGGCTTCACGTGCCGCGGCTTGGTGATCGGCGAGGCAGTCTTTCATCGGCTCGGCAGTTGCGGGAGGCGACGGAAGCGTATGAGGCTGAACACAACAAGGCGCCGAAACTGTTTGTCTGGACGGCCACGGCGGACTTAATCTTCCGAAAACGGACGGATTCGCTTTTTGATATGCTTTTATCTCGCATCAGACTCGGTCTGCTTGTTTTGGGCGCCGCCTTGGCGGGCAACCCGGTTCAGGTCCTGAGCCAGGAATCCGCCGGCGTGCCGCCCGGCTCGCAGGCGGCCCGGAAGTTTGCCTTTGACACGGAACAAGCCCTGGCCAACTGGACGACGACGGGCGACGTGACCATCGATCGGGCGAAAGGCCGCCCGGGCAGCTCGCTCAAGGTTGGACCCGGCGGCAAAGCGCTGCTGAAACTCCGCGAGAAGGACGAGTCCGGTCGGGTTGAGTTCCTGGTGTACGACGACGGCACCACGCCCGAGAACGCGAAAGCCAATCGACCGGGACCGCGCTGGGGCCTGGTGCAGAACGACGGCCGGGTGCTGGCCATTGGGATTCTGTACGCCCCTTATCTCGGCGGCAACGAAGGCTACACCGCCACCGCCTGCGATGCGAAGGACTGGTTCGATCAATTGTTCTGGCTCGGCGTGAACCGCGCCCCCGCCGGCTGGCACAAGTGGACGTTCATCTTCGATCCGGAGAAGGGCGTTCAGATCCTGCACGCGGACCAGGATGGCAAGCCCACCCGACGGCCGAGTTTCGACAACACCAAGGCTGGCTTGCAGGGCTTCAGCGCCATCGCCATCTGGGGCGATAGCGGCACGGGCAAGGGGCAGACGGTGTGGGTGGGTGACGTGGCCGTAACGTTGGGCGGACCCGTGAAGTCTGTGCCGAAGCCGCGGCCCACCGCGCCGCGGGTCATTGGCCCGAATCCATGGATACCTTCGGCCCATACGCTTCCGATGTACACCCCGGATCAGCCGCCCGCGACCCCGAAGCGGGAGGATTTGCCATGGAAGGAAAGCGTGTCGCAATACGGCGTCACGTGGACCTTCGACAAGCCGGCGCGCGTCGGCCAGTTCATTAACGGCGACTGGTACGTGGTGGGTCCGGCGACCGTCACGGCGATCACGCCCAGGCCGCTCTACGGCGCGGAGATTCCCGAAATCGAACTGGATCGCATGGACCTGGAGCGGCCGGTCGCCCAGCGTGTCCGCAACGGTTTCATGCTCAACCCGCCGGCCGCGATGAAGGTTTCGTATGACAGCGGGGTGCGCAACTGGTTCGACCCCTCGCTCATCCAGAGGCTGCCCGTGGCCATGAAGCCGGGCGATTCGCTGGTCTCGACCATCAGCATGCCCAAGGGGCTCGTGCTCCAGCCGATGCTGTGGGAGACGGTCGAGCGCGGCGTGGCTGACAGCACTCCCATCCGGACGGCGGCGGTGCTGACCTGCGTGGCCGAGCCCGTCTCGCCCGACGCGTTCCGCCCGGCCTTCTGCGATCGCCAGGCGAGGATCTACCTCTCTCGAAACTTGAAACGAAGCCTGCTGCCGACCGCGGCCGCAAACAACCTGCCGGACGTCGGATTGTATGTCCGGTTCACGCAGCGGCCCTGGGTGGGGACGGGCTCCTTCGGCTTCGAGGGACCGGTGGAAAACATGCCGCAGTACGGACGCGATTACGCCCGTGTCGGAAATCACGCTGCGCTCATCCTTTGCGCGAACCTCCCGGCGGAGAAGAAGGAGACGCTGCTGGTGAACCTGGTCCAGGTGGGCATCGACTTGGGCGGCATGATTCGCTCGGGGCATCCCGGCTGGGAAGGCTTCGGCGGGCACGGCAGCGGGCGAAAGCTGCCGATTGTCTTCGCGGGCTTGCTGCTGGGCGACGACCAGTTGGCCTGCATCAACAAGTCGTTCCCCCAAGCCCACTTTGGCGAGGATGAACAGACCGCTTACGGAGACGGTTGGACGGGCGCCAAGGTCGTCTTCACCGGACATCGGGCCATTGACCAGGGCACCGGAATCGCCCGCGCCGGGACCGGTCCGTATGAACACACACCGCCATCGACCTGGAAAGAAGGCCGCGAGAAGATGAGTGAATCCTACCGGCGCTGTTGCACGAGCGCCGCCTGGGTCGCGGGCGCGCTGGCCTTGCGCCTGATGAAGGCGGAGCCCGCGTGGGACCACGACGCCTTCTTCGACTATTGCGACCGCTGGATGTTCGAGGATGAAACCGAAGCCCTCAAGACGCTGAAGCAGGACGCGGCGATGCCCCAGCCGGACTGGGCGCGCGAGGGGAAGACCTGGGAAGCGTGGGTCGACGAAATGTGGGCCGCCCACCGGCAGGCGCCGGGCATGCCACCGGCCGACAGCTGGAAGATGCCGCACGACGACCGCTATCTGAGAACCGCCATCGAGAAAGCACAGCGCATGTCCCAGTGATTTCCTCCAACGAGAAGAATATGGTTGCCCTGCAACCCGGATGGTATACACAACGTCATAAGTCACGCCGCGTGAGGCCTGCCTGCCGGGGCGGCGCAGGCAGGCCTGCCCCGGCGTTGTCGACTTCTGACGCTCTGTATCGACTTGAACGCATCGATTTATGCACTTCGACTTTCTCTCCCACGGTGTCGGGACAGCTCTCGCCACATGCGTCTTGTTGGGTCATGTTCTCACGGCCGCCGGCGCCAGCCCGGCGCCGGAACGGATCCCATGGCAACCCGTCGGTCTTTCGGGCGGCGGCGGCCTGTTCACGCCCGCGATCTCTCCCGCCAATCCGAACCTGATGATGTTGAACTGCGACATGAGCGCCGCCTACGTCTCCGAAGACGGCGGACGCAACTGGCGCATGATCCACCATGCCCAGCTCCGCAGCGACACCGCCTGCCGGCCGGCGTTTCATCCGGCCGATGCGAGCGTCTTGTACGCCTCCTCCGGCGGACGGCTCAAGATCAGCCGCGACCGGGGGAGAACCTTCGCGCCTCTCGGCAACCTGCGGGAGTCGCTGGGCGGGGAAATCGCCATCCACCCCGCCGACCCCAACCTCATGCTGGCGGGCTCGCGGAGCGGCCGCTGCTGGCTCTCACGCGACGCGGGTGAGACCTGGTCCGCCTGCCAGGGCCCGGCGGGCAAGGTAATCGCCTTCCACTTCGATTGCACGCGGCAGGGCCGGACGATGTTCGCCGCGACGGACCAAGGCATCTGGCGCTCCGATGACGTCGGCCGGACCTGGGCAGAGAAGACTCAGGGCCTGCCGTGGAAAGAGATCCAAGGTTTTGCCGGAGGCTCGGACCCGGCGCGGAATCTCGTCATGCTCTACTGCTCGATCCGCAGCAAGGACGAGAGCGGCGTTTTCAAGGGCGGCCTTTTCCGCTCGCGGGACCGGGGTGAGACGTGGGAGACGGCGATGGGCCAGGGCCTCAACACCGAGACCCAGCAGGCCGACCGGTGGGCCTACGGCCCCATTTCCCAGTATCACCAGGTTCTCTGCACTGACGCGAAGCCGCTCACGGTGTATGCCCTGAACACCAGCACCGGCTTTCACCCGCCGCATAGCGACACCGTCTACCGCAGCGACGACGGCGGTGCGACGTGGCGGGCGACCTACTTCCAGGACCCGCGGTTCAAGGACTACAACGTCGCGCCCGACTGGGAAACCGCCTCCTGCGGGCAATGCTTCAAGGGCGGCGAGACGCCGTTTGGCGTCGCGATCTGCAACACGGATCCGAACCGCGTGATACTGGTGCGCAACGAGCCGCACATCACGCACGACGGGGGGCAGAAATGGTTGGCAGGGCACGCCGATCCCGCGCCCGGCCAGAAACCCGGCCCGCGGTCGGCTTGGGTCTGCAACGGGCTCGTCGTCACCACGACCTGGCACTTCTACACCGATCCCTTCGAGCCGAACCGCCAGTACATCTGCTACACGGACATCGGCATGGCGCGCTCGACCGACGCCGGCAGGACGTGGATTTGGTGGGACCCGAAATCGTGGTCGCCGTGGCGGAACACATGCTACGAGATGGCGTTCGACCCCGACGCGCCCGGCAAGATCTGGGGCGCGTTCTCCGACGTGCACGACATCCCCAACGACAACATCATTTCCGAGCGCCACGGACACAACCGGCCCGGCGGTGTGTGCGTCTCCCGTGACTTCGGCGCCTCGTGGAAGAGCCAGACGGATGGGCTGCCGCCCAAACCCGTCACCTCCATCGTGCTGGATCCGCGAAGTCCGAAGAACGCCCGAACGCTCTATGCCGGCGTGTTCGGCGAAGGCGTCTTCAAGTCCACCGATGACGGCCAGACGTGGAGACTTAAGAAAGCCGGCCTGGGCCATCCCGATAACATGCGCGTCTATCGCGTCGTTTTGCACCGGGATGGCACGCTCTTCGCCATCATCTGTGCCCGGCGACCTGGCGCCGGGCAACCGCTCCGGCCGGAAGGCGTCGGCCTCTATCGCTCCAGCGACGGCGCGGAGAGCTGGGAGAAGATCCATGGCGCCCAACCGCTGCTTTACCCCAAAGACTTCTCCGTCGATCCCCGCGACAGCCGGCGCATCCTGCTCGGTGCCGCCGACGCGGGCCGCGGCGATCAATCCGGCGGCCTCTATCTCACCGAAGACGGCGGCCGCACCTGGCAGCGCATTGGCCGCGAAGGCCCGCAGACTTTCGGCGGCTACTTCCATCCGCAGCGCGCCGGCTGGATTTACATGACCCTCACCGAGGGCGCGCCCGGCGCCGGCCTCTGGCTCTCGCCGGACGGCGGCAAAACCTGGCACTCCTTCCCTGACCTTCCCTTCTCGAACATTCAGCGCGTGGAATTCGATCCGTCCAACGGCGACGAGATCCATGTCACCACGTTCGGCGGCAGCGTGTGGCGCGGCCCGGCCGCGCCCAGCGGCGGCGTTCAGCAAAGATAACGCTGACACCCGGGCCGAGCGACGGGAGGCCGGGGCGCGGCCGGCGGGGAGGGGGTTTACGGCGCTGGTCGTGGACAGGATCGCCCTGGGAGACCGGCGGCCTCGGCAATTCGGCGCAAGGCGCACCCGAATCCGAATCTTGTCTTGCAATTGTCTGCTGCAGGGGGGATACGGATCGGCCAGCACGAGGCGCTGACCCGATCCAACGGATCCATCCGCCGCCGAAGCCTGTATGAACTGTCATCGTTGTCTTCAAACCAGCCTGAGCGCTCTGCTGGCGTCCTGCATGTATCTGGCTGGCCAGCCCGCCGACCTGAGCATCGCGATCGAGAACGGCCAGCCTCGTCTCTCATGGCCGAGCCAGGGGGCGTCCAAGGTCTACACGCTGCAGCATCGGACGGATCTGTCGCAGCCGGACTGGGCGCCGCTGTTTCCCTGGGACCAATGGCCGATCTCGGACACGGCATTTCTCGACACCACGGGTCCGGAGGCGGCTCGTTTTTATCGGCTGGCGGTCACCGAGCGCGGCCGGGCGCGGTCGGTGACCCTGCAAGAGACCGCCAGCGCCGCCTCGATCGGCTCGATCATCCTGTTCGCCGAGATCGTTTACGGCATCGACATCCCGTTCGCCGCGTCGCACAGCGTGAGCGTTTACCGGATCGACTATGAGACGCTGGACGGGTGGCTCGGGCCCACCGTCGCTTCGGGGGCCCTCTTCATTCCAGCCGGGATGCCGGCGGCGGCGAGCCTGCTCAGCTATCAGCACGGGACGATCCACCTGCGCAGCGAGGCCCCGTCGAATCCCGGCGCCCTCGAGCGCAACATCGGGCTGATTGCGGCGTCGCACGGGTACGTGGTTGCGATGCCGGACTTCCTGGGTTTGGGTGTGGGATCGACGCTGACGCATCCGTACGTGCACCGGCGCTCGAGCGCGACGGCCGTGGTGGACCTGCTGCGGGCGGTGCGGTCGAGCGTCACCGGCGTGGCGGCGATCCAGCAGGCCTTGCCGCACGGGCTGAGCGACAAGCTGTTCCTGCTCGGGTATTCCCAGGGCGCCTATGTGACGCTCGCTGCCCAGAAGGAGATCGAGGAGAAGCACGGGGCCGAGTTCACCATCACCGCCTCCGCGCCGTCCGACGGGCCGTATGATCTTTCAGGAACGATGGCGGACATCATGACCGCGCCGCGATCGTATCCGTCGCCCAACTACTTGCCGTATGTGCTGCTGACCTACAACACGATCTACCGGCTGTTCGACGATCCCGCCGAGGTGCTGGTCCAACCGTATGCGGCGACCCTGCCGCCGCTGTTCGACGGCATGCACACGGGCTCCGAGATCGACGCCGCCATGCCGCAGTCGGGCATACCCAGCGAGATCCTGCAGCCGGCTTTTTTACAGGCGTTCACGACCGATCCCGACCACCCGTTCCGGATGGTGCTGCGCGAGAACGATCTGCTCGGCTGGGCACCGGTCTCGCCCACGCGGCTGTATCATTGCGCCGCGGACGATGTGGTGCCACACCGGAACGCGACGGTGGCGTATGCCAGCTTTATCGCGGCAGGCGCCGACACCAACCGCGTGCAGCTCGTCGATCCCGACCCGGCGGCGACGCACGGGACGTGCCTGTTCTCGGGCGTGCCGCTGATCCTGAGCTGGTTTGAATCGTTGCGATAGCGTCTTCCGGGCTGGCTCCCGGGGGCGCGCTGGGGCCAGATCCGATCCTATGGACAATATTCCGAGGCGGCCATCCGGTGGCGCCTCAGGCTCCCGGGGCCGGCCCGTGGGGCGACCCGGCGGCGATTTGCGCGATCAGCCGGTTGTTGAGATCCCGGGCGGCATTGACGCCGCTGGCTCGGAGCTTGACTTGGAGAGCGGCGACCTCGACCAGCCGCGCCAGATTCCGGCCCGGCCGAACCGGCAGGACCACGTGCGGGATCGATACGCCCAGGATCCGAATCCGTTCCTCATCCATCCCCAGGCGGTCCACATCCATCACCTCCTCCCACTGCCGCAAGGTGACGACCAGATCCACCTGCTTCTCCGGCCGGATGCTCTTGATCCCGAACATGGCGGCGACGTTGATGATCCCGATGCCCCGCACCTCCATCATGTTCTGTGTGAGTGGCGGGCTGCTGCCGATCAGCTGCTCCCCCTCGAGCACGGTCAGCCGGGTGATATCGTCCGAGATCAGGCTGTAGCCGCGCTCGATCAGCTCCAGCACACACTCGCTCTTGCCGATCCCGCTCTCGCCCCGGATGATCACCCCCACGCCGTGGATGTCGACCATGCTGCCCATCTCGGTGCCATGGGGGGCGAACATCGTCTCGAGGGCGAGGGTGGCGAGATTGATGAACTTCATCGTGATCAGCGGACACTTGAAGACGGGGACCTGGGCCTTCTCGGCCTGGTCGAGCAAGGCCCGGTCGGGATTGATCCGGCGGCACACCACCACGCACGGGATCCGATAGGCGAAGAGCTCGGCATACCGGCGCTCCCGCTGCTCGCTCGACAGCGACTTGAGGAACGTGGCCTCGGCGCTGCCGATGACCTGGATGCGCTTGCTCGCGAAATAGCGCGTGAACCCCGCCAGGGCCAGCCCGGGCCGGTTGATCGTCGGCTCCCGGATGAACCGCTTGAGCCCAGGGCTACCCGCCAGGAGCTCGAGCCCCAGCTTCCCCGAATACTCCCGGAAAAACCGATCCACGGTGACAATGTCGCGCTGCATGTGCGGTGGGCGTGCTAGAGGTTGAACTCGGGTCCGAGATAGATCTCCCGCGCCTGGGGATCGTTGACGAGGTATTCGGCGGGACCGGCGCACACGACACGGCCGCGATGAATCAGATAGGCCCGATCCACCAGCTTGAGCGTCTCCCGCACGTTGTGGTCCGTGATCAGGATCCCCAAACCGCGCTCCCTGAGCCGCCGCACGATCTTCTGCACCTCATAGACCGCGATCGGATCGATCCCGCTGAAGGGCTCGTCCAGCATCAGCAGCTGCGGGTTGGTGACCAGCGCGCGCGTGACCTCCAGCCTGCGCTTCTCCCCCCCGCTCAGCGTGTAGGCGCGGTGCTTGGCCAGCCCCGCCAGATCCAGCTCCTCCAGCAGGTATTGCAGCCGGACCCGCCGCTCCGCCAACGGCATCCGGCAGGTCTCCAGGATGGCCAGGATGTTCTGCTCGACCGTCAGCTTGCGGAACACGGACGGCTCCTGGGTCAGGTACCCGACGCCCAGCCGCGCCCGTCGATGCATCGGCAGCCGGGTGATGTCGCGCCCATCAAACAGCACCCGCCCCTCATCGGACCGGACTAGGCCCACCACCAGGTTGAACGTGGTGGTCTTGCCCGCCCCGTTCGGACCCAGCAGCCCCACAATCTCCCCTGCACCGACCTGGATCGAGACGCCGTCCACGACCCGCCGGCCCCGAAATGCCTTGGCCAAATGGTCTGTCTCGAGCAGAGCCGACGGCCCGGCCGCTCCCGGATTCAACGCTGGCGTGGCGGCAGGACCGCCGTTCTCCGCAGGACTCGCATCGGCATGGGTGCTCATGGCAGATCAACGATCGGCGGGGGACGCTTGGATGATCTGGCGTCCGGAATGACCGGAAGAATGGACCGGCCCTCGGCGCTGCCCTTCCAGCCGCCCCGCGAGCGCACGGTGCCGTGCGTCCGATCGAACACCAGCACCGGCGCCCGGAGAGCGAAGGAGGCCATCTCCAACGCCGCGTCCCCCTCCAGCTCGATCTCATCGCTGGCGGCTAAATAGATCGCCCGGCGCCCCCGGCCAGCCAATTCCCCGTTGGATGTCTGGACGTGGAACATCACATTGCCTTCGGCCTCGAGCCGCGCCAGGACGCCCCCCGGGGCCTCGAGCGCCATCCGCTCGCAGCTCAATCGCCGAAACGATGCCTCCGGCGCGCCCTCGGCGCTCTCGCCGGGCTCGACCAGGACTCCGCCATCGGCGGTGACCCGCTCGATCTGCCTGCGGGCGGCATCCAGGTGCACGGTCAACTGCTGGCAGTGCAGCGTGCCCTGCAAGGCCTTCCCGCCCCGCTCGCGGGCCGTGACGGGCCCCGCGAACACCACCTGGTTCGACGCGAACCGATACCGCTCGGATTCCAGCTCGAGCCGCCGGGCCGCCGCCGCCCCCCGATCGGAGCTGTTCGTGGCGCCGGGAAACGTCAGCAGCGCGCCCAGGTTGGTCGAGATCGGCAGCACAAGCCGCGCGTGGCCGATCGCCTCGATCTCGCGGCTCTGCCGGTTCATCTCGAGACGGTCGGCGCTGCCCGCGTTCATCCCCTGGCGCCAGGATGGCTGGCCGGTCCATACCGCCCGGCCATCGGCCGCGGTGTAATGAACCCGGCCGGCGCTCACGCCCCGGTCATCCTGAGACAGCGCCACCGATTGCTCGAGGGTCAGCTCCCGCAGCTGCCCCGCAGCGTCTGTGGCCACCGTCAGTAATCCGCACTGGGCTACCACGGGCGATGCCTGGGCTGACTCGTCTCGAATCCGGACATCCCCGCGAAACGCCGCGCGGTTGGTGTGCGACTCGATCTCCTCGGCCTCGACGGTCAGGAACGAGGCCGGAGATCCGGGAGCCGGTCCGGCGGCTGGCGGCACCGAGGCGGCTGCGGATGGACCCAGCCGGGGCAGAAGGAAACCGGGCTGCGCCAGGTCATCGCGCGGCATCCGCATCTGCGCCTTGCCCGTCGCGATCAGGATGCGGTTGCGGCGATCGAAGCGGACCCGATCGGCCCGCCCCTCGTTCTGTCCGCGCCGCCATACGGGGCTGCCGGTCAGGTCGATCCATTCCCTGCCCTCCTCGAAACGGTATTCGGCGCGCTGGGCGGTCACCACGCTCCCATCCTGCCTGTTTCGCGCCACCACGTTCGTTTCCGCCGTGATCCGCGTAGGGGCCTGGCCCGACTCGGGAAGCTGGACGATCAGCCGGCCGCATTCGACTTCGACCTGCGGATCCTGGGCGCGCACGTCGCCCTCGTAGGTCACCTGGCTCAAACTGTCCCAATACTCGAATCGCCCCGCCTGGACCTCGATCGGCTGCGCCTCCCGAATCAGGGTTCGCACCCGGTTGGAGACGGCCAGGCTGGCGTTCGTCTGCCGCCAGAGAAATCCCTCCCCGGACAATGAAAGCCGGCCGTCGCCGTTGACCATATCGAGCGCGCCGGTCGAGCTCGCAGTCCGCGTCCGCGGATCGTAAAGGCACTCCGACGCCCGCACCACAGCGTTGGTGCGCCCGTCCGCCTGAAAGGTCATGAGCGTCAGCCCTTGGCGGATGGCAGCGACGCCGTCCCGATCCAGCACCGCCTCCGCGCCCGCCAGCAACGAGCGCAACCGGTTGGTCCCTCCCGACACCCCTGTGTGGTAATCCGCAATCTTGAATCCCTTGATCGGCCGCTGGGCGGCCTGCGCGCCCCACGAAACCAGGCCGGCGAACAAAAGCGCCCACGCCAGCCCCCCGCGTGAGGCCTGCCTGCCGCGGCGCGGCGGACTTGCGATGCTCTGTGTTTCAGCCAATTCCATGCCTGTCCATTTGCGTCAGGCGCGATGCGCCAGGCCCACCGCCGATGGGATATCCGGCAGCCCCATCTCGCTCAACCGCGCCTGCAGACCCCGAACGATGCCCCGCACCAGCCCCGGCCCCTCATACACCAACGCCGTATACACCTGCAACAGGCAAGCGCCGGCCGCGATCTTCTCCCAGGCGTCGGCCGCATCGAAGATGCCGCCCACACCCACGATCGGCAGCCGGCCCTGCGTCTGCCGGTAGAGATGGGCGATCACCTCCTTGCTCCGCTTCCGCAAGGGACGCCCGCTCAATCCCCCGCTCTCCGCATACACGCGCGACCGATCGATCGATCCCTCCGGACGCTCGACCGTCGTGTTCGTCGCCACCAGGCCCGCCAAGGCGCGCGGCCCCGCCAGCGACACGATCTTGTCCAACGCCGCGAACGACAGATCCGGCGCCACCTTCACCAGCAGCGGCTTCGGCCGCCCCGCCGCCAGGGCCGCGCACCGGGCATTCACCTCCTGCATGGCAGCCAAAATCTCGTCCAGGGCCTCCCGCTCCTGCAGATCCCGCAGCTGAGGCGTGTTCGGCGAACTGACGTTCACCACGAAAAAATCCGCGTGCGGCCAGAGGCGCTCGAGGGACTGCGCATAATCAGCCGGCGCCTGATCCAGCGGCGCCACTTTGGTCTTTCCCAGGTTGATCCCCACCGGATGGCGGGGCCACGCCCGCGCCGCCCGCCAGCGCGCCAGCGCTTGTGCCACCGCCGCCGCCCCTTCGTTGTTGAACCCCATCCGGTTGATGATCGCCTCGTCGGGTATGATCCGGAACAGTCGGGGAGGAGGATTCCCCGGCTGAGGCTGGGCGGTGACCGCTCCCAGCTCGCAATGGCCAAATCCCAGCGCCTCCCATGCCGGCAGCGCCTCCCCCTCCTTGTCCATCCCCGCCGCCAACCCGACCGGGTTCGGGAACCTCAGACCCCAGACCGTCACCGGCAATTCCGGGGCCTCGAAGAACGTGCCCAGCGCCTCGCGCATCAGGAAGTGCCGGCCCGCCCACCCCAGCATGTCCAAGGTGAAGCGATGAATATGTTCCGGATCCTGCGCGAAGAGCACCGGCCGCACGTAATGGCGATAGAACCAATTCACCCCGCCATGTTAAACGCCATCCCGCCCCTCGGGAAAGCAGGATCCGATCACTTGATTACTCCCAGCCGCTCGCGCCAGATGTGATAGAGACGCCGTGTGGCCTCGACATCCCTGAGGCAATAGTCGGCAATCTCCCGATAACGGCCCGCCGCCATCAGATCGTTGATGTCCACCCCGCTGATCCCCTGGCTCTTCGGCGATTCGATCCCGAACGCCTTGCAGTAGAAATCGAGATTGAACCGCCGCGCCGCCCCCTCCCGGCCGCTCACCCCGTAAAAAGTGAGCTGCTCGGCCAGATCGCAGTGCGGCTCGGTCTGATACCGGTAGCCCAGCCAATCCCTGCGCGAGATCCCAACACCCAGCACCGCCGACCGAAGATACAGGAACGGCACGTCGAAACCCCGCCCGTTGAACGTCACGATCGTGTCGTAATGCCTAGCCACATCCCAAAACGCGGTCAGCAGCTCGGCCTCGTCCATGCACGGCACGAACTCGACTGGCCCCGCCTCCCCCGGGTCAACCTCGTAATCCTCGGCAAAAAAAAGTACCTGCCCCCGGGCGGTCTCCGCATTCAACATGGCCACGCAAACCACGCGAGCTGTCAACGGCCACAAGTTGAACTGCGCCTGGATTTCCCGCCGCCGGACCTCGCGATCCGGCCCCTCGGGCATCCGCGCCGCTTCCCGGAACAAGTACTCGATCTGCGCCTCGTCAAACCCCTCCATGGGAAGGGCCGAGGTCTCGATGTCAAACACCAGCTTGGCCATGGCTGCAACAGGATGCGGTCCCGGCTTTCTTCGCCCAGGACCGTCATCCCGGCAAGCCGCGACCTGACTGGTTCAGGCTACTTTTTCTTCGCAGGTTTCTTCGCCGGTTTCTTGGCGGCAGCTTTCTTTTTGGCAGGCACTTCGACTCACCTCCCTTCATCCTCAAGTGGGATTGAATTCGTTTCTGACATTCTGACATGCGGCTGCGTCGTTGAATAATTTCTTAACTACGAATTCATTTTCGACTTGTCAAAGAAATTGTGCGCGCCTGCGAAAATATTCGCGGCCCGAGCTCTTGCTATCATTCGCGGGTTACCTCGCCCGCCCGTTCCATTCGGCGCGCGCCCGCTCGAGCGACTCGGCATTGCCGATGTCCATCACCGTGCCCTGGATGAAGTGGGCCCACATCGGCGACCGCCCGCACAGCGATGCCAGCAGATGGCCGGGCGCGTCGGGCGAGCCGCCCGCCGCCAGATGCTCCGCCACCAGCGGCAGCACCCGCACGGGCAGCAGATACACCGGCGGCACTGCCCAGCAGGATCGAGGCTCGGCGGGCTTCTCCGCAAACTCGAGCACCCTCCCATCGCCGCTCACCACCGCGATCCCGGTCCGCCGGCGCGCTTCCAAATCCCTCAGCTCCCTGACGCAGATCCATACATCGGGCCGCGCACGGAACGCGCCCGCCAGATCCGCCAGCGAGAACCGGAGCAGATTGTCGGCCGCGCACACGAGCAGATCCTCCGCCAGCCCCCGCACCTCGATCGCCAGCTCGAGATCGCCGATCGCGCCCCGCCGCGTCTCGTTGTCGGTCGTCCCGTCGTCCAGCAGATCGACCGCCAGCCGGCCTCGATACCCGTCCCGCCACATCGAGAACTGCCCGGCAAAACGATGGTTCGTCACCAAATGGGCCACCCCGATCTCCGGAATCTCCTCGATCGACTCCACCAGCCAATCGAGGATCGTCCGCCCGCCGACCTCGAGCAGCGCTTTGGGCCGGTCTCGGGTCACCGGATACAGCCGGGTCGCATACCCAGCAGCAAGAATCACGGCGCGCATATCCAGGACAATCCGTCGGCCGGCTCGACCGCCGCCGCCGCCCACTGCTCCCCCAGCTTCGGATGACGCTTCACGTAGGCCTCACGCGCCGTCCCCATGGCATCCTCGGCCCGCTCCCGCCGCACCAGGGCGATGCAGCAGCCGCGAAAACCCGCCCCGCTGAACCTGGCCCCCAGCACCCCCGGCGCGCCGGCCAGGATCTCATACAGATCGATCAGCGGCGGACAGCCGCACTCGTACTGCTCGATCGAGCTGCGCCCCGATTCGGTCATCAGGCTGCCGAACCGATCGAGATCGCCCGCGGCCCACGCGCGAATGCCGGCCGCCACGCGGCGCATCTCGCTGAAGAAGTGGGCGGCGCGCCGCGCCGGGGCTCCCGCCAGAAGCCCGCGGCGCCTCTCGTACTCTTCGGCCGTGACCCGGCCCAGGACTGCCGGCCCGCCCCGATGCCCCGACGCCTCGAGCAGGATCCGCGCCCCCGCCTCGCACTCGGCCACCCGATCGTTATACCCCGTCGTGGCCAGGGATTGCCGCAGGCCCGAAAAGGCCAGCAGAAACAGCGGCCTCGAACGGCCCACAGGCTTCGGGATCCGGCGAATCCCCGTTGGCAGTCCGCTCGCATCCATCCCCGCCTCCTCCGATCCGAAGGCCCGGCAATCGATCACCGTCAGCTCCTCGGATCGCGAAACCAGGATCGATGCCGGATCCAGGATGCCGTTGCGCAAGTTCAAATAGCCGTTCTCGATCTGCTGGTCCAGGCGGATGGCTTCCGAGGCCGTGAGCGCCGATCCGTTGACCTCCGCCAGCGCATGCAGATACGCCAGCCCGACCGCTGCTGACGAGCTCAGCCCCCCTTCGCCCCATGCCCCCGCGATCCATCCCCGAATCCCCCGGTTCAGAGGCCCCTTGGCCCCGCTCAACGCTGCGGCCGCCCCTCGGGCGTAATTGCCCCAGTCGCCTCCCCGCCGAGCTGCGATGGGCGCATCCAGACGGAATCGCACCTCGCCGGCATACGCCCCGCTCCGCAGCTGCACCTCCGGGCCGTCCGCCGGCTCATAAGCCAGATGCACCGCCGGCTCGATCGCCAGCGCGGTCACCGTCCCCCACTGGTGATCGATGTGCGCCCCCAGAGGGCAAATCCGGTACGGGGCGCGCACGACCCGCACCGGCCCTTTCGCCGGCCCGAACGCCGCCCGCAACCGTTCCGCCCACATGGCCCCCGAGCTTATACCGGGCCCATCCTTGCGTCAGTCAAAAACAATCCGGCCCCAGGCGCGCGAAACGCCCGATTCCCGCCTCCATCGAGCGCGCATGGGCGATCCTCGGTCGTCCGCGTTGACAGGCGCTGGCGGGCTCCATAGGCTCTGGCCTCGCACACGCGCAACCGAACTGGACCAATTATGACAATCCATCGATTCATCCTCCTCCTCCTTTGGCTCGTTGCATTCTTTCCCGGCCCCGCCCCCTTCGCCGCGGACAGGCCCAACATCGTCGTGTTCCTCGTCGACGACATGGGCGTGATGGACACTTCGGTGCCATTCCTCACGGACGAATCCGGCCAGCCGAGGCGCTACCCGCTGAACGACTTTTACCGCACGCCGAACATGGAGCGATTGGCCGCGGGCGGGATTCGCTTCAGCCAGTTCTGCGCGATGAGCGTCTGCTCGCCCACCCGCATCGCGATCATGACCGGGCAGAACGCCGCTCGGCACCGGACAACCAACTGGATCAACCCGGACAAGAACAACGCCGGTCCGCAAGGCCCGCCCGACTGGAACTGGCGCGGCCTCAAGCGGGGCGGCGTGACTCTGGCTGGCCTGCTGCGCGACGCCGGCTATCGCACCATCCATGTGGGCAAAGGCCACTTCGGCCCGCGCAACGCCGAGGGGGCCGATCCGCGCAACCTCGGCTTTGACATCAATGTCGGCGGGGCATCTATCGGAGCGCCTGGCAGCTATTACGGCCAGCGGAGCTACGGCCTGAGCACGCAGCGGAGCCAGGCCGCTGTGCCGCATCTCGAGAAATACCACGGGACAGAGACCTTCCTCACCGAGGCGCTGACCCTCGAGGCCAACGCCCGAGTGAGCGACGCCGTGAAGGCCGGCCAGCCGTTCTTCCTCTACCTCGCCCACTATGCCGTGCACGCGCCGTTCGAGCCCGACCCGCGTTTCGCCGCGCACTACGCGGATTCGGGCAAGCCGCCCTCGGCGCAGGCCTTCGCCACGCTGATCGAGGGCATGGACAAGTCGCTGGGCGACCTGCTCGGCCACCTCGACAAGCTCGGCGTGGCCGAGAGCACGCTCGTCTTTTTCCTGGGCGACAACGGCTCGGACGCCCCGCTCGGACAGCCGCATGAGATCGCCTGCGCCGCGCCGCTGCGGGGCAAGAAAGGCGCCCATTACGAAGGCGGCATGCGCGTGCCGTTCATCGCCGCATGGGCTCGCGCGCGCGCCGCCGATCCGCGCCAGAAACGGCTGCCGATTCCTGCGGGCGCCCTCCAGGGCCAACAGGCCGCCGTGCAGGATCTATTCCCGACGATCCTCTCGCTCGCCGGGGCGAAAGCGCCGCCCGGCCACGTGGTGGACGGGCTGAATCTCGAGGTCTTGCTGCAAGGCGATCCGGACCGCAGCCGCCCGGAGCGGTTCCTGATGCACTATCCGCACGCGCCGCACCGGAGCGATTACTGGACCAGCTACCGCGATGGCGACTGGAAGGTCATTTACCACTACTTCCCCTCGGCGGCGTCCGAGGGCTCGCACTACCAGCTCTTCAATCTCGACACCGACCCGTTCGAGCAAGCCAACCTCGCCGCATCGAATCCCGCCGAGCTCCGCCGGATGATGGCCGGCCTGATCGCCGCCCTCGAGGCGCACCAGGCGGTCTATCCCGTCGACCAGCAGCGCGCGCCCCTGAAACCGAAGCTGCCTTGACCCTCATGAACCTCTCCCTCTCCCGGCCTTGGGCCCCCCTCGCCTGCGCTCTGCAGGGGAGAGGGCAGGATGAGGGGGCGTTGCGCGGTTCATGGGTTCCGGGCGCGAACCTTGGCTCGGAGAGTTTTGCCATGAAACAGAAACTGATCCTGTTCCTTTCGTTGTGGGCCGCTTGTCACGGGTCGTTCGCAGCTGAGCCGGCTCCGCATATCCTGTTTGTGATGGCGGATGACATGGGCTGGGGGCAGACCGGCTACCGGGGACATCCTGTGCTCCGAACTCCAAACCTGGACGCGATGGCGGCCAGCGGCCTGCGCTTCGAGCGTTTCTATGCCGGCGGGCCAGTCTGTTCGCCCACGCGCGCGTCGGTCCTCACGGGCCGCTCCCATGATCGCGCGGGGGTGCTCAGCCACGGCTACGCGCTCCGCCTCCAGGAAAAGACCATTGCGCAGGCGCTCCGGGGCGCCGGCTACGTCACCGGCCATTTCGGCAAATGGCATCTCAACGGCCACAAGGGGCCGGGGGCGCCGATCTTTGCGGACGACCCCCGCAATCCGGGCGCGTTCGGCTTCGACGAGTGGGTATCGGTCTCGAACTTCTACGACGTCGATCCGCTCATGAGTCGCCAGGGCCGCTTCGAAGAGTTCAAGGGCGACTCCTCCGAGATCGCGGTGGCCGAGACGGTGAAGTTCCTCGAGAAACATCGCGCCGGCGGCCGGCCGATGTTCGCTCTCGTCTGGTTTGGGACGCCGCACAGCCCGTTCAAAGCGCTCGAGCCGGACAAGGCCCCGTTCGGCGGCCTCACGGCCGCGTCCGCCAACCACCACGGCGAGCTGGCGGCGATGGACCGCAGCATCGGGACATTGCGCAATAAGCTCCGCGATCTTGGCATCGCGCGGAACACGCTCCTGGTTTTTTGCAGCGACAACGGCGGCCTGCCGGAGATCGAGCCCGACACCGTGGGCGGCTTGCGCGGCAACAAGGGGAGCGTCTTCGAGGGCGGCATTCGTGTGCCGGGCATCATCGAGTGGCCCGCTGTGATCCAGCCGCGTGTCACCCGTTACCCGGCATGCGTGATGGACCTGTTCCCCACCGTCGCCGACATCCTCGGCCTGCCGGACCGCGTGATGCTCAAGCCGGTCGACGGCCGCAGCCTCAGGCCGCTGTTCGCTCGCGAGCTCGGCGAGCGCCGCCAGCCCATCGGCTTTCGGTACCAGAACAAGCGCGCCCTGGTGGACGACCGCTACAAGCTGCTCACCGACAATCTCGCTCGAGGCCAGTTCCAGCTCTACGATCTGATCGCCGATCCGAGAGAATCCCGCGACCTGAGCATCGACCTGCCCGAGGTGGCATCGCGCATGCGCAAGCAGTTGCTCGATTGGAACGGATCGGTGGACGCGAGCTTCGCCGGAAAGGATTATCCCGAAGGCAGAGTCACGCCGCCCGATCCGGCATCGGTGTTTTGGTTCGAGACGCCCGCCTACCAGCCATGGCTCGAGCAGTGGAAGGATCGCTGGGAATACAGGAGCTACATCGAGCGCGCGCTGGGCCAGACCAAGCCCACCGCCCGGAAGAGAGCGGCCCAGTGACCCAGCGCCTGCAGGATGCCAATCGCCGCGCAGGGCGTGCATCCCCTATCGCCACTATGAAACAATCATCCGCGTTCATGAAACAGCGCGCCCTTGCGCGTGCTTCCGTGACGGTCCTTTTGGCAGCCCTTGCTGCCTGGGAATCGCCTGCCGCGAATTTCGCCGACGGCGCCGCCGCCCCTCATCGCGGCGTTTGGCAGAAGGAGTTTATCCTCGAGGATCCGCGCGGCAATCCGTTCTTCGATATCGAGCTTCGTTTCATCTTCACCTTGCCGGATGGGAAGGAGATCCAGGCGGAAGGATTCCACCGCGGCGGCAGCCGCTGGGCGGGGCGGGCTTATTGCGGGCAGGCTGGCCTGTGGAAATGGCGCACCGTGTCCAATCGCCCCGCGCTCGATGGACAGAGCGGCCGGTTCGACGTCGTGCCGTCCGCGCTGCCGGGCAAGCTCCGCCAACACCCGCGCGATCCGCACCAGTTTGCCTACGACAACGGGGAGTGGTTCCTCCACCTGGGCGACACCGGCTACCGCTATGTGACCGACACCGAGCCGCTTTGGCGGCAATATATCGACGAGGCCGCCGAGGCGGGGTTCAGCAAGATCCGCACGTGGTTCTGCCGCGGCCGCAGCGATGTCGCCGCCCTGTTCGCCAAAGACCGGGAAGGGCTGGACCTGGCCTACTGGGATGAAATCGAGCGGCGTCTGATCTATGCGCTCGAGCGGCACCCGCAGATTCAGTTCCAGCTGATCCCCTACGGCGAAGATACAGCGGAATTGCGCCGCTATGGCGAAGGCGAGCGTGCGTCGCGCCTTGTGGCCCGCTACGCCCAGGCCCGGTTCTCCGCCTTCCCGAACGTGCAGTGGTGCATCTCGAATGATACCATCATCACGCCTGAGCCCGGCCGCCGCAACGCCGACCCAGCCACCATCGACCGGATTGGGCGCGACATGCGGGCGCGCGAGCCCTGGGGCACGCTCATCTCCAACCACCAGGCGCGTTTCCGCGGCTACTCGTTCGTCGACGCCGCGTGGTCGGACATCATCACCCTCGAAGACCGCGACCAGGTGGCCGGGGCGATCCTTCTGCAATACCGCGCGCTGGGGAACGATCCGGTGGTGCTCGATGAAGACCGCTACGGCAACTACATCTCGCCCAAGCACGATCGATACTTCTTCCGGCGCCTGATGTGGGCCAGCCTCCTGAGCGGCGGGCACGCGACCTACGGCGGCATGAACACCTATGAGCCGTTCGCGGGCCCGGACAAGCTGCAGGGCGTCCAGGGCTATTTGACCGCTGTGCGCGATGGCCGCCTCGACGATGGCGCAGCCGATTTCCGCCACATCCGGCGCTTCTTTGCCGAGGCGGGTCTGACGCTCGCCGACCTGGAGCCGAACGATCCCATGGCTGGCAGCGACGGGCACAGCGTGAAGGTCATCGCCGGCCCCCACACCATCATTGCGTATCTCCAGAACCCGGATTCGCGCGCGCCCGAAAGCGCCAACGTGGCGGAGGCGCCCGCCGCCTGCCGCCTGCACCTGCCATCGGGCGCCTGGCGTATTCGGTGGTTCGATCCGCGCACCGGCCAATGGCATCCGAATCCCGAGCCCATCGAGGTTATCGGCGGCTCCACCCGCGAGTTCCGATCGCCGTTCCCGGGCGATGCGGTGCTGCTACTGAGCCTGCCCGATCGCGGCTGAGGCGGCTGGCTCGTTTTCCGTCACGATCATGCGGATCCAACCTGCGGCGCGGCCCTCGCGCGCACGCGGCCCTTCCCATCGACCGGAAGCCAGCGGGCAATCTCGATCGCCTACCGCGCGCCGAAAAAGGTCGTGGCCGATCCCGCCGGCGCGGTGTAGCGCAGTGAGCCGCGCCGGAGCCGATGGGCACCCGCGGCTGCGTATTTCTCGGTGGCCGATGTCCGCCATGCATCGAATGTCGCGCTGCCGCTGCCCTGGACCTGCACGCTCCCAGCCCAGCCAGGGCGATCCAGCCGGCCAGGAGTCTGCAGGGCCGCCCCAACGCCCCCGGCTGTCTCTGGGTGGCATGGCTTGGTCGATGGAATGTGGTGCTGTTTCTCATAGGGATGGCCTTGGGTGATTCCGATCGGAAAGGGGGTGCTCGATGCGGCGGGCCAGCGCATCGTTGGTGAATATCCGGGTTTGGACATTCGTGGCCAGCGGGATGGCGGCGGGTGAACGGCCGTTGAGGATGGCCAGGGCGGTTTGGGCGGCCCACTCGCCCTGCTCGCGCGCGACCTTCGTCACGCCCAGGACAGAGTACGGCATCATGAAATCGTCGCATGTGATGACCGGCTTGCGGATGTGTTCGTGCACCCAAGCGACGGCTGCGTCCCTGTCCCAATCGCGAATCGCCCCGTTGGTCGGCAAATAGATGAGGTCGGCGTCGGCGTTGGCTTGCACGAAAGCGGTCTTCCACGCGGCGAAGTCGCTCACCAGGCGGTAGCTCGGCTCCAGCCCGAGCCGCCGGTAGAGCGGATCGAGCAGGTCCCGATTGCTGCGCTCGGAGGTCGAGTCCTCGGAAAGCACGACCAGTTTCCGGATCCCCGAATGCCGCCGCCGCACGGCGTTGATGGCTTGGTCGATCGGCACGACCTCGATCATGCCCGTGACGTTGGCGGTCGGCAGGCCATACTGCGCGCACGACCAATTCACACCGCAGAACACGACCGGCCGGCCGTCCTGCTTGAAATGCGGCGCCACGACGTATTTCACTGCATCGTCGTCCGAGGCGATGAGGATGTCGGGATCGAATTCCTGAATGGCGTTCAGGGCGACGGCGGCGTTGGATCGGATGGCATCGGCGCCCGGCTGGCGTTTGCTGTCCAGGAAATGCACGCGCAGGTCGGCACGGTTCGTCAGCGTCTCCCGGATCCCCTGCATGATGTCGTCGCTCGATCCATAGCCGGCGTGGTAAGAGTTGAGATGGAAGACGCGGGGGAGTTCGGCGCCGGAGAGGGGGGCGGCTGGAAGGAGCAGCGCCAGGAGCAACCCCAGCCCATGGGCCCGGAATATCGAGCCGCCGCCCGCCGATCCGCTGTTGCGTATCCCCATCATTTCCATGCGCTGAACGCCCGGGAGATCTCCTTTTGGTTCCTGGGGCTGATGGGGTCCTGCGAGTCGATCTGCCATTGGAACAGCTGCAGGCGCAGGTCATCGAGGGTTTTCCGATGGGCGGGCCGCGATGCGAGGTTGGTCTCCTCCCGCGGATCGGCGCGCAGGTCGTAGAGCTCCTCGAAGCCGCCTGCATACCAGATGTATTTCCATTCCCGGGTGCGGAGCATCTTCGAGTACTCTCCGGGGACGTTGTAGGGGGCGGTGAACCGCAGCGGATGCCCGGGCACAGTCTGCGCCTCCCGCCAGGCCTCGAGGAACGATTCCGTGCTGCGGTAGGGATTGCGCATCCAGGGATAGCAGATCTCGCCATGGATCGCCGGCTTGTGCCGGTTCGTTTCGCCCCGCAGCAAGGGGGCGAACGACCGGCCTTGAACGCCATACGGCGCATCGAGCCCGCACAGCTCATAGAGCGTGGGCGCAACGTCCACCTCCTCGACCAGCGTGTCCACGACGACCCTCGGCGCGAGGCGGCCCGGCCAGGAGATCAGAAACGGCACGCGCATCAGGACGTCCGGCATGACCAGATCCTTCTTGCACATGCCGTAGTCGAAACCGAAATCGCCATGGTCGCTGGTGAAGACGACGATGGTGCGGCCTCGCAGGCCGCGCGCCTCGAGCGCATCGAGGATGGCCCCGACGTTTTCGTCGACCCAGGAGATCATGCTGAAATAGACGGCCAGGTAGCGGCGCCGGTCGGTATCGCTCGCCTCGAGGGATCGCTGGACCGCCTGCTTGATCTTGTAGCGCGGGGCCCGGTCGTCGAGCACGCCCGGCTGGACCGCCGGAAGCTGGATTCGGTCCAGCGGGTATTGCGCCTCGAACTTGCGCGGGGCGATGTGCGGCACGTGGGGCTCGATGAAGGACACGCAGAGGAAGAATGGCTGCCGGGCAGGCGCCTGATCGAGAAACTCGATGGCCCGGGCGCGGTTCACGTAGGCGTCGGACAGCTTCTCGTCCAGGTCGTACCAGGCGGATGAGGCCCACGAGCCCAGCGTGCGAAGGCGTTCGCTGCGTTCCCTGGCAAACGCCTTGAATGCGGCGCGCTCGCCCACCGGCCGCTCCCACTCATGCCCGGCCACGAAATCGAAGTTGGCGAACTCGTTGGTCTCGAGCAGATGGTTCTTGCCGACATAGCCGAGCCGATAGCCAGCCTGCTTGAACACCTTGAACAGATGCGGCTCGAACGCCGCCAGCCGGGCATCGTTCTCGAGCACACCATGGGAGTGGCCATAGCGTCCGGTGAACAGGCTGCAGCGCGAGGGCACGCAGACCGGCGCGGCGCTGAAATAGCCATGCAGGTCTGCGCCGCCCCGGGCCAGCCGGTCCAGGTGAGGCGTCCGAGCCTGCCCGCCATGCACGGACATGCCGTCAAACCGCTGCTGGTCGGTCATCAAAAACAGCACATTCGGGCGGGCCGATCCTCCCGGCGAAGGTTGGATTTCCGGGTTCCCTCCTGGCGTGGCGGCCGATGCCCAAACGCCAAAGGCGGCGGCACCGAGCAAGCGGACGGTTATTCCAAAACAGTACGAGGACATGCTCGGTGCCATCTTACTGGATGCGACGGAATTGAAAAGAAAATGGCGATGCAATACGGGGCTTCATCGTGGTGTTTTTCCTTTCTGCTGCTGGGCTTTCTTCCATGCCGGCACGGGCGTCGGAGGCGCATCCTGTTCCTCAAGAACGAGCGCGCGCAGGGCGGCGAAATCCAGGAGCGGATCCTGCGTCCGCACGCGCCAGTCCTGAAGCGCTCGAAGGAGACGCTCCTGCTGGGCTTTGAGCTCCGGCTGGCCGGCCAGGTTCTTGAACTCGTGCGGATCGGACTCGAGATCGTAGAGCTCGATGAACTCGCCCGTGGCCGCCCGCCTCTGGACTTTCCGATACTCGGCCAGCGGGATCTCGTTCGGCCACTGGAAGGCCGGATCTTTGAGCAGCGTGACGGTGAGCTTGTAGCGCGCGTCGCGGATGCTGCGCTGCGGGTTGAGGTTTCGAGGCTCGTGCGTGGTGTATTCTGTGGCCAGCACGTCGCGCCATGTTATCCGCTGCCCGCGCAGCAGGGGCAGCAGCGAGCGGCCGGGCAATCCCTGCGGCGGCTCGGCCTTGGCGAGCTCGAGGAGCGTGGGCATGAGGTCGATCGAGCAGACCAGCGCATCGCTGACCCGCGGTTTCACCCGGCCGGGCCACCAGGCGATGAACGGCACGTTCACGCCGGCCTCGAACGAGGTGACCTTGGCGCGGAGCATGGGCGGACCGTTGTCGCCGAGCACGACAAGGAACGTGTTTGTGAGCAAGCCGCGCTGCCGCAGCACGTCCAGCAGCACACCCACGCCTTCGTCCACCCGGTTGACACAGGTCGTGAACTCGGCCACACGCTGGCGCAACGCCGGCGAGTTCGTCCCCATGAACGGAAAAACCTCCGCCTGCTCCGGCAGGACTTTGGCCTTGGGGCTGCCCGCCACGTCCTGCAGGTGCGGATCGTGAGGGTCGAAGAAATTGAGCATCAGGAAAAATGGCTGCCCGCCAGTCTCCGCCAGGAAGGCGTTGCACTTGAAGCGGACTTTGCCCATGTCGCGCGTGTCGGCGGTATTGACCTGTTTATAATCGAACTCGAAAGAGCTCTCCGGCGCGACATGGAGCTTGCCGATAATGCCGGTGCGATAGCCGGCCTTCTTCAGCAGGGTCGGCAGCGCCGGCACATCGGGCCGCATCGCATAGCCGAGATGCGCGAGGCCGATCTGGCCGTTCTGGTGCGGATAGAGCCCGGTCAACATGCTGCTGCGCGACGGGCTGCACGATGCCTGGGTGACATAGCCGCGCGTGAACCGCACGCCTTCTCGCGCCAGCCGGTCCATGTGGGGCGTTGTGGCCACCGTGTCGCCGTAACAGCCGAGCTGGAAGCCCATGTCATCGCCGGTGACGAGGATGAGATTCGGCCGCTCGCCAGCCATGCCGAGCAAGGGCAGCCACAGGCCGAGACAGACAGCACGGAGAAACCGATCAGTCAACGAGCACATAGAAAGCATCCTCCGGCAGGCGAACGGACAGGCTTCCTCCATCGGTTGTCGCTTCCAGCTTGCGGATGGGCATGAGGTTCGCATCGAGCGCTCGAGCGCGCTCGAGCGCGGGATTCTTGAGCCGGACTTGCGCATCGGCCTTCTCGATCTCCCATCTGCTCCCGCCAGTATCCAGAATCCGGAACCCACTGACCATGGTGTCGGCGGCCTTGAAACGCGCCGGGCGCGCCGCCCAACCGGCGGGACGGCAGGTGGTGCCGGCCTGGATCAGGACTTTTTTCGAATCGGCGAGCGGCCGGTCATCGAGCGCAATGACGACGATGGCGGCGTACGGATTGGCGCAGGCAATCCGAACGTCTGCGAGCTGCACCGGACCGGCTTGCCTGAGGAAACCGGCGGCGGCTTGGACCTTGGGGGCGTTGACCGTGTAAAGACCCTTGCCGAAATCGGTGGCCAGCTCGCCGGTCGCGCTGCGCACGATCTTCCGGTTGCGGTCAATGAAAGGGGCCAGGTCCGCAACCCGCGTCCGGGCAGGATCCCCGCCATACTTCACATGGACCGGCCCGACCATGAACGCGAGCGGATCCACGACGCCCTGGAACGAGGCGTTCTCGGGCTTATCCCCCCTGTCGCGATTCGGATCGTAGGCGCGGCCTTCGGCGATGAGAGGCGTCTTCCGATCCCACAGACCCTGCAGGGGCCGCTGCTCGACCACGACCGGAGCCGCCGGTTTGACATAGGATTTGCGGTACATGAGGGCGGCTGCGGGGAACTGGCCCAGGAGCATGGGCGTGGCGTAGGTCCACTTGTTGAGCGGCGCCTGCCATTCGGGCGCGCCGTTGGCGAACCAGAAGAACGAGTCGACGCCGGTCAGGCTGCACTGGGCGGCGACCATGAGGGGGCCTTCGCTCTGATACAGCATGGGGGGGACCCACAGGCTCTCGGGGATCACGAATGGATGCCCCACCACCTGCTTGACGTTGAACGGCAGCGACTCGGGCTCGAGCGTGCCCGAGGGATTCGAGAAGTACTGGTGCGGAAGGATCTGCCAGCCGACGTTGAGGCCCTTGTGCTGGCCGCCGAAGTAATGGTTCTTGCCGATGACCTCGTTGGCGGTGTAGCTCCAGCGCTCGGCGTCCTCGGTCAGCTCGTCCACCGACTTCCAGTTGCCCGCGTTCACGAGCTGGCGCGCGCCCAGGTCTTCCCGGAGGAACCGGGCGGCTTCCCGGTTCCAATCGAACATGGTTTCCGCCATGAACTGAAGCTGGTCGGCGAGGCGCTGCTCGCGTCCCGGCGCGCCGCCTTTGAGCTCGCGGGCGGCGGCGGTGAACTCCCAGACGATGAACAGGCCGGGGATCCCTTCGGCGGCATTGTCGTCGGGATGCGCATAGTACTTCCAGGCGCGGAGTGCGGCGGCATAGCTGCCATGCTTGCGGGCCACCCATCGGGCGTATTGCCGGCGCAGGACCATCAGCGGTTCACCGGCCACGCGCTGCATGGTGTAGAAAAGCATGCTGTCCTCGTTCTGGATCTGGATGATCGCCACCGCGGGGTCGTCCTTGAGGGGGATGCCATTGTAGGGATTGGGCGTGGTGTAGAGCGTTCGGATCCAGCCTTTGTAGGCCTCTTGCACCTTGGGATAGAAGAAGACGAGGGCGGACAGGTTGGCGTTGTCGGGAATGCCCCACGGGGGGAGCACTTCCGTGTGCGATCCCCAGTAAGGCGACAAGATCGTGTAGATGCCCGCCTGTTTCATGGCGGCAACCAGCTTGAACGCCTCGTCCAGCTCCTTCGCATTGATGTCGGAAAGCGAGGGCGCGGGAGCCGCCTGGCCTTCGGGGGCACGCCGGGGGGCGGTCGGCGGAAGGTGCCCGTGCCAGCGGACGATGTTCACGCCGCGCTTGGCGAGGAATTGCGCGTGGCGCACCAGCTCCCCGAAACTCAGGTTGCGCTGGTTGTAATCGCTGCCGCCCCAGAACCGAATGGGCTGGCCATCGCCGCGGACGAAATCCATCCCATCGGCGCTGCGTCGGATAAAGCCATGTTCGCCGGCCACCTTCTCGTTGAGGAATCGCAGATCCAGCAGGGCGTCGGGCGAGAGCGGATCGGGCTCGGGCTGGAACTCCCAGGCCTGGCCCGGCTGGAACCGGATCACCTCCGGCCAGTTCTCGCCCGGGCGAAACTTGGCGTGCGGTTGGAAGGGCTCGTCGGCGAGGACGAGGCAATCCACCGCATTCCACATCTTCTCGGCTTTGCTGGCGCCGTCGCTGCCCAGCAGGAATTCGACCTTGTGCTCGCCGGCCGGCAGGCTGTGGGTTCCGAGATGAATCCAGGCCAGGGCGCGAAAGCCGGTCGAGCCATCGAGCGACACGGGCCGATGGTCCACCACGCGCGCGGCGGGCTCCGGCGGAGCGACGGCCGGAGCGCCCTTGCGCTTGCGCTCGACGTCGCGGACGACTCGCTGCCATTGGTCGCGGGCAGCCTTGTCCTGGGCTGCCATCGCTTCCGCGTCCACGGGAGTCCAATGGGTGGAATCGAGCCGAAAGGCAAGCCCGGTGGCGCGGTCGTTGGCGCGGACCCACAAGGCGTACTGGCCCGAGCTGGCCAGCCGCACCGCGTAGCCGACCACGCCCGCCGGATTCCCATTCTCCGAAAAGCTCGAGATCCAGGCGCCGCCGGATAGCTCATCGGGGTCCGCCTCGTCCAGGCCGGCATTGGGATAGACTCTCTGGAATGGCGCCGACTCCCCTTCAATCCAGTGCAAGGCGGCAAAGACCGGCCCGGCGCACGCCGCCATCAAGCCGGCCAGGAGAGGAGGGAGAATTCTCCGAGCCACGACTCGCGCTTTGCACTCCTGAACCGCGGAATGCCGTCTCTCCCTGCCCTCTGCCCCGCGGTGCGCGGGCGAGAGGATGGCCGAAGACCGGAAGGGAGGAAGTTCGTGGGGATCGATCGGTGGCATCATGGCGAGCACGTCGACGATCGTTTCATTTCACTCGACCTTTTGGAAGTGCAAGTTTCGCAGCCCGGCGCTGGTGGAGGCATTCTGGAGGTGAATGCGGACCGTGAGCCGGCCATCCGAGACGGGCACGGTCAGCGCAGACGTCCATTGCAGCTGGCCGGAAGCCAGCTCGTAGCTGCCGGCATCCTCGCCCTCGAATTCCACCCGCTGCGCGGTGGCGCTGTAGGCGTCGCCGACCTCGGCGCTAACGAGGTAATTTCCGTTTTCGACCCGGACTTCGAAATCGTACCAATCATTGGGATTGGTGGCGGGAGAGCCGGTCTGGGTGTGAATGACCTTGCGCAGCTGCGCGCTTTGATTCGCCTGCCCCGAGGGCTGGCGGAAATCCACCTTGCCAGCCGCGCACCAGTCGCCCAGCAGCCAGCCGTAGCCGATGGTGTCCGTGTAGGCGTGCAGCCGCCGGCGGCCCTCGCAGAGATAGTAAATCTCGGCGAATCGGAACTGGCCCGATGTGATCGGCGGGGCCACCGGATCGATCGAGCCATGCCACAACTCGTAAAGCTGGGGGAATGTGTTGAGCAGATAGCGATACCGGCCGGCGTAGTCGGGCGCCGGCCCCTTGGCGACCACCGAGAAGTGCAGGTGACCCCATTGCCAGTCGCCCCAGATGAAGCCCAGCAACTGGCCGCGGGTCACGGTGTCCCCGGTTTGAACCCGGAGCTTGGCCACATTCAGATGCTGGTAGACATAGTAGATCCCCGGCTGCGCGGCGCTCTCGATCAGCAGACACGCTTCGTTCGCGCTGCCCGTGGGCGTCGCCCACCGGATGGTGCCGTCCTCGACGGCCTGCAGGCCGTGCAGCTCCTGTCCGCGGGCCTCATGCATATTCAAGTCGGCGCCCTCGTGCGAGCGCGTCGGCAACAGGTAGGCGAACATCCCGCTGTCCTCGTCCATCGTCCAGACATAGCCGTCTTCGCGGCTGATCGGGAACGTGAACCGCGCCGGGTCGAGCAGCGGCCGGGCGGGATCGGAAAGGCAGAGCAATGCATCGCGAGCGGTGAGGGCATGGATCAGAGGATAGTCCGCATCCGTGGTCAGCCGGGCCACCGGCTGGGTATCGGCAACAAACAGGCGAATGCCGTTGACGATCGCAGGCCGATCCCGCCGGGCCATGCGCAGCCGCGCCTGGACGCCGTCCACCGCCACCGTGGCATAATCGTTCGTGATGGCCAGGAGCTCGACCTCTTTGCCCATGAACTCATGGCGCTGGCCCACGGCGAAATCGACGTAGGCGGCGTTGCCCCACACGATCGGGGCGGCGGCCGCCGAGGGCGGCGCCAGCCGGAAGAACTCGTTGCTGGCGCCCTTCGGCAGAGTGACCGATTTGCGGCCGTGGGCCACGCCAGGCTCCATCTCGACCCGGGTCCAGGTGCTGGTCTGGGTCACGACAGACGTGCGCTGGAGCTCGACGTCATCCGGCTTTGCCGGCCAGCTCAGGAGCACATCGCTATCCCCGGGCTGGATCTCGAGGCGGAACGGCGGGGCGTCCCGCGTGAACAGTTCGAGGACTTCGCCGGGCGACAGCGCGCGGTCATAGACTCGCAGGTCATCGAGCAGGCCGCCGTAAAACCGGGTAGCGTTGAGATCCTGGCGGCCGCCGATGAAGAGATCGCCGGCCGGCTGGATCCCGTCCCCGCCGTTCGGCGTCGTGCCGCAGGGTTGTCCGTCCATGTAGAGCGTGCCTCCCGAGCCCGGAGCCACCGTCAGGGTGCAGAGGTGCCAGGCGTCATCGTTGTACGGACCGGAGGTTGTCAGGATTGGATTCTGGGCTGTGTCGTTGCTGTCGCGGATGGTGACGAGCATCTGGTTCCGATCCGGCGCGCTGGCGGCGGAAGACTCGCCCAGGTAAATGTTCACGCTATGGGCCGTGTTATAGGCCGCGTGGCTGAAAATGTATTGGAAACCGTTGCCCTCGAGCTCGGCCGCGCGGAACCAGAAGGAGACGGTGAAGGCCGTGCCGTAGTCGAAATCGGGCGCCCGCAGATGATCGTTCACCTCATCCAGCACCAGCGCATTGGAGACGATTCCACTCGCCCAGACCGGGCCGTTCACCAGGGTCGCATCGTGCCCGTTGCCGCTTGCGTCTGCCGCGGTCGTGCCAGCGCCGTCGTCCAAGGTCCAATGGGCGATGGGATCCAAGCGGAGCGGAGCGACCCGCAGGACGGCATTGCTGCTGGTGGCGCTGGAAAACAGATTGCTGACCGTGACCGCAAACAGCGTCCCATCCATATCCATCGTGGCCGATTGAATAGTGTAATCCAGCTGGTCGGCGCCGGCGATCGCGACGGCATTGCTCGACCATTGGACGAAATGCGGCGGCGTGCCGATGACCGAGGCGCTGAATGTGACGGGTTGGAGCTCGACGACCTGCTGGCTCACGGGTTCCGCGGTGAAGACAATCGGTTGATCTGCAGAAGGCTGGGGCGTTAGAGCGGCCACTTCCCCATCCGACAAGGCATGGCTGTAGATGCGCAGATCGTCGATCATGCCGTTGAGGATCCTCGGGTCCAAATCCGCTGGATCGATCGGATCCGGCGTCCGGCGCCCCAGGAAAATCGAGCCGGCGGGATTGACTCGGGTGCCGAACGTGCTTTGGTAGCCCGTGCCCGCGTAAGGAGCCAGCGCGCCGTCCACGTAAAACTTCAGCCGGGTTCGATCGGCGACGGTCCCGCTGGGATCGAACACCAGCGTGAGCATGTGCCAGTTGCCGGTGATGCCAATATCTGTCCGCCCTTCCCACTCATCCGACAGGAAGGGCCAGGTGTCATGGCTGTAGACACGCCCCGTGCCGCCTGTGTCGGTCCGGACGACCGAATGGTAGATCCCCGTCCTCGGCGCCGGCTCCGCCATGGACAATCCGTAGAAGTTGATGCTGCCGATCTTGTCGTAGAACGCATGGGAGAAGAAATAGCTGGAGGCGGTTGCTTTGGCCGTGCCCTTCACCCAAAGGCTGATCGTCCAGGCGCCTTCTGCGCCAGCGTAGTCGAAGTCCGGAACCTCGATCCATGCGGCCAGGCCCTCGAAGCTGATCGCTTGGCCGAGGCTCGCGTGGGCGCTCGCAACGTACGCAGGAGCGCCTGTCACCGTCCCGTGATGGCCGCCCACGCCGTCGCTGGCGCTGCCTTCGAATGTGTAGTGAGCCACCAGCTCCGCCGATGCCCGCAACGCGAACCCGAGCAGGACGCACGCAAGCAGTATCATCGCCGAGCCGGGAATGCGAAATCCAAAGGCGCGCATCGGCAGATGCCCCCTTCGTCCTGATCCGCCTTGAGACCATGAACCGCAGCCGCCGACATAGAGAGGCGGATGGACAAGAGCAATCCGCCTCGTGGCCTCGGCGGTTGCCTCAGGCAGGTTCTTGGATCGCGGGTGGTTTTTCGCTGCAAATTCGGTTTCGTTCATCGGAAGTGGTCAGTGGAGAGGTTTGATTGGGTGCTGGCGCCGAAAGAAGAAGGGCCCCGCGGGCAGGCGCTCTGCGCGCCGGCCCACGGGGATGTGTTCAGGGCCCGCGATCACTTGCGCAGGCGGAAGAACGCGTTGGAGGCGCCGAGCGGCAGCGTCACCACGTTGCGGCCATCCTGGGCCACGGGCAGTTCTCCGACCGTCGTCCACGGACCGTCATTCGGCAACGAGCCGGTGGACTCGAGCTGGAATCCAGCGGCGCTCTCGGGCCACGAGATCCGGATGCTGCCGCCGGCAAGTCCGATCTCCAGCGCCGGCGCCGGGATGGGCTCGCGACCCACAGCCCAATTCACCGCGGCTTCGAGCAATGCATACACATTGGGTGTGTAGGGGACGACCGTGCCAGCCGAGAAGACGAACATGCCGACCCGGCGGGCCGGCGCGGCCATGCCGACCATCTGTGCGCCGGCATCATAGGCGAAGAGGGTGTAATGCTCCGGATGATCCACCATGGTCGCAACCAGGATCGCTCCCGCGCCGACCGTCCGGCCATAGCATCCGCTGGTGGGGGTCACGTAGACGGGAACATCGCCCGACAAGCCCGCCGCCAGCGGGTGCGCGGCGTCGATGATGGTGATGTTCGTCTGCAGGCCGATGTAGGTGAAGATGCCGAAGTCATTCGTGGTGACCGTGCCGGTGAGCGCCATGTCATCGAAAATGAAGGACTCATTCGCGATGACGGGCTTGGCCAGGTCGCGGAAGGCGTTTCCGACATTGCCGGAGCTGATGGACTCGCTCACGATGATGAGGTCGTAGTCGTTCGTGGTGGCATGGTCCCGCAGGGCGGGGATGCCGGACGCGCTCGTGGCCGCCCGGGTGGTGACGGTATTTCCGAGGGACGCCAGGTGGTCGCGGACCGCGGTATCCGGCACGTTGGGCGTCGCAGCATTGACGACGAAGAGAATCCACAGGGGCTCGGGCGGCGTGCCCACGACAATGTTCACGGGGGCCGACCCGGTTTGCAGCCCGTCGTTGTCTCTGGCCACGGCGGCCAGCGAGTACCGGCCTTCGGCCACGGAGGGCCACACGATTTCGAACGGCGTGGCGGAGTCCTCTCCGACCCATATCGTTCCCTTCAAGGATGTGGCGTAGAACTGGACGTTGGTCACGCTGCCGTTGGCATCCTCCGCCTGGCATTGGATCGCGATATTGGCGCCAGCGGGGAAGGCCGCGTCCGGCGCCGGGCTGGTGATCCGCACCGTGGGCGACGTGCGATTGATCGCCCAGTTGACGGCCGCCTCGAACAAGTGGCGCCCTTCGGGGGTGAAGCTGGCGGCGGCCATATCGAGCATGAACACAGCCACCCGCCGAGCCAGGGCCGACGTTCCATCCGACAGCTGCACCCCCGTTTCGTAGCCGAAGATCACGGACTTGGCGGGATCATCCACCAGGTGCGCGATCGCAATCGCGCTTGGATTGGCGCTGACGTCGCCCCACATGAACGTTTCGGGAGCCGCGACGACCGCGTGCGGGCCGGCAGCCAGCCCGGCGGCCAGCGGATGGCCGGCATTGGCGATCACAACCTGGGTTTGCGCATTCGTTGTCCCATACTGCACGTTCGCCTCGAGCCCGCACATGCCCATGTCGTCCAGAATGAAGGGTTCCCAGGTGATCACGGGAACGGCCGCATCGTGGAACTTGGCGAGGACGTCGCCCGAGCTGACGGTCCCGGAAACCAGCACCAGGAGCTTATCCTCGGCGTCCGCGGAAGAGGAGGCGGAGGCCAGCTTGGTGATGACCTCGATGCCCATGGCGTGGAGGATGTTGCTCACCGCCGCGTCGCCCGATCCCAACACCAGGTTGTTCACGATGAACAGGGCCGGCTTGGGCGGCGCGCCCACCGTGATCTCCACCGACGGCGAATTCATCGTCAGGCCGTCGTTGTCGGTGGCGACGGCCATGAGGATGTAGTTGCCTTCGGGCGCCTGGTTCCAGGCGAAGGAGAATGGCGCGCTGACCGCCTGCCCGAGCCACCGGTTCGTGGCAGCGCTTTGGGCATAGAAATCGACGCTCGCGACGCTGCCGCCAGCGTCTTGGGCCTGGGCCTGGATCGAGATATTGGCGTTGGCCGCAAAGGCCATGCCGGAGCCCGGGTAAGTGATCGTGACCGTGGGGCCTTGGAGCGAGGCCGGCTCCAGCGCCCAGGAAACCGCGGCGTCCAGGAGCGTGTAGGCATCCATCGCGTATGGCACCTCGACAGCCTGCGTCGCAAAGCCGAACAGGAAGAAACCCACACGCCGTGCCGGAGCGTTCAAGCCGGCCATCGGGGCGCCGGCGTCATAGGCAAAGATGGCGCAATTGGTGGGCGCATTCATGGCGGTGGCCACGCGGATGGCCCCGCTGCCCAGGGTGCGACCCCAGCCCACGGACAGGTTGCTGCTGTAGACGGTGACCGGGCCGGAGAGTCCGGCGGCCAGCGGATGCGCCGACGGCAGGACCTCGATCTGCGTTTGCAGCGTGGTCTGGCCGAGATCTCCTGCGGCGGCGCCTGTCATGGCCATGTCGTCGAAGAGGGCCGACTCCATCACGATCACCGGCTTGCCAAGGTTGCGGAAGGCATCCCCGACGCTGGCGGAGGAGATGGACTCGCTCACGATCACCAGGTCGTAAGGGTTGGTCGTGGCCGCATCCCGGAGCCTGGCCCGCGCGATGTAGCTGCTGTCGGCCGCCGCGTAGTAGGTGACGCTGTGGCCCAAGGCGAAGGCCAGGCGCGCCGCGATCGCGGCGTCCCCGGGATTGGCGGGATCGGCGCTGACGACGAAGAGGATGTTCGCGGCCCGAGCGGGCAGCGTCATCCACAAGGCCAGCAGCAGCAGTCCGGCGATCCTGGCCGGCCAGGCACGACAAAGCCCCGCGAAGCCGGGGCGGCGGATCCGTCGAGTCATTGGAGTGTTCATCGTATCGAGTGAGTTCAGGGTTGAGGTTGGTGGTGTTGCAGAATAATTGGCATGTTTCGATCGGCTCGAGCCGGAAGGCTTCACGGCTTGCCCCAATCGGTCAGGGTCATGAGGTCCGCCTTCATCGAGCCGGCATGGCCGTCAAAGTAGAGGAGATTGACGGTCTTGCCGTGGCGGTCCTCGGCAACCCGCCGGTCGGCGTTCAAGGCCTTGGTGATCGGGTTGTAAGGCAGGTGGTTCATGCTCCAGATGTCCCAGAGGGCGGCGCCCCCGGAGTTGCCCAACTCGGTGAGAATGGGGCGGGATGCCGTCGAGGAGTTGTCGGCGAAATAGATCGTCTCGATCGGCTTTTTGATCGACGACAGCTTGGTCGCCTCGCGCTCCTCGGAGCCGACATAATCGGCGGGGCCGGTGAACTTCCATGCGTTGATGACGTAGCAGAGGGCCTGGGTTTTGTTGGGGTAGCTGGGGCAGAGGAAGACCTTCGTCTTGGCAGACGAGGCGGCCGAGGCGCTGGCCGACCCCAAGTATGGTGCGAAGCATTGCCACCAGATGACCCGGTCGCCGCGCGGCACGAAATCGTTGTTGTCGTTGGCGTACATGAGCGCCGCGGTGCCGAACTGCCGGAGGTTGCTCATGCACTTGGTTTTCTGGGCCTTGGCCTTGGCGCTGGACAAGGCGGGCAACAGCATCGAGGCCAGGATGGCGATGATCGCAATCACCACCAGCAGCTCGATCAGGGTAAAGGCGACCGTGCCGGGCGCCGGCAGGATTGGTTTGGTTTTCATAAAGCGTTCGGCGAGGGGCTCGGCGGCGGAGCGCCGGCGGCGGGCCGCGCGGGACGAATCCCGGCCCGCTGGATGGCGGATCTGGAGAGGCATGCTCACGATGGCAGAAGGGCGTGGAAGACAAGGACGCCGGCCAGCCCGACGACCGCAACGATGCTCTCCATCACCGTCCAGACCTGAAACGTCTCCTTGATGCTGACGTTGTAGTATTCCTTGAACATCCAGAAGCCGATGTCGTTGAAGTGGGAGAACATGAGGCTGCCGGCGGTGGTCGACAGGACCATCAGCTCGGGGCGCACGCCGCTCTGGGAAACGAGCGGAAGCACCACGCCGGCGGCGGTGATGGCCGCCACGGTCGCCGATCCCAGCGCGAGCCGCAGGACCGCCGCCGTGCTCCATGCCAGCACGATGGGCGACCACTCGAGCGTCTGAGCAACCGCCTTGATCGACTCGGCCGTGCCGCTGTCGAGCAGGACCTGCTTGAACGCCCCGCCGCCGGCGATGATGAAGAGCACCATCGCGATGCTGCCCACCGCGCCGCCCATGCCTTTCATGACGTCCTCCATCGGGCGGCCCCGGCGCCGGCCCAGCGCGACGATCCCTACCAGCACCGCCGTGCCCAGGGCGATGTTCGGATCGCTGAAGAAGGCGACCGCCCGGGCGGCCGGGCCGCTCGGCTTCCAAGCCATCGTCACGACCGCTCCCATCAGCATCAGCAGCACCGGCATCAGCATCGTCAGCAGGCTCACGCCGATGCCCGGCAGCTCCTCCCGCCTGAACTGGCGCTCCGTGAAGAGCTCCGGCGGCGGCTGGTTTCGCAGATGCCGGAAGAACCGCGCGAGAAACGGGCCCGCCAGAAATGTCGCCGGCGCCGCCAGCGCCAGCCCGTAGAGCAGGGTCACGTTCGGATCCGCCCCGTAGAGCTGCGCGATGGCCGTGGGCGCCGGATGCGGCGGCAGGTAGCCATGGGTGACCGACAGCGCCGAGGAGAGCGGGATGCCCAGCATCATCAGCGGTTTCCTGGTCACGACGGAGAACGTGTAGATGAGGGGAATCAGCGTGAGAAAGCTGGCGTTGTAAATCATCGGCAGGCCGACCAGGAAGCCGGTGATCATGACCGACAGCTGGATCCGCTTTTCGCCAAAGAGATCCGTGAGCCAATAGGTGATGGTGTGAGCGGCCCCGCTCTCCTCGATCAGCTTGCCCAGCATCGCGCCGAAGGCGAGGATCAGCGCCAAGCTGCCCATCGTGCCGCCGATGCCCGCGAGCATGGACTTGAGGGCGGCGTCGGGGGCGAGCCCGTTCAGCAGCCCGACGGCCAGCGAGGCCAGCAGCAGCGCCAGAAAAGCGTTGAGCTTCAGCCACACGATGAGCGCCAGCAAAAGGACGATGCCCAGGCCCAGGATCAGGAGGCGAACGGCAACGGCATGGCGAACGGCATACGCCCCCAGCCCCAGAAGGAAGTCGAAATTCACCCCCGCGATCAACGCCAGCACCAAGACCAGCCCGAGGATGACGCGGAGGGGCTTCATGGGCAGACTTCCCGCGCCAAGGTTCGCGCCCTGAACCCATGAGCCGCGGGACGCCCCCTCTGCCCGCCCTCTCCCCCGCGGTCCGCGGAGGAGAGGGTGGCCGAAGGCCGGGAGAGGGGGAGGTTCATGGTGATTATGGCGAGCCGGTGATGCAGGTCGGCCGACTCGATCTCGCTTCGCGGGATTCGACGGTTTCAGGAGCCGCTGGGCCGCCGTGAATCTGGAGCAGGCGCCGATAGCCCGCGGCGGCGAACTCGGCGAAATTGCGCCCCAGGAAATTGCGGGCGATCTCGGGCGTGAAAAGGCCAGGGTGCGCCCGCACGCGCGCGTCGCCGTGGCGGCTCGACTCCTGAAGGCTGTCGAGCATGGCGCGGGCGCCGCCGAAGTTCCAGCTCATCCGGCCATAGGGTGCGTCGCTGCCGCAGAACAGGTTTCGGCAGAACGGCTCGCCGGCGAGCTGGTAGGTGATCAGATCGCTCTCGATGTGGGTGTCGCGCTTGGCGCTGAGGACGAATCGTATGTTGGGCTGGCGTAGGCCCAGCTCGCGGGCGCGCCGGTAGAGATCGTCGGCCTCGACGTAGCCCGCGCCGCCGCCGCCCATGTGAATGGCCAGGATGGGGCAGCCGGGATGCAAGGCGGCCACGCGCTCGAGCCCCTCCGCCGGCGTGAACGGGGTGTCCGCCCCGAAGTGAAACGCGGGGATGGCGCCCAGCTGGGCGATGCGCTCGAGAAGGATCCGAACCGGCTCGCTGTCGATCGGGAACCGGTTCTGCGCCGGGTTGATCTTGACGAACAGGAAGCCGAACTCGCCGACGAGCACGTCCACCAGCTCGAGCGCCCGGTCCAGGCCGAGCGCCTTGGGATCGGTCCAGCCTGCCGGGAGGAACTTGTCCGGATGCCGGCGCGCCGATTCCGCAATGTAACGGTTGGCGGCCAGCAGGGCGTCGAAATCCCGGCGCGGATCGCCGGCGTAGGCCGTGGCGGCGGGGTTCTGCCAGATCAGCGCCATGTCCACACACGCCGATCCCATCTCGGCCAGGATCTCCTCCGCCGAGACCGGCCGGCCGTGGTAGTAGTTGGGGGAGGCATCGTAGCGGCGGCGCAGCTCCCCGTTGAGCCGGGCCAGGTCGGTGGCGTGCACATCGGCATCCATCGTTAACCGGGATCCGTTCGCCTCCAGAAAGCCCGCGAGCCCGCGGTTGTGAGCGATCACATCAGCGTTCATAAAGATAATGCGTCCCGGTGGATGGCCCAATCACGAAGGGCCGCGTCGAGACTGTCCATTGCCGCCCGGATGATCTTGTCATGGGCCACCTGGAGGGGTCCGATGGCTGTCGTTCAAGGATTCCCGGCGAAGAAGGTCGTTACGGAACTGCCAGGGGCTTCGTAGATCAGCGCTCCGTCTTTCAGCCCGAACTCGCCTGCGCGGGCATAGCTATCCTTCTCGTCGTCGGTGGTCCGCCAGGCAACGAAGGATTTCGCAGTCGTTCCTTGGACGGCCACGGCCACCTTCTTGCTCTTGCCGATGTTGATGAGGACGAATGCGTCAGGGTTTTTCGTGCCGTTGGCGGCGAAGGCCATCAGGGCGATCTCGGAGTCCATGGCCGAGGTGCGGGCGACGGCCATGCCCGGCTGCCCGGCCCGCGCAAGCTGCTTGAACATGTAGTAGCCCCGTTTGATCTCCCAGGTGCCATCCTCGCGAACCGTGAAGGCCGAACCGGGATTCGGGTCGCCGCCGACCCATTTGGCGGGACGCTGGATGCCCGCCCAGGGGATGATGCCGTTGACCTTGGCGGTGTAGATGTTGCCGTGGTACTCCTTGATGTTCTGGGCGTTCATCCCGCCCCAGCTCGTCGAGGTCACCCACGCATGAAGATCGGGTCGCTTCGCGCGCAGCTTGTCGATGCCGGCGCTCTTGTGCTCGCCGAACCACCGGCCATAGCTGCCGTTGTAGAATCCGTGCGACGTGATCAGCCCCAGCTTGCGCAATGCCTCGGCGTCGTCGGCGATGGCGTCCGCATACCCCCAGGTGTCGAACCGGTACCAGTTGCTCGGCTCCCCCGGCGTCACGCCCACCTCGGGCAGCCCGGCAGCCTTCAGCTCGTCCGCCACCAGCTTGATGAACTCGACCACCTGTTCCGGCGGCCAAAACATGTTGTAGTCGTGGTTGGGGCGGTCGGTCAGTCCGGCCTGCGTCCAGCGAAACCAGTCTTCGCCCTCGTTGTGCAGGGAGACGTATCGGAGCGGCAGCCCCTCCTTTTGCCGAAGGAACTTCGCCCAGCTCACCAGGTAGAGCGCCAGATCGCGCCGGTGAGCCGGATCGAGGTCGCGGCCGCGCATGACCTTCTGCCGGGTCATGTAGGCCGGGGGGCCGTAGAGCGTCGTGATGATCGCCAGGTCGCGGCCGCCCGACCGGGTCTTCTTGAGACCTTCCCGGGCAAAGTACCGCAGCTGCTGCGTGGTGGTCTCGTGGTCGTAAGCGCCGCCCGGTTCCGTCTGATGAAACGGGTCGTAAAACATCTTCAGCAGGCCGACCTTCAGGCCGTCTTCGCCGAAGACCAGCTCCACGATCTTCTGCTTGTCGGCCTCACGAAGCAGGCTGAAGCCGCCGTATTCCTGCGGATCCTGACGATAGTCGCGCGTCTGGCAGGTTTCGACGTAATTGAAGCCGAAGCCGGCCCAGTCCTGCAGCTTTCGGGCGAAGTCCACCTGGGCGCGGACGGCGGTGAAGCCCAGCGCCTGGCCGGCCGCGCGAGGGGCCGGCGCCAAAGCCAGGGCGGCCACAAGAACGGGCAGGGGCCATCGGTGCGCCGGGGCGGCCGGGAAGGCCGGCGGACGATTCGTGGCGCGGCCAGGATGGATGAGTGGGCTCATAGGTGTTTTTTCTGGTTGAGGTTGGAGGAGCGAGGGTTTCGACGGGACGGCGCGGGCCGGGCGGGCCGCAGGGTGGCCACGGACTGCCGCCGGACCAGCTCGCAGGGCAGCTGGACGGCCATCGGCTGGGCCGTGGCAGGACGCTCGATCTGCTCGAGCAGCATGTCCACCGCCATCCGCCCCATCTCCTGGATGGGCTGCCGCACGGTCGTGATCGGCTGGCAGAAGAACTCGGCGTGCGGCACCTCGTCGAAACCGACGATCGACATGTCCTTGGGCACGGACAGCCCGTGGTCCCGAAGCGCGCGCAAGGCCTCGAGCGTGACCAGGTGGCTCAGCGCAAATATTGCGCTAGGACGGGGCTTCATCTCGAGCAGCCGCTTGACCTCGAGGTAGCCGTTGTGCTGGCCGAACTGGCTGCCCAGGACCAACGCGTCGTCCACGCCCAGCCCGTGCGCCCGGTGCGCCTCCCGGTAGCCCCGGACCCGCTCCTCGTTGATCCAGGCGTGCGGCAGCCGCTGGATGCAGCCGATCCGCCGGTGGCCGTGCCCGATCAGGTACTCGGTCGCCCGGTAGGCCGCATGGTAGTTGTCCACGCTGACGCAATGGCAGACGATGTCCGGCAGCACGCGGTCGAGCAGCACCACCGGCAGCTTGCGCTGGCTCAGCTCGCGGACGTGCTGCCAGTCCTTGCCGACCGGCAGCAGCAGCAGGCCGTCAATCTCCCGCGCCGCCAGCTGGTCCATGAGCTCGCTCTCCGTGGCCGTGTCCTCCAGGCTGTCGCACACCAGCACGTCGAACCCGGCCTGCCGCGCGCACTCGATGATCTTCCGCGCCAGCTGGGCCAGGAAGAAGTGAGAGAGGTCGGGAACGATCAGGCCCAGGGTGCGCGACCGAAGAGCCGCCGGCTTGTAGAACCGCCGGTTTAAGGAGTAGCCCAAGTCCCGCGCCGCCTTCAGGACCGCCTGCTCCGTTTCCGGAGGGATCCGGAACCGGGTGCTCTGCCCGCTGAGGACCCGCGAGGCCGTGGCCACCGAAATCCCGGCCTGGCTGGCGACCGCCTGGAGCGTGACCCGGCTCATGCGGAGATCAATCTTTGACCAATCTTGCGCATGTTTTGCGCATTTATACGGTGCGGCAGGCCGGTGTCAACTCGATTCGACAGCGCCCGGCGCCCGCGGGTGCAGGACATAATTCTTCGGCGCTTAGGGTCTGTGCAAAAATTACTTCCGATTTTGGCGGGAGCGCCGCCGGGCCCGATGCGAGGCGCCTGCCTGCCGCAGCGGCGCAGGCAGGCAAGGGAGGGAGTGTATCCCCCTGCGATACTCGACCGACCGAGCAACGATGCAGATGGCCCGGCGCCGCCCCGCCCCTGCGGGCTGGGGGCCTTGGGCGAGTTGGCTGTGTTGCTCCTCGCTCACAGACCGCGCGGGTATGCTCGCTCGTCACGCCTTGCCAGCCCGCCCAATCCCCTCCAGCAAAATCGGAATTAATTTTTGCACAGACCCTTAGTGCGTCCGGTCGCAGTGGGGCGATCGTCCGCAGTTAGTCTTCTCCCTCTCCTCCGCGACAGTGGAGGGGAGGGTCGGGGAGAGGCGGACGTTGGAACAATCCCCTCTCCCTCTGCCCGCCGCTCGTCCCTCGCGGGGGGAAGGGCAACTCTTTTTGCGTCTTTTTGAGTTTCTTGTGGCAATTAAAGGTCGGTTGTTCAACCTATAGCCGCAAAACCTCTCAAAGAAGAACCGCGAATATTCCGGCGCCGAACCGCAAATCCAGGCGAATGGACGCGAGTGGCGTCAACGCGCCTGGAATACGCCGCAGCAAGGGCTCAGGGCGCGGGGAGCGCCAGAATGCGCGCGTAGCAGGCGTCTGCGCCGGCGATGGGCGTTGGGAGGACAGCCTCCACCGTCTCGGATGACTCGTCGCTTCCGAGCGTTCTCTGGGCGGCGCCGGCCTCGCTCCAGCCGCCGTCCAATCCCGAGGCGACCTCGATCCGATAGGAGACATCGCACGGATCCTTCAGCCGGCGGAACACGATCTTGAGCAGGCCATCTTCCAGATGCGCCCGTGGCAGGACCTCGGTCCCCGCGCGCCGCGGATCGGTGACGAAGGCGTATTCGGCGAAGTTGGGCCAGGGATCGCCATCCGGGTTGGCGTCGGGGCCGCTCACCGCGGGGTCTTCCTGCTCCGTGGCCGAGAAATGAATCCGCACCCAGGCCTGGAAACCCGCGGCCGGGGCGGGATCGTCGATGCCTGGCGAGCCGCCCGGATGGGCGCTGGCCCGCCAGCTGGACGCCATCGACGGATCGGGCGGGGGCCACGCCAGGCGGACGGGCACGAGCGAATGCCCGCCGCCGTCGGCGGCCATCTGCCAATGATCTTCGTAGCGAAAGCTCAGGACCGCGAGGCCGGCAGCATCGCGAGCCCGCAGGGTTTCGCCGCCATTATCGAGCGCGCCGCCGAAGGCGCCCGTGACCGGCAGCCCGGTCCCGTAACGCGCCTCGAAGCCCGGCCGATTCCGAACGAGCAGCACAATGCCGCCGGCAGGCAGGATGCCGCTGTCGAATTCAAATTCGATCCCCTCGGTGAATCGGAAGCCGGCCAGGGAGAGAGGGGCGGCGCCGGTGTTCTTCAGCTCGAGGAACTCGAAGTCGTTGTCATTGGTGAAGCCGGACGCCCATTCGAGGGGCGTGGGATCGGCGGGGTGATACATGATCTCGGCGATTTGGAGCGTGCTGCTCCCCGGGACGCCGTAGGCCGCCTCGTTCAAGGCGCTCCATTGGCTCCCTTTCAGGAAGCGGGCCTGGATCCGCGCGCTCTGGAGGACGGGGACCGCGCCGCCGTATCGGACGGCGGCGGGATTCACGGCGCCGCCGGGCAGCCTCGGGTCGCTGCCGTCCCCGGTGTAGTAAGCCTCCCCCGAACCGTTGGTGTGCGAAAGCGTCCATGCGAACGGCGGCTCCACGATGCCGTCGGGATGGCTGAACTGCGGCGGGGCGACCGAGGGATAGTATCCGTGGCTGCGCATCGAATCGAGGAGCGCCTCGCCGTTGCCGGCCAGCAGGCCGCCGATGAGCGCCTGCTCGTTGTGCCAGTCGGCATCCCGGGTGCGGACGGTGCTGGGATCGATCGAGTCGCCCCAGCGGGCTGACTCGGCGATCACGGGGGCGCGGAGCGCGTTGCTCAGCGTGAGCCAGCGCTCGATGGCTTGGGCGTCGGAGAGCGCGCCATGGGCCCGGGTATGGCGGAAAGCGCGGTCGGCGACGGCCATCATGAAATCGGGGTTCGCGCGGGCGCTGCGCCAGAGCTTGGGGATGACGGCGCTGCTGGCCGAGGAGGGTGTGAACTCGGATTTCACCGAGGCCCGCAGCGAAGACGCTCGGGCCGTGCCGAAGCACCACTCGCCATCCCAAGCGAAGAAGCGGACGGGGCCGGGCGGGCTGTTTCGGCAGGCCGCCCACCAGTTGTTGTCGGGCCAATCGCCCAGGCCGACATACCAGGAGGCGAGGAGGTAATCGATGAAGGGCTCGACATCGAGGTGTTCCCGCAGTTCGGCATAATTCGAGGCTTGGGACATGTCTTTGGCGGCCAGCGGCCCCACGAGGTAATCCCACCGGGTGCGGAGGCCGTTGGTGCTGCCGCCGTGATTGATGCTGAACCACTGGTCATCGCCGCCCCCCAGGTAGGCGGCCGCGAATGCGTTGTCGGGGCGCTCGACCGGGTTGTAGAGGCCCCAATAGATGCCGTTGATGTAAAGGTGGACGAAGCTGCCATGCGCGCCAGCGCCCGACATGGCGATCTGCGTGGCGCGGTAGAATTCGTCTTCCGTGTAGGTCGTCTTGGCGGGATTCCACCCGCGCGCCCAGCAGCGGTTGTTGCCGCCCCGCAGCACGATGCTGTTGGCTTGGGGGGCGGCGGTCTCCCCGAGCAGGGGCGCGTCCTGAAACAAGCGCGACTCGAAGCGGGGCGCGCCGCTGCTGGCCCGGAAGGTCAGCCTCATCGTGCGTTTGAGCCGGTCATGGCTGTGGCCTTCGATCCAGGCGTCCGCGTGCGCGTTGTGGGCGGGCTGGCCCGGATCGATCAGCTCGACGGAGACCGGCGCCTCGAGGCCGGCCGTGGAGCGATAGAACCCGCCGTTTCCGCTGGCGTTCCACATGTCCGACTGCCGCACGGCGAGGGACATCGTGGGGATGGCCAGCATGGCGCTGCGAATGGAATTGGAGTAGGCGGGGGCGTCCACCACGCGGGGATCCATCTCATAATCGTGCTGGCGGGTGCTCGAGCCGTTGACGCTGGCGCCGATGCTCAGGACGGGCTGCGGCCAGCCCTCGAGGCTCGAAGGCTGGCGCAGCACCTGCTCGAGGAACAGGTAGCTCATCGTGGCGACGCGGGTGCTCAGGTAGCCCGGCTGGAAGGCCGCGGCGCGGATGACGGTGGTGTGGGCGATCCGCAGCGGGGTGGCATACACGAACCCGCTCGAGGCGGTCGGCGGCGCGCCGTTGGTCGTGAACCGGATTTCGGCGCCGGCCAGCGCGTTGCTGAGCGTGAGGACGAAGTCGTTCGTCACATAGCCGCGGTCGCGGCTGAAGAGAACGGGGGGGACGATGCCCAGGCTGCCCGGGAGGTTGGGGGCGCCCGGCGTCGGTGTCGTGTAGTAATGGAGAAGGCCTGTCGCATCGGTAACGGCAGTGAGTTCGGCATCGACAAAGAAATCCGGGTCAGCCGCGCTGGCGTTCAGCCCCTGGATCGCCAGCACATTGTCGCCGGCGGCGAGCAGCTCGCGGTGGCCGCTGACGTCGAGCAGTTCCGGTACGAGCGCCGCCGCGCCGGCCCGGGAGGCTGTCGCGGCAGAGTCCCAGGCCATGGCGCCCGCGGCGTTGCGCCGGGCGATCTCGACGCCGTTGAGCCACGCGACGAACCCGTCGTCATAGCGCATGCGCAAGGCCATCGAGCTGGGGCGGAACCCCTCGGGCATCGCGAACGGCAGGCAGGCGAGCAAGGTGCTGCTTCGATCCTGCATGGCCGCTCGAATGTCCGTGGCGATCTGGGGCGCAAGCAAGGGAGCCAAGCTGCGGCCAGAGAGCGCGTAAGCGACGGCGCCATCGAACAGCGCCAGCCCCGCGGCATGGACGCCCTCGAGTCCGGCGTCGCCCCAGGGCATGTGGATTCGGGGAGCGGGCGCGGTCTGGCCATCGAGGAGAAGATGCCCTTTCTCGACCAGTATCACGGCCGGCCAGTTATTGGCGGTGGCGAGCACCTGCGCGCCAGGCGCCAGCCCGGAGGTGCTGGCGACGCCCAGGGCGGCGGCGCTGGCGCGGATGATGTGGACGCCGGCCGGGAGGCCGCCGGCGGCCGGGTGCCCCGCCCCTGCAGGCGTCACCACCACGTGAGAGGCGCTGGTCGTCGAGGGCGGAGTGGCGCCGATCCGGAAGTCATCCACCAGGGAGCGCTCCCAGTTGATCACCGGCACTGCCACGTCGCGGAATTTGCTCGTGATGGCGCTGGAGCTGACCGTCGAGGAGACGACCACCAGGTCTCGCCCGGCGGCGTCAGCGGTCCGGGCGGCGTTGTCATCGGCAACGGTGACGGCATGGCCGAGGGCGGCGGTGAGGCGGTCAAGCACGGCGGCATCGCCGGGCGCCAGGCCAGCGTTCGCGTTGGTGTCCACGACGAACAGGATGTTGGCGGCGATCGGCTCGCCGATCGTCTCGTAGCCGGCCGGCAGCGGGGTCACTGGCCATGCGGCATCGGGCTCGAATCCTTGGAGCCGCCAGGCATCGTCGATTGGGCCGGACGGAACCAGGGTTCTGGCGGAGCTGCCGGGCGGGACGAGAATGGCGGGAGGATTCGTGGCCGGCGTGAGGCCGCAGGAGACGTCCGCCGCCTGCGGCGGAAACAAGGGCGCATACTCGCTGGCCACCGTCACCCCATCCGGCATCGTCAGCCCGAGGTATTCGCCCGCGCCGCTCAGCTTGAAATTGGCATGCAGCGGTGCGCCGGCGTTGGCGCGGTTCTTGTCGGAGGCGAACACGACAAGATGCGCTCCGGCGAGGAGGTTTGTGGCGGGGAACTGCCACTGTGTCTTGTTGGCGGCGGCGTCCGTGAGGAACCACCCCTCCAGGCTCACCGCGGCGGCGGTTGGATTATGGATCTCGATCCAGTCGGAGCGATCGCCGTCCTCATCCTGGATCCCGCTTTGATTGACCGCCATGAACTCCGAGATGCGCAGGGTCTGGTGGTAATGCTCGACATCGGCCCCAAGGCCCGCGGCTCTTGCCAGCCAGCCGCACAGAATGATGCAGCGTCGGATCACTGGCCCGCTTTTCTACCACTGCATCCGGATCGTTGGCAACCGCTGGGAAGCGAGGCCATTGTCAATCGGCGGGGGATCCGCTAGACTGTTTCGATATGGCAGATCCGGTTCAAGCATCGTCGGAACGCAAATCGCTGGAAGATCGGGAGAAGATGACGGACCTTGAGCGGCTCCGGCATTCGGCAGCGCACGTGATGGCCGCGGCCGTGGTGCGGCTGTGGCCGACGGCGCGGCTGGACATCGGCCCGGCGACCGAGGAGGGGTTCTATTACGATTTCGACCTGCCGGATCATCGGTTCACGCCCGAGGATTTCCCGGCCATCGAGGCGGAGATGAAGAAGATTGTGCGGGAGAACCATCGCTTCGAGAAAGCGGTTCGGACCCGGGACGAGGCGCGCGAGCTTTTCGCGGGCCGGGGGGAGACCTTCAAGATCGAGCGGCTCAACGACATCCCCGAGGCCGAGCCGATCTCGACGTACCAGAGCGGCGAGTTTGTGGATTTGTGCGCCGGCCCGCATGTGATGCGCACGGGCAACGTGAAGGCGTTCAAGCTGCTGCGGGTGGCGGCGGCGTATTACCGCGGGGACGAAAAGAACCAGCAGCTGCAGCGGCTGTATGGGACGGCATTTCCGAACCAGGCCGAGCTCGAGGCATGGCTGAAGATGCAGGAGGAGGCGAAGAGGCGCGACCACCGGAAGCTGGGCGCCGAGATGAGCCTGTTCGTCTTCGACGCCGAATATACGGGGCCGGGCCTTCCGCTCTGGCTGCCGGCGGGGACGGTTCTCATCGAGGAGCTGGAGAAGCTGGCCAAGGAGAGCGAGTTCGAGGCGGGGTATCTGCGCGTGCGCACGCCGCATCTGGCCCGGGAGAAAATGTATCGCACGTCGGGGCACCTGCCGTATTACGCCGAGAGCATGTATCCGCCGATGGAGCTGGCAGACGCATCGCAGGCAGCGGGCGGAGGCGGCCCGGATCCAGCGGCGCAGGCGGGCGGGATTGCCTCCGACCGGTATTATCTCAAGGCGATGAACTGCCCGCATCACCATCGCATATTCGCCGCGGAGCCTCGCAGCTACCGTGACATGCCGATGCGGCTGGCCGAATACGGCACGTGCTATCGATTCGAGCAATCGGGCGAGCTGTTCGGCCTGATGCGGGTGCGGTCGATGCAGATGAACGACGCGCACATCTATTGCTCGCCCGAGCAGTTCCCGCAGGAGTTCGATGCGGTGAACGCCATGTATCTCAAATACTTCAAGATTTTCGGCCTGGAGAAATACGTGATGCGATTCAGCACGCACGATCCCTCCCGGCTGGGCCAGAAATTCGTGGATGAGGCGGAGCTGTGGAAGCGGACCGAGGAGATGGTGCGCCGCGTCCTGCAGGAGAGCGGCATCCACTATGTCGAGGTGCCGAACGAGGCGGCCTTCTACGGGCCGAAGATCGACGTCCAGGTCTGGAGCGCCATCGGCCGCGAGTTCACCATCGCCACCAACCAGGTTGACTTCGCGGTGCCGGCGCGGTTTGGGCTGGCGTATCGCGACCGGGACAACACGGACAAGACGCCGATGTGCATCCATCGCGCGCCGCTGGGCACCCACGAGCGGTTCATCGGATTTCTAATCGAGCATTATGCGGGGAACTTCCCGCTCTGGCTGGCGCCGGAGCAGGTGCGCGTGCTGCCGGTGACCTCCGACCAGGTGGGGTATGCGGAGGAGATCGTCCGCGAGCTTCGGGCGCAGTTCGTGCGGGCGGGGCTCGAGTTCAGCCACGACAAGCTGCCGGGCCGCATCCAGCGCGCCGAGGAGGCCAAGGTCCACACCATGCTGATTGTCGGCGCACGCGAGCAGAGCGAGGGGATGGTCGCCGTCCGCCGTCACGGCCAGGGAAACCAGGGCGCCCGGCCCCGAACCGAGGCCGTCGCCGAGATCCTGCGGGCCATCCGCGACCGGCGCGATTAGGCATACAGAGCGTCAGAAGTGCACAACGCCGGGTCAGGCCTGCCGGCGCCGCCGCGGCAGGCAGGCCTCACGCGGCGTGACTTACGACGTTGCATATATCGTCTCTTATAGCGAGGGCTCGGCGGGGGGCGGGGCGCTGCGGAGGCGCAGCTCCTTGCGAGCGCCGCGCTTGGGCCGGAGCGGGCTGGCGGCGCCAGCCTGGGCCCGGCGCATCAGCTCGATCTGGCTGCGGACCGGCTTTTCCCCGGGCGGAACCGTCTGCCGGACATACCGGCCGCTGGAAAGGAGCACGCGCGCTTTGACGTTGTCGGCAAGGGGGATGCCCAGGCTCTCGTCGATCAGCCGCTCCCGCAAGACGCCGTTCTCGATCGGAAACACCGTCTCGATGCGGCTGAAGAAGTTGCGGGGCATCCAATCGGCGCTGCCGATGAACACCTGGGGCTGGCACGCATTCTCGAAATAGTAGATCCGGCTGTGTTCGAGGAAGCGGTCGAGAATGCTGCGGACGGTGATGTTCTGGCTGAGGCCGCGGACCTGAGGCCGAAGGCAGCAGATGCCGCGGACCAGAAGATCGATCTTCACCCCGGCTTGCGAGGCGGAGTACAGCGCCTCGATGATGCCGCGATCGACGAGGGCGTTCATTTTGGCGATGATCCGGGCTGGCAGCCCCTGGCGGGCATGATCGGCCTCGCGCCGGATGAGCTCGATGAACCGCTCCTGGAGATTGAAAGGGGCGACGAGCAGCTTGCGCATGCCGGGGAACTGGCAGATGCCGGTCAGAAGGTTGAACAAGCTGGTGACGTCCTCGCCGAAGTCGGGATGGCAGGTGAACAGGCTCAGATCCGTGTAGATCCGGGCGGTGGTGGGATTGTAGTTGCCGGTGCTCAGGTGGACATAGCGGCGGAGACCGGATTCTTCGCGCCGGACGACCAGGCAGGCCTTGGCATGGATCTTGTAGCCGACCAGCCCGTAGACAACATGCACGCCCGCCTCCTCGAGCTTGCGCGCCCAGAGGATGTTGTTGGCCTCGTCGAACCGGGCCTTCAGCTCGACGGTGACGGTGACTTGCTTGCCATGGTTCACCGCTCTCATCAGGGCGCCGACGATCCGGGTGTCGCCGCCGGTGCGATAAAGGGTCTGCTTGATGGCCAGCACCTGAGGATCCTCGGCGGCCTGCTCGAGGAAATCGACCACGGCCTCGTACGTTTCGAAGGGATGGTGGACGAGGACATCGCTCTTTCGGATGGCGGCAAACGGATCCGCCGGCTCCCGAAACGCGGCTGGATAAGGAGCGTGATAAGGGGCGTCGCGCAGCTCGACCCCGGCAGCATCCTCGTGGATCTTCATCAGCCGGACGGGATCGAGAGGGCCGTCGATCTCGTACAGGTCGACCTCGGAAAGCTGGAGGTTCTGCAGCAAGATGGCCCGAATGGGCGGAGGGCAGCCGGACTCGACCTCGAGGCGGACGGCATCGCCGCGGCGGCGTTTGTGGAGCTCTTTCTCGACCGCCTGGAGAAGGTTGCCAGTGTCGGTCTCTTCCTCCTCATCGATGTACAGCTCGCTGTTGCGCGTGACCCGGAACGCCCAACAGCCCTGGATCCGGGCGCCGGGCAAGAGGTCGGAGAGGTAGTCGCCGATGAGCTGCCCGAGGAAGAGATAATCGAGCCGGCCATCGGCCCGGGGGAGGCGGACCAGGCGGGGCAGCACCCGGGGGACCTGAACGATGAGCAGGCGGTGCTGGGCGCTGGCGGAGGCCGCCGGCCAGTCGAGCTGGACGATCAGGTTGAGCGATTTGTTCAGCAGCAGCGGGAACGGATGGGTCGGATCCAGAGCCAGAGGCGTGAGGACGGGGCGGACCTCGGCCCGGTAGCAGGCATCGATCCAGGCTCGATCCTCCGGGCCGATCCGGCCCGCCTCCAGAAACTGGATCCGGTTGCGGGCGAGGGCGGGCACGAGATCCCGGCGCCAGCAAGCGTATTGCTGGTCGACCAGGCGCCTGACCCGCCGGGCAACGAGCTGGAATATCTCGCTGGGCGTCAGCCCGTCCAGGCTGCGCTCCGCCACCCCGCTCTCGATCTGCTGCTTGATGCCCGCCACCCGCACCTCGAAGAACTCGTCCAGGTTCGAGCTGAAGATCGTGAAGAACTTGAGCCGTTCGAGGAGCGGATGGGTGGCGTCCATGGCCTCTTCGAGGACGCGCCCGTTGAATTCGAGCCAGCTGAGCTCGCGGTTGATGAAATGGGATGGGCGGATGGCCTTCATGCGCCGGACAGGGGGAAGATAGCCCTCCGGGGCCCGGCTGTCATGAGGATAATGGGCGGTCGATAAATCCTTTGCGGGCGCTTGCGGAGAGGCGGTAAGCTGGCCGGATGGCGCCCGCCAGCGAAACGCAGCTCACCTACCGCCACGAGAAGTGGCGATCGGTGTCGGCAGGGATTCTCGAGACGGCCGGCTCGACGTTCCTGCTGCTCATCGCGGTGCGATGGTTTCAGGCGGGCGCCATGGCCAAGGCGGTGGTGGCGGGCGGCGGGAGCATCGGGCTTCTGATCACGCCCTGGCTGGTCATGGCGGTCGCGCGGTCCGGATGGGCGGCGGCGCGCGCCGCGGCCCTCCTCTGCTGGCTGGGGGCGGCGAGCATGGTGGGGATGGCGCTGGCGCCGTCCTTGCCGGTTTTTGTGGCGGGCAGCGCGCTGGCCATGGCCGCAGCCTCAGCCGGGGTGCCCCTGCTGACCCAGATCTACCACGATAATTACCCGGCCGACGCGCGCGGCCGGCTCTTTGCGCGGACGATCATGATCCGCATCGCCAGCGCCGCCCTGTTCAGTCATGTCGCGGGACGGCTCTTTTCCGGGCGGCTGGACCAGTTCCCGTGGCTGCTGCTGGTCTTCGCCTTGGCGTTCGCCGCGGCCGCAATCCTGCTCGGACGCTACCCATCGCGTCCGCTCAAGGTCCTCGAGGGAACGCATCCGCTGCGAGCCTGGCGGAGCCTGAAGGAGGATCGGCTGTTCCGGCTGACGCTGGCAGCGTGGATGTTGATGGGTTTCGGCAATCTCATGATGTATCCGCTGAGGGTCGAGTATCTGGCCAACCCCCGCTATGGCCTGGCGCTGAGCGTCAGCCTGATCGCGCTCTACACCGGGGTGATCCCGAACCTGGCGCGCCTGGCGTTGAGCCCGCTTTGGGGCTGGCTCTTCGACCACATGAACTTCTTCGCCTTGCGGGTGGCGTTGAACCTGGGGTTCGCCGCGGGGATTTTGACCTTCTTCCTGAGCGACAGCACGGCGGGGCTGACCGCGGGTGCCATCATCTTCGGGATCGCCAATGCCGGGGGCGATGTGGCCTGGAGCCTGTGGGTCACCAAGCTGGCGGCCCCGGACCGGGTGGCCGATTACATGGCGGTGCACACCTTTTTCACCGGCGTCCGGGGCGTCCTGGCGCCCATAGTGTCCTTCCAGCTCCTGACTCGGCTGGACATGCTCACCATGGGCTGGATCGCGACCGGATTAATCCTGGCGGCCAGCCTGCTGCTGGTGCCCGAAATCCGCGCGGGCCGGACGCTCAGTCCCGGCGCGCCGTCCGCTCCGGAGCCCACCCCATGAACACCGAGCGTCGAGCGGTCATCGACATCGGCACCAACTCGGTCAAGCTGCTGGTGGGCGATGTCGCCGGCCCGCGGGTTGATCCGGTGTTCGAGACGGGCATCCAGACCCGGCTGGGCCGCGGCCTTTACGAAACCGGCCGCCTGGGTTCCGAGAGCATCCAGGCGACGCTGGCCGCCGTGCGCCGATTGCTCGAGCTTGCCGCCGGCCATGGGGCGCCATCCATCCGCCTGCTCGCCACAAGCGCGGTCCGCGAGGCCGCCAACGGCCCCCATCTGGTGGCTGACATCGAAGCCTTGGCAGGCCATTGCGTCCACGTCATCTCAGGCGAGACTGAAGCCGCGCTGGCTTTCCAGGGGGTCCGGACCGACGCCCGTCTGAACCGCTGTCCCCAGCTGATTCTCGAGGTGGGGGGCGGCAGCACGCAGTGGATCCTGCGCCGGACCGCGGACGACCACGACCGCGGCAGCCTGGCCCTGGGCGCCGTGCGGCTGTTCGAGGCCCTCCGGCCAGGCGATCCGCCTTCGGATGCGGACCGGCACCGGTGTGAGGCGCAGCTGGAGGAGTGCCTCCCAAGGTGCCTGGGGCCGATCCTGGCCCCAGCCCTGACCGGCGGGGCCGCCCGCGGCGTCGATTTGGTGGGCACGGGTGGCACTTCGAGCGTCCTGGCCATGATCTGGCTCGAGATCGACGTGTTCGACCGCGAGCGGATCGAGTCCACACCGCTTCCGCAGGGCTCGGTGCGCCGGGTTCATGAGCGGCTATGGGCGCTGCCGATCGAGGCGCGCCGCCGGCTCGCTGGCCTGCCGCCCGACCGCGCCGACATCGTCCTGACAGGCGTCGCGATTTACGAATCGGTGATGAGGGTGTTCGGCTTCGGCCAGCTCCATTGCAGCACGCGGGGGGTGCGCTTCGGCGCGCTGCTTGTGGATCCGCACAACGATGCCGACCGGGGGGATCGACTCTAGCAGTGTTTCGCGGTCGAGGGTCAGCTTGTTGCCACAAATCGCCGGGAATACCGCCTCGCGCAGACTTGAACTCCCAATCCGTGCCCTCGCCAATAGCGGCGGCAGAGAAGACCGAACCACTAATCTGCACTAATTCACACTGATGACAACCTGTCATTATTGTGTTTACATTAGTGCCAATTAGTGTTAATTAGCGGTTAACAATATCATCATCCATCAATCCGGGTTTTGAGTTCTTCCTGCTTTTGTCGTGTTATCGCATTCATCGTGTCTACCTGCCACCCATGCTACCCCGCCCCCTGCGACACGTTCATGCACTCTTGCCGAAGCAACACAATGCACGTAGCGCGCCACCTCCGTCACTCGGCTTGCATCCTCGAGCAGGATCCGCTTGTACCGCCCTTGAAACACATGCCCACACTGCCCATGGGCCCAGTTAAATCGGCTGCTGTAACTGACCTGAGATTTCATTCGCGGCAGATGGGCATGGTCAGCAATCCACTCAGCGTTCCCAGTAACAACACGACCGCGAAGACGGCGAACACTATCCGCAGCAGACGTGAGTCAAAAACCCGAGCAATGCCCCCGAAGAAGAGCACCGAAGCGAAGAGGACAGTCAGCAAGACATAGTTGTCCGAGACCTGGCGGGCTTGCCGTGCCTTTTCGAGTCCCTCCGCGGCAATGGCTTCCTGACGGGCAACTTCGGCCGCCTCTTTCTGCGCATACTCGGCCATGTGCAGCGGCGAAGGGGGTGCAGACGGATTGTTGAGCGGATCGAGCTTCAGCCAGGCCTCGAAGGCGGGTTTCATCTCGGGCCGGAATCGCTGGGCCAGAAAAGCCTCATGGGTCCAGTTGCTATCGAATCGGGCCTCCATATAGGCAATGAACATGGACGCGTCAAACATGCGCGCCTGCAGGACGGCGAGGGTGGTCACCGCGCCCTCCCGGCTGGCCCGAACCGCCGCGTTGGCGCGCCCCATTTGCGCGCCACCCCAGAGCTTCGACTGATAGGCACACCAGGCCGACGCCGTCGTCGCAAGGGAGAGCACGAGCGCGCAGGCGATCTCGAGCCCGCGTTTGCGCTTCGGCGGTTCGACGACAGTCAGGAGGCGCTGCAGCAACTCGGCCGTCGACGGCTGCGGTGTTGACTGCGCTTCGAGGCCTTGCATAGGCGTTTTGGCTTCAACCTCCGAGTGCGATGGTGAGAGCCACGAGCACGCCGCCCAACGCCACCATCGAAAGGCCGATCAGCCAGGGCGACCGCCCCACGCAGCGCCCGTACGCAAATCCCGCCAGGAATAGCATGCCCACGGCAACTGCGTTGGAAACGCGTATGGCCAAGGGGGCGCTCGGCAGGAGAAGGAACGGCACCGTGACGGGAAAGGTGGACAGGAACACAAGGAAGAACACACCCACGGCCCCCGTCCAATCGGTCTTGCTCAGCCGCGCCCGCAGTGGTGGCTCCGGCAGTTGGTTCAATCGCTGGCGGATCCGCTCAAGGTCCGCGGCGTCCAGCACGGAGGCCAGGGCTGCCGGCGCCGCGTCGGCAATCAGCCGATGCGCCGTCTGGGGATCGCGGGCCTGGCGCACCGCCCGGAGCGTGGTGAGGTTGCTCCCTCGTTCCGCCAGACAACCCATGAGATAGAACACGCCGTCGATGATCCCCCAAGCCAGGTTGCAGCCCAGGGCGCCAATGAGCATGGCGCGAACGTCGTCGCGCCCGGCCTCGGCAACACTGAGCGAGCCGGTAAAAGTGAGGACCATGATCAATCCGAACAGGACCTCGGAGATGCGTTCGCTCGGTTCGAGAACGCGTTTGGGTGATTTCATGGGGATCTCGAGTTTGGGGCAGGGCTGGATTTGATGTTCCACGGCTCATGGGCTTCGGCGAGCGAGCCGATCCAGCCGGGCGATGATGCCGGGTGCTACCGAGGTGAACTGGATCGAATAGCGGTGGCTGGATTCATCCAGGGATCGGATCACCTTGGCGAAGAGCTCCGGCACTTCCTCCTCGCCGCTCGCCGCATCGAGCCGGAGCAACAGGTTGGAGCGCAGAGGCAGCGGGCCGACGGCCTCGATCACGGCCCAGCGGCGGGACAGGGCGAGGAGGCTGGCATGTTCCGTCGGCTCAGTGAAATGTTTCCCGTTCAGCAACACGTAGTGAAAAGCCAGAGGCTCGGCGAGGGCGGTGCACACCGCTTCCGCCTCGAGTCCCAACTCCGGATGGTCTTGGTGGCCTAACAACTGACGACACCGGAGCGCCTCCTTCATGCCCTTGGCGCGCACCTCGACCTCGCCGCCAAAGATGAGACCCCGACCGGCCGCCTCGATCACCGTCGGAGAAACGATCACCTGTCCACCCGCGGTGAAGCTCTCGATTCGCGCCGTGGTGTTGACCGTCCGGCCGATGACCGTGTAATGCGACCGCTTCGCGGAACCGATGCTGCCGACGACAACCTCTCCCCGGTGCAGCCCGATGCCCATCTCGATCTCCGGCCAGCCCCTTCGTACATTCTGTTCATTCACCCCCGCCATTGCCTGCTGCATCTCCAGGCTGCAGAGGACGGCATGGTAACTGGCCTCCTCCATCGCCAGGGGTGCGCCGAAGGGCACCAGGATGGCGTCCCCGATGATGGCGTCGACCGTGCCACCGTGGCGTTGGATCACTTCCACCATGGCCGCGAGGTACTGATTCAGCAACGAGACCACTTCGGTGGCCTCCAATCGCTCGGAGAGGGCTGTGAAACCTCGAAGGTTAGACATCAAGATCGTAATCTCGCGCTTTTCTCCGCCAAGCCTGAGCCCGTCGGGCGCATCCAGGAGCGCTTCGACGACTTGGTCGCTCGTGTAGCGGCCAAAGACGCGGCGGATGAACTGGTTGCGGCGCCCCAATTCCTGGTAGGAGTCCCTGAGCTGCTGCGTCATGCGATTGAAGGCGAGAGAGAAGTCACCCATGAAGTCCACCCGCTGCTCGAGGTCCCCCGCCGCAATCTGCTGCGTCTTCCATGTCAAGTGGGGCAGGTTCGATTGAAGTGCCTTCAAGGATTGGGCTACCGCCATCCGCCCCAACACGGCACGCGTTTGCAGCTCTCCGCGGGCAATCTCCTCCATCGCCTCGGCAAACGGTGCGAACTCGGCCAGGAACCGATTCACGTAAGTGATAAGCTGGCGAACCTCGTTGTCCGGCTGATCCTCCGGAATGGCGATCGGCGGCGGCACCTTCCCCGTGCGAAAGCGATGAAATGCTGCGGCAATCGAATCGACGAGCGCCTCTTCGACGGAGGTCATTGCCTTGTTTTACCTGGGGACTACCCTGAAACGACAAACGCGAGCGCCCGATCCCCAGCAGTCGACTTCCTTGACTTGGTAATCCTTGCCCGAGTAGGCCAGCAGCAATCCGGCAATGAAGCCCTCATCGTAAGTGCAGATCTGCTCCGAGCAGACCGGGATACCCGAGCAATCGAGGTCTTCCTCCACCGTGATGACAAACGAGCCCCGTTCGGGATTGGTCGATTCGACCCTGAAAATGCCGATGTTCAGCTCCTTCATGGTGCGCTGGATATCGGCGAAGAATTCATTCAAGTCCTGCTTCTGGGTGAGAACGTTCTGATAGTACTGATGGCCCGCTTCCTTGCCTGCCTCGAAGAAAGCGCGGTCTGCCTTCTCCACCCCGATCTCCCGAATGAGCACGTCGCGCAGCGTGAACTGCATAAGCCGATAGACGGCGACGTGGGTCATCGGGCCCAGGTTGGGGCGCCCGGCCTTCAGGTCGCCCAGCATGCTCCACTCGAACTGGCTTTGGTCTCGCTCTTCCTTGAACATGGCTCTCCGTCCTTTCTTGGTTGCCGATCAATGCTTCGACCTTGAGGATTTATGGTTTGGCAGGCGAAGGAATGGTTGGGGTTTCATGGTTTCGCTGGCGCCTTTACGCTGCTCGGGGCGGCAACAGGTAAAGCGTCAGGGCGAAGATGAGATAAACCATCAGGACCAATACCCCGACGAACCAGGCCGAGCGCCCGCTGTTCGTGACGAGTGAAGCCGTAAGGGTAGCGACGAGAATCATCACAACCGCGCCCGGCCAGAATTGCAGGTCCATTGGCGTTGGCCCGATCAGGTAGCTGAACAGGACCAGCACCGGCGCGACAAAGAGGGCAATCTGCGAGGCGCTTCCCAGAGCGATGCCGACGCTCAGGTCGAGCCGGTTCTTGCGCGCGCCGGAGAACGCCGAGGCCATTTCCGCCGCGCCACCGACCAGCGCCACGACGATGAACCCGACGAAGGCGGGGGTCATCCCGAGGGCCTCCGCCGCCTTTTGCACGGACTCGACGAACACCTCGCTCACCAGCGCCACCAGGACGGTGACGCTCGCTAGGGTAGTCAGGGCCAGACCCAGGGGCCACGGCGCTTCCGCCGCCTCTCCGGACTCTGCGCTGGCGAAAAGCTCGCGGTGCGTCTTGAGCGAGAACAGCAAGCCCAGTGCATAAGCCAGGATCAGCAGCATGGCCAAAGCCACGCTCAGCTTCTGGGTGAATGCCGCGCCCGTCACAGCGTCGGCCTGGGAGACGGCCGAAGGAATCGACAACGCGATCGTGGCCAGAAAAAGCAGCCCCGCTTGCATGCGGGCGCCGACCCGGTTGTATTCCTGGACATGGTGCTTAAGTCCACCGAGCAGAAACGACGCGCCCAGCATGAATAGCGCATTGGTGACAATCGCGCCCGCAATGGACGCTTTCACCAGCATGTATTGCCCGGCGCGCAAGGCCGTGAGGGCGATAACCAGCTCCGTGAGGTTGCCCAAGGTGGCATTGAGCAGCCCGCCGACCGCATCCCCGGTCTTGGCCGCGACCGACTCGGTGGCGTGACTGAGCAAGGCGGCCAGAGGCACAATGGCCAAGACCGACAGCACGAACAGCAGCGTGTGCGCTTCGGGCTTGAGCCCCTGGGCGACGAACACCGCGGGCACGAACGCCAGCAGCCAGAGCAGGGGAGAATGGCGGATTTCTTTGAGCAATCGGTTCATCGCGCGCCTCGGTCTGGCTCAAGGTTGGCCGGACTTGATCACCGTGCGGAGCGCGGGCATCTCGGCGGCGATATTCAAGTCCATAAACAGCGCCATCTGGTGCTCGACTTGGAGGAACTGCGCAGCGCGGGCGGGAGAGACGGCCTTGGCGATCCGCTTTTGGTATTTCTTCCAGAGGTCGAGGCGGGCCTGGGCGTTCTTGAGCCATTGCTGCGCCATCGTGTCCGCGGCCCGATCATCCAGCGTGCCATGGGCGCAGCGTTCACCAAACTCGCGCAGCAACGCGATCTTCTTGTCGGCCACGGCAGCCAGCTCCTTCTCGTACTGGCGGTAGACAGGCCAAAACCGCTCGGCCTCCGGGCCGGTCATCTGCAGGGCTTGGTTCAGCGTCCGCACTTTGAAGGCGTTGACGTCCGAGCGAAAGGTCTCGAGCACGCTGCGCAGGTCATCCGACCCCGCATCAGCAGGGGTTTGAGCCGAACTCGCCACGCTGCCAAGGGCCAGCGCGACGGTGAGGAGCAGGAGGTGAAGTTTGATGTTCATGGGTTGAGGATCTTGGTCATAGAGCCTGCGAGGCAGGCGCTTATTGATTGAGTTTCGTGTCTTTCCAAAACTTGGTGCCTTGGACGGTGGCCTGGAGGGACAGACCGCTTTCGGTGAACTGGTAGATCTCCATCCCGCCGGGAGTGCTGACGGCGGCGGAGGTCTGGTCCTCAGCGGTTTTGCCGGCGCGGACATCCGTCGTCACGCCCGCCGTGACGGTGCCCTCCTTGAAGTCCACGTTGGCCTTGGCACCGCCCTCGGTGGACACGCCAGTGTCTTTGTATTTGGCGGAGGCGTCCCCCTTGCCGCCGAATTGCCAGCCGGAGGTGACGAACTGGTTCATGACCTTGACGTCATTGAACACGAAGACGATCCGGAGGTCCTTCACGCCCATCCCGACACCGGTTCCCAGCGAGGCAACGCACAGGAAGGTGTCCTTGCCAGTCTGGTTGTCCCTGAGCACACCGTAGCCTCGGCCCGACGCGAGCAGGAACAAGTTCAAGTCCGTCTGTTTGAAGGTGGCGTAGCCGGCGGCTTTGGCAAGGCGGTCCTTCAACTCCGGTTTGGTCTTGCAGAGTTCAGCCAGCATCTCGTCACGCTGGTCCCGAACGACCTGGCGCTTCTCCTCGAGGCTGTCGCCTTTCGGGCTGAAGAGCCCAGCGGGGCAGACTTGTGGCAGCAGCATGGAGACGCAGGTGACCAGAATCAGCCCGAACCGTCTAGCGAGGCGCGTGATTTCTTTCATACGTGAGGTCGTTCCCGGTTCACTTCATGGTCAGGTTAACTTCTGCCATCATGGAGGGTTCGAAGCTGCCGCCGAGGGACAGATGCAGATTCACCCGCTCGCCCAGCTGCTCGCTCCGCACCCGCAACAGCGCCAACCGGGCCGCGCAAACAGTGAGCTGTTGATGCTGCACGTTCCGCAAATCCCCTCGGCCGATGCGGTAGTTGGTCTGTGCGAGATCGAGCGCGCGTTGATTCTCGGCCACCGCCTGCTCGAGGAAAGACTGACGATCGCGCAACGCCCGGGCGGACGAGAGCGAGTTCTCGACGTCGCTCAACGCCCGGAGGGAGATGCGCGCGTATTCGGCCACGGCCTGCTTCTGCTCGAGCGAGCGGATTTCGACCTGTGTCTTGAGGGCGCCACCCTGGTAGATAGGAGCGAGAAGTTTGGCTCCGGCGCCACCGGTCGGGTTCTCGAAATCCTCCTTCAACTGGAGAATGTCGCTGTCAATTGCCGCCGCATTGGCGTTGAGGATGAGGCGCGGCAGCCGCGCGGCCTTCGCCTCGCCGACACGATGGAACGCAGCGGCGACGCGCCGCTCGGCGGCGATCACGTCGGGGCGCCGTTCCAGCATTTCCAGCGGCAGACCGGCCGGAATCGCGCTCGGGAGAGCAACCATGTCGCGGCGAGCCTGAAGTTCTGCCGCGGGGTACCGGCCGAGCAGCAGTTCCAGCGCGCGCAAGGTCTGTTCATGAGCGAATCGCACCTGCCTGGCCGTGTCCTGGTAGGTGGCCAGGTCAGCGCGGGCCAGGGCGATCTCCTCTTCGCTGCCGGCACCGACCCGACGCCGCGTCTCAGCAAGCGTCAGCAACTGCCGCGCCGCCTGGACCATGTCTTCGGCGATTTGGAGTTGGAGCCAGGTTTCGGTGGCGGTGAACCAGCTCTTCGCGATGGTGGCGGCCAGGGATTGCCGGCTGAACTCGTAATCGGCCCGTGCCGAGGCGTGCGTCGCCTGCGCGGCATTGCGCCCGTAACGCATCCGGCCCCAAAGGTCCGGTTCCCAGGATGCGCCGAGCGAGATCCCTTGCAGGGCGGAGCTGATATCGCCGCCGCCCATGTTCAAACCACCAGTGCCGAAGAGGTTCACGGTGGGACGCAGGGCGGCTTTGGCCAGACGCACATAGTGCCAGGCCTGCTCGACCCGCGAGGACGCAACGCGGAGGTCGGGATTGTTGGTCATCGCCTCGGCGACCAGCGCGTTGAGCTGGTCGTCCTGGAACGTGGCGAGCCAGTTGTCTTGGATGGCGTTCGTGGAAACGGGCGCCGCTTTCCACGCGCTGGTCAGCACTAGGTTATTCAGCGTGCCGGATTGGCGATGAATCTCGGCGGGCATGGGGGGCGACTGGGTGGCGCAACCGGCGAGCAGCCCGGCGCCAACCGCCGCAAGAAGCCACTGTCTTGAAAATTGCATGGTCGTTTCAGTGCAGCTTGAGGATGAGCCAATCCAGTTTCGCGGCAACGCGCAGCAGCACTTTGCGAAGGATGTGAATTGCGTGACCGCTGTCCGTAAACACCGCACCGGCACCGTGCGCACCCGCGGCGAGGAAGATGTCCTTGTCACGGGCGTCCGGCAGCAAGCGGACCGCCAGGCAGTTGGGTGGGACGGGAGCCACGCCGCCCGTGACGTTCATGGTGCCGATGGGCAACTGCCCCTGGGCAGTCGCCCACATGATGGAGTCGACCTTGCACTTCACGACACGGCCAGGGTACATCTTGAAAGCGACTTCCGCCTCCTGCCCAGGCTGGATCTTGCGCACCTCGTTTTGGTGGTAGATGGCGATAACCCGGTTCTTCGGGAAAGTTCTGGTCTGGAGTTAGGATTTCGCTAGGTTTTGCGGTATGAATCGAAGCTTGCTCTACCATGCCTTCGGGGTGCGTGAAGGCTACGAATATGTGCGGACGTACTACGAA
>JAKLFB010000027.1 GCA_022711435.1 Verrucomicrobiota bacterium
CGAGCCGCCAGCACGGCCAGGGGCTCGGGCCAGGGTTTAGAAATCGGGGTTGGTCTTGAAGCTTCATGGCAGGTCGTTGTCATAGCTGCAGCATACACTGCCCTGCAAGAAACTGAGATGCGCCCCAGGGCTGTCCTAACAAACGATAATTTCTTCGGGTTAAGTGCGACACGTAACTGGCACTGCCCATGTGCAGCCGCTGGGCGATCCATTGCCGGGTCATCGGCGTCTGCCGCCGCAATTCGCGCGCCAGTTTGATCTTGCCGGGGGCGGCCTTCGGACGTTTCGCCAGGTCCCCTTCCGTCCATCCGGCCGCCGCGAGCCGCGCTTGCACCAGACCCTCGGCTCGTTGCTCGACGGTTTCATCGCGTTCACAAGCCAGTTCGTGCGGGCGGCCAGCGCGGCCCAGCTTTTCCGCGCAACCGTTCGTCCACCACAATGGACTTGTAGCGCCCGCTGAAGAGATTCCCGGCGTATTGATGCCGGCGATTGAACCGGCCGGTGTAGGTGCCCAAGAGCCATTTCATGCCGACGACCAAGTTGGGCTGGGGGGTTTCGGCCGCCAATTGAAAGTGGCTATTCATCAAACAATAACCAATCGGCAAGGTTCGATTCACTCGCACTTCTCACGAGATTTCTTGGCGGATCCGCTGGCTGCGGACGCGCCCGTCCCTCGATCATGGCGTTGGCATCGAGACTGCGCGGATAACAAGAAAGGAAACGCACCCTTGTAAAAGCTGCTACTCAAAACACGCTCATTTGTCAACTATTTAGATGCGACCCCTTTGCCCTTGATCAGTATGCGCCCCATTCGAGGCCGGCATCGATGAAGGCGCGGTAGTTGGCCTCTGTGGCGGGCGAAATCGGGACGGTGATCGGTGCCGCCGTCGGCATCAGGACGAATCCCCCGCCCTCTTTGGCCTGGGCCATCACCTGGCGTACCTCGGCGCGGATCTGGCCGGGCGTGCCGTTCTCGAGAAGTTTCAGCTCGAGGTTCCCCCAGACGGAAACGCGGCGCGCCTGACACCGGCGCTTCACTTCGTCCAGGCCGACGTCGCCGTCGGGCGGCGGTTCGCAGGGATCGATCCCGTCGCAACCGGTCTCGAGAATCATGTCGAGGACCCGGCCGATCTTCCCATGGCAATGCAGACGGACCTTGGCACCGCGGGAGTGGATCAGTCGCGTCATGGCCGTGACATGAGGCACGACGAACCGGCGGAACATGGCCGGCGGCAGGTACGGAGGCGTGAAATACTCCGGCCCGACGATCCGATAACAGTCCACCACGCAGCAGTCGAGCTGGCGCCGCAGGTTCTCCATCACACGCTCGGCGACGATCGCGACAGCCCGGGCGAAATGATCGGTCGCATCGAACGCCCACATCAGGAAGTCCTGGAAGGACATCAGGTCAGCAACCAGATAGGCGGGATCGCCGATCGACGCCATGATCAGCCCTTCGTCGCCGACCTCGGCGCGCACGCGCTCGAGGTCGGAGGCGTCGTAGCGGGCTGGCTCATATGGCACGCTCAGCGCCTTGTCGACCTCCTCGATGCTCTTGCACCAATGCTCGACCTGCCAGGTGGTATGGACATCCGGAGCGGTCTGCCGGACCGAGCGCAGGTCGCCCTTCGGCGTGTGGCAGATCCGGGTGGTGCGCTCGAACTCGCCCGTGTTCTCCGTGCGGCTTTCGATGGCGACGGGGAAATCGGATCCGAGGAACCGTTCTTCGCACGTGTAGCGGTCCGTTGTGGCGCGCGGGTTCCAGTTGGTGATGCAGTCGGTGTGAGCGCGGATGAGGTCCATCAGCCCGCGGTAGCTGGGCTGCTGGTTGTACCAGTCGAGACGGTTGCGCCCGGCCAGTTCGTACGTGTTGATGGGCACGCGATCCGCCACGCCCCCTTCAAACGCCACGAGCAGCCGACGCCGGCTTGTCCAGGTTGGACTCGGGGAAGCGGAGGCCATGCTCATTGGGCTGCGGACGGTTCCCTCCAAAGCCGGCGGATCACCCCGAGCAACACCAGGCCGCTGACCACGAACGACGCCAGGAGCAAGCCGCCCTGCAACAGCCGCCCGTAAAGAAACGCGCCCACAGTGAACAACGACAGCCAGATGGTTGCGCAGCCGGCGAACCATCCCAGCAGCGCCAGCGGAATGTTCTCGCGCGACCGCGCCGCATCCCCCTCCGGAATGCCGGCGGCTCGCCGCACGCGCCGCCAACCGGGGCCGAACGGGCTGACTTTCCGGCAGAACTCGACCAGCGTCTTTTCCTCAGTCGGGGGGCCGAAGAAAGCCACCAGAAGCCAACAGGCGGTCGTGGCCGTGATGGTGATCAGCAGGGCGTGATGTGTGCTCAGGGTGGCCAGCCCCTGGCTCTTGAGCACCAGCAATACGAGGGATACACCGAAGGAGCCGATCATGGCCGCCACTTCGCACCAGGCGTTGATCCGCCACCAGAACCAACGCAACAAATACAAAAGACCGGTGCCGGCACCCACCTGGAGCAGGATGTCAAAGGTATCCTTGGCCGACTCCAGGAGGTATACCATGCCGGAGGAGAGGATGAACAAACCCACGGTGGCGAGCCGGCCGGCGAGCACGTAGTGTTTCTCCGGAGCGTTCGTTCGCACGAACCGGCGGTAGAAATCGTGCACCAGATAGGACGATCCCCAATTGAGATGCGTCAGGACGGTGGACGAGTTGGCGGCGATCAGCCCCCCCACCATCAAGCCGATGAAACCGACGGGGAGGAACTTGAGCATCGCCGGATACGCAATGTCATGCCCTAGCAGTTTTGGATCCAGATTCGGAAACGCCTTCTGGATGTCCGACAATTGCGGGAACACCAGCAAAGAGCACAGACCGACCAGGATCCATGGCCAGGGCCGGAGAACATAATGCGCGAAATTGAAGAACAGCACCGCCCCCAGCGAGTCCTTCTCGGATTTCGAGGCCAGCATCCGCTGGGCAATGTAGCTGCCCCCGCCCGGCTCCGAGCCGGGGTACCACGTCGCCCACCACTGCACGGCCAGCGGCATCACGAACACCGCCAGGGCGAGATCCCAGTTCGTGAAGTCGGGCAGGAAATTGAGGTAATGCAGCGCCGCTTGGCCGTCGGGGGCGGGCATCGGCGCGGAGAGCTTCTCCACCAGGACTCCCAACCCGCCCACATGCTGCACGGCAAACCACGCCGCCGCAATCACTGCCGTCATCATCAGAAAGAACTGGATCATGTCGATCACGAGCACACCCCACAGGCCCGAGTGCGCCGCGAAGATCACGTTCAGCAGACCGCAAATCAGGAGCGTCTGCCAGCGGGGCAACCCGAAGAGCAGGTTGGCGATCTTGCAGGCTGCCAGGTTCACCGACGCCATGATGATGCAGTTGAAGAACAGCCCTAAATACACCGACCGAAATCCGCGCACCACGCTGGCTGCCTTGCCCGAATACCGGATCTCGTAGAACTCGAGGTCCGTCATCACCTCGGACCGCCGCCACAAACGCGCATAGAAAAAGACCGTGGCCACACCCGTCAGCACGAAGGCCCACCAAACCCAGTTGCCGGCGACGCCGTGGCGCCGGACGATGTCGGTCACCAGGTTCGGCGTATCGCTGCTGAAAGTGGTGGCGACCATCGACAGTCCGGCCAGCCACCAGGGCGCGGCGCGGCCCGAGACGAAAAACTCGGAGGTGCTGCGGCCGGCGCGTTTGCCGAAGAACAACGCCGGCATGAAGCAGATCAACAACGAAGCAACGACTATCAGCCAGTCAATCCATTCCAGTTTCATATGTCATCGAAAGGGATGGGAACCGGGAATCACAGCCGCTCACGGGCTAGCGGAACCGCATCCAGAACGACGGTTTCAAACGGCCGCAGCTCGAACTGCACGGGCACGCCCGCCCGGACGGCGACCGCCGGCTTGCGCGCGTCCTCGGCCCACGGGCTTGTCAGCGTGAACGCCCCGGCGGCGCCCGCCGGCAATTCAAAGGCGCGTCCGACATCGAGCGCGAATTCGCGCGTCTCATCGTCGGGATTGCGCAGCAGGATGATCCCCTTGCGCAGACTCCACGAAGCATAGCCATAGACCTCGAGCTTGCCGGGATCGCCGCCGATCCAGTGCGTGTCCGCGAGCACATCGCGGTTGGAACGCGACCACTGGGCGGCTTCCGCCAGCACGCTCCAATCTTCGGCCGTAAGTTTGCCCGGCTGCAGATAGAGTTCCTGGAGGCTGGTCCCGCCGCCGAAGAACGCCCGCGCGTCGTCCTTGAACCCGGCGGAGTTGAAGGCGGGATCGCCCGCCGGACCATGGCGAGAGTAGGCAACGCCCTGGGTCATCAGCGCGTTAAGCGGAAAGAGCGGGGCTTTGCTGACGATATTGCGATACACCTCCCGGTCGCGATAGGTGAGCCACTGCTGCTGCGAGGAGCCCTTGCCCGTGCGGCCCATGTCGCCGCCCTGGCGCCACACGGAGTCCGCATACCGCAGCCAGAACGGCGACGGCCAGGAGCCGGTGGTGAAATTGATGAAGAGGCTCGGATCCTCCTCCCGCAGCTCGAGCATGAGCCGGCGCATCGCCTCGGTGTCGCGGATGTACCCGGCGCCGCCGCTGGCATACATGCCCGCTGCGATGCCATCGAACTTGAAGTGGTTCACGCCGTACTGCCGGATCATCGTCACACACGATTGTTTGAAGGCGGCGTAGTACCTCGGCCCGGCCAGCGAGAATCCGGTGGCATTGGTCTCGAAACCCTGCGCGTGTCCGAACTGAAGCCGCTGTTGCTTCGGCTTGCCATACCCGCCAAACGGGGACAGCCATACGCCCAGACGAGTGCCCTGTTGCCGGCAAAGCTCGGCCAGGGGCGCGAATCCATTGGGAAAGCCGCGATGGAAATGCCACAGCGTCTTCGGATCGTCCCAGCCATCATCGAACACCATGGCATCCAAAACCACGCCGTGCGGCCGGATCAGGCGTTCGCCAAACAGGCGTATCGCTTCGATGCAGTTGGTCTCGTTCATCGCGAAGGGTTCCCACGCGGTGTCGTACCACGAGTTGTAATGCAGATAGGGGCGGTAGGGATGCGCCCGCTCGTGTTCGACATAGTCCAGGAACATCCGGCGCATCTGCCCTTCGGGCGCCACCCCGACAACCAGGCTGGCCTTCAACGTTTCTCCCCGGCGAAGCGACGCTTGACGAGGCAGCCGGCAGACCACCTCGCCAGTCCCGGCCGAAACCCGGTTCGCGGCCATCGGATCTTCGCAGCCGAGGAAGAACGATCCCGCAGCCACTGGCGAACCGTCCACGCTCCCTGCCGTGGCGGCTCCAGGGATTGGCTGCTGGCACCAGACGATCTCCAGCAGGTCGAGATCCCCCTCGAGCGCGGCGATCTCAATTTCCTGGCGCACATAGCTGGTGCCATCGAGTGCGAGCGCCCGCCAGGTTGCCCGCATTCGGCCATCACGAGCGGTCATCGACATTTCAATCTTCCAACCGGAGGTTCGTTCCGCGAGCCGGGAGGCGGCCGCCTGAGCCCGCAACGGCTGGATCCTGGGCGTCCCAGTCAAACGCATCTCCGAAGCCCGGCAGCTCGCGCCATCATCGAACGTCACCTGAAACACCTCGCCCGTCAGGGCCAGCGAACGGCCGCTCCACGCGTCGCAAAAGAGGCCGCTCCCTAAACCGCGCTCGGAAAAGCTCCACGTGGCGGACACGACACGGTTGCTCAGGCCAACCACACCGCCGTAACTCCAGGCATGCACCGGGCCAGGATCAACCCCGGTCGAATCGTGGAGAACCGTCCTATTCGACTCGGGATCGGCTGCGGCGCCCCGGGCCGCGCCCCCTGTCCACCCAAGGATGGACAGGCCGGCCAGCAGGCGAAGTAGTCCCCGTGAACTCATACCCATCGGTTTGGTTGCACGGCCGAAGCATGCCCGGAAAAGGGAGGCCATTTCAATGCCCGATTGGCCAATCGCATGGGACCTTCCCCGTTCGCGAGATCTGGCGGTGTCACCCGGCGCTCGACGGCATGGGCACAATCGAACCGAATCCGCCGGCGCTGTTCCGGCGCAGGCCCATCACCGCCAGAATACGGTACCACAACGAACGGAATCGCCTCGGGCGATTCACCACGAGCGGCTGGGGCGTCGCAGCCGTTTCCAAGCTCGCCACGAACAGCGCAAGCTCCGCCTCCTGCCACCGGAGCAGGACGTGGGCAAGGTCTTCCCGAGGCTGACATTGCGCGTCGGATTGGATCAGCAATCCGCGGGCGATCCCTCGGGTGCGAAGGAAATTCGCCGAAGGAAAATCCTGCGGAAACACCATCCAACGATTGTCGAAGCGGCCGGGCGATGCATCGGCCGCAGGCGGTTGCCGACGCGAATCCAGGAGAAACGCCGGCGGTGCATCGTCGGCCAGATTGCATCGGGCCAGGATGCGCGCGCCGGCCGACAACCATGCCAGGATCGGATCGTTGTCGACAAGCGCGACGGGCCCGATGCTCGACGCTTGCGGACCTCGCGCGCCATTGAACAATGGCACCGGCCGAAATCCCTGTTCCACCAAGGCAAGGCCCGCCCGCACCGCCTCCGCGGATGGCAGGTCCAGCACGACGGCCATCGGCTGATCCGCGCGCAGGTCCACCCGGAGTAGCGGTTCCGCATCGAGATCCAGCGCCGGCGCCGCGCTCGTCTCGGCAAAGAGAACCGGCTTGGCCCAACTCGACCAAACCGCCGATGGCGGCGCCCAAAGATCAAATAGTTCCGACGGATTCATGGGATTTCGATTTGGCGGATGCATCCACAACGTGAGAAGACCTCTCGACCAGCACCGCGGCATCGCGCGCAGCGTGGTCGATGAGCGGCCGAGCCGCGACTCGCCCGTAAATACCCGCAGCTTGGCCATCGATGACATAAACACCCAAACAGATATGCCACGGCTGGCCGTCCACCCTCACCGACAGCGGGATGAACCGCTTCTGTGCCACCCAATGCCGCGCTCCCCAGCGAACACCCCGCCGGATGGCCCGCCAATCCCTCGCGGCAGTTACGCCGGCGATCCCGACCAGTTCGCCCACGCGCCCCAGGGCCGGCTTCAGCACCCAGTCCGAGTCCAACCCCGGATCGACATCGCGCGGATCCCGGGTTTCCGGAAGCAGCCGCTGCCAAGTGGGCGCCTTGATCCCGAGATCATCCATCACCAGCGGCCATCGCTTGCTCTGCGTCAGCAAGGCCGTGGCTCGATTGCACAACGGGGTGCGTGTCGCGCCAAAAAAATGCCGCCACTCGACACCCCGCCCCAGGTTCGGAAGCCACTCCGCCGGGTAAAAGCGAAACACAAAATCCGCTGGGCCGGTCCACCAGTCGGTCTGGATGAACGCGCGCCCTTCCTGCCAACGAATGTGGTCCGGGCCAACCAGCACGGCGTGATACCCCTCCCGCTGCAACCCGCGTGCGAGATATATCATCACTTGGCGGTCGTCGGTGTACGCCGTGGCATGCACCATCGCCACCGTGCCGCCCGGCGGAAGCCGGTCTCGAATCCGCTGCACCAGCAACCGTGCCGGATCCGCTGCCAACGTCCCCTCCGGAACATGTTCGGCAACAAGCGCGCTCCAGCCAGCGGCTTCGTTGTAGCCACCGGGCACATCGCTGTTGACCTCGGAAACACGCCATCCATTGGCGGTCGGATGGAAATCAAACCGCATCACCCGCACGGATGGGCAGCTTTCTTCGCCATTTCTGGCGTGGCGATCCTTGAGCGCCTGAGCCAGCGCGTTTCGAATCGGAAGCGAGAGCGCCAGATCGCGATGCAGATCCGGGCGCCGTGCCAGCGCCTCCTCCAGCATCACAGTCTCCTCGGCCAGCGCCTCCGCCAGCGCCGCCAGATCATGCCATGCCGATTGTTGCAAGACCACCGCCACCGGCGCAAGTGTATCGACATCCTCGACCTGGGGATCCCATTTGCAGCATTCGAAGATCGCGCGGCGGCGCAACTCCCGGTGGCAATCGGGCGACAGCGAGTGAACCGCCCGCCATGGAATGTCGCCGTTCATTGTCACCACGCCCACATCACCACGATCCCCGCCCCGACGTATACCAGCGCCGGCAAACCGCCCGACGTTGCCAGAGCCAGCGATCCATTCCGAAACTCGGGCGCGCACGAACGCTCGATGATCACCCCCACCCCTGCCAACGCCGCCGCGGGCCACGCCATCCGGCCAAAGTCCGCCAGCGTGGCAGCCGCCGAGACCCAGTCTCCCGCCGCCGCCCGGCCAAGCATGAGACCGGCGCCGACGAGGAATCCCGCGGCCCGCACCCCGGCGGCGCAATCGCGATCAACAGTCACCTTCTCGATCAGACGCGATCCCAGATGCGCCATCCACCACAACAACATCAGCGTGGCGGTCGACAACAAACCCGAAAAGAGCACCACCCACCAACCGGGACCATTGCCCACATTGGCGCCCGCGAAACAGCACGTCCCGCCGATCAACGCTCCGCTGACCGCCCATGCCGCCGCATCGTTGCCCCGCTCGAGTACGTCGTCGCGGACGCTCAAGCCCGCCAAAGGCAGCGGCAGCCGGAACAATCCCAGCCACGCCATGCCGATCACCATGTAAAAAATCATATACGCCGGATCCGTTCGCACATCCTCCGCGGACCAACGCGCCAGCACGACATACAGGAGCAAGGCGCAAACCAGTGGAACCAGCGCCAGCGGCTGCCGCCATCCGCGCGGACGCACCGCTCGTCCCACCACCCTCAGCGCGTAATACCAGCTCATCCACGAGCCGATCCCCACCAGGATCCCGACGATCAGGGCGAAGGCTTCGTCACCTGAATATTTATCGAACATAGCAGCGAGCCCTTTGGACAGTCCATTGATACGCCGGCGGTGATTACAAAAAAAGGGCTCTGTTTATAATGCTAGCGAGGCTTTACCTCAGACCAGCGAGGCCGTCCCCAGTTCCCGCACAACGAGCTTCGACGAGGATTTACAATGGAAATGGGGTATCCATTTGACGCAAGCGACCCCAACAGGTAGTGTGGGGCGATATGCGCACGGAAGTTCCGCCGGTTGCAGGGCAGGAACAACCGCCAGATCGTCGGACATGAGCCCAATGGGTAGGGGTTACTTGCGCCATATGGATACCCCGCTTAGAATATTATGAAGCGGAGCCGGCAGGTTGAAAGCGCTCTGGCAGGCGGGTTGGCGGCTTGGATTTCAACCTCTCTTCTTCCCGCGGCGGACGTCACGATCAACGAGATCATGGCGGCTCCTTCCGAGCGTCAAATTCATTGGCCGACGGCAGGCGTGGCGCGGATCGGGATTGGTGCAGCGTGGCTGGATCCGGCGTTCGACAGCTCGGGCTGGCAATCGGGCGCAGGCCCGTTCGGCTATGGCTTCGACGATATCCGCACAGATCTTGGACGGGAGATGCAGGGGCTGGCTCCCTCGCTATATTTGTGCCTTCATTTCCCGGTTTCCGGCGACCAGGCGGCTTCAGGCGATCCGGTCGAGTTCGTTGTTGATTATGACGACGGATAGGCCGCCTACTTGAATGGCCGGGAATTCGCCAGGCGCAATCTCGGCGGTCCCGGGGGATTTGTCTTTCACGATCAAACCGCCTTCAACGGGCGGTTTGGGACTGGCCCGGAACGGGTTGCGGCCGGTGCGGCGCGAGACTGGTTGCGCGCCGGCGACAATGTGCTCGCCGTCCAAGCGCATGATCGCCGGCTGGCCAACGACGCGCGATTCAAGTTCCTTGGCGCGCTGCAGACCGTCTCCGAACACCCGGAGGTCCTGATCTCTTCGAACGATGTCTGGCAGTATTTCGTCGGCCAAACCGAGCCGTCCGGCGGGATCGCGGATCCCAGCATATCGAGAAACCCCGAATTTCACGATTGGATCGAGCTGCACAACCGGAGTGCGGAAGCGGTGTCGATCGAGGGATGGTCGCTCACGGATCAAGCGGATGGGAAGGGGCGTTGGATATTTCCCGCGCTTTCGGTGCCTGCCGGCGGTTACGTGCTGGTGCTGGCATCCGGGGAAGATGTCCGCGACCCGCTTGCCCCGTTTCTGCACACCCACTTCAAGCTGGATGCGGGCGGGGAATACTTGGGACTCTACAACAATTCCGGACAACTCGCCACAGGGTGCTGTTTATGCCAAGCCGATCGTGCTGGCATCTTCCACCCGGATCAAAGCGCGCGTCTTCTTGAATGAGCAACGGAGCCCGGTCACGGAGGCCGCCTTCGCCGCCCCAAACCAGTCCGGAGCTGGCCATCTCCGAGATCATGTATCACCCGCCTGACAGCGAAGACATCAGCGGAACCCGGCTCGAGTTCATCGAGCTCAGGAATGTGGGAGCGGGAGTGGTGTTGACCTGGCACAATCGCTGGACCCTGCAGAGCTCCGAAGATCTACACGCCTGGGCGGATGTTCTGAGCACCGGCAGCCCGTTTCACGTCTCGATCGGCGCGGAGCCAATTCGGTTCTGCAGGCTGCGCCACCCGCAGCCGCTCGCCGCCGCAAAAGCAATCGGATCAATTTTATTTCATTCAGAATGAGCCGTTGCGAGAAGCTCGGAGTCTTCCCGCTTGTGCCCGGATCCATTGGCCGCTATCAACTTCGCCATGGATCCGGACCGATCGCCCTCGACGCCCACTTCCAATCCTGCGCCGCTCCTGGCCCGGTGCTTCGTCGCCCTGCCCCTCGATCCGGCAATCCAATCCGCTCTCGCTCAAGCCCGGGAACAGTGGCGCCGCCATCTCTCGGGCCCGGCCATTCGATGGGTCCCCCCCGGCCAGCTCCACCTCACGCTCCGGTTCTTCGGCAATGTCTTGGTTTCCGATCTTCCCGCCATCGCCGCCGCCGTCGAATCCGCCACCCGCAACTGCCCTCCCTTCCAGCTCGAACTCGATCGGTCCGGCTGCTTCCCGAACCATCGACAGCCCCGAGTGATTTGGATCGGCCTGAGCGGCGAAATCGACAGGCTCGCCCATGTCCAGCAGACGATTGCCGAGCACACTCGCGCCTGGGGCGACTCCACCGAAAACCGCACCTTTCACCCCCACCTGACCGTCGGACGCATCAAGGATTTCCGCCCGCCCCCGCTCGGTCGCTGGCTCGAATCGCTTGCCCAATGCCGCGTGCCGGAGCCGAAATCCTGGTCCGCCGACCAAATCCTCCTGATCGAAAGCCGCCTCTCCCCCGCGGGGCCGGACCACATCACGCGAGCTGTCATCTCGCTCTCCCCCCCTTGAGCTGTTGGCTAGAACCGATGGCTTTTCGCCCATGGATGCGCTACAGTGCTAACAAGCGGAGCCATGGTGACGCACCCGAACAACCGCGGCCAGAGCCAAGGAGATCGTCTCCTGTCGATTCCCCATGCCCTTCGCGCCGCCTTCACCCTGATCGAACTCCTCGTCGTCATCGCCATCGTGGCCATTCTCGCCAGCCTGCTCTTGCCCGCTCTCTCCCGAGCGAAATCCAAAGCCCGGATGATGTCATGCCTCGGCAATATCAAGCAGCTCGATCTCGTCTGGTTCATGTACGCCGATGACCAGAACGATCGGCTCGCACCCAACGGTTTCGGCACCGCCGCCTCCCTCAACGGCCACCGGCTCTGGACTGTCGGCGACGAACACATCAATCCACCCTCCTTCACCAACCTCGATTACCTGATCAACCCCCAATACGCAGCGTTTGCCCCTTACCTGCGCAACCCCCAGATCTACAAGTGCCCCTCCGACCGCGGCACCGTTCCCATCGGCGGCCAGGAATTCCACCACGTCCGCAGCTACGCACTCAACTCCTACCTCAATTGGGAGCAGCCCGCGTTCACTTTCAATAGCGCCCGGCATTGGAACTTCCGAAAAAGCTCGCACCTGGCATCGGCAAAGCCTTCCCAGATCCTCCTCTTCGTCGATACCTCCCCCGGCAATATCTGCCACTCCGCCTTCGTCATCCGACTCAGCCCCGGCGGCCAATTCTACCATCTCCCGTCCGTCGAGCATGACCAGCGGGGGGTCGTCTCCTTCGCCGATGGCCACGCGGAAAGCCATCGCTGGGTCGATCCCCGCACGCTCGCCAACGCGCGCGGCAAGTGGATCGATAACCATTGGACCCTGTGGGAGCCCGGCAATCCCGACCTCGAATGGCTCCAAGCACGCGCCTCGGCTCCCCAGGCGGATTCGCCTTGAATCGCAGCCGCGCCCCGCGGCATCGGATCCGCCCCTACCCTCCTGTCCCGCCCGCGCAATGCCGCCGCATCCCCTCCTCCAATGCCTTATACAGCGCGCCCGCATCGTTCAAATGACGATGGGCGCCCGCCCCGATGACCCATGCGAAACCGTCCCCGTAAGCCGGACCGTTCCCCACACACGCATGGACTCCGCTCTCCCGGATCTGCCGCTCTGCTTTCGCCACCACATCCTGCCGATCGCCGTCCACCTCGTATTTCCATCCCACTCGCCAGGCATCGGGGAACCACTCCTTCAATCGGTTGATCACCTTCGGCGTCGGCTGCAGCTCCATCCAGATCGCCCCTCCCTGCGTCGCGATCTTCTCCCCCTTCACCCCGCACCAACGCCCTGCACCGTCCCACCGCCCCACTAATCCCACCGCAAAATCGCTCACCGCCGCTGCGTGAAATACCGCGTCCACCGGCTTCCCAGCCCACGCCTCCAGCTTCGCCGCCAAATCCGATCCCGTGGTGAATTCATGGCACCGGACCGCTCCGATCCATGCCCGAAAGACCGACATCTCCCCAAGCAGCAGATCCACGCCGTGACCGCGCCCCGCCAGGTAATTCGCCAGACCGACTCCGAGCCGGCCCGTCGACCGGTTCGTGAGCCGGCGCACCCGGTCCACGGGCTCATAGGTCGGTCCCGCTGTGATCAAGCACTTCACTCGTATAAATGACAGAACATTCCGTCCCTCAACTTCGGCTCGAACCACGTGCTCTTCGGCGGCATCACACCCCCGGCATCCGCCACCGCCATCAGTTGCTTCACCTCGGTCGGATGCATCGAAAAGGCTGCCGCGTATTCCCCACGATCGACCAGCCGCTCCAGTTCGCCTGTGCCCCGGATCCCTCCGATGAAACCGATCCGGTCGCTCGTCCTCGGATCCGCTATCCCCAGCACCGGCGCCAATACCTGCTGCTGAAGCCTGCTCACGTCCAGTCCCTCCACCGCATCGCTCCCCTCCCCGCTCGAATCCCGCCACCGCATCCTCCACCAGGTTCCTCCTGCGTAAATCGACACCTCGCCCCGCCCCGCCGGCACTGGGCTGCCTCCACGGCTGACTTCAGCCGCCCCCTCCAGCCGCCCCATGAACCCATCCACGGTCAGCCCATTCAAGTCTTTCACCACACGATGATAAGGAAGGATGCGAACCTGGTCGTCAGGAAAAATCACGCTCAGAAATCCGCCTGCCTCCGCCGCCATGCCGCGCTTCCGATAAATCCCCACCGCCGCCGCCGAACGATGGTGCCCGTCAGCAATATAAAGCGCCGGCATCCGCCTGAATGCTCGCTCGACTTCCCCAATCTCCTCCTCATCCGAGATGACCCAGGCGCTGTGCCCCACACCATCCGCCGCCACAAAATTCGCCGCCGGCCCCGTCTCGAGTCTCTTCCGCGCAATCGATCGTAACCCGCTGTCCGCCGGGTGGATCAAAAAGGCAGGCCCCGTCTGGGCGCCCACGCTCTCCAAATGCCGCATACGGTCTGCCTCCTTGTCGGGCCTCGTCAATTCATGGCGCTTGATCACCCCTTCGAGATAGTCGTTGCAGCTCGCCAACCCCACCCATCCAACCTGCTGATGTTGCCCCATGACCTGCCGATATAGGTAATAGCAGGCCCGGTCATCCCGGTAGAGCACGCCCTCCTTCAACATTCTTCTAAACTGCTCGGCCGCAGACTTATACACTAATTCACTCCCCGGATCCACCCTGCCCGCAAATCCGATCTCCGGCCGGCTCACCCGCAGAAAGCTCCAGGGACGTCCTTCCGCCATCTGCCGCGCCTCGTCCGCCGACATCACATCATACGGCAGATCGCATATCTCCGCCGCAATGTCCGCCCTCGGTCGCACCGCCCTAAATGGTCTCACTCGTGCCATATAGCCTCGATGGCCCGCAATTTACCCCCTTGCCCACCCCAAGCGCACGAAAAAATCAGCGCCGCAAGTGGCTCGCTGAAAAAGACAATGAAACAATCAGATAAAATTCGCATTTTTGGCTTGCTACCACAACATGTAGTGCTAGCGTTTCGACACTGCCCTACTAAATGGGGTGACTGCTTGTCGACGGCAGGCTGTCAATAATCCATGGCGTGGGGATTTGCTGACTGGTTTTCAGCCAAAAGAAATGCTTTTTTCTGTCCGTCGCTGGATTTGTTAACTGTGCCGCTTTAACCTGGATCTGATTATGATTGACGCCCGTGATGGTCTCATGACGCCACCGAAATCCAATCCTCGACATCGTTCTGCCAACAAAAGCGTCCTCGCCCAGAAACGATTGAAAAGCCAATCCCGCAAACCGGGTTTGACCATCCCCCGGGTCTTCAGCGATCCCAACATCAAACCGTTCGACCAGGTCCAGTGGGATCGCCGTGACGCGGTCATCAAGGACGAGAACAACAAGGTCATCTTTCGCCAAGACCAGGTCGAGATCCCCAAATCATGGTCCCAGCTGGCCGCCAACGTCGTGGTCTCGAAATATTTCTACGGCGAGCAGGGCACACCCGAGCGCGAAACGTCCGTCCGCCAACTGATCCATCGCGTCTGCCGCACCATCGCGGACTGGGGCGTTCACGACGGCTATTTCTCCAAAGCCGATGGCGAGGTCTTTTACGAGGAGCTGGTGTGGCTTTGCCTCAACCAGTACGGCGCATTCAACTCGCCGGTCTGGTTCAACGTCGGCCTCTACCACCAATACGGCATCGGGCAGAAGTCCGCGCCCGGCAATTGGTATTTCGACTCGCGGAGCGCCCAGGCCCAGCGTGCCCCCTCCCAGTACGTCAAACCCCAGTGCAGCGCCTGCTTCATCCAGTCCGTCGATGATAACATGGAGTCCATCATGCGCCTCGCTCATAGCGAAGCCATGCTCTTCAAGTTCGGCTCCGGCACCGGCACCGACCTCACACCCATCCGCTCCGCCAAGGAGAAGCTCAGCGGCGGCGGCCGGCCCAGCGGCCCCCTCTCCTTCCTCAAGGTCTATGACCAGGTCGCCAATGTCGTCAAGTCCGGCGGCAAAACCCGCCGCGCCGCCAAAATGAACACCCTCCGCGACTGGCACGGAGATATCGAGGAGTTCATCGACGCGAAGCAGATCGAGGAGAAGAAGGCCTGGGCCCTCATCGAGCAAGGCTACAACGGCTCCTACAACGGCGACGCCTACAGCAGCGTCATGTACCAAAACGAAAACCTCTCCGTCCGCGTCAGCGACGAGTTCATGCAGGCCGCCCTCGACGGCAAGGAATGGTGGACCCGCGCCGTCACCACCGGCCAGCCCCTCGAGAAAAAAGACGCCCGATCCCTCCTGCGCAAGATCGCCGAAGGCACCCACATCTGCGGCGACCCCGGCATCCAATACGATGGCACCATCCAGCGGTGGCACACCTGCCGGGGCACCGAGCCCATCCACTCCACGAACCCTTGCTCCGAATACGTCTTCCTCAATAACACCGCCTGCAACCTTGCCTCGCTCAATCTCATGAAGTTCAAGCAAGACGATGGCCGATTCGATGTCCCCCGCTTCCAGGCCGCCGTCCGCATCTTCATCACCGCCCAGGATATCCTCGTCGACAATGCCAGCTACCCCACACGCGAGATCGCCGAGAACTCCCACATCTTCCGGACCCTCGGCCTGGGCTACGCCAACCTCGGCTCCCTCGTCATGAGCTACGGGCTGCCATACGACTCCGACGACGCCCGCGCCCTCGCCGGCGCCATCACCGCCATCATGACCGGCCAGGCCTACGCACACTCCGCCCGCCTCGCCGCCATCGAGGGCCCATTCCCCGGCTACCTCGATCCCCGCTGCAATGGCGTCCCCCGACCCCGCGCCGCCAACAATGTCCAATCCATGCTCCAGGTCATCCGCATGCACCGCCAGGCCGTCGATTCCATCCACCCCAGCCAGGAGTTCGGCTGCCTCCAAACCGACGCCCGCCAAATCTGGGACCGCGCCCTCGAGCTCGGCCTCGAACACGGCTACCGCAATGCCCAGGTCTCCGTCCTCGCCCCCACCGGCACCATCGCCTTCTTCATGGATTGCGACACGACCGGCATCGAGCCCGATATCGCCCTCGTCAAGTACAAGCTCCTGGCCGGCGGCGGCACGCTCAAGATCGTCAACCGCATGGTCCCCGAAGCCCTCCAGCGCCTCGGCTACTCCCCCGGCGCCATCGCCCAGATCGTCGATCACATCGATCGACACGACACCATCGAGGACGTCGACGAAGAGGGCCGCACCATCCCCAGCGGCCTCCAGCCCCAGCACCTCCCCGTCTTCGATTGCGCCTTCGTTCCCTCCAAGGGGAAACGATCGATCGGCTACCTCGCCCACCTCCGCATGATGGCCGCCGCCCAGCCCTTCATCAGCGGCGCCATCTCCAAAACCGTCAACCTCCCCCGCGAATCCACCGTCGAGGATATCCAGGATACTTACGTCCAAGCCTGGAAAATGGGCCTCAAATGCGTCGCCATCTACCGCGATGGCTCCAAACGCTCCCAGCCCCTCAATACCCGCGCCGCCTCCGACACCACCGCGATCGCCCCCGCCGCCGAAACCGCCGCCCGCATCCAGCAGCTCGAGTCCGTCCTCGCCCAGCTCCAGGAGAAGGTCGGCAAGCCCATCCGCCGCCGCCTCCCCGAAACCCGCCGCGCCATCACTCACAAGTTCGAAATCGCCCGGCATGAGGGCTACCTCACCGTCGGCCTCTTCGAGAACGGCCAGCCCGGCGAGATCTTCATCACCATGGCCAAGGAGGGCTCCACCATCGCCGGGCTCATGGACTGCGTCGCCACCCTCACCAGCATGTCCCTCCAATACGGCGTCCCCCTCGAGGACCTCGTCCGCAAGTTCGCCCACCAGCGGTTCGAGCCGTTCGGTTTCACCAGGAATCCCGATATCCACAACGCCTCCTCCATCATCGACTACGTCTTTCGCTGGCTCGCCTTCCAGTTCATCCCCGGCTACCGCGAGGCCAATACCCCGACCACCCAACAGCCCGACCTCGCCATCCCCGGGCTCCAGGAGGAGATGAAGAAAAACGTCAACCGATCCGTCCCCGATCTCCCCCTCGCCGAGGAGAACGAGGAGGTCATCGATCTCCCCCCCCAGCCCAATACCCCGGCGCTCAGCCTCAGCTCCACCCATACCGCCGACGATCCCGCCGCCCGATTCCAGCTCGATGCCCCCATCTGCCCGACCTGCGGCCGGATCACCGTCCGTTGCGGCGCCTGCTACCGATGCCTCAACTGCGGCGATAGCCTCGGCTGCTCCTAGGGTCCCAACGGCTCTGACTCGACGCGCAAACCGCCCCGCCATCGCGATATTGCCCAAGGGCTCGCCCACCCCTCGCGAGCCCAGATCCTGGCGCGACCAGCCCCGCCCCGCGCCCGATTCCTGCAATTTCCAGATTGACGGGCCGGCTCCTTGAATTATCTTCGTATCCTGATACGTTAATATATCGACTGCACGAACACCGCCCCATGAGCAAACGACTCATCTTCTCCTCGGAATCGGTCGGCGAAGGCCACCCCGATAAAGTCTGCGACCTCATCTCGGACTCGGTCCTCGACGCTTGCCTCGCCGATGACCCCCAAAGCCGGGTCGCGTGCGAGTGCTATGCCAAAAGCAATATCGTCGTCGTCGGCGGCGAGATCACCACCCGCGCCCAGCCCGATTACAGCACGATCGTTCGAAGCGCGATCCGCGAGATCGGCTATGTCCACGAAGAGGACGTCTTCCACGCCGACAAGGTGTTCATCATGAACGTGATCACTCGGCAAAGCCCCGATATCGCTCAGGGCGTCGACGCCCGCTCCGCCGTTGGCAAACAAACCGCCGAGCAAGGCGCCGGCGATCAGGGGCTGATGTTCGGTTACGCCTGCCAGGAAACCCCCGAGCTGATGCCCGCCCCCATCATGTTCGCCCACCGGCTCGGGCGCGAGCTCACCCGCATCCGCAAAGCCGGCGTCGTCCGCTGGCTGCGCCCCGACGCCAAAAGCCAGGTCTCCGTCGCCTATGAGGACGGCCAGCCCGTCCGCGTCACCAACGTCGTCGTCTCCACCCAGCACACCCCCGACGTCCGACACCGCACCATCCGCGACTTCATCGTCCGCGAGGTCATCCGAAAGGTCATCCCCGCCGACCTGCTCGATCGGAAGACCGAGTTCTTCGTCAACCCCACTGGCCGGTTCGTGGTCGGCGGGCCCCAGGGCGATACCGGCCTCACCGGGCGAAAGATCATCGTCGACAGCTACGGCGGCATGGGCCGCCACGGCGGCGGCGCATTCAGCGGAAAAGATCCCTCCAAAGTCGATCGCAGCGCCGCCTACATGGGCCGCTATGTCGCCAAGAACATCGTCGCCGCCGGCCTCGCCTCCCGAGCCGAAATCCAGTTCGCCTATGCCATCGGCTATCCCGATCCCGTCTCCGTCTCCGTCGACACTTTCGGCACGGGCGTCGTCAGCGACGAAGCGATCGCCCGCGGCGTCCAGGAAGTCTTCAGCTTCAAGCCGGCCCGGATCATCAAGCAGTTGAATCTGCTTCGCCCGATCTTCGCCCGCACGACCAACTACGGCCATTTCGGCAAGACCCGCGACCTGGACGTGTTCACCTGGGAGAAAACCGACCGCGTCGATGATCTCCGCAAGGCCTGCCGTTAACGCCGGCCAACCATCACCCACCCATCTACATCAGCCATGAACGCAACCACCCAGAAAAACAGAGCCCCGGCCGATTACTCCGTCCGCGACATCAAGCTGGCCGAGTGGGGCCGAAAAGAGATCGCTGTCGCCGAACACGAGATGCCCGGGCTCATGGCCGTCCGCACTCGGTACGCCCCTTCCCGCCCGCTCGAGGGCGTCCGCATCACCGGCTCGCTCCACATGACGATCCAGACGGCCGTCCTCATCGAGACGCTGCACGAGCTCGGCGCCTCGGTCCGCTGGGCCAGCTGCAACATCTTCTCGACCCAGGACCACGCCGCCGCCGCCATCGCAGCCCGCGGCATCCCCGTGTTCGCCTGGAAAGGCGAAACCCTTGAGGATTACTGGCAATACACCTACCAGGCGATCAGCCACCCCGGCCAGAAAGGCCCCCAGCTCGTCGTCGATGACGGCGGCGACGCCACGCTCCTCATCCATAAAGGCTACGAGCTCGAGGAAGGCAGCGACTGGATCCGCACCCCGTCCGCCAGCAAGGAGGAACAGGTCATCAAGGACCTTCTCCAGAATATCCACCGCGATAATCCTTATCGCTGGCATGAGATCGTCAAGGAATGGCGCGGCGTCTCCGAAGAGACCACCACCGGCGTCCACCGGCTCTACAAGATGATGGAGGATGGCCGGCTTCTCGTCCCCGCCATCAATGTCAATGACTCGGTCACCAAGTCCAAATTCGACAACCTCTACGGATGCCGCGAATCCCTCGCCGACGGTCTCAAGCGCGCCACCGGCGTCATGATCGCCGGCAAGGTCGCCGTCGTCTGCGGCTACGGCGACGTCGGGAAAGGCTCTGCCCATTCGCTGCGCGGCTTCGGCGCCCGCGTGATCGTCACCGAGGTCGATCCCATCAACGCCCTCCAGGCCGCCATGGAGGGCTTCGAGGTCACCACCATCGAGGAAACCCTCGGCCTTGCCGACGTCTACGTCACCTGCACCGGCAACTGCGAAGTCATCACCCTCGAGCACATCCTCCAGATGAAGGATCAGGCGATCGTCTGCAACATCGGCCATTTCGACAACGAGATCCAGGTCGATCGCCTCAACGCCGCCCCCGGTGTCCGCAAGCTCAACATCAAACCCCAGGTCGATCAATACACCCTCCCCGATAACCGCCAAATCTACCTCCTCGCCGAAGGACGCCTCGTCAACCTCGGCTGCGCCGCCGGACACCCCAGCTTCGTGATGTCGAATTCCTTCTCCAACCAGGTCATGGCTCAGCTGGACCTCTGGAACAATCGCGCCTCCTATTCCCCCGGCGTCTACCGCCTCCCGAAAAAATTGGACGAGGAAGTCGCCCGCCTTCACCTCGAGCGCATCGGCGTCAAGCTCACCCGCCTCAGCCCCAAACAGGCTGCATACCTCGGCGTCCCTGTCGATGGCCCCTACAAATCGGAACACTATCGTTACTGAGCGCCTCAATACCCTGAGGCTCAGCCTCCTGATGTGCAGCATGATCGCCTCGGCGAACATGCCCGCCCAGGATTTTGCCTCGGGGGATTCCTTGCTTGCCGACCCAGACAAGACACCTCCAGCCGCCATCCCCAATCCAGCCATCCCCACGCCTCCGCCCGAAGCCAGCCCCGACCCTCAGCAGTTCTTCAAAGACCACTTCTTCGGCTACGAACCGTTCTATTTCATCGCAGGACCCGAGTCGCCCAACGCCCGATTCCAAATCAGCCTCCGCTACCAGTTGCTCAATAATGAAGGATCCCTTGCCCACCATGTCCCTCCATTGAAGGGCCTCAACCTCGCCTACACCCAAACGTCGCTCTGGGACTGGAATGCGGCATCCAAACCTTTCTTCGATAGCAGCTACATGCCCGAGCTGATGTTCCTTTGGCCGCGCGTGGATCGAGGCCGCTGGAGCCCTCGCGTCCGCCTGGACCTCCAAACCGCTTTCCTCCACGAATCCAACGGAAAGTCCGGCCTCGACTCCCGCAGCCTCAACATGCTCTACCTCCGCCCCACCCTCACCCTTGGAAACCAGGATCGATTCCATCTCACTCTCTCGCCGCGCCTCGGGTGCTACGTGGGCGGGCTCGTGGATAATCCGGATCTCCCCGACTATCGCGGCTATGCCGACCTCCGCGCTTCTGCTGGCTGGACGCGCAGCATCCAATTGGCGGCCACGGCCCGTCTCGGGGATAGCTTCGACCGCGGCAGCCTCCAGTTGGACCTCACCTACCCGCTGTCCGAATTGTTCTCCGGCAGCCTCAGCATCTTCCTCCACGCCCAATACTTCACTGGCTATGGCGAAAGCTTCCTCCTCTATAACCAGACCAGCGACGCATTCCGCGTCGGATTCAGCATCTACCGATAATCCCCCTACCGGCTCCCCTTCGATAGCTCGTGCCCGGAAACCGAGCACTTCGGCGCCTCGCCCACGGTCGTCACCGAATAGGTCCCACCCCCAGGACACTTCACATCGGTGTTGATCAATCCCTGGATCTGCTTGTCCGCACCGCCCGAGATGTCCGTGATCTGCACAGCGTCATCCGGCCCCTTCTTCTCCTCGAGCGACCAAAGCTGGATCGCACCCTCGATCTTCTGCAGGGTCGCAATGCACGCGTTCTTCTGAGCCGTGGTGATGTTCTTCCGAACGTTCTGAATCAGCGTGGCGGCCAGAATGCCGATGATGGCCACCACGATCATGATCTCCACCAGCGTGAATCCCGATTGCCGCTTGATCTTAATGCGCATACTCCGATCCTATCGCTCAGCCCAATCCTCGTCGATCTAGAAAAAAGCCCGGGCCGGCCAGCCCGTTCCTTCTTCAACACCAGCCGGCGCCCGGAGTTGCCGCCTGCCCCCGCCCCAGCTCAAACCTGCTCCGGAACAACAAACGGATCGCGATACTCGCGACGCAGCAACCGGTTCGCCTCCGCGTTCCCGACAAATCTCTCGGTCTTGGGATCCATCCTCAAGAACAGCCCCATCGTGGGCAAAAACGCCTCGAGATCGACCTCGTTCGCCTGCAAGTGCTCATACGCCCGTTCGCACGCCTCCATCGCATCCGAGTCCGCTTGCACCAAATCCCGCACCTCCTCCGGCGCCACCTGCTTGCCCAGCCGATACGAGATGTTGCCGGTGTGGCACAGCGCGCTCGACAGGTGCCCCTGCTCGATGTCCGCGTTCAGTCCCTCCCATTTCCGGCTGCGGACCGCCTGGATGAAATTCTCGAAATGGTTGCCCTCGCCTTCGAATGTTCGAATCAGCTTGCCGTCCAGGTCGTAGGCCGCCGAGTTCGCGTATCCAGGGATCACCAAGTAGCCCTTTTCGCAATGCACCACCACCCCAATGCTGGCCCCCAGGTAGCTGTCCATCTTCTCGATCCCCCTGCTCCCCGGCAGCCCGCGCACCTCGAACACGAGCTGCACGTCGCCGAAATCGTGAAATACGATCTGCGTGTTCGGCGTCTCCCCGTCATCAACGTAGCCGAACCGCCCCCCGACACTGAACACTCTCGATGACAATCGATCCACCCCCAGCGCCCACCGCCCCAGATCCATCTGGTGGATCCCCTGGTTCCCCAAATCCCCGCAGCCCGTCGGCCATACCCAATGCCAGTCGTAATGCAGGTTCTTCCGGCGCAGCGGCCCCATGGGCGCCGGCCCCGTCCACAAATTGTAGTCCACCGACACCGGCACCGGCTGCGCACCCTCCGTCTTGCCGATGCTCGCCCGGCGCTTGTAGCAAAGCCCTCGCGCCAGCCTCGCCTTCCCCAAACCGCCGCTCCGGACGAACTGAACCCCCTCATACACGCCTGGATTCGATCGGCACTGCGTCCCCGTCTGCACAATCCGCTTGTACTTTCGGGCCGCCTGAACCACCTGGCGCCCCTCCCACACGTTGTGCGATACCGGCTTCTCGACGTAGACATCTTTCCCCGCCTGGCACGCCCACACCGATATCAGCGAGTGCCAATGGTTCGGTGAGGCGGTGCTGATGGCGTCGATCTCCGGATTCTCGAGCAGCTTCCGCACATCCGTGTAGGTCGCCACGGCCGACCCCCCCTTGCCAAGCTGTGCCGCCTCCCGCGCCAACACATCCCGGTCCACGTCGCACAAGGCCGCCAGCCGCACCCCCTTCAATCCCCGAAAACTCGCGATGTGCCCCCGGCCCTGGGAGTTGAATCCCACCACAGCCACCCGGACGTCATCGTTGGCGCCGATGACTCGCGCCCATGTCCGAGTCGGCAGGCTCGCCGAAGCCGCCAATGCCAACGAGCTCTTCAGAAAACTGCGCCGCGTAATCGTGTTCATTCTCCCAATCCCCTTTCCATTCGCTGCCATGCCGAGATTGCCTCCGAGACGGTCATCGGGCCGCACTCGCCCCTGCGTATTCCCGATACCGCTCCGCCACCCGCGCCTGCTTCTCGTCCCCCAATGTGAACAGGAAACGATACCGGAATGTCACGCTCTGGCCCGCCGGCACCTTCAGGTCGCCCGCCCCCGCCGGCTTCTTCTCGAAATCGTGAATCCCAAATGGATTCACCGCAAACAGCCCGTAATCGCGCACATGCCACCAGGTCGGATGCCGCGGGTTCCGGGGATGGTCGAACACGGCCACACCCACTGTCTTCCCCTGGACCGGACCGTAATAGTAGCACCAGGCGGCACGCTTGCCCCACGTCTGGCCGTCCCGCACGCCCTCGCTGTTCACAATGTTCCCCTTGCCCACCGCCCCCTTCAGACGCATGGTCTCTGCCAGCCGAATCGCCATCGACCCCTCCTTGGTGTCCCCAAACGTCAGGTCCCCCTGCGACGCGTGCATCACGATCTCGAAATCGATGATTCGATCCGCACCGTCCGCCCGAATCGTCATCGTCCGATCCTCCGTGCACACCAGCTTGCCATCCGGCCCCACCCAGTCGTTCCGGGTGCCGATCACCCCCGCCGCATCCCCCGACTTGATCGTCGTGAACTCCCGATGCACGATCCGCCCTTTCCCCGCACCGTCCGCCCAGAAATCCACGCCGTTCACGGCGCCGTGCGTGAACCAGAGCGACTTGTGGTGCGGGTGATCCCGGGCTTCGTCCGGCGCTTCCTTCATCGGCCAGTTCCTCGTCATGGGCAGTCCGCCCGGACCCAGAACAGGATAGAAATACGGCCGCGGCACGTCCCGATACCAATACTCGGTGAAGGCGCGCCCCCCCACCTCAACCTGCAGCGTCGTGCCGGATTCGCGAATCTGCACGCCATCCGCCGCTCGAGCAGGATCCGCAGCAATCCCCGCCAGCATTCCCACGCACACAGCCAGCGTCAATCCGCCGGCCCAACGGGCATATCTCGATTCCTGGAACATGATTCAAACCTAGATGTTCCGACGGATCACGGTCAATAAAATTCAAAACACGGGCCGTTTGGGTTTGCCGCCTGGCCTTAAAACCGGTTCAATCGGACGTGGACGAAGCCGCCTCCACTCGCATGAAAGACCGCCCGCTTCACGCAGGATCCGCCCTCGCCCGGCGCCTGGCCGATCCGCCCATCTCCTGGCTGATGCAGCGTGCGCTCGATCAGCCAAGCCTCATCTCGCTCGCCGCCGGATTCACGGATGCCGAATCGTTGCCCATCGATGACGTCCGCTCTCTGGCCAGCCAGTTGCTCCGCTCTCCCGCCTCCGGCCGGCCAGCCCTCCAATACGGCTCCACCCCCGGAGACCCCGATCTCCGACGCCTGACCGCCCAGCGCCTCCGTCGCCTCGACGCAGCCCTCGCCGCACCCGAGTCGGTCTATGACCCCAACCGCCTCCTGATCACCCATGGCTCTCAGCAGATGCTCTCCATGGCCGCCCAATGCCTGTGCGATCCCGGCGATATCGTCCTGGTCGAAGACCCCACCTACTTCGTCTTCCTCGGCCTGGCCCAGGCCCTCGATATCCGCTGCCTCGGCATCCGCCTCACCCCTCATGGACTCGATCCCGCCCACCTCGACCAAGTCCTCCGCCGGCTCCACCGCTCCGGCGAACTCCCCCGGGTCAAGTGGGTCTATTCCATCGGCTATTACCAAAACCCAACCGGCGCCACCCTCGCCTTCGCGGCCAAATCCGAGGCCCTTCAACTCCTCCGCCATCACGAGCGCAAAGCCGGCCATCCGCTCTTCTGGCTCGAAGACGCCGCGTATCGCGAAATGCGCTTCACGGGCGAGGATGTCCCGTCTTCCATCGCCGTTCCCGGCGCTGCCGATCGCGTGATCTATGTCGGCACTTACACCAAACCCTTCGCCACCGGCTTGCGGGTCGGCTTCGGCCTCCTCCCTCCATCGATCTACCCCGCTTTCCGCCACTGGAAAGGCCATTGCGATTTCGGCACCGCCACCTTCCTCCAGGCGCTCTTGCGCGACGCCATCGCCTCCGGCCGCTACGACCGCCACCTGCCCCGCCTCCAGGCCCGCTACGCCGCCAAAGCCCGCGCCGCAACCAGCGCCCTGCGCGCTTGCGTCCCCCCCGCCATCCGTTACGCCGAACCGCAGGGCGGCATGTACCTCTGGCTGCGCCTCCCTCCTTCATCGAGCACCAGCCGGCGTTCCCGCATCTTCCGCGACGCGCTTGCCCAAGGCGTCCTTTATGTGCCCGGAGACCTCTGCTACGCCGACGATCCGTCGCGCCGCCGCCCCCGGCATGAAATCCGCCTCAGCTATGGCAACGCCACCGAACAGGAGATCCGCGAGGGTGTCGCCCGATTGGGCAAAGTGTTCCAGAAGGCATTGGCTTGAGCCGCGGACGCTTCGCCGCATCCGGCCCTCGGGTCACTTGGACAGGAACTCCGCGTGGATGGCTCGCAGCGCCGCCTCGCCCTTGGCCAGCTCCACCACCACCGAGATCTTGATCTCGCTGGTCGATATCATCTCGATGTTGATACCGTTTTGGGCCAGGGTGTCGAACATCTTCGCCGCCACACCCGGCTGGCTGCGCATCCCCACCCCCACGATCGAAAGCTTCCCGATCTTCTCGTCCGCCAGCACGTCCCGGAACCCGACCTCGGACCGCAATCCATCGATCACCTTCCGCGCCTTCAGCAGGTCCGCCTTGTCCACCGTGAACGACAGGTCCGTCGCCGGCGGCTGCGTCCCGTGGCTGATGTTCTGCACGATCATGTCCACGTTGATCGCGCCGTCCGCCAGCGCCTTGAATACTCGGGCCGCCATCCCCGGACGATCCGGCACTCCGATCAGGGTGATCTTCGCCTGATTCCTGTCGAGCGTCACCCCCCGAATCACGACCCCTTCCATGCTCTTGGTTTCCTCTTTCACGATGGTTCCAGGATTGTCGTTGAGACTTGACCGCACTTCGAACACCACGCCGAATTTCTTCGCAAATTCCACCGAGCGCGACTGCATCACCTTCGCCCCCAGGCTCGCCAGCTCGAGCATCTCGTCATAGGATATCTCCGCCAGCTTTCGCGCATCCGGCGCCAGCCGCGGATCCGCCGTATACACCCCGTCCACATCCGTGTAAATCTGGCACAAATCCGCCTTCAGCGCCGCCGCCAGCGCAATCGCCGTCAGATCCGATCCCCCGCGGCCCAGGGTCGTGATCTGCCCCTGCGGCGTTTGCCCCTGAAATCCCGCCACAATCACGACGCTCCCCCCATCCAGCAGCTCGTGCACCGCTTTCGGCGTGATGTTCATGATCTTCGCCTTCGTGTGCACGCCGTCCGTCGTGATCCCCGCCTGCGCACCCGTCAGCGATATCGCCGGCACCCCCAGCGCATGCATCGCCATCGCCGTCAACGCGATCGTCGTCTGCTCCCCCGTCGCCAGCAGCATGTCCATCTCCCGCTCGTTCGGCAGCGGCATGATCTCCTTCGCCAGCTTGATCAGCGAGTCCGTCACCCCGCTCATCGCGGAAACGACCACCACCAGCTGATCCCCCCGCTGCCGATACCCCGCCACCCGCGCGGCAACATGCCGGATCCGTTCGGTGTTCGCCACCGACGTTCCGCCGTATTTTTGCACAATCAGCGCCATGTCAAAATCGATCCGACCCTAACAAACGGCCAGCCCCAGGTAAAGAGCCGGTACCGATCAGGGGTCAGTCAATGGTATTGTAGTATTCTCGGACCTGCTGGATGGGCCGGCTTCCCAGGGATCGCCGGAAAAGAGCTGCAGAAGAAAATCGGGGGCCAGCCAATAGCATTGTGCCATACACAGCGACGAATATGGCACCACGTCAGGGCACGAGACGTGCTATGCAGGCCCGGTCCCCTGCCTGCGCGGCAGGCAGGCCTGACCGGGCATCGCATCACTTGTTTCGCTGCGTATTTTTCACCCCGCCGGGCAGATCGATCGCATTCCCGCGGACCAGCGAAAAAAGCGCATCCTCAGCGATACTGCCACCGCCCGAGCCAACAACGCCGAAAATCCAATGCCGCCTGCGGGCGTTAACAATGACCCCTTACAATCGTTTCCTCCACCGCATCAGACCGGCCCCCCCCAGCAGGACCACCCCCGTCATCGTCGCCACCCCAACAGGCTCAGGCACTGCCCCGCCCACGTAAAAATGATCCATCGCAGCCCACGCAGAGTCTCCGCTCTGCACCACTCTTATTGTGATCGAACTGATCGGCACGTCAGACGACCGGAAACCACGAAACTTGGGGTCGCTAGTCGGATCGAATGTGAACGTTTGGGTTGTGCCGTCGTTTAGTTCCAAGGCAATCGACCTCGATAGGTATCCCCCATCGTAATTCGCTGGATAGAAAAACCCGCCTACCGCTGTCACTGAGGCACCTGTGAATTCGACCTTCAGACCATCATCACGTTCCGAAACAGACATCGCGGAGTTTAGTGAGTAAAGCGTGCCGATTCCGGGGTCGGGGGTGATCTCGTATCCCCAAGAACCGTAACTCAGCAGCAGTTCGGTTCCCTGGAAACTTTTATCTCCTGTTTCATCAGTATACCCGTCGAAATCCTCCAGGTAATAACCTGGGAGCAGGTAACTCTTGAACGTGTTTTCATTTTCAGTAAGGAACACGTTGGCATTGGCACTCAGGGCGGCACAGGCGGCGAGGCCGGCCAATGCCGCAAGCCGTTGAATCCTAACAGACACCGTTTTCATAAATTCTTCCTCCGATTGCCTCCCGCCGAGGTTAAGGCTCCCTTAATGCCTTCAGTCGCTTCTATTTGCGCGAAAAAGCTCGTTTTGTCAACTCAAACCCTCGGCCCTCCGTTAAAAAATCAATGCGCCAAGCATGAAACAGAATTCGCCTCGACGGGTTGGTTAACGCCTCGCAGCGCCAAATCACTCTTCCCCTGTTGACATCCGCCGCCCAGGGTATACTGTTCATTTGAACAGTTTATGAATGCCCTGACATCCCGACAACAACAGATCCTCGAATTCATCCGCCAGCACCTGGAACTCGAGTCCATGGCCCCTTCCCTCCGCGAAATCGCTGCCCATTTCGGCTTCCGCAGCATGACTGCTGCCGCTGATCACGTCCGCGCCCTCCAACGCAAAGGCGTCCTCGAAACCCATCCCCACCGGGCCCGGTCTCTCCGCATTGCCCGCCCCTGGTCGCCCCGCCGACGCCAAATCGTCGATATCCCCCTCTACGGCGCCATCCCCGCCGGCTTCCCCGACAGCCGCCGCCAGGAAGCCCAAGGCTGCATCTCCATCGATCTCGAAAACCTCAGCCTCCACCCCGGCCCCCGCACCTTCGCCCTCGAAGTCAAAGGCGATTCCATGATCGGACGCCACATCCTCGATGGCGATATCGTCGTCCTCGAGCACGGCCTCACACCGCGCAACGGCGACATTGTCGCCGCCCTGATCGATAACGAAAGCACCCTCAAAACCCTCGTTCTCGAACGCGGAAAATCCTGGCTCCGCGCTGAAAACCCCCGCTACCCCCAGCTCATCCCCGCCGCCGAGCTCGTCATCCAGGGGGTCATGATCGCCCTCCTCCGCCGGCGCAGGAATTCCTGACCGGACCTCGCATCAATCGGCAGCCGACATATCCGCCCATGCTCCGCGCCATTGTCCATCTCGATGCCGATGCCTTCTTCGCCTCGGTCGAGCAGGCCGCCGACCCTCGCCTCCGCGGCCGGCCCGTTGCTGTCGGCGGCGAAAAGCGCGGCGTCATCGCCTCCGCCTCCTACGAGGCTCGCCGGTCCGGCATCTACACCCCCATGCCTACCGCACGCGCCCGCAAGCTCTGTCCCCAGCTCATCGTCCTCCCCGGCGACTTCGAAAAATACGAGCGGTTCTCGCGCTGGATGTTTTCCTACGCCTACGATTTCACTCCCGATGTCGAAATCACCTCGATTGACGAAGGCTATTTCGACCTGACAGCCGCCCGCCGCTCCCCCCTCGATATCGCCCAAACCATCCGCCAGGCCATCCGCCAAGCGCTCAAAATCTCCGTCAGCGAAGGCATCGCCACCAGCAAGCTCGTCAGCCAGATCGCCGCCAAACTCCATAAACCCGCCGCGTTCGCCCAGGTCCCGCCCGGCCAGGAACAACCCTTCCTCGAGCCCCTCGCCAACCATTGGCTGCCCGGCATCGGCCCCCAAACCGCCGCCCGCTTCAACGCCGCCGGCCTCGCCCGCATCGGCCAAATCGCCGCCACACCCGTGGATCTCCTCGAGCTGCTCGTCGGCCGCCTCGCACCCTCGATCCGCAATTTCGCCCTCGGCATCGACCCCCGCCCCATCGTCCCCGTCAGCTCCCCCGCCCAATCCTACAGCCAACAGGAAACCTTCCCGGCCGATACCACCGACGAATCTTTCCTCGAAGCCACGCTCCGCCGCATGGCCGACCATCTCATGGCCAAAATCCGCGCCGACCGCAAATGCATCCGCACCCTGACAGTGCGCGCCCGCTACAACGACATGGCCGAAGACCAGGCCAGCGAAAGCCTCGACGAACCCACCTGCCTCGAATCCGACCTCTACCCGCGGCTCGATCGCCTCCTCCGCCAAGCCTGGAAGCGGCGCGTCAGCCTTCGCCTCGTCGCCCTCAAGTTGTCGAATGTCTACAACACCCTCGCCAGCCCCGCCCTGCCGCTCGATCGCCCCGCACTCCAACACGCCGCCCGGCTCCGCCTCGCCGCCGCCGTCGATCACCTCCGCCATGCCCGCGGACACCAAGTCATCCTCCACGAACACGACTTCACCCTCTCCCCCGCGCACCGCGGGGGAGAGGGAAGTTCCATTGCCAGCCGCCGTACAGAATCCCTCGCCCCCGCACACCGCGGGGGAGAGGGCAGGGAGAGGGGGCATTCCTTGGCTCGGGAAATTCTCTCCCCATCGAACCGAAGCAGCCATGAATTGACTTCCCATGAACCTCCTCCCAGCCCCCAACCACCCTCCTCCCTCTCGATCCATGTCCCCCACCCACACACCCCATCCATCCCCCTGGCTGTCCATAGCTATTACTCGTTCCTCAATTCCACGCTCTCCCCCGAAACCATCGTCGCTCTGGCTGCACGCTACAACCTGCCCGCCGTCGCACTCACCGATACCCATAACCTCCATGGCGCAGTCGAGTTCTTCCAGGCCGCACGCCAAGCCGGCATCCGACCCATCCTCGGCGCCGAACTCGAACACCCAGACCATTCCCTATACCTCTACGTCGAAAATGCCGCCGGCTATCGCAACCTCTGCCATATCCTCAGCCGCATCGATGCGCTGGATCCTTCCGCCTCTCCGCTACCCATGAACCGCCCTCCTCTCCCGGCCTTCGGCCACCCTCTCCCCCGCAGTCCGCGGGGGAGAGGGCAGGGAGAGGGAACGTTCCGGCACGCTCCACTTCGCCATTGGCTCGCCTCCTTCGACACCGCCGGGCTCGTCGCCATCAGCTCCGACTCTCGCCTGGCCGGCCTCTTCCCCAACCGATTCTATCTCGACGTCGATCGATCTCAACAACCCCCGCCACCGACCGGCCCTCGTCATTGCCCCGCTGTCGCTCTCCTCCCCATCCATTACGCCGAACCCGCCGACCGCTTCAAATTCGACGTCCTCCAATCCATCCGCACCTGCACGCTCCTCCGCCAAGCTCACCCCGACAAATCCCCCGAAGGCTCATTCCACTTCCCGCCTCCGACTCAAATGCCCGACCGATTCGCCAGCGATCGCACCCTGCTCGATCGCACCCGCGAGATCGCCGACCGTTGCTCGTTCGAATTCCCGTTCGGCCCCCCCCAGTTCCCTCCCTTCGCTCCCCCTGATGGATCATCCGCGCCCGCCTTCCTCCGCGCGCGCGTCCTCGAAGGCCTTCGCCGCCGCTACCCCGATCGCCATCCCCAAATCCAACCCCAGATCGAACACGAGCTCGCCATCATCAGCCAGGTCGGCTACGCGGAGTATTTCCTCGTCGTTTGGGACATCCTCCAGGAATGCCGGCGGCGCGGCATCGACTGGATCACCCGCGGCAGCGCCGCCGACTCGATCGTCTGTTATTGCCTCGAGATCAGCAATGTCTGCCCCATCCGATTCGGCCTCTACTTCCAGCGATTCCTCAACCCGGACCGAATGCGCCTCCATAAGCTCCCCGACATCGACATCGATTTCCCCCACGACCGGAAGGACGACGTCATCGACCTGATCTTCGAAAAATACGGCGCTGCCCACGCTGCCATCGTCGGCGGGTTCTCAACCTTCCAGGGACGCAGCGCCGTCGCGGAAATCGCCAAGGTCCTCGGCGCTTCCGAATTCCAAATCCGGCGGTTTACCGAGCATTTCCCCTGGGCCGGCGCTCGCGACATCGCGCCCCTCGTCCAGCAAAGCCTCGAGTGCCGGGATCTCCCCATGGATGAAGACCCTTACCGCACCGCCCTCGAATTGGCCGCTTTCCTCGACGGGTTCCCCCGCTATCCCAAAATGCACCCCTGCGGCGTTGTCCTCTCCCGTCAACCCATGGCCGAGCTCACCCCCACCTTCCGATCCCTGAAAGGCTATCCCACCACCCACTTTGACATGGATGCCGTCGAAGCCATCGGCCTCGTCAAAATCGATATCCTCGCCCAAGGCGGCCTCGCCGTCATGCGCGACGCCCGCGAATCCCTCGAACGCCAAGGCGTCTCCATCCGCCTCGATCAGCTCGAGCCATGGGCCGATCCCGCCGTTTGGGACATGATCGCCAACGGCGGCTCGCGCGCCGTCCACCACATCGAAAGCCCCGCCATGGTCGGCCTCTGCCGCCAGTCCAACGTCCACGATATCGACGGCCTCATCGCCATCGTCAGCGTCATCCGCCCCGGCGCCGCCAATGAACAAAACAAGGTTCGATTCACCCGCCGCTACCAGGGGCTCGAGCCCGTCACTTACCCCCACCCATCGCTCGAATCCTGCCTCCAGGACGCCTTCGGCCTCGTCATCTACGAAGAACACATCCTCCAAATCTGCGAACGCTTCGCCGGGCTCCCCCCGGGACGCGCCGATGTTCTCCGCCGCGCCCTCAACCGCCGCAAATTAAAGGTCATCGACGAGATCCAGCTCGAGTTCCGCGCCGCCGCCCGCGCCCGCGGACACCCCGACCCGACCATCGACCGCGTCTGGGAGCTCGTCAGCGGATTCGCCGGATACGCCTTCTGCAAAGCCCACAGCACCGCCTACGGAGTCGAAGCCTACCAATCCGCCTGGCTCAAACATTATCACCCCGCCGAGTTCATGGCCGCCGTTCTCTCCAACGGAAAAGGATTCTACCACCCGCTGGTCTACATCCTCGAATGCCACCGCCTCGGCATCCGCCTCCTCCCTCCCTGGATCAACCAGCCCGGCCCCGCCTTCACCCCCGTAACCGATCCACCCCACTCGATCCGCGTCCCCGTCACCCGCGTCAAAGGCCTGAGCCAGAAAACCATCCAAATCCTCCTTCGCAAACATGCCCGCAAACCCTTCGCTTCACTCGAAGATTTTTACCGGCGCGTGTCCCCATCGCCGGAAGAAATGGAAGCCCTCCTCCGCGTCGGCGCTTTCGACGGGTTCGGACCCTCCCGCACAGCTCAATACTGGGAATACCGCCACCTCCATCGCTCCTGCGGCTACCGCGGCGAATCCGGCCAGGGCTGGCTGTTCCCCCCTGAACCCGCCCGAACCCCTGAAATCCCCCTCGAAGAACCGACCCCACACCAGCGCCTCGAGTGGGAAACCGACCTGCTCGATTTCCCCGTCAGCGGCCACCCCATCGAGCTCTACGACCACGTCGCCTGGGAAACCTATTGCCCCGTGTCACGGCTGGATGAGTTCATCGGACAACGCGTCGTCGCCTGCGGCCTTGTCATCGAACAACGACTCCACCACCAAATCACCGGCGAACCCATGAAGTTCCTCACCCTCGCCGATTGGACCGGCATCGTCGAAACCGAGCTGTTCGCCTCGACCTACCGCAGCTATGGGCTCGCCACTGTCCGTTACCCCGTCCTCGAAATCACCGCCACGGTCGAGCCTTACGAAAATCGACGCGGCTTCTCCCTCCGCATCCACCGCGCCGGCCAGCCCAGAACCCGCTCCCCCCGCCACAGCCCCGCGATGCGCTGACTCCGCTTCCGCTCATCGCTGAACACCGGGATCTAATCCGAGCCCGTTTCGATCAGTGCCGGCTGGCAAACCCGATAGAATCGCCGGGCGGTCCCCACAGCCCCTGGATCGGCGATCTGAACCGTGCCGAGGTGATTGGTGGCCTGGCCCAACGATTGCCACTGAACCAGATCGCTCGAGCCCAGCACCTCCAACATGCTCCCAGACGGACCTTCAATGCGCAGCAGGACCAGGCCCTCCGGGCTCGTCTCCACTTGGGTGATTACCGGCGCCACCGCCCCACCCGTGACGCTCTCGAATGGCTCGGCCTCGCTGACCAACTGCGCCTGCGAGCCGTCTGCCATGCTGGCCGGGAGCGCCGCCGCCAATAGGCCGCCGCCCGAAGACACCGAATAGATGAAATCCACCGGGACATACATTTGCCCCAAACCACCGTTAGGCCTCCAGTTCGTGGTGTATACCCCGCTCAGAAGCGCGGCTGCCGCGGTCGTCGTCGCTGTCGTGTTGACGTCGTACCACCAATCTCCATTGTAGAACTCCTGGCTCATCAGGTAATACTCTTTGCCCGCCTCGAGAGTGACAGGGCTTGCCAGGGCCATATACTTAAACTGCCCATCCACACCTCCTGCGGGCGTCCATGTCACCGATGCGACCGTCACCTTCGTTGATCCATCGACCAGGATCAGCGGATGATTCTGCGCGTTCCCCGCCACAAAAATGCGACCCAACCGGCTGACTTTGATCGGAGCCGCCCCCACCTGGAACCGCGCGCCAACCCAGTTACCATAGTTGTTCCGTTTGGTCCCCAGGCTCTTGGTCAGCACCCAGGGCAGCTCTTGATCGTCATCCTTGATCGTCACCGTCACCGACGACCGGCTGATCAGCGTGTAGCCCGCGCCGCTGGCCAGCCTCAACACCACGGTCTCGTCTGCCTCGTTCAAATTGTCGTCCAGAACGCTCACCGTCTTCGTCGCCGTGCTGGACCCCGCGTCAAAGATCACCGTGGTCCCGAGTGCCGTGTAATCCGTGCCGCTCGTCGCCGTGCCTCCCACCGTAAAGTTGACTGTCAGCGGCGACTCGGTCGAACCAGTCCGAGCAAAGGTGAATGTCCCCGTCCCGCTCCCTGTTGACGGCTCTCCTGCCACCGCGTCTGTCGCCGCCACAGTCACCGTCGGATTCATGGCGACAAAGTTCGCCCTGACCGTTGCCGGGGCGCTTATGGTCACGGTCGTGCTCGCTGCATAGGGACTCATGATCGCCGCCGTTCCGCTGGTCACCGTCCAGTTCACAAACGCGTAGCCCACATTGTCGGTTGTCGCGCTGATCGCCGTCGCGACTCCCTTCGTCACTTCCAGCGTCCCGCTCGGTGTCGTTGTGCCTCCCGTCCCTGCCTCAACGGTCAGCTCCGTTGTCGTGCTGGCTTCCACCAGGCCGGTGATCTGGAAACTGAACGGATTCTCGTCGCTGTCGTCGTTGCTGAAGCTCACATCGCCCGCATACGTCCCCGCTGCCACCGCATCCAGCCGGATCGTGAACGTGTCCTGCCCGCTGGCTGCGATGCTCCCCGCCAGCCCTTCCGTCACCGTATACCCGCTCGGCACCGTCAGCCCCGATGTCGTCAGCGCCGCCGTCCCCACGTTCTTTACCGTGAACACTCGGTCCAACGCCGTCCCCACGGTCGTCGTTCCAAAGTCGGTGTCATCGGCCGCCGACGGCGTCGCGTCACCATCCACAATCTCCACGCTGTTCCCCGTGACCTCGATCTCCGGCTCGAGAACCACAACAGCTGTCACCTCTCCCGTGATCCGGAAGTTGAACGGATTCTCGTCGCTGTCGTCGTTGCTGAAGCTCACATCGCCCGCATACGTCCCCGCTGCCGCCGCATCCAGCCGCACGGTGAACGTGTCCTGCCCGCCGGCCGCAATGCTCGCCGCCAATCCCTCTACCACCGTATACCCGCTCGGCACCGCCAGCCCCGATGTCGTCAGCGTTGCCGTCCCCGTGTTCTTCACCGTGAACACTCGGTCCAACGCCGTCCCCACGGTCGTCGTTCCAAAGTCGGTGTCATCCGCCGCCGACGGCGTCGCATCCCCATCCACAATCTCCACGCTGTTCCCCGTGACCTCGATCTCCGGCTCGAGAACCACAACCGCTGTCACCTCTCCCGTGATCCGGAAGTTGAACGGATTCTCGTTGCTGTCGTTGTTGCTAAAGCTCACATCGCCCGCATATGTCCCCGCCGCCGCCGCATCCAGCTGCACAGTGAACGTGTCCTGCCCACTGGCCGCGATGGTCGCCGCCAGCCCTTCCGTCACCGTATACCCGCTCGGCACACTCAAAACCGATGTCGTCAGCGCCGCCGTCCCCGCGTTCTTCACGGTGAACACTCGGCTCACCGCCGTCCCTACCGTCGTCGATCCAAAGTCCGTGTCATCCGCCGCCGACGGCGTCGCGTCACCATCCGCAATCACCACAGCATTCCCCGTGACCTCGATCTCCGGGGCGGTGATCACGCCCTTAATCTGAAAGTTGAACGGATTCTCGTCGCTGTCGTTGTTGGCGAAGCTTACCTCGCCCGTATAAGTTCCCCCTGCTGCCGCGTTAAACCGGACCGTGAAACTGTCCTGCCCGTTGACCGCGATGGTCGCCGCCAATGCTTCCGTCACCGTAAACCCACTCGGCACCGTCAGTCCCGATGTCGTCAGGGTAGCGGATCCTATATTCTTCACCGTGAAGATGCGGCTCGCCGTCGCCCCAAGCGACATTGTCCCGAAATCCGTGTAGTCCGCTGTCGATGGCGTCGTATCACCATCCGCAATCACTATGTTGTTGCCCCTAACCTCGATCTCCGGCTCGAGAACGACCACCGCTGTGACCTCTCCCGTGATCCGGAAGTTGAACGGATTCTCGTCACTGTCGTCGTTGTTAAAGCTCACATCGCCCGCATATGTCCCCGCTGCCGCCGCATCCAGCCGCACAGTGAAGGTGTCCTGCCCGCCAGCCGCGATGCTCGCCGCCAGCCCTTCCGTCACCGTATACCCGCTTGGCACGGTCAGTCCCGACGTCGTCAGCACCGCCGTCCCCACGTTCTTCACCGTGAACACCCGGCTCACTGCCGTCCCTGCCGTCGTCGATCCAAAGTCCGTGTGATCCGCCGTTGACGGCGTCCCGTCACCATCCACAATCACCACCCCGTTACCCGTTACCTCGACCTCAGGCACAAGCACTGCCGTGACAACCCCTGTGATCTGGAAATTGTATGGATTCTCATTGCTGTCGTTGTTGACGAAGCTCACCTGGCCCGCATACGTCCCCGCTGCCGCCGCATCCAGCCGCACGGTGAACGTGTCTTGCCCGCCAGCCGCGATGCTCGCCGCCAGCCCTTCCGTCACCGTATACCCGCTTGGCACGGTCAGTCCCGACGTCGTCAGCACCGCCGTCCCCACGTTCTTCACCGTGAACACCCGGCTCACTGCCGTCCCTGCCGTCGTCGATCCAAAGTCCGTGTGATCCGCCGTTGTCGGCGTCCCGTCTCCATCCGCAATCTCCACGCTATTCCCCATTACCTCGATCTCAGGCACAAGCACTGCCGTGACCACTGCGGTGATCCGGAAGTTGAACGGGTTCTCGTCACTGTCGTCGTTGCTAAAACTCACATCGCCCGCATACGTCCCCGTTGCCGTCGCATCCAGCCGCACTGTGAACGTGTCCTGCCCTCCTGCCGCGATGCTCGCCGCCAGCCCTTCTGTCACCGTATACCCGCTCGGCACCGTCAGCCCCGACGTCGTCAGCGCTACCGTCCCCACGTTCTTCACTGTGAACGTCCGGCTCACCGCCGTTCCAACCACCGTCGATCCAAAGTCCGTATGATCCGCCGTTGACGGCGTCGCGTCCCCATCCGCAATCACCACGCTATTCCCTGTGACCTCGACTTCAGGCACAAGCACTGCCGTGACCACTGCGGTGATCCGGAAGTTGAACGGGTTCTCGTTGCTGTCGTTGTTGCCAAAGCTCACATCGCCCGCATACGTCCCCGTTGCCGTCGCATCCAGCCGCACTGTGAACGTGTCCTGCCCACTGGCTGCGATGCTCGCCGCCAGCCCTTCCGTCACCGTATACCCGCTCGGCACCGTCAGCCCCGACGTCGTCAGCGCCGCCGTCCCCACGTTCTTTACCGTGAACGTCCGGGTCACCGCCGTCCCTACCATCGTCGACCCAAAGTCTGTGTGATCGGCCGTCGACGGCGACGCGTCACCATCCTCAATCACCACGCTATTCCCCATTACCTCGACCTCAGGCACGAGAACCACCACAGGTGCCACTTCTCCTGTGATCCGGAAGTTGAACGGGTTCTCGTTGCTGTCGTTGTTGCCAAAGCTCACATCGCCCGCATACGTCCCCGTTGCGGCCGCATCCAACCGCACGGTGAACGTGTCTTGCCCGCCTGCCGCGATGCTCGCCGCCAGCCCTTCTGTCACCGTATACCCGCTTGGCACCGTCAGCCCCGACGTCGTCAGCGCCGCGGTCCCCACGTTCTTCACCGTGAACGTCCTGGTCACCGCCGTTCCAACCACCGTCGATCCAAAGTCCGTATGATCCGCCGTTGACGGCGTCGCGTCCCCATCCGCAATCACCACGCTATTCCCTGTGACCTCGATCTCAGGCACAAGCACTGCCGTGACCACTGCGGTGATCCGGAAGTTGAACGGGTTCTCGTTGCTGTCGTTGTTGACAAAGCTCACATCGCCCGCATACGTCCCCGTTGCCGTCGCATCCAGCCGCACTGTGAACGTGTCCTGCCCTCCTGCCGCGATGCTCGCCGCCAGCCCTTCTGTCACCGTATACCCGCTCGGCACCGTCAGCCCCGACGTCGTCAGCGCTACCGTCCCCACGTTCTTCACTGTGAACGTCCTGGTCACCGCCGTTCCAACCACCGTCGATCCAAAGTCCGTATGATCCGCCGTTGACGGCGTTGTATCCCCATCGGCAATCGCCACCCCATTGCCCGTTACCTCGATTTCAGGCACATCCCCCGCCCCCATGACAACGCCCGCAATCTGGAAGTTGTAAGGATTGTGCTCGCTGTCGTTGCTGCCAAAGCTTATCTCTCCCGCATAGGTCCCTACCGCCACAGCCTGCAATCGCACCGCAAATGTGTCCTCTCCTCCAACCGCGATGCTCGCCGCCAGCCCTTCGGTCACCGTATACCCGGTTGGCACTGTCAGTCCGGATGTTGTCAGCGCAGCGGACCCCGTATTCTTCACCGTGAACACCCGGTCTACGGCTGTCCCCACGGTCGTCGTGCCAAAATCCGTGTGATCGGATTCAGATGGCGACATATCTCCGTCGACAATCACGATGCCATTTCCCTTAACCACCACGCCATAAAGAGGTACCAGATTCACTCCTTCCAATAACCATGCCTCAGTTTGCCCGCTCGGGTTGATGCCAAATCCAACAATGCTCGCTGTCCCATCCCCCGCCAAACGCACACCATAGGCCTCCAACAAGCGCCATCCGGTTGTTGCGTTGCCAAGGTTGTCAAACTCAGGAATGAACGTATTCAAGTCCTTTATTGTCTCAACCGCTCTGCACCATATGAATGCCCGGTTTTCTGTAATGCCTGTATCTCCTGGGACGGATCCATTGCTGTAACCCACGATCACACTCCCATCCGCCGATATGTCCCTAGCTTCGCCCGTTGCGGTACCCCCGGGAAAATCACCCAAATAAGTCATTGTATATGAACCACCTGCGGCATCCCATAGCGTCGGACATCGCGTGTAGTTTGTGATTTGGGGCGCAAAACCGCTGAAGCCTACAATTGCATTGCCCAAAGCCGATCCGGCAAAGGCTTGGCTGCCCTTGCGTGTGCTGTCGAGATGAGGAAGACCTTCAATCGTGTATACTCCATCTGCCAAGTGCCATACACATCCTTCCTGATACGTCACCAAAGGTCCCGTCCCGTCAAGATCCACACCTCCATATCCGAAAATCTTTGTCCCATCACTCGAAAGGTCATTGGCGAAGTATTGTCCGGAAGCATCGGGCAATCGTGGCAAACTCGTGTAGGCACCCCCAGTCGTCGATCGATAGGCGTTGTTTCCTAGAGTTCCCACAACAATGGTTCCAGCAGGATTGATATTTCGAGCTTCGTTGAATGATGTCCCTGTAATCAAGTCCTTGATCGGGCCGGTGCCGGCATAGATGAACGAGTTCTTCATTGCCGACTTGGGAACATGTGTAAATCCAACCGTTGTGCCGTTATCGGCAACCCCATAAGGCACCGTGTCCGCTGGTTCAGGACGCAATGCTCCCAGGTTCACCATCCCGGTTTCTTTTGACCAGCGAAAACCGTCGAAATTGTCCAGCCCATCTACTTTCTCAAACGTGAATCCGACTACCCAGACTCCATTGTCCGAAATCTTAATCGCTGTGCTCTTCGCCGAAATCGAATCGCCCACCAGCCAGCCCAAGGGAGTAAAAACCACATCACCTGATATCCCGGGGACAAACAGGCATAACATGCTCCACATGAGCATGTTCTTTGTCAAATGCGAGATATGCTTCCTGCCACCTTTATACGTGTTCATGGCTGCGTCCAATCAATTAAATTCTTTATAAAGCCTTCTTAGCCAGCTCGCAAGCCATAAATAAAAAAACCAGCAGGTTGCCCTGCTGGTTTTTTGAAAAGAACCAAACGTTGTTACTTGGTGAACCGGCGAACGACCGCGCCCAAACCAAGCAGACCGGCGATCACAAGCGCCGAGCTGGGTTCAGGAACAACGCCGTCGATCTGGATGTCCGCGCCCGCGTTCTGCGGGACGAACTCGAAGATGAGCGCATCGGCACTCGTCCAGGTCGGCTGGAAACCGAAGTTCACAAGCAGATCATAGGGACCACCAGGAGCAGCATTCCAGGAACCGTTTGCCAACGTGTTGACTCCGTCCATAATGCTGTAGTTGATGGTGAATGCGCCCTGATCCACAAGAACACCCGTCAGACCGAAGTCGCCCATGTTGCTCAGGTTCATGTTCAACCCGGCGCCATTGGCATCATATACCAAGCTCATCACCGTGTTGACCGACGCGGCTTGGCGATAGTCGAGGATGAATTGGGAATTGGCTTCGTTGATGGAAACTTCAGCCAAACCCGTTCCAGTCTGCGTTCCCCACTTGATTGTGCGCCAACCCCCAAACACATCGCCTCCCACATTCACGCTGCTTGAGCCACCGGGAGAATATGCGGTGTATTGGCCGGCAGCCGGCGTGTCCATGTCGTCCATGACCCACACGGCTTGTGTGCTTACGGCAACCATGGTTGCCAATCCAATCAGTAACAGTGCTTTTTTCATATTCTGTTTCTTACACCCACGTTAAAGGGTTAATGACTCTCCGTCAACTGGTTTTTTTGATCTTCTTTCTTTTTGGTTCTACTGCCAGCGTGCGTCCAGAATAAATCGACTATCCGAGGCATGTCAAGCGCAAAAGTGCCTTTTTTGTTCGTTGTGATTCTTCTCGAAAATCCGTTCATATCCAATTGATTACCAACATGATAAGACAAATCATTGCGCGCGGAGACTTCGGACCCGATAAAATCCTGCATCCGTTTGGAAGGCGTTGGTATGCAAATATCGATTCGTGCTGGTCCGGCCGATCTCCACCATCGGCGGCCCCGCCTTCTCGGTAAACAGAACTCTATAAATCCAGTTTGTTCCCAGGTTGGACCAGCGCAGTTCAACGTCGTTCCCCAATACCAACGGCCGGTCCATTCGTATGACAGGCGTCAGGTTGATCGTCGAAACGCTCAGGCTATCCAGCGTAATCTCAGCGCCGAACTCGACCGGATCGATCTCAACCACGACCTCATCCACGTCCCAGAGAGGGAGTTGAGCGGAGGGCACCCTAAAAAACGCCTGATACGGGCCCCCTGCCTCGACGGGCATCTCGATCACGAGGACCGAACTCCCGCCAACCTCGTCGTTGAATCGCACCCGAAACCGCGCGGCGGTCTCCGTCGCAATTCCCTCCAAATTCAATGAATTCCAGTTGGTGATATCGAGATTCAACCCGCTGCCATTGGCATTGTAGATCACCCGGGCGCGCACCATGCCCGCGGAAATGGTTTGCATCAGCGAAAGCTCGTATTGGCTCTGATGGGCCAGATCGTTCACGCTCAACGTGGTAGAACCACCTTCCAGCGGTTTGTCGACCACCTCGATCTCCAATTGTCGAAAGCCCCCTAAGACTGGCGACATACCGTCCACCGCCACATTCGGCCCCGTGATGCGATCGCCTGTCTTGGCCGTCACCACAATCAAGGTCTGTCCCCCTTCCGGCCCGTTGAAATCATCCAATTGGATCTGCCCCCAAACCAGCGCCCCGCAGCTCGCATGCGCCATCAGCGCCCGCTTGATCCAGTTCCAGCTCATGCTAACCCTCCTTCTTATGGCAAAGCCTTCAGGTTCTTTTCGTTGTCAAGGCCGCAAACACCATTGAATTGCCCCCCTGGGATGCATCCGCAACGCCTCACCGGCGCAGCGGATCCTGCATTGTGTGTTTCGGCTTGATTCACCGTTAATCAATCACATCCAGCCCTTCCTGGCAAGCCAAAGGACGCGTCGAAAACCCCGCTGCTCGACCGCCCGATCGACGTGTCGAAATTTCGGTTGCCTTGCATCGTTTCCCGAGTCATGCTCGCATCCATCGCAGTGATCGATTAAACCAACAGAACATACTTTATGGCTCAAACGATATTTCATCCCAGCGTCGAAGGCGCCCAGCATGGCGCCAAGAGCCTGGCCGAGTTCCTTGCTTACGCCAAGAAATCCGGTGCGGCCGGGGCCCAGCCCTCGAATTTCATGCTGCAAAACGACAAGGGCGGATTCAAGCCGGCCAAGGAGATCAAGCAGGCATTCCAAAAGGCGGGATTGAATCTGGACGGGATATCCTGTCATTGCCCGTTTTGGGTCCACACGACCGCATGGACGGGCAGTCCAACCATTCGCCCATTTATACCGGCGGACATGGCGAAAAAGGCCCCGGCTCAAATCGAGCAATGGGCGGAAAGCTATCTGCTGGGCCTGTTCGACCTGGCGGTCGAGCTGGGCGTCAAGATCCTGCCGATGTTCTGGGGGGTGGCCTTCGGCTGGGAGTTGGCGACCGGCTATCCGTGGGGCTTCTGGAAAGGGGCCGATTACGATCTTCTCCAGGAGGGCAAGGAGCGATTCGTGAAGAAGACCGCCAAGCTGCGGCAGCGGGCCAAGGATCTGGGCATCTACCTCGCCCACGAGATCCATCCGGGCACCGGGGCGATGTGCGCCGACGATTTCAACCTCCTGGTGTCCGCATGCGACGGCGACAAGTGCCTCACCGTCAATGCCGATCCGTCGCATTGCTGGGAGGGGGAGGACTGGGAGACGCGGTTCACCAAGGTCGGCCCGCGCATCTATGCCTGCCATGTGAAAAACTTCGTAATCCGGCGCACGCTCCCGCTTCGGATGATGGATGGCGACTGGCCCAACCGGGCCATGCAGTTCGTGGACATCCCGACCGGCCAGCTGAACATGATGCGGTATGTCGAGCTGTTGATCCACACGGGGTATCCGCAGCGGTATTGCCAGATCATGAAGGCCAAGACCGCCCCGCTGATCGTCGAGGCCGAGAGCGCCTACCGCGACATCGATGCCACCAGCGCCAACGGCATCCAATATGTCCGCGACCACTGCTGCTGGCCAATCGCCAGCGGCTCGTTCGAGGACGGCATGGGCGCCTGATCGCCTCCGTCATCGTGAATCGGCGTTCGGGCACGGCCGGGGCCGTGCCCGCTTCGTTTCAGGAGGCCATTGTCCGGCGTCGAGGCGCAAACCATGCCCTGGCCCCTTCCTTCGCGGACCGGGGCGGATCCCCTGGAGATTGAATTCCCAGCCTGATCCCTGGACCGGATGCCCCCGGGGATCCCCGTCAGGCGCCGGCGGCGCGGCGGGCCCCGCGCTCGGGGCCGCTCACCTGCCGGGGGCCCTGCCCGCCATTGACCAGAAACAGCACGGCCATTCGGACCGCCAGGCCGTTGGTGACCTGCTCGAGAATGACCGAGCGCTCGCTGTCGGCGATCTGGCTGTCGATTTCGATCCCGCGGTTGATCGGGCCGGGATGCATGATGACGACCTCCGGCCGCGTGCGAGCCAGGCGCTTGGGATTGAGACCGAACAGCGTGGCGTATTCGCCCAGGCTGGGGAACATCGTCTTGCGCTGCCGCTCGTGCTGAATCCGGAGCAGGTTGATGATGTCGGCGTCGGCGATCGCTTCCTCGATCCGGTGCGTCACGCGGCACCCCATCCGCTCGAACACGCGCGGGACGAGGGTGGGCGGACCGCACAGCGTCACCTCCGCCCCCAGCTTGGTCAAGGCCCAGATGTTCGACCGCGCGACGCGGCTGTAAAGGATATCGCCGAGGATGGTCACCTTGAGGCCGGCAACGCGGCCCTTCTTCTCGCGGATGGTGAACGCGTCGAGCAGGGCCTGCGTCGGGTGCTCATGGGCGCCGTCGCCCGCATTGACGACGCTGGCGTTCACCACACGCGCCAGGAAATGCGGCGCCCCGGCGGCGCTGTGACGGATGATGATGATGTCCGCCTGCAGCGCCTCGAGATTGCGGGCGGTGTCCTTCAGGGTCTCTCCCTTCCGCAGGGATGATGCCTCGGCATTGAAGTTGACAACGTCGGCTGTCAGACGCTGGGCCGCCAGTTCGAAACTGATCCGGGTCCGGGTGGATGGCTCGACGAACAGGTTGATGACCGTCTTGCCCCGCAGGGCCGGGACGGTCTTGATGGCGCGGCGGCCCACTTCCTTGAAGGCCTTGGCCGTGTCGAGCACGAGCAGGATCTCCTCCGCCGAAAGCGATTGGATGTCGAGCAGGTGTCGGCGAGTCCAGCTCATGGAACCTCCAGATACACCCCTTCCTCGCCGCCCTCCTCCCGGAACTGAACGCGCACGGCATCCTCCGCCCGGGTCGCGATTTCCTGGCCGACGAAATCGGCCCGAATGGGGAGCTCTCGGTGGCCGCGGTCGATCAGCACGGCCAGTTGGATCCGCCGGGGCCGGCCGAAATCGTTAAGGGCGTCCATGGCCGCCCGGATCGTCCGGCCGCTGAACAGCACGTCGTCCACCAGGATGACCGTCTTGCCGTCGATGTCGAAAGGGATCAGGGTGCGATGCACGGGGGGGGCAGCCCGTTGATTCAAGTCGTCCCGGTGCATGCTGACATCGAGCTCGCCGACAGGCACGATCCATCCCCATCGCCGCCCCAGGAGATCCGCCAGGTGCTGGGCCAGCACCATCCCCCCCCGCTGGATGCCCACAATCACGCAATCGCGCCCGTCACCATGAGCCTCAAGAATCGACCGCGCCAACCCCTCCAGGGTCCGCTCCATCGATCCCCTGTCCAGCAGTCTGCGGGTCTGTGCCATATGTCCCCCGTGATCCGGCGCCATTCGACCCAGCCCGTGAACAGCCTGCCGTCATCCGCGCGGCTCACGCCGCTCGCGGCAGCCCACGGGCCTGGCCGCAAACGCCATCAGATCCGGGGTGAATCCTTCTGACGACCGCGACGCCAGTTGCCCCGGTGCTTCACAATCCAATCGGTTAGCGCCCATTCGAATCCAACGTCGCGCCCGGCCTTTTCGGACTCGATCCACTTGTGCTTGAGGATCTCCTCGCGCTCGGCCTGGAATTCCCGATACAGGTGTGAACCCGTCAACAAGCTGTTGTCATTGACCAAGTTGCCTTGATTGACAGACATAACCTCAACGCAGTTTACATTCGTGACACCAGTGTAACAATGAGACAGACCCTGACAACCAGAAAATGCAGGCCCCCCCCCACGCACGCACGCTCAGAGAGAAGCTCCGAGCGGCGCCTTGCGGCGGATGGCCTGAAGCGGATGTTGGTCGATGGCGTTGGTGTAGATGCCTTCGATCCGCGTGGCATCGTAATAATGGATGCCTTGATAGAAGTAGAGAGGGATGATCGGCAGCTCCTCGCCGACCAGGATCTGTTCGGCGCTCGCAAGAATTTCCATGCGGCGTTTCGTGTCGGTCGTTGTGTTGGCCGCGCGCAGCAACCGGTCGTATGCAGCATTCGTCCAGCCGGTGCGGTTGTTTCCGCTGCCGCTGTGGAACAGATCGAGGAACGTATTGGGATCGCTGTAATCGGCGATCCAGCTGCTTCGGCAGATCTCGTAATCCAGGGCGGTTTGAGCGGCGAGAAAGACCTTCCACTCGACCTGGCGAAGCTCGATCCGAATCCCCAACTCCCGCTGCCACATCTCCTGGAGCTCGACGGCGATGTCCTGATGGGCCTTGCCTGCTCCCCCGGCTGAGGCGTTGAAGGTGTAGCGCACGACGGGGAAGCCGCGGCCGCCGGGAAACCCGGCCTCCGCCAGCAGACGCCGCGCCGCGGCAGGGTCATGCCCCAGCCCCCCCGGGGGGCGATACTCGGCGATGAGAGGCGGGGTCAGATGAGACGCGGGCTGTTCTCCAGCCCGCGTGATGCGCGTCACGATCCGCAGCTTGTCGATAGCCAGGGCCAAAGCCTGCCGAACCCGCGGATCCTGGTAGGGCGGCCGCGTCACGTTGATCCGGAGGAAATAGGTGCCCAGGTATTGAAATGTGTGGAAATCGGGCCGCTGGAGCAGCAGATCCAGGAGCTCGACCGGGATCAGATCCTTGTCCCACCCGATGTCGGCTGCCCCCGTTTCGTACAGGTTCATCGCCGTGTTGGCGGAACCGACCGGGAGCAGGTCGATCCATTCGCTGGCCGTGTTGGCAGCGTCCCAGTACAGCGGATTCTTCCGCAGCCGGATCCGGTCGTTGAGCCGCCAGCTCACCAGCTCGAAAGGGCCGCTGACGGGCAGGGGCCGGATCATCAGCCAGCGGTCGCCCTCCTGCTCGATTACCCAGCGCGGCACAATCGCGGCGGTCGGGATGGCGCACAGCTCCAGAAAGAACGGCGTGGGCCCCTCGAGCTCCACCTCGACCAGCCGGGATTCTCGAGCCCGCACACCCACCGCCCCGAAATCCTTGAGATCGCCCCGGTTGAACGCTTCGGCGTTGCGCACATAGAAGAGCTGGCCTGCATAGTCGCAGCCTGTCTCGGGCTCGAGCACGCGCCTCCATGAATACACGACGTCGTCGGCTGAGATCGGATCGCCGGTGGACCATCGCGCGCCGGCTCGCAGATGGAAGGCATAGCGGCGGCCGTCCGGCGAAACATCCCAGCGTTCCGCCAGGCCAGGGATGGCCCGGCCAGTCCGCGGATCGGACCTTGTCAGCCCCTCGAATATCGCCCCCACCGCCCGCAAATCCGGCTGTCCAGTGGCAAACGCCGGATCAAGCGATTCAGGCTCCGCACCGTTCAAGATGATCAGGTCGGCTCGCCTGCCGCCCTTCGAACAACCGCTGGCAATCCCGGCCAGCAAGAGAGTCAGCAGGAGCCAGCCCGGGTTCATCCCGCGATGCCGCTAGGTGCCGGAGGCCGGGCGATTCGTCGCCCCCGAGGCCGGAGCGGGCGTGGAGGCGGCCGGAGCTGGAGCGGCGTTCGAGAGGCTCAGGCTCAGAGGCGCAGCGCCGGTGGCGCCTGCGGCCGGGGCGTTGCTCCCGGCAACGGTCGGCACGGTGATCGTCACGCGGTTGGTGCCCAGGGCTTCCGCGCCAGCCGGAAGGGCCGCGTTTTCAACCCGCGCGGTCGAAACTCCCGGCGGGACCAGCGGCACCGTGGCGGAGGCGGACTGCGCCTGCTTGGCGAGCTCTTCCTTGAGCAGGTTCTGGCTCTGGGTGGATCGACGGGCATTGACCACAGATAGCGTCAGCGCCAGGAGAAAGAACACCGTGGCAGCGTATTTGGTGATGGTGGTCAGAGCCGTGCCCGTGCCGGAACCGAAAAGGGCGTCGGTCGCAGCCCCCCCGAACGCGGTGCCCATCCCGGCTTCTTTCTTCGGCAGCTGCAGCAGGATCAGGAACACCAGAAAAACACAGGTCAGAAATAGAATGACCGTGAACAAGCCAATGAGAAATCCCATACCAGTTGCCTCGATTCAGATGCTGTTTTTGACGATGTCCGAGAAGCTGCGCACCTCAAGGGAAGCACCGCCAACCAGGGCGCCATCCACGTCGGGCAGACTCATGAGCTCCCGTGCGTTGGAGGGTTTGACGCTGCCGCCATACTGGATGCGGATCCGCCGGGCGGTGGCCTCGTCGAACAGGCCGGCCAGAATGCGGCGAATGAATGCGTGAACCTCCTGCGCCTGCTCCGCGGTGGCGGTTCGGCCGGTGCCGATGGCCCAGACCGGCTCGTAGGCGATGACGGTCTCCTCGATCTGGTCCTTGCTCAATCCAGCCAGGCTGCCGCGCACCTGGTCGCCGACAACCTTCTCGGTGATGCCGGCCTCGCGCTGCTCGAGGGTTTCCCCGACACATACGATGGGTTTGATGGCCGCGGCGTGAGCAGTCAGGGCCTTGTTCGCAACCAGGAGATCGCTCTCCTTCTGGTATTGCCGGCGTTCGGAATGTCCCAGGATGACATAGCGGACGGAAAACTCCTTGAGCATGGCAGCGGAAATCTCACCGGTGTAAGCGCCGCCGGTATGCTCGCTCATGTTTTGGGCGCCGAGCCGGAGGTTGGAGTCAAGGATGGCTTGGCTGACGTGGCCGAGGGCCGTGAATGGAGGGCAGACGACAAGGTCCACCTCCTTGACAGCGGCCAGCTCGCGGCGGAGGCCGTTCACAAGATCGAGGGCCTCGGCGGCCGTCTTGTTCATTTTCCAATTCCCGGCGATCAGCAGTTTGCGTTCTTTTTGCATAGGGCGATAGTGTGCGGATCAAGAGAGGATTTCAGCTTGGACTCAGGGGACGTCGGAGAGGGCGGCCACACCTGGGAGGACCTTTCCCTCGAGAAACTCGAGGCTGGCGCCTCCGCCTGTGCTCATGAAGGTGACCTGATTCCCGAGCTTGGCCTTGTTGATGGCTTTGACGCTGTCGCCACCGCCGATGATGCTTTTGGCGCCGCGCTTGGCCGTGGCTTCGGCCACGGCGCGGGCGACGCCGAAGGTCCCTTCGGCAAACCGGGCGTCCTCGAACATGCCCATCGGCCCGTTCCAGAGGATGGTTTTCGCGGCGAGGACCTCGGCGGCATAAGCCTTGACTGTTGCCGGCCCGACATCGAGGCCGGCGGCATCCTCCGGACAATCAAGCGAGGAGTTCACCCGCGGATTCTGCCAGTCAATGACCGGCTTGCCTTTCTTGTCAACCTGGCTGGTCTTGACCGGGACGGCAACGACGTCATCCAGGGGCAGCAGGAACTTGACGGCGCGGGACTGGGCCTTGCCCAGAGCGGCTCGGGCAATATCGACTTTGTCGGCCTCGACGAGGGACTTGCCCACACGGCGTCCCTGAGCCATCCGGAAGGTGTACGCCATGGCGCCGCCGATCAGGATGCTGTCAGCCTTCTCGAGCAGGCGATCGATCACGTTGATCTTGTCCGACACCTTGGCCCCTCCGAGGATGACCACGAACGGCCGCGGCGGATTCTCGAGCTCCTCGCCCAGGAACTTGAGCTCGCGTTCCATCAGCAGGCCGGCAGCACACTGCCCGCCCCGCCCAGCCACCACTCGCGCCACGCCCTCGGTCGACGCATGCGCGCGATGGGCGGATCCGAACGCATCGTTCACGTAACAATCGGCAAGCTCGGCCATCCGAGCCGCGAAACCGGGATCGTTGGCTTCCTCCTCGGCGTGGAACCGCACATTCTCGAGCAGGAGGATGTCCCCCGGCTTCATGGCGCTGACGTTCCGAGCGGCCTTCTCCCCAACGCAATCCTCGGCGAATTGAACCTCCCGGCCCATGAGCTCCTTGAGCTTCGACGCCACAGGGCGCAGGGACATGGTGGGTTCGGGCGTGCCTTTCGGACGGCCAAGATGGGAGGCGAGGATCACTTTGGCCCCCTGGCCGACCAGCCACTCGAGCGTCGGCAGGGTCTCCTTGATCCGGGTGATGTCGGTCACGACCATCTGCCCCTCTTTCTCCTCCATGGGAACATTGAAATCGACGCGCACGAATACGCGCTTTCCGTTCACCGTCAGTTGTTTCAGCGTCAGCTTAGCCATAAATTCATTCGAATCAAGCGCAGCAGCATACCGGAAGACGGTCGAGAGTCAAAGGCGAAAAAGGCCGCCCTACTCGTCGGCGAGCCTCATGATCTCCACCCGCCGGAACTCGACAGGGTGGCTTTCAGCCTGGAGGCAGATGTATCCTTCCGAAAGCAGCTTGGGCATCTGCGGCAGCTGCTCGAGCAGCCGCCGAGTGTTCGCGTCCCCCTCGTCCAGTTGCGGATGGCTGTACTCGAGCACCGTCTGGCCTTCGAGGATGTGGCGGATGACGCGGTAGCCGCGCACCTCGAGCTCGATGGTGACCCATGCGTCGCCATGGTAGGTCTTGGACGTCGAGTCCGTGCAGTGCCGAGTCACCAGCTCGCCTTTCATGACCACGTGAGTGCCTGGCGTGCACAGATTGCCCGTCGTCCTCTTCCCTGTGCCGGATCCGCCCAGCAGCTGGACCTCGATCGAAACCGGAAAATCCTGGGTTTTGGACATGGTCTCGGGCGGCTGGCTGTGGATCATGATGCCGCTGTTCCGAAAAGCCCAGCCAGGCCCGCCCGGCGTCTGCTCCCCCATAAACCGATACTCGACCCGGAGACGGTAATTCGAAAACTTCTCCCGGTAGAACAGGTGGCCGAACTTGTTGTCGAACTTGGCGTATCGGTCATAGCCCACCTTTAAGACGCCGCCCTCGACCCGAAAGGTGTTGCCCCAGTTGTCCCCGAGGTCATACCCGGTGATTTTCGGGGTCCAGCCGTCGAGGTCCTTGCCGTTGAACAGAGAAGTCCACTGGCCGGTCGGCTTGGTTTCCTGGGCCAAAACGAGGGCGGCGCCCGACAAGACCATGCTCAGACAGATGATGGCCGAAATGCGCTGTTTCATATCCATGACGATGTCCGTTCAAATGTGATCTGAATGCAGCGGCGCGGCTGAGTCAATCCCGATTATTCGGGCGCATGGGCCGCCTCGTCCAGCGCGTCGAGAACGATCTGGGGCGTCAGCAGCTCAGGCAGGACGCGCGGGGGCTGGTCCGATCGGCGGGGATACACCAGGACCAGCGGCACTCCCGCCCGCCCGAACCGCTTGAGCTCATCGTAAATCGCCGCAGGAAACGTCGTGTAATCTCCCAGCAACGCCACCCCGCCAATCTCGCGCAGCTTGTTACGGACCGACTCGATCTCGATGGCGATTTTCTTGTTGGCCAGGCACGTCAGACACCAATCGGCGGTGAAATCCACGAGGACTGGCCGGCCTTGGGCCCGAGCCTGTGCGACCGCAGCCGGGCTCCACGGCTCCCAGGGAATGCCGCCCGGCACCTGCTCGACCGCCGCGCCACCCCCGCCTTCTTCTCCATCCCGGGCCGAGCGCCAGCGCAGTTGGCTTTCGAGTGCGTAAACGTATCCGATGGCCGCCAGAAGAAAAGCCAGACCCGCCGCCAGCGGCTTTCGACGGGATTGGCCGCGCTGGACAAACTCCCCGTAGATCCAGGCCGCCAGCGCCAGCACCACCAGGAACATGCCCAGCCACAAAACTCGCTTGCCGTAATACCGGTCGCATTGCGCAAAAAGCCAAAGCGCCGTGGCAAGCATCGGAAAGCCCATGAACACTTTGAACTGCCCCATCCAGGGACCGGGTTTAGGCAGCCACTTGAGCCAGTCGGGCCGCCAGCTCAGAACGACATAGGGCGCTGCCAACCCCGCACCCACCGCCAGCAGCAGAAGAAAAACCGTCGGCGAGCTCTGGGCCGGATGGAACGTGAATCCAAGAGCCGGCGCCAGGAACGGCGCGGTGCATGGAGTCGCCAGGAGCGTGGCGAGAACGCCGTTGAAAAAGGCCCCCGCAGCGCCCGGTCTCCCGGCCAGCCCGCCCGCCGCAGAGATCACCGAGCCGCCCATGGTCACCTCGAACAGCCCGAACAGGTTCAACGCCACCAGGGTCACCAGGGTGGTCAGCATAACCAGAAACACCGGGCTGCTGAACTGCATACCCCATCCGATCCGCTGGCCTGCCCCCTTGATCGCGATGACGATGGCCGCCAGCACAACAAAGGACACCATCACCCCCGCCGCGTAAACCAGTCCCAGCCGCCGCACCCGTCCCGGTTCGGACCGGCTCTCGTTGACGAATCCGAGAATCTTCAGCGCGATCACCGGCAGCACGCACGGCATCACATTGAGGATCATCCCGCCGACGAACGCATACCAAAGCATCCTGGCCAGCGAGACTTGAGACAGCCACGCCATGGACTCGTCCACAGGAGCCGAATCCACACGGACGCCCCCAGGTACCCCCGCAGCGGCGGCCGCCGCAGCCGGCCCAGCCCCCCCTCCCAGCGACGCCAGGCTCGGCAGCAGCTCGAGACGAACCTCGTGCCCGGCTGCCGGCTTGCCGGACTCCTGCCGCACCACCAGCAGGCCGCCGATGGCCGAAGGCCAGGCCCCGCCAGCAAGCCGCGCAGCCTTCTGCAGCCTCACCTCGCCCGGACCGGCGGATGGACGCTCGGTGTCCCCCGAAATCTCGAGGACGTCGTTCGCGTCCGGGAAGAAATCCACCCGCGACGCCTCGACATCCGACGCCCAAGCAATGACAAACGGACGGGGGTTTTGAGCCGAATCGGCCGCCCAGGCAGCCCGGACCGGCAGGTTGGGATCGCGTCGTGGAAGCCGCTCCTGGGCGCCCTCGATCAAAGCGGCGTCAGGCGAAGGCCGCTGACTCGCGCCGATGGTCAGCCTGGCGGCGACATCGGCGTCGCCGGGCAAACAAAGCTTCTCGCATTCGAGCCAGTGAACGGCCGCCTCGAGCTCGACCGCTCCCGGCGCAAGGTTCGAACTCAGGGTCAGCGGGACCAGGAGGATGACCCGGTCGTGATAGACATACGTGGTCAGGCCGGCCTCGACATGCTTTTCGGGCACCGGCCATTGGATCTCGCCCGCCGCGATGCCGGGCGGCAATTTCCAGTCGATGGATGTGGGCGCACCGGCATCGCCGCCGTTCCGCCAATACGTGTGCCAGCCCCGGTCCATCCGGAGCTCAATCCCGGCCGTGATCGTCTGGCCGGGCCGGGCCTCGTCGAGCGGCATCAAAAGGCGTGCCTGGGTGTGGGGTGGCGCCGCCTTCAGGCCCCATGCGCATGCCAGAAATGCCGCCAGCCACCACCCGATCCATTCGCGTCGCATGTCCATATCATACCTGAAAGACCGCCGATGCCAATGCCAGCATGGACGCGGTCGGAAGCCGAAGGCCTCAAGCCGCGCGAGCCGCCTGTAGCCGGGGCTCCCATCCGCAGTTTCCTCGGAAACATCCTTTACCCGAGGATCGGCTGCATGGCATATGGGACGGATGATTGCGATGTGGCACGGACGGTGGGCCATTGTGCTGGCCTTGATGTTGCCCTGGACCTCCCGCTCGGCAGAAAGCCATGGCGAGCGGGGCCCGAAGGCGGAGATCTGGCCGGGCCTGCGCCCGGACGGATCGGTGATGCTGCCCAACCAATGGTCTCTGCGGCCGGCAGGAGCGCAGGTGGCGCTGGGGGATTTTCCAGTTCATCTGGCGGTCCATCCGGAAAGCCGGTTCGCAGCGGTGCTGCACTGCGGCTATGGCGATCACGAGATCGTGGTCGTCGATGTGCCGGAGGCCCGCCTGGTCTCGCGGGTTGGGATCCCAGAGGCCTTTTACGGGCTGGCCTTTTCGCCGGATGGATCCGAACTCTTTTGCAGCGGCGCGGGAGATGAGGTCGTTCATCGATTTCGGTTCCGGGAAGGTTACCTGAGCGAGCCGCGCTCGCTGCGTGTGCGCGACGCCCGCCAGCGGGGTGTGCCATGCGGATTGGCAATCGAGCGCGCGGCGAGGCGGTTGTGGGTGGCCAACGTGTGGGGCCAGCAGGTCAGCGAGCTGGATCTGACCGGGGCTCAGGAGCCGCGCGACCTGCCGGGGCTGCGGCTGAACCTCGAGGCGCTGCCCGCGCCCGAGACGCCCCCGGCCGATCCGGACCTGGCATCGGCCCTGAAGCGGGACACGGCGGCGCGGCAGCGGCTGATGGGAGACGAACCTTTTCCCTATGCCTGCGTGGCCGACGAAGCCCGCGGGCGCCTCTATGTGTCGCTATGGGCTCAAGCCGAAGTGGCGGTGTTTGACCTTCGGAAAAACACCTGGACAGCCCGATGGCCGACTCAGGAGCATCCGAACGAGATGGCCATGCACCCGGACGGCCAGCGGTTATGGGTGGCCAACGCGAATCGGAACACGGTGACCTCCTTCGATCTCGAGACGGGCCGCGTGCTCGAGACGCTTACCGCGTCGCTCCACGCGGTCAGCATCCCGGGATCGACGCCGAACAGCTTGGCGGTGTCGCCCGATGGAGGCTGGCTCTTCGTCGCCAATGCCTGCAACAACAACGTGGCCGTGTTTGACATCGCGCGGCCCGGGCAGAGCCGGTCGCTGGGCTTCATCCCCGCCGGCTGGTATCCCACGTCGGTCCGGGTGACGCCCGATGGACGGCACCTCCTCATTGCCAACGGCAAGGGATTGATCCCCCGGTCCAATCGCCACGGCCCGAACCCCGACGTCCCGGCGCCATCCTCGGTGCGCGAGTACATCGGCGGGCTGTTCCGCGGCACCTTGAGCATCATCCGCCTCCCCGACCGCGAGCGCTGGGTCCGCCAGATGCGGGATTACACGGCGCAGGCGTACCGCTGCAGCCCGTTGTCCGCAACCCCATCGGCGGCAACTGGACGGCCCGACAACAGCCCAATCCCGGGGCGCGTCGGGGAGTCGAGCCCCCTCCGCCACGTGCTCTACATCGTCAAGGAGAACCGCACCTACGATCAGGTCCTGGGCGACCTGCCCCAAGGGCGCGGCGATTCTTCCCTGTGCCTCTTCCCGGAAGCGATCACTCCGAACCACCACGCCTTGGCCCGCGAGTTTGTGTTGCTGGACAATTTCTACGTCGAGAGCGAGGTCAGCGCCGACGGCCATGAATGGAGTCTGGGCGCCTACGCCACCGATTTTGTCGAAAAGTCATGGCCGTTGAGCTACGGGCACGGCCGGAGCGGCAAGTTCCCGTACCCGAGCGAGGGGAACTTCGCCGTGGCCATGCCGTCGGACGGGTATCTATGGGATCGCGCCCGGGAAGCCGGGATCAGCTATCGCAGCTATGGGGAGTTCGTCCACAACGGGGCCGCGCCCGGCGATCCCGCCACCGCGCGGGTGCCGAGCCTCGAGGGACACATCGATCCGGGCTTTCGCGGATGGGATCTCGATTATCCCGATGTGAAGCGCGCCGAACGGTTCATCGCCGAACTGGCGAGGTTCGAGCGGGAAGGTGAGATGCCCCGCCTGCAGATCATGCGTTTGCCCAACGATCACACCATCGGAACCCGTCCGGGCAAGCTGACCCCTCGCGCGATGGTGGCCGACAACGACCTCGCGCTGGGGATGGTGATCGAGGCGCTGAGCCGATCCAGGTTCTGGGCCGACACGGCGGTCTTCGTGGTCGAGGACGATGCCCAAAACGGCGCCGACCACGTGGATGCGCACCGGACGATCGCTTTCGTGGCCAGCCCTTACGCGCGGCGGGGAGCCGTGGATTCCACGCTCTACTCGACCTCGAGCATGCTGAGAACGATCGAGCTGATCCTGGGGCTGGCCCCGATGAGCCAGTTCGACGCGGCAGCCCGGCCGATGTATCACTCGTTCCAGCCGGTACCGGACGGCAGACCCTACCGCGCCCGCCAGGTTCTCGCCGACCGGCAGGAGCTCAACACGGCCATGGCCTGGGGCGCAGCCCGGTCGGAAAAGCTCGACTTCTCGAAGGAAGACGCCGCCGATGACATCGAGCTGAACGAGATCGTGTGGCGCTCGGTCCGGGGGCCAGACTCGCCAATGCCGGCGCCAGTCCGCGCCGGGTTCGTGTTTGCGCACTCCGAGGAGAAAGAATGAAACCAGGCGCCCGCACCCCCCGCCATGTTTGAGCTGATCCAAACCGACGGGCACAGCCCAGCCCGCCTGGGACGCCTGACCACCGCGCATGGGGCGGTCGAGACGCCGATGTATATGCCTGTGGGGACGCAGGCCAGCGTGAAAGCGCTGGACCCGAGAGAGCTGCGCGAGATGGGAGCCCGGATCATCCTCGGCAATACCTACCATCTGTTCATTCGCCCCGGCATGGAGATCCTCCAGAAAGCCGGCGGCCTGCACGCATTCATGAATTGGCAGGGCCCGATCCTCACCGACAGCGGCGGATACCAGGTGTTCAGCCTCGCCAAAATCCGCAAGGTCAAGATGGACGGAGTCGAGTTCCGCTCGCATCTGGATGGAACCGCCTTTTTCCTCGGGCCCAAAGAGGTGATGGAGATCCAGCGGACGCTCGGATCCGACATCGCGATGGTGCTCGACGAATGCCCCCCGCATGATGCGCCGCGCGACGCCCTCCATTTGGCCGTCGAGCGCACCATCCGCTGGGCCCGACAGTGCCGCGACCAGGCCCGCACGCCCGGCCAGCTCGTGTTCGGGATTGTCCAGGGAGCGTGCGATCCGGCCTTGCGCGAGCGCTGCGCCCGGGTTTTGGTGGAGCTCGGATTTGACGGCTATGCCATCGGCGGCGTCAGCGTCGGCGAGCCCCAAGCGGAAATGATGCGGGCGGTGGAGCTGACCGTTCCCCATTTGCCGGAACAGCAGGCCCGATACGCGATGGGCTTGGGCACGCCGGCCCAGATGGTCGAACTGGTCGCGCGCGGAGTGGACTTGTTCGACTGCGTCCTGCCCACTCGTGTCGCGCGCAACGGCACCGCCTTCACCCGGCATGGCACGGTCAACATCAAGGCCGGATTCAACAAGGCCGATTTTCGCCCGATCGAGGATGGGTGCACATGCTTTGCCTGCCGGCATTTCACGCGGGCTTACCTGCGCCACCTGCTCAACGTCGAGGAGATCCTCGGGCTGCGGATGCTCAGCGTTCATAACTGCCATTTGTATCTGCAGGTCATGGCCGAGACGCGGGCGCACTTGGCGGCCGGCACGTTCGGGGCCTTTCGGAAGGATTTCGTGAGCCGCTATCGGCCCTCGCGCAACCTGCGGGTCCAGGCCCTGGCAGCGGAGGCGTGAGCGGCGGCGACCCCCCCCAGGCCCGTCGCCCAGCCAGTAATTACCGGGATTGACACGGCCGGTTTCCGTGGAAGGTTGTAGAGAGTGAGCTTTGGGGAGCCCGGGAAACCGGATCAGGCATTTCATGTCTGCCACAGCGTGCCCATTCGAACCGCGTCAGTCCCCGCCGTCAGGCGATATCCCGTGCGGAGTCTTCGTGTTCTATGGGGACCACTGGGAGCGCGAGGTATGCCTGGCGTTGTGCGACCAGCTCGTGCGCCGGTTCTGGCAGGAGATCGATTTCGATTTCCATTGGTGGAGACACCGCTTCCTGGAAGAGCCGGCCTTGCAGGCGGCTGCAGAGCAGGACGCCGTCCTCTCCGATCTCTGGCTGATCGCATGGGAGCCGGCGCGCGATTTCGAGCCAGCCTCCAGAGCCTTCCTCGAACGTGCCGCCAGCCAACGGTTGGGCCGTCCAGGGGCTCTGGTGGCCGCGGCCAACGGATCGCCAGGGCCTCCCGCCTGGCTCGATGACCGGAATTTCCTCCGGCAATTGGGCAAGCGAATGGGAATGGACTTGTTCGTCTGGGCCCCCCAGCTCCCTCCAGACGGCCCGCAGGAGAACGATCGAGAAGGCCTCGAAGATCGAGCGACGCGGATGACCCATCTCCTCGAGGATATGCTGCAGCAGCTGCCGCCCCCCAGCCACTGGGGCATCAACGAGTGATCCCGCCATCCGGCCGGGCCGCCCACCCGATCGAGCGCGCTACCAGCTGCCGGAAATTGGGATTCTCGAACGCCTGGCGGTCGTGGCCAAGCTGCAAATACACAATCCGCGAGTTCGATTGCGCCCGAGTCCAGGCGAGCGGTCTGCCGCTCCGGGGATGCGTGGTGCTGAGCAGGGGCGTCACATCCGCGCCCACCCGAAATCCCCAGTAGATCTCGTCATGGATCGTAAAATCCCGAAGACCCGCCGTGATCGGATGATCGCGGGCAACAATGGTGACAGGCACGTCCACGTCGTGCTCGTAGCCAACCGCGGGAGTGACGGCGCCGCTCGAGCTGGAGCCCTCGGGGTAGCGGCCGCCAATGATGCCCTCGTAATCGGGCCATTTCTGGAACGACACCAGGGCGTGGTGGAGCACGACCAACCCGGTTCCGCGGTCCAGCAGGGAAAGGAACTTCGATCGCTGGTTTTCGGTGATGTTTTTCGGCATGTCATACAGCACCAGGACGTCGTACGAGAGCAGGTCCTCGCGTTCGTAGACCGTTGCGTTCGTCCCGGAATGAGCGGCGTGCGTGAATGCGATATCGGGATTCCTGGCAAACAAATCCAGAAATGGCTCTCTCTCGAATCCATGGCCGCCCGTCACGACCAGAACCTTGGTCTTGCCCGGCTCAGCGGCAGGGATCGCGATCGCGGCAAGGCACACGGCCAGCACCAAGGCCGAAATCCAGCGGATGTTCATCATGCCGCCCAGGTTACGCCATTGCCCTGGCCTTGCCAACCTGGATTCGATGGGCTGCGGATCGAGCACGAACTTGTCTTAACAAAAGACAAAAAAAGGTGCGTGCAAGATGCGCCCGGTTTGTGGTATGCAAAGAAACAACAGTTTAAATCGGCGATGTCAATATGAAGATTAAGTTATGCCTTGCCGCGCTCCTCATCGGATGCGTGGTGTTTGTTTCCGCCCAAAGCGGCACGATCAACAACGCTTGGTCAGGGACCTTAGGCGACAAAGCGAACATGGCGGCCGTTGCCTTCCAGGCGAACGCGGGCGTCTATCCCGACAGCATCACCCCGGCGGGCGCATTGGTGTCGCCCACGGCCTTCTGGCTCGATGCGCTGACGCTGACTCGGCCGGACGACGCGACGACCCTATCGCTTGGAACCGGCGCGCGGCAGACGACCTCTGCCGACACGCCCGTCTACGTCGACGTCTACTCGACCTATGACTCGGTGAACAAGGCTTTCAGCGACTATCTTGGATCCTCCTCCACATCGGTCGCCTGGAGCCAAACAGTCCAAAACCAGGACTACACCTTCAGTTTTTCGGGGATCACCCTGCAATCCGACCAGAAATACTGGTTTGTGTTTTCGGAAGACAACGTCGATGGCGAGGTCTCGAACTTCCGGATGAAGGTCAATACAGCGGGCGCTGATACCACCGTTGGCCAAGGCAAGGGGTATTTGGTCGGCGACACCCTGCAGGGCCTCGGGCAAAACAATAGCAACGTGGATTGGGGCACAGCCTACACGGTCAGTTTCACCGTCATCCCGGAGCCGGGGATCGCCGCGTTGCTGGCTTTAGGCGGTTTGGCCCTCTTCCTCCGGAAGCGATCGTAACCGTTTCCGAATCGCTTGGACGTGCAAGCGGGGCGCTGATCGAGCGCCCCTTTTTGCTGCAGACAGGCGTTGGCCGGTGGGGGTGGGTGAATATCACTCCAGGATCGCCGTTCCGCTGCCGGACTCCGGGCGCACCTTTCCATGAACCTGCCCGCACGAGCGCGGCCTTCAGGCCGCTTCAACAAGCGACAGGCCGAACGCGCGGAAGCGGGCTAAAGCCGGCGCTCCAACACGGTTCATGGCCCCGATGCGTGACAAGTTGTTTGTCATCAATGCTTCCCCATGAACCGGCGTGATAACGCCCCGCGTTCAGGCGGCCTTGGGAGTCGAATCCGCAGGCATCAACGCGGTTCGATGCGATAGATGTGGACGGCGAGCGGGGCAAACTTGTCGGCAAAGGACCCGTCTTGTGCCGGCAGCGTGCGATTCTCGTCGACAACGGCCACGGCATGGCCCGCGGCCAATCCCTCGACCCGGATCGTCGCCGTTGTCTCGAGGGCGCGCTCGTCGTAGTTGACCGCAAAAAGGTAAAGGGCGCCGCTGGACTGCCGGGCGCGCAGGTCGAGCTTGACGCTGTCGATCGACTGGATCGAAGCCGCCCGCGGGCTGGGCTGGCCCAGGATCGCCGGTGTCAATCGTGTGATCTGCTCGTTGATCTGCCGCAAGGCACGGACATTTTCCTCCGGAACGCCGAACTGGGCATACTCGGGTTTCCAGATGTGGGTGAAGTAGCCGATGGCGGTTGCGCCCCGGCAAATGCTCATCCAGACCTCGGCGCGGATGTGCTCGGGCCGGACGTCTTTCTGCCGGGCCAAGTCGCCTGTCCACTGGCCGCCTTTGCTGGTCTCGATCCACGCGTAGACGGGCCGGGGCCCCGCCATGCGGACCAGCAGATCGGTGGCGTCGTGGACCAGGTAGAGCCACTCGGGCTTGTTCCACCCATAGATTGGGTAAATATCGTAGCCCACCACGTCCGCCGCCTCGATGTACCTCGGATACATCGCGCGCTGCTCATCGCTGTAGCGCTGGAAAAACGGATGGAAATGCCCGGTCAGCGTCATGAAGAGCGGCCGGCTCGAGTCGCCTCCCTTCACGGCGCGGTATCGCCGCATCGTTTCCTCCGGCGCGGCGCGGGCCACATATCGAGGCCGGCACTCCAGCACGTTGGCGCCCCCCGCATCATAGGCTTCGATCTCGCCCAGCGAGCCCCAGACCTGGTCGCCTGCCTGGACCGACTCGACCTGCAAAGACAATTCCTGCAGCGGGACGGCCTGCGGCAACGGGAATTTCTGAATGCCCCGTTGAGATCCCAGCACAGCTCGGAGCAGCTCTTTGCCGCCGGATTGGAAGACGACTTCCGACGGCCGGGCCAGGCCGGCCGAGGCCGTCACCGCCACCCCAAAGCCCGCAACCGTCACCGGCCGCCCAAGCCGGATGGTCACTCGCGCCCCTTCCATCGGGTCAAGCACGGACCATGAATTCGCGTCCCCATCGAGCAGTTTCCAGAGCGGCGTGCGGCTGTTGATCCGCAGGCCCGGGCCTGGCTCGACGACGGCGTCGCTGACCTGCCGGGGCAGATCGGGCTCGTCGTCATGGATGTAGCCCAGGAGAGCCGGTTGGCCCTTGAGCGCAACATCAAAAGGCATGACGCCATACAGCCCGGCCTTCTCGATCCGCGCCAGGTATTCGGCCGCATTGCGCGTGCCGCTCGAGCCGGACGAATAGCCAGCCGTGGTGTTCATGCCACACTCGCTGAGCCGGGGGAAATTGCGAGCGTCCTGCAGCCACCCCATGAGAGGAATAAAAGGCTTGCCGTTGACGCGGAAGGCGCAGTCGCGGATTTCAACGGTTTGGATGGGCTCGAGAGGGTTGCTGGATCCATGCAGCGCGAGGCTGCACGACGCGCAGGCGGCCCATAGGACCGATACAGTTCGGAGATTCATGGCGGTTGTTTCCTCGCACGAGCATAGGGGACGGCTGAGGACCGTCAAGACACCCTTGATGGAGCGCGCGCGCTTGCCAACGGCTCCAGGATTTTTCTAATCTGCCGCGGTGAAGCCATTATGAAAACCGACGGCGACATTGCGAATCCAGTCTCGAGCCTCGAGAATCACTTGCGCAAGCAGCCCGCGATCGGCCGCGGCGTGTTCATTGCGACTGGAGCTGTGGTGGTCGGCGACGTCGCGTTGGGCGACCGATCGAGCATCTGGTACAATGCGGTTCTTCGGGGGGACATCCAGCGGATCACGGTGGGTGCGGGCTCCAACGTCCAGGACAACGCCGTGGTCCATCTCTCCGAAGAACTCCCCTGCCGGATCGGGAGTTGCGTCACGATCGGCCATGGCGCCATCGTCCACGCTTGCCAGATCGGGGATGAATCGCTGGTGGGCATGGGCGCGGTCGTCCTCGACGGCGCCGTGATCGGGCCGCAATGCGTGATCGGCGCCAAGGCGCTCGTCACCCAGGGGATGCAAATCCCGGAGGGCTCCATGGTGCTGGGCATGCCCGCCAAAATCATCCGGCATCTCTCCCCAGAGGAGCGGCTCCGGCTCCGGTCCTGGGCCGAACATTACGTGCACAATGCCGCCTACTGCCTGGCGCATCGGATCCACATCCATCCCCACTGGGCATCCGCCTGCGGCTCCCGTGTGCAGCCAGACGCCCATTGATCCAGCCGGTTGCCCGAACGACGGTGGGCCAAATGTCAGGCCCGCATCCGCCGTGCGTCGAAAAGGGCCACTGACGCCCTGAATTACACCTTTTAATGTTGCGCATGTAACCCGGACCAGCCTGACCGAGAGCAAACGGCATTATGAAAGCTCACCCGAATCGTCGGCGCATCCTTGGCGCAGGATTCACCCTGATCGAGCTGCTGGTGGTGATTGCGATCATCGCGATTCTGGCCGGCATGCTGCTGCCGGCGCTGACCAAGGCCAAGCAGAAAACGCAGGGCATCTATTGCATGAACAACACCAAGCAGCTCACGCTGGCCTGGTTGATGTACGCGGACGATTTCAACGGCAAGCTGGTCGAAAACCACCACGGCGGCGACGCCCAAGGCGGCGCCAACCGCAACAGCTGGATCACGGGCTGGCTTGACTGGACCACCCGCGCCGACAACACCAACGTGCTGTTCCTGACCGATGAGTCCTACGCCAAGCTCGCCAAATACTCGAACAAGTCCAAGGCGCTTTACAAATGCCCGGCCGACGTCTTCACCAGCCAGGCCCAGCGAAACGCGCGCTTCCCCGGCCGTGTCCGGAGCCTCTCGATGAACTCCTGCATGGGGGACGGCAACGACAAGCAGTGGTACGGAACAGCCCATACGATCTACAAAAAGATCAGCGACATGAAGAAGCTGCCCCCTGTCAAGGCCTGGGTGCTGGTCGATGAGCACCCCGATTCCATCAATGATGCTTGCGCGTTTGTCAACGTCACCACCGCCGAATGGGTGGACCTTCCCGCCAGCTACCACAACGGCGCCTGCGGGTTCTCGTTTGCGGACGGCCATTCCGAGATCAAGAAATGGCTCTCGGGCCCCATGAAGCGGGCCCTTCCGCGCTACATGAATTACGGCGTCGATTACCAGCGGATCACCGGCGACAGCCAGGACTGGCGCTGGATCATCGAGCGCACCAGCGAGCGCGCGCAGTGACAGGCAGCGGACGACGGCGGGCAGGAATATTCATGGAGGGGGCGCCGCCGCAGGGCTTGCTGGCAAAGGCCCGATCTGGACCCCGCCGTTCGTGGCTGCTGCGCTGCGCCCAATCGCCAAGGACGATGGGCTGAACTTCAGCATCTGCCGCCGCTCGATCAGCTGGATCTCCCGCTTCATCGAGCTCAGCTGCCGAAGGTTCGCTGCGGAAAAAGCCATCACCAGCGTCAGCACCGTGAACACCACCAGCAGCGCATAACCGCGATTGGCGGGCCGCAACCGCGATGCGCCGCGCCGGGCGATTGGCCCCCGGTTCCAGGCTGCGTCTCGAGTCTTCATGGCTGTCTCCCGGCAGGTTCGACGGCTAGAAACGTGAAGGAGGGCGTGCGGCGGGACCGCTGGCGGCCAGGCTCCAGGACCAGTTCCCAGCGCCAGGCGGCCACTTGATTGCGCCGGTCGGCCATCCATCGCGACTCCTGAACACCGTCCATCTGCCATGAGCGCTTGAGCCCGCCCCCGCCCCATCGGGCCACCTGCCGATCGCTGAACACATACACAACGGATTCGGATCCCTGCGGCACGCGCAGGATCTGGCCCCCATCCTTCCGCTCGAGCTCGATCGGGCCGGTCGCCGCACGCACGTCCGCCCGCCATCGCTCGCCGCATTGCAGCGCGCGAATCGTCTGATCCCCGAAGCGCCGCATGTCGCGCCAAAAATCCATCGCCCGATAGAACACCCCGAAGGCCAGCCCCGTCACCACGGCCAGCGAGCTGATGTACACCAGGCATTCCACCAGGGTCATGCCCCGGAACCAGCGGCGGCAGCCGGCGTCGGGCCGATCGGTCATCATCGCGCGTCCTCCGGATTCGCCGGGCTCGGTAGCCGAGCCTCGCGTTGGATCGCACCCAGCCCTCGAGGGCGGTCCGGGATCCACTCGAGCTTGACCCACGGATCATTCCGCGTGAACACGAACCTGCCTGGAGGCAGATTGGTCGCAGCCGCGGCGCGGACTGGATAGATGCGCGTGCCCGCAGGGAACGACTTCCATTCGCCCGCAGCCAGGATCTCCATCTCGCCGTCCACGATCTCCGCCGCCACCGCCCGATGATAGTATCGGCGGGCCAACTGCCGCTCCATGCCCAGCGACAGGCCCACCGGAATCAGGACGAACACCAGCAGGCTGATGGATGCCACCAGCTCCGTGGCCAGCATGCCGGCCTGCCGGGCCCGCTGGCCCGTTCGAGCGTTCGGCAACGGGATCACCATAAAATCGCCTCCTCGATCAGGCGGATCAGCGGCAGAAAACAGACCAGGGCCAATCCCAGCACCAGAACTCCGTTGAACAGCACCAGGGCGGTCGTCAAGGCCTGGGCATATCCCTGTTCACAATGGTAGGCTCGCGCTTCGAGGGCTTCGTGCCAGCCCTCGAGCGCCCGGACAAAACCGCCACGGCCCGCCGCCGCGTTGCGCAGACGCCATCCCAGCTCGCCGGCGTCGGGAATGTGTTCGAGGGCTTGAGGCAGCGGCAAGCCGCGCTCGAGATCTCGGACGATCTCGCCGGCGGCCTTGGATATCACAGCGTTGGCGGCGCATCGGGCGGCCTGGCAAACCGCCTCCGCCTCGGGCGCACCCCCATCCAGCATCAGCCCCAAAGCGCCCGAAAAATCCCGCAGCATGCGCTGCCGCCGCCAGGGCACGCACCACGCAATTCGGCCCGCCCATCCGGGCGCCCGGCGCACGCACCACTCCGCCAGCCGGGGGCCCGCCACATACGCAGCCACTCCCAATAGAAAGGCCCCCGAAATCATCCACTGGATCCCCACCACCCAAGGCGTCCACCGCAGGAACCGCCCCATCCATACCGTCGCCTCCACGTCCATGTCATGCATGATCTCAACGAACTTCGGCATGACAAAGACGAGGAACACCAGGCTCACGATGCTCCAGGCAGGGACAATCCCCAGCGCCAGCACGACCAGGTAGTTCTGCGCCTTGACGAGCCGGGAAATCCCCTCGGGCAGAAACCGCCGGCTGGCGTCCAACACCCGGCCCGGATCGCCGCATTTCTCTCCGGTCTCGAACATGGCCCGCAAGCCCGCAGGAGCCAGATTCGGGACGCCCGCGAGGGCAGCGCTCAACCGCTCTCCCGACTCGATTCGGGCCGCCAGCTCGCGGAAACGCCCGCCCAATCCCGGCTCGCCTGTCCGCGCCGCAGCCACGATCACCTCCTCCGGCGTGCACCCCTGGCGGTGTCCCAGCTCGATCAGGTCCAGCAGGAGCCGCGTCTGCTCGCGCCGCCGCAACGGAAGGCTGAAAAGGTAATACACCGCGCCCATCAACCCCGCCAGCAGCAGCCCGATCACCGCCAATACCAGCAACGCTTGAATCAGGGGCACCAAGAAATGGGCCGTCCATCCACTCCCGGCCATGTCGGACTCCACCGACCACAGCCGCGCCAGCACCGGCAGGTGCCAGGTCGCGGCCATTGGCTCGATACCAGGAATGGCTAACGGCAGCATGGCTAACCTCCCACGTCCCCCAGCATCTGGGTGAACTGGATGATGCTCCGCAGCGCCGGCATCACCTGGATCACCACCAGGACGCCCAGTCCCAGAACCGATACCGGCAACGCTGCATACAGCATCATCTCGATCCGATATTGCGCCCGCGAGCGATACAGCGCGGCGGCTCGCTCGAATCCTCCCGCCAGATCCTCGCCCGCCTGATCCACCAGCCACAGGAATAGCGGCGGACACACCCGCCCGCCGGCGGTGAACTCGGTGAAGCGCTTCTTGCCCGCCGCCAGACGCTCACGCCATTCCGCCAAATCCCGCCCCAACGGGGATGCGCCTTCCATCCGCGCCATGAACCGGAGCGCTTCATCCAGCGTGTTCCCGCTGCGCAGCAGCAGGCTCATCGCGGAGCCGAACTGGCTCAATGCCGATTCCCGGAAACCGGGCAGGCGCCATCGAAACGCCCGGCGGCACGAGGGCGCCGCCAGAACGACCAGCACCGCCAGCGCCGCCACGGCCACCAGCGCCGCGGGAAGCCACATCAGCAGCTCGCACACGGGCGAGCGCGACATCAGCCCCGCATATTCATGCGAAAAGTCGCCGATCGAGGCGACCAGCTGGCGCATCAGCCACGCGATCAGAATCGAGATCCCGAGCGCCGCCCCCAGGACAATCACCGGATACACCATGATCCCCTTCAAGCGCAGGGTGATCCCGTGCAGGGCATGGTAATAATCGGCCAGCAGGTTGAGCAGCCCGGGCAGGTCCTGCCCTCGCGCGCCCATCTGCCACATCTGTCGGTAAAACTCGGGCAGCTCCCGGCGATTCAACGCGTCCGTCAGCGGCATTCCCTTGGCCAAATCCGCCTCGAGAGCCTGCAGCTCGAGCTTCAGTGCGCCCTCAGCCATGCCGGCGGACAACTGGCGCAGCGCCCCTTCCAGCGGCATCCCGTGTCGAAGCATCTCCGCCAGCTGCCGGTTCGCAAACGATAGCACCTCGTAGTTCATGGGCCCCGTCTCGTGGTTGTCCTGTCTGCTTCATTGGACTGGGCCGCCCCCCGATCCTCACGCGGAGTTTCTTCCCGCCCTCACGCCCGAGGTCGATCCGGCCCCGGTTTTCGAAACACCACGACCCGGTTCGTGTTGGTCCCCTTGAAGTTGTTGTCGACGCCCCAGCAGTTGGCCGTCTTGGTGAACTTTTGATCGTTGATCAGCACCAGGACCGGTTCGAGCCCGGCCTCGAACCCGCATGCCAGGACCGTCTCTTCGAGCTTGACCTTTCCTCCGCGCACCTCGCCCACCTCGAACGCGACATGCCCGCCGGCCTTCAGCACCCGGCGCAGCTCCCCCAGCACGCAGGCCATCTCGTCCCGCCACTCCTCCAGCTTGCGAGGAACGGTGAGTTTCACCGACCGGGGATCGGCGCCAATAAACCAGCATCGCAGCCAGTTGTCGGTCGCGTAATCCACCACGTTCAGAAAAGGCGGCGAGGTCACCGCCAGTGCGACGCTTCCAGTGCCGATCTCCGGCGTCGACTCGCACTGCCCCGTCAGGATCCGAGCGCCTCGAGCGGCTTCCGCCAGCCGCCGCCGCACCGATTCCGAACAGTCCGCCAGGAGCTGCCTTGTCTTGCGGCAGATGATCTCGCGGACGTTTCTCGGCGGAGGCGTCTGACCTCGGACCTCATTGATCTTGCGCTGGGACTTGACCGACACAGCCTGGTTCGGCGGCATCGTGTAGACCGAGAAGAACCCTCGCGAATGCCCCGTCAGCCGGTTCAGCGCCACCATCCAAATCCACTCGTCCACCGCGTCCAAAGCCGACTCGGCCTTCCGCCGAAGCAGATATTTCTTGAGCGCCGCAATCTGCCGCAGGGTGTCAGGATGATAAAACACCAGCAGCTCTTCGGGCTGCTCGTCCGCGTCCGCCAGATCGATCTCTTGCAGACGCTCCCCCACCTCCCGAAGGGCGGGGGGATGCAGCCGCGGCCGCGTCAGAAAAACGCTCAGCGGATTGACGTCGCATCCGAACGGCGTGCGGCCCAGCAGGGCCGCCTCGATCAGCGATGTCCCCCGCCCCATGAACGGGTCGTAAACCACCTCGCCAGGCGCCGTCAGGCGTTCGATGAAAAACCGCGGCAGCTGCGGCTTGAAACAGGCGCGGTAGGAGATCTCGTGCAGTCGGCTCGCCGCCCGCTGCTTCGCCGTCCAGAACTCGTTGACGTAGGTCGGCGCCCCCAATGGCCTTCCATCCACAGCCTGCGACCGGGTTTCGAGAATCCGCGTTTCCTTCCCGAACTCCCGAAACGCCGCCAGCTGCTCTCCCAGCGGATCCTTCAACCGGGATGCAACGGCCGGCTCCTTCGCAAAATCGAACAGCAGGTTTTCTTCGTTTCGCATGGCGGGGGGTCTTCAGCGCGCAGGGCGATCAGTTCTGCGGGCAGGGCCTGCGGAAGCGGGAGGGCAGCCGGGACAGCCGCCTCCCCGCCGCTGGCCATGCCGGCCCCGCGAGCAAGAATCCATCCGGCGCATCAGGAATGGGCCTTCGAACGCCCCCATGAGATCCGGATTTCAAATGTGGAACTTGAAGAGGATGACATCGCCGTCCTGCACGACGTACTCCTTGCCCTCGACGCGATGGTGGCCCTTCTCGCGCGCGCTGGCCATCGAGCCGAACTGGACAAGGTCCTTCCATGGCACCACCTCGGCCTTGATGAAACCGCGTTCGAAGTCGGTGTGGATGCGGCCGGCAGCTTTCGGGGCGGTCTCGCCCGCATGGACGGTCCACGCACGCACCTCCTTGTCGTTGAAGGTGAAAAACGTGCGGAGCCCGAGCAGCTCGTACGCCTGCCGGGTCAGGCGGGCGATGCCCGACTCGCTCTGGCCGAGGGACTGCAGATACTCCGCGCCCTCCTCGGGCGCCAGGTCCACCAGATCGCTCTCCGTCTGGGCGCAGATCACAACGGTGCCCGTGTCGTGATGCGTCCGGGCATAGTCGCTCACAGCTTTCACCATCGGCGTTTCAGCAGCCGCCGCCAGGTCGCTTTCGGCCACGTTCGCAACATAGAGCACCGGCTTATCCGTCAGCAGGAAGAAGCCCCGGGCAACGGCCTTTTCCTCCCGGGCCATCGGCAGCGTGTTGGCAGGCTTGCCCTGGTTGAGATGCGACTCGAGGCGCTTGAGAAGATCCGTCTCGATCTGGGCCGTCTTGTCGCCGTGCTTGACTTCCTTGGCGAGCTTTTCGATTCGCTTATGAACCGCATCAAGGTCCGCCATCACCAGCTCGAGCGTGACAATCTCGATGTCCCGCACCGGATCGAGCGCGCCGGCCACGTGGGTCACGTTGTCGTCCGGAAAACAGCGCACCACTTCGAGAAGGGCGTCCACCTCGCGGATGTGGCTGAGGAACTTGTTGCCGAGCCCCTCGCCCTTGGATGCCCCCTTCACCAGCCCCGCAATGTCCACGAACTCGATCATGGCCGGGATGGCCTGAGGCGCGCGGATCGCCGCCTGGAGCTGCGCCAGTCGCGAGTCCGGCACGGTCACGCCCCCTACATTCGGCTCGATCGTGCAGAACGGGTAGCTGGCCACTGCCGCCCGATGGGCGCCGACCACGGCGTTGAAAAGGGTGGACTTGCCTGTGTTCGGCAGCCCGATAATGCCGGCTTTCAGCATGGGATTCCCTTCGCCATAATCATCGTTCGTCGCCTTCCACCCCGCAGCCCTCCTGCGGGCGCAGAGGGAACCGGATCGAGTCAATGCGGAATCCACTGTCGAGGCAAGGATATTTTGTCATCCCTTCCCGCCACCCCGAGCCCCCTGATCTCTCCCCCGGCCTCCAGCCGCTCCTCCTCCCCGCAGCCCGCAAGGCAGAGAGAAAGGGCGGGGCCTGCGGTTCAGGTGGCTCGGCGCCTCTGGGCAAGCACCGCCGCGATGATGATGATCCCCGTCAGCATCAGGCGGCTCGCCTCCGGAACAGCGTTGATGCTCAGAATTTTTTCCAGATATCCGATGGTTAAGGTGCCGAGCAGGGTCAGCCCAATGCCGCCCCGCCCGCCCGTCAGAGCCGTGCCGCCGATGACGACGATGGCGATGGCCGTCAGTTCGTAACCCGCCCCCGCCTCGGGATCGCCCTGCTGCTCCTGGGCAGCCTGGCAAAGGCCCGCAACGCCCGCCAGGAGCCCGCTGGCCGCATAGGAGAGCAGCTTGACGGCGCGCACAGGCACCCCCGAGAGCCGGGCCGCCTCCTCGTTGCCCCCAATCGCATACAGGTACCGTCCCCACGTGTGGCGCGCCAGCAGCAGCCACGTCGCCAGGGCGCAGCCGATGAAGATCGCCGTCACGACCGTGAGATGGTCCCCTAAAATCCTCGAGTCGATCCATCGGAAGATCGCCGGCACGTCCACATACCGATACGTCCCATCGGCGTTTTGCACCGCCGTCGACACTTTCATCCCGCCGGATACGGTCTTCGCCATGCCCCGCGCAAAGACCATCATCGCCAAGGTTGCGATGAACGGCTGCACACGAAAGCCGGCGGCAATCCCCCCCGCCGCAGCTCCGCCCGCCGCCCCGATCAGCAGGCAGACCGGGATGGCCAAAAGCGGCGGCCACGACCAGTGGATCACCAATTGCGAGAAACAGACCGCCACCAGGGCCAGCAGGCTCCCCACCGCCAGGTCAATCCCGCCCCCAATGATCACCAGCGTCATCCCGCACGCCAGTATCCCGAAAATCGATGCCTGGCGCAGCGCATCCCGATGGGTGCCCGCCTTGAAAAAAGCGCCGTCGGCGTTAAACACGCACCCGATGATCCCCACCAGCAACAGCGCCGCGAGCGCCCGAGCGGCGGGATTCTCCCAAAACCGTGCCAATCGGGCGCCAGCGCTCGAAGTATCGCGATTCATAGGCCTGTGCACGTTCGTTTCATAAGGGGGAAACGCTTCGATCCGTCCCTCCGATGGAAGGGAATCCGCGCCCATCCGACGGCGGTCCGGCAGCTCCGGGATCCCGGACGGGCCCCGCTGCTTGACCCATCGCCGCCGACAGGATGCGCGCAGGATCGGCGGCGGCGCGCGGGAATTCGGCGGTGATTCGCCCGCGGTGAAGCACGACGATCCGATCGCTGAGCGCGAGCAGCTCGGGCAGCTCCGAGGTGATCAGGAGAATCGCCGCGCCCTCGCGGGTCCATGCGTTCATTCGCTCGTATATCTCGTGCTTGGCCCCCACATCGATGCCGCGGGTGGGCTCATCCAGCAAGAGTATCCGAGGCTGGATCAGGAGCCACTTGGCAAGGGCGATCTTCTGCTGGTTGCCGCCGGACAGGGATCCCACCGGCAGATCGAGCGATGCGGCCCGAACCGCCAGCTCGGCGGCCACGCCCTCGGCCGCGGCGCGCTCGCGGGCCGGGCGCCTCCAACCGCACCGGGCAAGCCGCGGCAGATCCGCCAGCGTGACGTTGGCGATGATCGACAGGGGCAGCACAAGGCCGGTCGCCTTGCGGTCATTGGTCAGGAGGGCCAGCCCCTGGGTGATGGATTGCCGGGGGGAGCTGATCCGCGCCTCCCGCCCATCGATCCATACTCGGCCCTGCACGCCCCCACCCCAGGCCCCGAACAGCCCCCGAAGCAGCTCGCTGGCGCCCGATCCCTGCAAGCCCGCCAAACCCACAATCTCCCCCGCGCGCACCGCCAGCGATACGCCGTCAACCGGGCGCCTCGCCGCCTGGCGGCCGGCCGCCAGGGTGAAGCCCTCCAGACGCAAGCGCTCGCCGCCCGGCTGACTCGCATGCGCCGGGTATTGCTGATCGAGGGAGCGTCCCACCATCCATTCCAGCAGCCGCTCGATCGGAAGATCCGCCGCCAGGGCGGTTCCGATGTGCCGCCCGTCCCGCAGCACCGCGATCCGGTCCGCCAGCTGAAAGACCTCCTCCATCTTGTGCGTGATGTAGACAATCCCGCACCCGCGCGCCTTGAGATCGTGGATCAGATGGAAGAGGCGCTGGACCTCGGGCGCGTTGAGCGAGCTGGTGGGCTCGTCCATGACCAGCACTCGGGCCTGGCGCGCCAGCGCCTTGGCGATCTCCGCCAGCTGCTGCTGCGCCACCGGCAAGTCCTCGACCCGGCGGGCCACGTCGAGCCCGATGCCATACCGATCCACCAGCGCCCGGGCCGCCTCCCGCCGCCGCGACTCCCGGATAAACCCCTTGCTCCAGTCCGGATGTCCCAGGAATAGGTTGTCTGCCACCGTCATCGACGGCACCAGCGACAATTCCTGGTGTATCACCGCAATGCCCAGCCGCGCAGCGTCCAGCGGAGAGCGGGGGCGCACGTCCTCCCCGCCGACCTGGATCCGCCCCTCGAAGCTCGTGTGCACGCCGCCCAGGATCTTGATCAGCGTGCTCTTGCCCGCACCATTCTCGCCCGCCAGGATCAGCACTTCGCCCCCATGAATGTCCAGATCCACATCCCGCAGCACGGTCACCGCGCCAAACCGCTTGGCGATGGACCGCATCTGGACCAAGGGATGGGATGGAGCAGGAGGGGCGGACATGCGCGAGCCCGGCCGGCCGGCCGGGACCGGGAGGTTCACGCCGCGGTCGATGCCGGCGGCTTCGGTGGCAGAATGGATTCCTTCTTCCGATAGGCCATCCCATTGAATACCGCGATCAGCTGCCCCGATTCGTCTCGAACATCGACCGTGTAATGGCCCAGCCGCGGGTTCACCTGGATCTCCCGCGCCACCGCCTCCAGGGTCCCCGCCTTGGCGGCTTTCAAAAACGAGATGCTGACGTTGATCGCCACGGACGCCGGACCGTGGGAGTTGGCGGCGACGGCAAATGTGAAATCAGCCAGGGTGAATATCGCGCCCCCATGAACCGTTCCCAATCCGTTCAGGTGCTGGGGGCCCAACGCCATCCGCGCGGTCGCACACCCCGGCCCCGCGTCGATCAGCTCGATGCCCGCATGACGGGCAAACTGATCCCGCAGAAAGAACTGCCGCAATACATCCGATTGCATCCTGTCTTCTTAGCCGGTCTTTCCCGCTGCAACAATGCTAAAGCGCGCCCCCTCTGGGTACGGCTCGGCAGCGGACCAGACAAGGAAGAGCGGATCGGGGCGGAGCGGATCCGCCTCACCCGCCGGTCTCCAGCGCGGGAACGATCACCCGGTTCGCATGCTCGATGTCGCCCGGAAAATCTATCTCCGTCCATGGCATCCCCGTCGCATCAACCGCGCCAAACCGCCCCTCGCGCACGAGAACCCGCAGGATGTCGTCGTAGGATTCCGCGCGGCCAGGTCCGCGAATCCGCGCCCTGGTCTCTGCAATCAATCGCGGCAGGTCCGCCGCGCTGATCTTGAAGAAGCCGACCGATTCGCCAACGCTGTCGGCGGTCCCCCGCCAGCGCTTGATAAAATCGAATGGCTTCCCGTCCCGCATCGGGACCAGGACCGGATCGTCGTCTGCCGTGGAATAGGCGCAGTCGACGAGAAGGGCCGTGCGATGAGACGACTCGATCAGCCGCCAAAGCAGGCGCCCGTCGTACAGCACGTCGGCATCCATGAGCAGCACGCCGTCCCCGGCCGATTCCAGCGCCGGCAGCGAAGCGTGCATGCTCAGCGCGCTTCCTTCGGCGAAGTCGGCATTGAACATCTCCTCGATCGCGACACCGTAGCGGGCTTCCAAACGGGGCAGCTCGGCCTCGAGACACTCTCGCCGGTAGCCCGTGACCACGAACAGCTTCGGCACACCCAACCGCCCGAGCCACATGACATGGCGCTCGAGCAGGCTCAGCCCGCCGAATTCGAGGAGGACTTTCGGGCGCCCGCACGCATGGGATCCCAGCCGCGTGGCGCGGCCGGCCGCATACAGGATTGCGTTCATAGGCGAGTTCGTTCTCAGCACAGCCGCACCTTCATTCGCAGTGGCTCGATCGAGGCCGTCCGCCGCGCCTCTTCCGCGGCTCCATCGCGGCCGTTCATCCAGCCCTCCCTTTCCTGCCACCCGGCGGCTCAGCACATCCTCCGGACACCGCCTCAGCCTGAATCGTCCGCAGGTTCGTATGCTCGGCGTACAGCAGAAGCAAGCCGATCCCGGCAAACAGGATCTCTCGCACCCGGCGCAGCAGCGCATACGCAACGCTAAGCGTGTCCGGCAACCCCGCCAGGCGGCCCAGCATCACGATGCCGGACTCCTGGATGCCCAGCGACCCCGGGATCCACATGCCCATGGCCTTCGCCACGCCCGTAAAAGCCTCGACCGTGAGCGCCTGGGGCCAGGCAATGGGCATCCCCAGCAGATGGGCAACCAGAAAGATCTCCATGGTGTCCAGCAGCCAGCCGCCCAGGTAGATGGCCGCCGAGGCGAAAAAGCGTCGCCGGTGGTTCCGATAGAAATCCGAAATCGCGCGGTCAACCCCGACAATCGACTCGCGCCGCCGCTCCAGAAACCCCAGCCGGAGACGCAGTCTCGCGGCCCCATCGGCCAAGGAACGGAAAAGCCCGCGGCGCTGCATCCAGAACCATCCGGCCAGTATCGCCATCCCGCCGCCGATCACCACAAGCATTCCCAGCCGTAGCCCGGGCCGGTCGCCCGCAAGCCCCAGAAAAACGATGGCCGCTAGCAGAATCAGGACCAGCTGGGCCACGGATTGCGCGGTCTTCGATACAACGGCGCTGGACGCCCCGGCCTGCGCCGCAACCCCGCGCTGGTGCAACAGATACACCTTGACCGTCTCGCCTCCCACATACGCCGACGGCAGCACGTTGTTCACCGATTCGCCCGCCCACCGGATGCGGAAGAGCGCCACAAACGGCAGGCTGAGGCCCGCGGGCAGACAAAAGCGCCAGCCAAGGCAATCGACGATATAGACGCAGAAATACGGAATGAGCGCCGCCGGTGCCAGCCCGCCAAGCCCCCCCAGCGCCCGGCCCACCGCCCGCCAATCCACCCCCGATACATACCAGCCGAAGAGCGCCAGCCCGATCATCAGCGCGGTGAGTTTCCACACCGATCTCATCGCCTCAATGCTTCCTTCCCCAAGGCTCCCCGCTGCAGTCCCAGCGCGGCAATCCAGAAGGCATGGCTGCCTATCGCACAGAGCCAGAGAAACCATCCCACCCGGTCCAGGCAGGCCAGCACAAGCAGCAGCACAGAAAAATCCCGGTTCGTCACCGCATCGATCAGCTTCTGCATGCGACCGCTCCGATCCCGGGCCGACCGGCGCATCCCCCGAAGGACGGCGCCGAACGAGAACAGGGCGCCGAGCACGGCGCTGGCCCCCAGCCATGCCGCCCAGGGCGCATCCCCCCTCCGCGCCGCCCCGATTGCAATCGCCGCGAATACCGCCACGTGCACAACCTGGTCGCCCGCCAGGTCCAGCCACTGCCCAAGCCGCGATTCCTTGAACAAAACCCGCGCCAGATCGCCATCCACGCAATCGACAATCGCCGAGCACTGGAAAAGAACGCCCGCGATGATCCCCATAAGGTGGCTCCCCGCGGCAAAGCACCAAGCCGACCCCAAGCCAATAGCAATCGATATCATCGAGACCGCATTGGGAGAGATGCGCGTGCGGGCCAAAAGCCTCGATAAAGGCCGGCTGCACGGGCGATTGAACAGCCGGTCCACAAAGCCATCCGCCGAGCCGGCGAGCGATGCCCAGAGCGCTCGTTCCGCCACCCGCGCCGATGCCGCATCCCCGACGCGAACGGCCGCGCCTCGAGCAACCACTGCAGTCTGCCGATCCAGAGCCTCCCGCCAGCCCGCATCGACCACGGACAGCACGCCGATTGGCAACGCCTCCCCGCTCGATGTGGCCAGCCGGCCGCCACGCGCCAGAAGCGCTCGAACGTCCCCGGCCTGAACCAGCACCCCGCCCCCCACCACCAGCGCCGGGCCCGATCCCGCCGGCGGCCCGTCCGCAACCTCAACCCGAAGCCCGAGCGCCGTCGCCCGCTCCAGCAGCGGCAGCGGCTTCCCCGTCACAATCGTGATCGAGCCCGCCCCGGCCCGATGAAGCGTCACCACCAGCCGGTCAAGCAGGGTCAGGCCGGCAACCTTCGGTCCCGGGGCCTGCTCCTCCAGAACGATGATGGTCGGCAGCCGTTGCGGTTCCATGGCGGCTTCGATCCTCAGCGGCACGCCAAGACCGCCAGCTCCCCACCCGCTTCTCCCAGCCTCGAAATCCTCCGCACAATCATGCCTTTTCCCTTCAAAATCAGCCTGTAGGGGTAATCACAGACGCCATCCGAAACAAGCGCAAAACGGCGCCAAACCAAGGATTGCGCTCGATCGTCGGTTTGCCGTTAAATGGCCGCTTGTGACGAAGTGCGGACAGTTCAAGCGGATGCTGCAGTCGCCCCAGCTCGAGTTTCTCATGGAGGCGCACAACGGCTTGAGCGCCCGGATCGTCGAGGAAACCGGTTTCCGCGGGATCTGGGCCAGCGGCCTGTCCATCTCGGCCTCGCTCGGTGTGCGCGACAACAACGAGGCCAGCTGGACCCAGATCCTCGAAACCGTCGAGTTCATGAGCGATGCGACCTCGATCCCGATCCTGCTGGACGGGGATACCGGGTTCGGCAATTTCAACAATGTCCGCCGGCTCGTCAGGAAGCTCGAGCAGCGCGGCATCGCCGCCGTCTGCATCGAAGACAAGCTTTTCCCGAAATCCAACTCGTTCATCCGCGGCGAACGCCAGCCCCTGGCCGATGTCGAGGAGTTTTGCGGCAAGATCAAGGCCGTCAAGGACGCCCAGATCGATCCGGATTTTTGCATCGTCGCCCGGCTCGAAGCGTTCATCGCCGGGTGGGGGCTGGAGGAGATGCTCCGGCGCGCCGCGGCCTACCACGCGGCCGGCGCCGACGCCCTGCTCGTTCACAGCCGGCTGTCCACGCCGGACCAGGTCCTGGCTTTCAGCCGCGCCTGGGAAAACCGATGCCCGCTGGTCATCGTCCCCACGATGTATTACAGCACGCCGGCCGAGGTCTTCGAGCAGGCCAAGATCAGCATGCTCATCTGGGCCAACCACAACGTGCGGGCCGCCATCGACGCCATGCAGCGCGTCTCCCGCACTGTCTTCCAGGAGCGGTCGCTTCGTAACGTCGAGGACCGCATCGTCCCGGTCCGGGAGGTCTTCCGCCTCCAGAACGCCGACGAGCTCATCGCCGCCGAGGAACGCTACCTGCCCCGCGCCGATAGCCCCCCGCGGGCGATCATCCTCGCCGCCTCCCAGGGCGCCGAGCTCGGCGACCTCACCCATCTCCGGCCCAAAACCATGGTGCCCATCCACGGCCAGCCGCTCCTCCACCGGCTCGCCGCCCAGTTCCGCGCCGAGCGCATCAAGGAGGTGGTCGTCATCCGCGGATTCGCCCGCGACCAGGTGCACGCCCCCGACGCGCGCTTCATCGACAACGAAGAGTACGAAGGCACCGGCGAGCTCCTCTCCCTCAGCAAGGCCGCCGGCCTGCTCGAAGGCGCCCTCCTGGTCTCGTTCGGCGATATCCTCTTCCGCCAATACATCCTCCGCAACCTCCTGCTCGATCCCGGCGATTTCACGCTGGTCGTCGACGCCGCCTGGCAACAGCGCGCCCAGCCGCGCAACTTCCCCGATCATATCGCCGCCTCCCGCCCCTACTCGCTCCGATACGGCGGCGAAGAGGCCGAGCTCTGTGACATCGGCGCCCACTTGAATCCCAGCCAGGTCCACGGCGAGTGGATCGGCCTTCTCAAGACCAGCTCGCGCGGCTCGCAGGCCCTCCGCGCCGCTCTGGAAGCCCTGGCCCCGCGCCCCGATTTCAAAACGCTGCGCTTCGACGATCTCTTCCGCCATCTCCTGTCCGCACGCCAGCCCATCCGCGTCCTCTATATCACCGGCCATTGGCTCGACGTCGACAACCTCGATGACCTCTCCGCCGCCCACGCATTCCAATCGCCATGATCCAAGCCGCGGCTTTCATTGAACCGTTGCGCACCCTCGGCTACACCCAGTACGCGGGCGTCCCCTGCTCCTATCTCAAGCCGTTCATCAACCGCGTCATCGACGATCCAAACCTCCACTACATCGGCGCCGCCAGCGAAGGCGAAGCCGTCGGCATCAATGCCGGCGCCTACCTCGGCGGGCGCAAGACGGTGACCCTGTGCCAGAACTCCGGCCTCGGCAACATGGTCAATCCGCTCACATCGCTGAACGATCCGTTCCGCATCCCCACGCTGCTGATCGTGACCTGGCGCGGCGAGCCCGGCCGGCCCGACGAGCCCCAGCACTTCTTGATGGGACAAATCACTCCTTCGCTTCTCGAAACTCTCCGGATTCCCTGGATGCCCTTCCCCAGCGACGAAGCCCGTGTCGCCGACACGATCGCCCGGGCCGAGGCGAGCATGCGGGACCGCTTGCTGCCGTTCGCGCTCGTGATGTCGGAGGGCTCGGTCGCCGCCCACGAGCTGCGCAGTCGGCCCCCTGCCCCCTGCGCCCGAACCGAGGCCGCATCCCATTTCCAACTCGAGCCGCGACAGAGAATGATTCGCACCCAGGCCCTCGAGGCCATCCTCGAATCCCTCGCCGGCAACGAAGCCGTCATCGCCACCACAGGTAAAACGGGCCGCGAGCTGTTTGCGATCGCCGATCGCCCCAACCATCTCTACGTCGTCGGCAGCATGGGCGCCGCATCGGCCATCGGTTTCGGGCTGGCCCACGCCCTGCCCCGCCTGCCCGTGGTCGTCATCGACGGCGATGGCGCCGCCCTCATGAAGCTGGGAGCGCTGGCCACGATCGGCTGCTACCAGCCCCCCAACCTCCTCCATATCATCCTCGATAACGAGTCGCACGACTCGACCGGCGGCCAGTCCACCGCTTCCCCCGTCGTGCGCTTCGCCGACGTCGCAGCCGCAACCGGCTATCGCCGCGCCGCCAGCGCCAATGATCCCCAGGAGATGCGCACCCTCATCCTGGATTTCCGGCGCCTGCCCGGGCCATCGCTGCTCCATATCAAGATCCGGCCCGGATCGCCCAAACACCTCGGCCGCCCCACGGTCCAACCGCACGAGGTGAAGGACAGATTCATGAGGTTTCTGGGAACAGCGCCGGGAGTCTCGCCTGAGGAAGGCGTCCGGCCGGCAGGATTTTTGTAGGCTGGGGCCACAGCCCGGCCCTGGAAGCCGATAACGCCCCGCATCCCAATGCCCACCCCAATCTGAACCCGACATCGCTATGGCACGACAACCCTACAAACGCCTCTTTACGCCCGGTCCCCTGACCACCAGCCGAACGGTCAAGGAGGCCATGCTCGTGGACCTGGGCTCTCGGGAAGACGAGTTCATCGCCGTCGTCCGCGATGTCCGCCAGCGGTTGCTCAAGGTGGGGGGGGTTAGCCAAACCCAAGGCTACGAGGCCGTTCTCCTCCAAGGCAGCGGCACCTTCGGCATCGAAGCCGTGCTCTCCTCCGCCATCCCGCCCCACGATAAGCCGCTGATCCTGGTCAACGGCGCTTACGGCGAGCGGATGCTGGCCATCGCCGCCCGGCATGGACTGGCGGCCGATGCGTTGCGCTGGCCTGAAAACCAAATCACGGACCCCGCAGCTGTCCAGCGCCGCATCGAGGAGGATCCTGCCATCACCCATGTCGCCGTCGTGCATTCCGAGACCTCCACCGGCCTGCTCAATCCAATCGAGGAGATCGGAAGCCGGGTGAAGGCCGCCCGCCGATCTTTCATCGTCGATGCCATGAGCAGCTTCGGCGCCGTCCCGCTGTCGCTGGAATCCTCGCACATCGATTTCCTGATCTCCTCCGCCAACAAGTGCTTGGAAGGCGTGCCCGGCTTCTGCTTCGTGCTGGCGCGAAAGGAGTCGCTCCAGGCCTGCCAGGGAAACGCACGCACGCTCAGCCTCGACCTGTTCGAGCAGTGGCGCGGGCTCGAGGCGAACGGCCAGTTCCGATTCACGCCGCCCACGCATGCAATCCTCGCCTTCGCCCAGGCGCTGCGCGAGCTGGATGCCGAAGGCGGCGTCGCCGGCCGCGCCAAACGCTATCGCGCCAACCACGCCGCACTCATGGCCGGCATGACCAGCCTCGGTTTTCGACCCTTCCTGCCCCCGGAACATCAGGGCTGGGTCATCTCCGCCTTTCATGACCCCGGCGATCCGGCGTTTCAATTCGAGGAGTTCTATCAGCGGCTTGCCCGACGCGGGCTGATCATCTACCCCGGCAAACTGGGCCAGATCCCCTGCTTCCGCATCGGCAACATCGGACGCCTCACGGCCAATGACATCCATGAGCTGCTCGACGCCGTGGCCGCGGTCCTGCAAGCCATGAACGTCGCCGTCCCCGTCGCGCCCCCCCGCCTCGACCCAGCCAATCCGTAAGCTCAAGCTTCCTCAATAGGAATCTGTTCGGAGTCGCTTCAGTCCGATCCCCATCCGCCCGCCCCCTTGGATCACTGATTCGTGGACCGCTGACGCACCCACCGGACATCGCGCGGCGCCACAACGTTGATCCCAAGCGTCTTTTGTCGCACCGGCTGCTTCGTGGCATCGTCCATCCACTTCTTGATCTCGCAATGCCCGTCCGCAAACGAAAAACCGCACGCCCCGTTATGATAGGACGCTGGCAGATCGTTGAATGTGTCCGCCGGCGCCAGCGTCGAAAAAAGCCCGTCGTTGATGCTGTCCGGATGCTCGTCCACAAACACCCAGATCATGACCGGCTTTTTCAGATCGGTGGATTTCCTGAGGGCGTACGACTGGTAGCTTTGATCGTCGGCCAGCCGGGCCAGATAGGTGTTCATCGAGACGCTGCGCACACGCGGGCCGATCGGGCTGGCAATCTTGTCCGCAGGGCACTTGTAGATGCCGAGGCTCCGGGCCGTGTACGGACCGAGCAGGCCCTCGGTGAGCAGGGCCTTGTTCGTGTTGGCGCCGTCCGGAATCCCGTCCTCCCAATCCAGCCAGCCGTTCACCCATCGAACCGAAACCACCTGGTTGCCGGGCGCGTTCAGGACCAGCCGGCCCTGGTTCTCGTCGGCATACAGATACCACGCCATCTGAAGCTGCTTCAGGTTGTTCAGGCACCCGATCCCTTCCGCCTTGGTCTTGGCTTTGCTCAGCGCGGGCAGCAGCATCGATGCCAGCACGCCGATGATCGCAATCACCACCAGCAGCTCGATCAGTGTAAATGCGAGCCCCCGGGCACTGACAGCCCCTCGTTTAGACATGATCATGCCCGTCAAGGTATCATGCATCGCGTCCCAAACGCCAGCCCACCCAACCCTGCCGACCGCGAGGGCCTCCCTGCACTGCCGTGGCAGGCCCTCGTCCGGAGCAGCCTCCAGCCATTCAGCCGATGGAGTTCCAGCCAAGACGGCCGCGCTGCGCCAGATCTGCGCATGCACACTCGCAAGAACCTCCCCCCGTCACCCCCATCGCCCATCGATTCGTTGCCTTCAAACACGGGATCTGTATTCTATTCATTCCAAACATGATCATCGCTCCTGCAAGAAACATTTCACGCCGCGAATGGCTGCGCCTTGGCCCTGGGGCCATGCTGGCGCTCGGCGCTTGGCCAGGCTGCGCTCGATGGGCGGGGAACAGACGCGACAGCAGCTTCCAATTCGCTGTTCTCAACGACACGCATTTCCAGAGCCCGCGCTGTCCTGAGTGGTTCGAGCGCGTGCGCGCCTCAATCCGGACGCACCGGCCACGGCCCGAGTTCACTCTCATGCTCGGGGACTTGGTCGAGCACGGTACGGAATCCGAACTGGGCGGCATGCGCGACGCCTTGCGCTCGTTCGGGATGCCGTTCCATCCTGTCATCGGCAACCACGATTACCTTTCCGATACGGACCGATCGGCGTGGAACAAGATGTTTCCCCGGCGTCTGAACTACGCCTTCATGCATCGCGGATGGCAGTTCATCGCCTTGGACTCTACCCAGGGCACTCGATGGAAAGAGACGCGGATTCAGCCCGCCACCTTTCAGTGGCTGGACAACGAGCTGCCCCGGCTGGACCGCGCGGCCCCCACCGTGGCGTTCACTCACTTCCCGCTCGGCGACGGCGTGCGCTACCGGCCATTGAATGCGGACGACCTGCTGGCACGCCTTGTCGATTTCAATCTCGTGGCCGTCCTCAGCGGTCATTGGCACGGGTTCACCGAACGCCGACGCGACCCAGCCGTGCTCACCACGAATTGCTGCTGCGCCGTCAGCCGCGGCAACCACGACGGCTCCAGCGCCAAAGGCTACTTCCTCTGCACCGCGACGGCCGACGGATTGCAGCGCCAATCGGTCGAGGTCAAGCCCGGATGAGCAGGAACCCCTCGACTTCACAGCCCGCTCTCCGCACTTCACCCCACGGCATCCACCCGCAGATCCCTCATCGTCGCCAGATCCCCCAGCGCCTCCACTCCCCGCATCGGCCGCGCCCCGCTCCGCCGCCTCGGCCCAAACCGATCCCGATACTCCCC
>JAKLFB010000028.1 GCA_022711435.1 Verrucomicrobiota bacterium
CGGTTCCCCCGACTGGTCACGTGATACCACCCGCCCGCTATTTGAATTCGCCATGGTCGCGCCATGCCGAGAATCTCTCCGGATCGTTCTATTCTGTCAACAATATGGATCTGACCCCATTGGTTTTAGCGTGGCGCTCACCGAGAATCTCTCCGGATCGTTCTATTCTGTCAACAATATGGATCTGACCCCATTGGTTTTAGGTTGGTGCGCCTGCTCGAAGTAGCCGCGCCATCTCGTTCGCCATTGCGCGGTCTAATTCATTAAGCCAATCAGCCTCTTTGCGGTCCTTGACCTGCAGGGCTTGGGCGCGGACCAGCAACCTGCCGTCCGCGTCTGCCAAGGTTGTTGGTCCCTCCCATTTCGAGGATTGATCGATGATCTGCCCGTTCTGCAATCGGCAACGCAGTCGGATCTGCTCCACAGCCATCAGATCCACCTGATTCTCTGGGAAATTGAGCCCGAAGCCGGAAAGTGCGCCTCGCAACGCTGACTCTGCCGTCGAAAGGTCCTTGAGCCACCGCCGCCAAGGGTTCAGTAAATGCGAAATTCCGGGCGGGAGCGAGATTGGGACAGGAGTGTCAGCGACTTCAATCCGGGCGCAGGTGCGCAGGTTGGAAAGCCTGTCCGGACACCGCTCACGCAACCAATCGGCAAGGCGCCGGGTGGCCGGGTTCTGAGTATCTGCGAGCAGGGGTGCATGCTCTACGATCACCCGCCCCTTTCTCCCCAGCACATCATCCCAGTGGCAACGATCGAGTCGTTCATAGCTGCCAGCACAGGTCAGCACCCGTATCGACCCGATGGAAGCTTGCTGTAGTTGCGTCGAATCCTTCTCCGCAAGCCTCTGGAACGAGTTCAGCAGACGGCCGTAGGAAGCTCCAACGCCCGGCTCAGACGCAGTGATCACAGTCAAGGCGTCCAGCACTTGGGAAAGCGTTTCCCTTTCTGAGACCCCGAGCCTGCGGTAAGTCTCGGTCAAACCCTTTGGTGGCTTGCTGTTGGCTTTCAGGCACAGGAGATGCGCCGACAGATCCTCTTTGAAATCATTGTCACCGAGGAAGAGCTGCAGCGATGTAACCTGGCCCTCACTTTCGCGGAAGGTGCGATAAACGGGACGGCGCTCCGCAAGGCTCATCCAGTGGGGACGCAGTGTTTCCACCTCCTCCAGCAACTGGGCGGTCAGCTCGTAAACCTTAAGTGCTGCGCTTTCGTCCACCCTCGCGCGTTCGACCAGGCACTCGCAAATGTCCTCAAGTGCCGCAGGCGTCGTGGTTGGCATCGTTGCGAATCCCAACCCTGCATTTCCGACCCTGCAAACATCGGGCATTTGGATTGCAGGAACCCAAAAGCGTGCACCCAATATCTTTTCGCCTGCGTGAACCAGCACCTCAGCGGGTTTCTTGAACTCCCAAGTTCCGCTTCGCTCTGCCAACACCCAAGGCTGCGCTTTGAGGGCTTTGAGGTCTTCGGCACTTGGCGACGCGCCGGCGGTCTTATCGAGCCAGGCGTAAATCGCTTTTGCCGTTCCTCGCTTCTCGGTCGTTCCTTTCAATGCCTGTTCGATGACTAGTGAGAACACGTCGCTGAAAATTCTCACACCACACCAGTCGTCCCAGACTCGCACGACCGCTTCAGACGTCTTTTCCAATACCGGGAGAACCTCAGCAAGCACTAGAGGCGGCTTCGTTTGAGCCCAGCGAGGTGAGACCACAGTCGATGGGCTTTTCCACGTCGGCTTTCGAGTTGCCACCAAGACGGTTTCCAACCCCTTGGCCTTATCTGCAACCAGTCTCGACAGCCTCCGTGTGTCGATATAGCGGAGCACTTGAAACCGTTCTGAATCATCCAGCCCGGGCCACATGCCGTCGAACCCTTCGATCAATCGTGTCTCAAAATCCAGTGCGGTCAGTTCTGTTACCTGGAAGCTCCGCAGAACCAGCGGCAAGTCGGAGGGCTTCAGTGCAACCGCAGTTGCGAGAGCCGCCAGCGAGATCGCCTTGGGCGCAAGCAATGATAAGACCCGCCCGGGTAAATCCGCCGTACCCTCGAAAAACTCAGCGTCAGCGAGCCTTACTTGGCCCGTGTGGGTCGAGACGTGCAGCAGGCCGGCCGCTTTCGACCGCACCACGCCGGCTTCCGGGAAATCTCGTTTGTTGTCCCAAAACAGTTTTGCGCGATCATTAAGGCCTAGGTCTGTGCTCTCGCTGGTGATCGCCAATTCGACGATCTTCCTCGAATCCCAGCTTGTCAGCCGATGGAGGCGTGGGAGCAAATCCCGGAATTGCGTATCGATGCTGGCGATGTGCCTTCCCGACAGCAGCTCAGCCATAAGCGGGGCGAGTCGGTCTATTGACCACCGTTGCTCGGTCAGCCGATCCGCAATTTGCCAAGCTTCGGCAGAGTCATGGGCAGCATACCACGAACCGTCCAGGCAGGGCACTGTCCGCGCCGAAACCATCAACGCGCGCAACTCCCCTGCATCGATTCTGTCAGTCGACTCGCCGGAGCTATCAAGCCCGGTCAACGTCGCATCGTAGTAGCGAACGAGATATCGAAGCATCCGCTCGTTGTCGGTGGTTGGCTCGCCGATTTGACGCAGGGTCTCCTGCAAGACCTCCACTCGATTGTGCGCCTTGATGCCCAAGCGAAGTCGATAGAACCGCTTCACAGCGGCGTTCGCGGTTTGCAGCAGCCGGCAAGCGGGCAGCTTGATGGGCGCATCCTCGATATCGTCTTGAGACTGGAGCCTGAAGTGTCGTGAAACGACCGTCATGTCGTCACCGAGGGCGGGAACCAATGCGATGAACTTGCCGTCGGAGCAACGGTGGATTGGCAAGGCAAGCACGGTGTATCGCTGTGCCTGATCCATGGAATCCCAAGAGCTGTCGGCGGCATCCATCAAGCACGCCGCCGCTCGCTCGGCGAGCCCAGGATGTTCTTGGGCGGCAGTCGCCATCTCCTTTTCCAGCATCCCGCAGAACTCAGGGCGCTTGAGTCTTGCCCCATGAAGAATTCCGATGGCTTCGTGAGCCCGCGCGAGGGTCACACGGCAATCGGACGCGTGGAGCATTTCCAAGCTGCCTGGATGCACGGTGAGCAGCCGTTGGAGTTCGCTGTCAAAGCCCGGATCAGCGTGGGCGAAAATCCGGCGGAACCAGACCTCCCCTAAAGCCTGATCCTCCGCTGTCGGCGTCTTGGGTTTGAGCAGAATCACGCCGAACCCTCGTCTTGCTGCTTGCGCGTGCGCCGTGCGGACCAAGAATCCCAAACGGAGGTCTGCCGGCAAGCGACCCGGTGATTGCTTTAGCAGAAAATCAACGACAGGTTTGATCTCGTAGTCATGCACGACTTGATCATGGGAATTCGCTGCGGGGAGCCTTCGCAACAATTCCAGCCCGGCGTCTGCTGTAGGCTTAAGAATATTTCCGGGGACTGGACGAAGATCGGCGAGCAAACCAGGCAACCCCACGTCAGGGCGAACCCAATACGTGTCCCCGAAGGGCAACTGGAGCCTTCGAAGGTGCTCGATGATTGGATCGCCGCCGGGTTCCTCAAGTACGTAGAGTTTACTGGCTTCAAACCGCAAAAGCTCATCAGTTCCCTGCCTTTGAAACGCCCATGTTCCCTCAAAGTTACACTGAATACCCTCCGCGTTAATGATGAGCTTCAGCAGTTTTTCAACGTCCTGGGCGTTTGGCGCTTGAGTGTGGCGAAGCACCTTGCCAGCAACGTCTGAAGAAATCTGCCACCGGACTGCGATTCCCCTGCTTCCGCCGACTCGGGCCGACAATGCTTCTCCGAGCGAGTAGCGCACGAACCGCCGGCGATCCGATGAAAGCTCCCGAAAGCGCGCCGCGTATGCCGATAGCCACTCCGGGACAAGCTCCACAACCGTTTCAACCCCGCCATCGCCGACCAGCAGATCGAACGGTTCATTCCAGATATCCCGAAGTCGCAAGGCCCAGGCATCCGACGAAAAGCACCGGCGCGCAAATTCAGTCAGGTCATTTGGTTCCGCAGTGCCCTTGGCAGCTATTGGGAAAAGATTCAGGTAATCCTTCGGATAGCCCTTCAGTAAATCATGCGCCAGCTCCGGCAATTCGAGGCTGACATCATGGAGCAAAGGAATAAGAGCCCGTTCGACCAACCGTTGGTTCCATTCCGTCTTCCGCCTTTGGGCGTCTGATTTATCCAGCCGATATTCGACGCGCTGGCGTGACGGCCCCACGAAGAACGCCCCATTCAAAATGCAGCCGCATGGCCCGTCATCCAACAGCGGCAAGAAGACCCGCCATTTTGCCGCTTCACCTCCCGCCAGTCGGCATGCCTCGATATCCAGCGGCACCGCTAATGCCGCCCATGGTGTTGCCTTTTCTTCATTTCTCCGCAGTCTTTCACGAAGTTGGGTCAGATACTCATCATCTAAGCGGGCGACGTGGCGTACATGAAACCTCCACTCCTGGCAGGACATCTCTTTTCCATCCACGCCGAAATCACGACGACTGATTTTGCGATCGAATGCACAATACTGCTTCTCGGATGCCTGTTCCTGCTTGGCGAGTTCGTTGACTCTATTGAGAAAAGTCCTGAATTCGGCCGGACACGGAGTGGTTTCGACCCTGACCTGCAGGTCAACCTGCCTATCCTGCAGGACCGAGAAGGAAATGATGCAAATGTTCTTTAAGAAATGAATGGCGTGCGCTGCGGCATCTGCCATTTCGACAAGCAAAGCGCGACGATCTATGGCCTCAGGGAATCGGTCATCGTACAAGGCTTTTGCTCCTTCCGGACTTCGTCTGAGCGGGAGCCGGAATACTGTTTGTCTGTAGTCTTTTTCCAGATTACTTGCAATGGTGCCGATTGAGTGCGTCGCCAGCGCAGCCGCTGGCAGGCACCAATCTAGCACTTCCTTGACTGCCCCCTCCCGAAATCCAGAGTCTCGTCTGAAATCCTCAATTGGAAATCGCCAGCCGTTTGCGTCGAATATCTCGTGCAGTAGATCAAACACATGAATCTCGCGACGAGAAACGAGCATCGGTGTGTCAGTGAGAAAATAGACGCTGTTGAAGCCGATGCCAAAACGACCCGCAGCTGTCGCCTGAGCCCGCTTGTGTCCGCCTGCAACATCGCGGATCGCAGAGAAGTCATCGTGCTCCGGTCCTACCTCGCTCGCCAATCGGAAGGGGCTGTTGTTCCGTATGAACAGGGCGGGTGCCCAGAGCGGAGCGTAGTCCGGCGAAAGACCGGGACGAGGTTCACGTTCGTCCAGAATGATGGACATTTCAGTTGCCCCCGCATCATCCGCGTTTTGAAGCAATTCCTTCAAAACCGCGGGTGCGGGCCGCGCACCACCTTCCGCCATTTGCCGGAGAAAGGTCTGGATGGAGCGCAAGACCGGATATTCTTGGCCTCCAGCAGTTCCTATCTCGGGTTTGAATGGCATATTCGTGGGCTCCTCAAATGAAGAGTCTATAATCGTAGGACTGGCGCTCAAACCGCTTCAAGAGCTTCCCAATCCTCGCGATCTCGTTGGACGAATGAATCGTCGCCGGCAGCCGCGTGTACAGGTCAAAGGTGTTCCAATTCATCTTCGACAAAGCTAACACCTCGCCCGCAACCTCATTCAAATCCGTCGGCCCCCAGTGCTTCTTTATCATCACCGGCGCGGGAATCCTGAATTTCCCCATGTAATACGCCTCGCTCGCAGAATTGGGATGAGCATTCCCGTTGACCCAAAGAAGGAACTTGAACCGATCCAGGAGGATCGCCGTCCCTCGGTCCACCGGCGAACCGTCGGCGAGGAAGCCAGTCGGTGTCACCACCGACGCGGTGCACCGCATCATCGCCTCGACGTTGATCTCCACCAAATCCACCTGCGGCACGTCTTTGAGCCCCTTGAGCAACCCCTCGCGCTCCGCTCTCAAAAACGGCGTCCGCTTATGGATTACCACCCGTTCGGGCAGGGCGGCTCGGCTCTCAAAAAACAATTGCCGGATATCCTCCGCCAACTTAAGCGCGTCCTCCTCCGACAAGTGCGGATTCTTCTGCCGGAAGATCGGATTGTCGATTTTGCTGAGCCGATAGGTCAAGCCCAGGCCGTCCGACGTATAAATGTGACTGCACCCGAGTACAATGTGCCCGTTCTTCGCTGCTCCCGGTCGCAATATCCCGAATCCCAGCCCAGCAAAGGCTGTTGTGCTCGGCAGGCCGTCAAGAATCCACGGTGTCCTCATGGACTTGGCATACAACGACAGGGCCAGCCACCACATGATCTCACAATCAAACTTCTTTCGCAGCGTCGACTCCCGTAGAAATTGCGACGCGATTCCCCGCTGGACGCAATACGCCTTCGCCATGTCGTGCAGATTGATCTCCTCGTCCTCATCCTCGTAATCAGCAGACTCCGCCCAGCGCTCAGGAATGAACACCAAGACCAAGCGCACCGAAGTCGCCGACGTTACCTGCTGCACGCCGGCCCGAACACCCTCCAGCAATGACAATGCCTTCTCCTTGGCGTTAGCACCCTTCGGCTCCGGACACGTCGCCCACGCGCCGTCAGTCGGCTGCGGTATTAAGAACGGCAAACCGAACGCCTCGGCAAACCCTGGATAATCCAGCAGATAGCCCTTCTTGCTGTTCGCTCGAATCCGCTGGTTGATCTTCGCCAGAAACGAGCTCAGCTTCGCCGCTTCACTCGCCGGACACACCACCCCAAACCGTACATTCGTGTCCAAACCCTTCGCGGTCAGCGCGAAGTCATACGGCCGATTCGCCAGTAAGCCCCGAATGGGATGCGAATCGGTCGCGATGCTCGCGCCGTCCTTCGACGCAAATACAATTCTAGGCTCCGGCAGACTCGTTCCCTCGAACTGAACCAAGTTCAAGAACTTGTCAGGCACCTTTACCTTCGTTCTCGCTCGCACGGCATTGATGCGGCCAAACGCTGGCGATCGACGGACTCCGAACTTGAACGAACTTGCTGCGTTGGGGGGATACTCTAGCACCCCGCCACTGCCCTTCGGAAAGAGGAGGTTCCTCCAGTGTTCCAGCTCCTGGTTAAAGACCGGGTTGTACTGTTTGCTCAGGATCTGCCGCTTCAACTCCTTCTCCACGAAATCTGGCAGCGGCTTGTCTCCCCGCTCAGGTCGGCCAAAAACTGTCGGCATGAGCGTGAGGTATTCCCTGCCTTGTGCCCGCCTCAGCGCCACCACCACCGCCCGGAACACCTTGCACTTCCATTTATACACCTCGCGCATTTCGTAAGCCGTCGGCTCCCAAATCAATTCGTCGCCGTCCGTCCCCAGCCTGGCGCGGGCTGCCAGACACCGGACAATGGCCTGCCGGAACATGCCCGTCACCGTCCCGTTTGGCAAAGCAAGCTCATGGTCGGCGACTGGGCTCCTCCCAATGTCGCCTTGTATCCGCTTCTCGAAAGCCGCCTTAACGTCATCCACTAGACCCACGGCCAGGACTTTCTGAGCGAGCAGCCCCGCCACCAGGGGCTTCCCCTTAATCGTCTCCCTCAGTGCGGCCCACGCTCCTTCGCGATGCAGATCCGGCACCTCGAACTCATAAACCTCCGACGGTACATCCACCGGGAAACAATTGCTCTTCACCAAAGCAACCGGATCACCGCTCGGAACCGAGAACGGCTTATTGTTCGCCGCATCGGCTGCCGCGCTCGCGGCCAAAATAGTCTTCGCCTTCTCCCCCAAGTCTCCGTCCAAACACTGAAGGGCCAGCCGTCGCAACGTGTCGTCAAAACCGTAACTGTCCACGTAAAATGCCTGTCGGCCCGCGCGGCGAGCCGCCGCAATCAAATCCGCCACCGCCCTCGGTGGCTCTGGGCTTTGGAATCCGCACCAAAAAAACCGCCCAACCCCTTTCTTGGACAAAGCGTTCGTTAGGCATCCCATCACCGAAGCATCGCGCCCGCTGTAACCGAGAACGATCACAGTTCTCTCCATCAACCGTTGAGCGAACGCCGAGCGCAAATCTGCGTCCTGCTGCTGAAGCTCCGCCACCGTGTTTTTCAGCGCGTCATACCGATAATCCCCGTGCATCGACACACAGAGCAGTTCTCCCTTGCGTGGTAAGCGGTCCACGCGCCCAGTGGTATCGAGCCCAACCTCGATCGACGTCACGCCAGTACCAACCGACGCAACCGCGCTCAAGCTGTCGAAGTTCGTCGTCCACACGGAATCGAACACCCCGGCCTCCGCCAGTAAGACCAAGAGTCGATACCCGTAGCTTGGCTTCGCCGCCTTCACCAGCTTCTGAAAATACGCTCGGCGGTCGTCGCTCAGTGGATAACAGTTTTCACAGTAGAAACTGTACTCTGTTTGCGCGCCCAGCGCCGGAAACCCCTCCTGCTTGTCGAGCCAGGTCTGTATTCGACGTTGTACTGCGGGCAAGAAAACATGCCCAACCTGCTTCTCGAGTCCCGGATTCGCAGACGTGAAGATGCGACCCTTCCACTCCATCACGCACCGTTCTGCTGATGGAATGCCGGAACTCACGGAAGCCCCAGCTCCCAGGAACAAACTGTGCGGCGTGTCCTGGTTGATCGAAATGGAACGTACAAAAGCGTCCAACGCCATTGCTGTCGGATCGCTCATAGTTCCTGCTGGTGGTTGATGCTGGTTCACGGCATACGCGCTAGAGTTTCCACCCCTCCTTGATCTTCCCCAGCACCTCGTTCGCCTGCGTCAGGTCCATTCCCGACTTCGTCTTTACGGAAACGGCGACCTCAAACTGCACGTCGCAACCCGCCATGGATTTGCTCAAGGTTGAAACGTCATCCGCCAGATTCTGAAACTCAGCGGGCGACAACGTCACTCGTGGCGAGAGCTTGCGGCCGGGGATTGGCTCAGGTTCTGGTGGCGGCACGCTCCCAATCGATCTCACCGTCAACGCGACTGTCCCGTCTGCGGCCAGCGACACCAGCGGGCCGCCGCCGCTGGCCCGTTGCATCAGTCCCCGACCGAGGGCCTCGCTCAATGTGTTGATGAACGCCTTCGGCGGCCACGGATTGCCCTTCACCTTCTTCAGTTCCGCATAAAGGGTGGCCACGGTGGTCTTCGGCTCGACATCGTTGGTCCACGCAGCCTTGAGCGCACCGGGCAGCAATTCGATTGCGTTCAGGGGCGCGGGGCGCCGGAAGAGACGCGCAGCCGGATCAAGCTGGATCGTGCTGGGATCCTCCAGCCACACACTGTCGTTCCCCAGCACCAGCCACAGATCGCCAGCCTTCACCGCTTGCGCCACGGCCTTGTGGACCTCGTCCACGGCCACTTGCGGAATGGGCCGTGACTCCGGCGGATACCCGGGTTGCGTGACCTCCTGAAAGGCATGGCTTCCGTCGAACCAGGAGCACAAGGTCGCCAGTTCCACTCCATTCGGTTCCGCCGGCCATAAACCGGGCAGGGCTTCCGGGAGAATGGCCCTAGCGCTGACGCTGTTCAGCACCGACTTGTTCGGCAACCACGCTTCGCCAGTCTTCTCCCAGTCCGCCACATCAATCTTCGAGCGCCAGAACCATTGCTCCGAGCCATCGGGGCGGACATGCCGCAGTGCCAGCACTCCGCGCTGCACCGCGTCCCCGATTGTGTTCGTCACCGTTTGCTGGCTCAGCAGTTTCGGCAGGTTCGGCCGCCGCGCAAACTGCTGGTAGAGGGCACTCACCTGCACGCGGTCATCCGTTCCTGGCCAGACCGCATACGGCCCGCCTGGCATGATCGTCTCCGCGTCAATCTTCTCTTTGAACAGCCGCAGCTCTTTCTCCTGCAATAGGGTCGGGAACAAGGCTTGTGCCCCCATCGTGAACTTCTTCACTTGCACTGCGCCGGTCTTGTCCACGTGCAGGGCCAGTTCGAAGGCATTCTTCACGGCGGTCTCGGCTGCCTGCTTCGTCTCCCGTTCGCGTTTGTTGACCGTCTCCTTTACGTGGCCCTCGTAATCCTTGTAGTCCTTTGAGCCCTTGATTTCCTGCCAGGCGAGCCAGTCCGCGATTTGCTGTTCCGCTTGCTGCAATCCCGCCACGCTGGGAGTCACCACCAGGACCACGTTTTGATAAGTCCGGTTGTCCGTCGGCGAGGAATGGGTGCGCAGGAACGCCTCGGCCCCCGTGTGCGCCTTCGCACCGGGCTGCCCGGCGTAATCCGAACCCAGGGCGATCAACCGGAACACGCCATCGTCCTCCACATCGCCCGGTGAATTCGGCTGATTGTGGAATTTGATGCCCTCCTGGTCGCAGCCCTCCTTGAGCGGTCCGCACTTCTTCGCCAGTTCGTCGAACTTCCCCTTGGCAATGCTCAGGGCCTTGGTCCGGTAGCTGTAGTGAACCTGGTTTAGGTTCGGCTTCGGCCCCAGCCGCCAATACTTCGGCACATTCGTCGTCGGTTCGGTGGCGTCGGTTTCCTCCAAATACCAGGACGTCTTCGCCCAAGCGATCAGCCCGTTGTTGAACACCGCCGGCAGGTCGCAGGTCGGCCCCACCAGCCAGCGCAAGTCGCCAATCTCCGCCTGCTCACCGATCGGTTGTGAGTAGATGAATGCTGCCACACACGCCGCTTCCAGCTCCCGTCCAGTCAACGTTCCCGCCGCCGCCTTCTGTGCGTCAACCACCCGTGGTAGTTCTGTCTTCAGGTTGCTCGGCCACTGCGGCTTCTTCTCTGGTTGCGATTCCTTCGCCACTTCGGCCAGCTTTTGCAGCGATGGGCTGAGGTCGGTGCTCCCCGGTTCCGCCAGGAACACCTGCGGCCCGATCAGTGGCGACTCGTCCCACTTGCTCGCCTCACGCAGCGCCGCGGCGAACGTTTGCAGCACACCGCGCGTCCGCTGAAACTGGTTCAGTTCCGTCCATTTCCCGAAGAATCGCGCCAGTAAATCCGGGTGAAACGGATACGCATCGCGCAGCTTCTCTTCCGCATTGGGCAGTTTCGCCTGCGAGGGATCAATCGCCTTCATCCGGTCCCAAAACGCTGTGACGTGCGGATGCCGGTCCGCCGGGTTCTCGGGAAACTTCTCGAACATCCGGCGGCGCAACAACTCCGCCAAGTCGCCCTTTTCCACGGGCGACTGCACGGAGGCCTGCCGGTTCAATCCCTGGTTGCAGGCGTCCAAAATGGCCTTCCCGGTTTCATCGTTCTTCGCGGGTTCGGTGGCCAGGAGAGAGGCGACGAGGCAGGATCGTTCCGATCCATCTACCGCCTGAGACAGACACTGGAAGAAGTTCTTCAGTCGTTGAATCCAATCTGGCCCCCGGCCTCTGTTTGTGGGATCAGGATCAGGCGTGGCCGCCGTGTGCGCCCACATCAGAAACTCGTCCAACAGAACCAATGCACCCTTGCCGGTCTTCTCGACCTCCGCCAGCACTTCCACCCACAGCGGCGTCGCAGGCGGCGTGTCGTAATCGGGTTGGGATTCATCCCGCCCGAGAATATCCAGCCCCTGTTGGCCCAGCAGTTGCCAAGCAATCAGGTTCCACGGCATCCGAAAGAACCGTTCCCTGCCGTCCGGCGCTTTGGCCCTGCCGCCCTTCTTCCAATCCACCCAGTCAAAAGACACCGAGGCCACCACCGCCGCCGGTGGATTCTCCAGCTTGGCCTCCGCCATGATGTGTTCCACCGCCGTGGCCTTGCGGGGCAGTTTCGCGCCCAACGTCGTCAGGTAGTAAAGCGTCGTCAGCGTGTGCGATTTCCCTCCGCCGAACGTCTGCGCCACATTGATGATCGGCTCGCCGCCATCCTCCTTGGCCAGCCGCCGCAACACGTCTCGGCAGAATCGCCGCAAGTTCGGCGTGGCGTAGCTGGTCGCAAAGAACGCCTCCGGGTCGGTGTAGTATTTGCCGCCACCCGGCTCGAAGATGACGCGGTGCAGGTCCACCGCGAAATCGGCCATCGTCAGCGTCTTCGTCCGGATCTCATCCCGCAGGATGCAGACCTCTTTCCAGGGTTTCAGAACGTGTCTAGCCATGTGATCATTTCTTCTCTTTTCGGTAGCTCACCTTCGTCCGCGTCGCCTCATCAATGGACGGGAAGAACGGCCCTTCCTTCATCACCCCATCTTCCACCACTTGCCGCCGGGTCAGTTTCAGTTGTGTGGCCAGCGCCTCCACGAGCCGCCGTTCCGTTTCGTTCCCATCTTGCAGGGCCAGCTCACGGATGGCCTGCAGCAGCGGCGGGAAAGCCTGTTCGCTAGCCATCCCCCATTCGTCGTAAAGCCGTTGCACGTCTGCGGCCCGGTTCTCTTGGAATAGCGCCATCAGCCGGTGCAGCTTGTCCACCAGAGGCGAGGCCAGACCGCCCCGGCTTTGGCCCAGGTCCTCGCGGTCCACCCGCTCCGACCAATCGAGCAGCCGATACTCGCTCCCGCTGCTCTCCTCGCTCGCCTCTTCCGCTTCGCCTTCTTCTTCGTCCTTGCGCGGACGGCCTTTCTTGCCCGGACCGGACTTCCCGCCTTGTTCGAGGATGTTCCACACCACCTTCAGTTCCGTCTCGTCCTTTCCGCACGCGTTCGCGTAGAGGATGCAGGCCCCGGCGGGCGCGGACTTCAGCCCGAAATAGGCCCGGTGCAGCAGGTAATACTGCGTCACGGGGTCCAAGGAGACCGTTTCGCCGCGGCCTTGGGTCTCGCGTTGCAGTTCCCGGAAGCCCGGCAGTTCACCCAGGGCGAATTGCAGCACGAGCTTCCGGACTTCCGTGAGAAAATCCTCCACCTTCATCACGCCGCCTGCGGTCTTCTTCACGAGCGGATGCTCACTGTAAGCCTGGAGCGCCGGGCCGAGCGCCGCCCAGATGAAGTCCGGCCCCCGGATGCCCAGGTCGAAGTAGTATTGCAGAATGTTCTTCCCGCCCAGCCCCTCCCGCCGGTCGAACAGGATTTGTTTCATCCGCTCGAGCACCGGCTCCTCCCAGCCGGCTAGTGCGGTCTTGGCCCGCTTCCGGCACACAATCCACACCGAACTGGAGAGCGCGGCGGAGGCCTGGCCGCGCGTGCGGCCTTCCCGCTCGGTCTGAATCGGCCAACTCGCCGCCACCTCTGCTCCGCCGCGAATGAGCGCGCCGACCAGTGTCTCCCAGGCATCAACGGATTTATTGGCAAAGACTATGACCAGACGCCCGCCTTCGATGAGAGCCTCGCAGAAATTTTGAAACGCTCGCGCCATACCGTCTTCGTAGGTGCGCTTCGAAAGCTGCTTGTCGCCACCAAACCGAGAAGCGTCGTCCACCAGCTCCCCGTCATTCTTTGTTGTATCCCATTTCGGAGAGGTTGGCTCAGAAAACGCCACGTTGATTTCCGGAGATACGTCCCAGAGCATCCTCCGCAGCCATACTTGGAAGAAATCCATCAAGACGGCATAGCCAATTGCAGCGTAGTAGGGTGGATCGGTAGCCACAATCGAGAGTCGATCTGGAATTGCCTCGATCGCCGAACGCCGGAGCACGCTGGTTGCGGTGGAGGCGAGAGATTGTGCCGATGCTTCAGCAACGAACTTCGCAACGAGTTCAAGTTGGCCAGGATAACCGCCCGACGCCTCGACGGTCGTGACACATTCTGCGAAGTCCCAAGCGACAGGGAGTGCAAAACGAACGAAGGTATTCCGAATCTTGTCCCAATCGACAGTCCATTGGCAGATGTTGCTGGAGCGGTCGACTACCCGATCGAGCGCGACTGCCAGGAAGCCCGCCATCGCCTCCCCGAGGGAAGGGTCCACCGTCTTAACCCTAGCCACGGCTTCACGGTTGTGCCTGATGAAAACCGAGATCGCGAGAAGTTGGCGAGGCGTGAACAGCTTGTGCCATTCATCAAAACCGTATCCAACACACCACGTGTTGCGCTTTGCATCTTCAACGATCTTTTCGCGCGGGATTCCGAAAGGAACCGATGAGTATGAGTCTTCGAGCTCTTCCGGCTCAACCTCTGCGGCTCGCAGTTCAGCGTCGCTTGGAAGCCTATAGGTCTTGTATGTTTGTTTTCGGTTCGGCTTCAGTTTCTCGACGACCACCGCGGTCATCTGTACGCCGAGCAATCCCTGCAATCCCTGCCGCCGCAAATCATTCTTTGTGAGCGCAACAACGCCAGGGCGCCCAGCACAAGGGCTCCAAACACCCGCGCTGTTCATCGTTCCCTTCGTCAAGAAGTCCTCCAGCGTTTCAGCAGTCACTTCCCAACGCTGCAAGAAACAGTGCTCCTCAATTATCCTCTGAGGCTGTGCCAGGTCGGATTCGCGAAGCAGTTTGAAGGTCACGCCCGTGCCGTCAGCCCTCGGGACCGGCAAGAGGGCAGCTCGTTTCCCCTTCTTCTTGCATAGCCAGAACGTCTTCAGCAGCGGAATGCGCCCTGTCGTTTCCGGATCACGCGCAGTCCGCGCCCAGAGGTAGGCGACCGTCGGCTCGCCATCCACGGTCGGATAACGGGCCGCCAGTTCCTGCCGCGCACGCTCCAGCACCCACCGTCCCCAGGCGCGCACATGCCAAGCCAGGTCTGCATCCGGAAGCGGGAGCAGTTGCCGTTGCTGCGGGTCCGTGAAATGCGGTTTCTGCTCGCCCTTGCGCTTCTTCACTTTGCCGGCGAGGAAGTCCTCGACGAAATCCGGCCAATCACGCACGAAGTCCGGCAGCGGCCATTTCTTCCCCGCGAACCGCTGCGGATAATCCAACGTGCATTTCTGGATGAACCACGCCACCGGGTTCAGGTCCGCCGACGTGACCTCACACCCCAACCGCATCGCTTCCAGTGGAATCGCACCGCCGCCCGCAAACGGATCCAGCACCTTCGGCGCCTCGCCACCGTAGAACTCCCGGATGGCCGCGCGCAGGGTGTCCATCTCCACCGCGTTCTCGTTCCCCCACGCCAGCACGCCGCCTTCCACCACTTCCTTTTCCTCGGACACCGAGTTACCGTCGTCATCCTCGGAGGTCACCAGTTTCTTCACCACCGTCCCGCCGATCAGGTCCAACAGCTCCTGGCGCTTCTGCGCATCGCCGGGGTCCGGCAGGAGCGTGCAGAGCAGCGCCGCGCGGCAGGCCGCCAGCGGCCGCCGCGCCGGCCAGATGTGCAGCGTCGATATGTGCCCATGCCGCACGTTCTTCTCGTGCATGCTGGCTAATGATGCCTGCCGAAGGGGGAAGGCGACTTCAATGAGGCGGGGTTGGTCGTTCATTGCACTCCTTCGATTAATTCAAACGCTCCTTCCAAGGTGTTGGGCTCCGCGTGCCGACGATATTTGTTGGCCGACACACGCGAGCGCTCTATCTGAACGGCGTTGCCTGGCGCGCCTCCGCGTTCGCGGATTCTCCAGTCCCATCCGCGCCAGTTGGCTGCCGTAAAAGTATCCCCGTCGGGTATCCAATTCGGGACATCCACTTGTGAAAGCCGAGTCAGAAAATCGCATGCGCTCTGAATACGCCGGGCGGGGTCAGCTCGGGTCGCGTTGTTGATAATCCGGCGGATGCTGGGAGAATAATAGGGGCGCGGAGCAAGCGCATGCCCCAACAACCGTTCTTTGCTGGTTAACTCCGCCAGCCCTTTTTTCTCGGCGGCTCCCTTCTCATATGGATCCAAACCGTCGTACGGAGTGTTTTGTTTCGCCAGTTCCCGATGCACTGCTTTCGTGACGTATTGGTCACCTGCCGTTGGTAGCGAGCCGTTGATCAGTTGGTAAAGGACCAGAGCCGCTTGGTAAACATCCGAAACAAAGGAATACTGGCTCGGTTTCGCCCAGCCTTCCGGTGGGACGTAAAGGTCGGAGTGCTTGGAGGCGGACACCGAGGTCAATCCTTCTCGCAGATATGCCACCGATCCGAAATCGGCGAGCTTGGGAATGCCTTGGCTAAGAAGAATATTCGCCGGTTTTAGGTCGCGATGGAGGAGTCGTTTCGCATGGAGGTGGGAAACCCCCCTGAGGATTCCGGATGTGATTCTGACGGCGTCCTGCTGGCCAAAGGGACTCTGCTCTAGCTGCCGTTGCAGACTGAGGCCTTCAATCAGTTCGAGTTGTAGCAGGACATAGTCGTCCCCATTGATTGGAACCACCTCGGCATCGAAAAGTCTCACAATGTTCTCGCAGGGTGGCCCTCCTTCAAGCGCTGCCACTAGGGTTTTTGGCTCGCGAAGTATGCTGTCGGGGTCGTCTTCCGGAAGATAAATGAGCTTGAGAAACCGAGGCTGATCGAGATGCCGGTGCCGTGCCGAAAATGCATAAGAGTTCGCCCCCTCGCGGATTTCTTCGAGATTATCGAATTTCCCAAGTGCCTCGATGATTTCTAACACGGGGCACCTCCTGGGAGGGCCGTCCAAGCGCAGTAGGCGGCTTTCTCGAGGTACTGTGGAGAAATCGCTGCGCCGCTGTTAAAGGCAGTGGCCAATGAGGAGCCAGTCACGAGGGGGACTTTCCTCTTCTGTGCGGCCGCAATTGTCTGGGGGGCTACGAGGTTGCACGGGATGTTGAGTTCGTCGCACGCAAGTTCAACCACAAATTCGCATTTGATTCGAAGTGGCGAGCAGTCCTTTCCGGCTCTTACAATCGCAACCTTTTCCGCGCCTGCGGATTGAAGGCTTAGTCCTATGAGGGCCTTCAAAGCAACCAGATTCCTATAGTCTGTATCGTGGGAAGTCGGGAACGGCAGTTTGTTCTTGGTCATCAGGAAAACCTGGCCGCGTGCTTGCGTTCCCTCCAGTCCGATCCAGTTCACATCTCCACCTGTTATGTCGATGCCAACAACTTTCATGATAGATACTCTCGTTTCGGTTCCACTGGACTACTGGTCGTTCTCCGCCTCTCTGATGATGTCCCCGATGTTCAAGGTGAAGCTCTGTCGCGTCCTGAACGCGAGCCGAACCGGGTCTTGCACCCGGTAGAGCCGGGGCTCGGTCGCGCAATCGGTGACGACGTAGAGCCAGTACTTGTCCCGCACGTTCGCCGCCGTTGGCCATTCGTTTTCCGTCAGATGCACTGCCCCTCGTCCAGACCGCCCTTTGACCTCGACGACGATCTTCTCACCGTTGGCCCGGTGGCTCTCCAAATCGTAGCCACGCGCCAGGTGCGGAGCCGACACGTCGAACACCTTGGCCCGGTGCCGGTCTACCTCGTAGTTGACGGCAATTCGCATGGCGATGGCCTCGATGTTTTTGTCGTAGCCTTCCACCGCCTCCGGGCTTCGGTCCGGGATGACCAGTGCCGCGGCGATGCGATCGAGGGTTATGATGTCCAGCAGGTCCCCGCGGCGATGCTCATAGAGCAGGGCCTCCGCCTTGTCCTGCTCAATCCGGCCTTGCTCGCGCTTGATCAGTTCCAGTTGCTGTGCCGCCTGGGCGTCACCCTCCCGTGCTCGGCGACTCAATTCCACGCGCCGCTCTGCCATTTCTCCGGCAGCGAAGTCAAAACCGCGCTGCAGATCTTCCACCCGCGCCAAAGACTCTGCCTGCACCACCGCCCGGGCCTGCTGCAAGAAACTCGTTTCCGCCACCATCCGGGCGTGCGCGTCGGCCCGTTGTACTTGCTCGATGGGAGCCTGGAGCAAGGCCCCTGCTTTCCACGCCAGCGCTGGTGGCGCGCCCACCAGCGCCAGCAAGTGGTTCGGCGCGCAGGGCCCAAATTCGCCGCTCCCGTCCCAGCGCAGGCCCACAAGCCGGCGTTCCATCAGGCGCGGCTTCGTGTCGCCAGCGCGAAGCGAACGCTCGCCCAACTGGCAGACATAGGCCGCCGCGAAATAGGGACGCTCCGCCGCCGGATCGAGGAAGAACCCTCCTCGCCGGGAATCGACGGCAAACCGCCGGATAATCTCATCGCAGAGGGCGTCGAACAGCGGCTCTCCGGGTCGCAGGAAGGCCGTGGGCGCCGCGCCGTTGCCCGGGCCTTCGTCGCGCCGCACGGACACATAGGGCGGCAGGCCACCCCGCCAGTGGCTCGCCAGGGATTCGATCCATGTGGAGCCACTCGAACGGTTCAGCCGCGCTCGATCGTTTAAGTCCCCTTCGATTTCGAAGCCTAGCCGGGGCGCAGCCTTCTCAACGAAATTCTGGACGTAAGCAGGCAGCAGCCGGTTGAAGCGCTCGACCTCAATCTCCGTGTTGAGCTGCCCCAGCCGCTTCGCCACGTCGCCAAAAGCGGAGGCCTGGCGGCGCTGTTCCTCGACCGCCGCACGGAGCCGTTGCGTGGCGAACAAGGAATCAAGCTGCTTCTGTGCCGAGTAGGGCGCCGTCTCGAACAGCGCGTCGCGGAGCAGGTCACGAATCGAAAGTTCCTGAAGTTGCTGCCCCACGACATCGAACACCTTGTCCGTGCAAAGCTCCCGCCGCGCTTCATCCAGCTTGGCCAGCAGCGTCGCCAGCACGTCGCCTTCACGGGTCTTCGCCGCCACGAAGTTGAAGATCCGCACCTCGTCATGGCGCTGGCCGAAGCGGTGCAACCGTCCCATCCGCTGCTCCAGCCGAGCCGGATTCCACGGCACATCGAAGTTCACCATCAGCCAGGCGAACTGCAAATTGATGCCTTCACCCGCCGCGTCGGTCGCCAACATGATCCGCGCGCTGGGCGCGTCCGGATTCGGCAGGTCCTGCCGGCGTCGTTCCGCGGGCGGCATGAAGAAAACCCGCTGCCGCTCGCGTTCTTCCACGTCCATGCCACCGTGGATCGCCGCGATTTGCCCCGTGTAGCCCAGCGCCTCGAAGCGTTGCTGCAAATGCTCCAGCGTGTCCCGGTGCTCTGTGAAAATGAGCAGCCGCTCCTGCTGGAACTCCGCCGAGTCCACCAGCTCCCGCAGCTTGAGGAACTTCGTCTCGCATTGCTTGCCGAGGATCGCCTCACCCTGGCCGATCGTGGCGCCCAGGTAGCGTAGCTCGGTCTCCAGTTGTTTCTCAGTCTGCGGATGGGCCAGCGCCATCGCCTGTTCTTCAAGCCGCTCCTGGCTCTCAGCCCCGGTTTCCGTGGGCTCCGATTCGTCGGCGGTCGCCGTGTCCAGCAGTTCCAACAAACGCTCGGGATGCGGCAGGCTCTCCGCCGGCCCCTCTTTCACGATGCGCTCTCGACGGCGCTTCAACGACTGAACCATCGCATACGTGGAACTGGCCAGCCGTCGCTGCAGCACCGCCACCACCATCGCTGCCGCGTTGCGGTTCAAAGACCGGTTCGTCTCGAAGCTCCACCGTAGATAGTCCGAGGATTCCTCGTAGAAGTCTTGCTCCGGCTTGGACAGCTCAAACTTCACCGTCTGACACAGCCGCGGCTTGTAGATCGGCTGCCCGCTGTAATCAATCATCTCCTCCTTTAGCCGTCGGATGAAAAAGGCTCTTCGTTTTTCCTGGGCCACCGCCCCCAACGCCTCCAGCGTCGAGAAGATTTTCGAGTCCAGCAAACGCCAAAGGGCAAAGTAGGGAAACGGCTTGCCCATGTGCGGCGTGGCCGTCAACAGAAGCAGGTGCGTGGACTTCGCCAGCGTCTCGGCCAGCCGATACCGTCGGGTCTTGGTGTCCAGCCTCCGACTGTCAGTCCAAGAAAGCTTGTGGGCTTCGTCGAAGACCACCAGGTCGAAGCCGCCGCCGCTCGCACTCTGCAACCGTTCGCGAATCGCTTCGGTCGCCGCGGTATCCACGCTGATGATGAAGAGCCCGTGCTCGTCCAGGAGAGGATCCCCGGTTTGAAAGTCTTGGCCGCGCAGAATGCGAAACTCCAGGTCGAAGAAGTTCCGCAGTTCACGTTGCCAGTTCCAAGTCAGGCCGGCCGGGCAACAGATCAGAGCCCGGCGCAACCGGCCACGGTTGATCATTTCGCGGATGTAGAGGCCGGTCATCACTGTTTTCCCGGCACCGGCATCGTCAGCCAGAAGAAACCGCAGTGGATTCTGCGGCAGCATGTGCTCATACACCGCGACGCGTTGATGGGGTAGCGGCACAACCCGGGAAAGTTCAAGGCCGTAGGCCTTGTTGAACTGGTGTCCGTTGCGCAGCCGGTGGGCATCCACAACCAGCTTGATGGCTTCCGGCTCACCTTCGAAGTTGAGGCTCGGGGCCACTTCCTCCAGAACAAGTTGCTTTGCAGCCTCGCGATCGCTCCCAACGAGCATCCCCTGCATCTGGGCAATCCGGCCCTTCTGCGGTTTGGCCTTCTCGTTCTCCCAGCGGTTCACCGTGGCGAACGAAACCCCCAAGCGCTCGGCAAAAGCCTCCTGCGACAGCCCAAGCTGTTTCCTCAAGTTCTTGACCTGTTCGGCCGTCACGATCTGGAACTTGACAGATATCGCGGTAAATGTCAATCTGCGATATAACAAATGTCATACCGAACAAGATCCGAAGCGCGGGAGGATGTGGCGACCCCGGATCAACGCAGGGCCATAGAGCCCTGGCATGTGGGGTCTTGGAGGCACCACGGCGAATGGATCGTCGGTTCACGGTCCGCGGCAGAGAAGGGGAAAACAACTCTCGATCTGAACTACACAAGGCGTTTATGGCTGGCGCACTCGGAAGAATGAGCACGGGTGTTTTCAAGGTGCTCTCCATCGACGGTGGCGGGATCAAAGGTGTCTACACCGCAACGATGTTGCGAGTGCTCGAACATGCCCTCGCAAAAACGTCAGGTCACGCGCGGCTGGGGGATTACTTCGACCTGATCTGCGGCACGTCAACCGGAGCTCTGATTGCCTTAGGGCTGGCGGCCGGTCGCACATGCGACGAGATCGCCGACACCTACGTCAAGAAAGGTCCGAAGATCTTCAGCGATCAATGCAGACTCTCTCAAGCGTTCTACAGCGTGCGGCAACTCCTGTTCTCCGCGCGCTATCGGGCCAAGGACCTGCGTCAGGCGGTCATAGATCTCTTGGGTGAACGAACTTTCTCAGAAGCCAACAACTACCTGCTTGTCCCCGTCACTAACCTCGGAAACTACACTCCCCGCATTTTTAAGACCAGGCATTCACGGATTTACTACGACGGGGACTCGCGTATGGTCGATATAGCCCTGGCTTCTGCGGCAGCTCCGACATATTTCCCCATTGTACCGGCGCCGGACGCAAGAAACGGACTCTATGCAGACGGTGGCCTCGTCGCAAACAATCCAGCCCTCCTAGGCGCGTTCGAGGCATTCAGGATCTTCGTGGGTCCAGCAAGCGAGCGAAACGAGTTCAACGAGTTGGCCATGCTGTCGCTCGGCTCCTATGGTTCTCCCCAGGGGTTCCGAAGGCGCTGGCTCTCCCACGGAACAAGACTGAATCGATCAACTCTTGGTTGGGCAGTTCCTCAGGCGAACAACATTCCGCTTCTGAATGTCCTGATGGATGGGCAGACGGCGCTTGCCGAGCGCGCCGTGACGATATTCAAGGAATTCACGCCCGCGTTTGTCCACTACTGCCGGGTCGACGCAATGCGATGCAAGAGCCGGGCGACACCGGATAGCGAGCTCTTGTCCTTTAACCTGGCTGATGCCCGCCCGCACAAGTTGAAACAACTCGAGGGGTACGGGATGATGGACGGGCAATCGGCAGCTACTGATCCTGCTGTTCGTTACTTTTTCGAAACCGTTCGCAGACCGATTACACTCCACAACTAAAGGAATTGATATGGCCGACTGTCATCCATCGTTCATCGATTACCTGGGCGCTCTGAACCTGACCGACACCCAAGAGGGAAAACTTCGCACTTCCCGCGATGCCCTCTTGACACGCATCAGCAGCCGCTTCAAGGACGAGGGAAGAGGGGTCCCCGAATACGAGTCGCAGGGGTCCTACGCCATCAACACCCAAAACCGGCCGATCTCGGACGACTTCGACCTTGATCACGGGGTCTATTTGGTTCACTGGGGCGATAACGAGCCTGTCGCGGTGGACGAGGCCTTCCGCTTAGTAAGCGAGGCGGTCCAGGGCCAGACCACCATCCCGCTACCGCATAAGGATACCTGCGTCCGTGTTCAGTATAAGGCCGCTGCCGACGGCACGCCCGCCCACCATATCGACCTTGCCATTTACCGCAAGAGGACGGACGGATCCCGGCTTTATGCGCATCGGGTGAGCGGCTGGCAACCGAGCGACCAAAAGGGCTTCATCAGTCACTATAAGGCGAAGTCGAATGATCAAATCAGGGCGCTAGTGCGCCTGTTCAAGGGCTGGTCGGATTACCAGGGAACCAAGGGCGGCGAGAAAATGCCCAGCGGATTCCACTTCACAGTTTGCATTTTGGACTGTTCGGCGCTTTCGCCGGACCGCCACGATCGGGCATTCGTCCTCACGGCCGAGGGAATACGCGACCGCCTCTCTGCGTATCGCTCCGGCACCGGCAACCCCGTCCGGCGCCCCGTCATACCCAAAGACAACATCTTCGAGAATTACAGTCCGGGACGCCTCGACCACCTAATCAAGAAGCTGAACGAGATATCCATTCAAGGACGGAGGGCGCTGAACGAAGGTGATCCAGGCGCAGCACAGCGAATCTGGCGCGATCTCTTTGGTGATCGGTTCCAGGCTCCAGAGCCCAGCGACCTGTCTGAGGCAAAGAAGCCTTGGTCGGCGCCTGCGGTCATCGGGACGTCCGGCAAGGCGGCATAATGGAGGGCCTTTATCCACTGGACGAAGTCACCTCACTGCTCCAGCAGTTGAGCGCGCGACGGGTGGCCATCGGGGATCCGGAGTTGCCCCCGGAGCTTCGGACCGCGTTGGGACAGGCTTACCTGGTTCCGGTGAAGTGGAATGGCGTGACCGAAGTCATTCTCTACCTCTCGGTTGAATTCCCGGATGAACGTCCGATTGTATACTTCAAGGCCACGGACCTCCCCAAATGCGTCGTCCCTCACGTTAATCGAGACGGGCAGATTTGCACGCTGCCCATCGGTGCGGTCGTGAACCCATTTCGACCCGCAGCCCAGATCGTCGCGGTCCTACAAAACGCGCAGAAGGTGGTCGAGACGCAGTACCCACCGGATGAATTTCTGACCGAGGTCGAACAAGAACTGGTTGCATATTGGGGCGGGAGTGAGCCGATCCTGTTCTTGACTGATGCGACGTTGGAGTCCCATCGGATTGTGCACGTGGACTTGGCCGAGGCGATAAACAAAGCCACGAAGAAACGGGTCAGTTTCCTTGGGCCTATGCCGAGCGGGATCCGCGACGGCATGCAGGTCGGTTTAGTGCTGGACGTCCCGCGCGCGCACCTTATCGATTTTCTCAACGACCCCGCGAGGACGATAAGCCAAGAGGCGTCCTGGAGACAGTCTTGTGCGTTGTTGGCTGACATCCTGTCGCAGCGCGACCATTCGCGGAAAATGATTACCGTCTTTGTTCTCGCAAGATGTGAAACGAGCAATGGCCAAGCATGGCTCGGAGGACTTCTCCAAGATCCGCTCCATATCGCCAAAGACCGACGTCAGAACGAGGAGCGCTTGGTCAATCTGCCGCTTCGCTCACGGTTTCACAGGTGTGCTATCGACAGTCTACGTACGGAGAGACTGCTTCGACGGATCGAGGGACCCGGTGCAAACACCTGCCTGATGGACAAGGCAGTCGCCCTTGTCGGTTGCGGCTCGCTCGGAAGCTTTATGGCTGATCTGCTTGTTCGATCGGGGGTCCAGCGGATGCTGCTTGTAGACAAGGAGTCACTTGAGTCAGCCAACCTCGCCCGGCACATCCTTGATGCAACGGGGCTTTTCTTGCCTAAGGCCAGCCAGCTTTGTTCGCGGCTCAGACAACGCTTCCCCGAGAGCAATGTCGAATCATTTGTGTCGGACGTGCGGCGTCCAGAAGGTATCAAGAAACTCGCGGAGTTCGGAAGCGCGATGAATCTCATCGCCACAGGGGAGACAAACACGGACATGACGCTTTCTGAGCTCTGCAGACGAGGCCGGATTGGCGCCTGTTGTTTCGTTTGGGTGGAGTCCGGGTTGCGAGGATGTCATGTTATTTACCAGCCCGCGCTTCACTCGCATACTCTCACCGACCTGCATGGCCCGGGAGCAGATGGTCGCTACCTTTACGTTCACAGACTGATAGGGGATCCCGACAAGGAAGTGTGTCACGAACACGCGTGCCAGTTCACGTTCACGCCTTACTCGGCCATCGACTTGGCCGCGTTTGCCGCGGTAGCCACCCGCAAAGTCGTAGGATGGCTGAATCAGCCCCCCCAGGAACTGCAGATACTCCGTTGGCGAGCGGAGAGCTGCAACCAGTGGGAAACCCTCGAGATCCTCGGATGAGGATTTGCCTTCAGCCTGCCGGCCCCATCGAATTGCCAGAGGCCACTATCGGATTCCTGCGTCGCCACGTTCAGTTGAGATTCGCTTTTGAGACCGGAGGTGTATTGGCTGGATTTCTGCGAAAGGACGACGTTTGGGTCATCTCTCACCCGATGCAGCCCTCGCGTCGAAATCGCGCAGGACGCTTCTGGCTCAAACGACATCGTGGCGACGCTCAGAAGTTCGTGGACGACGTCTATTACGAGACTGGCGGAATCGTGAACTACCTCGGTGAATGGCACACACATCCTGAGCCGACTCCCTCTCCCTCGGGCGAGGACCGCAAGATGTTTCGAGATCTTTTCCGGACAAGCCGGCTTGAGATTCATTTCTTGATCGGCGTGATCGTGGGAACATCGGGAACGCTCTGTGTTTGGTGTCAAGAATGCGATGGGGGCTTTGCCTCGGCGATTGTGCGGTAAGCGATCAAAGGGCCACCTTTGCTGTCTTGCGTTCTTGCAGGTGGCTGATTGCCCGTCATCGATGGTGACGCGATTACATGAAAGCGAATGCCTGTGGGTATGGAATTTGTCGCTTGGCACCAACCACATGCACGCCACTCCTGGACTCCAACGACAAGAAGCGCATCGCGGCGAGGGTTCCGCGCGTGTCTGCGATACACCACTTCTTGCCCCAGATTGGCCTATTCTTCCTGGCATGAACGGTAACGAGCAGCAGGCGGAGTTCATGAGTTGGAAAATCGCGCCAGCGCGGTTGAACGCGACTCAGGCGGCATGGTACCTCGGCTTCGATCCGCACGAGATCGCCATGCTGGTCGGCGAGGGCCTGCTCAAGCCGCTCGGGCACCCGGCACGCAACGCCGCCAAGTTTTTTGCCACGCAGACCCTGGACCAGTTGCGTCGCGACGAGAAGTGGCTTGCCCGTGCGACGGATGCCATCGCGGACTATTGGCGACAACAAAACGCCCGCAAGCGGGCAGCCTGCGGACGTGGCGGTGTCACGAGAGGCAAGGCAATCAGGCGAGGTGCACCTGCGGTCGAGAAGGCTGCGGCTCTGCCGCCGGCACCGGCGCCGGTTGGAACGGAATAACGTTCCCGGCAGCCGCCTGTTTTTCGTAGTTCTCCAGGGAAGGCAGTTTCACCTTGGCCTTGCGCGAATAGGCGCGATGCACCGCCTTGCTGTTGTGGCCAAGGGCCTCCTGCGCAAACCGCTCCGGGTAGCCGCACTGCTTTGCCCGCTCCGCCCAGGCGTAACGGTAGCAGTGGAGGGTCACGCCATGCACCCCGGCACGATGACAGACGCGGGTGAACTCGGTCGCGCGATGCCCGGAATTCAGTTTCCGCAGTTTCGGGAAGAACGCCCCGGTCGTTGGAAGCGTTCTGAGAACGGCTTCAACCTCGTCGCCGAAATGGATCATCGAAACCGTCCGCGTCTTCTTTCGGGCGAAGCTGATGACCCGCGCTGGCCAATCCACATTCTCGGCGCCGAGGAAGGCTACGTCAGATTGTGATGCTCCAAGCAACCAACAGAGTCGGTAGAATGCCTTCCGGTCGGAATTCGGTTCGTGGTCGAGAATGGCCTGGTGCTCCTCGGGCGTGATGGCGCGCTTCTCCCGGAAGGTGATTTTGGGCCAGTGCTTCTTCGGGATCAAAGGCCAGGGGAGCCAGCCCATGTCCAGCGCGAAGTTGTGGACACGGCGAAGGAAAACGTTGGTCGAAACCGTGCCAACCTCCATCACCTTCAGCAGGTGCTCAGGACGGGTTTCGAGCAGGGGCAGATCGCGGATGAGATCGAAAGCGTGGTCCTTCAGCACCCGCAGCCAGCGGTCGCGCGTCGCGCCCTTCTTGGTCTTTCCGATTTCTTCGAGGGGAACGCGCCAGGGGCGCTCGATCGCTCCGGGATCAGACGCGGCCAGGTAGGTGCGGGCGATGTGGAGGTTGAGCTGCGGTTGGCGGACAGATTCGTTCCGGGCATTCAGCAGGGCCAGGGCTTCCGGACGGTTGCGGGTACCGAGGCTCTCCTGTTTTCGGGTCTCGGTGTCTTCGAGGTAGAACATGCCGCCGCGCTTGCGGCGGTAGAGGATAAACCGGCGTTTCATAGGCTCGATTCTTTCGCCGGAGCCTATGGAGTTTCGCGTGGCGTCGGGTGTATCCGCTACACGCGGCGGGCTGCGAATCCCGCCATTACCAGTGGTTGCCGAGTAGTGCCGGGGTGATGATCGGGTAGTGCCCCGGTTTTGATTTCACTGACACTTTCACTGGCACTTGCCGTCTCTGGAATCTGCAACTCATTGAGGACTAAACCGTTGGAGTTGGAGGCGGAGGTCGGAATCGAACCGACGCTTCTATCCCAGCCATAGAGTATGCGAAAACCCCAATAAAATCAGCATATTTGAACTTGCTTGACAGAGGTGCACATTAACATTACATTTAACACCAGATATGCCTACTGTAGTGAGACACCCCGGCTCGCCCTTCTGGTATGCCGCTTGGATGGGCGCGGATGGCAAGGGCGGCAAGAAGCTGATACTCCGCAGCACCAAGCTTAAAGACCGCACAAAAGCTATGGCGCTGGCCATCGAGTATGCAGAAGCCGATAGCAAGGCCGTGGCCGGAATGCTGTTCGAGGCGCAAGCCCGCAAGGTTGTGAATAGCATTCTGGAGCGGACAGGGACAGGCGATGGCATCCGCACGCCAAGCATTGAGGCCCATTTCAAGGGGTGGCTGCAGAACCAAGAGGCCCACAAACGCGCCGGCACAGCGGCCCGATACGGCAAGGTAGTGCGGGAATTCCTCGCGCACCTCGGCAGCCGGGCCTCAAAGCCGCTGGGAAGCCTGGCCCCGGCCGAAATCGAGACGTTTATTGGCAAGAGACTGAATGCCGGGTTGGCCCCCGGCACTGTGAATCTGGATGGCAAGATAATCCGTGCAGTCTTGAATCGTGCGCGGCGGCAGGGGCTCATCACGACCAACCCGGCCGAGGCGGTAGACCTGCCCAGCGCAGAAGGCGTTGAGCGTGTCATATTCACCGCCCCCGAGGTGAAGATGCTGATGGACGCCGCCGAGCCTGAATGGCGCACGCTCATCCTGGTGGGCTATTACACCGGGCAGCGGCTCACCGACTGCACCAAGATGGCTTGGGCTGACGTGGACCTGGCCGCCGGCACATGGAGCTTGCGGCAAGGCAAGACGGACGCCAAGCTACTTGTCCCGCTACATCCCGCGTTGCTGCAGCACCTCGAAGGATTGGCCGGCACTGATACAGCCGCCGAATTTGTCATGCCGCACATGGCCGAGCTGGGCCCTGGTGGCCGGCATGGCTTGTCCGAAGGCTTCAAGCGTGTCGCGCGCAAGGCTGGCGTGGACACGATGCCAGTGAAAGGCGGCGGCAAGCGCATGATTTGCCGACGCTCGTTCCATGCTCTGCGGCATTCATTCACCAGCGCCCTCTTGAACGCGGGCGTGTCGCCAGAGTTGAGGATGAAACTCACCGGGCACAAGTCGGCCGAGGTTCACCGCGGCTACAGCCATGCCGAGCTCGCCACCCTGAAGTCCGCTGTCGCCAAGCTGCCGAGTGTCGTATGAATTGGATTCCTCCCAATATCCCCAAATTATGCGGCAAGCTGTTTTCCGAAATAACACCCCGAATCACCGAGGACGACCTTAAAGCTGTCCGCAAAAGTTTTGATGCGGCTTTCATCAGATACGCTGATGACGGATTTGGATTGAACAAGGTGCGCCGCCACCTTTGCCCTGGATGCAAACACGCCATACTGATGCCGCAGGACGTGCGATGGAAACTGCTAAAGCCAAAATTCAAAGCTGCACTTGATCGGGATGATTCCGACTGTGTGATTCGGCTTGGGCGGTTGCTGGCGCGGAAACAAGCCCAATATGAACCGCCCTTGAACCGCATCCACGCATTCATTCTGGCGAATTGGATGCCCGAACCGGAAACCGCAAAAAAGGGCATGTATCCAGCCGGCTTGTGCTACTGCTCATCAGGCTTGATTCAAAAACTGATGAACGTGAATCCAGTTCAATCCAAAGAGGTAGGAATCGATGATGTAAAACGGGCAATCCGCCGGATGGGGTTGATTAGGATGCCGGGAAGACATTTCACATCATTCGAGAAAGCAGGGGAACTTTACATTCTGGCCTAAGCAGTTGCATACGCCATCACGGTAATCACATATGACACCACACCACAAATAGCAACCTTGAGCACAAAATCAGAATATGAAAACAACGACCATTGTAGCAACCGCAACAGCCACATTTTTGGCTGCACTCATCTCCTTGCACGCTCAGCCCGCAAACTTGCTTGTGAACGGCGACTTCGAGGCTGGCCACACGGGATTCGCTAGTGACTACACCTATTCCCCTGGCAACCTCGCCGCCGGAACATACGATGTTGTAAGAAATCCACGCGATAGCCATCCGGAGGCTTTTTCCATGACCGACCACACAACCGGCTCGGGATACATGCTGGCGGCCAACGGTGCCCTTGACCATGCGCGGATTGTCTGGCGCCAGTCGGTTGCAGTGCAGCCCAAGTCAATTTATGCATTCTCTGTTTGGGCGGCCAACTGGAACGGTGTAAGCCCCGACTCAGGGGCGCCGGTTCTGAGCGTTCTCATCAACGGTGTTCGCATCGGCGGCTCGCTACCCGTGCCGCACGTGCATGGAATCTGGACGAATTATGTCGTGTCTTGGGGGTCGGGGGTTGCAACGAACGCGACCATTGAGATTCGCGACGACGCTGTCAACTTTGGAGATGATCTCGTGATGGACGACCTTGCTTTTGAATTTCAGGGCTTTGAGCTTACCATCCGCTGCTCAGAAGTGGAAATCTGCTGGCAGACTGCATCGAACGTTCTATATCAAGTCGAGTATTGCTCGGACCTTACCACGAATATCTGGACCCCGCTCGGAGCGCCTATTTTGGGGACGGGGACGAAACAGTGCGTTTTTGACAAAATCCCCGATGAGCATCAAAGGTTTCATCGTGTCATTCAAGACACTCGCGCAGTGGAACCACCGGGGGGACAGTAAGCACCGGTGCATCATCCTGGCCGACGCGGCCGCCGTAACCGCTGAGTGCGTTGGTGACAGCATCCGCGACCGCTAAACATCTAACGCACCTTGGAGCGCGGGTGTCGGGATGGCGGCCGGGGCCGAGCCCGCCCCCTTGGGTGTCGGCCCCGCCGCCGGGCTGGCTTCGGCCAAATCTGAGGTTAATCCGCAGAGGCCTTCGAGCTCGCCCACCACAATGCCCACGTTGCTGCCCTGTATCTGCACGGGCGCGGCATCGAGATTGTGCAGCGACCGACCGCAGGCTACGACCGCCGAAGTTGCAGAAACCAACTGGCTGAAGTCGCAAAGGTTCTGCCGCGCGAGGGGGCGGAGGGCAGAGGCATCGTCAATTAGCTGTTCGACCAATCCTGCAGCGCCATGGACGAAGGTCCGAGCTTTCGCACGGATTTCCCTGGCCCATTCCTCTACCGAACCTTCATTCACCTGCAACACTCCTTCAACTGGCTGCTCCGGTAATGCCATCGGCTGGTTGCGTTGAGCTTTCCACCGCTGGCGTAATGCAATCGACTCCAATGATTTGAACTTCAAATTATATTTCGCTGCAAGCTCAGATAGGTTTGTACACAACCCAGATAGATACTCGCGCCGGCAGGATTCGATTACCGCCTTCGAAATACGCTTCGCCATAGTCTAAAATTGCATTAGACGAGCCGGGTTGGCAATACCCATACCCCCACCCTCATCCTTGGCAAGAACGCCATCCTGCTCGTCTCTCGCGCCATACTTAGCTAACTCCTCAAACACCCTCTCCTCTGGTATTTCAATTCCGATGGCATCCACCTCCTCAAGCGGAACGAAGTGAGTCTCGTGGTGGTGGCTGGGCGAATCCCAGGCAAACACCACCACACGGGTGGCCGGTTTCCCCACCTTTCGGAAGCGGATGACCTTGGCATCTGGGAACAGGCTCCAAATCGCCAGCCGCCGGCGGGTTGTAATCAACACCATTTCAGTGAATTCCTCCGCAATTTGCTCATCGGTTTTCACCTCAGATTCAACTTTGGTATTCATCTTCATGGTTATCTCCAGTCTCGATTTTCAGTTGAACTACCATACCATCGCGCCCCCCACACCCCCACTACCACCGGTGAACCCACCACAAACCAGACTCCAGCGCAACAACAGGCGCCACATTTGTCGTCATCCGCCCTTGCCTGGGTTTTGGTTTTCATTTTTCTGGGTTAAACCTATTGGCAGTTTGAAATTCATGTCTATAGAATAGGAGGCTGCCGGATATTCTATAGATATGATTCATACTGCCTGCATTTGAGTTTCACCTTAACCTTAAACTACTATAGGTTAAGGTAAGGTGAAATTGTCGGGTTTTCGGCTATACAATCCGGCCACAAAATCTACCTTCTTTTCTTGTTTCAACCGCCTCAAATACGCCTCAGCGGTTGATTCTTTGATGCCGGCTGCAACTGCCTTGGCGATGACTTCTTTGTGCCGCTGGCCGTCTTTGGACAGGCATATTTCGATGAATTGCGAATCTGGCATAATTTTACTGGTATTATGTCGTTTGATTCGGCCGGCATCCAAATCCGGCCGCGGCTGCATGAGCGGATATTGCCATTCCATAACAAAATCCTCGATTGGTTGATGGTTCCGCAGGATAGAGGTGACGGTGAAGCAATTTGGCTCCTCATGTGCCGTCAGGATGACGGAGCTATCGGGGTAGCGCATCCAGGCTCCTGCGCCGGACATGCGGTCTTGGGCGGCTTTGCCGGATGGGTCGCCTTTGGCGAAGTGATGGGCGAGGATGATTGCCGCATTTTGCTGGTCGGCCACTTGCGCGATTTGGTTCAAAAGCTCGGTGATTTCGCCGTTGCTGTTCTCGTTGCGGTCGCCAAGCAACTTATAAACTGGGTCGAGGATAATGAGCCCGAAACAATCATCTTCCATCCGCTTGGATAACTCTGGTTTAAGAAATGTAAAATCTCTCGCTTGCCCGCGGAGGTGCCAGAAAACAATCATATTGGCAACCTCGGCTTTATCGCCGCGCGTGGAGCGGAGCTTGTCCAAGCGCTCCTTGATTCGAAAGCGGGTTAGCTCAAGGTTGACATACAGCACTTTGGTTTTCTGGCATGGATGCCCCCACCAATCGCTGCCGGATGCAACATCAAGCACGAGGTTCAATAGACACCAGGACTTGTTCGTCTTGGACGCCCCGCTCAACATCATAATGTCGCCACAGGCCAGCACATTGTCGATGATCGGGACGGGGGGTGGCGGCGGGGTGGCGTCCATTTCCGCCAGAGACTCAAACGGCGGGAACGCGGGCGCTTGCGGCGCGGCGTCTTGTGGCGTTGCTGGTAGTGGCGCGGCAGGTTGTTCTTCAATCTCGATGTCTGCAATTCGGGCGAGCGCCTCGGGGAAGTCGATTTCCTGAATCATTATTGAAACGCCTCCATGTCTTTGTTCCATCGGGGATGAATAGAGCGCCACCGTGCAAGCGCGTCTCCGCGGGTCTGGATAACCGGCAAGTCGATGAGTCTTTTGTTGGGCGCGGACGGCGCGAGGTAGAGTAACTGCTGGATGCCGCCTTTCGCCGGCCTCCGGCAACCTGGCAATCGAGTAAGCCGGACTGCCGACAGGCATGCCACGTCACCACCGAGCTTGCACAGCGGCCGGATATGCTGCTCGCGGATGGCGTCAAACTCGGCTTTGCTGGCCGCGTCAATCCTCACCAGTGTATGCACCGATTTGCCGCCCGAGGTGTAGATGGCGGCTATCCGGGCGGGGATTTGGACAACCATCGCCATCCACAGACTGAACGGCGCTTCATCACTCTCCCACACCATGTAACGGAACGCGGTGGCGGCCTCTTGTGAACGGCAAGATAGTTTGCCGCCGTCGCGTGGATTCGGATGCCATTGGCCGTCGACAGGCGCGCACAGATACCAAATGCCCTGCCCTTGGCCGCCCGCGCGCATCTCCGGCGGCACCCTGCAATCCATCGTCGGTGATTCGATTATGAGCTGCCATTTGGGATACCGCGCTTGCATCTCATCGAATGCCAGCACTGTCTCGCCGGGCTCGAACAGCTTGGCCAGGAACGAAACCGCATTCTGACTGTCTGGCCGGATGGCACTCCGCTCCCACAACCAATGCCGCCAGGAGCGGGGCATTTGAATCCTGGCCGCCGCCTTTCGTAGCTGGCTTTCGTCGTATTCGGGCAGGGGCTTTCGCGGGGTTGGGGCGGACTGGCCGGGCATCCGCGATTTGCTGACACCTGGGCCGCTTGAGCTCTCTTTATACGCGAATTCAACCGCCGACTGCACCTCGCTGGACGGGGATGGTGGCCTAGTCATCCTGGCGGTTAGATACGCGACCGATTGCTCCTTCGTCATCCCAAAGATGCGGCAATAATTCGCGGCCGATGGCAGCCAACGATGCACACGCCCCCCTGGCAGGGGGCACGGCGGGATGGATAAGGCGGTTAGTTTCATTTCTGGTAGGGGCGAAAGCGGTAGAGCGGGCACTCGGGCGCGGTGCAGTTCCGAATGCCGTCTTTATCAAACCCCAAACACTCAAGGCACATGGCCCTGATGCACTGGCGCTGGGTCGCCCAGCCCGCATAAACTCGATTGAACAATCCGCGCTGGCTGGGCGGTGTCTGAGCCAGTCGTTTGGCCATCCGTGCGTGCATGTGGGGGGCACTTTTGAGCTCTAGAACGCGCCGCAAGCCCTCAGGGGGTGTCAGGATAGCGGGCGGCTCATTAGAACGCGTTCTAGAGGCGTTTGCGAGGGGCTGGGAGGTGTTCGCTGGCATGGGCTATTCCCCCTCCGGTTGGGCAGGAGCCGCCGCCTTGGGCGGAACCACGTTTTGTTCGAGGTAATCGAGGATGCTCCCCAAGTCGAAAAGCCTGCACCCCTTCACAGCGCCGGGCGCGCGAGGATTGGAGGTACGAATGAGCCCAGCCCATGAAAGCTCGTAGAGCTTGGAGCGCGTCAGGCCGCTGTAATGCTCCTGGCCGTTCGCTGGCGCGCGAATCCACACGGGCAAATCAGTGCGACGCTCGGCAGCAAAAGCTTTCCGCTCCGGCTCAGTCATGCCGCCGCCCTGGCGCTCGGCCAACCGCTCCGCAATGGTGGGGGTGATTCTCTGTTTCGGTGTTTTGATAATGTTCGCTTTCATCGCGCACATAATCGAACATCTTTTCGCTTGCGACTAGGTGCAGTTGCGACTTAGCGCAAGTGAACCCACCCCCGCCAACACCTGCAGATTTGGGCGCAAAACCCAAAATCTTGCGTGGCAGTCCATCATCGCACAGCGGCAGGAAGGGGGGGGCGGCCGGTTGCCCCCTGTGGCCGGCGGGCGAAATTAGGTTGCTTGTTTTGCCGGCTGGGTGGCCCGGGGGTGGCGGCTCGCCCGTGCAGGAATCTCCGCGGGCGGGCGGCGCCCCGGGGACGGGATGGCCGATGGCCGATGAAGGGGGGGGCCACCGCCGCGGGGGCAGGAGTGGCATGGAGGCGGTTGCCGCCGGCACGCCACATCCCCCCCGAGGTGGGCCCAGCTTGGCCGCCGGGGGCAGCAAGCGGCTCAAGCTAGTCTATAGGCTAGCTAAAAGGGTTGTTTTCCTGCCAAACCAACATCCGTGCACGTCAGCAAAAACAGGCGAATTTAGGCGGAGGTGTTAGCACTAGACGCTAGCACTAGGCGGTTTTGATGAATGCCAAAAAGCTGCAACCCCTTGATTTTATTGGCTTTGGAGATTTTGGAGGCGAGGGTCGGAATCGAACCGACGCATAAGGCTTTTGCAGAGCCCTGCCTTACCACTTGGCTACCCCGCCATTGCCAGTGGTTAGCTTAGCGGCTGGCGTCGATGGCGCAAGTTTTTTTGGCGAGTCACGGGAAGGATCGGAACCGGCCGTCGTGGCCCCAGACGGTCCATGAGCCGTTGTCGTGGGTGGGACCGCTGATGATCATGGCCCGGATGTCCTGGGCACGCAGCTCGGCACGCTGGGGTTCGGAAACGCCGTCTTCGAGGAACGGATCGAACATGAAGCTCTCGTAGAAGTTATGGTGGCCGGGCCGGTAGGTCTGAGAATCGTAACCGCGCAATACGATCGGTTCAGTGGTCAGGCCGTAAATCCGGGTCTCGATCCATGCCTGAAGGGGGGCCGTGTAGCCCGCAACGATCCCGGTCGGCACTGGCGGCCAGTAAAACTCGGTCTCGACGCGCGCTTTTCCCTGCGAGAAAACACGCGATTGACGGATGCTTTCGGCGGTCGGTCGGGTGGGCGGCTCGAGGCGGACGGATTCGTTGGTGGTTTTGACGTTCAGACCTTGGTAATCCACGGTGAGCTGAGGGGTTGCGTAAGCGACGTCGAATGTGAACGTGAGATCGTCGAGGGTGATCATGGGGCCGACGGCGGCCAGGGGAGGGGAGGGGAGCTGGAAGGAGATCGAGCCGGTGCGGCGATCGGCGCCGGCCGTGCCCAGGGTCCATTGGTCGGTGAGTTCGGATTCCTGGTAGATGTATTTGTAGCCGGGGAGGGAGGCGGGCGGGCTGTCGATATTGATCCGATTGGTGCTCCACCAGAGGGCGCCTTGGATGTGCTGGATGGCGCTCGAAGCCAGGTTGGACTTGACCAGCCACTGGCTGCGCACGGCGAGTGTCCATCGGGATTTCAGACGGTGGTTGGCCACGATGTCGCCGTATTCGCCCTGGTGCACGACCAGATCGAGGGGGGTGTTGACCAGGAACGGGTTCACCGTCGAGGTGCGATCGGGCAGGGGAAGCTCGCGGATCTGCTTGATCCGGAGGTCGCCCGGCACGACTTTTTTGTATTCGAAATCGAGATGGAACTCGCGGCGGCCGGGGAATTCGGATTCGTAACCGCGCGCAGCCGCATCGAGCAACTGGTAAAGAAGCTGGTATTCGGATTGCCATTCGAGAACGGTGCCGCCCAGCGGCACGAGGCTCGATCGCGACTCGATGTTCAGCCAGGGAGAGCCCGATCCGTAGACGGACGCCGTGGCGCGCTCGGGGCGTGCGGTCGAGTCGGGGTTGCTGACGGAGACGGCGCCCTGCTGGGTGACAAGGTCCGCGCTGGCGTATCGCTGGTAGGATTGCTGGACATGGAACGTGGCGACGCCGTTGGCCATCTCGATGGGATCGGGAGTCGAGTGGTGGACGAGAACGCCCATGCCGACGGCGGATTCGTCGATGCCGTGGCGGAGGCGTTCGAGGAATGCGTTGTCGTTGTAGAAGCTGGCGTAGACCTTGCGCAGGGCGCGGAACACGCCGCGCTCGCGGGGCTCGGCGGGATCGCAGAGGCTGGGTCCCTGGGAATCGCCGTCGAGCTCGTCAGCGAGGCAGCCGCTAAAACTGCCGTAGAGGCCGGCGCCGACAAACTGCTCGGTGTCCTCGACGTTGGTCGAACTGCGAAATCGGATGTTGCTCGAGGGATCGAAGCCGGCCTGGGCGAGGGCATCGAGGACGAGGGCGCGCTGGGCGGGCGCAAAATCCGCGACGTCGGTGAACAGGTCGCGGATGGCCGCCAGCCTCGACTTGACCATGCCCATGTCGGGCGGCCATGCGAATCCGCCCAGCTCGAGCGCAATGGTTTGCCGGAGCGTCGATCCGCCGGGCAGGATCTGATCGAGATAGGCGTCCCAAAGATCGAATGTGAAGGCGATGGCGGAGGGCGAGTTTTGGGGGATCGCGCGGCGCAGAACGCCGAAATTAGCCGCTTTGCCGCCCACGATCCCGACATCGCCGGGGTGAAGGTTATCCGCGGGCACGCTCATCACTCCGGCAACGGTCTTGGGAACGATATCGAGCTTGGGCGGCGATTTCAGGTCGAGGATTTCGGCGCGCTGCTGGGCGCTGAGCTGGCCGTCGATGTCGGCGACGACGACCTCCGAACCCCCGTAGTTCTGGACGGCGCGGAGCATGATATCGCGTCCGTTCCAGCCCATGACTTGCTCGCGCATCGCGGGATCGGCGAGGTAGACGAACGGGATCCCGAACGACCCGGCCAGGAGCGCGACATGCGAGCTCGGCGTAGCCGGTGAAAGCGTGATGATCCCGGCGACAGGCGGGACCTCCGCGGGGACGCGATCGAGCAGGAGGACGTCCGCGGGCAGCAATCGGCCTTCGGCATATGCCGCGTCGATTTCAGGCGCAGGCACGAAGACGAGCCGCCCGACGCACCAGCCGGGGGCGTAGCACTCGTCGCCAATCACCCAGCGCCCGGGCGAGCTGACCCGGATGCCTTGGGATTGGAAGAAGGCGAGGTTTTCGAGAGCGGCATCGCTCTGGTCGTAGGTCGGAAGGTAATAGTCCGTCACCGAGGACGGCAGGAGGATCATGGCGCGGACGGTTCGATACCAAGTGGCGAGCCGGTCAGGAGGATAAGGATCGAGCCCGACGAACTGGATGCCGATCTCGGTGAGATTCGTGGCGGGGGGAAACAGGACCGCACCGAGGACGACCTGCTGCTGGTTGGTGCGGAGCGAGACGTGATCGAAGTCGTCCCGGCTCATGCCCTGGAATCCCGGAAGCCGAGCCGCGGCGAAGTCGTAATGAAACAGGTATGTTTCGCTGTCCTGGAAATAGATCCGCCATGGCTCGGACAGGAGGAGGGCGAACTTGATCCACCGGGATTGGCGTTGGCCATATGGTGGCGGCGCGGACAGGAACGCATCTTCTTCGTATTGAATCTGGTTTTTGACGTCGTCCTGGGAAGTCAGCGGGCGGGTCCAGCACCGATAGAATCGCGAGGTGCTGCCGCCAATCGCGAGGTCGGGGTATGTTTTGACAGAGTTGTGGACGATGCCCAGCTCGGTCCAATCGGCGAGGTTGGTCGAGACATCGATCCGATACAGGCTGTTCGAGGGGCCGCTCGAGGCCAGAAGAGGTGGATCGGCGGCGTCGGTCAGGCTGATGGTCAGTCGCGGCGCGTTGGCGGGCAGTCCATGCAACGCCATGCACATGAATGCCACGAACGGAACCGTGAATCCGAGGCGTTTCATGGAGACAGAGTAGGCGTGAAGGCCGGAAGTGACAAGAGTTGGCCATCGAGCGGACGCGACAGCATCCCTACCTCGCCAAGGGCATCACAATTGCCGCGTCGTTCCCGGGTACAAATCCGAGGCGTTGTTCAGTCTGCGGCGCGCGTGGGAAGGAAGCGCGCGAGGGCGCTGGCGAGCTGGCGGTATTGAGGCAGGGAATTGTAGAGCTGGCAGGAGATGCGAAGGAGGCGGCCGCCGGATGGATTGGGCATCACCGGGATCTCGATCTGGAATTTGGAAAAGAGCTGTTCCTGCAATGGATCGATGGTCAGGAGCGGCACGGCTGGCTGTCCATCTGCGGGCAGCGGGATGGAAGCGATCGAGCCGATCATGGAGTCGGGGCAGGGGAGAGCAACGCCGATCGCCTGGGCCAGGAGGCGGCGCGCCGCCAGCGCCAGCGCCCGGTTCCGCTCCATCACCTCGGGCCAGCCGCCCGGCAGGCGTCCCGACATGAACTCGATCGCCGCCGGCAGACAGAGCCAAGGAGTCACATCCGAAGTCCCCGTCCAGTCGAACTCGAGCAGGAACCGGGAGCGGTCGCGGCGGGGCGAGTTGGCGCCGTGGCTGATCGCCAGCGGCCGGATCCGATCCTGGCGGTTCGGACGCACGTAGAGGAACCCGGCGCCCTTGGGTGCGCAGAGCCATTTGTGGCAATTGCCGGTGTAGTAAGCGGCGCCCAAGGCATCGAGCCGAACCGGCACCATGCCGGGTGCATGCGCGCCATCCACCAAGGTGTCGATGCCGCCCTGATCCAGCTCGCGCACGAGGGATTGGATGGGCAGGACGATGCCGGTCGGGCTGCTCACGTGATCGAGCATGGCGAGCCGGGTCTTTGACGTGACGGCATCGAGGATGCGCTGGCGAGCCACCTCGGGCCCGGGGATCGGGAATGGCAAGCGGGCGACGACGACCTCGGCGCCGGCTCGAGCGGCCGCGTAATCCACGGCATTCCGGCAGGCATTGTACGCATGATCGGTCACCAGGATCTGCTCGCCGCGCTTGAACTCGAGGGACCGGAGCACGGCGTTGACGCCGGCGGTTGCATTGGGGATGAAAGCCAGATTCGCGGGCTGGCCGCCGAGAAAACTGGCGAGGGCTGCGCGTGCGGCATCGAGAAGCGGCTCATAATCGCGGACGAAGAACGTGACAGGCTGGTTTTCGAGGCGGTCCTGGAGGAGTCGCTGGCGATCGAGGATGGCGCGGGGGCAGGCGCCGAAAGACCCATGATTGAGGTAGGGAGAGTGTGGATCGAGCCGCCAGAGGGCGGGATCAGCGGCCGGCAGCTCAAGAGATGTCATAAATTAAATATAACATACATTGTGCGAAATAATCATTCCGGCCTCGGTAGGCGCATGTTTGCCTGGCTTTGACCGTCCAGACTGAGAAGCCCTGATCGTTCGAGTATCCGGTTCAACGGTAGCCCCATCCGAATCGGCTGCTGACTGGCCAATAAACGAAGCTGGCTCGGCCGATGACCTTCTCGCGCGGGAAATCGCCCCAGTATCTCGAATCGAAGCTGTTCATGGTGTTATCGCCCATGACCAGATAGTGATTGGCGCGGACGGTGCGCTCGACCGATTCGTCAGCGAACCAAGGGGCCGTGGATCGGGCGGGCTCGAACCGGGCGCCGACGGTCTGGTTGACGTGGCCGAAGTAAGTATTGGGTTTGTAGGATGGGCCGAAGGTGTAGACGTTCTCGAAATGCGGCGTTGTGGCGTCGAGGCGCTCGCCGTTGATCACCAGGTGCTGGTCGTTGCCGATGCGGATCTTCTCGCCGCCGAGTGCGACCAGGCGCTTGATGTAGTACGTATCGCCCTGGAGCGCGCGCTGGAGCGGTTCGATGCCGCGCGTCTCGAAGATGACGATCTCGCCGCGCCGCGGCCGGCGGAAATTGTAGACCATCCGGTTGACGAACAAGTGGTCGCCGGCGATGACCTTGAGGTTCATGATGACGTCGCCGGATCGGAAGGAGTGCCCCGGCTCGATCCCGGGCCGGCTGCGAAAATTCTCGCCGGGAAACCAGACCGTATAGACCTGGTCGCCGACGCGGAACCGCTGTTTATTGATGAGCGGCAAGACGAGTTTGGGCTCCTGGTCGATCCAGTAGAAGCTGCCGTCGTTTTTGGCGACGAACCGGTGGTAGCTGATGCCGTGCTGCCAGTAATCGATCGTGCGGCGGAAGAAGTTGGGTTTGGGCTCCTCGGGCGGCCTCTGCTCGTGGGTGATGCCGAACAGGGTTGGCTGCATCGATCCGGTCGGGATCTTCATGGGCTGCAGGAAGAAGGTCCGGATGGCCATGGCGACGGCGATGGCGACGAGGAAGACCTCGGTGTTTTCGCGCCAGGCGGCGCGCGGGTATGGGATGAGGGACTTCTCGGCGACGGCCTCGAGGTCTTTCATGCGCGTCTCGAGCGCGGGCCGGTCGGCGCCGGAGCGGATGGCGGCCTGGAGATCGGCCGACGCGGCGCGCATGGCGCCGATCTTATCGGGCGCGAGCAGGTCGCGCTGGTGTTGGATGAGCTTGTGCACCTGCTGGCGCAGCTCGGTGGCCTGCCGGACAGTGCGGGAGATGAACCATCGCCAGATCATATATCAAGCCTTGAGCACCTCGATGAATGCCTCCTGGGGGATGTTCACCGCGCCGATGGATTTCATCCGCTTCTTGCCCTCCTTCTGTTTCTCGAGGAGCTTGCGTTTCCGGGTGATATCGCCGCCGTAGCATTTGGCGGTGACGTCCTTGCGGAAGGCGCGGACGGTTTCGCGGGCGATGATTTTGCCGCCGATGGCGGCCTGGATGGGGACGGCGAACTGCTGCCGAGGGATGACGTCGCGGAGGCGGGCGGCGAGGGCTCGGCCGCGCCCCTCGGCCTTTTCCCGGTGCACGATGCACGAGAACGCGTCGACGGGCTCGCTGTTGACCAGGATATCGAGCTTGACCATATCGGAGACCTGGAGGCCGTCCGGCTCGTAGTCCATCGACCCGTAGCCGCGGGTGAGGCTCTTGATCCGGTCATGGAAATCGATGACGATCTCGTTGAGCGGCACCCGGCTGGTCATCATCACGCGCCGCGTATCGAGGGTCTCCGTGTTCAGGACCGTGCCGCGCTTTTCGGTGAGCAGGTTGAGCATGTCGCCGATGTATTCGTTGGGGCAGATGATATAGGCGCGGACCATGGGCTCCTCGATCTGATTGATGAAATTGGGCTCCGGGAGGAAGGCGGGATTATCGATCTCCTTGACCGTGCCATCGGTCATCTGCACGCGATAGACGACGCTGGGATACGTGGCGATGATATCCATGCCGTATTCGCGCCGTAGCCGCTCCTGGACGATCTCGAGGTGCAGCAGGCCGAGGAATCCGCAGCGGAAACCGAACCCGAGCGCGACCGAGGTTTCGGCCTGGTAGACGAAGGCCGAGTCGTTGAGCTGGAGCTTGGCGAGGTTGGTCTTGAGATGCTCGTAATCGGCGGTATTGATCGGGTAGATGCCGCTGAAGACCATGGGGTGAATTTCCTGGAATCCATGGAGCTGGGGCGACGGGTGCCGGGCGTCAGTGAGCGTGTCGCCCATCTTGACGTCGAGGGGGCTTTTGATATTGGCGGTGAAATAGCCGGTCTCCCCCACCCCGAGCTGCTCGCGCTCGTAAGGTTTGGGGTTGAAGCTGCCCACCTCCTTGACCTCGAGCGACTTGCCCGAGTGCAGAAGCATCACCTCGAGCCCGCGTTCGAGAGCGCCGTTGAACATGCGGACATGGTTGACCACGCCCTTGAAGGTGTCGAAGTAGGAATCGAAGACGAGCGCCTGCAGCGAGGGCGCCCCCGTCGGTTTGGGGGGTGGAATCCGCTGCACGATCGCCTCGAGGATCTCATCGATGCCGATGCCTTCCTTGGCGCTGGCGAGGATGGCGTTTTCGGCGGGGATCGCCAGGATATCCTCGAGCTGGGCCTTGGTCTGCTCGACATTGGCGTGCGGGAGATCGATCTTGTTGATGACGGGGATGATCTCGAGATTCTGTTTGGCGGCGAGATGGAGGTTGGCGACCGTCTGGGCCTCGACGCCCTGGGCGGCATCGACGATCAACAGCGCGCCCTCGCAGGCGGCGAGGCTGCGAGAGACCTCGTAAGTGAAGTCCACGTGGCCTGGCGTGTCGATCAGGTTCAGCTCGTAGGTCTCGCCGTTGCGCGCCCGGTAGACCATCGTCACCGGATGCGCCTTGATCGTGATGCCGCGCTCGCGCTCGAGGTCCATCGAATCGAGCAGCTGATCCTGCATTTCCCGCTCGGTGATCGTGCCAGTGCGTGCCAGCAATCGATCGGAAAGCGTTGTCTTTCCGTGATCGATGTGGGCAATGATGCAAAAATTGCGTATATGGTCGGTTTCCATCCCGCTGCTTCCCCTGCTCCCAACTCGATGGGACAATCAACCCATCATGCCGCGCACGACCGGTCACGGCCGATGCGCGGCGAGATCCCGGCCGGCCCGCTCCGATCTGGCGGGCCGGCCGCGTTGTCTTATTAGAGGATACCTCGGATTTCCGTCAAGCCAAGCTCATAAGTGCGGCGTCTGCGCTACGAGACCGGGGGGTCCGCTCTTCGAACCCGGCGGCGGGCGATGGCGAATCCGATCAGGCTGGCGGCCGCCAGCGCGGCGGACCCGGCCGGCTCGGGCACCAGCACCGTTTCGAAGCGGAAATCGTCCACCGCCAATCCGTCGTCGTTGCCGCTGGCATCCGAGTCGACCCACCGCAGCCAGAGGCTCTCGCCCGGAGCGATCGCGCACCCGTCGAGGATGCCGGCCAGGTTCAGGAACAGCTCGTTGCCGTCCCGCAATCCCACCGCGCCTCCCATGTCGGGCGTGATCAGGTCCAGCGCGTCGCAATCCTGCCAGAAGCCCGACTCGAGCGAGATCGCATCCGTGCTGAACTGGAAATCGAGACGATCGGCCCGTCCAACCGTTCCGAGGCGCCATTGCTCGCCCCGATAGCTGATCCGGAATCCGGTCATCGTTGTCGCGCCAGCGTTGGACAGCTCGAGGCCGAATCGGGACACCAGCCGGCTGCTCCGGATTCCGCCCAAGGCGCGGTCCGTGTCGCCGGCGGCGCCGAAACTGTATGTGTCACCCGTGGACGAGCTGCCGGTGCCCGCCCGATACGCCCCGTTGGCGTTGTCCCCCTGCTCGGATAACGACCAGCCCTCCGGCAAGAGGGTCAGATCCGTCCCGGTGATGGCCAGGGTATTGAAATCCTGCTCGTAGACCTCTCCAGGTCCGGGCAAGACCACCGCGGCCAGCGGGCTGCTCGTCAGCCCCAGGCCCAGGCTCAGCCAATAATAGATGTGTTTCATGGGATTGATGGTGTTGTTGTTTTGTTGATGCCAACGCCACCAACCCCGGCCGCGCTCCGGACCGCCGGCGGGCAGCCCGACCGACGAGCGCCCGCCAGCGATCACCATTGATTAATCATTCATTACATGCATATAGTCAATTACTATTTGTTATCATTTTTGAGAAGAGGATGGCAGGCCGCGACGCGGATTTCTCAAGCGCGCGAATCCTGTGAGCCAGGTTTGGTGGCCCGCGTTCACGCGGCCGGGAGCCGCGAGCCTTTCAGCTGGAGCGCCATCCACGGAGTGGTCGCCCTACCCTTCGGCTTTGGGCTTGCAAGGCAGGGCGCGCACTCCGCTGCGCGCCGGGCTGCGCGCCTCAAGCTTCAGGGCCATCAAGCCGACAAGAATTCAATCGGGCAGGTTCAGGCAGGCGGGATCGATCCCCTGCCCCCTGAGCCAGAGGAGGGTTTCGCGGATCTGGCGATGGACGAAGGCGCGCCATCCGCGCCGGGCTGCCTCGGCGATGTTTTCGGGGCGATCGTCGAGGTAGACGATATTGGCGCCGGAGCAGCCGGCGGCCTTCTCGAGGGCTTCGTAAATGGCCGGGTGCGGTTTCATGACGCCCTGCTGGTAAGAGAGGATCCGGCCATCGAACTCGTGGAAGAAAGGGTATCGGCTGCGGATGAAATCGGACTGGAGCTCGTTGGTGTTCGAGAATATCCAGGTGGGGTATCCATGGCGGCGGAGGCAGGCGTGAAGCTGGACCATGGGTTCAATGGGGGTGAAGATATCGCAGAAATCGCGCTCGAATTGGGTCCGGGGAGCGCTATAGCCGGCGGCTTCCCGGAGGGCTTCGAGGAATTCGTCCGTGCGAATGCGGCCGGATTCGAAGTCGAGCAATCGGGGCGACTGGGTGAGGGTCTGGAGGACGGATGCGGCATCGTGGCGGCAATAGGGGGTGAGGCGGCGGATCACGATCTGGTAATCGAAATCGAGGAGGACCTTGCCGAGATCGAAGGCGATGACGGGCAATCGGGCGGGGTGCGGTGCGATCGAGTGTGGCGGCGGGGAGGGCGCGGGATTGGTCATTGGAGGGGTCTGCGGTTTTCGATGGCCTGGCGCAGCGTGAGCTCGTCAGCGAATTCGAGACTGCTTCCGACGGGCAGGCCATGGGCCAGGCGCGTGATGCGGGCGCAGCGGCCGGCAAGGCGGCGGGCGAGATAGATGGCGGTGGCGTCGCCCTCGACATCGGATCCGAGCGCGACGATCAATTCGAGGTTGGGCTGGTCCTGGAGGCGCCGTTCGAGCTCGGGGATGCGCAAGTCCTCGGGCCCGACGCCTCGGGTCGGCGAGATCCGTCCGCCCAGGACATGGTAACGGCCGCGGAAGGCGGCTGTTTTTTCGATGTTGAGGACATCGACCGGCTGTTCGACGACGCAGAGGATGCCGAGGTCGCGGCGGGGGTCCTGGCAGAGGCTGCAGGGCTGTCGGTCGCTGAGCGCGCCGCAGGTGGCGCAGCTCTGAATGCCGCGGCGTGCGGTGCGGATGGATTCCGCCAGGCGCTCGACGTCGGCGGCCGGGCTCTGCGCCAGGAAGAGGGCCAGGCGCTCGGCCGAACGCGGGCCGATGCCGGGCAGCATGCCGAGCTCGTTGATGAGATCGAGCAGCGGCGGGGGCCAGGTCGAGATGCGATAACGATCCATTGCTCCCCTGCCCTCTCAGGAAAAAGACGCTGCCGGGCGATGGCGGGAGTTGTGTTTCAACCGGGCTAGGCCAGCCCGGGCAGGTTGAGGCCGGAGGTCACCTTGCCCATTTCGGCGTTGGAAATCTCCTTGGCCTGGTTGAGAGCGTTATTGGCGGCGCTGATCACCAGATCCTCGAGGAGCGTGATGTCGCTCGGATTGGCCGCCTGGGGATCGATCTTGATCGAAGCGAGCGTGCCGTCGCACTTGGCGACGACTTTGACGGCGCCGCCGCCGCTCGTGGCCTCGACGGTTCGGCTGGCGAGCTGGGTCTGGACGTCCTCCATCTGCCGCTGGATGCGGGCAGCCTGTTTCATCAGTTTGCCGATGCTAGACATAACGATTCGTGGGGTCTATTGCCGCGACACATCCCCATTTGTGCCGCGATCAAGGACCAACGTCAACAATCTGTCCGCGAAAGATTTCCAATGCCTCTTTGATTTTGGGGTCGTTCTTGAAATCGTCGCGATCGGCGGGCACGGACGGGGCGGGTGGTGCGGAGGGGGCGGGAGGCGGGGAGACGGCGGCTGGCGGCGGATCGGACGGAGCTGGAAGGGCGCTGTCGGCTTTGGAGGCCTCAGAGGCGTTGGAGGCAGCGGCGGGCTGGATCGGGACCACCCGCACCGCGGCGTCCCGGCCGAGCACCTGGCACAAGGCTTTCTGGATCAGATCGCGGCCTCGGGGCGTATCCACCAGCCCGAGCGTGTCCGAGTGTTCCGGCGCAAAACCGATCACCAGCAGATCATTCGTGAAACTGACTGGCTGGGCCTGCATCAGATACGAGTGAGTAAACCGGCTGGACCGCTTCACGGATTCGATGAGGCGGGGCCAGAGCGTTTCGAGCGAGTGGCCGGATTTGGGGGTCCTGGCTGTCTCGGCCGAGGGCGCGGTGGTGCTGACGGCGAGCGGGGTTGCGGGAGGCGCGGGCGCGCGGCGCGCGGCGGCGGTGTGCGAATCGGCCGGGGCGGGGCGAGGGGGAGCGTGGGTGGGGGCGTCGGGCGGCTGCGGGGACGATGCGGGGCTGGATTCGTCCCGCCATTGCTTGAGCTGATGGAGGACGGTGTCCCAGTGGATCGCGTGCCGGGCCTCGATGGCCCTGAGGAGGACCACCTCGCAGGCGATGCGGCGGGAGACGGCGTCCCGGATTCGGCCTTCGCCATCGGCGAGCACCTCGAGGATTGCTGTGAGCGACTCGCGCGAGACGAGGCCGGCCTGCTCGGCCACTGCAGCGGCTTCGGTCTCGGTCAGCTCGAGCAAGCCGAGGTCGCCGCCGGTGACCTGGAAGAGCATCAGATGATGAAAGTGCTGGACCAGCTCGGCCATGACCCGGCCGATCTCCTTGCCGGCGCGGGCGAGCTCATCCACCAGGCGCATGGCGGTCTGGAACTCGCCGGTCAGGATCGAACGCGCCAGGGCGAGGATTTGCGGGCGGCCGGCCAGGCCAAACATCGATAGCACATCCTCCTCGGCGACCCGGCCGCCGCAGAAGCTGATCAGCTGGTCGAGGGCGGACTGGGCGTCGCGCATGCAGCCGTCGGCGCCCCGCGCGATGGCGTGCAGGGCGGCATCGTCCACCTCGATTTTCTCCCACTGGGCGATCTGGGCCAGGTGCTGGACGATCAGCCGAACCGGGATCCGGCGCAGATCGAACCGCTGGCAGCGCGAGAGAATCGTCGGCGGCACCTTGTCCGGCTCGGTGGTGGCGAACATGAACTTGACGTGGGCGGGCGGCTCCTCGAGCGTCTTGAGCAAGGCGTTGAACGCCTCCTTGGTCAGCATGTGGACTTCGTCGATGATGTAGATCTTGAAGCGGGAGACAGCGGGGGCGTATTTGACGGTCTGGCGCAGCTCGCGGATCTCCTCGATGCCCCGGTTGCTGGCGCCGTCGATCTCGAGCACATCGAGGGATCGGCCCTCGCTGATCTCCTGGCACCGCGCGTCGTCATCGGCGAAATCCAGGCGGGGGCCGTCGAGGCAGTTCAGGCACTTGGCAAAAATCCGGGCGATGGTGGTCTTGCCGGTCCCGCGCGGGCCCACGAACAAAAAGGCGTGCGCAATCCGGTTCCGCTCGATGGCATTGGCCAGCGTGCGGGTTACATGCTCCTGACCCACCACCTCCGCGAAACGCTGCGGCCGGTATTTTCGGGCGATGACCTGATATGCCATGGCTGGAATCTCAATGGAAATGCCAGGGTGACCACGGCAGATGCGAAACAAACTACCGTTGCTGCATTCCTGCCCTGGCGGGGTTCGTCAGTCCGCATTCCATGGGCCCTGGCAAAATCCGGCTCTATTTACCCAGGAGCGGAAAACGGCAGCAAGAACAATCGCACCGAGCGCGCGGGGAGGGAAAGCGCAGTCGGATTGCATCAGACAAGGCGGCGGCGGGCTGCCGAAAGGACGGCGCGACTGGAAAAATGCGCCGGGTATGATATGGTATCCGGCGTCTGTTGCCAGGAGCGTGCAGGGCTGCAGCCGCCGGATCGAGAGAGCCGGCAGCCAGGGCGCGATGGAGTTTCGCGCTCGTCCGGCAACCGCGTAAAACCCGAAAAGAACCCAGGAAAGGAAGCTCGAAGATGATGACTCGTCGTGAGGCGCTGAAGACAATGGTGGTGGCATCGTCGGCATCGGCGCTGCCGCTTTTGCGGGAATCGGCCAGGGCCCAAGCGGCGCCGGCCGGCGGACCTTTCCAGCTGGCTCCCCTGCCCTATCCTGCGGATGCGCTCGAGCCCTACATCGACGCGCGGACTATGGAAATCCATCATGGCAAGCATCACGCGGCGTACGTGGCGAACCTGAACAAGGCGGTGGCCGATCAGCCCTCCCTGGCGGGCAAGAGCGCCGAGGAGTTGGTCCGCCAGCTCGCGTCCGTTCCGGAGTCGGTTCGGACGGCGGTGCGCAACCACGGAGGCGGGCATGTGAACCACACGATGTTCTGGGAGATGCTATCCAAGGGTGGCCGGAAAGAGCCTCGAGGGGATCTGGCCCGGGCGATCGATCGGGCTTTTGGCGGGTTTGCGGGGTTCAAGGATCAATTTGGCAAGGCGGCGGCGGGTGTGTTTGGGAGCGGCTGGGCGTGGCTGACCGTTGACGATCAGAACAGCCTGCGAATCGAAAGCACACCCAATCAGGATTCGCCGCTGACATCGGGTCGAATCCCGCTGCTGGCTCTGGACGTGTGGGAGCACGCCTACTACCTGAAATACCAGAACCGCCGGCCCGAATACATCGATGCGTTCTTTCATGTGATCCATTGGGAGCATATCGAGGAGCGGTATCGGAAGAGCCGTTGAGAGAGTCTCGGGGGGGACGGCGCGGAGAATGGGATTCGGTTCGTGGGCGATCTAATGGGAATTCCCGGGTCGCCCACGAATATCAGAAACCCTCACGATTCGGTGTTGACATAAGGTTATTTAATACGATACTTGGGCTTTGCACGTCGTATGCAAGTCGTATTGGCCTTATGCAAATTGAAAGCCTAAAGATGTTCTGTGATCTGGCTGAAACCGAGAGCTTCACGAAAGCCGCGCAGATCAACGAGGTTACCCAGTCGGCTGTCAGCCAGCAAATCAGCTCTCTCGAGCGCCAGTTCAAGTCCGTCCTCATCGAGCGCAGCAAGAAGAAGTTCCGGCTGACTCGGGAGGGGCAGATCATGTATGACTACAGCAAGCAGATCATCCAGATCTACGACGCTCTTCACAGCAAGCTGCAGGAGATCAAGGATGTGATCTCGGGAACGATCCGGCTGGCGACCATCTACAGCATCGGGCTGCACGACCTGCCGCCCTACCTGAAGAGGTATCTTCGAACCTATCCCACGGTGAACGTGCATGTCGAGTACCGCCGGGCGAACCAGGTGTATGAGGACGTGCTGGGCAACGTGGTCGACCTCGGGCTGGTGGCTTACCCGTCGCGCGACAGCAAGCTGGAGATCATCCCGCTGCGCAAGGATCGCCTGGTCTTGATCTGCCACCCCCAACACCCGTTCGCCAAGGGCAAGAGCATCCGATTGGGCGCCCTGTCGAGCCAGAAATTCATCGGGTTCGAGCCGGACATCCCGACGCGCAAGGCAATTGACCGGATCCTGAAGGACCATGGGATCCAGGTGAACAACGTGATGGAGTTCGACAACATCGAGACCGTGAAGCGGGCTGTCGAGATCGACGCGGGAGTTTCGGTGGTGCCGCAGGCCACGGTCGTGCAGGAGGTGGCCAACGAGACGCTCGCGCAGGTCATGATCGAGGACGGGGAGTTCTACCGTCCGCTGGCTGCGATCGTGAAGAAGAACAAGGTTCTGTCCCCTGCGATGAAGCAGTTCCTTGTGGTGCTCAAGGGCGGCTGACGGTGTTGACGGGCATGGGCCGATCCCGGCTCCGGGCGCCCGCTCAGGGGGGCGGCGCCGGCTCGGGTGCGAGGTTTGCGGGCGCGCCCGCAGGATCGAGCAGGCGATCCGCAGGGAGAATCAGGGCGAAGACCGAGCCATCGTCTCCGCTGTGCTCGAGGCGGACTTCGGCGCCCATTTGGCGGGCCAGCGCCCGGCTCAACGCCAGGCCGAGGCCCGTCCCTCCGGGCTTCGTGGATTGTCCCGGGACGAACAACTGATCGCGGATCGCCTCGGGTATGCCCGGGCCCTGGTCCTCGACCGCCATGACGGTATCGGTGGCGCGCCGGTAGATTCGAAGGCGGACCTGGCGGCCCCGGGGTGTTGCGTGGATGGCATTGCGCAGCAGGTTTTCGAGGATCAGCAGCACGAGGTTGGCCTCGCGGTTTGACATGGCGCCTCGGGCGCGCAAGAGGCACTGGAGCTCGAGGCCGGCCTGGGCGGCCAGCGGCAGGATCCGCTCCCGCAAGACCGCGGCCATCTCCTCGAAGGTCAGCTCGTATTCCGCCACGCCGTTCTCCTCGCGAAGAATGCGGACGGTTTCATTGACCAACTCCTGCATGCGTCCGGCAGCGTCGGCGACATCGCGCCACTGGCCGTCGTCACTGCTGCCGCCGTTGCGGGCCTCGCCGGAGCGGCTGGCGGCCAGGGTGCGGAGGCCGGCCAACGGGTTTTTCAGGCCATGGAGCAAGTTCGCCGTGAGGGCGCCGACGGCGCCCATTTTGGCCTGAAGGGTGAGCTGTTGATTGGCGAGGGCCAAGTGGCTCGACCGTTCGGCCAGCAGGCGGTTGGCGTGCTGCATGCGCTGAAAGGCCCAGCCCAGCGCCGCGGCCATCGCTCCTCCCAGGACCCCGAGCACGGTCAATCCGTATCGCCAGCCATGCGCGTCCAGGCGGGCGAACTCCTCGGCGATCGAGCTGCCATCCATGAAGAACTGGGCCGCGCCCACCAGCCGCGGATCGTCTTTGGGGAAGATCGGGATGATGACCTCGAGCAAAGCAGGCCATGAGCCATCCGGATCGACCGACGGTCCGGCCGGCTCGAACAGCGCCGCCGGCTCGGTTCGAGGATGAAACCGGCTGACGGTCTCGAGCCGGATCAGCGACTCGAGGTCGGCGCGCGCCAGGCGGGTTTCGACAACGTCGGGGGGGAACACGGCCTGGATCGAGCCGTTTTCGTCGAAGAGACGGATGGCCAGCACATCCTCGATTCTGGATGTATCGAGCATCATCATGAGCTGGTCCATGGGATTGTCGATCTCCCAGGGGGTCGAGCCCTCCTCCTGATCCGCGTACTGCTGCATGAGCGCCACCGCGCTGAGGACGGCGCCGTCGCGGCGCAGGATCTGCTCGCGCACGGCCTGGCGGAGGCGCAGGCTGACCAGCAGCACGGCGGCCGCGAAGAGCGCCAGGGTGAATCCCGTCACCAGGAAACCCAGCCGCCGTGATCGCCATGCGGCCATTGCCATCCAAAGCCGGTCCATCTTTTAAAACTCCAGCTCGAGCCCGCCGGTCAGGACGCGGACCCGATATTGGTCATAGCTCGCGCTGCCCAGCGAGTGCTCTTGTTCATAATCGACAAACAGCGTCGTCCGCGAGCCCCATTGCCGCTCGATGCGGACATTCCAATCCACGGCGGTTCTTGTCCGCCGTTCCAGGCCCGACAGGTCCGCCGTCTGTTTTTCGAAATCATAATAGTGCCATCCGATTTTAGCACGCATTTCCCAGGGGCGCAGTCGGAGCCGGAGCTGCTGGCTTGCCTGGTAATCGAGGTAATCGAAATACTCGGCGCCGTTGTCCTGGTTGATTTCGATGCCGGCCCGGCTCGTGCTTGTCCACCTCCCGTTCTGCCCCCAGCTCATCCGCCAGAGCGCGACGATCTCCTGCTGGCGAAAGCTCAGGCTTGTGCCGGGGATGGACATCCCATCCGAAGTGGTGGCCATGCGGCGGTCGTATGGCCGATACAGGTATTCGTAACTAAGCGTGAGCGCCTGACGGTTCGACCACCGATGCTCCCATGCGATCCTGGGTCCCATCTCCCAATAATCATCCAATGGCTCCTGATAATACTGGCGCCCAAGCCCGAATTGGAGATCGACATGAGTGTTGGTGCTCCAGTCCCGCCGGAAACCGGGCCGCCAACGGGCCAGGTGCCCTTTGGCTTTGACGCTCGACCGGTTGGTTTCGGTGATCGAGGCGTCGAAGACCTGGTTCATGTGGAAATACTCGAAAACGCCCTCGTGCCGCCACTCGGGATTGATCGGCTGCTTCCAGCGCGCCTGCGCCACCACCAGGTTCTCCTTGTCGACGCTCTCGGCGTCGAGGTATCGCCAGTCGTCCGCGAAAAGCAGCAACGTCAGCTCCGATCCGGTCGCCGACAGTCGCATGAGGACCAGATCGAACCCCGCCGTGGCGAATGCGCTCCCCTCAGGATCGAACGGCCCCAAAGTGAGGTTGTCTTTATATCCGAATCCGGCCCGTACATTCAGGGTTTGATCCCAAAAAAACGGCGGCGCCTTGGCGAGATTGGGTGGGGGCATCCGGGCGTGCCCGGTGGCGGCTGAGGATGCCGATGAGCAGGAGAGCGGGCTGAGGCATCCGATGAGCACGAAAAAAAGGGGCCTGAAGGGGCCCCAAAAAGCAAGCCGGGCGATCCTCGTCGGACCGCCCAGCCCGGTGCTATCAGCCAAGTGACTCAACCAATCAACCTGAATTGTCTGTCAAACCTGGCCCAATTATTCCCCGCCCCGCGCGCGATCGCGAACCTGCTCTTTGATCTGCTCCTTGGCCTGCTCCAACAATCGCTGACGCTCCTGGTTGGCAAGTTGGTTGCGCATGCTCTGGACGGCGCTCTTGGCCTCCTGGCGCAGCGTTTCGATGCTTGCCTTGTAGGCCTCGAACGCGGCTTTCCGCGCAGCCAGCAGCTCCGCTTTCTTATCCGCATCGGCCGCCTTCATCTCCTTGACCAAATCGCGCTGAGCTTTGAGATAGGCGTCCCTTGCGGCCACATAAGCGTCGTACTTCGCTTGATTCTCCTCCGTAATGCTCGGAAACCATCCCTTGTCCTTCCCCCACCCTTTCCGCACCGGCGGATCAACTGGCGGCGGATCAGCAGGCGGCGTCGGCGGTTCAATCACCGGCGGATCCCCGGTTCCAGAATCACCAGGATCTTCCGCCCATGCTGGTGCAATCCAAACAGCGACGGTCAACGCAGCGAAAATCAATACAACTCTTTTCATAAACTCTCATTTTTCTGTTACACTTACCTGGATGCTTGCGCATCCGAGTCAAGCAAAGGCATTCTTCGTGCCAGCATTTCGAAATAATCTTAAATTCTTAGTAATGAACACATAACGAATATTTGATTTAGAATCAAAAATTGAATCTTTTGGGGGTTGGGGCATTTCACCCAACTCCAAATGCACCAGAAGAGGCGTTAGGTGGGTCATTTCACCCATTCTCTGTTTAATCAACCGGCTGAATCGAGCAGCCCATCTTTTTTCGCTTGGGCGATGTGGTAGCGGAGGTAATCACGGCTGACACCCAACAACCGGGAGGCAGCCGATATGTTTCCGTCGCTTTGGGCCAGGGCATGTCGGATCAGACGCTGGATTGCCTGATCCAAGGAGAAGCCATCGCTGGGGAACCGGTATTGATCGTTGAACCAATCGTCCGGGGTTGCGGATGGGCGGTCTGCGGCGGGCGGGCGGGCGGGTGTCGATTCTTGAGATGGAGCCAGATGGGGGAAATCGAGCTCGTGGGAATCTTCGAAAATGATGGCGCGTTCGAGCTCGTGCATGAGTTCGCGGACATTTCCTGGCCATCGGTAAGCGAGCAGGCGATGGCGGCCTTCGGGTGTGATCTTGCGGTTGGGCAGGCGGTGCCGGCGGCAGATGCGGGCCATGAGCTCCTCGGCCAGCGGCACAATCTCCCCTTCCCGGTCGCGCAGCGGCGGAAGGCGGATCCGGCACAGATCCAGGCGGTGGGCGAGGTCTTCGCGGATCTGGCCGAGCGCGACGAGGTCCATCAAGGGCTTGTGGCTGGCGGCGATGATCCGGACATCGACCTCGAGGGTGCGGCTGGCTCCGAGCCGGCGGATGCGGCCATCCTCGATGGCGGTGAGCAGTTTAGCCTGGAGGGGCGCGGCCAGGCTCGGCAATTCATCCAGGAAGAGCGTGCCGCCCTGGGCGGCCTCGAGCAGTCCGATCCGGGCGGTCTTGGCATCGGTGAACGCGCCGCGCTCGTGTCCGAAGAGCTCCGATTCCGCCAGCGTTTCGGGCACTGCCGAGCAGTTCATCTCGACCAGCGGCTGGCCGGCGCGGGGCCCGCGGTGATGGAGCCAGCGAGCGAGCATGGTTTTGCCGGTGCCGGTCTCGCCCTCGATCAACACAGGCGGCAGCCGGTTTTGGAGGCGCCGGTCGACAGCCAGGATTCGTTCCAGCTGCTCGCGCAATCCGGCCAGGGCGTGTCCGAAGACGAAGGCATCCTCGGATGGCTCCCGATGACGCCGCTGGTGCTCATCGAGCCGCGCAGCCAGCCGCATCTTCCGGGCCCGCTGGATGACGAGCGGCAGCTCCGCCGGATCGAACGGTTTGACCAGGTAATCGACGGCGCCCCATCGCATGGCCTCGACCGCGCCCGACACGGCGCCCTCGGCGGTCATCACCACGACTCCGGCGTTGCCGCTGAAGACCTGGTCGCGCAGCAGATCCGTTCCACGCCCGTCGGGGAGGTTGACATCCAGAAAGACCCAGTCGAACGCCGATTCGGCGGCCCAGCGGCGCGCCGCCGCCGCGGTGTCTGCTCCGGTGACGTCCGCACCCTGCTTCTCGAGATAGGCCACGAGCTGCTTCCGAAACAGGAGGTCGTCCTCGACCACCAGGATGCTCGCCGCCGAAAGCTTTGCATGCTCCATATCGGTCACAGGCATCGGAATGAATTCCGATGGCATAGACATTCCGATCAAGCCCCCTCCCGGCTCAAGGAAAAACTGTGGAAAACCAGCGGCCCTGGCGGGTGCATGGACGCGATGCGGCGCATCGTCTGCCGCAGAGGCCCGTTCTGCAGAACTTTGATTGACTTGGCAAGATCGGATCGCTTACACAGCCTATGGCGTAATTGCTGTAACTATGAAAAGACACCATCCTCCTTCCGTGCGGCACAAGGCCGTCTTGCGCATCGGCGCCTTGCCGCTGCCATACTTCATCATTCTCTCCATCCTGCTCGGTCTGGCGCAAAGCGCTTTCGGCCAGATGCATGCGTTTTCGAACGTCTGGAGCGTGGTGGCGGAGGCGCCGTCCCACCCCTTCCTGAAGGCCACGGGCGACCGAACCCGCGGGCTGGACTACAACCCGGCCACTGGCCACCTCCTGGTGGTGAGCCGGGAGGGGTCCACCGCGGTTCACATACTGGATTCGACCAACGGCGTTGTGCTTGGCGCTTTGCCCTTTGACAGCGGCGTGATCTCTGGAGGCAATTTCCCCCTCAGCATGATCGGGATCACGACCGATGGCGTGATCTACGTCGGAAACCTGACCACCGACGCGACCGGAGCGAACGGGCCATTCAAGCTCTATCGCTGGGCGAATGAAACGGCACAGCCCGAGAAGGTTTACGAAGGGGATCCTTCCGGCGGCAGCACCACCGGCACGAACCCGCGGCGCTTTGGCGATTCGATTGCCGTCCGCGGCACGGGCGCCAGCACCCAGATCCTGCTGGGCACGTATAACCAGGGGGTTGGTTTGCTGACGACAGCCGACGGCGTGAACTTTACGGCCACCAAGATCGTGACCGACCTCGCAGAACAAGACAGCCGCTGGGGGATCGCCTGGGGCGCGGGCGACACCTTCTGGGTCAAGCAGGGAACGGGCAACCTCAAGAACCTCACCCTCGACCTCGAGGCGAACACCGCCAAGACAACGCGGAGCATCCCCTTGCCTGCCGGCCCTGGCGGGCCCCTCGCCGTCGACCTGAGCCGCAACCTGATCGCCATCCTGCAATGCTCGACGACCACCGACCCGGCCAATCACAAGCTCCGCGTGTTCGACATTTCGAATCCGGCCGCGCCCGTGCAGACCGACACGACCAAGGACATGCCGGCTGCGAACGTTAATGGCAACTCCGTCGGCGCGGTCTCTCTCCGGGACGGCCTGCTATTTGCCCTGGAGACCAACAACGGCATCGTGGGATACACGGTTCATGAGGCGGTCTATGCCCCGAGCATCACGAGCCATCCGGCCAACATCCAGCTCTGGGAAGGCGCCCGGTATGTGGTCAGCGCCGGGATCAGCGGAACGCAGCCCCTGGCCTATCAATGGCGGTTCGACGGGGTGGATCTGGCGGGCGAGACGCAGGCGACAGTGACGCTTCCGGCCGTGACCTTGGCCCACGCGGGCAGCTACCAGGTGGTGGTCACCAACGCCTCTGGCGCCGCCTCGAGCAACCCCGGCACGCTCACGGTCACCCGCGGAAATCCATCCGATCTGGTCACCAACATCTGGAGCATCGAGCCCAATCTTCGGCCTTACCTGACCTCGATCCCGGGCTACAAGGAATACAGCGTGGCCATCAACCCCGCGAACACCAACGTGCTGGTCCTGACGCGTCAAAACCCGACCAACATGCTGGTTGTTCTCGACGGGCTGACCGGGGCCGAGAAACATTACATTGATTATTCGGGGCTGCTGCCGATTTCGAGCGGCTACAACAAAGTGGATGTGGCCGATGATGGGACGGTCTATCTCTGCAACCTCAGCACCGACACCATCAACAATCCGTTCCGGATCGACGCCTTGTCCGACGACGGCCCCGTGCCGGCGCTGGCCGGGCGCATGCTTTATTCGGGCGATCCAGGCAATGGATGGACGTCCGTCAACGTCGTTTGGGGCGGCACGCTGGCCGTGCGCGGCTCGGGCCCTGAAACCCAGATCCTCCTGGGTTCGGGCAGCTACAACCAATCGAGCAGGACCGTGGCCATCCTCCAGCTCGACAACTCCGGTTTCTTTACCTCGACCGCGATCACCATTGCCGACGCGCCCGACAAGTTCGCCCGCCTGGGCATCGACTGGGGCCCGGGCACGAACACCTTCTGGGCCAAATCCGTCGGCCAGCTGGTCTTGGTCGAGTTCGATCTCGCCACACAAACCGGGGCGGTGAAGAAGATCTACCCGACCACCGGGCCGCGAAGCGTCTTCAACTCGATCACGGGCATCAAATACGATCCGGCCACCCAGCTTCTTGCGGGTCTGCTGAACGGCTCTCCGCCCTCGCCGGTGAGCGTTCCCATCTACGATGTCAGCGACATCGATGCCGGCCCCTTCTGGGTGGATCACGAGCTGTTCACCACCTACAACGCAGACATCGAGTACCAGGGCAACGTCGACCTCGCCAACGGCTATCTCGTCGCCCTCGGTGTCAACAACGGTGTCAAGGCATTCAAGATCAATGCGGGCGCGCCGTCGCGTCTGCCGGTGATCCTGGCGCATCCGGCCGGCGCGACCTGGTTCGCCAGCACCAGTCCCACGCTGAGCGTGACGGCCGACAGCCCCACCCCGTTGACCTATCAGTGGTTCTTCAATGGCGCCGAGGCGATCCCGGGCGCGACGTCGGCTACCCTGACCCTGACCAACATCCAGCTGTCTCAGGCAGGCGAGTACCATGTTCGCGTCTCCAATGCCGATGGCTACCGCGACAGCATCCCCGCCTCGCTGGCCGTCCTGCCGCTCAACAACACCCCCCAGATGACCAACATCTGGTCGGCCATTGCGGGCAGCCGGCCCTATCTCAACCTCAACTATTACGAGTACGGGATGGCTTTCAACCCGGCGACGTCGAATCTCCTGGTGGCCAGCTATGTGGCGACCAATCCCACGCCCGTCATCATCGCCGTGCTGGATGCCCTGACGGGCGCCGACAAGCACACCCTGGACGTGAGCTTCGTCAGTGGCGGCAACCGCTGGATCAACAAGATCGGGGTCGCTGACGACGGCGCGGTCTACGCCGCCAACCGCACCACCAGCGCCGGCACCGTCCCGTTCACGCTCTACCGGTGGGCCGACGACCAGCCAGCCACCCTCCCCACGATCGCCTTCTCCGGCGATCCGTTTTCCGTCCTGAACCCCAACAAGCTCTGCGGATGGACCATGGAGGTCCGCGGCGCGGGCCTCAACACGGAGATCCTCCTGAGCACCGATGCCACCAACGTGCTCTCGATCCTCACAACCACGGATGGCCTCAATTTCGTCCCGAACGAAATCCTGGTGCCCGGCGTTCCCGCCAACTTCGCGCGGCTCGGCATCTCGTGGGGCGCCGGCAACACCTTCTGGGTCAAGACCTGGCAGGGCCCCACCTACCTGGTCCAATACGACCTGGCTGCCGCTACAGGAACCGTCCTCAAGACCTACGACAACAGCCACCTGCCGCTGACCGCCACGACCTTGGCATACAACGACGACCTCAAATTCCTGGCCACGGTCGCCCGGGACGACCAGAAAAACGTGCAGATCTACAGCGTCGCCGACCTCGAAGCCGGCCCGCAGTTCCGCGACCAGGAGCTGTTCCCCACCTACAACGCCAGCATCGAAGCCAATGGCGCGCTGGACTTCGGCGGCAACACGTATCTGTTCGCGCTGAACGAGAACAACGGGCTCATGGCCTTCCGGATCGACTCGAGCTATCAGCCGCCTGTGGGCGCGTTCAAGATCCTGGGTGTCACGGCTGCGGAGGGCGTGGTCACCCTGACCTGGGAATCCCAAGCGGGCAAGAGCTATCAGGTCATGTCGGCCGCCTCGGCCCTCGGCCCGTGGGAAAACCGGGGGGCGCCCGTGAGCGCGACCGGAGCCACCGCTTCCTATCAGGATGATACAGGCGGCGCGGCCATCCGGTTCTACAAGGTGGCGATCCCGTAATCCATCGGATCAGATCCAGGTGCGAAACCCTGTCGGTGAATCAACGCCGGCAGGGTTTTTCTGTTTTCAGCGTCCCAGTCGCAACGGTCCTGTCACTCCACTATTGCTCTGGGGGGATCGATGCCCCAAAATTGCCCGGTATGTCAACGGTCCGAAGACAGTACCCGTTTCACCTGATCGAGCCGAAATGGCGGGGTTTTTGGGATCGGCAGCGGACATTCCGCGCCTGGAATCCAGGGGATTCGATCTCGCCCGAGCATCCGTTTGCGCAGCGCCATCGCTGTCTGCCTCCCAAGTTTTATATTCTGGACATGTTCCCCTACCCTTCGGGCGCGGGGCTACATGTGGGGCATCCGGAGGGTTACACTGCGACGGACATCCTGGCCCGCTACAAGCGTGCGATCGGCTACAACGTGCTGCATCCGATGGGCTGGGACGCCTTCGGGCTGCCAGCCGAGCAATACGCGATTAAGACGGGCCAGCACCCTCGCGTCACCACCGAGGCCAACATCGCCACCTTTAAGCGCCAGATCCAGGCACTGGGCTTCAGCTACGACTGGGAGCGCGAGATCGACACGACCGATCCCGGCTATTTCAGGTGGACACAATGGATATTCCTGCGGCTCTATGGCTCGTGGTTCAATCCGGCCACGCAGCGGGCGGAGCCGATCGAAACGCTCCCTTATCCGCCTGACATCGTCACCGACGGGCAGCGCCGGGCCTACCGGGATGCCCGGCGCCTGGCCTACGTGGCGGAGGCGCCCGTCAATTGGTGCCCCGAACTGGGGACCGTCCTCGCCAACGAGGAAGTGATCGACGGCAAGAGCGAGGTCGGCGGCTTCCCGGTCGTGCGCAAGCCGATGCGCCAATGGATGCTCCGGATCACCGTCTATGCCGAGCGCCTCCTGCGCGACCTGGATCTCATCGATTGGAGCCCGTCGCTCAAGGATATGCAGCGGAATTGGATCGGCCGCTCCGAAGGCGCCGAGGTCCATTTCCCCCTCGCCGATCCCATCCCGTCAGCGGATGCCGGCGAGAATGCGATCACCGTGTTCACCACGCGACCGGACACGCTCTTTGGGGCCACCTACATGGTGCTGGCGCCGGAGCATCGGTTGGTGGATGGCCTGATCCCCGGCGCCTGGCCTGCCCATACGCCTGACGCCTGGAAAGGCGCCAACCCCGCCTCGACACCCCGCGAGGCAGTGGCCGCCTACCGCGCCTTCGCTGCCGCCAAATCCGATCTCGAGCGCACGGACCTTGCCAAGGAGAAAACCGGCGTGTTCACCGGCGCCTTTGCTGTCAATCCGGTCAATCAGGAGCGGATCCCGATCTGGATCGCGGATTACGTCCTCGCCTCTTACGGAACGGGCGCCATCATGGCGGTGCCCGCCCACGACACGCGCGACCTCGAGTTCGCCCGCCAGTACGATCTGCCCGTGCGGATTGTCGTCCAGGCGCCCGTGGGCAAGGAATCGATCGGCTACATCGACGACGGCGTCAGCGTCAACTCCGCCTTTCTGGATGGCCTGCCGACACCGGAGGCCAAGCAGCGGATCGCCGCATGGCTCGAGGAGCGCGGGGCGGGCTATCGGATGATCAACTACAAGCTCCGGGACTGGCTGTTCAGCCGCCAGCGTTACTGGGGCGAGCCCTTCCCCATCGCCTGGCGCCAGGGACAGCACGAAAGCATCCCCGAATCCGATCTTCCCGTCGTGCCGCCCCCGCTGGCGGATTACAAGCCAACCGGTTCCGGCGAGCCGCCGCTGGCGCGCGCTGCCCAGTGGGTCCAGCGTCCCGACGGTTCCCTGCGAGAAACCAACACCATGCCGCAATGGGCCGGCAGTTGCTGGTACTACCTGCGCTATCTGGACCCCGGCAACTCCCGCGCCTTCTGCGATCCGGTCGCCGAACGCTACTGGATGTCTGGGGACCCGCCTGGCGAGCCTACTCCCGGCGCCCCATCCAAGCCCACGCCCGGTGTCGACCTCTACGTGGGCGGCACCGAGCATGCCGTCCTCCACCTCCTCTATGCCCGGTTCTGGCACAAGGTCCTCTTTGATCTGAATTGCGTCTCGACTCCCGAGCCGTTCTTCAAGCTCGTCAACCAGGGGCTGATCCTTGGCGAAGACGGCCAGAAGATGTCCAAATCCAGGGGAAACGTCGTGAATCCGGACGAGATCCTGGCGCAGTATGGCGCCGATGCGTTCCGCCTCTACGAGATGTTCATGGGGCCGCTCGAGATGGTGAAGCCGTGGAGCACCCAGGGCGTCGAAGGCGTTTACCGGTTTCTAGGCAGGGTGTGGCGGTTGTTGGTGGACGAGCGCAGCGAGCAGGAGTTCGAGCAGGCCCAGACCCTTGCCGGGGCGGATGACATCTCGCTGCTCGACCGTCTGCGTCTGCACGCGCTCGTGCAGGACGCCCCGCCCGCCCAGGGCCAGCTCAAAGCCCTCCATACCGCCATCCGCAAAGTCACCGAGGATCTCGAGGCCATGCGATTCAACACCGCCATCTCGGCCCTGATGGTCTTCGTGAACGAGGCGATGGAATGGCCCCAGCGGCCGGCAGCGGTCCTGGGCACGTTCCTGCAGTTGCTGCAGCCGTTCGCGCCGCACCTGGCCGAGGAGCTCTACCAGCGGCTGGCGGCCGCCTTCCCTGCGGCCTTGGGCGCCGCATCCACGCTCGCCTACCTGCCGTGGCCCAAACATGATCCCTCGTTCCTGGTCGAATCGGTCGTCGAGCTGCCCGTGCAGGTCAATGGCCGGCTCCGAGGCCGGATCCAGGTTCCCGCCCAGGCCGGTCCGGACGAAATTCAGGCCGCGGCCCTTGCCAGCCCATCGATCCAGCCGTTCCTGGCGGGAAAGGCGATTCGCAAAGTCATCGTGGTGCCAGGAAAAATCGTCAACATCACCCTCGCTTGACGGATGCCTCATCCGCATGCATGTATGACATAGCGGCATGAGAACGATTGCGGCCCCATGGCGACTGTCAACCTCGTCGCGGCTCGGCTCGATGGCCGGCCCGGACGATGGATGGCGGGGGATCCGCGCTTTCGCATCTCGCCGCCGCCCGCAACCATGTGGCGATTGACACCACGGGAACGAACGGTGCTCTGGACAGTTGTGGCCCTCCTGCTCGTCGGCTGGGGGGTCCGGACCTGGCGCGCCGCCCATCCCATCTCCCCTGCCCCGCCACCCGCGGCCCGTTGATTTGCATGCAAGAACCCGACTTTCAGACCACGCTCGATCGGATCATTGCCAAGGACCCGCGTTACCACAGGGACGCTTACCTGTTCGTGCGCGAGGCGCTGGATTACACGCAGAAAACCGTGGCGAAAAACAGCCCGCGCACCCCCCACCACGTGACCGGCCAGGAGCTGCTCGAAGGCATCCGCCAATACGCCTTGGGCCAGTTCGGCCCCCTCACGACGGTCGTCTTGGAAACCTGGGGCGTCTCCCGGTGCGAAGACTTCGGCGAAATCGTCTTCAACCTGGTCGACTGCCAGCTCCTGAGCAAGACCGAGCAGGACAGCCGCAACGATTTCAAAGGGGTTTACGACTTCTATACCGCGTTCCGCGAGCCGTTTCTGCCCGCCGGCAAACGTCGAAAACCTGTCCCGCCGCCCCCCGCATCCCCGTAGGGTTTGCGCAAGAACCACCTCCGGTCTTGGCGGGAGCGCCGCCGGGCCAGATGCCGGGATGGAGACTTCGCCCTGCCCACAGCGCAGGTCACCCGCCCCTTTCGCGGGCGAGCGCGCCCCAGGTTTCCTGGTAGCACACGCGCACCGCTTCGTGCACCGCCAGCTCGCGCGGAAGCCGCCGGGCCTGGATCAGCTCGACGACATCGGCCTTGTCTTTCAGCCGCTGCACGGGGCTGTTCAACCAGCTGTCGAGCTTGAGCGAGATCAGCTCTTCCAGCGACGCAAATTGCGGTTGGTCCCGGACCGCCCGCGGCACCGGGAACGGAACTTCGCAGCCCGATTTCAAGACGCGCCCAGCCGGCAGCAGGTTGATCAGCACGCCGTTGCGATTATCTTTCGCGCTGTCTTCGCAGCCAGGAACGCGGACGAATGGCCCCGGCAATCCGGCCGTCAGCCATTCCACTGCCTCGATCACGTCCGGCACCACAATGTCGCAGTCAAGGGTCACGCGGAAATAGCCGTGCTCCTGGACAGCCAAGCCGCCCACCACAAGGTGCGGAACTCCATGATGCGCCAGAATCTCTACCGCGCTTCGCAGCGTCCGTTCGAGGCCTGACGTTCCAGTGTTCTCCCGCAGAATATGGGCGCTGGGGGTTTGCACTCGGACAGCATGGCAGAATCGACGCCGGTTGCCAATCTCGTTCCACGCAAGGCATGAGCGGGGGAAGGGCTCAGGGATTTCAACAATGCTCGACCTCCTCTCCCCGGCCCTCCCCTCCACTGCCGCGGAGGGGAGGGAGAAGACGATCACCCAACTGCGACCGGAAGCACCAAGCACCGGAGAATTTTGTCCTGGACCCCCATCCGCGCGCCTTGCCCGGCTTCTTGCTTGCCGTGTCGGCATGGAGTAGCTTGTCTTCAACACTGCATATGCACTACATCGCCATCGCCACCTTTTCTCGGGACAACAAGACCGCCCAGGAGATCCTGTTGCGTCGCCGGAATTATGTCTATCCCGCCGGCCTCAAGAACGCACAAAGCTTCACGGATGTGCAGGGAGGCCGCGCGGTCATCCTGTTCGAGGCCGACACGGCGGAATCCATCCAGCGATACACCGCAGACTGGCCCGAGCTGACATTCGATATCTTCCCGGTGGTCCCTTCCGAGAAGGCGTGGGAGGCTTACCAGCCCGAGCCCAGGCCATAGGCGATCCCGCACAAGTCCAGGCGCAGCCCAGTTCTTTCGCCTCCGCGGTTCTCGCTCGCGCTGAAGGTTCTCGCGCCTGCCGCTTCGGGTGCGCCTGCCGGCGCAAATTCACAAGCGAAGTACGCAAAAGCTCATCGACGACTCATGCCGTGTTTGAAAAGCTGAAGAGGCAACGACATGAAGAACATCACATCTCTTTTCCGACGCAGCCGCCGCGTCAGGGCTGGAGCGCGGCGGGATTTCCGAGCGACTGGTCATCCAAATGGATTCGGCTTTCGGTTCCCGGGCTGGCGGCATACATCGGCCGCCATCATTGCGAGCGTTCTGATCGGCTATGTGGGCGCCGCATGCGGATCGAGAGCGGCACTGATTGCCGAGGACTCCTTCGATTACCTTCCGGCGGGTGATTCGCTGCACGGAAAGAACGGAGGGGCGGGCTGGGCGGCGCCCTGGGCCACCAACAGCCTGGGCACCATGACCGATTCGACATCTCGAAGATGGAGCAGTGGGATCGGATCTTCTCCTATGGCGAGCATCTGGGGATGTATCTGCACTTCAAAACTCTCGAGACCAAGAATGAGCTGACGATGGATGGAGGAAACCTCGGGCTCGAGCGCAGCCTCTACTACCGCGAGCTGATCGCCCGCTTCGGCTGCCATCTCGCGCGCAACTGGAATCTCGGCCAGCCTCGGCCGCCCCCCTCTGACCAGCACCCGCGATTGGGTCGCCCTCGTCGCCCCTGCCCCTCCTCCGCTGCGCCTTGTGGCCAGCGATGGATCCTGGCAGTTGACATGGGCGGCTTCGGGATTCGTTCTTGACCATGCGCTGGACATTGCCGGCCCCTGGACCAACGTCGCGCCCGAGGCCGACACCCCCTTTGCCCTGCCGCTCATTCAAGCCCAGGAGTTCTTTCGATTGCGCTGGGCTGCCCATCAACCCCATCACCCGTTGATGGCCTTCATGCTCAACTCCGGATACCGCGGGCCCGAGGCGGCGCCGGGCGGCAACGCAGTGGCGATCTCTGCCAGTTCCGCCCCGGTGAATTGCACGGCGAGGGCCGCGACGTTTTCTTCCAGGTAGGACCGCCGCTTCGTGCCCGGTATGGGGGTGACGTCCTCGCCCTGCGCCAGAACCCAGGCCAAGGCCAACTGAGCCGCCGTGGCGATTTCGCGCCTGGTGCCGGTCGGCTCAGATGCCCCCGGCCAGGATATAGAAGCGCTGCGAGTCGGCTGGCGCTGGCGTGTCAACGAAGGTCACTGGCCCCACGTCGAACATGCCCTGCGTCAGGGGAATCCAGGCGTGCAGCGGCAGCGTGACATCCGTGCTGTAAAGCAACTGGTAGGTCTGGCCTCGAGGACCGGTGAAGCTCAGCGCGATATTTCCGGGAGCCGACTGGACGATCGACACCAGCCTGAGCGGCGGATCCCCAATCGTCAGCGTCACCGCGGCGCTGGCGATCTGGCAGGAGGCCGATCCGGACACGAGGACCGAATACTCGCCGGAATAGGCGTCCGGATCGGCGATATTCGATATGGTCAGCGTGGCGCTGGTGGCGCCGGCCACGATCGAGCCGTAACCCGTGTCGCCATCGGTCAGATTGAAGCCGCCCCGCTGCCACTGGTAAGACAAGGGCGTCGATCCCGAGGCAACAACGGTGAATGAGGCGGTGGAGCCGAGGACGTTGGTCTGGTGGACGGGCTGGGCGGCGATCCATGGATCATTGATCTCGAGCCTCGCCACGTACCCAGTCACAACAGACGACAGGGCTGTGTTGCTCACGACGACATGGTAATTGCCCGCGTCTCCCCCCGGGCAGCTCACGCCCGCCAGCGTCAGCGCGGACGAGGCTGCTCCGGAGACGTTTCCCCCATCGACCAGGGGCGCCCCATCCTTGTGCCACTGGTATGTCAGCGAATCCATGCCGTTGGTGGTCAGTTGAAAAGTGACGTTTTCCCCATGATTAACCGTCTGATGCCCGGGAAAACCAATCGCCGCGATCCAGCGGGGAACGGTCATCAGAAAGGCGCGCCGGGCGGCGCCGTCCGTCCCGTATCCCGTGATCACCGGGTCCCCATCCGGCGTGGTGCCGACACTGAACGCGCGGGTGAGCTCGACGAAGATATCTGCCGTTCCGTTGGCAGCGGCCAGCGCGTGCAGGTCGTTGACCGTCCAGTTGGCGGGATTGGAATGGCTGGTGTCCCACAGCACGGCTGTCTCCTTGCCCCGGTAGTTCATGCCGACTGCGTATTGCCCGTCGGCGGAGCAGCCATAGGGCACCGCCAGGCTCGATGACCCGGCGGTGTCGGAGAAATTGGGCAAGGGATCGACGCTCTGGAGCGAGTTCATCGCGCTCGTCACCGTGGCCTTGTAGCCATGCATGTTCGTTCCGCCGACCGTGAGGGGCGACTGGCCAAAGATGCTGTTGCCGTCGAGGCTGATCGAGAAGGCCTGCCCGTCGGTCGTGCCGTTGAGGCCGTTGAAAAACCAGGCGGTTCCGGACGAGTTAGGGTAATCGAGCACGTAGTTCTTTCTGGGCGCGCCGGTGACCTGTCGGTAGCCCACGATACGCCCGCTGGCTGCGACGCCTCCCACATCGCCTCGGTCGCTGCCCAGCCCCTTGCCGACGATCCGGACCGATGCCGCCGTGGTCGAGTTCCACAGGTTCGATCCCCGGCATGTATACAGGTTGTTTCTGGCCGAATCCCGGAACAGGGTGAAATAGACATCCGAGTCTGCCGTGGCGGCCAGCGTGTTCGCCGCGGGCGGCGGGTATTCCGACCATCCATATGCATTGGGTGAGACGTTGTCGCGGCGTTTGAAGCCCCAGGTGAAGCCGCCGTCGGACGTTTCGAACTGGGCGTGCCAGCCGCTGTTGTTGCCATCCAGAACCACCTGGACCACCGGAGGGCTCTGGCTGGTGTCGGTCCGATAGCCGATCCCCGTGACGATCGAGGCGTAGCTCCCTGCCAGGGGCACGGTGACGAAGCTGTTGGCCACGTCATAAAAGAAGCCGTTCCCGGCCCCGGAAAGCCCCCCAACATACTTGCCGTCCGGCGTGATGGCGCGGCCTTCGTTGGATGAATCCAGACCCGCGGGCGGTATGTTCGTCAGGCTCAACCCGCCCAAGGCATCCAGGCAGCTCCCGGCGGCGAGAAGCGCGACACAGATTGAAACGAGCGGCGAGAAGGTTCGAGTCCTGTTCATGGCGGCATCGATCGTTGAATTCAGCTCGGCGAACACGACGGAATCCAGCCCCCATTCCCCGCCGAGCAACGCGGGCTCCACATGAATTGGTCTTGGCTTATGCTTAGGTGCTGCGGCCGCGGAATGCAAGAAGATATCTGCCCATTGCGCGGCATCGATGAATCGAGCTGGGCGCCGCGCCCCCACGCTGCGCCTTGATCCTCACCGCTGCGTCGAGCGGCCCGTTCAGGGCGTCAGATGGATGCGGTAGAAGGTTCGGTCCCGGCTGGCCGCGCCGGGATCGACCCAATCGAAGGGCAGCGCGGGCGAGTTCGTCCTCAGCAGGTCGATCCAGTCCGCAAGATCTGCCGACCGCTGGATGGTGAGATCGGGGCCGGGATCGCCCGTGACACGGAACACGAAGCCGCCGGGTTCGAGGCTGAGCGCCTCGAGAGCGGCGGCCGGTCGGTTCACAGTGATCCAGAAGCTCTGAGTGACGCTGAGGCCGGGCGAACCGCTGTCGGTGGCCGAGAGGAGGACCTGGGTTGTCATGGGCGATTCCGCCACGTGCGGCCGCCACCGGAGCAGGCCGGTGTACTCGTCCAGCGCCATGCCGGGAGGCGCGCTCACCAGGTTGAACGTGATCGTCTGCGGGGGCAGATCGGGGTCGCTGGCGGAGTTGGTGAAAGCCAGGATCTGCCCGGCAAAGATCGTTCGATCCGGGATCGGCCCGAACACCGGCGGACGATTCGCGTTGGCATCGGCAATGGTCACGGCGGCGCTGCCGGATGCTCCGACGATGTAGCCGTCGCCGGGCTTGAGGATCAGCACCACGGTTTCCGGCCCTTCGGTGTAATCATCCGTCAGGGGGGCAAGGACGATGTTCGTGGCGATTTGCCCGGCCGCCAGGGTGACAGATCCCGGCAGCACCGCGTAATCGGCGCCGGGAGCGGCGGTCCCCTCGAGGGCATAGCGGAACGTGACCGGTCCGTAGGCGGCAACAGGCAGTGCGATCCGGAACATCCCCGGATTGCCGCCGCTCTCGCCCGCGCCGGCATCGGGCGCAGTGACCGTCGCTCGAGGCGGATCGCCAACGATGGTCACCGTAGCGGAGTCGGCGAATCCGATCTGGTAATTTGCGCTGGTCTTCAGGGCTAGGGTGACGGTTTCGGGCCCTTCGATCGCGGCATCCAGCACGGCTCGCACCGGGATCCGCAGCTCGCGGCTGCCCGGCGGGAATGTCGCTGCCACACCGACGGCGCCGTAATCGCTGCCGCTGGCGGCCGTGCCGGACACGCTGAATCCGACTGCGAGCGTCAAGCCGGGATCGCCCGTCCGTCTCAAGGTGAACTCGCCCGGCGTGCCGCCCTCGGAAGCCAGCGGGACGCTGGCCGATATCGCAACGATCGCGCTCCGGTCGGTCCATGGCTCGAGCCATTGGGCGGTGATCGGACGCTCGAGGGCGCCGTTCGGAAACTGAACACCGATCGAGCAATGATCGCCGCCGCTGCCCTCGGAGTGCAGCGCTTCGAGGTAATATCGCTGGCCAGCCACGAGCGGGACGCCCGCGGACCGCTGATTGGCCTGGGATGTCCAGGCACGATAATCGACCCATCCACTCACATAAGCGATGCGGCGGCGGCTGGACGCTTGCGAGCTGGTGCCCAGCCACAGCTCGCCGCCGTCGTCCGAGGCGATGAAGAAGGAATAGCTGCCTGTCATCGGCGCGATGAACCAGCCCCGAAGCCGGCTTCCGTAATTGTCTTCCCAGTCCCGGGGCCCTTCGGCCGCGCTCCTCAAGAACTCGCGGCCCGAAGGTGAATCCGGAAAGCCGCCGGAATTGGTCAGCTCGGACACGGTCCCGGCGCCGCCCAAGCCGGTCCACCATTCCCGCAGCAAGCCCAGACCGGGGCCAGGCTGGGCGATCGTGATCTTGGCCATGTTGGGCGCGGCCACCACGTAGCCGCTGCCCGCCACAAGGGTCAGCACGACGGTCTTGGGCGGCTCCAACCCCGCGCCGGCCAGCGGCGTGATCATGATATCCGCCGTCGCCTGGCCGGCCTCGAACACGACCTCGCTGTCGATCGCGCCGTAATCCACTCCGTTCGTCGCGGTGCCAGCGATGGTGTAGCGAACGCGCACTGGGTCGCTGGCGATGCCGGACCGCTGAACGGTGAAGCGGCCCGGCTCCGGCCCCTCTTTCGACGCGTTGGGACCGGTGGCGACAATCGAGACGGCGAGCGAGCCGTCGTTGTCATGGATCGCGACCGTCGCGCTGTCCGCTCCCGGAGACGGGATGTATCCTGTTCCAGCAACGAGAGTGAGCGTCACCGTCTCGGCCGTCTCCGCCGCGGTGTCGTTGATGGGCGCGATCGAGATGGATGCGTTTGTCTGGCCAGCGGCGAAGGTGATCTTGAGCCCGGTGCCTGCATAATCGGCAGCATACCGGGCCGAGCCGGACACGCGGAAAAAGACCTCCAGGGGCGCCGCGGCATCCCCGGTCCGATCGAACGTGAAAGCGCCGGGCTCGCCGCCCTCGGCGGTTGTTGGAACGGAGGCGGCGATGGAGACGGCGATCGGCGGCGCCGAAGGCGCGTCGAGCGGGACAAGGCGATGGTAAGGGACGGGCCTTTCCTGCGTGCCGTCGGGCAGATCCACGCCGACAGCGAGGTGGTCTCCGCCGTTGCCTTCCTTCTGGAGAGCCTCGATATAATAGCGCTGGCCGGCAGCGAGCTGGAACAGGCTGGATCTCTGGGATGGATTCGCCGACCAGCTCCGGCTGTCGGTCCAGCCGCTCACATAAGCGATCCGCGCCTTCGACGCCGCATTGGTTGTGGGGCTGAGGTAGAGCTCGCTGGCATCGTCGGAAGCGATGTAGAAGGTGTAGCCGCCGCTGATCGGCGGCACGAAATAGCCGCGCACTCGCTGCCCGTAGTTCTCCTGCCAGTCCAAGGGCGACTCGAAGGCGTCGGCCAGCGCCTCGACCTGATCGGGATGGTCTGGATAACGGGCGTTGGCGGTCAGGTTGGGCACGGCGCTGCCTGAGATGTTGAGCCAGACCTCGCGCTCGAGGCCGGATCCCGGGCCCGCGCGCGTCGGGCTCACGAAATCGGCGCCCATCACGTTCGGGCCCACGGCGATGGTCCGGCTGGGAGGCGCAAACGTGAATCCGTTGCGGACGGCGCTGAGCGTGTAGCTGCCCGCGCTCAGCGGCCCCAGAACGAATGCCCCATCGCTGTCCGTCCAGGCCGCTTTTCCGGAAGGCTCCGTGATTCGCACCATGGCCATGGGGCTGCCGTCCCTGGCCGTGACACGTCCGGAAATGCTGTAGTCGGCGGGCGTGCCGATCTTGATTGCGATCGACTGGACGCATGCGCCGCCGCGCAGGTCGGAGACCGTGCACTGGACCATGTAGGTGCCCGCCACGCTCCAGCTCCGGGTCTGGACCGATCGGTTGTTGACGCTGATGCTGCCGTCGCCGAAATCCCACGCATAGGCGAGCGTGTCGGCGTCCGGATCGGCGGCGATGGCGCTGAGCGACACATTGGCGCCCACGCCCACCGCATAGCTGCTCGCCACGACGACAGCCGACGGAGGATGGTTCGGGCTCGAATCATCGTCGAAATTCACTGCCACATCCACCCACGGCAGCGGCGTGTCCCCCCGCGCAACAGCGGTGTAGTGCAGGCCTGCGGCCGCGTCGCTCCAGGTCCGGCCCACCGTGAGCGTGCAGTCGCTCTTGCCCTTCGACGAGCCGGGCGTCATGTCCAGCAGTTCCCATTCCCACTCGCGCGTGACGGCGACGCCGTGCGTCCAGTATTGCGCATTGGCTCCGCTGACCGTGTAAGCCCGGTGTTCGAGCCAGTAATGGGTGTCGTCGCGGCTGGCGCGGAACACCTTCAGCCCATATCGGTTCGTCGAAAGCAGAGCCGGCTGATCATGCGCGTGAATCCGATACACGCCGCTGTTCGTGACGGTCCAGTAATGGGTCGAGGGCAGCCATTTCACCAGCGCCTTGTGCATGGCGCCGTAGTCCTCCTCGATCCCGCCGCTGCCCATGTTGTCGAAGCTGTTCCCGTATTCCTCGTGCGTGCCGGGGCCGATGGGATCGTCCGTGGACGGATTCCACCAGTTGGCGTGCGGCAGGCCGACCGCGTGGCCCCACTCGTGGATGAGCACCGAGGCGCCATCCCACCGGATCCATGCGTTGCCGCCCCCGCCATAGCTGCAGCAGCCCCCGGGTTCGCCGTTCCAGCGCACGGCAAACAGGCTGTAGTCCGCCGGACGATACGGATACGGCACGCCGGGAAAGGCCGGATCGGACGCGATGGCGGCCGCCCGGGCTTTGGCGTCGTTGAGCAGCGCCGTCATGCCGTCCGTGTCGCTCCAGCCGTTCATGTAGCCGGAGCGGGGCTTGGGCAGCGTGAGCGTCGGCGTGAACGCGTAGCTCCCCTGCAGCGAGCCATACGACTGCTCGGCAAAGCGGCGCACCACGGTGTTCAAATCGCCCCGCACCTGGGCGTCTGTCTCGGGCTCGTAGGCGGGATCGTCGTCGGCGAAGCGGACCCGGGTGAAGAGAAATCGCTTGTTCCCCTGGCTGGACGTTTCCGGATCCACCGGGCTCACCTTGCCTGTTCCGCCGGAACCGCCGGCAGCCCAGATGATCGTCCCGTCTGGCGCCGTGAACAACGAAGGCGCCTCCACCGGCGAGTGGAGCGCCATCAGGCTCCCGCCGATGTCCACGAACGCCGCGTCGCCGGCCCGCTCGGGCAGAGCCTGGCCGCACACGGGGCAAAAACCGCTGGCCAGGATTTCCCGATCCGGCAGAACCGCGGCCTCGGCGGCATCGAGCACTCGATAGGGCTGGTCCTGCAACGCCAGACGGTCGTCCACCGCGATGCCAATGATCGAGCTGGCCGGCGTCGACATCTGCCGCCGCCGCCGCCCATAGGTGTAGGCATAGTAGAAACGCCCGGGCAACTGCACCGTGCGAATCACCGGCTCCGAGCAGCTCGATTCCTGCCCCGGCCTCGGGCTCGCAAACAGGACGTTCAGATCGCCCCGCGCGCTGATGGGCTCTTCGAGCAGCGATGCGATCTCGGCTGGCAAACCGCTTCGGGCTGCCGGAGGCAAAGCCGCCCGCAGCGCCGCGCGCGGATCGCGGACAATCAGATCGCGCATCGCCGCCCGCCGGGCCCGGGCCCGGGCGATCCCTTCGTTCTCGAGCTGCGTCCGCGCCTCATCCTCCGCCGCCCGGAAACGTTCGAGCCAGCCGTTGAAAGCCGTCCATGCACCGCTCGGAGTGTCCTGCGGCTGCTGCGCGTCCAGCGCCGGAGCCGACGGAGGAGCCTCCCCTTGAGCCGCGCCGCTTGTTGGACTTTCTGGCGCCGCACTCGATGGCATCCGAACAGGCTGAGGCTGCAATGCGGCCCGGCGGGGCGCCAGGGGAGGAAGGCTGGCATCACGGGAAACGAACCGCGCGCCCAGAATAACCACGAGCGCCGCCAGCGCCGCCGCCACGCCACACCTGCCTATCGCGGACTTCATCATACGGCATGGTGCACGGTGCCGGCCCAGGAATCAAGCGGTGGGTGTCTGGCGCCCAATAATGGAGAGGGCGAGCACAAACTGCAGACGGCCACACCCGGGAGACCGCAGCCGCCGACGTCAGGAGGCGGTGCCGTTTGCGGATTGCCACGAACAGGCCTTTTGTCACAGGGAAATCCAGAACCTGGCCGATTCGACCCGCCCCGAGCACGGCCCTCTTTAGACCCCATTGCCTCCACGCTGGCTTGCTGCAAGCGAGTGCGCTAAGACATTGCTCCAACCTGTTCGACTTGGACTCGGGCGCCCAGCACCCGCCGGATCGCGTCGAAATGAGCGTCGCGGCAGATCACGGGTATCGCAGCTCGAATAGCTGCCGCGGCCACAAACAGATCGACGGATATGATGTTTATGCAGCTATGGCAACTCCGATTATTAACCTGATCCAACGTGATTATTCAGGCGCCGAACCGCCCGTCCACGCGCCTGGAATCTCAAGCCCGGCTCCTCTCTGATTCGCGTGTAGCGGCGCTCATTCGCCGTTGGCTTGAGCAGTTCCATGCCATGAACCTTTCTTTTCATGTTTTTATGTTTCCAGTTCGTCCGGTTCCTGTTATTCATTCGCCGACACACAATTTCGGGTTTGCGATGAAAAAGACCCTATCGTCGGCGTGGCCTCATTTTCCACGGATTGTCGCGGGTTTCATCGCGGCGTTCCTGGCTCTCGTTCCATCGCCAAAGCCGGCGCAAGGCGGCCAATACGGCGAATTCAGCTACACATTGGAGGGATCGGCCATCACGATTACTGACTTTGCTGGAAGCGGCGAAATGATCATCCCGGACATGATCGGTGGACTGCCGGTCACCACCCTTGGCGATAGCGCTTTCTCCTGGCACGGAAGCCTGACGAGCGTCAGGATTCCCGGCAGCGTTACTACGATTGAAAGTTGGGCATTCTTTGGCTGTAGCGGTCTCTTCGAAATCGAGATCCCCGACAGCGTCTGGTTCATCGGGGATGGTGCGTTCGCAGGCTGCAACGCGCTGACGGCCATCACGGTGGATGATTCCAATTTGGCCTACAGCAGTCTGGACGGCGTTTTGTTCGACTTCAGCCAGACCAAGCTGATTCAATGTCCGGCTGGCAAGACCGGATCCTATGCCATTCCGGCCAGTGTCAAACGCATTGGGTACCAGGCGTTCCGAGATTGCGACCGTTTGACACAGATCACCATCCCCAATGGCGTCACTCATATCGAGATGCTGGCCTTCACCGGTTGTTCCGGCCTGACCGGCATCGAGATCCCCCAAAGCCTCGTTTATATCGAGCAAGAGGCCTTTGCCGTTTGCCCAAACCTGACGACATTCACGGTGGATCCTCTCAACACCTCCTTCGACAGCCTGGATGGCGTCTTGTTCAGTCGAAGCAGGGACACGCTCGTCGCATATCCAAACGGCAAAGCTGGAAGCTACACCATCCCAAGCAGTGTCGTTTCGATCAAAGACTGGGCGTTCCGCGACTGCAATATGCTGACCAGCATAACGATCCCGAATGGCGTCCTAAGCATCGGGAGATACGCATTCGCGTTATGCGATCGTCTGGCCAGCGTCGTAATTCCCCAAAGCGTCACCAGCATCGGAGACGGTGCATTTAGCGAGTGCGCCAACCTGACGGCCATCACGGTGGATCCTCTCAACTCGGCCTATAGCAGCCTGGATGGTGTCTTGTTCGACCGCAACCGGTCTTTGCTGATGCAATGCCCGGGGGCGAAGACAGGAAGCTATGTTGTTCCGAACGGCGTCACCGGGATCGAGGGCGGCGCATTCTCGTCTTGCACCGGTCTCACAGACGTCACCATTCCCGACAGCGTGGAGAGCATAGGAGCTTCTGCGTTCCGCGACTGCACCGGTCTTGTTTCCGCTACTGTCGGCCAAAGTGTAGCGAGCCTCGATTTTTATGCTTTCCACAATTGCCCCAACCTCACAAGTATCTACTTTCGTGGCGACGCTCCGAGCCTGGACGAAGACGTTTTTGGAATGGACGACAATCTGACCGTCTATTACCTGTCGGGCACCTTGGGTTGGGGCTCGACCTTTGGCGGGCGTCCGACAGCGGAATGGTCCTCGACCACGCCGCCGCAAATCATCCAACAACCGCGGGATCTGGCTTGCGCTCCAGGCACCAAGGCCACATTCACCGTAACGGCGAGCGGTTCACTGCCCTTGGGTTACCAGTGGCGGAAGGATGGCGCCGATCTGGTCGGCGCCACGAACCAGTCGCTTGCCCTGACCAATGTGCGTTCCGTCGATTTCGGCAATTACGACGTGATCGTAAGCAATTCAGCCGGCCAGGCGACCAGCCAGGTGGCTCGATTGTCTCTCGCCGTGAACCCGGTTTTGGCCGGCCAATGGCCTGGCTATGCTCGCGGATCGGCAAGTACGGTTATTGTGACAAATAACATAGCATATATCGCCGCTGAATCGGGCGGACTGATCATTATGGACGTGAGCGACCCAGCCCATCCGGTCCGAGTGGGCGGCTGCGACACCGGTGCGGATGCCTGTGACGTGGCGGTATCGGGCAACCACGCTTACGTGGCGGATTGGGACGGATTGCAGGTGATTGACGTGAGCGATCCGGCCAATCCGGTTCGAGTCGGCGGATACTACACCAGCGGGTGGGCCGAGGGTGTGGCGGTGTCGGGCCAATACGCTTACGTGGCCGATGATGAGGCTGGTTTGCAGGTGATTGACGTGAACGATCCGGCCAATCCGGTTCGAGTCGGCGGATACTACACCAGCGGGTCTGCCCATGGCGTGGCGGTATCGGGCAACTACGTTTACGTGGCGGATTACGATGCTGGTTTACAGGTGATCGACGTGAGCGACCCGGCCAATCCAATCCGAGTGGGTGGCTACGATACAAGCGGATATGCCTATGGCGTTGCGGTATCGGGCAACTACGCTTACGTGGCGGATTACGATGCTGGTTTACAGGTGATCGACGTGAGCGACCCGACCAATCCAATCCGAGTGGGTGGCTACGACACAAGCGGGGATGCCTATGGCGTTGCGGTATCGGGCAACTACGCTTACGTGGCGGATTGCCTTTCTGGCTTGCAGGTGATTGACGTGAGCGACCCGGCCAATCCGGTTCGAGTGGGCGGCTACAACACCAGCGAGTATGCCTATGGCGTGGCCGTATCGGGCAACTACGCTTACGTTGCGAATGGCTATGATGGTTTGCAGGCGATTGACGTGAGCGACCCGGCCAATCCGGTTCGCGTAAGCGTCTACGACACCGCCGGGTCTGCCATTGGCGTGGCGGTATTGGGCAACTACGCTTACGTGGCGGACGTGTGGGCCGGCTTGCAGGTGATTGACGTGAGCAACCCGGCCAATCCGGTTCGAGTGGGCGGCTACAACACCAGCGGGTATGCCTATGGCGTGGCGGTATCGGGCAACTACGCTTACGTGGCGGACGCGTGGGCCGGCTTGCAGGTGATTGACGTGAGCGATCCGGTCCACTCGGTTCGAGTGGGCGGCTGCGACACCAGCGGATCTGCCTATGGTGTGGCGCTATCCGGCAACTACGCTTACGTGGCGGATCACACTGCTGGTTTGCAGGTGATTGACGTGAGCAACCCGGGCAATCCGGTTCGAGTGGGCGGCTACGACACCAGCGGGTGGGCCGAGGGTGTGGCGGTGTCGGGCCAATACGCTTACGTGGCCGATGATGAGGCTGGTTTGCAGGTGATTGACGTGAGCGATCCGGCCCATCCGGTTCGAGTGGGCGGCTACGACACCAGCGGGCGGGCCATTGGCGTGGCGGTATCAGGCCAATATGCTTACGTGGCGGACGTGGCCGGCTTGCAGGTGATTAACGTGAACGATCCAGCCAATCCAATCCGCGTAGGCGGCTGCGACACTAACATGCGGGCCGACGGTGTGACGGTATCGGGCCCATACGCTTACGTGGCGGATAGGGATAGGGATGCTGGCTTGCAGATAATCGACGTGAGCGATCCGGCCAATCCGGTTCGCGTAGGCGGCTACGACACGGCCGGCCTTGCCTATGGCGTGGCAGTAGCGGCCAATCACATCTTGGTGGCCGATAGTGAATGGGGTTTGGCGATTTTAGGGCCCTTGCCTCTAGCAGCCGTGGCGCCCCAGGTCATTCGGCAACCAGAAAACCTGACGTGCAATCTGGGTACCAACGCCGTGTTCACCACGCTGGCAAGCGGTTCACTGCCCTTGCACTACCAGTGGCGGAAGAACGCCCAGCCGATTACAGGCGCCAACAATTCGATCTTGAGCCTTGCCAGCGTTCAGCCCGCCGACAGCGGCGATTACGATGTGATCGTGAGCAATTCAGCCGGCCAGTCGATCAGCTCGATCGCATCCCTGACCGTCCTCACGCCGCCGGCCATCCTTCAACAGCCGCTCTCGCAAACGGCGGCTGTGGGCGGCGCTGTTCAATTCCAAGCCCTCGCCTCCGGCGACGATCCGCTCGCCTACCAGTGGCGGTTCGAAGGCGCCGCTCTTCCCGGCGCGACTCAGCCCATCCTCTCGCTCACTAACCTCCAGCTTGTCCAGGCCGGTTCCTATACCGTGATCGTGACCAACCAGGCCGGATCGGCCATGAGCCAGGAAGCGGTCCTGACTATCCTCGAGCAGCCTTCGGTCCAGTGGGAAAGCATCCTGCCTCCCGGCCAGATTGTTAATCCAGGCCAAACGATCAACTTGAGCGCTCTTGCCCAGGGAGCTTTGCCCTTGACCTACCAGTGGCGATTGAACGGGGTCAACATCCCCGACGCTACCAACTCGATCCTGGTCCTATCGAATGTTCAGCCGCGCGACTCCGGTCGTTATCATGTCACCGTGGCCAATCCGGTCGGAGCCGTTGACATCGACCCGGTCGAGGTTGTCATCGGCGCGCCGGTCCTCGAACTGGCCGACTCCTTTGCCGATGCGTCGCTGGCGGTCGCGTGGACCGGCGCGGGCGCGGCCGGCAACACGAATGCGACCCGTGAACCGAACGAACCCCAGCACGCCGGCAAGCCCGGCGGCAGATCGGTCTGGATGAGGTGGCAGGCGCCGGGGACCGGCACGATGCGATTGACGACGGCCGGCAGCAGTTTCGATACTCTCATGGCGGTTTACACCGGCGATACCCTGGCTGGCCTGGTTCCGGTGGCGTCCGACGAAGACAGCGGGGGTTACCTGACCAGCGCGCTGGCGTTTCGGGCGGTCGCGGGCCAGGCGTATCAGATCGCCGTCGATGGATTCGATGGCGCGTCGGGCCGGATCCTGCTCGAATGGCAGTTCGAGCTGAGCGTGGCCGACGTGCCTGAGATCCGACAGAATCCACGATCCCAAGTCGCGGCGCCAGGCCGGGCTGTTCTGCTTTCGGTGGATGCCTTGGCACAGACCGCACTTCATTATCAATGGTATTTCCGGGATCAGCCGCTTCCGGGAACCGACCAGCCCGAATTGCTCATTGATCCGGTCGTTGCGGCGGCGGTGGGGCCTTATTGGGTCGAAGTGCGAAGCGCATCGTATACGAACCGGAGCGCGGCGTCGGTGGTCGAGCTGGGCCCCGCTCTGGGTGTGACCACCGAAGACAAGCTGGGCGATCTGTTTGGGGGAGCGGCCGGCATGGTCATGGCCCAGGCCGCGAGCGCTCGGCAACCGATGGGGTTTGTGTCCGTGGCCGCCGGTGTCGTGGGAACGCAGATCCTCGAGAACTGGGGATCGACCCGCGAGGTCGAGGAGCCCAATCACGGGGGGATCATCGGGGGGGCGTCGCGCTGGCTGCGGCTGGAGCCGGAGACCGACGGCGTGCTCGAAGTGGACACGATCGGCAGCGAGATCGACACGGTGGTGGCGGTCTACACGGGCCGGCAACTGAGCGACTTGAAGCTGGTGGCCAGCGACGACAATGGCGCGCCGGACGGGGTGCGAAGCCGGGTGCGATTCCCGGCGGCCCAGGGATTGGCCTATCTGGTGGCCGTAGACGGGCCGCGGGATCAATCGGGTCGGATCCACTTGAACTGGCGGCTGGGATTGCCGCCGGGGCTGGCGGTCGCGTGGCCGGTCGAGGAGGTGGTCCGCCGGGGGAAGCCGGTGCAACTGGCGGTGACGGCCAGCGGGGTGCCCGCGCCGTTTTACCAATGGTGGCGCAACGGGGTGATGTTGAAGGGAGAGACCAACGCGGTGCTGGTGTTGCCGGGGGTGTATTCAGGCCAGGCGGGCAAGTATCGGATCGAGATCTGGAATTTCGCGGGGCTGTTGAGCAGTCCGGAGATCGTGGTGGCGGTGGCGCCGGACCAGCCGGTGGCATGGGGCGGATTCGAGCGGTTGGCCGATGGCGGACTGCGCCTGCTGCTGACCGGCGCGTGGGACCGGCAATACGTCATCGAGATCTCGTCGGATTTGAAGCAGTGGCAGCCATCGAGCACGAATCCACCGGTGAAGGGTGTGCTGGAACATTACGAGCCGCGGCCCAGCGATTATGAGCGCCGCTATTACCGGGCTCGAGTCATCGAGTGAAATGATCGCGTTCCGCATTTTGGCACTCCTGTTGTTGGGCTTGGGTTCCGTCCAGGCACAAGAGCCCGCTTTGCCGGCTGCCCCGTCGAGCGCGGCTGTTCCTCCTCCTGCTGGAGTGGCCATGCTGCTCACGAGCGACGGCGTCGTCCAATGGGCAGCCCCCGACGGCCTCAAGTGGCAAGCCGCGACCAACCACCAGCTTCTCCCGCCTGGCCATCGGGTCCGGACTGGCGAACGCAGCCGGGCCAGCATTCGGCTCTCCGATCGAGCGGTGTTCCAGATGGGCGAACTCAGCGAGATGCAGGTGCCCGCGGAAACCGCCGATGCCAATGCAACCCAGGGTCTCTTCTACTTCTTCCTGCGGGACAAAAAAGAGTTCAAGGTGCGCACCCCCAGCGCCACCGCCGTCCTCCGAGGGACGGAGTTCAACGTCGAAGTCGCCGGAGACGGGCGAACGATCCTGACCATGATTGACGGCGAGGTCGATCTAGCTAACGACGAAGGCGTTGTACGGTTGAGCCCCGGCGAACAAGGCAATGCCGCGCCCCTCCGGCCGCCGGAAAAGAGTCCCGTCATCAATGCGAACAATGTCATCCAGTGGTGCCTGTATTATCCGGCCATCCTGGATCCTGACGATTTGCCATGGGATCCGGAGGCCTTGGAGCGATGCAAGGAATCTTTGGCGGGCTATCGCGAGGGCGATCTGCGCCGCGCCCTTGCGGAATGTCCGATTGATTGGCCCGCACCCGCCTCCGTCGAAAGGCTCTACCAGGCTGCCCTGCTGCTCTCGGTCGGCCTGGTCGATGAAGCGGAGTCTCGACTGGACGAATCCCGGATTGATCGGGCATTGCGGACTCTCATTGCCGCCGTTCGGTTCGAGGAGTTGACCGGCTATATCGAGCCGGGCAACGAGGCCGCGGCCAGTGAATGGCTCGCCGCCTCCTATTATCTCCAATCGCGCGGCCAACTCAACAAGGCATTGGCCTGCGCCCGCGCGGCGGTCGAGAAAAGTCCGAGTTTTGGCTATGCCTGGGCCCGCCGGGCCGAGCTTGAATTCAGTTTCGGTCAAACCCGCCCGGCGCTCGAATCCGTCCAGCGATCCTTGGCACTGTCGCCTCGGAACGGTCAATCGGCGGCAGTGATGGGCTTTGTTCTGGCAGCCCAAAATCGAATTGCCGACGCCAAGACGTGGTTCGAGCGCGCCATCGAACTCGATGGCCGGCTGGGCAACGGGTGGCTGGGGCGCGGCCTTTGCCGGATTCGGCAAGGCCAACTCGACGAAGGCGCCCAAGACCTCTTGGTGGCAAGCGCCCTCGAACCGCAGCGTTCCCTGTTCCGGAGTTACTTGGGCAAGGCATTTCAGGAACAGCATGAACCGGATCGCGCACTGAGAGAGATCGAATTGGCGCGCCGGCTCGATCCGGGGGATCCCACACCGGGACTCTATTCGGCCCTGGCCAAGCGCCAGCAAAACCGGATCAACGAGGCCATCCGCGACATCGAGCAGTCCAAAGCGATGTCCGACAACCGCCAGCTTTTCCGTTCGAGGCTGCTGCTCGACCAGGATCTGGCCGTGCGCAGCGCCAACCTGGCAGCCCTTTACCAGGACGCGGACATGACCGAAGTCGCCCATCGCGAGGCCGCCCGCGCCGTTAATGCCAATTACGCGAATTACTCGGCGCATTTGTTCCTGGCCAACAGCTACGATGCCCAGCGGGACCCGCGGCAGGTCAGCCTCCGTTACGAAACGGCCTGGCTGAACGAGTATCTCCTGGCTAACCTGCTCGCGCCGGTCGGGGCAGGATCGTTGTCCCCCTATGTTTCGCAGCAGGAATACTCGAGGCTCTTCGAGCGGAACCGGTTCGGCCTTAACTCGGTCACCGAGTATCTCAGCCGCGGCGACTGGTTCCAGGGCGGAGCACAATATGGTCTTTTTGACAATTTCAGCTACGCGCTCGATGGCACATATCGATCCGAAAACGGACAGCGCCCCAATAACGACCTCGAGCAATGGACACTCTCCCTCCAAGCCAAACAGCAGCTCAGCCCATACGATACGCTCTATCTCCAAGGCATCTATTATGAGCAGGACGCCGGTGATGTGACCCAATACTACGATCCGGACCAGGCCAATCGACGGCTGCGCACCCGCGAGACTCAGGAACCGATCCTGGTGGCGGGATACCGGCACGAGTGGGGGCCAGGATCCCATACGCTGGCCTTGTTGAGCCGGATGGACGACACTTTGCGAGTGGACGATCCAGACCAAGCGTCGCTCATCGTCGAGAAAAATGCAGCGCTCGAGGTGACGAGCGTCCTGCCAGTGGACGTGGCTTTGGATTACCGAAGCCAACTCGAAATCTACTCGGGCGAGCTTCAACAGATTCTCCAAAGCCCGCGTCATACGACCGTGGCCGGCGGCCGGGTTCAGGTTGGCACCTTTGACACTCGGAGCCGGCAGATCGATCCCAGCCGGTTCGCGTTTCTGTTTTCCGATCCCGCCGCCGATCAGGATCTCAGTCACGATTTCGAACGGTTCAGCCTTTATGGATACCATCATTGGCGGATCGCCCATCCCCTCGAGCTCATCGCGGGCGTCGCCTACGATTACGTCCGCTATCCGGCCAACCACCGCCTGGCGCCGTTATCCCCGGACGAACAGCACCGCGACCAGGTCTCCCCCAAGCTGGGATTGATCTATACTCCATGGGACGGGACGACTCTCCGGGGAGCTTACCTCCGTTCCGTGGGCGGGGTCAGTTTCGACCAGAGCTTCCAGCTCGAGCCTTCCCAGGTGGCCGGGTTCATCCAGTCGTATCGGAGCCTGATGCCGGAGTCCGTCGTGGGATCGGTGGCCGCGCCATTTTATGAAACCTGGCATCTATCCCTGGAACAACGAATCGGCAGCGACACGTACTTGGGCATGGCGGGCGAAGCGCTTTTCTCCGATGCGGATCGAGAGGTGGGCGTGTTTGACCTGGTGAACTTGAACCCGCCGTTCTCTCCATCGACAACGGCACAGAAACTCGAGTTCCGCGAGCGGTCGCTGGCGGTTTATGCCAACCAACTGATTGGCAACCAGTGGGTGGTGGGAGCCCAATACCGCCTCAGCCAGGCCCAGTTGGACACCGTTTTCCCGGAATTCCCGAGCGCCGTGCGCGGCGCAAGCAGCCACGAGGAAGCCGTCCTCCAGGAGCTTCGCTTGTTCACCGTGTGGAATCATCCCTCGGGATGGTTCGCCGAGCTGGACGGCGTGTGGCGCGGCCAGGACAATCAGGGATACGATCCCGGTTTGCCCGACGACGCATTTTGGCAGCTAAATGCCTGGGTGGGTTGCCGAATCCTTGATCGCCGGGCCGATATCCGATTGGGATTGCTGAATATCACCGATAAGGATTACCGCCTGAATCCGTTGAACCTGCACCGCGACCTGCCTCGAGATCGGACGCTGGTCGTGCGCTGTGCTTTCAGCTTTTAGTAAATGGTAGCATGGCTGAAATATCGGGCGGAGCTCGGAAGGCGGCGGGTTTCATGCCATAATCAATTCGTGCCATGATCGATAGGTAATCCAGAGAGTCTTCCTCCACTCTTATGAAATCTGTATCGCCCGGATGGCAGCGACCTGGACAGCTAGAGCTTGTCCCAAAAGCCGGGTTTTCGGCCAACCTGTGTGAGCGGCCTCGGGCCAGTGTAAATTTTCCGATGGATGGATTAGAAATCGAGCCGGGAGCGTCTTTCCTGCGGCCTTTTCTTGAAC
>JAKLFB010000029.1 GCA_022711435.1 Verrucomicrobiota bacterium
GAAGAAAACGGATAAAGAAGAGAACAAGAGATGTTTCGATCGAATGGCCAAGAAGATCCAGTACTAAGAAAACCGCATTTTCAACTCGCCGCTTTCAATCCGTTTTCAGACCGCCGCTGGCAGCTGGTCGTGTCGCATTAGCACGGTGGCGTTGAAACCGAGCACGAGCATTCCGTCCCGCAGTTTACGGAACTTTGGGCTGAAACCTTCGCCGAAAATGCTGTTCACGTTGCGGAACTGGTGGCGCTCCTCGATCGCAGCTTGCAGGGCCTCGATCGTCTCCTCGGAGAACTGCACCGTGCCGTAGCCCTCGGTATCGCCGAGGTGCTGGTAGCGGAGTTCAGGCTGGTCAGACGCAATGAGTCCGGCCGGCAGTCGCAGGCGCTCGTATTGGCTGCTGCCCACGGCGTAAAGGCTGGTGGTGTTGAGCCAGACGAGCGTGCAGTCCTTGGTGCGCTTGGCGTTCTTAAGCTGCGAGCTGATGATTGCCGGCCGTTCGCCGTAGCGGCGGCGGTAGTCATCGGCAACCTCCGGGCTCAGGAGCAGCAGCGCCACGAGCTTGCCGCCAAGCAGGTGGTTGTAGGGCATGACCGCGCCGCAAGTCGTTATTTCAAGAATGTTAGTGCCTACGCGGTTGCTTTTGGCGACGGTGAGCGCAGTGTTCATCGCCGTACAGAATTCATCGCTGGCGAGAACGGCAGCAGTGGTATCGGGGTCGACCAGTCCAGCGCGGTGCGCGGCAAGGTTAAGTCGCGCGCGGCAGAGGCGGGCGAGTTCGAAGGCTCGCTTTTTCGCGACGAGCAAACGGCGAGCGAGGGTTTCGGGCGAATCGAGCGGCGCGAGTTTACCCTCCAGTTCCAGCAAGTTGTTGGCGACGGGCGGGACAGCGTAGTCATCGAGCTCAGTTTCCTGAAGGGCGAGTGGGACACCGGCACTCGCCGCTTCGGCAACTTCGCGGAGGGCGTCTTCGCGGCGGCTGGCGAATTCCTCGGCACGGCGTTGGAGACGGGCAATCAGGTCCTCGGTGGGCGCGGCTAGTTCTTCGGGGCGGGCGAGGCCACGGGGATCAATTTCGTCGAGCGCAGCGCTGACGAGGTTTTCGAGATGGTCAGCCAGACCGCGGAGTTCGGCACGATGACCTGTTTCCGCGGCGGCGCGCAAGCGCGCGGCGAAGACTTCCGGATGCCACCCGATAGCGCGGTCGCGCGGAGCACTGACCAGCGGGCTGTTGCCCAGTGCGGCAATGCCCATCACGGCGTGCGCAGGATGCACGCGGTCACGGATGAGGTAGAACATCTGCCGCCCCGGGATGGGCGTCTGCGGGATGCTCCAGGTGAAGCGGAAGTAGCGCCAGATGTCGCCCAGCGGGATGCCGGTGAATTCATCCAGCACTGTTGGTTCGCCTTCGCCTGGGAGGAGCTGGAGGTAGGGTTGAATGGCGCGAGTGAGAGTGGCGGCGTGTCCCTCGGAGCTGCAACTCAGCGCAGGCTGCAGGCGGGCGAACAGTTCCGCGCCGTCCGCAATAAGGGCGCGGACGCTTTTGCGGCGCGAGCCGCGCGGTGGTTCTTCGAGGTTGCGGATGAATTCGCGCACCACCGGGTCGGCGAACTGAGCTTCCAGCGCGGGGGTAAGTTCGCGGCGGATGTCGTCCTTGGCGGCGCGGATGGCGTCGGGCGTGACGGCGCGACGGCGAGGGCTGGTCGGAGATTCGAGTTCGATACCACAGGCATCGGCGCGAACGGTCCACTTGAGCAGGCGCAGGTCGGCGAGAAGGCGCACGGCAGCTTCGTAGGCGCGGGTTTGACCGTTCAGCAGCGACGAGTGGCGCGCCCAAACCGCTTCAGCGTTCGTGACGCCGCGAATCGCGGGATCGCCGGACTGCAGCGTTGCTAGGCGGGCAGCGAAGGCGCGGAGGCGTTCCCCAGCCAGACCATCGAGGTTGGGCGTGATGATGATGTTCATTCGCTGTCTCAGATTTCCTGACTTCCCCCTGGAATCAAGTTGAGCCCACTTGGCGATAGATGAGCCGTAGCGAGGTGGTCGGGAAAGTGGTTTGGGTGGCGGTCAACTCCTCGCACAACTGGGTCACCGCCGCGTCCTGTAACGGACTGCCCAGCCGGTGCACTTGGACCGTCAGGGTACCCTGTGCATAGTCAGGTCGGAGGTTCGCCGGCGTCAGGAACACCCGGCGCAGGAGCGCCCGGGCATCGTCCTCGCGCCCCAGGTGTTCACGCACTTCCCCCGCCAGCGCGCTCTCCGCTCGGTAGGCGATCAGTTTGATCGTGTCGATGAAGTGCTTGCTTTCGGGTTGGAGTTGGCGGAACCGCTCCGCTTCGGGCAACTGCTTGAGTTGAACCCTGGCCGGCGTGCTCGCCCGCTTCTGCTTGAGCGCGTCCACCGCGGTGGTCTGCGCTTGAATCGCTTCCCGCAACTGCCCGCCTTGGTGCTCGAACTGCTCCCGTTGCGCGGGGGTCGGCTGGGCCGGTAGGCCGTGGGCACCGAATTGAGCCTGCAAGCGCTGCAGCTTCGCCCGCTCTCGACGAATCTGGGCCTCCAGCGCCCGACGGGCCGGGTTGACCACCTCGGTGGTTTCAGGAAGGGGTTGCGTCCCGTACTGGATTAAACGATCCAAACCAAAGTGTTCCCGCATGTAACGCAGGAAGTTCTCCTGCGACCACCGCGCCGGCATCCATGCCGCAATCTTGACCAAGTCCAGCCCCCGATGCGTGCTCAAAATCGAACTCTGTGAACCGTCCGCACTCCGGGCCCGCACTTCCCGCACCCACAATCCGTTGCTCAGTCGCGTGCCCCGTTCGGCCAACTCCCGCTCGACCACCTCCCCGCTGACCAGACGCACCCACTGAGGGCTAAACTCCTCGCTCGGCCAGGGTGCCTCCGGATACTTGTGATAGGTGAGGATCGCAACCCGCTGGGCCTGGAGCTCGGCGAACAACTTCGGCGAGAACCCCTCCCGGTCGAACACCACCGTGAACCGCACCGCGGCGGGATTCGCCGCCAGGGTGCCCGCATCCCCTTGCGGTGCATCCGCCAGCAACCGCGGAATCACCTGTCCCCGCAACGCCGCGATCAGTCCCTGATGCAACGGCTGGGTCACCACGAAGAAAGGTTCCCCACCCAACCCGTTGACCCAGTAATCGGTCGTGCCCCGCAACCGCAGCTTCTGCCGCGCCACATACAGCCGCGGTAACGGTCCCAGTTGCCCGTGGTAAACCCGCACGTGGCCGTCCACGTAAAACAGACCCACACTCGCCGCATCCTCCTCGCCCACCCCCGCCATCCACTCCCGAGCCAGCCGGCTTTGCCAGCGGGCCGCTCGCCCCTCCTGCGCACACAGCAGCCCGATCTTCTCTCGCAGCGTTTTGACCTCCGGCAACCGATCCAACCCCAACAGCTTCCCCCATTCCCCCGGCGCCTGGTAACGCGTCTGCTCCAACGACGGACAGCGCACCAACGCCAATAACGCCAGCGCCAAAAACACCGACTCCAGCGGGTAATAGCCCGCTGGCAGCGTGTACACACTGCGCGTATGACGCAGCAGACCCTCGGTCAACAGCGCGGGTAACGCGCACAGCACTCCTCCCTGCGGCACGTCCTTAGCCGGGATAAATTCCAGTCCCACACTGGTCAGCAACCCGCACGCGGCCATCACCCGTTCCAAGGTCCGCGTCGTCCCGTACCCCATCGGTGCCTGGCTGTCCGCCCACGAACGCTCGCTCAACGTCGAGGCCGCCTCCCCGCGGCCTGCCGCCGACAGAACCGTCGGCAAGAGCGTCCGGTCCGGCCCCACCACCTCCACCGCGACCGCGCCGGTGTTGCCTCCGCCAGCCCCCGCTACCGCATACCTCCCCGGGTCGGCCCTTTCGTTTTTTTTACTGCCGGCAGCCGCTCCGCCCCAATCGCCTTGCGCAACGTGTCGGTCAACACCCCGGTTTGCCGGCTCACCACCGCCAGCGGGTGGCCCTGCACCAGCAGCGCGCGGGCTTCTTCCAACTTCTCCGCGTTGAGTTTGGTCCCTTCCCGGCGCGGCTTGGGCACGAAGAAACCGGCCGCGCCCTGCTCCCGGTACCGCTTGGTCCCGCGCTTGATCGCCACCAGCGGAACCCCGAAGGCCTTGGCCACCTGTCCCTGCGTGGCGCTCCCCTGCACGATCAGTTGGCTGGTGAACAACCGGAAGCTCGCCAGATCACTCTTGGCATGCGTAAAGACCGGCAGATGCCCGTTGTAGTAAATCACCTGTTCCCCTTCGGTGCGACAGGCCAGGTCCCGATTGATCTCTACACTGCCGGCCGGGAACATCGGAAGTTGGACTTGCGGCATGGACCTCGGATAGCCGATCGCGCCGCCAAAGCGAAGCCCAAAAACCTCCCTTTTGGTCTCATCTTCCTTCCGTTCAACCCGCCGACGCACCGCTGCAGGTCAGGAGATCTGTGTCTAGGACGCGCCCACGCACGTCGTATTGTTTGCCAATGGAAAGTGTTGTATTGGGGAGCATACGAATAGGACTTAGCCCCGGGCTGATCTCCGTTTGGCCGCACTCACAGGTGCGGAGGCGATGACATCCTCCGCCGCGTGGCCGCCCTTAACCCACTGGTCAACTTCGGAGGCGAGGAACTTCCACAACCGTCCGAGCTTGTGGGCGGGCATCCTTTTGCGGGTGATCCATTTGGAGACCGTATCCGGGTTAACTCCCAGATGCGCAGCGATCTCATCAACGGACAACCATCGTTCTTGCATAGATCTCCTGCACTGAATCCGACCCAGCAGGCTGGGGAAACCAGCAATTCCCGTCAGTCGAAGATACTGCTGAGATTGTCCAACAAGGCTGGCGAAAAGCAATGAAAATTCGTTTCAACCGGTGTGAGGATGATGGCCGGAATGGACGGTCATGCCTTCATTGTCTGCTTGAATAGGCCAGCAGGCCGAATTTCCCAAAACTTCCCCGATTCCTCCTTGGTGACCAGCTCCCGGTAATGGCGGAACAGCACGCCCACGGAATTCCCCAACTCGAGCGCCACCTTCGCTGCGTCCTGGCATTCCGCGAGCCAATAGCTTGCGGCTGAATGACGAAGGACGTCTTTGGGCCAGATTTTGAAGCCCAGGTAATCCCGCAGCCGGCGCAGGAACCGCCGCCGGGTTGATTGCGACAACGGTAACCGCGACTTGAACTTCCAGGCCAGCTTCATCCACTCGCGTGCCGACGGCATCAAATGAATGATCCGCCGCTGGCGCACCTTGGACGCCGCCGCGTCAACCGTCACCGTTCCGGTGTCGAGGTTGATGTCGGACCATTGGATCCGGTCCGCCTCCTCGGGCCGGAGCCCCGCCAGCAGCGCCAGGACCAGCCAGCCGAGAAACTTCTTTTCCTGGCGCCAGGCGAAATCCAATGCCTCCGCCGCCTGGGCGACCGTCAAGATGGTTGGCGGCTGATGCTCCACCGTCACCCGTTCCAGACGCGAGCAGGGATTCTCCGTCACGTAGCCGCGCTTCTGGGCAAAGGAAAACAGGGTCGAGATCCTGGATATCGCGCTGGCGCGCATGGACGGCTTGTATTTTCGCGCCTCCAGCCACTGATCGACATCCGAGGGGCGGAATTCGTCGATGAACTTGGTTTCGCGTCCGCGGACGAACATTCCCAGGAAAAAACGGAGATGATCCACGTAATTGGATCGGCGCCCGGCGGCCGACTTAGCCGCAACCAGTTGGTCAATAACCTCTTGGATGCTTATCCGCTCCAAAGGCTTTGCCAGCCGCTTGTATTGCTCCCAAACGTCCCGCAACCGCAACCCGCTGGCTGAGACCTCGGAATAGACCGAGACCAATTCGTTGCGTTCGCCGGCATCGAGGGCCAGCCAAATGTCACCAGCTTTGCGCTGTTGGATCCGGACCGACTCGGCCTCAGCCTCCGCCCCGGCTTTGGTCTGGAAAAACCGCCGCTTTCTGGAGCCATCCTTTGGCTTCCAACTGACCATCCAGTAGGGTTGCCCCCGGAGACGCACCTTTGTGATGGAGACTTTCATGACCTTAGTGTTGCCACTTGTTGCCACTTTTTTCAAACCAAACCCGACATTTACCCGACATGCTCACGACATGAACTCGGCACGAATCGGTTGGGCAAAATCGTCAAAAAGCCCAATAAAATCAGGGATTTTTTGAGGTTTTGAAGGGGAAAAAAGATGGTGCGCGCTGCAGGGCTTGAACCTGCGACCCCTACCGTGTGAAGGTAATGCTCTTCCACTGAGCTAAGCGCGCACGCAAGCAGCCGTTCGAACGACTGCGATTAAGTTACCCATTGGCGCGTTGAAGGCAAGCGCATTTGTTGGGCGGGTCGCCCTCCCGGGCAACAGCCGCTTTGGACGCACCGGGCGGCCATGGGGCGGCATGCCGCAACAGTCATGCGTTCGAATCCGCCTCGGTGACGGCGATTGGGGGGAATCGGCGCCGCTGGTACCAAGCCATCGCGACGAGGTCGAAGAGGCCGCGGCCAAGCCGGTTCCAGACGCCGTATTTGGACCGGCCCGCGACTCGTGGCCGGTGGTTGACCATGGATTCGCGGACCTGTCCGCCTCCGCCTTGGACGAGGATGGGGAAGAACCGGTGGAGCCCGTTGAACCCGAACACCAGGGACAGTGTGGATCGGGGGAACACCCGGACGGCGCAACCGGTGTCGCGGAAGCGGGCGCCCAGGGCGATCCGGCGCGCCCGGGCGGCAAAGCGGGAGGAGACGCGCCGCAGCCATGTGTCCTGCCGGCGGGCGCGGACGCCCTGGACAAGGTCATAGCCGGGCAGCTCGCGGAGCAGGCGCGGGAGGTCGGCGGGATCGTTCTGGAGATCGCCATCGAGGGTGGCGAGGATGCTGCCGCGGGCGGCCTGAAGCCCGGTCCAGAGGGCGGCGCTCTGGCCCGATTGGCGGCTGAGGCGGAGCCCGCGAACCCGGGGATCGCCCTGGCGGGCGTGCTGGATGGCGTCCCACGTCCGGTCGCGGCTGCCGTCGTCGACAAGGACGATCTCGTATTCGATCGGTTCGGGGTGGAAAGCGGCATGGATCTCCGAGGCGAGGCGCTGGACGTTGTCGGCTTCGTCGAAGAGCGGCACCACGATCGATAGCTGAGTCGGCACAGGTCCACTGTAACCTGGATCCCCGGCGAAGTGAACCCGATATCGTCGGCGCTCCTGTTGGGGGCTCGGCCGCGCCCCGGCGCCTTGACGCGGCGGGAGCGGTTCGATACGGTCAGGCCTATGAGATGCGTGAGCCTTCGCTGGGCGCTGGCGGCCGGAGTGCTGTTCGCCCTGGTATGTTCCTGTCCGGCCCCGCTGATTTATCGGCCGGGAGAGGGCTGGATCTACGAATCCGTGGGAGGGGAGCAATGGGCCCGCACGCGCGCGAAGGATCAGCTCGACGTTGCGGAGAAGGCCTTCACAAAGCCGGATTACCGGCTGGCGCTGCGGGCGGCTCGGCGGGTGGTGTCCCGCTGGCCGTTTTCCGATTATGCGCCTCGGGCGCAGTACCTGGCCGGCCGGTCCTACGAGGCGCAGAAGCGGGATGAGAAGGCGTTCAAGGCCTACCAGCAGCTCGTCGAGAAGTATCCGAAGGAGGTCGATTACCAGGAGGTGCTGCGGCGGCAATTCGAGATTGCGAACCGGTTTTTAGGCGGCCAGCGGTTCCGGATCTTTTACGGGCACATCCCGTTTTTCTCGTCGATGGAAAAGACGGTGCAGCTTTACGAATCGATCCTCAAGATGGGGCCGTTCAGCGAGGTGGGGCCGCAGGCCCAGATGAACATCGGCCAGGCGCGGCTCAAACAGAAGAAGTATCCGAAGGCGGTCGAGGCGTTCGAGCAGGCCGCCGACCGCTATCACGACCAGCGGAAGGTGGCCGCAGATGCACTTTACCAGGCGGGATTGGCCCACACGCAGCAGGCGAAGGCGGCCGAATACGACCAGAGCGCGGCGGGCAGGGCTATCGCGACGTTCACCGATTTCAAGGCGCTTTATCCGGAGGATCCGCGCACGGAGGAGACGGATCAGCAGGTCCAATCGCTCAAGCTGGAGCAGGCGCGCGGGAGCCTCGAGATCGCGCGGTTTTACGAGCGCAGAAAGAGGTGGAGCGGCGCGCTCATTTATTACAGCGACGTCGTTCAGAAGGCGCCGGACTCGAGCTACGCGGCCGAAGCCCGGCAGCGGCTCGAGGCGCTCAAGGCGCACCCGAAGGGCCTAGTCGCTGCGCGCTGATATGAACCGGTCGCTCCCCTGGTTGGCAACGGTGCTGGCGGCAGGTCTTCTGGCCGGCTGCTCCGGGTACCGGCTCGGGCCCACGGCCGGGTTCGCCGCGGGAGCGCGGTCGGTCCAGATCCGGCCCTTTCAGAACCAGACCCTGGAGCCGCGGCTGACGGAGCCATTCACCTCGGCGATGCGCAAGCGGGTCCAGCAGGACGGCACCTACGAGTTGCGGACGCGCGAGGACGCGGACATCGTCGTGACCGGCCGGATCATCCGATACGAGCGCAGCGGAGTCAGCTTCCAGCCCGACGACATCATCACCCTGCGGGACTACGACGTCGAGGTGACCGTCCAGCTCGAGGCGCGCGAGCGCGCCACGGGGCGAGTTCAGCTGGACCGGCAGCTGACGGGGCGGACGACGGTTCGCGCGGGATCGGATCCGGCCAGCAGCGAGCGCCAGGCGCTGCCGATCCTGGCCGAGGATTTCGCCCGGAAAGCGGTGGCATTGCTCGCGGACGGCGATTGGTGAGCGGGCAGCGGCGAGGCTTGACGGGCAGGCAGTTTTCTTTTACTTGAGGCGTCCATGTCAACCATGAACCTCTGGCCGATGCTGGCGGCGGCGGGCCCCCGCCAGCTGCTCACCTTGGGGGCGGTCGATTTCCTGATCATCGTCATCTACTTCGCGGTGGTGCTGGGCATCGGGTTTTACCTGAAGAAATTCGCATCGACGGGAGAGGATTTCTTCCTGGCGGGCCGGAAGATGACGGCGTGGATCGCCGGGCTGAGCTTCATCTCGGCCAACCTCAGCTCGCTCGAGACGATGGGCTGGTCGGCCATGGCCTACCAATACGGGATGCTAGGCGCCCATGCATACCTGATCGGGGCGATCCCGGCAATCCTCTTCCTGGCGGTGGTGATGATGCCGTTCTACTACATCTGCAAGACGCACTCGGTGCCGGGCTACCTGAAGCTGCGCTATGGCGAGGGGGCGCGCTCGGTGGCGGGGATCTCGTTCAGCTTCATGACCGTGATGGTGAGCGGGGCGAGCATGTTTGCGATGGCGAAGATCTTGAACCTGCTGCTGGGCTGGAACATGAATGTGAGCATCTGGATCGCGTCGATCACGGTGGCGATCTATGTGACGCTGGGCGGCCTGCTGTCAGCGGTGTTCAACGAGGTGCTGCAGTATTTCCTGATCTGGGCCGGATCGCTTCTGATCCCGATCCTGGGGATCATCCACGCGGGCGGGTGGAGCAAGATGCTGGCGACCATCCAGGAGAACGTGCGGGTGATTCATCCGACGGTGGGGAACGCGGATTTCACGAGCCTGTGGCGCAACCTGGGATCGTTCGACACCAATCCGATGGGGATCGATTGGTTCGGGATGGTGTTCGGCTTGGGGCTGGCGGTGAGCTTCGGCTACTGGTGCACGGATTTCCTCCAGGTCCAGCGCGTGATCGTGGCCAAAGACCTCCGTTCGGCCCAGAACGGGACTCTCATCGGGGCGGTGCTCAAGATGCTGGTCCCGCTCATCGTGACCATCCCGGGCCTGCTGGGGCTGGCAGTCCTGCTGAATCCGGACGGGACGCCGATGGTGTTGGTGCCGGAGAGCGATCCGCGGGCGGGGATCACGCATCGGACGTTCAACGATGTGCTCCCGTTGCTCATGGGGCAGTATTTGGGCCCGGGCCTGCTCGGCCTGGGCGTCACGGCGATGATCGCCGGGTTCATGTCGGGCATGGCCGGAAACGTGAGCGCGTTCGCCACCGTCTGGACGTACGACGTGTATCGGCCCCTGCTGAACCGGAACGCAAGCGACCGCCACTACCTGGCGATGGGGCGGTGGTCATCGATGATTGGCGTGCTGATCTCGATCGCGACCGCGTATGCGCTGTTTTTCTTCTCGAACATCCTCGAGTTTCTGCAGGTGCTCGTCTTTTTCTTCATCGTCCCGCTGTTCGGCACGGTGATCCTGGGGATGCTATGGAAGCGGGCGACGCCGGCGGGGGGTTTCTGGGGATTCCTGACGGCGATCGTGGTGTCGATCGGGATGTGGATATTTGTGCACACGTTCCCGGATGGCTATCGGCCCGGGCCGAAGATCACCCTGAGCGCCGGGGCCACGGTCGCCCTCGAGAAGACTGCGCAGGGCAAGGTCGAGACCATCACGCGGATCGTGGTGGAGAAGGGCGCGGTGGAGCTGCTGAACGTGCCCGTGGCGGCGGCGGATCGGGCGGCAGACCGGCCGAGCGAATGGACCGTCGGCGCAGCGGACCTGACGCTGCCGGCGACCACGACATCGAAAGGCCAGGAGCTGACCGTCCAGGTGCTGGCGTCGGAAGTGATGCTGTCGGGCACGAGCCAGACGGATCGGTTTGGGGTGGAGAAGGTGGCCGTGGTGCTGAGGCCCGGCGTGAGCGTCAAGGCCCAGGAGGTGTCCCGGCGGTTTGCACCGGCGGCGTTTAACCCGGATCACACGCGATACATCGCGCGTTCGGAGAAAGCCAAGCCGATGGCGGTGAACATGTACAGCGCGTGGTGGTCGCTGGTCGTCTGCCTGGCAGTGACGGTTCTGGTGAGCCTGGTGACGCGGCCGAAACCCGACGCGGAGCTCAAGAACCTGGTGATGGGCCTCACGGTCCTGCCGGACGAAGGCCCATGTCCGTGGCATCAGAATCCCAAATTGTGGGCGGTGGCGGTGACGGTCGTCCTGGTGGTGGTGAACATCGTTTTCTGGTGAGGTCAACCATGCAACACGATTCCGAGCGACAGATCCCGATCTGGTTTTTTATCGGCGCGCTGCTCGTGCTCTACGGCGTCATCATCCTGGGCACGGGCGTTTACCAGGTGGTGCAACCGCCGGAGAAGCCGCTGGCCCTCGCGCACCTCCACGCGGGCGTGTGGTGGGGCGCTCTGATGGTGGCGGTGGGCAGCACTTACGTGTGGCGATTCCGGCCGGGGCGCTGACGGCCGCGCGACCTCACGCGGCGAGTTTGAAGAGAAGGCTCCAAACGCCCGATCGGGCCTGCCTGCGCCGCCGCGGCAGGCAGGAGACCGGCGGCCCTGCTATAGAGCGGGCGATGGCGATGCAAGCCGCATCGCCGGATCAGGAATTGCGAATGAATGCAGCGAAGCTTTGGCATGGATGGGCGGTGGGTTGCGTGATCGGAATGGCCTTGGGCATCGGCGGATGCCGGCCGGCGCCAGAGAGCGCGCCGGGTCAGCCGGATCGATCGTCTGGCCGGCGTGTGATCGGGGTGATCCCGAAGGGGGCGACCCATGTGTTCTGGAAATCGATTCATGCGGGGGCATTGAAGGCCGCCCAGGAGGAGGGGGTCGAGATCCTCTGGAAGGCCGGGCTGAAGGAGGATGACCGCGAATCGCAGATCAAGGTGGTTGAGGACCTGGTCAACCGGAACGTGAGCGGCTTGGTGCTGGCGCCACTGGATGACGCAGCGCTGCGGCCGCCGGTGCTGCAGGCGGTGGGCCAGGGCATTCCCGTGGTCATCATCGATTCCGATCTGAAGACCGACAAATACGTGAGCTTTGTGGCGACGGACAATTACGAAGGAGGCCGGAAAGGAGGGCATCACCTGGCGCGGCTCTTGAACGGGAAGGGGCGGGCGGTGATGCTCCGGTATGCCGAAGGCTCCGCCAGCACCATGAGCCGGGAGCAGGGGTTTCTCGATGCCATGACCAACTATCCGGGGATCGCGCTGGTCAGCACCAACCGCTACGGAGGCGCGACCACCGAGGACGCCTACAAAGCCAGCGAGAACATGCTGGCCCCGTTCCGCAAGCCCGACGGCGGCCTCGATCTGGATGGGATTTTCTGCGTCAATGAGTCGACCACGTTCGGCATGCTCCGCGCCCTGCAGGACGCCGGCTGGGCGGGCAAGGTGCTGTTCGTCGGATTCGACAGCTCGGACATGCTGAACCGGGCGCTGAGGAACCGGGAGATGCACGGCTTGGTGCTGCAGGATCCGATGGCCATGGGCTACCAGGGCGTCAAGAAGCTCATGGCCCATCTGCGAGGTGAGCCGGTCGAGAAACGGGTGGACACAGGCTCGCAGGTGGCGACTCCCGACAACATGAACGAGCCCGAGATCCGGCGCCTGCTCGAGCCGGATTACCGGACCTGGCTGAAAGAGGAGTGAACGCAGGGCAGGCCACGGTGCGGTTGCGGATGGAGGGGATGGGCAAGCGGTTTGGCGCGACTGTGGCGCTCGAGGGTGTGGACCTGGAGGTGGGGAGGGGAGAGGTGCTGGCTCTGGTGGGAGAGAACGGGGCCGGCAAGAGCACGCTAATGAAAGTGCTGTCCGGCGCTCACCCGCCGGATGCGGGATCGATCTGGCTGGATGGAGCGCCGTATGCGCCGGCGAATCCGCTTGAAGCGCGCCGCGCCGGGGTGGCCATGATCTATCAGGAGCTGTCCCTGGCGCCTCACCTGTCGGTCGAAGACAACATCCTTTTGGGAATGGAGCCGCATCGGGCGGGCTGGATCCGGAGCGCCGAGGTCCGGGCGCGGGCGCGGGAGGCGCTGCAGCGGCTCGGGCACGAGGAGATCCCGCCGGAGCGCCGGGTGGATCGGCTGCCGGTGGCGGCGCAACAGCTGGTCGAGATCGCCCGCGCCCTGGCGGTCGGTTGCCGGGTGCTGGTCCTGGACGAGCCCACCAGCAGCCTGGCCCAGGCGGATGTCGATCGCTTGTTCGCCCTGATCCGCCAGCTCAAGTCCCAGGGGCTCGCCATCGTCTACATCTCCCATTTCCTCGATGAAGTGAAACGAGTGGCGGACCGCATCGCCGTCCTGCGCGATGGCCGGAAAGTGGCGGACGAGCCAGCCGGCCGGATGGACATCGCGGCGATGGTGGCGCGGATGGTCGGGCGCGAGGTCCGCGACTGGTATCCGCGCTCGGCGCGGCCGGTTGGCGATGTCATTTTGACGATCACCGATCTGGCGGGGATCGAGAAGCCTGCCGCGGCGAGCCTCGAGCTGCGGCGGGGCGAGGTCGTGGGGCTGGCAGGGCTGCTGGGCGCCGGGCGGACCGAACTGCTTCGGTGCGTGTTCGGCCTCGATGCGGTCCGGCGGGGCCAGGTGCGGGTGGGGATGGCGGGGGGTCTTGGATCGCCGATGCGGCGCTGGGCGCAGGGGGTGGGTATGCTCAGCGAGGATCGAAAGCAGGAGGGTCTGGCTCTGTCGATGAGCATTGCCGACAACATCACGCTGACCCGGCTCGAGGGATTGGGCGGCGGGGGCTGGATCTGGCCGCGGCGGCAGGCGAGCGCTGCCCGCGAATGGATCAGGCGGCTCGATATCCGGTGTCGCGACACTGGCCAGAAAGTGGCGGCCCTGTCCGGAGGCAACCAGCAGAAGGTGGCCCTGGCCCGCCTTCTGCACCACGACGTGGACATCCTGCTGCTGGACGAGCCGACGCGGGGCATCGACGTGGCAGCCAAGGCGATGGTGTACCGTCTGATCGACCAGCTCGCCGCCGGGGATCCTTCGCAGGGCCGGAAAGCGCGCGCGGTCCTGATGGTCAGCAGCTACCTGCCGGAGCTGCTGGGAGTGTGCGACCGGATTGCGGTCATGTGCCGGGGCCGGCTGGGGCCCGCCCGGCGGCGCGAAGATGTGGACGAACATGCCTTGATCCTCGAAGCGACGCGGCTCGAGGCGGGAGAGGATACCAATCGCCATGGTGAATGACGCGGCGGAACGGCCGATCCGATCGGGCTCGGGCCTGCGCTGGCGCGAGGGGCTGAGCCGCCTGGCGCCGTTTCTGGGCCTGATCGCCATTTTCGTGCTTTTTGCCGCGATCGGCCCGGAGAGCTTCCGGTCGGCGCGGAACCTCGAAACGATCGCCCGGCAGACGGCGATTGTGGGGATGGCAGCGCTGGGCATGACGCTGGTGATCCTCACGGGTGGGATCGATCTGGCGGTGGGATCGGTGGTGGCTTTGGGCACCGTGGTCATCGCGATCGTGCTGAGGCGCGCCGACGCGGCGAACCTGCATTGGATGGCGGCCGCGGCGGCGGGCGCGGCCCTGGCGGCATGCGCCGGATGCGGCTGGCTCAGCGGCTGGCTGATCACGCGGCTGCGGGTGGTGCCGTTCATCGTGACGCTGGGCATGATGCTGGTGGTGCGCGGGGCGGCTAAGGGGCTGTCGCACGAGCAGAAGATCGACGCGCCGGAGACGTGGCTGAACGATCTCCTGGCGTCATTGGCGGCGGACCAGCGGTGGATGCTGGTGCCGCCGGGGGTGTGGCTGCTGCTGGTGTTGGCGGTGGGGATGACGCTGGTGCTCAGCTACAGCCGGCTGGGACGCCACGCGCTCGCTGTCGGATCAAACGAGCAGACCGCCCGGCTGTGCGGAGTGCCCGTGAACCGGGTCAAGATGTGGGTTTACGCCATGGGCGGATTCTTCGGCGGGCTGGCGGGCGTGCTCCAGTTTTCGCGGCTCACGGTCGGAGATCCAACGGTGGCTGTGGGGCTGGAGCTGGATGTGATCGCGGCGGTGGTGATTGGGGGCGGCAGCTTGGCGGGGGGCGAAGGATCCATCAAAGGCAGCCTCGTGGGCGCCCTGATCATGTCGGTGATCCGGTCGGGCTGTTCGCAGATGGGGCTGTCCAACTGGGTGCAGGAGATCATCACGGGCATGATCATCATCACGGCGGTGGCGCTGGATCGGTTCCGGCACCGCTGAACGGCCGGGTGGGCAAGCCGCCGCAGTCCGGGCAATGGCCGGCGGCAAAGGTGAACTGGGCCTCGCATCGGGGACAATAGGAGCGGCAGGAATCCTCGAGCCGATCCGGAGGCCGATCGAGATCATCGGGATCGATCCGCTGCTTTTGCAGAAAGGCCTCGATGGCGCGGAGCCACTGATGACGAGCGAACTGGACCGCCGCGGCTTCCGCCGGATCGGAGGAGGGTGTTGCTGGGTGAGCCGGATGGCGCATGTCCAACAACACTCGCCGGGCGAATGGACGGAAGTCCGGGTCGCCGCATCCCAGCCGGGCCAGGACCAAGGGGTGATACGACTCGAGCAGGGGGCGCGCGAGGAAATCCGCGGCGCGCATGGCCGCCACGGGCGAGAGGAGAACCATCAGGAACCGGGCAAAACGGTCATCGCTCGCATCGGGGTACCATTCGAGGTGCAGGCGTCGGAACCGCCATGCGGTGGCCGCCGAGAGGGCAAGGAGCCCGATCAGCAGGGGCAGCCAGACCCGTGTCAGGCCCCATCGCCAGGCGGCCAGCGGGGCAAGGCCAAATAGAAACACGAACAGCGCGCTCGCCAGGCAACGCAATGGCTGCACGGCGCCCCGAAAATCCTGCCAGCGCAAGCGGGCAGCCGAGAGGTCGAAGGATTGTTCGATGGAGCGTTCGAGAAGGGCCGCCCGTTGGGCGGGCGGCGATTGACGGATGGCGTCGATCTGCCGCATGAGGCGGACGGCCGTTTGCGGCGTGGCCGCGCGGAGGATGGGCCGATCGTTGATGAGCAGTGTGCGGTTGGAGACCGCGGTGTGTCGAATGGCTTCCCACGAGAACGAATGAGCCGTCTGCAATGGGCAACCCGCCGGGTGAAGCGTGAACGGGACGAATGCGACCAGCATCTCGGGTGAGATTGAAAGGCCCGGCTGGGTGGCGAGGAGGACGTGGCCGAGCATGGGCAGCGGCGGGGCCAGGGCCAGGCTGCCTCTCGAGTTGCCGAAATGGGACACACCGAACGTCAGACGTCCGAGTTCACGGCCCCAGATGCGCAACAGCGCTGCGGAGCGAGGCACCCAGACCAGGCATTCGGCCAGATACAGCAGCGCCAGGATGACCAGCAGCGTCTGGGCTTCGGTCATGCGATGGGAACCGCTACGGCGAGGGCCGGCGGCCGCCGTGAATGAGGCGTTTGAACCAGGCGCCCACCGCGATGACGCCGACGATGAGGATCTTCCAGATCTTCTTGAAGAAGATGGCGATCGAGGCGAACAAGCCGAGCTTGGCGGCGCCGGCGGCGGCGCCGCCCACGATAAGGGCGGCCAGGCCGTATTGGGCAAGTTTATCGCCGGACCGGTACTCGGCATAGGTCTCGCCCGCGCGGTATTTGTATCCGCTCAGGAGCTGGTTGTAGGTGGGGAGGGTATCCGCGAGCTGGTCGGGCTCGACGACGAGGTTGGCGCTCATGACGCCGCGCCGGCCCAGGAGGCGGGTGTTGTAGTTCAGCACGGGCTCACCCTCGCTTTCGGCCCGGATCGCCCATTCCAGGTTATGCGTTTCCTGGTTGTATTCGGGGCGCTGCTCCCAGCCGACGATGCGGAGCGGCGGGATCCCGCGCTTCTCCCGCTCGCGATTGGCGTAATCGGTGCCCTGGCGGATGGTTTTCAGCAGCGCGTCGGCATCGAGCTTGTCTTTGTCGTCGTCCTTGATGTAGCCGGTGTCATTGAATTCGAAGACGATGAACCAATCCAAGTTGGTGGGTGCAAGGAATCCGATTTCGCTGCCGTCCACGATATTGCCCATAGCATCGAGGAGGGCCTGAGTGCCGGCGGATCCGGTGAACATGTAGCCGCGAGGGATGTCGATATCCGCGTGCGGATCGAGAGAACCCGTGCCAGGCCCAACAGTCCATTCTTGCTGGGCCAGGAGGGTCTCGAGTGGTGATGCGGCCTCCCCGGCTCGGCTGGCCGCGGCCGCCATCCATACCCCAAGAATAAGGAACCATCCGGCAGTCGATAAACGATGTATCATAATGATGTGTCAGGTCCAATTGCGCTGGTCCAACTTGGAACCGCCGGGGTTCGGTCCGGATGTTCCCTCGTGACCAGATAAGAACCTGGGCTTCGAATCCCGTCAATGAAAAGGGCCGAGGGATCAACCCCAGCGCTGCCGCAATGCGGGCAGCCATTCCTCGAGCAGGTAATCGCAGTTGATCGCCTTCTCAACCAGATCGGCCGGCACATAGTAATAATGATTCGATGCCTCGAACCCGAGGCGGCTGTCGCGGCATTGGAGGGCGTAGAGGCGGCGCGCCAGGGCCAGCTCGGCGCGCAACAGCCGCTCGAGTTGTTCGAGGTGCGGACGCGCATCGCTGGCGGATTGCGATTGATCGAGCCCTTGGCGGGCGAGGACGAAACGGGATTGGTTGGCCAGGCTGCGCCAGTGGATCGAGGCGGCAGTGGCGACGCCGATCTCGGATGCCAAGGCGCGCGTCTCCGGCGGCTCGCCGGCTTCCGGGGGCTGCGGCGGATCGCTCTCGAGCAGGCCGGCGGCCTGCCGCAGCGCCGCAATCGCCCGATCGAAGCCGTCAGCGACCGCCTCCATCTGCCGGATAAAGGTCTGCGCCGGATACGGCCCGCGCCAGCGATCGAGGTCGTCGTAGGGAAATCCGACCATCGTCGCGGTGTATTTCGTCGGTTCGGCCCAGAGGAGGTTCGAAGGGCCGCTCTGGAGGGGGGCATTGTAGACGACTCCGACGTGGAACGGGAACTGGCTGAAAGCGCGGCTGAAGGCTTCCCATGCGCTGACGACGGCGGGAGCGTGTTGTTCGCCGAACCGCCGGCGTGCGACGGCCGCCATCGCCTGGCTGGCGAGGGACGGATCTTCCGGATCGCCTGGGGCGTTCATGACGTGGGCGACCACCTCGAGGTTCGGGGATGGATAGCCGCCCAAGGTCCAGCCCAGCATGATGTCCTTGACTCCCGCGCGGCGTAGGTTGGCGGCATGCCGGGCCACGTTGGCCACGGCGGGTATATAGGGCGCCGCGGAGAGCTCCCAGGTGTTGCCGGCCTGGATTTTCGCCAGGGTGGCCAGGCCGCGCTGCTGCGCCAGCGCCCAGTGGCGGGCGGCGCGCGGGCCGGGGCCCACGGCCGAGATCGAATACTCGCCCACAGCCGTCGAGACACCGCCCCGATCGATGGGCAGGCTCCATTCGCTGACGCTCATGAGCGACGATTCCGCGGGCAGATCCCGGATGATGTCCGGCGCCCAGGCATCCTGCCAGCCCCAATCCCACGCGATCAGACGCTGGCGGCCGCCGGCCCGCGCGATCCCCCGCTGAAACAGGCGGCTGACCTCGGCGATGACCTCGGCGGGCGTCCGTCCGCCGCAGCGCGGGCAGCCTTTCCCATTGCCGTGAGACCAGCAGCTGGTGAGGTTCTCCGAGGCGCTGATGCTGAAAAATCCGCCCAGATCCGGCACGGCGCGGCAGATCGTTGCCACGGCAGCCACGATCGATTCCTGGACATCGGGATGGCTGGTGCACAAGGCGGCATAGCCTCCTTCGACAACGCCTTTCAGATGAGGGCGCGTTTCGAAAAAGGCGATCGGCATGGCGCGCGGCTCGTTCAAGTAGAGCAGCACGGCGATCCCCTTTCGCCGGGCGCGAGCGACCAGGGAGCGCAGGTTCTCGAGGCGCTCGAGGTAGCGGTCGCTGAGATCGGGCTGGAAGGGGAATGGCGCCAGCTTGTGAAGCACGGCCTGCATCCATACTCCAGTCACGCCGCACGCGGCGAGCCGGGCCAGGTAACCATCGGGGTAGGGATCCAGGTCGGACTCGAGGAGCGGGTCGCCGTAGAGCGCGAAATAGGAGTAGCAATAGCGTAGGCGGCTGGCGCCTGCGGAGGCGGCTGGCGGCGCTGGCGGCGCCGCCGCCAGCTCGCGCAGGAACCCGAACAAGGGGTCGCCCGACGCCGGGGGCGCCGCACTGAACTGTTCGCGAACGATGCGCGCGATGCGCCGGGCGCGCTCGGTCATGGCGTTGTCGGGCGGCGCCCAGCGCAAGGGGGCGCACTGCGGTTTGAGATTGCCCAGCTTGACGAATAGAAAGTCGTCTTCGCGAAGGACGTAGTCCAGGTGCTGGGGCGTCCATCCGAGCAACGCGAGAAGCTGATCGTAGGGCAGCAGGTGCCAGTTGCGTTTGATGATGGTGATGTAGGATCGGCGGATCTGGATGGAGGGGATGGCGGGCGGCTGGCCGAGGCCCATCGACGCGCCCAGGGACGCAATCTGCGCGGCGCTGGCCCCCACCACCGATGCCAGACGCTCGACGGGGACCAGCGGCCAGTTCCGCCAGACGAATGCGTGCAGGCGGCTGGGAAAGTGCGGGAGCGCCAGCGCGGGCGGCGCGGCGCCCTGGGACAGCTCGGCGGCCGCTGTCGCGGAGTTCGCGCTCGGGGCGAAAGGGCTTGCGGAGGCGGCGGCCGCGCTGGCAGCAGCGGTCAGCTGGAGGAATCGGCGGCGGGTGAATCGTTCGAGGGTTTTCCCGCACACCACGGAAACGGAGAGATCCGTCTGATCCAGCCTTCGATAGCGCATAGCAAGAGGATGATGAATCGAGAGGCGCAGGGTCTGCAAGCCGGAAGCTGAAGGGTAGGGCGGCCACTCCGTGGACGCCGCGTTGGTGGCTGCAAGCTGATGGCCCGGCGCGTGACGGAGCGCACGCCCTACCTGCAAGCCGGAGGCTGAAGGGTGGGGCGACCACTCCGCGCATCTCTTTTTTGTGTCGCTCGGGCGAGGGCGGGGTAGGATGGAAGGCGATGAACTGGCCGCCGGATTATCACATGCACACGCCGCTCTGCCGACATGCGACGGGCAGTCCGTCCGAATACGCCCGTCGCGCGGGTGAGGTGGGGCTGGGCGAGATCGGGTTTTCCGATCATTCCCCCATGCAGCGGGACGATTTCGACGACTGGCGGATGCGGCTGGACCAGCTCGACGAATACGTCGAGTGGGTGCGCCGCGCACAGCGCGATCACCCGGAGCTGCGGATTCGTCTCGGGCTCGAGCTGGATTATATCCCTGGGCACGAGGGGTGGTTGCGGGATCTGGCGGGCCGGTATCCGTGGGATTATCTGATCGGCTCGGTGCATTATGTCGCGGAGGGTTGGGCTGTGGACAACCCGGCCATGATCGGCGAGTGGTCGCGCCGGGAGCCGTCTGAGATATGGGCGGCGTATTTCGATCGGCTGATCCAGGCGGCTGAATTCGGCGGGTTCGATTGCCTGGGCCATGCCGATCTGCCGAAGAAATTCGGGCATGAACCGCACGAGGATTGCGCCCCCTTGCATCGGCGTCTGCTCGAGATCGCGCGCCGCCGGGGTTTGGCCATCGAGATCAACACGGCCGGGCTGCGCAAGGAATGCCGGGAGATCTATCCGGGCCCGGCCTTTCTGGCGCTGGCGTTCGACGCCGGAGTGCCCATCATGTTCGGATCCGACGCCCATGCGCCGGCGGACGTGGGGGCGGGGTTTGATCAGGCGGTGGCGGCGGCCCGAGCGGCGGGCTACCGGCATTTTCTGCGATTCGAGGGGCGCCGGCCGGAGGCGGTGCGGCTCGAGGCCTGAAGAGCCGCACGGGCGTGCGCGGGATTACAGGGCGAGCTGGAGGATCTCGACGATCTCGCGGGGGCCGATCGACTGGTGTTCGCCGAGGCGAAAGCCGCGGCCCGCGAAGCGATCGGCGATCTCGGCGAAGCGATCGGCGCCGATGCCGTATTCGGACAGGCGCGTTTTCATCCCGAGCGAGCGGAAGAATTTCTCGGTCTGATCGATGGCCTGGCCGGCGAGGTCGGCTCCTTGGCGGATGCCCCAGATTCGCTCGCCGTATTGGATGAGCTTGGCTTGCTTGGCGGCCTTCTGGTGTTTCCAGACGGCCGGCATGAGGGCCACCAGGGTCTGGGCATGGTCGAGGCCATAGAGCGCCGTCAGCTCGTGCCCGATCCCGTGGGTGGTCCAATCCTGGGGGACGCCGCAGGCGATGATGCCGTTGAGCGCCTGGGTGGCCGCCCACATGAGGTTGGCGCGGACGGCGTAATCGCGGGGATGGCGGAGGGCCTTGGGCCCCTCTTGAACAAGGGTGGCCAGGAGCGCTTCGGCCTGCCGGTCCTGGAGCGGGGCGTCGGCGGGGAATGTCATGTATTGCTCCATGACATGCGCAAAGGCGTCGGCGACGCCGTTTGCCGTCTGGCGATCGGGAAGGGTGAACGTGGTTTCCGGATCCAGGATCGAGAACCGGGGGTAAACGAGCGGGTTTTCCAGCGCGAGCTTTTCGTGCGTTGACTCGCGCGAGATCACCGCGAATGAATTCATCTCCGAGCCGGTGGCGGGCAGGGTCAGGACGCAGCCCAGCGGGATGGCCTCCGCTACGGGAGCGCGTCGAGAGAGGATCTCCCACGGATCGCCCTTCGAATAGCCGATGGCCAGCGCGATGAACTTCGTGCCATCGAGCACCGATCCGCCGCCGACGGACAAGAGAAAATCGGCCGGCTGCTCGCGGCAGAGCTGGACCGCACGCATGAGCGTCTCGTAGCGCGGATTGGGTTCGATTCCTCCAAACTCGGCCACCGAATGGCGAGCAAGGGCGGCTTTGACCTGGTCGTAGACGCCGTTCTTGCGGATCGATCCTCCGCCGCAGGTCATCAGGACCCGTGCCTGCGGCGGGATGAGGTTGGCCAGCTGCGCGATGGAGCCTTTGCCAAAGACCAATTTGACCGGATTGTGATAAACAAAATTTTCCATAGCCGATACTTGAGTTTGGAATGTTTCCGGCAAAACTTCAAGCCCGCAGGTCCGGCCGGGTGCAGGCCTCGGCTCTTGGCGCCTTCGGTCGCAGTCGGGTGGTCGTTTGCAGCTGGCGCCCCTCCCCGCCATTGATAACAAATGGCGGGGCGCCCGAATGGGCGGGTGGAAGGGGCCGGCAAACGCCGGCGCCGCGTGGGGTCAAGACGCCGGCGCGGGCTTGTTGGTGGCCGCCGTTGGAGCGGCAACCGGCGCAGCGGCCGGAGGCCGTGGGGCAAGCGTTGCCGAGGGTGTGGCCGACGGAGCCGCGGCGGGCTTGTTGGTGGCCGCCGTCGGAGCAGCAACCGCTGGAGCGGCCGGAGGCCGCGGGGCAAGCGTTGCCGAGGGTGTGGCCGACGGAGCCGCGGCGGGCTTGTTGGTGGCCGCCGTCGGAGCAGCAACCGCTGGAGCGGCCGGAGGCCGCGGGGCAAGCGTTGCCGAGGGTGTGGCCGACGGAGCCGCGGCGGGCTTGTTGGTCAGCGCGGCTGGCGCCATATTCGTGGCGGGCCGGGCCGGCACATCCAATTTGGTTTCCGGAGGCAAAGGGGGAGGCAGGGACGGGGCTGGCGCGACGGTCGGCGGCGCGACTGGCAGGGCATTCGAGATGGCGATGGGATTCACCACCAGGGGGGCGACACCCGGAGCGGCCGGAGCGCCTGGGAGCCCGGGAACCATGGGAGGAGGGCCGTTCTGCTCGGGTTCGGATGCGCTCGCAGCAGCGTTCGTATCCGGGGACTTGAGCAGATCCGCGCGGTTCTTGAGAAGGGCGTCAAAAGTCCATTTCGAGACCAGGAACGTCCATGGCTCGAGATCCTTCTCCTGCTGGAGCTTTTCCTTGAGCTTATCGTTCTTTTCCTTGAACTCCTTGTCGAGCCTCTCTTTGTCTTCGGCCTTTTCGTCCTTCCCGGGGGTTCGTTCTGCGGGGATGCTGGCGCTGGCTTTGACTCGGACAGGATAATTATCGTTGTTGGTGGGGGCGCCGATCTGGAGCTCGTAGGAGAAGTTGTCGAAGGTCTCGAGGCGGGCGACGATGGGCTGGGCCAGCCCCAGGCCTTCGGGATCGACATTGGGGGGGAGCACATCGTTGTAGGACGCGGAGGAGAGCAGCCAATTCAAGCTGGACGTCTTCGAGGGATCGATTTGCTCGCCGGCCGCCGCCGCGTCGAGCTTCCACTCGGCCGACTCGGACTCGCGGGTGACCTTCCAGCTGTTTGTGGCATTGGTGTGGGCGAGGCTGATGCCGCGGAGTTTCTCGACTTTCAAGAAATCCTTGTTCAGCCAGGACTCGGGTTTGGGCTCGATGCTGGTCAGGGGATCATTGATCACCCACACGACCGGGTTGGCATCGGCGCCGACCAGGACGTAGCGGCCGTCGGGCCAGCCGGAGTCATCGCCCATGGGGCTCGGGTCAGCGGACTTGCGCATGTGCTTTTTCCCTAGGAGCAGCGATTGGATGGTTTTGCCATCCTTGTCCCGGAACTCGACAAGCGTGCCGGTATTGGTGCCGGCAGGGGCGTTGGTATCGGAGGAAGGCGGCAGCAGCTCGAGGCGCCCCAGCTGGGAAGGGCCAACCTTGATCTGCTGGAGACCTTTGATCTCCCACATCTTGCGGAGAAACTCGCTGATCTCGCGGAAGTTCGCCGGGTAGTTGTAGCGTTCCTGGACGCGCCACCGGTCGTCCTGCTTGACCAGATGGAGCGTCGCATTGGTCTGGTGGACGACGATCTGGGCGACGTCGTTGAGAGGGAACGCGGGCAGCAATTTCGCGCCGGTTTCCGGTCCGGATTCCTTCCAGGAAGCGGATCGGCGATGATGGAGCAACCAGCCCAGGCCGCCGATAATCACGACCAGGGCCGCCAGGAGGGTCAACTGTTTGCGATTCATTTGGCGGCAGTTTTCTTACGTTTCACCAGGGCCAGGCACAATCCACCCAAGGCCACCAGAAGCGGCATGCCGAATATGTTGGCCCACTTGAGGCCCGTCTCGAGGGAGTCGATCTCCCGGCGCAGCTCCTTTCGGACCGTCTTGAGCTCGCCCCGGACGCGGACCTGTTCCTTCTCATAGTTGCGGATGGCATCCTGCTGCTCGGGCGAGAGGATGAAGCGCTGGCCGGGCTCGGTCTTGGTGACCTGCAGCTCGCTGAGCTTTTGGCGGATGTCGGCCTCGCTTTTTTCGAGCTCCTTGATCTTGGCGCGGAACTGGTCTTCGGCGCGGGCCTGCATCGCTTTCACGCGCGTGAAGGGGCGGCTCATGGTGGCGCGACCCCGGACGGCGATCAGCTCGTTGCCGCCAGACATATGCTCGATCAGCGCCTGGATAAAATTGAGGTTGCCGCCGATCGGCATGATGATGCGCTGGCCGAGGAAGTTGCCGACCTGGACGCAGACCTGATCGAAGAGCATGTCCGCGTCGGCCACCAGAACCACCGAGGTTTCCTGCGCGGATTCTTTGAGCGAGGCGGGCGATGCCTGGTCGGGGGGGGAGTTGGTCGAGGCATCCGCGGCGTCCTTGGGCGCGCCGTCCGGGAAGGCGGTCTTGAACTTGCCGGTCAGGCGGAGCGCGAGGGCGAACTCCTTGCTGGCAGAAGCGAAATCCTTGACGAGCTGCTCGCCGGAAAACTCGGCCATCATCTTCTCGACCAGCTGGGCGTTGGATGAGCTCTGGAGAAGGACGGTGCGCGTCAGGCCCTCGACGGGGGTGCCGGTGAACGCCCCCGCGAAGGGCACCAGGAGGCTGTCGATCTGGCTGGTGACGATGTCATTGGTGGCCACCGCGTCCCGCGTGAGGGAAAGGACCGCGGGATTGGGTGAGGGCCGGCCGCCCTGGTTGATCCGCGTGACGTAGTTCAGGTCCGCCAGCACCTTCGATTTGTCGAACTCGATGCCCCACGCTTTGAGCAGCTTGTCCAGCGACGCCCCGCTGGAAAGGTTGCGCTGCATCGGGTTCATCGGGTTGCTCCGGCTGTCTGCAATCGAGAGCGGATCGAGAAACGCAATGAGCTTGCCCCCGCGCAGGACGAACTGGTCGAGAGCGTATTCGGCCTTCTCGGAGATATCCCGCGGATAGAACGCCACGAGGACCTTGATCGCGTCGTCGATCTTGTCGACGGTCATGTCGACCTGGCGGACCTCGAAGTCGCGCTTGAGCTCCGAGAGGAAAATCCAGGGATTCTGCCGGCCCTGGCCCATCTGCATCATCATCGGGTTGAACTCTCCGAAGATGGGCAGTGCGCTGAGGACGCCGACGACAGGCTTCTCGGGGTTCACAACCCGGCTGATGGCGCGGGTGACTTCGTATTCGAGGAGCTTCTCGCGTTCCGGGAAGAGGAAGGGGATGGGCTCGCGGGCGTCCAGGAGGCTGACAGCCAGCCCGAGATAGATCTTCTCTCCGGAGCCGAGCGTCTGCCCCTCGACGCCGTCGAGGGCGGCCATCTCCTCGGCGTCGCTGTCCGGCTCGGGATCGTATTTCTTGAGCTCGATGCGGCCGCCGGACACCTTGCGGTACTCGAGGAGAAGGTCCTCGACGCGCTGCGCGTAGGTCTTGAGAGCGACCGGCATGACGGCGGAGTTCTGGGTGACGAAGAGCCGGACCTCCACCGGGGTATCGAGCTTCTTGAGGATGGCCCGCGTGCCTTCCGACAGCGTGTAGAGGCCGTCGGCGGTCAGATCGACCCGAGCCTTGAGGAAGCCGGCGATGACGTAGACCGCGACGAGGATGGCGAGCATCGCCAAAATGCCCGCCGTGGAGAAGAGGTAGGCCTTGAGGTTCTTGCGATTGGTGGTCATAGGCGGAATCCCATGGTGTGTGATCGATGCCGCGCCGATCAGCCGGCGCGGTGGCCGCGGATGATGACGCCCGTGGTGAACAGGCAGAACCCGATGAGCGACGCGAAGAACACGAGGTCGCGCGTGTCGAGGACGCCGCGGCGGATGCTTTCGAAATGGAACATGACGCTAAAGGAGGCGATGGGATCGACCATGCCGGGCGCCCAGATCTCGAGCATGCGGGTGACGGGGGGCCATCCGGCCAGGATCAGGAACAGGCAGATGACCACCGAGAGGATGAAGCTGACCACCTGGTTGCGGGTCAGCGCGGATGTCATGCAGCTCACCGCCAGGTAGCTGCCCGCCATCAGGAAGCTGCCCAGGTAGGCGCAGAAAATGGCTCCGTTGTCGGGATTCCCGAGGTAGTTCACCGTGAGGACCATCGGGAAGGTGAGGAACAGGGCTAGGGCCAGAAACGCCCAGGACGCGAGAAACTTGCCGACGATCGCCTGCCAGGCCGTCAGCGGCATGGTCAAGAGAAGCTCGATGGTCCCCATGCGTCGCTCCTCGGACCAGAGCCGCATGCCGACGGCGGGAACCAGGAACAGATAGAGCCAGGGATGCCAGACAAAAAACGCCTCGAGGCTGGCCTCCTCGCGCCGGAAGAAATCGGCCACCATGAAGGTGAAGAATCCGGTCAGCAGCAGGAAAATCACGATAAATACAAAGGCCACCGGGGAGGCGAAGTAACCGACCAGCTCCCGTTTGGCCACCGTCTTGATATTCGCCATGGCATTCATGATGCCACCTCCTTCCTGGTGTCAGGCAGCGTGATGTCGCGGAACACCTCGTCGAGCCGGCCTTCGTCCGTATGCAGCTCCTCGATGGTCCAGCCCTCTCGAGCCAAGGTCTGGTGAATCGCTCGGGCCAGCTCCCCGTCGGTGAGCCGCCGCTGAGGGAACACGCGCGCCGCCGCAGCCGTGCCGGTGGACGTCAGCGCCACCGCCCGTCCGACGCCGCTGATCTGGGCCAGCTTCTGTTGAAGGGCGGCGGCGGGGACGCCGGCGACGCGGACGATGATCGTGCCGGACAGCTCGGACCGTTGCTTGAGCTCGGCGGGGGTGCCGTTGGCCACGATCTGTCCCCGATCGATGATGATGGCGCGGGAGCATGCGGCCTCGACCTCCTCGAGGATGTGAGTCGAGAAGACGATCGCCTTTTGCTCGCCCATGCGGCGGATGAGGCTTCGCACCTCGTGTTTCTGGTTGGGATCGAGCCCGTCCGTCGGTTCATCCATGATGAGGATGGGGGGGTCATGGAGGATGGCCTGGGCGAAGCAGGTGCGGTGCCGATACCCTTTGGACAAGGTGTCGATGCTCTGGTGCAGCACGCCTTCCAGGAAGCACATCTCGACCACGCGGTGGACGGCGTGCTTCTTTTCCTCGCCCCGAAGCCCCCGCATCTCCGCCGCGAAACCCAGGAATCCATACACCGTCATGTCGCCGTAGAGCGGGGCGTTTTCGGGCAGGTAGCCCAGAAGTTTCTTGGCGTCAATCGGCTGCTCGAGCATATTGAACTCGCCGATTTGGACGCCTCCCGCGGTGGGCGGGATAAAGCCCGTCACCATTCGCATGGTGGTGGATTTCCCAGCTCCGTTGGGGCCGAGGAATCCCAAGACTTCGCCGCGTTCGACGGAGAAGGTGACGTTGTTCACCGCTGTCTTGGGGCCAAAGTTCTTCGTGAGATTCTGAACTCTAATCATGCCATCCTCTTCCACGTTGGACGGTTGCCATTTGCATGGGGTCAAGTCCGCTGCGGCCAGCCCGGGCTGCCCGCGATTTAACTCCATTTTCTACAACACATGTCAAGCCCCCCTCTCCGGGATCGGACGCTTCGATGGAAGCGCCGCCCGGGGGCCGGGAGGATCCCTCCGCCCATCCCGCTATTTCATGAGCAGCAGCTGGCGGGCTCGCTTGATGGCGAGGCCCAGCCGCCGCTGGTAATGCGCGGGCAGGCCGGTGTACTTGCGCGGCAGAATGCGGCCCTGGTCGGTCACGTACTGACGCAGGAGATTCACATTCTTGAAATCGAGGGCGTCGACGGTGAAATCGACTTTGGGCTTGGGGCGCGAGGTGCGGAGATCGCTTCCCCCGCGGCGCGAGCCCGTTTTCTTGCCTCGGTCGGTATGAGTCTTTCGGGGCATAATCGGCTATTTGATTTCCCGGTGAACCGTGTGCCGGCGAAGATGGGGATTGTACTTCTTGATCTCGATCTTCTCGGTCTTGAGTTTCTTGTTCCGGGTGGTGACATAGCGCGAAGGAGATTTGCCTTCCTTGCGCGCCTCGGTGCATTCCAGGGTTACCAGTTCTCGCGGCATGGCTTGAATGGATTCAGCTTGTGATGAGTTGAAATCCGCCGGCTTGTCCGGGGGGGATCATTCTTTTTCCTTGGCCGGTTTTTCTTCGGCTTCCTCTTCCTCCTCGGCCTCGGCGGCGCCGAGGCTATCCACCGAGCCCAGGGTGCCCAGTCGGCGCTGGCGCAGAACGCCATCCTTCTCCAATTGAGACTGGGCCTCGACGGTGAACCGCGTCCACGGGATGGCCTCGAGCCGGGCTTTGGGGATCGGGTGGCCGGTGAGTTCGCAGACGCCGAAGGTGCCTTTCTGGATCCGCTTCAGCGCCTCGTCGATCTCGTAGATCGCGTCCTGGTCGGATGAGAGGAGGCTCAGGGCGAAATCCCGGTCGAAGTTGTCGGTCCCGGAATCGGCCATGTGGAGGCTGTAACTGTTGATTTCCTCGGTCGATTGTTTGGCCAGACCGCTCATCTGGGCCAGCAGCCGTTCCCGAAGGTCCAGGAGGATTCGGTAATACTTGGCCCACTCCGGCTTGACGGCCGCCGCGGGTTGGGCGGGATCGACCTTGGGATTCGCCAGGCCCAGGATGGATGCCGTCGTGGCTGCCGCGGGAGCTTTCGACCGCGTGCCCGGCATCGTTCCTGCCTTCCGGTTAATGGCTTTTTTCGTGCTCACGACTCCACTGGACTCTCGTGTTTCCAACGGCTCATGGCCGCGGCCTTGAGAGGCGGCAACCATTTAGAGCGCGGAAATGTAGCAAAACCGGCGGATTGTGCCACAAAAATCTTCAGGAAAAACCGCGCGGCCGAATCCCCCGCCCGGGCAACAGTCGCTTTGGGCGCCCGGCGTTCACCAATTCTCGATGCATGCGTAGGCGTTGTGGTTGTGGATGCTTTCCTGGTTTTCGGCCTCCACCCGGTATCCGAGGATGTCGGGGTGCGCGCGCAGCTCGAGGGCGACGTTGCGCACCAGGTCCTCGACAAACACAGGATTGCCGAAGGCCCGCTCCGTCACGGCTCGTTCGTCCTGGCGCTTGAGGAGGGAATAGAGCTCGCAGCTGGCCGAGCGCTCAATCAGGACGATCAGATCCTCGATCCACACGGGGCTGCGGGACCGGATCTGGACAGTGACCAGCCCGCGCTGGTTGTGGGCTCCGTGCCGGCTGATCGCCTTCGAGCACGGGCACAGGGTGGTCACCCCCGCTCGCACCGTCAGGGCCAGGTCGATCGCCTTGCCGCTGGCGGTCGCGTCAAAGCGGGCCGTGTAATCCATCATGCCGACCTGCCCCGATACCGGAGCCGCCTTGGCCACAAAATAGGGGAACTCGATCTCGAGGTGGGCAGTGGTCGAGCTCAATTTCGCCTGCATGGCGCGGAGGATGTCGGGCAGCGTTTCGACGTGGATCAACCCGCCATGGGCGTTGAGCACCTCGAGAAAGCGGCTCATGTGGGTGCCCTTGAACTCCTGGGGCAATTCCACGTACATCCCGATGGTTGCGATGGTGTTTTGCCACCCGCGCGCCTTGTCCCGCACCTGAATCGGAAAACGGAGGCCCCGCACGCCGACCTTGTCGATACGCAGCTCCCGACGATCGCGCTCGCTTTGCTTGTCGTGCAGCGGGGCGGGGCTGCTGCATGGCGCCGTCTTGGCCGCCATGGCCCCCGTTCTGGCCCGGTCGATCATGCCCCATAGTAGCAGGAAGCCCCACGGATGCAAATCCGGGCGGTAAGCTTTGACAGGCGGCGGGCCGCCAGCTTAAATCTGTCTCCGCCATGAACCTCGGACGATTTTCCGCGATCGGCATGATCCTCGCGCTGGGATTCGCCCATGCTGATCTTCGAGCGGCCGAACGATTTACGATCGCCACCTACAACGTGGAGAATTACCTCGACGCGGCCGCGGGCACTCGGCCGGCCAAGCCAGCCAATGCCCGGGCGAAAGTCCGCGAAAGCCTCCTGGCCATTCGCGCCGATGTCGTCGCTTTGGAGGAGATGGGATCGACCAACGCCCTCATCGAGCTGCGCGAGGCATTGGGCCAGGACGGCCTCCATTATCCGCATTGGGAGCATGTCGCCGGCTTCGACACCAACATCCACGTGGCCGTGCTCAGCCGGTTCCCGATCGTGGATCGCCGCCCTCATACCCAGAACAGTTTCCTGCTGCGCGGGCGCCGCTTCCGCGTCAGCCGCGGCTTCGCTGAGGTCGATATCCGCGTCCATCCCGGCTACGCCTTCACCCTGATCGTCGCGCACCTGAAATCGCGCCGGATCGTGCCCGAGGCCGACGAGGCGGAGCTGCGCGAGCAGGAGGCCCTGCAGCTTCGGCAGATCATCGACGCCCGCCTGACAGCGAATCCTCAGTTGAACCTGGTGGTGTTGGGCGACTTCAACGACACGCAGGACTCGCCGTCGACCCGGCTCATCCTGGGCCGGGGCGCCCTGGCCCTGACCGACACGCGGCCGGCCGAACGCAACGGCGACACCGATCCCAATCCGCTCCCTCAGTTCGCTCCACGGCATGTGACCTGGACCCATTTTTACGGCAAGGAAGACACCTTTAGCCGGATCGATTACATTCTGCTGAGCCGCGGCATGGCCCGGGAATGGGATCCTTCGGCCACGTATGTGCTTCGCATGCCCAACTGGGGGACCGGCTCGGATCATCGCCCCATCGTGGCCGGATTCCACGCCGGGGAACGCTGACCCGGGCTTCTCCGGATAGGACGCCGGCCGGATCGCGATCCGCGCGCCGCCGGCGTTGCCTTTCACGAATCCACTCCTTTTTTCCCCCGCCGCCGCTGGGCCTCGAAAAATCCTTGAAGCAGGGCGCGGCATTCCTCGGCCCGCACGCCTCCGGTGATCTCGCACCGATGGTTCAGCCCCGGGAACTGGAGGAGATTCAGCGCGCTCCCGGCGGCGCCCGCCTTCGGATCGGGCGCGCCGTAGACCACGCGCGCCAGCCGCACATGGACCACGGCCCCCGCGCACATCGGGCACGGCTCCTTGGTCACGAACAGCGTGCAGCCGGTCAGCCGCCAATCGCCCGCCGCCGCCTCGGCCTGCGTGAGCGCCAGCATCTCCGCATGCGCGGTGGCATCTTTGAGCAGCTCGACCTGGTTCCATGCCCGGGCGATAATCGCGCCCTCCCGCACCACAATGGCGCCGACCGGCACCTCCCCGGCCGCCCGCGCCCGCTGCGCCAGGCGCAGGGCCTCGCCCATGAAATGGCCGTCGCTCTCCCGATCCATGATCTCCGGTTCAATCATGCGACGTCGAGACGATGGCCGCCGATGCCCCGCCGGTTCCGGGCCGGCTTTCCTCCAGGGCCCACTCCAGCCGCCCATCGGCATGGCAGACGCAGCGCGCGGCGAAAAAGCCGCCCCGGTGCTGCCAAAACCACGGCCAGAGCCGCTCGCGATCGGTCTGCGGCAGCGGCAGGCCGTCCAGGGCGGATCGGGCAAAGAACCCGAACTCGCCTTCCGGATGCGGCGGCGGCAGCTCCGGCAAGGGCCGCAGCACCTCGAACAGGAACATGAGCCAATGCGCCTGCCCCTGATAGCCTTCCTCGCTGACCAGGCCCGTCAGCCGCAGATCCCGCGGCTCCAAAACGTATCCCAGCTCCTCGAGCGCCTCGCGGCACGCGCACCCGTGCGGCGATTCCCCCGCCGCCGTCTCGAGCTTGCCCCCGCACGGACTCCACAATCCCATGTTCGGCTCCTGCCGGCGGTGCATCAGCAGCACCTCGCCCGCCGGATTGAAGCCATAGAGCAATGTCGAAATCTTGTGCGGCAGCACCATGAAGGCCATTCAACCATAGTAGCCGACACCAGGGCAAGCAGCGGGCGGCTTTCTCATTTCTGCGTGATGCCCGCCCGGCACGCCTCCTGCTCTTCTCGCCGCTGTTCGGCAAAACAACCAAACCTCAACCAAAGGAAATCCATGCGAAATTCACTCCGACGCTGGCTGGCTCTGGGCCTGTTGGCCGCCTGGGCGCTCGGCATCACCGCACCCGTCGATGGCCAGGACGCGCCTGCCTCGCCACCCGCCGCCGCCGCGCGCGAAAAGCTCAAATCCATGCCGTTCACCGGCAAAGTTCACGCGGTCGACAAGGAGCTCAAGACCGTCACGCTCACAGGCCGGACCAAAAACCGGATCTTCTATGTGACTCAGCAGTCCAAGCTGACCAAGGGCGGCCAGAACGCCACGCTCGATGACGTTGCCGTCGGCGAGCAAGTGGGCGGCCTGGCCCGCATGGGCGCGGATGGCAAAGCCAACATCGTTTCCATGAGGGTCGGCCCCAAACCGGACAAGAACAGCACAATCAAGGAGTAAGCCCTGCTGCCCAGACTGGGGAGGGGCTCAAAAAGCCCCTCCCTTCCATCGCGCGCGCGCGTTCGCGCGGTCCGGAGCCGATCGATGTCTGGGCAGATGGGCTCGGCTCACCCCGCGATCGTCCGGGCCGCACGCGCGATGGCTGCCGCATCCAGGCCGTACTTGGCCAGCAATTCCTCCGGCTTCCCGGAATGCGGCAGCTCGAAGACCGCCAGGCGGTGGACGCGGATGCCGTCGGCGCTCAGCGCTCCGGCAACCGCTTCCCCCAGCCCTCCCTCGGGATAATGGTCTTCGACCGTCAGCACTCGGCCGCCGGTCTTTTGGGCGGCGGCGCGGATGACGTCGGCGCCGAGGGGTTTCACGCTGTAGGCATCGATGACGGTGATGCCAATGCCATCCCGTGCCAGCAAGTCCGCCGCCTTAAGCGCCTCGAACACCGTCACCCCGGCGGCGACAACGGTCAATCGGTCTTGAGCCGATTGACGCAGCGTCTTGGCGCCTCCGATCGGGAAGGAGTCCGTCACCGCGTAGAGGACGGGTGTCTTGGGCCGGCTGGTCCGCAGATAACAGAGCCCGCGGTGGCCGGCCATGGCTTCGACCAGCTTCTCGGTGCTGACGGCGTCGCACGGATAAAGCACCGTGCTGCCCTGCACCGCACGCATCATGGCGAGGTCCTCGAGGCCCATCTGGGACCCGCCGTCTTCGCCAATGCTCACCCCCACGTGCGACCCCGTCAGCTTCAGGTTTGCCATCGAGACGCCGGCCATTCGGATCTGGTCGCAGGCCCGCGTGAAAAACGCCGCGAACGTCGATGCGAACGGGATCTTGCCCCGGGCGCCCAATCCAACGGCCACCCCGATCATGTTTTGCTCCGCGATAAAGCACTCGAAGAATCGATTCGGGAATTTTTTCAGGAAACGATCCGAGAAAGTCGAGTTCTTGGTGTCGCCATCCAGGGCGACAATCCGCGGATCGACTTCGCCCAGGCGGGCGAGTGCATTGCCATAAGCCTCCCGCGTGGCCACCTTGTCGCCCGCCTTGTACTGAATGGGCGGATAGGCCGCGGGGGCCGGGGCCGGCCCTGCCGGCGCCGGACGGGGAGCCGGGATCGCAACGCCCCGCGCCGATTGCGCCCGGGGCGCCAATTCGGCCATGGCGCGGGCGGCTTCGTCCTTGTTGAGGGCTTTCCCGTGCCATCCATCCTTGTCCTGGAGGAACGACACCCCGCCGCCCTTGAAGGTTCGCGCGATGAGGGCGAGCGGCTGCGGGCCGGCGCCCGCGGTTTCCAGCGCCTTCAGGATGTCGGCGGGATCGTGGCCGTTGACGATCTGGGCCCGCCATCCGAAGGCGGCGAACCGCGCTCGATACGCGTCGCAGTTGTGCCCGATCGCCGTCGGCTGGCTTTGTCCCAACCGGTTTGTGTCCACAATCGCCACCAGGTTGTTGAGCTCGTAAATCCCCGCCATGGAAGCCGCCTCCCACACCGAGCCTTCCGCACACTCGCCGTCCCCCAGCAATACATAGGTCCGGAAATCGAGCTGGTCCAACTGCGCGCTCAGGGCCATGCCCACGCCCACGCTCAGCCCCTGGCCCAGCGACCCCGTGGCTACATCGACAAACGGCAGCCGGGGCGTCGGATGCCCCTCCAGATCGCTGCTCAGCAGGCGGAGGGTGACCAGCTCTTCAACCGGGATCAGCCCCGCCTCGGCCCACGCCGCGTAAAGCAGGGGCGCAGCGTGCCCCTTCGATAGGATGAACCGATCGTTGTTCGGATGCCGCGGCTGCTGCGGATCGTACCGCATGTGGCCAAAGAACAGAACCGCGGCGATCTCCGCGGCGGATAGGCAGGAGGTGGGATGCCCGCTCCCGGCCGCCGTGGTCGCGGTGATCGAGTGGATGCGCAGTTGGTTGGCAATGCCGGCTAGCCGTTCGGTCGAGACCGTGCTCATAGTCGTGATTGAATCCAGGTTGAATCGTTCAGAATCAATTGCCACCTTACTGAGCGTCGCGCCAATTGAAAACACGAAAATCAAACAGGGCCTGACGCCCGCCTCGATGCGGCCGTCAGGCCGCAAACCAGGCCGGCGAATATCGCGGCGATGCCCCAGACCTGGCCCCAATGGACGGGCTCACCCAGGAATCGGGCGGCGATGGGCACCCCGAACACCGGCTGCGCCAGGATGGTCATGACCGCCAGGCTGACGTCTGTCTCACGGATCACCACATACCAAAGCGTGTACCCCGCCAGCGTGCAAACCAGTGCCAGATACAGGAGGATCAGCCAGATCTCCACCGGCAATTCGAGCAGTCCCCGCCAAGAAGGGAATCCCCCCCCAGCCGCAGCCGGATCGAGCCATCCCCAGAGCAAGTTCACCCCCGTCGCGAGAACCAGCGAGACCGCCACCACCTTCATCGGATCGGACCGCCTCAGCAGCGGCTTCCCCATGACCGAATAGGCGGTTTCGCAGATGCATGAGATCAGGAAGATCAGGTTGGCTGCCAGCGTTGTCCGATTCAGCTCCAGCCGCCATCCCCCGTTCAGGATCAGGACGCCCAGCATGCCGATGGCAAATCCCAGCCATCGCCGTCCCGGGACGTGCTCGCGCAGCAGCAGCGCGGCGGCTACCGCGGTGATCAGCGGTTCCATGGCCACGACCACAGCGGAGTCCCCCGCCTTTCCGAGATTGACCGCGAACACCTGGATCCGCGGCCCCACCGCAAACACCAGGGCGCCCATCAGCGCCGACATCGCCAGATCCCGCCCCCGCGGCGCGGCGCCGCGAAAAAGCGGCCAGAGCAAGACTGCGACGGCCGCCGCCAGCCCATACCGGACCGTCACGATTTCGCCCACGCTCAGGTGCGCGGACAGCACCTTGAATGCCGTGTACGTGCCGGCCCAGAAGACGTTCATCGCTAGCAGCAGCATCAGGTGCAACGGCTTCATTCAAAGCATCGACATCCGTTCCATGCGCCGCGCATCCTGAACGCAATCCCCCCTTCTTTCAACCATCGAAGGCAGCCGATTCACGGGCCATCGTTCATGGTCGCGATGGGATCCGCTCATCCATCACAGAATGGCAGATTCGAAGCAAAGCAAGCGAGGTTCAAACCCGGTCAGAGCAAGCGGATCTGCTCCTGATCCTTCATTAGCGCCTCGCCGAGGCTGATCACGCCCCCATGCCGGCGCTCGATCGCCTGCTTGTCCAGGAGCGGATCGTATGGCACCGGATATCGCCCGTCGTAGCAGGCCATGCAAAAACCCTCTGGCGGCAATCCCGTCGCTTTCACCATGCCTTCCTGCGACAGGTAACCCACCGTGTCGGCCTTGAGAAAATGCCGGATCTCCTCCGGACTGAGATTGGCAGCCATCAGCTTGCTCCGATCCGGAAAATCGATCCCATACACGCACGGATGCCGGTGCGGCGGGCAGCTCACGCGCACGTGCACCTCCCGAGCGCCCGCCTGCTTCAGGTTGTGCACGCGCGTCCGGAATGTCGTTCCCCGCACGATCGAGTCGTCCACGACCACCACGCGCCTGCCTCGGACCAGATCCTCGATGAGGTTGAGCTTCACCCGCACGTTCAGATCCCGGATGATCTGCGTCGGCTGGATGAAGCTCCGGCCCACGTAATGGTTCCGAACAAACGCCATCTCATACTCGATTCCTGATTCCATCGCGAATCCGAGCGCCGCGCAGTTGCCGCTGTCGGGTATCGGGACCACCACGTCCGCGTCGACGGGGTGCTCGCGCGCCAGTTGCCGCCCCAGCTCGACGCGGGCCTGATATACGCTTCGGCCTGACAGCCGGCTGTCCGGCCGCGCAAAATAGATGAACTCGAAGATGCAGAAGGCGCGGCGCGCATGCTGGGGAAAGGCCGCGATGCTCCGCAGCCCCTGCTGATTGATGATGACGACCTCCCCCGGCTCCACGTCCCGGACGAACCGCGCCTGAATAAGGTCCAGGGCGCACGTCTCACTCGTCAGCACCCACGCGTCGTCGCGGCGCCCGATCGACAGCGGGCGGAACCCGTGCGGATCCCGCACGCCGATCAGCTCCCGGTCCGTCATGATGATCAGCGAGTAGGCACCCTCGATCCGCCGCAGCGTCTGAATCAGGCCGCTCTCCTGTCCGGCCAGCGTCGGCTGGGCCATCAGATGCAGGATGATCTCGCTATCCACCGTCGTCTGGAAGATCGAGCCGCGCGCCTCGAGTTCGTCCCGGAGCAGGGCCGCGTTTGTCAGATTCCCATTGTGCGCGATCGCCAGCTGCCCCCGGCCGCAGTCCACGACCAGCGGCTGGGCATTGTGGAGCAGGGAGGATCCCGTGGTCGAATAGCGGCAGTGCCCGACCGCCATATGCCCCGTCAGGTTCCCCAGGATGTCGGCCCGAAACACCTGCGGCACCAGCCCCATCCCCTTGTGCACCCGGAATTGCCCTCCCTCCGATGTCACAATGCCTGCGCTCTCCTGCCCCCGATGCTGCAGCGCGTAAAGCCCGTAATACGTCAGCTCGGCCGCGCTCGGATGGCCAAAGACGCCGAACAGTCCGCAGTAATGTTTCGGGTAATGACCCATAAGGTTCCTTGCTGGGCTCCGACCTTCGTCACAGATCCAGCCGCTGGCTCTGGCCCGTCGCTGTGTCGAGCAGCGCGCATGTCGATTGGCCCGTCAGCCAGCCGCATGCCTCGCCCGGATTGATGATCAGGGTCCTGCCCGCCCGCCCCAGCTCGAAGCGGTGGTTGTGGCCGAAACAGACCAGATCGAACTGGCCGCCCCCCGCCATGAGCCGGCCCACGTCGTCGTAATGCACCATCCCCACCCGAACGCCCTCCAGCTCGAGCTGCGCCAGCTCGCCATGGACCCGGATGTGCGGCATCTGCTGGCTGACCTCGGTCAGACGATATAAATCGCCGTCGTTGTTTCCCCACACGACGTGAATCGGCCCCGGAAAACCCCGGCCCATCTCCCGCAGCGCGAAGGGCGAGCAGATGTCGCCGCAGCAAAGGAGCGCTGCGGCTCCCTGCAGCCGCTCGAGCGCCGCCCGCAGCTTCGCCAGATGATCGTGTATGTCCGAAACGATCCCGATCTTCATGCTCCCTCGCGATCAGCCTGCCAGCGCGCGTGACACCAGCGCCCTCGCCTCGGCCACAATCCGCTCGAGGTGTTCCGGCCCCCGAAAGCTCTCCGCGTAGAGCTTGTAGAGGTTCTCCGTCCCCGACGGCCGGGCCGCAAACCAGCCGCTGGCAGTCGCCACCTTCAACCCCCCAATCTCCGCCCCGTTGCCCGGCGCCCGCGTCAGCTTGGACTCGATGCGCTCGCCGGCCAGCTCCGTCTCCCGGACCGACTCCGCCGTCAGCTTCCGGAACGCGGCCTTCTCTTCCGGGGTGGCCGGGGCATCGAGCCGTCTGTAATGCGGCATCCCCAGCCGCCCGGCCAACTCATTGAATCTCTGCGCCGGATTCTTGCCTCCCCGCGCCGTCATCTCCGCCGCCAGCAGGCCCAGCAAAAGCCCATCCTTGTCCGTGCTCCACGGGGCGCCGTCCCGGCACAGAAAGCTCGCCCCCGCGCTTTCCTCGCCCCCGAAACAGAGCTCGCCCCTGGCCAATCCCGCCGCGAAATACTTGAATCCCACCGGGACCTCCAGCACCGACCAGCCGCGCTCGGCCACCACCCGATCGATCAGACGGCTGCTCACCACCGTCTTGCCCACCCGCATCCGCCGATCCCACCCCGTCCGATGCGTCAGCAAATACTCGATCGCTGCCGCCAGGTAGTGGTTCGGGTTCATCAGCCCCCCGGTCGGCGTCACGATCCCATGCCGGTCCGCATCCGGATCGTTCCCGAACGCCACCGCATACTGGTCCTTCAACCCGATCAGCCCCGCCATGGCGAACGGGCTCGAACAATCCATCCGGATCCGCCCGTCATGGTCCGCCGGCATGAAGCCGAATTGCGGGTCGATTCGGGGATTGACCACGGTCAGATCGAGCCGGTGCAGCCGCTGGATCGGCTCCCAGCAGGGCAGCGCCGCTCCCCCCAGCGGATCGACGCCGATCCGCACGCCCGCCTCTCGAATCGCCTCCAAGTCGAGCGCTTTCGGTAGATCCTCGACATACGGCACAATGAAATCATGCTCCTGCACGCACGCCGCGCTCACCGCGCGCTCGAACGGCATCCGCCGCACCTCCCGGTTCCCTCTGCCGAGCAGCGCGTTGGCCTGCCCCTCGATCCGCGCCGTGACATCCGTGTCCGCCGGCCCGCCATGCGGCGGATTATATTTGATCCCCCCATCCGCCGGGGGATTGTGCGAGGGCGTCAGTATGATGCCGTCTGCGAGCGCCGCTGGATGCGCGCGATTGTGCTCGAGAATGGCATGCGAGATCGCCGGCGTGGGCGCGATGCCCGGCCCCGACTGATGGCGCGTCTCCACGCCGTTGGCGGCCAGCACCTCCAGCACGCTTCGGCGCGCCATGGCCGACAACGCATGCGTGTCCATCGCCAGAAACACCGGTCCTCGATGCCCGTGCTCGCTTCGGTAGACGCAGATCGCCTGCGCAATCGCCCATACGTGCGCCTCGTTGAACGTGCCGTTCAGGCTGCTTCCGCGGTGGCCGCTGGTACCAAAACTGACCCGCTGCATCGGATCGCTGCCATCGGGCTGCACCTTGTGATAGGCCCGCTCGAGCCCGCTCACGTCCACCAACATGTCCCGGGGCGCCGCGCGCCCCGCATCAGGATGTTGTCCCATACAATCGCCTGCTATACCCGGCATCACCGGCCCCGCGCGCGTGCGGCTGACGGAGCCTGCATCGCCAGCGCGGGTCGTTGTGCAGGCCCGGTCCTCTGGCCCAGCGCTGTGAGCTGATGACGCTCTGCATAACTTGGCCCGCCCTCCAATCCTTGAAAAGGAATATTTCCGGTCCCGTCCGGAGGCGCACCGCCGGCCGATTTCCCCTCAAACCTCGATCGGCTCGAACGCCGACGGGCGCTCAGCCTCGATCCCGTGCCGCTGCTTGAGCTGTGCCGCCAAGGCCTCCCGCCCCCGCTCCTCCCCGTGCGTCAAGATCACTCGCGGGCCCGACGCAGCCATCCCCCCAAACCAGCGCAGCAAGTCCGCCTGGCCCGCATGCGCGCTGAAACCGCCCAGCGTGCGCACCTGCGCCTGGACCGCGACGCGCTCGCCCAGAACGGACACCATTTTCTTGCCGTCGACCAGTTGCCGGCCCAGCGAGCCCGGCCCCTGGTAGCCCACGATCACAACCCACGTCTCCGGCCGCCACAGGTTCTGCTTGAGATGATGCAGTATCCGGCCCGCGTTGCACATCCCGGCCCCGGCCATGATCAGACAGGGCCCCGCCTGATCGTTGAGCGCGCGGGAATCGTCCGCTGTCACCGACGGGGTCACCGTCTGCAGACACGGCCCCTTGTGCCTTGTCTTCAGAAGCTCGAGCATCTCCTCGTCATACAGCTCCGGATGCCTCGAGTAGATGCGGGTCGCCTCGAGCGCCATGGGGCTGTCGAGGAATGCCGGGAACTTGGGCAGGCTCCCGTCGTGGACCATCCCTGCCAGCACATACATGATCACCTGCGCCCGCCCCACCGCGAAGGTCGGCACCAGGATCTTCCCCTTCTGCTCGACCGCCGCCCGCAAGATCTCCTTGAACTCCGCAATGGTCTCCGCGAGCGGCCGGTGATCGCGGTCCCCGTACGTGGACTCCAGAAAAACAACGTCCGCCCGCTCGATCGGAACCGGGTCGCGAATGATCGGCGCTCCCCACGGCCCCAGATCGCCCGAAAACACCAGGACCCGCGGCGGCACGCCCCGCCGCACGGTCAGCTCCACCGTGGCCGATCCCAGCATGTGCCCCGCCTCCACCAACCGCACCTCGATCCCCGGCAGCACCTCCTCGACCTGCTCGTAATCCAGAGCCCGAAACAGGCTCAGCACTGTGCTCACATGCTCCGGCGTATACAGCGGCTCCAGGGCCGGCTTGGCCTGGCGCTGCCTTTTCCGGTTCACCCGGTCCAGATCCGATATCTGAATCCGCGCCGAGTCATGCAGAATCAGCTCCGTCAGCTCCCGTGTTGCCGGCGTCGCATAGATGGGCCCCTGGTACCCCCCCTCCACCAGCAGCGGCAGCCGCCCCGTGTGATCCAGATGCGCGTGGGTCAACACCACCGCCCGCAGCCTGCCCACGTTCAGCCCCCGCAACAGCCGGTTCCGGTCCTCGGCCATCTTCACGCCCTGGAACAGGCCGAAATCCACCAGCAGCGCGTCGCCGCCTTCCTCGATCCAATACGCCGAACCGGTCACATCCCCGGCCGCCCCCAACAAAGTGATGGTCATTGGTTTCAGGCGTCGCATCGACACCCGCCCGCCAAAATCGCCACGCCTGCCCACCCGAGTCAAGCCCCCTTTTCCCCGCACCTGCCGCTGGGGGCGCCCTGGCAGCGAATCGGGTCCGCCCCGAACCGATCGACGACCTGCTGCCGGCCCGGGTCTTGCGAAAAAATGTCGCCTTTTGCCCATCGCCCTATTACCCTCCGTCGATCATGAATCGCAGGATGCGCCAATTTCTCATCTTGTTGTCCGCCCTGAGCATGGCCGGGATGGGCCTTGCCCAGACGGCTCCCGCCGCCCCTCCCGCAGGCCTGCCTGCGTCCGCCACCCGTCTGACCACCGCCGACCAGGTCCTCCGCGCCAACCTCGAGGCCATCGGCGGCGAAGCCACGCTCCGCAAGATCACCTCGCGGGCCATGAAGGGCGACCTCGACCTCCCTGCCGCCGGGGGGCGCCTCCGCTGGGAATGCGTCGCCAAGTCCCCCAACAAGCGGCTCATCACGATCGACATGCCCGGCTACGGCCTCGTCCGCGAAGGCTTCGATGGCCAAACGGCCTGGACCTGGGCCCCGGACGGCGGCATCCAGCTCAAGACCGGCGAGTCCCTCGCTCGCACCCGGCGCGACGCCGAGTTCCACCCCGAACTCAAATGGCCCGAGCTGTTCCCCGCCATCACCCTCCAGGGCATCCAGCCCGTCGGCGGCCGCGACGCCTATGCCCTCCTCGCTCAACCCCCTTCCGGCAACCCCGAGAAGCTCTACTTCGATGTCCAGACCCTCCTCCTCGTCCGGCGCGACTCCGAGACGGATTCGCCCTCCGGCAAGGTCCCCATCGAGATGTACTACGAGGATTACCGCCCCGTCGATGGGACCCAAGTCCCCTTCCGCATCCGGATGCCCACCCCCGCCATCGCCCAGTTCACCCTGACCCTGACCGAGTGCCGCCACAACGTCTCCATCGGGAACAGCCGGTTCGACCAGCCAAGAAAATAGTATTGCTGTTTGATAGATATAAGTATAAAGTTCAATCCGTTGATCTCGCCATTCGCCGATCATGAAAAATCCACTGGCCTGGATCGCTCGCTGCGCTCCCGTTGTCGCCGGCCTTCTGGCCGCTGCGGGGTGCGTCCACCATCCCAAGACCACCGCCCTCGACCGCTACGTGTCCCAGCCTGATCCCCATTACGCCTACCAGCGCCTGAGCGCCTCCGATGGGCGGGGCTGCCGCACATTTGTTCTCGAGATGACCTCCCAATCGTGGCTGACCCCTGCGGAGGTCGACCGGCCCGTCTGGAAACACTGGCTGGTTGTCGTCGTGCCCGAGACGGTCGAGCACACCACGGCCCTGCTCTTCATCGGCGGCGGCTCGAACGACAAGCCGGCCCCCACGTCCGCCGACCCGCGCCTGGCGCAGCTCGCCCTTGCCACCCGGTCCGTCGTCGCCGAGCTGCGCATGGTTCCGAACCAGCCCCTCGTCTTCCACCAGGATGGCAAGCCGCGCTACGAGGACGATCTCATCGCATACACCTGGGACCAGTACCTGCGCACCGGCGACGAGCGCTGGCCCGCCCGGCTGCCGATGACCAAGAGTGCCGTCCGCGCCCTCGACACCCTGGCGGCGTTCTGCGCCACCCCTGAGGCTGGCGGCCGCACGGTCGATTCCTTCGTCGTCGCCGGCGGCTCCAAGCGCGGCTGGACCACATGGACCACCGCCGCGGTCGATCGCCGGATCGTCGCCATCGTCCCCATCGTCATCGATCTCCTCAACCTCGAGCCCTCCTTCCGCCACCACTGGGAGACCTACGGATTCTACGCGCCGGCCGTCCACGATTACGTCCAGCAGGGCATCATGGACTGGCAAGGCACACCCGAGTTCCGGCGCCTGATGCAGATCGAGGAACCCTACGAATACCGGGACCGCCTCACGCTGCCCAAGTTCATCATCAATGCCACCGGCGACCAGTTCTTCGTGCCGGATTCCAGCCAGTTCTATTTCGACGATCTGCCGGGCGTGAAATACCTCCGCTACGTGCCCAACACCGACCATTCGCTGAAGAATTCGGATGCCTTCGAGACTCTTGCCGCCTGCTACCACGCCGTGCTCCATCGGTCCGCTCTGCCCCAGTTCTCGTGGTCCGCCGGTCCCGAGGGCTCGCTCCGTGTCACCCCGGTCACCCCTCCCTCCGCCGTCAAGCTCTGGCAGGCCACCAATCCCAAGGCCCGCGATTTCCGCCTCGACACCATCGGGCCCGCCTGGGCCAGCACCGACCTCGCCCCTCAAAACGGAATCTATTCCGCCCAGATCGCCCCGCCCCCTCAGGGTTACACTGCGTTCATGATCGAGCTCACGTTCCCCCTGCCGGGCGCGCCCGCGCCCTTCAAGTTCACGACCCCGGTCTCCGTGGTTCCCGACCGGGCGCCATTCACCTACAGCCCGCCAGCCCGGCCCGGCCCTCGCGCGAAATGACCCGGCGCGGCGATCCATGACTGCCTTGGCCGATCCGCCACCATCGCCAGTCGCACTCACCGACGCCCAGCGCTCTTCCCTCCAATCGCTCTACGATCAGGGACGCTTCCTCGAAGCCTACGAGGGTGCCCGGCCGCTCGGCCCCTTCCGCTCCTGGGCTCAACCTGCCGATCTGATTCTCGCCGGACGGCTTGCGCGGCACCTTGGCGCGCCCGCCCTCGGCGTGCGGCTTCTCCTCCGCGCCTGGCGGCGCCAGCCCGGCTGCTGGCAGGCCCATTATTTCATGATCTGGGCCGTCCTGGAGCTGCGCGGCCCCGTTGCGGCGTGGCAGCGGTTCCAGCTCCTCCCCGAGCCTCCTTCCTCGAATCCTGCCGACCGTGCCGATTTCTTTCTGCTGCGCTCCCGGATTGCCGCCAGCCTCCGCGATTTCCAGTTGGCCGACCATTGTCTCGCTCAGGCCGAGCACACCCGCCATGAGCCCGCCTGGGTCGCGTTCGAGCGGAGCCAGCGGCTCGAATCCGAGGACCGCTATTCCGAGGCCTTGGAGATTGCCCAGTCCGCCCTCGCCCGCCACCCTCGCCACTGGATCCTTTCCGCCCAGACGGCTCACGCCCTGACGCTCGTTGGACGCGACGGGGAAGCGCTGGAGCTTCTGCGGGCGGCTCGGGTGTCCTTCCCCACCCTCTACCTGGCTCAGAACCTGTACGCCCTCGAGCTCGAGCTCGACCTTTTCCAGGATGCCCTGGCGACGCTCGAAGATGCCCAGCGGCTGGCGCCTCTGGCCGAGCCCTCTTTTCAGGAGTGGCTCGCCCGAGGCCGGGCCACATGCCTCTATCGGCTCGGCCAGTTCGAGCCCGCCGCGCTCGAGGCCCGCCGTGCCGGCCCCACCCCATCCTGGATCCAGTTCGCCGCCCGGCTCGAGTCGCCTCCCCCCGAAGCCCAGCGCATCCAGCTCCCTGTCCCTTTCGTCCGCCAGCATCATCTCACCTGCGTCCCCGCCACCCTCACCACGCTGTGCCGCTTCTGGAACCAGCCGGTCGCCCACCTCGATGTCGCCGACGCCATCTGCTACGACGGCACGCCCTCCCACAGCGAACGGAATTGGGCGGAGCGACACGGCTGGATCGCGCGCGAGTTCACCGTCACCGCCTCCGCCGCCCGCGACCTCGCCTGCCGCGGCATCCCGTTCGCCCTCACCACCGTCCATCCCGGCAACGCCCACGAGCAGGCTGTCATCGGCTTTGATGACTTCAGCCAGTGCCTCATCATCCGGGATCCCTTCTTTCGCAACTATATCGAGCTTTTGGCCGAGCCCGGGCTTGCGTCTCAAGCCGCTTACGGCCCTCGCGGCCTGGCGATCGTTCCCGCCGATCAAGCCTCCCGCCTCGAGGGCGTTGAGCTGCCCGATGCCGATCTCTACGACTGCCACCATGCCCTGTTGCTCGCCCTCGACCGCCATGACCGCCCGGCCGCTGTCGCGGCGCGCCAGCAGCTCGAATCCATCGATCCTCTCCATCGCATCACCCGCCAGGCTCGCCGCGCCCTCGCCCATTACGACGCGAATCCCGCCGAGATCCTCGGGGCCGTCCAGCACCTCCTCGACCTCTACCCCGGCGATGTCAATCTTCTCCTGGCCCGAACCAGCGTCCTTCGCGACATGGGGCGCCGTCAGGACATCCTCTCCTGGCTCCGCGATGTCTGTGTCCGGCGCGATTCCGATCCTCTGCTTTGGCAGGAGCTCGCGTGGGAGCTTGGCCAGGACGCTCGCCAGCACGCCGCCGCTCTCCGCTGGCTCGACCGCGCCCAACGCCGCCGCCCGGCCGATGCCTCGGCCTGCTTCATCCGCGGGCATATTCTCTGGCAGCAGGGCCGCTTCCACGACGCCTGCGATTATTACCGGCTTGCCACCAGCCTCGACGACAAGAAGGAATCCTTCGCCACCGCCTGGTTCAACGCCTGCCGCTGGCTCAAACGAACCTCCGAGGCCATCGATTTCCTCACCCGCCGTTTCCAGAAGAACGCGAGCCAGTCCTCCCTCCCTGCGCGCACCCTTGTCCGCGCTTTCCTCGAAATCGATCAGCCCGTTGCCGCCCTTGCCATCCTCGATCAAGCCCTCGCCGTCCGGCCCGAGGATGGATCGCTCTGCCTTTTCGCCGCTGAGCAGTTCGCCGCCAGCCACAACCTCGAACGGGCCGAATCCCTCCTCGCTCACGCCCGCTGCCGGACCTCTGCCGGCGAATGGACGCGCGCCGCGGCCACCCTCGCCGGACGCCGGGGCGATCCCGGCGCCGAGCTCGAGCTCTGGCGTCAGATCCTCGCCTCCGAGCCCCTCGCCATCGATGCCCATCGCGCCGCCGCCTTCCTCCTCGCCGAGACCCAGGGCCGGGCGGCCGCCCTCGATCATCTCGCCCAAGCCGCCAGCCAGTTCCCCCATTACCTGCCTCTCCTCCAGCTCCGCATCGAGTGGATCCGCGACAGCGGCCCCGCGGACCTCGAGATCGTCGCTCGCACCCTCGTCGAACAAAACCCGGATGATGCCTGGGCCCGCCGCGAGCTCGCCACCGCCCTGCAAGGCCTCCAGCGTTTCGACGAGGCCGATCGCCAGCTCGATGCGGCCGCCGCCCTCGAGCCTTTCCATCCCGCCCTCTTCAATATTCGCGGCGATGGCCTCCTGCGCCAGGGACGCCTCCCCGAAGCCCGCGCGCAGTTCGCTGTCGCCCTCCAGATCTCGGTCGACAACAGCTTCGCGATGCATGGCCTCATCCAGGCCTGCGCCGCCCCCGCCGACCGCCGCCAAGCCATCGATCTCATCCAGTCCGAGCTGATCCGCCAAACCACCTTCGGCGACGGCATCCTCCAGTTCGCCGAGCTGGCCCGCCCATTCCTCTCGTCCGACGACCTCCTTCAGCTCCTGCGCCAGGCCCACGTCGAGCGGCCCGATCTCTGGCATTCCTGGTCCGCCCTCGCCCGGCATCTGATCTCCATGGACCGACTCTCGGAAGCGCTGCTGCTCGCCCGCCAAATGACCGAGCGGTTCTCTCTTCTGCCCCGCGCCTGGGTCGATCTGGCCCTCGTCCACCGGGCCCGCCTCGATCACGCCGCCGAGATCGATGCCCTCGAGCGCGTCCGCCAGCTCAATCCTGCCTGGGGCGCCGGCATGCGCGAGCTCGCTCAGGCTTGCGAGAATGCCGGCCGCCTCGCCGATGCCCGCCAGGTCCTCGAGCAAGCCGTCCAGCGTTCCGCCCAGGATCCCCTCAACCACGGCGCCCTTGCCCATGTCCTTTGGAAGCTTGGCGAGCCCGCCGCCGCGCTCGACCGCATCCGCGATGCCGTTCGGATCGAGCCCGGCTACGATTGGGCCTGGAGCCAGCTCGATGCCTGGAGCCGGGAGCTCGGCCAGCCCGGCCTCGGGCTCGAGCTGGCCCAGGAGCTCGCCCGCCAACGCCCCGGCGAAGCCCGTTCCTGGTGGCTCCAGGCCCGGATGCTCGATCGTCCCGACCAGAGCGATCAGCGGCTGGCCGCCCTGGACCAGGCGATCGCCCGCAACCCCCGGTTCGTGGAGGCCTGGCGTCTGCGCGCCACCACGCTCGCCCTTGCTGGCCGCTACGCGGAAGCCCTGGACTGTTGCCGGCCTCCGGCCCTCGGCGATCCACCCCCCGCCGAGCTCCGCGCCACCAGCGCCTACATCGTCGCCCAGCAAGGCGACATCCCCGAGGCCATCCGCCAAATGCGCGCCGTCCTCGCCGATCACCCCGACATCGATTGGGCCTGGCGCGAGCTCGCCTCCTGGCTCGACCAGCGCGGCGAATACGCCGGCGCCGTCACCGCCGCCGAGGCCCTCGCCCGCCTCCACCCCCTCGATCCCGTCCCCTGGGGCTACGCCGCCCATTCCAAACTCCGCCAGGGCAACCGTGCCGGCGCCCTCGCCGATTTCCAGCACGCTTTCGAGCTCGATCCCGACTACACCTTTGCCGGATTTCACCTCTTCGATCTCCAGGTCGAGTCCGACGATTGTGACGGCGCGCGCCTAACCCTCCAGCGCCTCGAAGGTCATGCGACGGAGCCTGCCCGCATCGACCGCGAAATCGCCCTCGAGCTCCGCCTCGGCCACTCCCATGCCATCCCCCCGCTCCTCGAACGCATCTGCACCCGCCCCGAAGACGATCCTGCCGCATTCCAATCCCTCGCCCAGCGGCTTTCATCCCCCCGCCTGAGCCGCATGGCCGAACACCACGTCCGGCGTCTCCTGCTCCATCCCAGCGCCAACCCGAATACGGCCTGGCTCTGGGTTGGCCTGCGGGCCGCCATCGGCAAGCTCGCCAATGCTCGCATCCTCGCCCGGTTGCCGGCCCGATCCGAGCTGGCCCGCCGTGCCCTCATCCGCCAGTTGCAGACCATCGGCCAGTCTGTCAGCCAATCCGCGACATGGGGCGTTCCAGCCTGCTTCACCACCCCTCGCAGACAGTTTCGCCGCCTCTTGCGTGCCCATGCCCAGTGGTTCCAGGAAGATGATTTGCTCTGGGGCCAGGTCGGCTACGTCTTCACATGCCTCTCCCAACACCGCCAAGTCGCCCATTGGCTCGCCGACTGGCGCCAGCGCTCGCGCGTCGAGCCGTGGATGCTCGATAACCTGCTCATCGCCTACCAGCAAACCGGCCGCGACACCGAAGCCCAATCCCTCATCCGCGACGCACGCGCCCTCCCCCGCCACGAGGGCGGGTTCACCCGCTTCGACCTCTTCTCCGCCCTCGAGGACGCGTTCGACTTGAATCCCGAGCCCGGCCGCCACGTCCTCTCCATCATCAATGAAGAATCGCTCGATTGGTACGAGCGCTGCCTCGTCGATTACCTCCGGACCGGTCTCCAATTCCTCGAGGATTCGCCTTCGTCTCCGGTCTTCACCCGCCATCACCGCAAGCAATTGGCCAGCCTCCTGGCCCGCACCCACCACTACCGCGCTGCCCGCCAGACCTTTCATCGCCTCGCCACCCTCGCCAGCCGCCAGTCCAACCGCTCCTGGCCCCGATGGTGGGCCGCCGCTAAACTCCTCCGTTATGGCCACTGGCCCGCTCCGCCTTAACCGCAAACCCAATTGCCATACACAACGTCATAAATCACGCCGCGTGAGGCCTGCCTGCCGGGGCGGCGCAGGCAGGTCACGCGGCCTATACGATTCTGTAGGCCGGGTCCCCTGACCCGGCGTTGTAGACTTCTGACACTCTGCATACCCCTCAACCATTATGAAACACGCCATCGTCATCGCACTGATCTCCACCATGTCCCTGGCAGCCCTCCCCGCTGCGCCCTCGCCCGCCAACACGATCGCGGCACCCACTAACCTTGCCTATATCGACACCAGCTTCGAAAACGCATCCCCTGTCTGGTACGAGCCCGCCTCCGATGGCTCGACCCTCGTCCACCTCCTCTACGACCACGAGCGCTCCTCGCCCAACCGCGCCGCCGGCCACATCCATCTTCTCCTCCACGCCAGCCCCGGCGCCCGCCTCACCCTCGATTTCACCAACCTCAGCAATGTCTGGAATGGCCGCCCCGGCTCCGTCGCCCGCGAGCTCAAAACCATGTTCGTATCCGAAAATGGACGCGATTGGCGCCCCGTCCAAACCCAGTCCATCCCCACCAACCGGATCCGGCTCGACCTCGAGATGCCCGGCCCCAAGCTCTACGTCGCCCGCCTCGAACCCTATCGCATCTCCGACCTCGACCGCTGGATCGAGTCCATCCGCTCCAGCCCCCTGGTCCAGATCTCACCCATCGGCCGCACCGTTCAGGGCCGCACACTCGAGATCGTCCGCGTCGGCCGCGCCCAAGCCCCCTGCCGCGTCTTCATCCGCGCTCGCGCACATCCCTGGGAGCCCGGCGGCAATTGGGTTGCCCAGGGCCTGGTCGAGCGCCTCCTCCAAAATGACGACGACGCTCGCCGCTGGCTCGAGCGCTACTGCCTCTACCTCCTCCCCATGGCCAACAAAGATGGCGTCGCCCTCGGACGCACCCGGTTCAACCTCCAGGGCAAAGACCTCAACCGGGACTGGGACAAGCCGGCCGATCCTCAGCTCGCTCCCGAAAACGACGCGCTCGAACAATGGCTCGACACGATGATCCGCGCCGGCCAAAAACCCCACCTCGCCATCGAGTTCCACAACGATGGCGGCGGCCAGCTCCATATCAGCCGGCCGCCCGTTCCCGAGCTGTCCCGCCACGTCGAACGCATGAAGCTCCTCGAATCCCTCCTCCGGAAACATACCTGGTTCACCGAAGGCGCCACCGCCCCCTCCTACCGCAACTCCGGCACCCTGGGCGACGGCTGGCTCGATCGGTTCGGCATCGACGCCGTCGTCCACGAGCTCAACTGCAATTGGATCGCCGGCCTCAACGATTTCCCCTCCGCCCGACATTGGATCGCCTACGGCGCCAACCTCGCCCGCGTTTTGGACGAATACTTCGCCAGCGTCCAACCCTGATCTGCGCTCAGTTCGGCATCGAGGCGAGCTCCTCGGCGGGGTAGGTCCAGATTTCGGCGAGCGTGGGGTGGTAGTGGGGCAGGAGGGCAAGATCGCGAGCGGTCATCCGATGGTGCATGGCGGCGACGATTTCGTGGATGAGCTCGCCGCCGGCCGGGCCGACCACGCTGCCGCCGAGGATCTCGCCCGAGGCCGGATCGGCCAGGAGCTTCACGAATCCCTCGAGGGCCTCCATGATCAGGGACTTGCCGTGATCATTGAAAGGGTAGCTGGCCGCGCGATAGGGGATGGCGGCCGCCTGGGCGGCTTTCTCGGTGAGGCCGGCCTGGGCAACCTGAGGATCGGTGAACACGACGCTGCAGAGCAGCCGGTAATCCATGCGCCGGGGCTGATCGGGGTGGAGCCAGTTGTGCACGGCGGTCTCTCCCTGCTGGATGGCGATATGGACGATCTCGTAGGTGCCCGTGCAGTCTCCCGCCGCGAAGATGTGCGGGACGGTGGTAGCCATCCGATCGTCGGTCAGGATCCGGCCCTGGTGGACGCGGACGCCGGCGCGATCGAGGTCCAGATCCGCAATCGCGGGGATCCGGCCGAGCCCGTGGAGGACACGGCCGGCCTCGACTGTGACGGGATGGCCGTCGTGTTCGAATGTCACACGCTTGCCGCCGGAGCCGTTCTCGGCGCGGATCAGGCGAGTGCCAGTGTAGAGATCGATGCCTTCCTTCCGGAGCACGCGCTCGATGACGGCGGCGGCGTCCGGGTCGAAATCGCGCAGGATATGGGGGCTGCGCTGGACGAGGGAGACCTTGGCGCCGAACCGGCACAGGAACTGGGCGAGCTCGACCGCCACGGGGCCGCCGCCGAGCACGAGGATCGATTCGGGAAGCTGTTGGAGAGAGAGAATATCGTCGCTGGTCCAATAGCCGATATCGGCCAGGCCGGGCAGGGGTGGCGGGGGCACTATGGACCCGGTGGCGATGACCATTGCGCCGGCGGTGATGGATTCGCCGGTGTCGAGCGCCAGCGTATGGGGATCGGCAAATCGCGCCTTGCCGCGGCGGAACTCGAATTTCCCTGCGGTCAATTGGCGGAACCGGTAATCGGCGAACTCCTGGATGAGGGCTGATTTCCGGGCCATGACCTTCTGGAAATCGAAGGAGACCCCCTGGGCATGGAGGCCCCAGGTGGAGGCCTGCCGGAGCAGGTGGAGGACCTCGGCGGCATACAGCAGCGTTTTCGTGGGCATGCATCCTCGCAGGATGCATAGGCCGCCCACCTCGGCGCCGCCTTCGATCAGAACGGTCTTGCGGCCGGCGGCGGACGCGGTCCGAGCGGCGGCGAAGCCGGCGCTGCCCGCCCCGATCACCGCCAGGTCGAATTGGAAATCATGAGGTTTCATCGAGGGATCTGTGCAAAAATGAAGAGAGGAGGAGCCTGGGACGCGCCCCGGCATTCGGATAAGGGGGAGGGTTCATGGGGAAGAGGCCGGCGCATTCGAGGCGGCGATCAGGCTGGCGGCGATGCGGACGGCGTTTCGGACCAGCTGAGGGCAGATCTGATCGTGGCGGGGTTTGGCGGCGAGGAAGCCGGCGGGGGTGCTGATGTCGCAGCCGAGCAGTTCGAGGCAGGTGAGGGCGCCGTGCTCTTTTTGGAACCGCTGGAGGAACTCGTGGACGAGCTGGTAGGTCCGCTCCTTGGCGGGGCGCTCGGGGGTGGAATGGCCGCGGGCGAGTCCGATGGCCATGACGGCGGCGGCGGCGGCGCCGCAGATCTGGCCGCTGCGGCCCACGCCGCCGCCGAAGCCGGATGCCAGGCGGAGGGCGGTGTCGCGATCGAGGCCCGGCGGCTGGACGAGGGCGATCAGGACCGCCTGGGAGCAGTTGTAGCCCTGGCGGAAGGCGGATTCGGCGTGGTCGATGGCGTCCATGGGCGGGTCTACTCGGGCGTGAGATGGGCGCGGGCCTTGACGGCCTCGATCATCTTCAGCCAATGAGGTCGAAGGAAAGGCGGGTGCTCGATGCTCTCGAGCGGGTAGCAGCGGTCGGCGCGGGAGAGGTCGAGCACAGCCGTGATCATCTCCTCCTGGTAGAAGCCGGCTTCGGCCAGCGGGAGTCCGCCGGGATCGCGGATGAAAGAGCTGCCGCTGGAGGTCTGCTTGCCATCGGGGGATTCGCCGATCGTGTTGGCGACGCAGTGGTAGATTTTGGAGTGGGGCCCGACGGGGAGCTGGGCGCGGCCTGCGACCCGCTTCCAGGCGACAGCCTCGATCTCGTCCGAGCTGCAGGAAGGATGAAACAGGATCTGAGCGCCCGCCATGGCGGGGATGCGGTAGAGCTCGGGATGGCGGCCGTCGCGGCAAATGACGAGCGTGCACTGGATGCCGTCCAGGTCGAACAGGGAGAGCTTGTCGCCGCTGCGGCAGTATTTCTTCTCGTCGCGGCCGGCGAGGTTGACCTTGGCATATTGGTGGACGATAGCGCCGGCGGGGTTGACGACGTGGGCCAGATTGAGGAGGCGGTCGGCGGTGGGGCGCAAGGCGCCGACGATGGCCCAGATCCGGCGGTGGGCTGCGGCGGCGCACACGCGATCGAGGGCGGCCTGGATGCGATCGGCCGGGAGGCGAATCACCTCCGGGAAGTAATAGCCGGTGAGATTGGCTTCGGGGAAAAGGACGACGCGGCTGCCGAGGGCGGCGGCCGCGTCCAGGTAATGCAATGTGCGCTCGAGATTGTAGTCGAGGGACCGCGCCCAGTGCAACTGGACGCACGAGACCTGGAGGGCCGCGGGAGGCGTCGCCGTCATGCGGGAGCTCCTAGAGCGGCTGGGTGAGGCCGGGCATGGCGATCGGGTAATGGCCCTGGGCATCGGGCAGGACCGGCGGCGGCGAGTCCATCGTGAGATTCTCGAGGCCCGGGGCGAGCTCGAGATTCGAGCCGAGGGCTTCCTCCCACGCGACGCGGCGGCCGGATTCGCAGGTCATGCGGCCCATGATGGCGGTGAGGCAGGACTTGGCGCAGCGTTCGGTCTCGTTATAGGGCTGGTCCTTTCGGATGGCGGCGAAGAGCAGGTCATGCTCGCGCTGGTAGGCATCGCACGGGGCGCCCTGGTATTCCCAGATCAGGCGATCGGGCTGGGGCTGGTGGCCGTCATAGAGGCGGGGCTGGGGGATGCCTTCGCCGAGGACCCCGCAGCCTTTGGTGCCATGGATCTCGTCTCCGAAGAAATCCCAGCAGTTGGCGATATGGCGTCCCTGGGCGAACAGCCGGGTGCCGTCGGCGAAGGCGTACTCGGCGGCGTAATGATCGAACAGCTGGTCGGGCTCGCGCCGGGTTTGGCGGCCGCCCATGCCCTGGACGGAGACGGGCCAGGCGTTCTTGGCCCAGCAGCAGACGTCGATGTTGTGGATGAGCCAGTCGACGAGGAAGCTCCCGTTGAGCCAGGTGAAGCAGCTGTAGTTGGCGATCTGGAAGGCGAGCTCGGGCTGGCCGGGCTTCCGGGCGCCGAGGCCGACGGGGCCGTGCATGCGGTAGGCCCAGGCCGTGATCACGGGGCCGATCCGCCCGCCATGGATTTGCGCGATGGCCTGTTCGAGCGGGATGTAGTGCCGGCTCATGAGGCCGCCGGCGACCTTGAGATTCTTCCGGCGCGCCAGCTCGCCGGTGCGCAGGACCCGGCGGATCCCAGGGGCGTCGACCGCAAAGGATTTCTCCATGAAGACATGGCAGCCTTGCTGGACGGCATGCTCGAAATGGATAGGGCGGAATGCGGGGGGCGTCGCGAGCAGCACGACGCCGCCTTTGCCGACGGCAGCGATGGCATGGCGAAAGGCATCCAGACCGAGAAACCGGCGCTCGGGCGGGACATCGACCTTCTGGGCGAATTTGCCGGAGAGGTTCTTGTGGCTGCCCTCGAGGCGGTGAGAGAAGAAATCGGCCATGGCCACGAGCTTCGTGGGTCCGGCGGTCGAGAGGGCGTTCACGGCGGCGCCCGTGCCGCGCCCGCCGCACCCGATCAGCGCGATGGGAATGGTGTTGTCTTCGGCGGCGTAGCCTGGGCGAGCCGCCGCCTGGGCGAGGGCGAGGCCGGCAACGGCTTGCCCGGAGTTTTTCAAAAAGGCGCGGCGAGTGGTCATTGTGGCGTTCATGGCACGGGGATCTTAGGGCGATGCCTCAACCCAGGCAAGGATCTTGGCGAGGCGGATCTCACCTCTCACGGGGTGCGATCTCGTGGAGCCACCTGGCGCTTTCGAGGCCGGGCGCTGGCGTTGCCGAGAGCGGTTCGGGGGCGCGGGCGTCCTATCGCGGCAGGCGGAGGAGTTCCTCGGCGATCTGGACGGCGTTCAGCGCGGCCCCCTTGAGCAGCTGATCGCCCGCCACCCAGAAGCAGAGGCCGTTGTCCAGGGCGCAATCGAGGCGCAGCCGGCCGATTTCGCAGTCGTATTTTTCGGCCACGAACAGAGGCATGGGATACTCGCTCTTCTCCGGGCAATCGACGATTGCCAGGCCGGGGGCGCCCTGCAGGGCAGCCCGGGCGGCGTCGAGGCTGACGGGCTTGTCGAACTCGGCGCTGACGGCGATCGAGTGGGCGCGATAGACGGGGACGCGGACGCAGGTCACGCTGGCGCGGAAGGAGGGATGGTGCATGATCTTGCGGCCCTCGTTCTGCATCTTCATCTCCTCCTTCGTGTAGCCGGTGGGGAGGAAGCTGTCGACATGGGGGAGCACGTTGAAGGCGATCTGGTGGGGATAGACCTCGCGGGTGACCGGCTGGCCGGCGACGATCTGGGCGACCTGGCGGCGCAGCTCCTCGATGGCGCGCGCGCCGGTGCCGGAGACGGCCTGGTAGCTCGATGCGAAGATGCGGCGTACGCCGAAGGCCCGGTGCAGCGGATAGAGCGCCATCAGCGTGATCGCCGTGGTGCAGTTGGGATTGGCAATGATGCCGGCATGGGCGGCAATGTCGGCGGCGTTGATCTCCGGGACCACCAGCGGCACCCGGTCGTCCATCCGGAACGCGCTCGAGTTGTCGACCACGACACAGCCGTCCGCGGCCGCCCGCGGGGCGAACTCGCGCGAGATCCCGCCCCCGGCGCTGAAGAGCGCGATGTCGATGCCCCGGAACGAATCCGGCTTGAGCTCCTGCACCGGATGGGGCTCGCCCCGGAACTTGAGGCTCTTGCCAGCGGAGCGGGCGGAGGCGAGCAAGGTCAGGCGCCCCGCCGGGAACCGGCGGCGTTCGAGCGTCTGGATCATCTCGGCACCGACAGCGCCCGTGGCGCCGACAATCGCGACATGCGGATTCGGACTCATGACAAAGGAGACGCACTATATCGCCTGAGCGGCCGCTGTCAAACCGGCGTTCGCATGGAGGCGCACAGCCGGGCGTCCTCGGGCTTGAGCCGGCCCGCCGATCTCGTTACCATGGGTGGATGATGATCATTGCAGACAATTGGCTGGCTGCCGCCGGGCGATGGGCTGCGGTGCTGCTGCTGGCGGCGCTGCCTTCGAGCCGCGCTGCATTGTCCCCCGCGGCTCCGGCCGCTCCCGCGCCGCATCCGCCCCTGCCGACGCCCCGGCAGCTTCAATGGCACGAGATGGAGTATTACGGCTTCGTGCATTTCACGGTGAACACGTTTACCGACAAGGAATGGGGCTATGGCGACGAGGACCCGTCCGTGTTTGCCCCCACGGACTTCGACGCGGATCAGATCGCGGGAACGGCGCGGGAGGCGGGCATGGCGGGCCTGATCCTGACGGCCAAGCACCATGACGGTTTCTGTCTCTGGCCGAGCGCCTACACGGAGCACTCGGTCAAGAACAGCCGATGGCGCGGCGGCCGGGGCGATGTGGTTCGCGAGATGTCCGACGCATGCCGGCGGCACGGGATCCGGTTTGGGGTCTACCTTTCTCCCTGGGATCGGAACCATGCGGATTATGGACGGCCGGCGTACATCGAGTATTACCGGCGGCAGCTGCGCGAGCTGCTGACGCAGTACGGGCCCCTCTTCACCGTATGGTTCGACGGCGCGAACGGCGGCGATGGCTATTACGGCGGGGCGCGGGAGCGGCGCAACATCGACAACCGGACGTATTACGACTGGGCGGGCACCTGGCGGATCGTGCGCGAGCTGATGCCGGACGCAGTGATGTTCAGCGATGTGGGCCCGGATTTCCGATGGGTGGGCAACGAGCGCGGGATCGCCGGCGAGCCCTGCTGGGCGACGTTGAACATCGGGGACGGCGTCCCCGGGGGCACGCGGGCCAACCTGAACCAGGGAGAGCGTCCCGGAACCCATTGGTTGCCGGCGGAGTGCGACGTGTCGATTCGGCCCGGCTGGTTCTATCACGCCGCCGAGGATGCTCGGGTCAAGACGCCCGCCCAGCTGTTCGATATCTATCTTCAGTCGGTGGGCCGCGGGGCCTGTCTGAACCTGAACATCCCCCCGGACCGCCGCGGCCGGATTCCGGAGATCGACCGGCGCGCCCTGGCCGGTTTCCGCCGCCTGCGCGAGGCGGCGCTGGGGGCGAACCTGGTGGCAGGAGCGCGCATCGAGCCCGGCCAGGTGCGCGGCGGGGCCGCCCGGTTCGGCGGGGAGATGGTGCGGGATGGCGACCGGAACACATACTGGACGACCGACGAGGGCGTGCTAACGCCGGAGCTGGTGGTGGCCTTTGGCCGGCCGGTCACGGTGGGGCTGATCGAGCTGCGCGAGGCGCTGGCCCTGGGCCAGCGCATCGAGGCGTTCGCCCTGGACCAATGGCGGGACCAGCGGTGGATCGAGATAGCCTCCGGCACCAGCATTGGCAACCGCCGCCTCATCCGAATCGAGCCCGCCACGACCGAGCGCGTCCGCCTCCGCATCACCCGGGCGGCGGCCGTGCCGGCTTTGGCGGAGCTGGGGCTTTACGCGCCGCCGGCTGCGGATTGATACTTTTCATGGCGGACGAAGGCGGTCTCCCCTATGCTTGGAGCTGGCGATGGGCAGGCTGATCCAGATCATTCGGTGGCTGGTGTCGAATCCGGAGGCGCCGGGTTTTATTCGAGACGGCGCCCAGCGGGCCCAGCGGCTGGCGTTCGAGGTCTGGAACGCCCAAACCCTCGCCGTCAACCGGGACCAGCAGCGGGCGCTGGCGGGCGAGGCTCAGGCCCAGTTCGATTGGGCGGAACGGTTTTATGAGGGGCGCGGGCTTCGGCAGGATTACCGCCAGGCGGCGGAATGGTTTCACCTGGCGGCCCTCCAGGGGCACGGGCGCGCCCAGCTGAACCTGGCGCTGATGATTGCCGCCGGGCGGGGCCGGCCGCACGACTGGTGCGAGGCGTATTACTGGGCCGTCCTGGCGGAGCGCCACGGTGCGCCCGCCGCCGCATCGGCGCGGCAGCGGATCGCGGCGCACCTCGAGCCCGAGGAGGCGGCCGGCATCGAGCGGCGAGCCGCCGAGTTCCAGCCCGCCTCCTGCTCCCCGGGCGCGCCGGCGGCAGGCCCGGATCAGCCGCCGGGCGAGAAGCCCTAGCCAAGCGCGCATGGACCTGATCAAACGCATCCTCTTCCTGCCGCCGCTGCTGCTGCTGATCACGTTCCTGGCTTTTGTCCTGGTGCGGGTGGCGCCCGGCGGCCCCTTCGACCGCGAGCGGCGTCCGGCCTCGCCCGAGATCGAGCGGCACATCCGCGCGAAATATCACCTGGACGAATCGATCGGGCGGCAATACCTGCGGTATGTCGGGGGGCTGGTTCGGGGCGATTTCGGCCCGTCCCTGAAATATCGCAGCCACACGGTGAACGACATCATCCGGCAGGGGTTGCCAGTGTCGCTGATCGTGGGCGGCGCGGCGTTTGGGGTTGCGCTGGGCCTGGGGATTCCGCTGGGGTTCTTCACGGCGGTTCGGCGTCATCGGTGGGAGGACATGGCGGGCGGGTTCATCGCGCTGCTGGCGGTATGCATACCGGGCTTCGTGGTGGGGCCGCTGCTGGTGATGGGCCTGGCCATCCATTGGCGGCTGTTTCCGGTGGCCTTGTGGGGCACGGCGTCGCATGCGGTGCTTCCGGTGATGGCGCTGGGCATCTACTTTGCCGGGCGCGTCAGCCGGCTGATGCGCGAGGGGATGCAGTCGACACTCACGGCCGATTTCATCACGACGGCGCGGGCCAAAGGCCTGAGCGAGTCGGCGGTTCTATGGCGCCACGCCTTCCCGCTGGCGGTGCTGCCGGTGGTGTCGTATGCGGGCCCGCTGCTGGCGGATCTTCTGACCGGGTCGTTCGTGATCGAGAGCATCTTCCAGATCCCGGGGATCGGAGTGTTTCTGGTGAACAGCTCGCTGAATCGCGATTACCCGATGGTGGTGGGGCTGGTGTTGCTGTATGCGGCCCTGCTCCTCGTGCTGAACCTGGCCGTCGATTGCATTCATTTCTGGCTCGATCCCCGCACCCGCCATGGATGATCCCCGGCCATCGCTCGAGCCATCGTCCCCGGCGCGGCAGCCTGCGCCCGCGCCGGCGTCCGTGCCGGAAAGGGGCGCGGACACGCCCGGGCGGCGGGCGGTTCGGAGGTTCGGACGGAACCGGGCGGCGGCGGCCAGCGCGGTGGTTCTGGCGCTGCTGCTGCTGGGGGTGGCGATCGGCCCATGGCTCTCGCCCTATGCTCCGGACGCGATCTCAACGGACCAGTTTTCGCCGCCGGACGGGCGGCACTGGTTTGGGACGGACGTCCACGGGCGCGACCTGCTGGCACGGGTGCTGTATGGCACGCGGATATCGCTGGTGGTAGGGGCGGTGGGGGCGGGCGTGAGCCTGGTGATCGGCGTGCTCTGGGGGGCCACAGCCGGCTACGTGGGGGGCCGGTGGGACCACATCATGATGCGCGTGGTGGACGTGCTCTACTCCCTGCCGTCGATCGTGTTCGTGATCGTGCTGATCACCACGCTCGAGCAGTATTTCGGCCAATGGATAGCGCGCTGGCTCTCGCCCGCCAGCGGCGGAACCGTCCGCATGCTGCTGCTCTTTGCGGGGCTGGGAGCGGTCTCGTGGCTGACCATGGCCCGGATCGTGCGCGGCCAGGTGATGTCGCTGCGGACCCGGAGCTTTGTCGAGGCCAGCCGCGCCCTCGGCGCCGGGCACGTGTCGATCCTGCGCCGGCATATCCTGCCGAACATCAGCGGCGTGGTGATCGTGTATGTGATGCTGACGGTGCCGTCGGTGGTGTTGAGCGAGTCGTTCCTGAGCTATCTTGGGCTGGGGATCCAGCCGCCGCAGGCCAGCCTCGGATCCCTGATCGCCGACGGCGCCACGCAGATCAATCCGTTCCGGACCTACTGGTGGTTGATCGTATGCCCGGCGGGGGTTCTGGTGGCCACGCTGCTGGCGCTGAACTTCGTGGGCGACGGCTTGCGGGATGCGCTCGATCCCCGGAGCGAGGAGTGACGCGATCCATTCGGCGCGCGGCGCGGCGATGCGGGGCGGCGGCGGCCGGGTGCGGATCAGCTCGAGATCCGGTAGAGCTTGATCTTGTTGTAGAGAGTCTGGCGGCCGATGCCGAGCCGGCGTGCGGCTTCGAGCTTGTTGCCGCGTGTTTCCTGAAGGACCTGGACGATCGTGCTGCGCTCCATGGCCTGCATGAGGGTGAGGGAGGGCTGCTCGCGCAAGGCCGGGGCCGCGTCCGGGGCGGGGCTTCCGACGGACAGGTCATAGGTGTCGATGACCGGGCCATCGCACATGAGGACGGCGCGCTGGACCTCGTTCTGGAGCTGCCGGACGTTGCCGGGCCAGTCGCATCGGACCAGCATCTCCATGGCGGGCGGGGTGAAGCCGAGGAAGTTCCGGTTGGCCTGGGCGGCGAAGCGTTTGAGGAACGAGTTGGCCAGGGGCAAGATATCCTCGCGGCGCTGGCGCAGGGGCTGGATGTGGAGCAGGACGGTATTGATGCGGTAGAAGAGGTCCTCGCGCAGCTTGCCGCCGCGGAGGGAGTCTTCGATGGACTGGTTGGTCAGGGCGATGATGCGGAAATTGGCGCGGACCGGTTCGGGGGCGCCGACGGGCCGGTATTCCCGTTCCTGGAGGGTGTGGAGGAGGAGGCCCTGGGCCTCGAGGTGCATATCGGAGATGCCGTCCAGGAGGAGGGTGCCGCCTTCAGCCTGGCGGAAGATCCCGTTGCGGCCGCTGCCGCGGCCGGGAGCGGCGACGGATCCGCACCACTCGGCCTCGAGCTGGTCCTTCGAGAGCGCGGCGCAGATGACCTTGACCAGGGGGCCGGCGCTGCGGGGGCTGAGGGTGTGGAGGAGGTCGGCGATGACTTCCTTGCCGGCGCCGCTCTCGCCGCTGATGAAGATGGGGACCTCGCTGGGAGCGACCCGCTCGACGGTGCGGATGAGCGTCTTCATCGCCGCGCTCTGGAAGATGGGCGCGCTGGTGCCGCTCATCGAGGCGATGGCGCGGCGCAGCAGGCTGGCTTCCTCCTTGAGCTGCTGGTGCTCGATCGCACGCTCGACCGAGACCAGGAGGGATTTCGAGTCGAACGGCTTCTTCTGGAAATCGTAGGCGCCCATCTTGATGGCCGACACGGCAGCGTCGATGGTCGCATACCCGGTCAGAATGATGACCTCGCAGACGGGCCACTGCTTTTTGATCTCGATGAGCAGGTCCTGCCCTTCGGCATCAGGGAGCTTGAGATCGAGCAGCACAACATTCACCGGCGGCCCGCCCAGCGCCTTGCGCAAGCCCGCGCCGTCCTCGACCTCCACGACCTCGTAGTGTTCCTGGGTGAAAAAGGCGGCCAAAAGACCTCGAAGGTCCGGCTCGTCATCGACGACCATGATTCTTGCGCTCATCGTGCAATCTCCTGTGGTTTCGACAGAACTCGACAAAACCGCCAAACAGCGGGCGAAACTCGGGGTGGGCGCGATACAGCCTTTCGGGATGGAACTGGACTGCGGCCAGGTAGGGTGTCCATCCCCGGGCCTCCCCGCGCAGCTCGAGGCCCTCGATCAGCCCGTCGGGGCTGACCGCCGTTACCCGCAAGGGATCCGCCACGCGGTCGACGGCCTGGTGATGGGTGCTGTTGACGGCCGATCGCGTGCCGCCCAGCGCCTTGGCCAGGATGGAGTCCGGCGCCACCAGGATCTCATGGACGGGCTCGCTTTTGCGGTCCAGCTGGCGGTGGTCCAGGGCGCCGGGCCGCTGCAGGGGGATGTCCACAACCAGGGTCCCGCCCAGCGCCACGTTCAGGAGCTGCTGCCCGCGGCAGATCGCCAGCAGCGGCTTGCGCTGGCGCAACACCTCCCGGACCAGCGCGATCTCGAGGGCGTCACGCCGGGGATCTTCAGCCGTCACCGTCCGCCGCAGCCGGGCGGGCAGCCGGCTGGCGTAGAGCCCCGGATGGACGTCGTCGCCGCCCGAAAGCAGCACGCCGTCGCAGCGGCGGACGCACTCGGCGGCGTCGTCCGTCTCCACAGTCAGCGGCAGGACCCAGGGGAGGCCGCCCGCATCCTGGATGGCCAGGCTGTAGTTCTGGGACAGGCTCAGCGACACGTCGCAGAATTCCGCGCCATGCTGCTGCGCGTTGGGTGTGATCAGGATCAGCGGCCGTGCGTGCATCAAAGGGTCGCCTCCGGGTACTGGGTTCGGATGCTGCCGATGACGCGGCCTTCCTCCTCCGGCCGGAGCAGCCGCCGCGCGATCCGCCGCCGGACTGCGTCGAGCAGCTCGATCCAATCCTCCAAGGGTGGATCGGGAAGGGATTGCCATTGGTCGTAGCGGCGCTCCCGCCGGTAGAACAGCCATCGGTTGCCGACATGCTGGGCATACACCTGCCACCGGACGCCGTCGGGAGCCTCTCGCTTCCAGCTGATCTCGGCCTTGGGCATAAGCGGTCAGGCCCCGCCCTCGGGGAGATCGATCGACGCCACCGCCATGGCGGCGATGCCTTCCTGGCGCCCGAGGAATCCGAGGCTCTCGTTGGTGGTTGCTTTCAGCCCCACTCGACCGGCGGACAGTCCGAGCGCCGCACCGATCTTCTCCTTCATCGCGCCGATGTGGGGCGCCAGCCTGGGTTGCTCCGCAATCACGGTGGCGTCCACGTTGACGATCCGGCCGCGCCGCTCCCTGACGATCCGGCCGATCTCCTCGAGGAAAATCGCGCTGGCCGCGTTCCTCCAGCGCATGTCCGTATTCGGGAAATAATGGCCGATGTCCGCCTCCCCCAGGGCGCCCAGCAAGGCGTCCGCTATCGCATGGATCAGAACGTCCGCGTCCGAATGCCCATCCAAACCTGTCGGGTGTGGAATCGAAACGCCGCCCAGCACCAGCGCGCGCCCCTGAGCCAGGCGATGCACATCGTATCCAATGCCAACCCGAGTCATCACTCAGCCATATACATGCTGCAAAGGCCGAACACCAAGTAAAAACTTGCCCAAAATTCGACCCCGGACAACCGGATGCCCCGAATTGGGTCATTCATTATCCTGCATTGTCCACTAATATTGAAGATTGACATCCGTGCCTTGATTGTGGAGGCTGTGGGAAAATAGCTGACGGCTCCAGCCGATCAGCGAACGTTACTGTTTTATGACCAACTCGATCCTGCTCGTTCGTCGTTCCGTTTTGAATGCCGTATTCACCCTGGCTTCCGCCCTTCTGATTGGCGGGATGGCCGCGCCCTCGATCCAGGCGGGCGATCTCTTGCCCTACAAGGGAACGGTCGAAGGGGTCACATTGATTGACATCAATTTAAACAGTCCAAGTTTTTCGGCCTCCTTCACTAGCATCGCCGATTTGATCGCCTCGCACACGGGCAAAGGCATTCAAGAATCATCGGGCGATTTAATCTTAGATGCCAAATTTTGCATTCAGGCAAACGGAACCAGCGTTACGACCGCCGCGAATGGAGAGGTCGTCTTTGTGGAGTTCTTGTTGCAGGAACTGGTGCCAACAGTGGTCATAGCAGACGACGGATACCCCATAATATCGTTCCCTTCCCCCGAAAATCCTCACCCTTACGTCGGCATCTACCGAATCTATAAGTTGGCTGACGATGGAACTCGGATTTACGGACTTGGCGAGGGCATGATTGTGGGGGAGAACTACGGAATCGGGTATTGCCACACATTCAACGGCACGATTGCGAAATCGGTTTTAAAGACGCAGCCGGCCAAGAAGAAGTAATCCGTCGGGAGCGGGAGCGCGGAGATCGCCGCGCATTTTCGCGTCATTTCGAGTTTATTGCGGCAGTCAAGGTCAGGGGCCTTTTGCCGCAAGAAACGCAAAGACACGCAAGAACCTTGGGGGTGCAGCGGCGCGCGCGATGGCCGCTGAGCACGGGGTAATTCCTGCAGCCACAGCAGGAAAGGGCACGAGCGGCGAAATCAGTTCCGGCTGGCTTTCAGGGGGCGCTGGTGTTCGAGGAACCACTCGAAGAGGCGCGGGTTGTCGTAGGTTTCGGTCCAGGCATCGTGGCCGGCTTCGGGGTAGACAGTGTATTCGACGGTGCAGCCGTATCGGCGCATGCCCTGGACCATCCGTTCGGACTCAGAGGGATTGACGATGGTGTCTTTGGCGCCGTGGAACACCCAGATGGGGAGCGTGCGGAGCGCAGCGAGCCGGTCGGGATCGAATCCGACAGGCGGGTAAGGATTCCCGCCTCCGCAGATGGGGGCGATTGCCGCGAAGCGCTCGGGCGCGGCCAGCGCGAGCGACCAGGTCCCGAAGCCGCCCATGCTCAATCCGGTGAGATAGACGCGTTGCGGGTCAACCTCGTATTTCTGGATCGCTTCATCGAGGAGGGCCAGCAGTGGCTCGGTCTGCCACCAAGTGCCGAGAGGGCACTGGGGCGATATCACGACGAACGGAAAGTCGGGACGCGACTCGACGAGCTTGGGGGGGCCGTGTCTTTTGACGAGCTGGAGGTTGTCGCCGCGTTCGCCCATTCCGTGGAGGAAGAGGATCATCGGCCATTGACGGCCGGGCTCCTTTCCGTATTCCTGGGGGAGAAAGGCCAGGTAATGGAGTCGATGGGTTTGCTGAACGGTCCGGGCCATGGCTCGAGGCGCTTGCCGGCCGGGGATTTCGGCGGCCATAAGGGTGGGTGATGCCTGATGAGCGGAGTAGAGGGCGAGGGTCAGCAGCCAACAATATCGAGTCTTCATTGGATACGTTTTTGCCGGCCATAACGACTGGCAGGCGCGAGATGCTTCTCTTGTATCCTTCTAGCAGGACGCGAGATGCGACACAACATGATATTCGAGTCAAGCGAAGAGCGGGCGGGTTTTCGATGGCGGGCCTCCCGGGGAGGCCGAACCGGTCTTGTCAGCGGGGCGAAGGCGTCGCGGGCAAGCCGATAACCGTTTGACTTGACTTTAAGGCAACCTTAAATTTGTGCAACATGCTGGTGGCGCACACCAATGCGGGAGGCCCGTCAGGAATGGGCTCATCTTTGCCTGCGTCCGACCCTTCCTGGAAGGAGATCGTGAAGCCGGTGGACCCCTTTTTGGATGGGGTATCCCGGCGTCTGGCGGTCGAGGTCGATGCATTCGATCCTGCGGTGGCCGGGTTTGTGGCTTACGCGCTGACGAACCAGGGCAAACAGCTTCGATCGGCGCTTGTGGCCCTGTGCGGGGGTGTTTTTGGGGCGGCCGGGGAGTCCCATGTCACGGTGGCGGTGATCATCGAGATGGTTCATCTGGCCACGCTGGTTCATGACGACATCACCGATGATGCGGTCATGCGCCGGCGCCAGCCCACGCTGACCGCCCAATGGGGTCCGACGATCTCGGTCCTGACGGGGGATTGCCTTTTCGCGAATGCGTTGCGATTGGCATCCGGATTTCCGACCACCGCGATCTGCCGGGCGGTGGCGGAGGCCACCCAGGAGGTCTGCACCGGCGAGATCATTCAAACCCGGCTCGCAGGCAATCTCGAGCTGACCCGGGACGAGTATTTCAAGATATTGCGGATGAAAACCGGCGAGCTGTTCGCCCTGTCCTGCCAACTGGGAGGGCAAGTGGCCGGCGCCACGCTCGAACAGCAGGCCGCGTTGCGGCAATTCGGCCTGGATCTGGGCATCGCATACCAGATTTACGATGACTGCCTCGACCTGTTCAGCACCGAGGCAATGACGGGCAAATCCCTCGGGGCCGACCTGGCGCATGGGAAGCTCACCTTGCCCGTGATCGTGGCCCTGGAGCGCGCCGGCGGATCCGACCGGGCCAGCCTCAGCCGATGGATTCAAGAGTGGGCTCCGGACCACATGGCCGGCTTGCTCGAAATTCTAGATCGTTATCGGGCGCTCGAAGAATCGCTCCGAACCATTCAACACTATGTCAACAGCGCCCGTAAAGAGCTTGGCGGTTTGCCAGCCAATCCCAGCCGGGATGCCCTCGGGCTCATGGCTGGTTTTCTGGTTCGGGAAACCGCCCAACTGGCTGGATGTCCACAGTAGCGTGGCAGAGCGCGCCCCGGCCCATGAGTGATCGCCGCAACGGGATCCTGATGGGGTTGCTTACGGTTTCCGACGCGCAGCGGGTTCGCCCATAATGGATTATGACCGATCCGGCCTCCCGAATGACGCAGGCCGCTCCGGTGTCCCCGGATGAACCCGATGATACTGTGCTGATTGCCAGAGCCCGCGAGGGTGAACTGGGGGCTTACGACCAGCTCATGCGCCGCTATCAGGAGCGCATATACGCCACCGTCTACCACATGACGGGCAACCATGAAGATGCGGACGACCTGGTTCAAGAGGCATTCATCAAAGCGTTCCGGGCGTTGCCGACCTTCAAGGGCGACTCGTCCTTTTTCACCTGGGTCTATCGGATCGCCGTCAACCGAACCATCAACTTTCTCAAACAGCGGAAGGGTCACAACCAGCTCAGCTTGAACGATCTGGATCTGCAGGCCGAGCATGATCCGGACCTGATCGCGCTGATCTCGGACAAGACGCCGCGCCGGGATCTCAACTTGCACGAACTTCAGGAAAAATTGAACATGGCCATGCAGAAGCTGTCGGAAACGCATAGGACTGTGGTGACCCTGCATGATGTGCAGGGGTTGTCCCACGAGGAAATCGGCCGGATTATGAATTGCAATGTGGGGACGGTTCGGTCCCGGCTTTATTATGCGCGGCAGCAGCTGCAGGCATTTCTGATGGATTTTTTGCCGTAGAGATCATCGGGTCAAGCCATGAAGACGTCATCGGACCACAACCCGCAACTGGCTTCGCTCCTGGCGTGGAAGCGGCATGAGGTTCCTCCTCCGGGCTACTTTGAAGATCTGCGTGGGCGTGTGTTGGATCGATTGCGGCTGGATCCTGCCGATGCGCCGGCGACGTTTTGGGAGCGGTGGCTCCGGGGTCCGTGGTTCGAGCCGGTTTTTACCGGCGCCTACACTCTGGCGGCCTGCGGCCTCCTGCTTTTCGGGATTGGATATGCCCGCAGCTTTGAGCGGCATAGCGAGGCTGCCCTGGCATCCGCCGCGTCTGCACCCCCGCCAATTCAGGTCCGGTCCGTCTCCCTCCCGGTCAGCCATTCGGCGCCATCCGACCTAGTCTTCGAGGTGGACCGCGCGCCAGCATTGGTGAGCCGGCTGGTATCGGCGACGGCGATCCTGCCCAGCGGGCGGATGGCGCGGCCGATCACCGCTGATTTTCTGCTGCCTGTCCTTCCGTATTAGCTGGAGCGAGAGCCTCATCCGCCAGGAGCCGATCGAGCTCGTCCAGCCACTGTTTGAACAATCCCATCGCTTCCTCGATGGGGCGCGGGGTGGTCATGTCCGCCCCGGCATCCCTGAGCATATCGATGGCATAGCGGCTGTTGCCGGTTTTGAGGAATTGCATCCAGGCATCGCGCGCGCCGGGCTCCTGTCGGAGGATTCGGCGGGCGATGGCTGCCGCGGCGCAATAGCTGTTGGCGTAGCGATAGACATAATAGCTCCGGTAGTAATGCGGCACGCGGAGGCACTCGACCTCGAGCCCCGGATCCATGACGAAGTCCGGGCCGTAATAACGGGCGTAGATCTCCCGGCCGACCTTCATGAGGGCATCGGCGGTCATTGGATCGCCCCGCTCGGCCATCGTGTGGGCCGCCAGGTCGAACTCGGCAAACTGCGTCTGGCGAAAGACGGTCTGCCGCATGTCCTCGAGCATCTGGTGGATCAGGAACGCGCGCGCGCCGGGCGCGGCGGTGCGGTCGAGGATGGACTGTTTGAAGACGATCTCCGCGGCGGTCGAGGCGACCTCGGCCGTGAACATCGGGTAGCCGGCGTAGGCGGGGGGCTGATTCTCCCGCGCGAACCAGCTCTGGGCGGCATGGCCCAGCTCGTGGGCCAGGGTGGAGACGTCGTTGAATGTGCCCTTGTAGTTCAGCAGCACGTAGGGGGGCGACAGATAGGTCCCCATGTTGTATGCGCCGCCGCGTTTGCCCTGGTTCTCGAACACGTCGATCCACTGGGAGTCGAACGCGCGCCGGATGACACCGGCATACTCGGGCCCGAACGGTGCGATTCCTTCGATGACCATCTGGCGCGCCTCCTCGAACGCGTACTGGCGCTCGGGCCCCCGGACCAAGTCCACATAGAGATCGTAGAAATGCACCTCGTCATCGAGGCGCAGCGCCTTCTGCTTCAGCGCGACAAACCGGTGCAGCAGATGCCGGTGCTCGTTCACGGTCCGAACCAGGCCATGATACACGCTGGCGGGCAGGTTCTCGGCATCCAGCGCGCGGTCGAGGCTGGTCGGGTAGCGGCGGGCCTTGGCGTAGAACCAGTCGCGGTGCATGGCGCCCGCCAGGGTGGCAGCCAGGGTGCGCCGGGCGTCGAGGTAGCTGTCATGCAACGCGGCGAACGCATCGCGCCGGTATCGGCGGTCCGGGGAGTACATCGCCTGCAGGAAGGCGGGGGGCGTGATAAGCTGGTCCTCGCCGGCCGGGTTCTTGACGGTGCGCCAGCGGAGCTCGGTGTTGCTGAGCAGGCCAAACGCATCGGGAGCGGCCTCGGTGGCCTTGCCGGCCATGGCCAGCAGCTCCTCCTCGCGCGGTGTCAGGACATGTTTCCTGGTGCGCCACAGGTCGTCGAAATAGTGGGAGTAGATCTCGAGCCCGGGCTCGCGGAGCCAGGATCGGATCCGCTCTTCCGGGATGGCGAGCAGCTCGGGCTGGAACCAGGCCGACGACTCCTCGAACTGCACGGCCAGGGTCTGCGCCCGCTGATAGAGCGCCTGCGGGGCCGCCTGCCGCATGTCCTCGTCCCGCCGCATCATGGCGAAGGCCGACAGCTTCTCGATCTGGATGTTGAGCTGGTCGCGGAGGCGGAGCGTTTCGAGCAAGGATGCCGCCGACTGCCCGGCCGAGCCTTTCCGGCCCGCCCAGGCCGACACGAGGGCTTCGAGTTGGCGGTAATGGGCGCCCCAGGCGTCCGCATCCGCATACATCGGGGTGAGATCCCATTGAAACCGCGCATCCATGGCGGTCCGTTCAGGGGGTGCGGCGGCGGTCAGCGATGGCAGCATAATGGCGAGCAATCCGCCGGCCAGGCAGCGCATCGCGGAGGCGGATGGCGCATGGCGGCGGGTCATGGATCGCGGGTTCATGGTTCGGGGGCGCGTCCCTACGGTTTGGGTTCGGTCTCGGGCTGGATTTCGCGGTGCCCGGGCGTGACGGTGTCGATAGTAGCTGGCACATCGGCATCGACGTTGCCAGCGGCCCAGCCGAGGCCGCCGAGCAGGATCCTTTGGAATCGCGGGTGGGTCCAGACATCCTCGCGATGCCCCATCGAGGTGTAGAAGACGCGGCCCTGGCCATGGCGGCGGGCCCATGTGGCCGGGAATGGCGCGCGCTGGTAGTCGATCCCTTTCATCCCGCGCGTTTCCTGGACCAGGATCACGTGCAGATCCGGCGCGAAGTCCTTGAAGGTGTACCATTCGTCGAGGGAATCGAACCGCTCCGGGACCCCGTCGAGGCCGGGGAATCGGGGGTCGGCCACCCGCATGGTGGCCACCTGCTGCGGGCCATGGCGGATGAACTCGCCGCCCAGCATGGCGATGAAGGGATCCACCTTGTCTCCGTAGGCCTTGAATCGGGATGATTTATCGGACGGATCGGGCTGGACATGGAAGCTGTCGTTGGCGGCATGGACCCCGACGAAACCCTTGCCGCGCCGGATGGCGTCCAGAAGGGCCTGCTTGCCATCGGGCGTCATGGGCGGTTGCTTGTCCGTGCCGGGCTCGGTCAGCATCCCGCTCGTGTAGAACACGAACACGTCGAACGACGCGAGGTCTGGCGAGGAGAAGATGCGGCCGTCCTTGGTGCAGGTGACGGCGAACCCGTGCTGCCGGCCCAGATCGGTTAGGACCTTTTCCGAATGGCTCAGGTCGCCGCTGGCGGGCCGCTTCACGACGCTGTGCTCGAAGCCGGAGGACTTGGTAAAATAGAGGATCCGTTTGCCAGGCGATCGGCTCCAGCCTCCCGGGGCGGATTCGGCGGAGGACAACTGGCACGGGAAGGCCGCCCACGCGATGGCAAGGGCCGCGGCCACACTCAGAAACGCACGGGTTCGATTCATGGATATCATCCTGTTTGCACCGCCTTTCATTCCAGATCGCCCGGATTTGTCCAGCCTATAATAAACTTGGAAAAGCCGGGGCGGTCCTTCATGCTCGATCCATGCAAACGACCGCTCGCCGGCATGGCCGCGCATCCTCTCCGCGCCGCCCGATTCGCCCTCCCCGAGCCTCGACGGGCTTGATCCACCCGGTGGTCATCTATCCCTTCCAGTCGCCGGACGATTTCAGGGACCTGGAGCCGCTCTACGATTTGGTCGCGCGGCTGGCGGCGCGTCCCGACACTTACGCGCGCCCGATCACCGTCATGGACCGGAAGACCTATTTCCGGCAGGCGCGCCGCCGGCAGTTCATGCAGTTCCGCGCCCGGACGATCGCGCGGTGTTCGGATCTTCTGGATGCGTGGTGTGTGGACACCTGCCAGATGTGGTATGCGGGTCTGGGGATGGCCTTCGAGCAGGGCGGCCCGGGGGATGTCTACTGGCTCATCCCCGGCGATTTCAATTATGGCAGCCGAGTCGGCCAGGAAGTCCTCGGCCGGCTCCATGACCTGCCGGAGATCTGCGCCGAGCTGGACCAGGACGTCTGCATCGGCGAGATCGCCGCCGACCACAACAATCCCAAGCAGCTGATCGACACTTACGGCACGTTCGCCCTGCTGTATCAGTGGTTTCCCGACGAGGCCCGCGAGATCCGCCAGTTCACCCAGCGGCCCCGATCCGAGTTCTTCGCCATCCGGCATCCTTTCCTGAGCGATATGCTCAATCGTCGCTGGTTCGCCTACGAGCAGACGGTGGTGATCCTTCTGCACGCCGTGCGGGGCCGCAAGCAGATCAGCCGGTTCTCCGTTGGCGACATCTCCGACCTGCCCGAGGGGCGCGAGAGCCTCGCATCCGCCCTCCTCGAGGTCGAGCGGATCGAGCGTGTCCTGAAGACTCTCTGGCGCGAGCAGCACGAATCGGATCGAGGCTGGAGCGGCGTCTACCGTCGCCTCGAAGAGAGGTCCGAGGAGGTGCGCCGGACCGCTTTCGGCTTGCTCGAGACTCTGTTACGCTGATGGCTTCGGATGGGATCCTGATGAAACTTGGACGAGGGATGAAAACGGCTGGCTGGGCATTGCTGGGGCTGTTGCTGCTTGTGGCTGCTGCTGCGGGCGGGGTCTGGTGGTATTTCCATCCCGGCTTCGAGCTGCGCGCTGGAATCGTCTATGGCCGCGAGCAGGATGAGGATCTGGTGATCGATGTGATGCGGCCGGCGCGTCCCAACGGCCTCGGGATCCTGGTGATGGTCAGCGGGAACTGGAAATCCAGCCGGGAAGGGGTCCGGCCGATCCTGATGGCGCCGCTACTGCGTCGGGGGTACACGATCCTGGCCGTGCATCACGGCTCGCAGCCGAAGTTCACCGTGATGTCGATTGCGGGGCAGGTCGAGCGCGCGGCCCGGTTCGTGCGCCGCCGGGCGGCGGAGTTCGGGATCGATCCGGGGCGGCTCGGGGTGGCGGGCGGCAGCTCGGGTGGGCATCTGAGCCTGCTGCTGGCCGCGCGAGGCGGGCCGGGCCCATCCGATGCCGCCGATCCGGTCGATCGCGAATCCAGCGCCGTCCAGGCCGTCGCTTGTTTCTTCCCCGTCACCGACTTGCTCCACCTCGGGAAATCGACGGAGAATCCCGGCGATGGGGGCCCGCCGCGGAGTTTCGTGCGCGCGTTCGGGCCGGACTCGACCAACCTGGCGATCTGGAAGGTGATCGGCCGGGAGATGTCGCCCATCGAGCACGTCACGACAAATCTGCCGCCGGTGTTGATCGTCCACGGCGACGCGGACACCCTGGTGCCGCTCGAGCAATCCGAGTGGTTCCGGGACAAGGCCCGCGCTGCCGGGAAAACCGTCGAGATCGTCGTGCGCCCCGGCAAATCGCACGGATGGCTGACCATGGTTCTGGACATCCGGCTGTTCGCCGACTGGTTCGACCGCCACTTGAGGCGGTGACGCATGCCGGATCATCGGAGCGGACGGCCTTGTTACACACAACGTCATAAGCCACGCCGCGTGAGGGCGCGCGGCACGATTCTGTAGGGTCCCATGACCCGGCGTTGTGGGCTTCTGACGCTCTGTATAGAATCCCATCCTGTCCCAGCCGCTCCGGCATCGAAATGCTCGGGCAGGTCCCGCTTGTCCAGGCGCCTCGCTCTGGCTAGGCTTGACCACGTGGCCGACCATGAACACCGTTTGGATTGTCGCCGGACCCGTGCGCGCGAGACACTGGAATTGCATGCCCGCGGGATGGGCATGAAGGCCCTGCTGGCCGCCGTGCCGGCTGCGCTGATCGCGGCGGCGGCGCCGGCTTCGGGCCAGCAGCGCGCGCTGGGATCGGACATTTCCTACTGGAACTGCGGGTCGTCCTCGGCCGGCATTTCTCAAGACAACTGGAACAAGGCCTATGCCGCCGGCAAGAGGGAGTTCGTGTTCATCCGCGCGACGCGGGGCGGCACGACGGGTGTGGATCAGCGGCAGGGCACGCCGGGGGGGGGCTCCCTGGCGACGCTGGCGCACCGATACGATGATCCGCGGTTTGTCCAGAACATCCATCGGGCCACGTCCGCCGGGATGGTCGCCGGCCCGTACCACTTCGCGCGCCCGGATGTGGCCGGGAACACAGGAGCCGACGAGGCCGATCATTTCATCCAGATGGCGGGCGCGTGGATGCGGCCGGGGTATTTGATTCCTGTGTTCGACCAGGAGGCGGGATCGGGCAGCGATGCTCTGGCCCAGTTCGCCATCGATTTTTCGGACCGGATCTACGCGGTCATGCGGATTCGTCCCTGCATGTACATCAATGGCAACTACTCGAGCATCCTGCAGGGGGCCGCGGCAGGGCGCCGCAACGCGCTGGCGCAGCCGGCGGCCTATGCGCCCAGCGCCATCCGCCCCGCCTTTCCCGTCCTATGGAATGCCCGCTACTCCGACAACGCGAACCCGGAGGCGATCCCGGTGCAGACCGGCACCCCGAAGACGACCTACTCGGTGCTGTCGCTGTATTACGGTCCCTGGGACGATTACGGGAGCAGCCAGCCATGGTCGTTTTGGCAATATGCCAGCACGGTGTCGATCCCCGGGTTCAACGCGGTCGACTCGACAGTCGATGGGGACGTCTCGCATGGCGACATCGAATATGTCCGGAACCACCTGGTGCCAGCGGTCTGGTGGCACGACAGCAGCGGCAACTGGAGCACGCTGGCGAACTGGAACAGCGGCCAGGCGCCGATCGCGCCCGCAACCCCGTCGGATCAGGCACCTCCCTACGCGACGGGGCCGCTCCCGATCGCGCGGCTGCCCGGCGCCTCCGGAACCGGCCCCGCCTCCGGCCAGCACGACACCGTCATCCTCGAGCGGCCCGGCGCCAACATCACCGTCACGCTTTCCTCGGGCTCGCACAGCATCCGCAAGCTCTACATGCGGGAGACGCTCCACATCACGGGCGGCTCGCTCGCGATCAGTTACAACCCGGCCTACCGGGCCGATGCCTCGGCCGATGTCCGGCACGCGGGCCCGATCTCAGCCCAGTTCTCCGGCCCGGCCCTGCTGGGCGGCGCGGGCAGCCTGAGCGCGCACACGCTCCAGGTCGACCCCTCCTGTGTGTTCTCGCTTGCGGGCGGCACGCTCGCCTTCAACACGATGCTCCTCATGCCGCATGCCTCGGCGCCCGGGAAGATCCTCGTCAGCGGGGACGCCGCCTTTCAGCCGCTGGCCGGCGCGGCGTCGTCGATCCGGACGGGAAGCGGCACGGGAAGCTCGGGGGTGATCGACCTGGGCGGCGGCGCGCGGACGCTCGACGTCGGCGACGGCGCCAGCGACGTGGACCTTTGCCTCGATGTTCCCGTCGCCAACGGCGCCCTTGCCAAGGCGGGTCCGGGCACGATGTGCCTGGCTTCGGCCAGCTCGTATGCCGGCGGCACCACGGTTGCGGCCGGCCGGCTGCTCGTGAACAACGCCGCAGGCTCGGGCACCGGCGGCGGCAGCGTGACCGTGATTGGCGGCGTGCTCGGAGGCACGGGGACGATCGCGGGCCCCGTCGCCATCCAGAGCGGCGGCGCCATTGCTCCGGGGATCTCCATCGGCGTCCTGACCTTGAGCGGCGGGCTTTCGCTCGAGGGGAGCGCCGTCATGGAGATCGATCGCAACCGAGGCGCCCCGCTCGCGGACCGGATTGTCCTGTCCGCCGGCGCCCTCCTCTATGGCGGCTCGCTCGTGGTCTCCAACGCGGGGGCGGCGCTGGTTGGCGGCGAGGCGTTCGCGCTCTTCACGGCGCCGTCCTACGGCGGCGCATTCGCGAGCTCGAATCTGCCGCCGCTGGGCGCCGGATTGAACTGGCACACCGGCGCGCTGGCCTCCAACGGTGTTGTCCGGATCAATCGCGCTCCGGCCGCCAGCCCGTTGACGTTCACCAACACCGCCCCCGCCGTCCTGCGGATTCCCTTCCAGACACTCATCGACAGCGGCTCGGATCCGGACGCCGACCTGCTCGCTGTGGCGGACATCGATCGGGCCACAACCAACGGCGTCCCGCTCTCGATCGATGCCGCGTCCGTCTCTTACGCATACCATGCAAGCGTGACCGACCAGTTCCGTTACACCTTGAGCGACGGCTGCGGCGGCAGCGCGACCGGCCGGGTGACCATCGTCAACATCGGCTCGATCCCGGCCGCCGAATTCGCGGGCGCGCCCACCTGGAGCGGCGGCTCCGTCCGGCTCCATTTCGCGGCCACGCCGGGATGGACCTATTCTCTGGAGCGTTCGGCCGATCTTGCAGTGTGGACGACGATTTCCACCCACCGTGCGCCGGAGAGCGGAGCCTTGGAGGCCGTCGACGATTTCCTCGACCTCGAGGCTCCGCCCCCGGCTGCCTTTTATCGCCTGAGCTGGGCGCCGTAAGGCGGCGGTTCTGTTTGAGCAAGGCGAGCCTTGCCAGCCTAGGGCGCCGCGACGCGGTAAAAGGCCGGTCCGGCGCCAATCGGCACCGTCACCGTGTAAACATTGCCGCTGACCTCCGGTGTCAGCCCGGCAGGCTGCCAGTTCGCCGGACTCAAGCTGGCGGTGGTCTGCAACACGAATTGATCGGAGTCGGAGACCCACGAGATCTCGATGCTTGAGCCCGCCCTCTTCACCGAAAGCTGCGGCGGTTCGGGTGCGCCGCCGGACACGAGCTTGAGATCGCGGTAGATGGCCTGGACCAGGTTGGCGGCGTTGGTACCGTTGTTGTGCGAGGTCGTTGCCAAACCGACATACAGCTTGTCCGGATAGGAGGTCGGAGGCACGGCCGTGTAGAACACGGTCCAATCCGTGCCGTTGGTGCCCCAATAGAATGTGAACGTCTGGTCGACCCGGGTCAGCCGCATCCAGGCATTCGGGTACGGCACGGGGGTTGGCCGCTGGGCGGTGGCGAGGCTGGCTGACGCGCCGCCCTTGGTGTCGCGCCATTGTACGTTGTACAGGTTCTGGCCGGCTGCCGGCGCCACCAGCAGCATGAAATTGCGGCTGTTGCCGTCCAGGTCCTCGCGCGCCATGAGCCCCGCCTTGGACCAGGTATCGGGCCGGGTCAGCGATTCCACGCGGGCTTGGATCTCGAAGTTGCCCGCGACCTCCTTGTACAGGAAGTGCATGCCGTCGGCGTTGCCCCAGATGTCCGCACCGCCGGCCCGGACATAGTATGCCTGATCGCTCATTGCAAAGGCGGCGCCCGGCAGGATGGGATTGGTCATGACCGGCGGATCGTTGGTGTTGTAGACGCCGACGTCCTGGTTCATGAGGAAGGCCGACACCGTCCCGAGGAGCGTGACGGGGGTGATCACATTCGGGCCAAAGCCCTGGTCGGCTACGTTCTCGATCTTGACCGTGTAGCTGCCGCTGATGGGCGCATTGAGCGTGAGAATCACGACTTGGCCATCGGGTTCGAGCGTCGCGGAAGCCACTCCCACGCCGCCGTTGTTGACCGTGTAGTTGGCTGGATGAGCGGCCGAGGCCGGATCGAGACCGGAGAGATCGCTGAAGAGTATGCCGATCGTGTTGCCGCCGAGGCTGCCGGTTTCCGTTGCCACCGGCTTGGTGCTGTCGACGACGATTCGCACGGTGCCGGACTCGGCGCTTTGGCCGAGGACGTCCATCGTTTTGGCCGAGAGGTTGTAGATGCCTTCCGGAACATCGGGAACCGTCATCTGCCATGGCGGGGCGGTGAGCCGCCCCAGCAGGTTGGTGCTATCGTAAAAGTCAACCCACTCGAGGTCTTGACCCGTCACCGCGAGGGCAACCGTGATGTCCGATCCGGCTGCAAACGGCTGGTTATTGGTGGGGCTGGTGATGGCGATGGTCGGGGCAGCTGGAGGCAGCACCAGGTAGTCGTAGGTCTGCACGATCGGGCCGAGCTCGGTGTCCGCCCCGATGATGGCAGGGATCGTCGTGCTGCTGCCGGGCACGATGACAATCTTGTCGGCCAGCGTGCCATCTTCGCGATGCCAGAGGTCGAAGGTGTGGATGCCCGCGGACGGCACGTTGATCGTCACCGGGTCGGTGCCTTCGTACCGGTCGCTTCGCCAGCGCCACCCGGCGGCCGGGAAGCCGCTCAACGCAGCCTGGTTTCCATCGCCGACTCGGACATTGTTGAACCCGACGTAGATCGAGTCGTCGTTGCCTGAGGTGGAGGTGTTTTCGTTCCACCCGCGGATCCAGACCGTATGGAGGCCGGTGCGGGTAAACCGGATGTCATACATCATGTGAGCGCCGGCGTTGGGGTTGCCGCCGCCGCTGCCGTTGGGCACGACCATGTAGCCCGTGCCCGAATACCCGGCCGCAGTCGTCCGGAGCTGCCAGTCATCGCCGCTGTAGGCTTCCTTGCGAGTGTAATTCTCCGTCTCCATGACGATCTCGCCGGTTGGAGACTGGCCGAACTGGCCCGAAGAGGCGACGCCGCCATAGAAGAACGACCGTTTGCTCCCAGCCGCCACCGCGTTCGGTATGTTGGCGAAATCCGTCACGTTATTGACCGTGACAGTGTAGGTCTTGCCGGCCGTTTGGGCGGCGGTGGCGATGGTCACAGTCTGGCGATCCGGATCCAGCATGGCGCTCAGGACCGAGAGCGGGCCGGTGTCCGTCGCGATCGCGTAATTGCCGATGCTCTGGGCCGAGGCGGCCGTGACGGGCTCGCTGAAGAACAGGATCACCTCGTTCGCAGCGAGCGTGATTCGGGGAAAATACTTGAGGTCAAACGTCGGGGCCACCGTATCGCGCGTCACCGTCAGAGTGACGGCAGGAGTGGTGACCGATTCGCCATACGGATTGAACACCCTGCAGGCGATCGCGGCGCCGTTGTCGGTGTAAGGCGTCTCTGCGAAGGTCAATGTTGCGTTGGTCATCGGGTTGAAGCTCGCATCGAAGATCGGCTGGCCGTTCTTGAGCCATTCGTAGCCGTAGGGCTGCCTTCCGGATGCCGTGACGGCGAAGGTCGCCGGCGTGTTCTCCCGGACGGTCTGGCTGACGGGGGACGTGGCCAGGGCGAGCGGCCCCTGGTCGATCGGGCCGTATTCGGCGAAGACGGAATCGGTCGTGGCGCTGGTGGTGTGGCTGGTGACGGCAATGCCCACGAGGAGGGTCGAGGGCAGCGGGCCGCCTGTCGAAGCGCTGGAGTCGTAGAACGTCCAGAATTTCCAGTTGATGCCGTCGGTGCTGTGGTAGTAGTAGATCGCGTTCCCGATGCGCTGCAGGCGCACCCAGGCATTGGGGTAGGCATCCATGGCCGGCCGGGCGGCCATGCCGGGCTGGAGATTGCTGTTCAGCTGGTTGCCTGCATCGTTGCTGCTGACGCTGGCCCCGGCTCCGGTCGTATCCCGGATCTGGGCCGTGCGCACGTTCTGCCCGTCGGTGGGTGTGATCAGGTTGGCGCAGTTCCGGCTGTTGGCGGCATTGCTTTCGCGGACCATGATGCCTGCCTTGCTCCACACATCCGCCCGGAAGAGCGAGACGCCCCGGGCCTTCAGGTCGAAGTTGCCGGTGAGGTTTTTGTAGGCAAACACCATTTGATCGGTGCCGCCCCAGATATCGGCGCCGCCGGCCTGGATGTAGATCCGGTCCCCTTCGGCATAGGCGCCCCAGCTCTGCGTGTTGTTGATCCGCTCGACCTTGTCCATGTTATAGGCGGTGAAAACGGCGGTGGCGGGATCCACCGTGTTCGGTGCGTCTGCGATGTCCTGGACGCCTTGCACGGACAGGTCATACGTCCCGTAATCGACGAGGGCGGCCGTCGTGAGAAACACGATCGCGGCATCGTTGGTGGCCATCGCGGCTGCGGAGATCGCCACGGCGGCGCCGGCGGAGCTCTTCAGGCTGTAGTTGGCCAGGGCGGTCGCCGAGACCGGATCGACCGGTTCGCTGAACCGGACGCGGACCTCCTGGCGATTCAGGCTGCCGGCGGCGGCCAGCGCGGGCTTGACGACGTCCTGGCTCACTGTGACGTTCACGACGGCGCTGGTGGCGGAGCTGAAATAGTTGCTGACCACGAGGTAGTAATCGACTCCGTTGTCGGCCAGACGCGGCCGGAAGTTGTAGACATAGTTCTGCGCGCCGGGGATGGGGGCCCCGCCGCGATACCATTGGTAGAAATAGGGCATCGTGCCGTCCACGCCGGCGGGTCCGACCGTGAAGCTCTTGAGATCGCCTTCCATGGACGCGAAGCTGGCGGGCTGATTCGTGATGGCGACGTTGCCGAAGCCCTTGTAGAGCGACATGGCCGAGGCCGGGATGAGGTAGGGCTCGACCTGGGCCTGGCTGTTGACGACCGGGATCGGAGCGTCGCTGGGTTTCTGCCAGAAGATGCTGATGCCATCGCCTCCCGTGCCATCGCGCCACACTCCTTCGATATAATAGCGCTTTCCGGCTTCGAGATTGATGGGCGTCGTCAGGACCTGGCTGGCGTACTCATTAATCTGCCAGCGGCCGTTGCTGCCATTGACGGAGAGGATTTCTCTCTTGTTGGCCGCCTGGTCGTCCGTGCTCAGGAACAGCACGCTGTGGTCGTCCGATGCGAGCGCGAACACGTACGGGCCGCTCTCCGGCGGAGTGATGTAGCCGACCCATTGGGCTTGGTAATTGTCGTAAATGTTCCAGCCATAGCTGGAGGAACTGACATAGCGGATCTCAGCCGCATTCCCGTTGAGGTAGTTGGCGTTGCCTGTCGTGAACGTGCGCAGCGTAGCCAGGCTGGTCACGCCGGTCTCGAAATAGATCCGGAGCAGCACCTGGCCGTCTGTGATGGTGAAGGAGTGCTGCGAAGGCGCCATGGTGTTGCCGGCGGAGGACATGTCGCGCACGCCGCTCACCGACAGCGTGTAGACCTGGATTGGCTGTAGAAGCGCGGTCTTGAGCACCACGGTCCGATTGTCGCCGAGCAGCGTGGCCGACTGGATGTTGCCTCCTGGCAACGAGTAGTTGCTCAGCGTCTCGGCGGAGGCCTCCGTAACGTCCTCGTTGAAGACGACGCGGATTTCCGTCGGATTCTGCGGCGCCAGGCCCGCGCTGGTCACCATCGGCGGCGTCGAGTCGGGATAGACAGTCAGCGTCATCGGGCTCGATTGCAGGGTCGCGGCGCCCACCTTGACCGTCGCCCGGAAGATCGCGCCGCCGTCCGCGCTGGCGGCCCGGAATGCATAGTAGGTTTGCGTGGCCCCCGGAATCTGCACGTTGTTTTTGAACCACGTGACCGAAACCGGCTGGTTCTGGATGTCCACATTCCGAAGATCCACGTACATCACCACCTGGTTGCCGTCATAGATCGTGTACCAATCCTCCGACCCCGTCCACTGATCGATGTTCGGATTCACCAGCCCGGTGAACGGGCCGGAGACGGGGACATCGCTGGGATCGGGAGTCGGCTGAAAATAGAACGAGGACATCGGCTGCTGGATCTTGCCGTCCGGCGTCCGCCACCCGATGCCGATCCGATCCCCCCCAGTGCCTTCCTTGTGCAGGACCTCCATGTAATAGAACTTGCCCTGCTCGAGGTAGATCGGGGCGGACTCCTGGCCGGCGTATTTGTTCCATTGCCGCCGGTTGGCCCAGCCGGTATGGGGGACGTTCGGGTCCGTCACCTGCGCCACGAGCTGTTTCTTGGCCGGATTTTTCGGGTCCGCCGGATCGGAGTTCAACAGGAGGTGAGTTTCGTCATCGCCGTAGATATAGAAGACATAATAACCCGTCTGGGGCGGTTCGACATAGCCCGGGATCCAGCTGCCGAAGTTGTTGTGGGCGTCGCCGTATTCCAATGCCTCGGCGTAGAAGGGGCCGTATGTGGAGTCGGCCGGGATCAACTCGACGGGCGTGGGGCCGGGGCTGCCGGGAAAGACAACCACTCCGGAGGTGTTGGTGCCAAAGAGGTTGGTCACTCCCTGGCCGTTGATGTTGTCGTAGAAAAAGCGCTTGAGCAGGCCGGCTTGGGCCGATTGGCTTATGGCCACCAGCGCGGCCAGCGCGATCAAGGCGGACTTCAGCTTGGTGTTTTTCATAGGTGCAGGATTCAACTGTTTGAATCGGAGTATCACCACATGCATATGAAGGCGGAGATGCATACCCTAGAGCCTGTCCCGAAGGCGGAAAGGCCCCAGATTGTTCAGTAAGACCCAAGATGTTGCGGCGCCAGAGCGAGCCATTTTGGGCGAATCGAGTCAAATCGTGCCCCTATGATGGTCTGGGCGATC
>JAKLFB010000003.1 GCA_022711435.1 Verrucomicrobiota bacterium
GGGGAGTATCGGGATCGGTTTGGGCCGAGGCGGCGGAGCGGGGCGCGGCCGATGCGGGGAGTGGAGGCGCTGGGGGATCTGGCGACGATGAGGGATCTGCGGGTGGATGCCGTGGGGTGAAGTGCGGCGAATGGATCGAGGCAGGGTCTTTTTCGTATAGAAGGGATCATTGTAGCGCCGGCAAGCCGGGCGATCTCGGTCATCTCCGGCCGTCCAGCCAATCAAGCCGTCACCACCACTGCCAGCGTTGACACTGGTCCAATCCGACAGTTTAACATTGATGCGCACACAGCGAACTCGAGAGTATGATCTCGACTGGAGCGGGCCAGTTGCCGCGATCCAGGCGGCGAGGAAGATGTTCCAAGACTTTCGAAGGGTCAGCAAATGAAATTGACAATCGATCGGCAGGGCAAACGGGACAGGCAGAATCCTCGGAGGCCATTCGACATGGCAACACTGCTGGCAGCGGTCCTCCTATCCATGACGACGGTGGCGTCCTCCCAGTCGGGCGAATTCCTTGCCTGCCGGCAGTGGGCGGACCGGTTCCTGGGTGTTTCCCCAAGCGCCAGCAACACTCCGTGTCTGAAGCTTCTGTTCGAGGATGTTGCGGAGGGGATCACGCGGGGTCAATCCTGGCGGGGAACCCCTTACCAGCTCGGCACAAAAATCTACTCGCACGGCATCGCGTTCAACTCGACCAAGCATATCTTGGTCCGACTCGGCCAGCCGGCCGCCCGGTTTGTCGCCGAGGTCGGGCTCGAGAACAACGACGACACGCGGCGCGGCGCCGCGCTGGGCAATGGGTCGGTGACGTTCCACGTTCTCGCGCGCGGCCGGGAGCTGTTCGCGTCGCCGGTCCTGCGGCTCGAGGACGGCGCGGTGCGCCTCGACGCGCCGCTGGGCGGGGCGGCGGAGTTCGAGATCCGCGTCGGGGACGGGGGCGACGGGCGCGGCTGGGACCAAGCGCTCTGGGCGGAGGCCGCCGTGGTTCTTGAAGACGGCTGCAAGCTGCGGCTGCAGGATCTGCCGTGGGCGGAGAGCCTCGGGCACAATCCTTATGGGTTTGCGTTCCTTTACGGCGGGGAGCCGAGCGCGGCCCTGGCGGGGCGCTGGGAACGCCAGGCTCGCGAGCAGGCCCTGGATTCGCAGCGTTTGCTGCGGGAAGCGTGCTACCGGGACCCGGCCACCGGCCTCGAGGTTCGGGTCGAGGCCGTTCAGTTTGGGGATTTCCCCGCCATCGAGTGGGTGGTTTACCTGAAGAACAACGCCACCACCAACACGCCACTGATCGAATCGATCCAGGTATTGGACGGCATTTTGCCCGTGCCGGGAGCGGGTCCGTTTCGGCTTCACTGGGCCAAGGGCGCTGTGGCGTCATTCGACGACTTTGCGCCGCAGGAATCCCTGCTGAAGGCCGGCGCGACACTGCATTGGCAGCCCGGAGGTGGCCGATCCTCGAGCCAGGTGCTGCCCTTTTTCAACGTCGAAGGGGCTGGGGGGGGCGTCATTGCCGCGCTGGGGTGGAGCGGCGAATGGGCTGCCGATTTCGCCTGCGACACCCGCGGCCAGCCGTCGCTCAAGGCGGGCATGGCGCTGACCCGCCTTTTCTTGCGACCCGGCGAATCGATCCGCACCCCTCGGATCCTGCTGTTGCGATACGAGGGCGACCGGTGGCGCGGACAGAACCTGCTTCGCCAGTTCCTGCTGGCCCATCACCGCCCCCGGCGGGCGGGGGAGCCGCTTGTTGGGCCCATCACGTGCGGCAATTGGGGCGGCACTGCCGCCGAGGTGCACCTGGACAACATCCGGAAGATTATCGAGCACGACCTGCCGCTCGACTACTACTGGATCGACGCCGAATGGTTTGGCAAGGGCGGCTGGCCGGTCAACGTCGGCGATTGGGAGGTCAAGAAGAGCCTGTATCCGGCGGGCTTCCGGCCGCTGAGCGAGGCGCTGCGCGGGTCTGGCCGCGAGCTGATGCTCTGGTTCGAGCCCGAGCGGGTCTACAAGAACACGCCTTGGCATCAGGCGCATCGCGAGTGGCTGCTGGACGCCGGCGGCGACAGCTGCCTGCTCGACCTCGGCAATATCGAGGCGCGGCGGTTTCTGACGGAGTTCATCTCCTCGAAGGTGGACGAGTTCGGCCTCGGCTGTTACCGGCAGGATTTCAACATCGATCCGCTCGGTTTCTGGCGTCGGCACGACGCTCCGGACCGGCAGGGCATGACCGAGATTCGATACATCGAGGGGCTCTATGCATTCTGGGACGAGCTGCTGGCGCGCCACCCGGGATTGATCATCGACAACTGCGCCAGCGGGGGACGCCGGATCGATCTCGAGACAGTGGGTCGCGCCACGCCGTTCTGGCGGACCGACGGGCCGCGGGATGCCATCGCGCACCAGTGCCACACCTACGGTCTGCTGGCCTGGGTGCCCCTGAGCGCCACCAGCCAGGATCGGGCCGGGGACAGCTACGAGTTCCGCAGCAGCATGTGCAGCTCCCTGTGCCTGAACTGGTGGGTGTCGGGCGACGCGCCCGCGGAGCGCATCCCGGACCGCTTCCCCTTCGCCTGGGCCAAGCAGACATTGGAGCAATACCTGAAAATCCGTTCGTTCTACTACGGGGACTATTATCCGCTGACCGCGTATTCGCAGGCGCGCGACCTTTGGCAGGCCTACCAGCTCGATCGGCCGGATCTGGCTCAGGGCCTGGTTGTCGCGCTGCGGCGTCCCGACAGCCCCTACGAATCCGCTCGTCTGGCTCTGCGCGGTCTCGAGGCGGATGCGGCGTATCAGGTGAGCAACCTCGACACGGGGGAACGGATCACGGCATCGGGCAAGGCGCTCGGCACCGAAGGGCTTTCCGTGGTGCTGAAGGCAAGGCCGGGCTCGGCTCTGATCGCTTACGAGCGGATGAAGTGAGAAAGCGGCGGCATCACCGCCTTTTCGGGGCTGGGGATGGGGGCGGGATTGCCGAGCCGAACTTCGCGTTCCGGTCTTTCTCGTGGAGTGCGGTGTCGTGGAAGACGCCTTCCTGGACGGGCGCGTGGGCCTGGCGGGCGAATTCGGCCATCTTGGCGAGGACGGCCGGGTGGGCGGCGGCGATGTTGTATTGCTCGCGGATGTCGTTGGCGAGGTCGTAGAGCTCCCAGGGGGCGTTTGGCCGGGGGCGAACGGCCTTCCAATGGTCCATGCGGACGGCGGTCTGCTGGAGGAGCTCCCAGTAGAGGAACTGGTGCCGGGCCTGGGGTCGGCCGGCGGCGGCTTCACCGAGCAGCTCGGGCACGATCGAGATGCCGTCGATGTCCTTCGGCGCCGGGGCGCCGGCGAGCTCGGCGACAGTCGGGAGCACATCGGGGAAATACCAGAGCAGGTCGCTGACGCGTCCCGCCTGGATCCGGCCCGGCCAACGGACGATCATCGGGATTCGCAGGCCGCCTTCGTAGAGGGCGCCTTTCCTGCCGCGGAACGCAGCGCCCGTCTTTGGGTCCACGTTGGCGCCGAGGAAACCGCGCGGTGTTTCCGGGGTGGGGAAATAATCGGCGCCGCCGTTATCGCCGCTGAAGAAGACGATTGTGCGCTGGTTCAGGCCCAGCTCCTTGAGAAGGGCGAGCACCTCGCCCACCTGCCGGTCGAGCATGCTGACCATGGCGGCATAGCGCTTCGATTCGCCCGGCCAGTCTTTGTCCCTGTAAAGCGCCCAGGCGGGATCGGTCTCGGGAATATCGAACCATCCGTGAGGCGGTGTGAACGGCATGTAACAGTAAAAGGGGCGGTCGTAGTTGGCGCGGATGAACCTGACGGCCTCGTCGAAGATCACGTACTGCGAATAGGTCTGGCCGGTGCGGCCGCCCTGGTTGCCGGCCAGCGGGATCTCCTGGCTGTTGCGGAGGATGTAGGCCGGGTAGTAGGAGTGGGCGTGGACCTGGTCGTAATACCCGACGAAAAGGTCGAACCCATGCTGTTCCGGCACGCCGGTCGAGCCGCGGCCGCCGCAGCCCCATTTCCCGAATCCGCCCGTCGCGTAGCCGGCGCGCTTCAACACCGACGCGATCGTTTCTTCACCGGCGCGCAGGGGCGTGCCGCCGCCGTTCAATCGCACGGAGGTATGGCCGCTGTGCTTGCCGGTCATGAGGCAGCAGCGCGTGGGTGCGCAGACGGACGAGCCGGCCAGCGCCTGGGTGAAGCGGACGCCTTCGGCGGCCATGCGGTCGATGTTTGGCGTTTTCAAATGGGGATTGCCCATGCAGGAGAGCTCGTGGTAGCCGAGCTCGTCGGCGACGATATGGATGATGTTGGGTTGTTGGGTGGCGGCGTGGGCGCTGAAGAGGGCGGGGATGCTGGCAGCCGCCACGCAAGCCCATCGGCGGAAGGAGGCACGCGGATTCATAGCCGTGGGTTCATACCCGAATTCTAATCCCTTGTCACTTCGGAAGCGCTTCTGATAGAACTTGCGCCACAAAATATGTCGCCTATCGACTACTCCCGGCGTGTTTTTTGCGGGCAGCTGACTTCGGCGGACACCGGCCGCGAGGTGCTGCTGGCCGGCTGGGTGGATGCATTCCGCGATCACGGCGGCCTGCTGTTCATCCATCTGCGAGATCGGAGCGGGATTGTGCAGGTCGTATTCAGCCCGGAGATTGGATCCACGGCGGTCTGCCAGCAAGCGGCCTCCCTGCGGGCCGAGTATTGCATCGCCGTGAGCGGCGAGGTCAAGCCGCGGCTCCCGGGCACCGAGAACGACCATATCTCGACGGGGACCATCGAAGTGATGGTCAAGGAACTGGCGGTTCTATCCGAATCGGACGCCCTGCCGTTTCCTATCTCGGAGAAGGCCATGGTGGCGGGGGCGCCCTCGGCGAGCCTGGACCATGTGACCGAGGACCTGCGCCTCCAGCATCGGTATCTGGACTTGCGCCGGCCCTCGATGCGGGATCATCTCATCGCGCGGCATCGGATCTTCCAGTGCGCCCGCCAGTTCCTCGATTCGCGGGGCTTTGTCGAGATCGAGACCCCGATGCTGACGATGAGCACGCCGGAGGGCGCGCGCGATTACCTGGTGCCGAGCCGGGTGCATCCCGGGAAATTCTACGCGCTGCCGCAGTCGCCGCAGCTCTTCAAGCAATTGCTCATGATCGGCGGGATGGAGCGATATTTCCAGCTCGCGCGCTGTTTCCGCGACGAGGACCTGCGTCCGAACCGCCAGCCGGAGTTCACCCAGATCGATATCGAGGCTTCGTTCATCGACGAGGAATTCATCTACGAGATGATCGAGGAGCTGGCGGTGCGGATGTTTGCCGTCGGCGGCATCGAGCTTCCGCGCCCGTTCCCGCGCATGACCTATGCGGAGGCGATGGACACGACCGGGTCGGATCGTCCGGACCTGCGCTTCGGGATGCGATTTGTGGACGTGACGGATCTGTTTTCGCAGACCCAGTACTCGATCTTCCGGCAGATCCTGCAGCGGGGCGGGCGGATCAAGGGCATCAACGTCCAGGGCCAGTCCGACCGCCTCAGCAAGAACGTGCTCCAGAACGAGTATGCCAAGGAGATTGTGCCGTCGTTCGGGGCCAAGGGCATGACGTGGATGCGCGCCGAGAAGGGCCAGCTCGCATCGAATGTGGTCCAGTTCTTCAGCCGCGGGGAGCAGGAGGCGCTCCGCGCGCGATTCGGCGTTGCGGATGGGGACGTTCTGATCCTGATTGCCGATCCGTCGCATGCGGTGGTGACGTCGGCGCTGGGCCAGCTGCGGCTGCATCTGGCGAACCGCCTCGGTCTGATTCCCGCCGGGCGCTTCTGCCCCGTCTGGGTGACCGAGTTCCCGCTGTTCGAGGCGACCGAGGAAGGCGGCGTCACGTCGAGCCACCACCCGTTTACGGCGCCGGACCGGACCGATTTCGATCCGAGGAACGTCGAGGAGCTGCTGGCGCTCCGATCGCGCGCCTACGACCTGGTCGTCAACGGCGAGGAGCTGGGCGGCGGCAGCATCCGCATCAACCGGCGCGACCTGCAGCGGAAGATCTTCGATGCGCTCGGGCTGAGTGAGGAGGAGACCATGAACCGGTTCGGGTTCTTCCTCCGGGCATTCGATTTCGGGGCGCCGCCGCACGGCGGGCTGGCGCTGGGCATGGACCGCACCGTATCGATGATTCTGCAAACCCCATCGATCCGCGAGGTCATCGCGTTCCCCAAGAACCGGAGCGCCGGGTGTCCGCTGACGGGCGCGCCATCGACCGTGAAGCGCGAGCAGCTGGCGGAGCTGGGATTGCTGAACCTGGGAGGCACGGACAAGCTGGCCGGGGCGGACACGGCGGAGAACCGCGTGGATCATCTCTCCTGGGTGTCGCGGATCGGCATCGCGGCTGGCGAGCGGGCGATGATGGAGGAGGTTCTCGATCAGGCCGAGGCGCTGGCTTCCATCGCCACCGAGAACGCGGGCAAGGAGGAGCCGATCTGGGGCGTTGTGCCCGTCGCCAACCGCACCCGGCCGGGGACTCGGGCCCAGCGCTCGCCGCTGGCGGAGACGGGCCAGCTGCTCAAGAGCGCGCCCGCCGTTAAAGGCAGCTATTTCAAAGTCGCCAGCATTCTCGAGTAACGCAACGCACCCCCATGGATTCCATCTGTCACTATCGCAACTCCGAGCCCGCCGCCAGCGGCGACGGTCCGCTGCGCGGCCTGCGCGTCGCGCTGCAGCCGAACTTCTCGGTGGCAGGCTGGCCGGCCGAGGCTGGATCGAAGGCGCTGGCGCAGTTCACCGCTCTCGAGGACGCGACCATCGTGCGGCGGCTGCGCCGGGCGGGGGCCGTCCTGTGGGGGTCGACCCGAATGAGCGAATTCGGATTCGGTCTTCGGGGCAGCCAGGCGGGTGGCGCGCTTCTCGAGCGCGCCGCCGATGTCGAGCTGGTCCTGGACCTGATGGGCGAGAGCCGCGCGGCGGCCTCCCGGGCCGGCGTCTGCGGATTCAAGCCCAGCTACGGCCTTGTGTCGCGCTGCGGCCTCGTGGATCTGATCCCATCGATGGAATGCTGCGGATTGCTCTCTCGAAGCCTTGCGCAGATCCGGGAGATCCTGAAGGTCGTTGCGGGCCCGGACGAGGGAGATTTCTCGCTGCCGGACGAGAAAGCGCCGGACTTCTCCTCGCAAGCAATCGATCCGAGCCGAATCCGGATCGGCGTCCTGAGGGAAGCGCGAGAGGCGCTGTCTGCGGGTGCGCAGGCCTCGTTGCAGGCGTCGGTCGACGAGCTGGCTCGAGCGGGCTTTTCCATGGTCGAAGTGTCCTTGCCCGAGCACGGCCTCTTCCCGGTCGTCCATCGAATAGCCGGCTCCGTCGAGGCGTCCTCCTGCGCTGGGCGGTACGATTCGGTCCGGTATGGAGCGCGGGCGCCGGGCGGCAAGAATTGGAACGGCATGTATATCCGCACGCGCGGCGCCGCCTTTGGCGCGCTGCTGAAGAGCTATCTGATCCAGGGCGCTTTTTTCCAGTTTGACCGTTACGGGGCGTTCGAGGATGCGTGCCGGATCCGGGCGCGCCTGGTTGCCGGGATGGAGCGGCTTGCTGCCGAGGCCGATTTCCTGCTCCTTCCGGCGGTGGACGGCGCGGCGCCGGAGGCGCCTGCGACGCTGGCGGAGACATATGCGCAATTTGCGCCGACCCTGTTTGCCAACGTGACAGGCCAGCCCGCCCTGTTCCTGCCGGCCAGGCCCGGGGCGCCCGGGGCCGGATTCCAGCTGGCGGGGCCGAGGCGGAGCGATCCGCGGTTGATTGCGCTGGGCGAGCATGTGCTGAAGGGGCGGAAGGGAGGAGGGCAATAAGCATGGAGTTTGAAGCAGTCATCGGCCTCGAGATCCACGTCGAGCTCAACGGCACGACGAAGATGTTCTGCGATTGTCCCAACCGACCCGGGGATGAGCCCAACGCCAACACATGCCCCATCTGCCTTTGGTTTCCGGGCGCCATGCCTCGGTTCAGCCAGGAGGCGCTCGAGAAGGCTGTGCTCCTCTGCCTGGGGCTGGGGGCCGAGATCCAGCCCCGAAGCGTCTTTGACCAGAAGGTGTATTACTATCCGGATCTGCCCAAGGGCTACCAACTGTCCCAGGCCCACCTGCCTCTGTCGCGCGGCGGCGGCATCGAAATCACCGATGGGAGCGGCCAGCGGAAAAAGCTGCGCATCCATCACATCCATATGGAGGAGGACGTCGCCAAGCTGATGCATGAGATGGAAGGCCGCACGCCCATCAGCCTGATCGACTTCAACCGCGCTGGATCGCCCCTGGTCGAGATTGTGACCGAGCCCGATTTTCGCGCTCCTGAAGAGGCCATGGAGTTCCTCAAGGCGCTCCGAACCCAGGTCCGATACGTGGGATCCTCCGAGTGCAGCATGGAGAACGGCACCATGCGCGTGGATGCCAACATCTCCGTGCGCCCGCAGGGCACGAGCCAGATGAACACCAAGGTGGAAGTCAAGAACATGAATTCCATCCGCCACGTCGGGGACGCCATCGCCTACGAGATCCGGCGCCAGTGCGCGGCGGTGCAGGCGGGCGAGGCGGTCGTGCTGCACACGCGGCTGTGGGATCCGGACCAGAAAGCCACCGTCCCGATGCGCGCGAAGTTCGAGGGACCCTGCGTGCCCGATCCGGCCGTGCCGGTGATCGAGCTGTCCCGGGAGTGGATCGAGGCGATGCGGGCGCGTTTGCCGGAGATGCCGTCCGTCCGAGCCGACCGGTTTGTCCGGGAGCACGGGCTGACGGCCGAGGAGGCGGCGTTTCTCAATGCGGATCCGGAGGTTGCCGGCTACTTCGAGTCCGTGGTTCGGGAGGGGATCGCGCCGCGGACGGCGATGCACTGGGTCACGACGCAGCTGATGCCGGCGTTGAGAGAGCGGCAGCTGGAGCTGGGCGGATCCCCGATCGCCCCCGCCCGATTCGCCGTCCTTCTCCGAATGCTCTCGCGGGACGAGATCAACGCCAACGCGGCGCGCGAGGTGCTGGCGCACATGTTCGATTCCGCCGAATCCCCCGAGGTGATCGTCGGCGCCCGCGGATTCCAGCAGGTTTCCGATCCCGGCGCCCTGGACTCGCTGATCAGCCAGGTGTGCGAGGCGCATCCGGCCGCGGTGGCCGATGTCCGGGCCGGCCAGGGCAAGGCCATGGGCTTTCTGATCGGCCAGGTGATGCAGGCTTCCGGCGGCAAGGCCAATCCCAAGAAGATTCGAGAGCTGCTCGCACAAAAGTTCGGTGCGAAGGCATAGGAGGAAAGCGGCACGAGCGAGGGCAGAGGGAGGGGCTCGTTCCAACGCCCTCCTCTCCCCCCGCCCTCCCCTCCACTGCCGCGGAGGGGAGGGAGAAATCGATCGGTTACCGGGATGCAAGTCACTCCAGCGCGCTGCCTGGGAGGCGATTGCCGAGCATGCTGCCTGGACATCCAGCACGCCGCCACATCGTCTCTCGCAAGCCTGCTCTGGTTTCCCTCCCCCCGCGAGGCACGAGCGGGGGGAGGGCAGAGGGAGAGGGGATCCAAACCGATTGACCTCCCCGATCCTCTCCTCCATTGGCCATGGAGGCGAGGGAGAAGACAAACTGCGGACGATCGCCCCGCGCGCCGTGCGGCCAAGGAGCGGGCTTGCTTTGCGGCATTGCGGCCCATAGAATGCTCGCCCGATGAAATCCCGTCGTTCACCCCTTATTGCCGCCGTGTTGCTCATTGCTGGGGCTGCCGGCATGGCAGCGGGACTGGATGTCTGGACAGTGGCGGAGACGCGGCATGTGCTGCGAAGCGATCTGCCCGGCAAGGAGAGCAGCGTCCGGCTCGGGGCCGCGCGGAACGAGTGGATCAGCTTCCAGGTGTTGATTCGAAGCGATGCGCCCGTGAGAGGCATCGGTTTGGAGGCGGGAGACCTGCGCGGCCCATCGGGGGCTGTTTTGAGCCGATCCGGCGCACGGCTATATCGCCAGCACCAGCTTTATCTCGAGATCGGGACCCACCGGAATGACAGCTTCCAGCCGGACTGGTACCCGGATCCGCTGATCCCGTTCGAGCATCCTGTGACGGGAAAGAAGCTCGAGGCGGGACGGTTTGCGGCAGTGCCTTTCGATCTGCCGGCGGGCGAGACTCACGGTTTCTGGGTGGACATCCATGTGCCATCCGATGCGGCGGCGGGCGACTATCGGGGCGTCTGGCGCCTGGCGGCCGGCGAGGGGCTCTCGCGCGAGGTGCCGGTGTCGCTGACGGTCTGGGGCTTCGCATTGCCGAAGACGCCGACGCTGGTGACGGAGTTCGGCTCCCCGCGCCTGCGGGATTATTACCGGCAGCAGGCGCCGTCGGGCGGCAGGCCCGAGCCCTCCGACTGGGATGCGGTCGATGCCCAGTGCGCCCGGCTGCTGAGCGATCATCGGTTCAACGCCACGCCGCCCCGCGAGGTCCTGACGCCGAAGCTGCAGCCGGATGGCTCGTTCGAGATCCCCGGCGATCAGGTGCGAGCTTTGCGGGAGTTCATCGACCGCTACCACGTCAATGCCGTGCAAACGCCGCATCCTTCGAGCGCCGTGAAAGATCCGGAAGGCGAGCGGGGCAAGCTGCGGTCGTGGCTTGGGGCCTTCGATCGCGCGGCCGGCGAGCTCGACCGCTCGCACGTCCTTTTCTACACCTATCTCCGAGACGAGCCGAACACGATCGAGGATTACCGCTACGTGCAGAAGTGGGGCCGGGCGGTTCGGGAGGCGGGATCCGTCGTGAAGGTGCTGGTGGTGGAGCAGCCCTGGACCGAGCCTGGCAAGGGCGGCGCCAACAGCGACTGGGGCGATCTCTACGGCGCGGTCGATATCTGGTGCCCGCTCTTCTCGCTGCACCGCCCGGAGAGCGCGGCGCTGCGACAGGCGCAGGGAGAGTCGGTCTGGACCTACACGGCCCTGTGCCAGGGGCCACCGACTCCCTGGTGGCACATCGACTTCCCGCTGCTCCACTACCGCGTGCCGGCATGGATGGCGTGGTGCGACGGCATGAAAGGCCTGCTCTACTGGGGCGGGATGTCCTACTGGCGGCGAACGGAAGATCCGTGGACCGTCGCGCCGTTCTACACCGGCAGCGGCCGCCCGCAGCAGGGCGGCAAAGGGATTGTCTTCCAGGGAGAAGGCTCGCTTGTGTATCCGGCCCGCGATGTGGGCTACGACGGCGTCGTGCCGACGATCCGGCTGAAGGCGCTCCGGGATGGAATCGAAGATTACGAGTATCTGGCCATACTTCAGCGGCTCGGGAGAGCGGCCGAGGCACAGTCCATGGCCCGCTCCCTGGCGAAGAGCTTTTTCCAGTGGAATCCGGATCCGGCGGCCTACGAGGCCGCGCGGGCCCGATGGGCGGCGATGATCGTCTCCGATCCACGCGCGCCCGGGAGAGAATAACCTTTTGGACAGACCCCAAGCATGAACATGGAATCAATCTCTCGCCGGCGCCTGCTGCGAGGCGCCGCCGTAGCCGCTGCCGCCGGATCGCTCGGCGGGGCGCTGCCGCCCGCGGTTCGGGCCGGCGAGCCTGGCCTCCAGCGCCGCTCATCCTCCAGCCTCAACGTGCGCGACTTCGGCGCGACCGGGAATGGAAAGAGCGACGACACGGCCGCCTTCGCTGCGGCGATGAAGGAGGCGGCGGCCGGGGGTGGCGACCTGGTGGCCGTGCCCCGGGGCAGCTACCTGATCGAGGGGGTGCTCGATGTCCCGCCGAACGTGACGCTCGAAGGCGTGTTCCGCGCGCCCACGGCGCGCACCCAGAACCGGGGGAGCACCCTGCTGGCGGTGACCGGCGCCGGCCAGGCCGATGGCGCGCCGTTCATCACGCTGCATCAAAACTCGACGCTCCATGGGCTCACCGTCTTCTACCCGGAACAGAAGCAGGCGAACCCGCCGACGCCCTATCCGTGGACGGTTCGGGGGATTGGGGACAACTGCTCGCTGGTGGACGTGCTGCTGGTGAACCCGTATCAGGCGGTGGACTTCGGCACGCACGCGGCGGGGCGCCATTGGATCCGGGGGCTGTACGCCCAACCGCTCTACCGGGGCATCTTCGTCGATCAGTGCTACGACGTGGGGCGGATCCAGGACGTGCATTTCTGGCCCTTCTGGGGCGGGTGGGAGGGCGATCTCGGCCAGTTCACGCGCGAGCAGGGCATCGCCTTCATCCTCGGCCGAACGGATTGGGAGTACATGTTCAACTGCTTCTGCATCGGGTTCCGCGTCGGGTTTCAGCTCGTGCAGACGAAGGCGGGGGCGCCCAATGCCGTCCTGACCCAATGCGGTTCGGACATCGGGCCGACGGCGGTGCGTGTGGAGGGCGTGCAGGAGCACGCGGGCATCTCGTTTGTCAATGGCCAGTTCATGGCGGGGGTCGAGGTCCGGGAGACCAATGCCGGCCCGGTGAAGTTCACCGGGTGCGGTTTCTGGGGGATCCCCACGACCGACAGCCACGCGATTCTCGAGGGGCGCGGGCACACGATCTTTAACGGATGCCACTTTACGGGGTGGGGGCAGAAGAACGCCGAGGCGGCGTGCATCCATGCCAAGCGGGGCGGGCTCACCGTGACGGCGTGCGACTTCGCGGAGCGCAGCCGCGCCCAGATCGCGATCGAGGCGGATGTCGAGGCTGCGCTGGTCTTTGGCAACCGGTTTCGGGGCGAGGCTCGAGTGGCGAACCGGGCGGGCCCGCGCGCCCAGATTTCCCTGAACCTGGCGGGTTAGCGCTGCAACTCCGGCCGGAGCGCGGGGTTCATTCTGAGAATGCGTTCTAATAAAACGCCCCCGTCCGTGTCATAATATCAGAAGTGGTCTGGTGCCATTATGAACGCCCATCCTCATGCTTCCGAGATGATCATCCAAAAGTCCGCGGCCGTCCTGGCTTGTCTGCTCTGGATGGCCGCCTTTGCCGGGGCGGCCGAGCGGCCGCCTCTGGATCCATTGCGGGCTCAGATGCGAGCCGAGCGCTACGATCAGGCGGTGTCGGCGGCCGAGGAGATTGTCGCCGCGAAGGATCCGCAGGCTGACGAGGCCCAGTATCTCAAGGCGCTGGCGCTGTTCCACGGGAAGAGATATCCCGAGGCGGCGGCTGCGGCCGATCAGGTCGTAGCCGCGTATCCGCGGTCGGTCTGGCGCCACAAGGCCTCGTTTCTGAAGGCGCAGTCACTGGTCGAGCAGAAGATGTTCCAGGAGGCCGCTGCGCTCTACCAGAGCGAGGCGGCCCGGCTGCTGGCTTCCGAGCGCAAGCAGGAGCTGGTGGGGGTCATCGCGGCGTTCGCCGACAAGCTGGCCGCCAAGCCGGATCCCAATGTGCCGGATGCGCCGCAGCCCGATTACGCCAAGGCGTACAACCTCTACACCAAAGCCCTGGGCATGGAGATCGCCCGCGATGTGCGCGACGACCTTTTCTTCAAAAAAGCGTCTGCCATCCTGCAGGCCAAGAACTTCGGCCAGGCGGTTCAGGATTTTCAGGCGTATCTGACGGAGTTCGACCCGGCCTGGACCGGGCCGGCGGGATCAAGTTCGGCGCGCCTGCCGATGCAGAATCCGCCGCCTGCGGGGAAGCGCGTGGCCCTGGCGCGGTATCGTTTGGCCGAGGCCCACATCCAGTCCGGCAACCTTGCTGCGGGCCGGATGGAGCTGGAGGACGTGATCAAGAGGATCCAAGCTCCGGCCGAGAAGGGAGGCTCGCTGGAAGCGGAGCTTGCCACTGACGAAGGCGAGAAGTTGCCCGCCGAGATCCGATGGCTCATGGTGCACTCCTTTTTTGCCCAGGCGCCCGGCTCGGCTACGCTGCGCAATACGCCTTCGCAGGCGGCGCAGACCGCCGGTCCAGCGGTGGGGGTGGGCGGCGGCGGGCCGCCGGGTGCGGAACCGATGCTGTTCGCATTGCGCGAGGGCGACTTGGAGGCAGCCGTCAAGAGCTGCCGCGATTTTCTGGCCGAGTTTCGCGGGGGCAGCCGCGCGGTGCGCGCGGCTTGGATGATCGCCGAGGCGTATCAGAGCGCGGGCCGGGCCGAGGATGCGATCAAGGCCTATCGCCAGTTTATCGACGGCCAGGGCTTTCGGGCGCCGGAGGGCGAGGCCGCCGAGAGAATCGAGGAGGAGATCGGCGCGACGCCGGCCGCCTATTATTCAAACCTGAAGATGCACGCCCTGTACCGGATCGGATCGATTCTGGGCCAGCAAAAGAAGCGCGAGGAGGCCATCGCCACCTGGCGCCGCTACGTGAACGATTATCCCAACGGCCCGCAGTGGTCCGACAGCCAGAACGCGATCATCGATGCCGAGTTCCAGATGGGCATGGACGCCCTGAGGGACGAGAACGAGCCTCTTGCCCTGCGGCGGTTTGATGAGTTCCTGCGGGCCCATCCGCTCGATGGGCGTTCGTCGCGGATCCTCTATCTGTCGGGGGCGGTCCACGAAGCCAAGGCGCGCGCGCTCGAGGAAGCCAAAGGCGACCGGGCCGCGATTGCGACTGCGTACCGCAAGGCCATCGACGAATGGGCCAAGCTGGCCAGCAAGCATCCCCAGAGCGCCGAGGCGCGCGCCGCCCTGATGAAGAGCGCCGGCATCCACGAGGAGAAGTTCGGCGAGTTCGAGAAGGCCCTCCAGATCTACCGCAAGCTAGCCGCCGAATTCGGATATGCCGAAGCCAACGGCTCGATCGCTCGGCTGACGCAGAAGTCGCTCGAGCTGTCCGCCGACCGGACATTCCGCACCCGCGAGAAGGCGATGGTCGGGCTCAAGCTTCGGAACATCGAGAAGGTCACCTTCCGTCTGCACAGGATCGATCTCCAGGCTTACTTCCGCAAGATGCACGGGATCGGCGGGGTCGAGGGGCTGGACGTTTCGCTGATCCAGCCGGACAAGACATGGGAGTTCAAGCCGGACGGCTACGCCAAGTACAAGCCGTTCGAGCAGGAGATCGAGATCCCATTCCCCGGCCGGGAGCCGGGCGCGTATGTTGTGACAGCGGGGGACGACGAATGGGAATCGACGGTCCTGGTCTTGCGGTCGGATCTCGAAGTGATTGTGAAGTCGAGCCGCCGCGAGGTGCTCGCCTTTGTGCAGAACATGCTCTCCGCGAAGCCCGCCGCCGGAGTCGATATCCTCGTCAGCGACGGCAAGGCGGTGGCGGCCACCGGCAAGACGGGGGACGACGGCGTTTTCAAGGCCTCGATCGAGTCGCTCAAGGACCTGGCCAACGTGCGCGTCTTCGTTCTCGGAAATGGCCATGCCGCCTCCTACAACCTCGACCTGGCGGGCCTGCAGTTGTCGTCGGGTCTGACCGCCAAGGGTTATCTCTACACCGACCGGCCCGTGTATCTGCCGGGCGAGACCGTCTCGATGCGCGGCATCCTTCGCGAGGTCCGGAACGCCTCGTATGCCGTGCCGGAAAACAGCGAGTTCAAGATCAGCATCACCGATCCCCAGGGCCGCCTGCTGTCGGAGCAGACCGTGAAGGTCAGCCGCTTCGGCACGTTCGACTCGACGCTCGTCCTGCCCGCCGCGGCCGCCAACGGCGAATATGTCATCGCGGCGTACCAGGATCGGAAGGGCCTCGAGCCGCTCCATTTCCAGGGCGCTTTTGAGGTCCGCTCGTTCCAGCTCGAGAAAATCAAGCTGTCGATCGAGTTCCCCCGGCGCGTCTGGTTCCGCGGCGAGACCATCGAGGCCACCCTCGAATCCGCGTTTTACTGGGGGGAGCCGCTGGCGGGCCGCCTCTTGCGCTGCGAGCTCCCGGACGGCCGCAGCCAAACCGTCACGACCGATGCCGAGGGAAAGGCCAGGCTGTCGTTCGACACCACGGGCATGCGCCCCGGAACGGCCCTCAGGTTCACCGTCTCGCTCGATGGCGAGAACGTGAGCGCGACCGAGGTTGTCACCCTGGCGCGGCTTGGGTTCAGCATTGTGGCCAGGCCGAGCCAGCCGGTGGTGATTGCCGGGGAGCCGTTCGACCTCTCTCTGACGACCCGGGGTGCGGACGGCAAGCCGGTCGGCGAGGCGCTGAAGATTGCGGTCCTGCGGATCGAGAAGCCCAAGACCAGCCCGGTCATGGCGCTGCTGCCGTGGGAGGAGAGCGGCGATGTGCACCCGGCCGAGGTCAAGGAATCCGAGTCCGAGATCCGCACGGATCCGGCGACCGGCCAGGCCACGCTCGCTCTCCGGCTGGACAAAGGCGGCCAATACCGGCTCCGCGCCACCGGCGTCGACCGGTTCGGACAAGCCGTCACCCACCAGTGCCAGGTCGAGGTGTCGGACGCTGCCGATGCCACCAAGCTCCGCCTGTTCGCCGAGACCGCCACCCTGAAGGTCGGCGAAGACGCCGTCGTGCGCCTCCACTCGAGGATCGAGAAGGGGCTTGCGCTGGTGACGTTCGAGGGCGAGACCATCCTCCGCTATCGGATCGTCGAGCTGAAAAAGAATTTCAGTCCGATCGATGTCCAGGTGGGGCACGACCTGTTCCCGAACTTCCGGCTTGCCGTGGCGGCGATCGACGGGCGCGACCTGCGGACGGCAGCGAAGGATTTCACCGTCGAACGGGAGCTCAAAGTCACCGTCCGGCCTCTCCAGGAGGCGTTTCTCCCGGGCGAGAAGGGCAGGATCGAGATTGCGGCGGTCGATCAGGCGGGCCAACCTGTCCAGGCCGAGCTGAGCCTTGCCCTGGTCAATGAAGCTCTGTTTGCCGTCTGCCCCGATCCCCTGACGCCGATCCTCGATTTCTTCCAGAAGGACGCCCGCCGCCATGCCGAGTTCAAGGTCGGCGCCACCTGCGGATTCCGCTACCCGGGCAGGACCCGCCCGGTTGCCAAGGAGTTGGTGGCTGAGGAAGCGCGTGTTGTGCGCGGCGCCGCCGAGGTGCGGCAGATCGAGGAGCTGCGCACACAAATGTTCTATAACGGATTGGCGCCGTCCTCCGCTCCTGCGCCTGTGGGAGGCATGACGGGGGACCGCAGCGATGGCGCGGGCCGCTTCCGCGGCCTTCCTGGCGGCGAACGCGCCCGCAGCGTCAGCAGCCTGGCAGCGACGATGCCAGTTGAGGTCGCTGGGCTGGCCAGGACTGCCGGGTACTTCGGGGTAGACAAAGCGCTTGTCGCCGGGAGGAAAGCCGCGGTGGAAGCCCCCCCGCGGCGCGAAGTCCGGGGCGAAGGGCGCTGGCTGCCGTCGGTCATCACCGGATCCGATGGCAAGGCGGTCGCCACCGTGCCGATGCCGGAATCGACGACCGCCTGGCGCTTGACCGCGCGCGGCTGCACAGTCGAGACGCTCGTCGGCGAGGCTGTCGCTCAGACCCTGACCCGGAAGGATTTCTTCGTCGAATTGAAGACGCCTTCGTTCCTGCGCGAAGGCGACGAGATGCGCCCTGTCGGACGCGTCCACAACCTGACCGATTACTCGGGTCCCGTGGCTCTGAAGCTGCGCGTGCTCGATGCCGGCGACAAGACCCGGGTCATCGCCGAGCGCGAGAAGACGATCGAGGTCAAGCCCAGGTCCGGCGTCGAGACCGCCTTTGACGCCGTCACGGCGCCGGCGCTGCTGGAAGTGAGCGTCGAGCTGACGGGAACGGCAGGCCCGCATAGCGACGCGCTTGCCGTCCTGTTGCCCGTGAAGCCGTGGGGGCTTCCTTACGCTGCGCATGCGGGAGGCGTTGCCGAGGCGGACACCGCCGCCGTGGTCGGGCTGCCCGATCAACGGCCGTATTCGTCGGTATGGATGAGCGTGGCGGTCGGGCCGGACATGCGCACCTCGATCCTGGACATGGCGCTGCGCCGCGGCTGGGCAGGCCCAGGCGAGGCCATAGCGCGCCTGCGCCCGCCCCTGGGGGGGGACACGCCAGCGAACGGCCTGCTGGCTGCCGCCACGGCTCTGGGCTATGCCCAGCGGGGCCAGGTGGACGAAACCTACCTGCGGCAGCTCGCGAGCCGCGCGCGCACGCTGGCGGCATCGCTGGTGGCCAGCCAGAGCACCAACGGCGATTGGACTTGCGAGTCTCTGGGCCACCTCACGACTGCCCGCGTCTTCTGGGCCCTGATCGAGGCGCGCAACAGCGGCATCGCCGTCCACAAGGATGCCCTCGACAAGGCCGCCGCTGCCCTGCTCAAGCAGTTCGAGGCCTGCGATGCCAACGACAGCGACAGCAAGGCCGTCATCCTTCATGCCCTCTCGACGGACAAGCGCGCCGATTTCGCCAACTGCAACCGCCTCTATCGGGATCGGAACGCGCTGGGCAATTCCGCTCTCGCCCACCTGGCTCGCGCATTCTTTAACCTCGACCGCCGCGAGATCGCCACCGAGCTGGCCAGCCTGCTCGGATCCAGGGTCAAGGTGGAGGGCGGCCAGCCCGCCGTTTGGGAGAGCGGGTGCAAAACGGTCTGGCTCAACGATCCAGACGAGACGACGGCGATGGTCTTGCTGGCTTTGGCCGAGACGATGCCCGCTTCGAAGACCGCCGCGGCTGCGGCGGACTCACTCTTGCGGGCCCAGGGATGCTTCGGCATTCATTCCTCTCGAGCGCATGGGCCGGCCGTGGCTGCGCTGGCGGCGTATTTTGCCGGCGGCCTCCCCCAAGCCGTCGATCTCGAGATTGCCGTGGTCGTCAACGGCAGGGAAATTGGAACCGTCAAGGCAGTCGCCACTCTGGGCCAGCATCTGCTGCCCGTGCCGGCCGATCTGGTCAAGGCCGACAGGAACCTGGTCGAGCTCAAGATGCGCGGCCGCGGCCGGTACACCTATGCCGCCACCTTGTTCGGGTTCTCGGCCGACATCAAGCCCACGCCGGGGCCTGTGATTCCAACCATGGAACACGTCCGGCATCTGCATGCCGATCTCGAGTATCGGGGCAAGCCCATCGGCGCGCGCAGCAGCTCTCCCGTCAAGAACCTCGAGAACGGCCAGCGGCTCCAGGTCGAGGTCGGCACCCAGCGCGGCTATCGCGGCGACGGCCACCGCTACGCCCTCGAGATCGCCCTCCCGCCCGGCGCGCGCCTGAACGAGAGCACCCTCGCCACCGATCCGAATTGGATGACCGGCAAGGAGATCACAGACTCGACGATCACCTTGTTCTTCGACCGCTGGCTGCGGTCGGTGCGGTTCGAGCTGGCCGGAACCGTGCCCGGCAGATACCGGATACTGCCTCCGGTCATTCGCGAGCTGGGAGATCCGGCCTTCCTGAGCATCGGTCCGACGATGGAGCTGACCGTCCTGGCCGCCGGCGAGAAATCGGCCGATCCCTACGAGATGAACGACGCCGAGCGCTATGCGCTGGGCAAGTGCCATTTCGACGACGGGGATCTGGGCACCGCGCTGGAGCATCTGGCCGTTGTCCACAAGAGCAACCCGAAATACAATGAGAGCGAGCTGGCCCGCATGCTGCTCTGGATCCACACCAGCCCGAAATTCTACGATGCCCGCAAGATCGTGGACCTGTTCGAGGTGCTGCGCGAGCGCTATCCGCAGCTCGAGATCCCGTTCGACAAGATCCTGGTGGTCGGCAGGGCCTACGGGGATATTGGCGAGTTCGAGCGCTCGTGGCTCGTCTATCGGGCCGCCATCGCCTCGAGCTTCAACAACGACTCGGCGATCAGCGCCGTGCTCGAAGACGAAGGCCGGTTTCTGGGCTCGATCGAATTCCAGGAGCGGATCTGGCTCGAGTATCCGGACACGGCCGAGGTGGTTTCGAGCTGGTTTGCCCTCTCGCAGGCCCTGTATCAGAAAGCCCCCAAGGCCCACGAGCTGCCCAAGGAAGACCAGGTCCAGCCCGAGAAGATCGCCATGCTCGAACGCACGGCCCGGATGCTCCTCTCGTTCCTGGCCATGTATCCGAAGGACCCGCTGGCCGACGATGCGGCGTTCAGCCTGGCCAACTGCATCCTGACGCTGAAGAACTATCCCCTGGTGGTGGCGCTGGGCGAGGAGTTCGCCGGGAAATATTCGGACAGCGCGCTGGCGCCCGGGTTCCAGTACATGACCGCCCTGGGCTGGTTCTGGCAGAACCGGTATGCCGACGCGCTCGCCGCCGCCCGGATCGTCGCTGAGGGCGACAGCAAGGACCGCGATTTCGCCCGCTACATCCTCGGCCAGATCCACCATGCCCAGGGCAAACCCAGGGATGCGATCGATTGGTACGGCAAGGTTCGCCAGCTCTATCCCGATGCCGCCGAGGCCATTGCCTATTTCGAGAAGAAGAGCATCGCCCTCGACGAGGTCAGCGTGGTCAAGCCCGGCCAGCCGGTCGAGATCACCCTGAAATACCGCAACATCCAGGAAGCCTCCCTCCAGGTCTATCGGGTGGACCTGATGAAGCTCTATCTCCAGCAGAAGAACCTCAGCGCCATCACCCGCGTCCAGCTGGCCGGCATCCGGCCCGAGATCGAGCAGACCACCGCCCTCGGCGACGGCAAGGATTACGTCGACAAGGAGCGCAAGATCGCCCTGCCGCTCAAGGACGAAGCCGCCTATCTCGTCATCTGCCGCGGCGACGATCTCTTCACCAGCGGCATGGTCCTGATCACCCCGCTGAAGATCGAGGTGCAGGAGGAGAGCGCCAGCGGGCGGGTGCGCGCCAACGTGCTCGACACCATCCGGGGCGGCTACCGCCCCGAGGTCCACGTCAAGGCCATCGGCAGCGCCGACACCGAGTTCCGCGCGGGCGAAACCGATCTGCGCGGCCTGTTCATCGCGGACAGCATCCGCGGCCGGGTGACCGTGATCGCCCGCGAGAGCGAGTCCCGATACGCTTTTTACCGGGGGGACGCCTGGCTCGGTGCGCCGGCCAATGCACCCGCCGCACCGGCGGGGAAGCCGGCGGCTCCCGGCGCAGAGGTGGACTACCAAGGCAATTTGAACCTCGAGAACAGCCAGATCCAGCAGCTCAACTTCCAGCGATTCGACCAGCAGCGCCGCCAGACCCCCAGCAAAGGCGTCCAAACCAAGCTGGCGTTCTGATGGTGCGGTGAGGGGCCGTGGTCGTGAAATCGAGCCAATGCCACTTCGGCCTGCCCCCATTCACGGAGTCACAATGACACCATTGATGATAAAAGTGAAAATCCTGTTGCATCCGCTGATTTTTCATGGTGTATCTTAAGTCATGGAAAGAAAACAGCTTGCACAGCATGTTTCCGACTTGCTTCAGGTGTTCAGGGTCGTGGCTTTGCTCGGTCCCCGCCAGTCGGGCAAGACCACGTTGGCGCGTCAGTTTGCCTCTTCGGGCGTGGTGCCGTTCAACGAGGCGATGAACTACTTCGACCTCGAAGATCCGGCGCACCTCGAACGCCTCACCACCCCGAAACTCGCACTGGAAAAACTCAACGGTCTGGTCGTCATCGACGAAATCCAGCATCGACCGGACCTGTTCCCCATCCTGCGCGTGCTTACGGATCGCGCGCAGAATACCGCCAAGATCCTGATCCTGGGCAGCGCTTCCCGCGACCTGATCCGGCAGGGATCGGAAACGCTGGCTGGACGAATTGGCTTTGTTGAAGTGACGCCGTTTTCACTTGTCGAAACCGGTTTGGACACTGCCGACACGCTCTGGCTGCGGGGCGGATTCCCGCTCTCTTTCCTGGCGGCCTCGGACGAAGCGAGCTGGCTGTGGCGCGAAGGCTATATCAAGACCTTCCTCGAACGCGACATCCCCGCCCTTGGCATCCAGATCCCTGCGGCTACCCTGCGCCGATTCTGGATGATGCTTGCGCACTATCACGGCCAGCAGTTCAACGCCTCCGAGCTCGGCACGAGCCTGGGCGTGGCGGACACCACCGTGAGCCGCTACCTCGACGTTCTGACCGGCACGTTCATGGTGCGGCGCCTGACGCCGTGGCTCGAGAACATCAAGAAGCGCCAGATCAAAACGCCGAAGATCTACTTTCGCGACTCCGGCATCCTACACCGCTTGCTGGGAATTCCTGGCATGGAACAAATGGTCACGCACCCCAAGCTGGGAGCCTCGTGGGAAGGCTTTGCCCTCGAACAGGTGATCCGCGCCAGCGGTGTGTCTGAAGAGGAGGTCTACTATTGGGGGGTGCATAACCAGGCCGAGTTGGACCTGCTCCTCTTTCGAAACGGCAAGCGGCTCGGTTTCGAGGTGAAATATACGGACACGCCCCGGGTGACTTCTTCCCAGCGTGCCGCCCTGGAGCATCTGAAATTGGATTCACTCACCCTCGTCTGCCCCGGCAACGCCAGCTATCCGCTCGATGACAAGATCCATGTGTGCGGGCTAGCCCATCTCATCCAGACGCCACAAGCGTTCAAGTGACGGGTGGCTCTGGCATTCGGATTCCTCGAGGGCTGGTTCTCCTTGGCGTTCATCCAGAGCGTTGGTGAACCGGGCGCAGTCCAGACGCTCCGCGAGGTCCGGGGCGGAGGGCAAGAGGGCCGGAATGGGATCCCTTGGCGCGGCATTGCGGACTTTCGATCCATCGTATACAACGGCTCGAATGAATCCGAAATCGTTCGGCCGGCTCCTCGCGGCCATGCTGGCGATCGCAACCGCAGGCGTCCGTGCTGCCGATTACGACCTGGTGGTCTATGGAGGCACCTCGGCCGGCGTCATCGCGGCGGTCCAGGCCAAACGCATGGGCAAGTCCGTCGTGATTGTCTGTCCGGACCAGCATCTGGGCGGGCTCTCGAGCGGCGGGCTGGGTTTCACCGACACGGGCGATAAATCCGTCATCGGCGGTCTTTCGCGCGAGTTTTACCAGCGGATCTACCGGCATTACGTCAAGGCCGAGTCCTGGCGGTGGCAAAGGCGCGAGGAATACGGCAACAAAGGGCAGGGGACACCCGCCATCGACGGCAGCCAGCGCACGATGTGGATCTTCGAGCCGCATGCGGCCGAAGGCGTGTTCGAGGATCTCATCCGGGAATACAAGATCCCGGTCCGCCGGGACGAGTGGCTCGATCGCGCCCGGGGCGTGCGGAAGGAGGGGGGCCGGATCGTCTCGATCACCACCCTGGGCGGCCGGACATACGGCGGCCGGATGTTCATTGATGCGACCTATGAAGGCGATCTGATGGCGGCGGCAGGGATCGAGTACCACGTCGGCCGCGAAGCCCAGACGGCTTACGGCGAGCGGTGGAACGGCGTGCAGACCGGCGTGCTGCATCACCGGCATCACTTCGGCGTGCTCAAGCAGAAGATCAGCCCCTATGTGGATCCGGCGGACCCGGCTAGCGGCGTGCTGCCTCGGATCAGCGCAGGCCCTCCCGGCCAATACGGCCAAGGCGACCAACGAGTGCAGGCCTACTGCTTCCGCCTCTGCCTGACCGACCATGCCGAGAACCGCGTCCCCTTTCCCAAGCCTGACGGCTACGATCCGGGCCAATACGCCTTGCTGCTGCGGATCTTCGACGCCGGCTGGCGCGAGACGTTCGACAAGTTCGATCCCATCCCGAACCGCAAGACCGACGTCAATAACCACGGCCCGATGAGTTTCGACAACATCGGTTTCAACTACGACTACCCCGAAGCTTCCTACGACCGCCGCCGCGAGATCATCCGCGAGCACGAGTCCTATCAGAAGGGCTGGCTCTATTTCATCGCCAACGACCCGCGCGTGCCCCGGGACGTGCAGGCGAAGATGCAGCGCTGGGGGCTGGCGAAGGACGAGTTCGGCGACCACGGCCATTGGCCCCACCAGATCTATGTTCGCGAGGCGCGCCGCATGGTCGGCCAGTTCGTCATGACCGAGAACGAGCTCCTGAAGAAGCGGCCGACGCCCGATTCCGTGGGCATGGGCTCCTACAACATCGATTCGCACAACGTGCAGCGCTACATCACTCCCGAAGGCTATGTGCAGAATGAAGGCGACATCGGCGTTCCGACCGGCGGCCCCTACGAGATCGCCTACGGCGCGCTCGTGCCCCGCAAGGGCCAGTGCGTCAACCTGCTCGTGCCCGTTTGCGTCTCCAGCTCGCACATCGCCTTCGGCTCGATTCGGATGGAGCCGGTCTTCATGATCCTGGGGCAGTCGGCCGCCACCGCCGCCGTGTTGGCCATGGACGCCAACGTGCCCGTCCAGGAGCTGCCCTATTCGCGGCTGCGGCAGCGGCTGCTCGAAGACGGCCAGATCCTCGAAGCCGCCACCGCGCGAAGGAGCGCGAGGGCGGGATTGGACCTTGCCCAGCTCGGAGGGGTTGTGGTGGACGACAGCCAGGCTGCGCTCACAGGGAGCTGGGCGTCCAGCACCGCCATGGGGCAATGGATCGCGGCGGGGTACCAGCACGACGGCGGCGCTCGCGACGGCCGATCGAGCGCACGGTTCGAGGCTCGTCTGCCCAAGGCGGGGCTCTGCGAGGTTCGCCTGGCCTATTCACCCCACCAGAACCGCTGCTCCCGGACACGAGTCGAGATCCACCATGCCGCCGGTGTCCAGACCGTCCGGGTCAACCAACAACAAGCGCCGCCGATCGATGGCCTGTTCGTCTCGCTGGGGACATACGAATTTTCCGTGGACCGGCCAGCGGCAGTCGTGATATCCAACGACGGCGCCGATGGCCACGTGGTCATCGACGCGGTCCAGTGGCTGCAACTCGTTGAATGAGCGGAGCTCGCACAGCGTTGATCCTCGGGATGGCCGGTCTGCTGCTGGTCTCGAGCGGGCATGCCCAGCTCGGCGGCCTGTTCTCCGCGAACGGGAGGATTCGGCGGGCTGTCGTTCCCATCTACATGGGGAGGAATCCGGAGCCATCGATGATCCTGCGAGCCGAGTCCATCTACAAGGACTACGAGCGGAAAGCCTTCTTCCGGATCGGAGCGCTGCCAGTCAAGGTCGCCGAGGGGGTCAGCTTCGAGATCCGGGACATCGAGTCCGTCACAAACAGCCTGGCCCTGCTCGATCGCTGGCTCAGCCCTCGAGCCGCCGAGCGTCTCGAGCTGCGCCAGGCCGCCTTCCAGATCGGGACGGCCGCCCCGAACCGCCTCCAGGCCGGACGCGTTCGCGTTCGACAGGCAGGAAGGTGGGAGCTGGACGGGGGTGTTCATCTTCAGATCGGGACGAACGGGGTGCATGCATCGAGCGCCACCCTGCAGGTGGCCGGCAGCCAGACTGGCACGCTGGTGATGGATACGCGCCCGCCTTGGACGACGAATATATTTTCAATTGCAAAGTCATAAACAAAATATTATTGAACTATGATCAAGTTAGCTGCGGCCCTGCCCGCGATGGCGTTGTGCGCGCTGATCCCGTCCCTGGCCGCGCAGAGCGCCAACGACTACGTGAGCGCGGGGCGGACCTATCTAGCGGGGACGAACCTGTCGGCTGCCAACCTCAGCTTCAGCAACGCGGTTGCTCTGTCGCCCCAGCACCCGGCGGCCAATGTGTTCTATGCCGCCACCCGGCTGCTGGTCCTGCCCAGCGAGCCGGCAGGCGGCAATTTCCTGAGCCGGCTGGGGATGCCCTCGGCCGGGCGGGACCTGTATGGCTGGACGGCGGGGCTGCCCGCCGACACCAACGGCGTGGTGTTGGCCCCTGAGGGCATGAGCGCCCAGGAAACCACCGCCATGCTGCGGACGAACGTGCTGCCCGCCCTGGTTGCCGCCGGAGCCAACCTCGCCCAGGTGACCGACGGCCAATTCACCCTGAGCCTTTCGAGCAACGAGACCCGGATGGCCAGCATCACCCTCGACTACGGGGATGTTCTCATGTTCCGGGCCATGCTTCACGCGGCCGAGTACGTCCTCTACACGATTCACTCGTGGAACCTGGATGCCCAGTTTGACAGCATCCGGGACTTATACACCAGCGAGCAGCTCTCGATCGAGCGCCTGCTCGCCGACTATCCCAACCTGCTCACGTTCGCCACCACCCAGGATCTGGCGGCAGCCCGGCTGGCCTTCCAGAACAGCGTCGACCGCTACCTCGAAGCATCCCAGTTCATCCGCAGCCGCCCCGGCGATGTCATCCGGTTCTTCAATATTGACGAGGATAGCGCCGAGTCGGAGGAGCAGTTCCGGACGGCCCTCATCGACCTCAAGCGATCCCTGAACGGCGCAGTCCCGCTGACCATGGACACCAATTACACCGTCTTTTTCGCATCGCACTTCAGCGGCGCCCGCTCGCTCCGCTCTTTTCTGCCCGAGTTCCGCGGGAACAGCTTTGCGATGGGAACGCTGCCCGATCCGACGTTCGGGGGCTTGATCTACGGGATCGGAAGGCAGGATGCGGAGGAGATCCTGGCTCAGATGGTGCCATCCATTCCGGCCATCGAGCCCGGCTCCGGGATGCTCGGCCCGCCCATCCAGTTCCCGATCCTCGTCGCCCGGGGCCGCGGATACGTCGTCCAGGTCTCGTCGAACCTGCGCGATTGGGCTGATCACGCGGCCTTCGTCAGCCTGGGAGGCCCCTATGGTTTTGTGGATCGGGACGCGTCGGCTCTTTCACGCCGGTTCTACCGGGTCGTGGATCGGACCGGAGCGATGCCCCCGCCTGCGAACGACGCGTTCGAAAACCGCGCGGTGATTCCGGGCATGGACGTTCCCGTGGTCAGCTACACGGACAATGCGACGCGGCAGCCCGGGGAACTCCAGCAGGGTGGAGCGGGGCACACCGTCTGGTGGTCGTGGACGGCGCCGACGTCCGGAAGAACCTCGATCTCCGCCTCCGGTGATAAGGGATGCTGGTTGATCGGCGTCTTCACGGGCACGACCATTGGCGGGCTGACGCCGGTGGCGAACGGCTTCGAGCGGCTCGAGTTCGACGCCGTGGCCGGCATCACCTACCAGATCGCGGTGGATACGTGCTGGGACGATGGCGGAGTGCGGGTTGTCATCTCTCGATAATCGGTCCGCGCGATTATGATCCCGAGACATCTGCATCGGTGTGTTCAACGAGCTTGCATGGCCGGAGCGGCTGCGCTTCTCTTGAGGCTGGCCGCGGCGCCGGCCAGCGGCGGGGGCGCCGAGATGCCAGCCGAATCCCGGTGCGCTTCGGCTGCGGCATCGCGCGACCCGGATTTCACCGTGCGGATTGCGGCTGTGCAGGCAGGCCGGGCGCACTATGCCGAGGGCAACCCGGGCCTGGAGTCGAACTTCGCCGCGCTTGCCTCCCAGGCGTGCGCTGCAGCCCGGGAGGGGGCCGATCTCGTCGTTTTCCCCGAATACGCGATCTCCGGGTGGCCGTATCCGAGCGAAGCTGTGATCAACAGCGCGGCTGAGGCGGTCCCTGGCGATGGGCCGTGGTACAAACGCTACCAGGCCCTGGCCCGCCAGACGCGGACGCCGCTGGTCGGATCGCTGGTCGAGACCGATTCGGGCAGGCTTTACAACTGCGCGTTCCTGCTCGATGAGAAGGGCGCCCTGGTCGGCAAGTACCGAAAGGTCCACGCCAACCTCGGCGAACAGACCTGGTGGGGGTGGTCTCAGGGCGAAGCATTCCAGCCGGTCGAGTTTCGGGGCGTGCGCTATGGCTTCAGCATCTGCGCCGACATGTGGTATCCGGAAACCGTCCGGTGCAACGTCCTGGCGGGCGCGGATGTGATCCTGCATCTGAGCATCGCCGACGACATGGGCCATCTGGTGCCGACGCGCGCCACGGACAATTTCGTGCCGGTGGTGATGAGCATATTTCAGGGGGGCTGCTATGCCGTGGACGGCGGCGGCCGGATGCTCGGCAAGCTGGCCGCAGACAAGCCCGGCTGGAAGATATTCGAGATCCGGCCTTTCGCGCGGCATATCGGCCGCAAATATGGCGGGGCATGGGACGAGCGTGCGGGCCACTTCAACGTGCGCAATCCTGCGGCGTATGGCGCGCTGGTGGATCCGGCCGGGCGCCCGCCCTGGACGGAGGTCTTTCTCGGCGCGAAGGGCGAGCCGCAATCGCGCGACCAGCTGCTGCAGCGGTTTCGCGGCCGCTATGACGCCAGCGATCCCGATGCCTTCCATGCGCAGCCGGTTCCGTTCGGCGCGCCGTGGACCTCGCCGTACCGGCCGGATCCCCATTGGCCGCATCACCTGGTCAATGGCCAAGGCGCGCATCTCCTGATCCTCAACAAGACGGCCTGGGCCTTCTTCGGCTGCCGCGATCCGGGCGGGTGGCTCGAGCGCGCGCGCGCGCAGAGGGTGAACGTCATCCGCGTCGCCCTCGAAGGCAGGCCGTATTGGGACGATCTGGGCATCGACCTGTGGCCTTGGGGCGGCACCCGCGCCAGGCCCGACTGGAGCACATTCGACGAGAGCTACTGGCAGCGCGTCGAGGAGCGGGTGCGCATGGCGGGAGAGAAGGGGATCGGGCTGGACATCGTTCTGTACATGGCGCTCCATCCCGATGCCAAAGACATCCCCGTTCAGCAGCGCTACTGGGAGGAGACGATCCGGCGGCTGGGGAAGTTCGCGAACGTCCTGACGTGGGAGATCGCAAACGAATACACGCGCAACGAGGCATTTCAGGATGCGGCGGGGCGGTTCTTCCAGGCCAAGGATCCCGCCCGCCGGCCCGTGTGCACCTCCGACGGGACCACCGATGACGCGGTCTGGCCGGGCAAGCCGTGGATGGGGCTGGCCATCAACCACACCTGCACGTCATCGACGGCGCGCCACGACCTGCGCGATTGGTACCTGGCCGTGGCGCGCAACACTCGCGCCCACGGCAAACCCGCTTGGTGCAACGAATCCGGCCGCGAGCGTCGTCATCGGAATGACGACGGCGTCCATCGGCGCAAGCAGGGATGGCTCTGGTATGCGGCCGGGTGCCACTGGACGTGGCACAGCTGGGATGGCTGCGAAGGCATCGACGATCCGGATTATCGTGCGCCGGGAGAAGAGTTTCTCCGTCCGATGGCCGAGGCGTTCCGGGCGCTGCCGTTCTGGCGGATGAACCCGAACGAGACGGCGGCGGTCGTGAGCAACCCCGCGCTGGTTCAGGCGGCGCTGGCCACCGCCGAGCGGGACTGCGCGCTGGTCTATTGTTGCGCGCGCGAGACCGGCCAAGCCGTTTCGAGCTCGAGCCTGGCGCTGCGTCTGCCCGATGGCATCTATCGCCTCACGATGCTCAAGCCGGCAGACGGATCGACGATCGAGACGCGCAGCTATGGATCCAAGGGGCTGGGGCAGGAGGGGCGGATCGATCTGCCACCCTTTGTCGATGACCTGGCGGTGCGCATCGACCGCATCCAGACGGCGGATCGGACCGCTGTGCCCGGGACACGTTAAGGGCACCATCACCCGTGCCTCGTGGCTTGATCCATGCCGGGCACGGGGCGGATTCCACCGGGATCCGGCCCGCTGGCGGCCGGGTTTCCCGCGGCGGGCAGGCTGCTGTGTCGATCGCTACCGGATCCTTTGCAGCCGCCGGGCTCTCTTCCTGACGGCATCCTGGGGAGCGGTCTTTCCGGAGGCAGGATCGAGCTGATCGAGTGCGGCCTGAAGCCGCTTGCGGGCGGTGGCGGCTCGGGCGTCCGGCGCATCGGCGGCGACCAGCGTCTCGGCGAACGGGGCGTCCGTCATGTCAAAAAGCTGCCCCTGATTGTTGAGCTTCCAGCTCCGGTCGCGGACATACCAGTTGGGGCCCAGCTGGACGAAGATCCACTCGCGCGGCCTTCCCGTTTGGCCCTGGAGCTGGGGGGCGAAACTGCGGCCGTCGAAGGTCCAGCCCTGCGGCATCTTTGCCCCAGCCAGCTCGGCGAATGTGGGGAACAAGTCGCTGAAGTCCACCAGGTCGTTCAGCACCTTGCCGGCGGGCGCGGTTCCTTTCCAGCTCGCGATCAAGGGCACGTGCGCGCCGCAATCCAGCATGCTCCCTTTCTGGCCGCTGAGGGATCGGCCCTGGAGCGTCCGCGAGGCGCGGGCGGTGCCGTTGTCAGCCGCAAAGATGATCAGCGTCTTCTCGCGCAGCCCCAGCCGGTCGATGTGCGCCACGAGGTCGCCGAGCTGCTTATCGAGATAGTTCACGTTGTCAGTGTAGAACGTGTTGGTGTCGGTAACGCCCCGCTTCGTGTCCGGCGTGCGCAGAATGGGGCCGTGGACCAGGTGCGAGGAGTAGTAGAAGAAGAACGGCTGGTCGCGGTGGCGCTGGATGAAGTCCAGGGCAAACTCGTGGCAGACATCCGGATAATAGATTTCCTTGGCGGTCCGCACCTCGGCGCCGTTCTTCGTGTAATTGGTTTTCCAGTACCAACCTCCCGCGGTCGGGTCGGTGATGTATTCCTCGAAACCCCAATCGGCGGGGGAGGCGCCCACCTGCCGCCACTTGCCGCAGTGGCCGGTGGCGTATCCCGCCTGCTTCAGCATCCGGGCAATGGCCGGCTCCTGGGTGGGCGACGGCTGGCCGGCTGTCGGGTTTGTGAGCCCGCCGGTGCGAAACCCGTAGCGGCCGGTGTTGAGGAGGCAGCGCGTGGGTCCGCATAGCGGCGTGCAATAGGCATTCTGGAAGCGCAGCCCGCTCCGGGCGAGCGCGTCGATGTTCGGCGTTTTGAAATTGTCCGACCCGTAACAGCCCACGCCGTCGAGGCCGTAATCGTCGGCGAGGAAGAAGACGATATTCGGGCGGCTGGATGGGGTGACATCGGCCGCCTGAGATGTCCATGTCCCGGCCAGGAGACCGGCGACGGCGATGGACAGGATCCAAGGAGTGATGGCGTGGCGTTTCATGGCCGCTTATCCTTTCGCGAAGGGGCAGGGGTGGTTGGCGGGTGTTGCGTTCTGTTCAAGACATCGTCCGATTCCCGCTTTGAGCCCCGGCACGGGTTCGACCATACACCCAACGGCCCGCACAAGTCCAGCTTTCGTCACGCCATGTTTTCTTCGGCCCCGATGCTGAAGCTGCATCGGTTTCGAGTGCCAGGCTGAACGTGCACGCGAAGGGAACCGGAATGGAGATGGGTCGTTGGCGTAGCGTCCTTTCCCAGCCAACAGGCATCAGTGGCCTCGCCAACGATCAGCTCACCCACAGCCGCCGGTGGAAGGTGTCCGCAGCAGGTTGGGCGACTGAACTTCCGGTTATGATTGCATCTGCGACGGCGGGCGGCTGTTGAGTGCAGCGTCTTGTTCGAATCGGTCCTGGTTTCTCGTGCACCGCCTCGCGGCTTATACGACATAAACAACCGCTGCCCAGGTGTCAGCTTGCCAACCTCAAGAAGGTCAGAGATTGTTACGTCGTAATCGGCGTACCGCCGGGCTTCATCTGCCTCGGCAGATGAATCGAATACTGGACGATACTCGTCTGGAATTTCATAGAGCACCTGAGCTGGATCCCGAAACTCCACCAGCTTCCGAACAATCCAGAGCTTGACCTCATTCTTGAGAGTTTGCGCCCACTCACGCAAATCGGTGGAAACATGGTCAATTGGAATGCCGATGATCGGTCTCGACTCCATAATCTCCGTAAGCACTCTCCTTATATCGATTTCGGGGATACCCAACTCCTCAATCTGCTCTCGGAGTCCCGCATCCTCCCGAATCCGGTCGATCACGACCTCGATCAGCCGTTTTCGGGTGCCGTGCTGCTGGGCAGCGACAATCTGCTTTGAAACCTGTGGTGCGATGTGAGTCCACACGGAATGTGACGATAACTCTGCCTCTACGATAAACCAACGTCTTGCAGAAAAATCGATGGCGAATCCGTCGGGAATTGTACCGAAACCCTCAGCACTGCGAATAAGAGACTTGGGTAGGATGATCGAATCTGGGCCAAAAATGAACGCGGCATGCGCGATAACCACGCGCTCGATCTCTTCTTCGTTGTCGAATGATGCTGCAACAAATTTCCGATCGGCTTCCATAATCATACGAGGTTGTCGAACAGATGCAGCGCCCGGTCGGGGGACCGGGCCTACAGCGCTGTAGCAGGCCGTGTGTTCCCACGCCGCGCCATTTCTGCCGTCGTGTATAGGATTTTTCCATGGCGCGCGGCCGTCCGTCCTCCCGAGGATCGGTGTCCCGGCTTCAGCCGGCCTCTGGCGGCTTGCGACTCCCGACCGCGTGAACGCGGGACACCGAACACGCGATGTTGCCTCGATCGCCGCAATCGTTTAGCCTCGGGCATCATTACGGACGAACAGGCACTCACCGCGTCGCCGCCCGGCTTTCGGATCGGCGTGATCGAAGGCTTCTACGGACCGCCCTGGTCGCCAGCCGAGCGGGCATCGCTCTTTGCCGACATGGCAGGGTGGGGGATGAACACCTATCTTTACGCGCCCAAGGACGATCTCAAGCACCGGGCGATCTGGCGGGAGCTCTACTCTGCCCAGGAAGCCGGCGCCCTGCGCCGGCTGATCGAGGATGCCCGCCAGCGCGGGATCCGCTTTTTCTACGCGCTGGCGCCGGGTCTGGACGCCGGCTACGGCGAACCGGCCGAGTTCGATCGCCTGCTGGCCCGGATCGATCAGATGATCGGTCTCGGCTGCCGGGACTTCGCCCTGCTGTTCGACGACATTCCGGATCGGATGCGTCCGGAGGACCGGGCGCGCTTCCCGTCCTTTGCGGAGGCGCAATGCGATTGGGCAAACCGGGCCTGGGCGTGGACGCGGGCCCGCGCGCCGGGCGGGTGCTGGCTGTTCTGCCCGACGGCGTATTGCGGCCGGATGGCGGATGGAGGCGTGGGCGGGGCAGGGTACCTGGATCGCGTGGGCCAAGCTTTAGCGGGCGAAATCGAACTGCTCTGGACGGGCCCGGAGATCATCTCGCGCGAGATATCGGCCGGGCATCTCCGGGAGGTCGCCGCCCGGCTCCGGCGCAAGCCGTTGCTGTGGGACAACCTTCACGCAAACGACTATGATGGACGCCGGTTCTTCTGCGGCCCATATGCCGGCCGCGCGCCCGAGATCCGCGGCGCCGTGAGCGGGATCCTGACAAATCCCAACACCGAGCTCGCGCTCAACTACGTGCCGCTGCGCACATGCGCCGAGTTTGCGTGGGGCGGTGGAGAGTGGGATGCGCGCGATGCCTACCTGCGGGCGATGCGCGGCTGGCTGTCGCGATTTGCGACGGTGAGCCAGCCGATCGCATTCGAGGATCTGGTGCTGTTGGGGGATGCGTATTACCTGCCGCACGAGGACGGGCCCGAAGCGCAGGCTCTGTTCGAGTCGGCCCAGGCCTTGCTCGGCGCCGATCCGAGCAGTTGGGAGCAGGGCGCCATCGAGGCTTTTCAAGAACGGGCCGCCCGGCTGCGAGACGTGTGCGCCCGTCTGGCCGGGCTGGAGGATCGGTCGTTGTTTTGGGCATTGAGCCGGCGGGTCTGGGAGCTGCGCGAGGAGCTGGATCTGCTCCTGGGCTACATCCGGCTGCAGTCGGACCGCGGCGCTGCCGGGGCCCCGGCCCGGTCCGATTTTCACCTGCCGGGCACCTATCGGGGCGGCTTCGTGGCGCGCCTGCAGCGGCTTCTCGAGCAGCATCCGGACGGAACCTTCACCGCGCGGGAAACGCATGCGTCCGCGGCGGCTGAATCCCCGCATGGCATATGAGCAACGTTGTGATTCGGCTCGCGCGGCCCGGGGATGAACCGGGCGCCTATTTTGTCTGCTTGAAGACAGGCGATTACGGGCAGGACGGCGAGCCGTTTTACCGGGAAGACCCCGACGCGCTGGGCCGGATCTTTGTGGGGCCGTATCTGGCGTTCGAGCCGGAGCTCAGCCTGATCGCCGAGGACGAGGGCGGCGTATGCGGGTATGCGCTCGGCGCTCTGGACTCGAAGGCTTTCTATGATCGGTACGAACGCGAATGGCGCCCGGATCTATGCGCGCAGTTTCCCGAGCCGACGGGCGATCCGGCAGCCTGGACGCGCGTGCAAATGGCGCATTCGTGGTATCATCGTCCGGACTATTTCGTGCCTGAGCCGTACGCGGATTACCCGTCGCATCTGCACATCGATCTGCTGCAGCGGGCGCAAGGGCGGGGGCTGGGCCGGCGGATGATGGGGCAATTGATGGGCCGGCTGCGCCGGCTGGGCTCTCGGGGGGTGCACCTGGGCGTGAGCATGGCGAACGCGCCGGCATTCGGCTTTTATGCGCACCTGGGATTTCGCGAGCTCATCCGGGTTGGCTCGGGCCGGGACGGATGCATTTACATGGGCCAGCGCCTTCTCGAGTCTACATGAGTCATCCGATTGGCATCCTCCGGCAGCGTCTGATCTCGGCCTTGACCGCGATGAGCGACAACACCTGCCTTGCCGCGATCCGGGCGGGAATGATCGCGATCGTGCCGCTGACGATCATTGGGGGGCTTTTCACGGCGATCTGCAATCTGCCGGTGGCCGGATGGGATGAATGGGCGGCGCCTGTTCTGCCGCTGCTGCGGGTGCCGGTCACGGCGACGTTCGGCCTGCTGGCGGTGTTCGTCTGCTTTGCGATCGCCTACGATCTGGGCCAACGGCTCAACCAGGAGGCCATCCTCAGCGCGTCGATGGCGGCGCTCGTCTTTCTGATGCTCCAGATCGATCGGGAGAAACAAGCCCTGACGATGGCCGGGCTTGGATCGGAAGGGCTTTTCACGGCGATCCTTGTGGCCCTGGTCGTTGTGCGGGTGCAGAAGTTCTTCACCGACCGTAATCTGGTCATCCGGCTGCCCTCGAGCGTGCCGGCGGTGGTGTACGAGTCGTTTCTCTCGATTGTGCCGATGGCGGTTCTCGTCCTGGTTTTCTGGCTGATCCGGTTTGGGGCGGGCATCGATCTCAATGCCGGCGTGCAGGCTGTCTTTTCGCCGCTGGTGTTTGCGCTGGACACGCTGCCCGGCATCCTGGCGTATGCGTTTCTGGTGACGCTGCTCTGGTCGGTGGGCATCAACGGCGACAACACGCTCGATGCGATCGTGGCGCCGGTGTTCCTGCAATACCTGGCGCTGAATGTCCAGGCGGCCGATGCGGGCCACGCGCTGCCGCATGTGACTGCCCTGGGCTTCTTCACCACGTTCGTCAACGTGGGCGGCACCGGCGCGACGATCGCCCTGGCGCTGATCATGTTGAACTCGAGGGAGCCGGGCTATCGCAAGGTCAGCCGCCTGTCGCTCCCGACCCAGATCTTCCAGATTAACGAGCCGATCTTTTTCGGGTTCCCCATCGTGCTCAATCCGGTGCTGATGGCGCCGTATATCCTCAACGCGCTGCTGCTGACGGCTGGCACCTATCTCCTGATGGAAGGGGGGTTGATCTCGAAGCCGTTCGTGAACATACCATGGACCACGCCGCCGATCATCGGCCATTACCTGGCCACTGGCGGCGACTGGAGAGCGGCGGCCTGGGGCGTCCTCTCCATCGTTTTGGCCATGGCGGTTTATTATCCGTTCGCCAAGGCGGCTGAGCGCCAGCGGCTGAAGGCGCAGCCCGGCGCCTCAATCCGTCTCGACTCCGCCGGGCCAGCAGGCTAAGAGTTGAGCATGAATAAGATCGCAGTTGCTCTGTCCACTCTGGCGATGGCCGGCGTCCTCCATGCCCAGAACACGTCCGGGCCATCGATTCGCGCCGGCATGATCGGGCTCGACACATCGCATGTGCCGGCGTTCGCCAAGTTCTTCAACAATCCCAAGGCCGTGGGAGAGGCGGCTGGGATCCGGGTGGTGGCGGGCTATCCGGGCGGCACCGACCTTCCGGCCAGCCGCGACCGGGTGGCGGGGTTCACGGACACGCTGCGCAAGATGGGCGTCGAGATCGTCGATACCATCCCCCAACTGCTGGAGCGGGTGGATGCGGTCTTGCTCGAGAGCGTTGATGGGCGCATTCATCTCCAGGAGGCGGTCCCCGTGATCCGCGCTGGCAAGCCGCTCTTCATCGACAAGCCGGTGGCCGGCTCGCTGACGGATGCCATCGTCATTTTCGAGCTCGCCAAGAAGCACCAGGCGCCCTGTTTTTCGAGCTCGTCGCTCCGCTACGGGGCCATCCAGGAGCTGAAAGCCAACCCCGCGGTTGGGCAGCTTGCGGGGGCGGCCACCTGGGGGTCGTGCTCCTACCAGGAGGGGACGCCCGACCTGTTCTATTACGGCATCCACGGCGTCGAGCCTCTGTTCGCGCTCATGGGCACCGGATGCGAGACCGTGGCGCGCCTTCAAACCCAGGATGCCGATCTGGTCAGCGGCGTCTGGAGCGGGGGACGCGCAGGGACGTATCGCGGGATCCGGCGGAACAGGGCCGGCTTCGGAGCGGTGGCTTACGGCACCAAAGGGATTGTCTCGGCCACCCAAAGCAGCGGCTACGATAGCCTCTGCATCGAAGTCGCCAAGTTCTTCAAGACGCGCCAGTCCCCGGTCAGCGCCGAGGAGACGATCGAGATCTTCGCGTTCATGGAAGCGGCCGACGAGAGCAAACGCCAGGGTGGATGCCCCGTCGCATTGCGCACCGTTCTCGAGAAGGCCCGGGCCGAAGCCGCGGCGAAACTCAAGACCCTGGGCAATTGATTATTCCCGGCTCGAGCTCGCGTTGGATCCGGGACGGATCATCGAAGCGGCCGATGCGCGGGGAATGGTGGTGCTGGTCGGCTGCCTCTACCACGGCGATTCCCGGGGGTGGTGGAGGCATTGGACCCAAGCCGACGCGGAGCGCGCCGTGGCCCATACGATCGCCTGGCTCCAGAACAACAATTACCGGAACGTGTTCCTTGACGTGAACAACGAGCACATGGCGCCGTTCGACGATTCGAAGCTGATCGCGGCGGCCAAAACCGTGGACTCGAGCTATGTCGTGGGCACCAGCGGCAAGGTGACGCCGCCCAATGCTGACCTGTCCCTCCATCACGGCAGCCCAAATATTCCCGGCAAGTATTACATCGAAACCGAGGGCACCGGAGGCGATTACTGGGGCGCCTACAGCAAGCAGCCGGGCCGCTACAACTACATCCATATCGGCGTCTATACGGACGCGATGAAGCGCGAGATGCTCCGGCGGACCGACGCCTTTCTCGATCGCGGCCAGGGGTATCTGTTCGCGTCGACCTGGCTGCAATGCGTGCCGCCGGATGGCCCGAACCATGCGCCGGGGGGCATGGGCACCCCGGATGATCCGGGGGTGCGTTGGTGGCTCGAGCATGTCCGGTCGCGGGTGGGTTCCTATCGGCCAGCGGCCGCTCCCACCGGCTTCGCGCTCGAGGGCATGCGGCTGTGGCCCTTGAACGCCCATGTCTTCCGTGAGAATGGGATCGACAATCATTGGAACAGCGGCGGCGTCTGGCAGGCGCCCTGGAGGCTCGCCGACGACTTTCACGTCTATGGCATGGCATCAACGGCGCGAGATGCGCGCGAGGATCACCTCGCCGCTCCGCCTCGAGATCGAGAAGAGATTGGCGGGATCGGCGGGATCGAAGTCGAAGGCTTGACCCTCGGCGCTGATCGGCACCGTGTCCATCCATCTCAGGACTGAGCCGGCCTTGGGGAATTCCAGCACGTAAAGCTCCCTCGCATCGTGACCGGTGATGAAGAGAAAGCCGTGCGGTCCGAACGCGCCGCCGGAGCTGCTATTTCCGGCGAACCGCTCGATCAGCTCGGGCGGAAAGACCCAGCCGGCCATGCGCCGCCATCGGTCGTCGAACTGGACGACCTGCGTCCAGGATGGATTGCGTCCGGTTGCGGTGCTGCTGGCGGCGTACTGGGCGAAGCAGGCGAGCCAGCGCCCGTCGCGCCAGGCCAGCCAGGTCAGCGAGCCGGCGTCGATGCCGAAGCTGTGCGAATCCACATGTTGCATCGTGGCGGTGTCCCAAATCTCCACCGAGCTGAGCATCGGCACGCCGGGATAATTCGAGTGCGCGCCGTAGAGGCGGCCGTCGCGGACTGTCGCCGCGTTGAGGTGAACGATGGGACCGTCCTTCTCGCCCATCCAGCCTCCCAACCGCTCCCCGGTTTCAATCCGATATTTCCCGATCGCGCGGTTGGAGATGGCGTAGAAGCACCGGCCATCCGTCGCGACGCCCTGGTGGGCTTCGCGCGCCTTGAATCGCCGCAGCTCATCATGCCGCCATTGGCCGCTGATGGGCAGGGTGGAAGGGGATCGGGTGCCGGATGGCCTCTCGGCGGCCAGGGCGCAAGAGGCGCCAACGGCGGCAGGCACGGCGAGGAGAAATTGCTTGCGCGTGATCATGATCGGAGGCGCTGCAGGGCCAAGGCTAAGGGTCTGTACAGATCCTAACGCCCCAGCAGTTCGTCCAGAAACCGCCGCGCTTTCCTGGCCTCGACGGCCAGCTTCGGCAGATCGCCTTTCTCGAGGCACTCGATGACGAGCGGGCCGCGAGTGAAGCCGCCCCGCCGAAGACGCGCCATGACGGCCGCGAAGTTCACCTGGCCCGTGCCGGGGGTGACCATGACCTCCTTGGGCGGCCGGAAGTCCTTCACGCTCATACCGACCACAATCCCGTCCACGCCGGCGGCGTCTTCGACCGGATCCAGCTCCCCGTTCGAGTAATAGTAGATGTTGCCCGGATCATACCACAGGCCGAAGTTCTTCTTGCCGACTTTCTCGACGATCTTGCGGCACTGTGCGCCGGTGGCGTTCTGGCCGCCGTGGGGCTTGACGCTGAGGCCAATCTTCTTCGCGGCGGCGTAATCGCAAACTTCGGCCACGGCCTTGTAATAGTCATCGGCGATCCGCGGGTCGCCGGTGCCGCCGATCATGAGGTTGGCCGCGCCGCATGCGGCGCAGTTGTCGATGAGCCGCGTGAGGTCCTGGATGCCGGCTTCGAGCGACTTCGCGACGGCGAACCCGCCCCCCCAGAGCGACGGGACTTGAAGGCCGCGCTTCCTGCATTCTTCGCCGACGGCTCGGGCCTCGTCCACCGTCGTGGCAGCGGAGATCACCAGGCCGGTCTTTGTGTTGGCGGTCATCAAGCCGGCATGCTTAAAGCCGGCTTCGGCGATCGCATCGAGCGCGACGCGCCAGTCGTATGCGCCCCACGGGCGCGTGTAGCACCCGATCTGCCACGGCCCGCCGAGTGTGGGCGTGGCACTCTTCTCGCCAGCGGCAGCCGCAACGGCGGCGGCGCCGATCGTGAGGCTGGATTCGAGAAATCGCCGGCGGGAGATGCCGGCTGGATTCTTTGGCCGTGTCGAACTGGCTGTGCTCATAGCGCCATAGTGGCTCGATTCCTTCAAAAGCCAATTGCATTATTGCCACGCCGAACCGTCCGCCTTTCGCGGTTGCCAAGCATTCCGAGGGCATTACACTGCGCTTCATGGTGGAAATTATGAGATTTTCCATTGGCTGGAGATCTCTCGAACCCATGAAACGCCGTTTCTCGTATCTGGCGGGCTTGCTCGGTGCGTTCGTGCTCATCGCTCCCTCCCAAGCAGCCATCACCCCACTGGTCAACCATGGCGACACATGGCTCTACCACAAGGGCACCAACCCGCCGCCATCGGACTGGAAGACGGCCGAGGACAACGCCCTCGATCCCTCCCAATGGTCCGCGGGAATGGGCGGGTTCGGCTTCGGCACCAGTCCGGCCGAGACCAATCACTGCAAGACCGTCCTGTTCGACAGCCCCGGCACGAGCGCGACGAACTACACGACGATCTACATGCGGAAGACGTTCTCGATCTCGGATGCGCCGGCCGACGACGAGCATCTGTTTCTGCGGATGGATTTCGATGATGGCTACATCGCGTGGCTGGACGGGGCTTACCTGGCGCATTTCAATGTCGACGGGGCCCCCGCCGAACCTGCGCACATCGACCGTGCCAATGCGAACCATGAATGCTCGACAGGGCAAGCCAGCAGCAGCCCGCGGCCGCCTCAGACCAACGACCTGGGGCTCGCGAGCAGCCTGCTTCCGCCCGGGGCCCACACGCTGGCGATCATCGGGTTGAACGTGTCCAGGACCAGCACCGATTTCATCCAGGTGGCCGATCTCTACCTCGAGGCCGTCCGCCCGCCGCCTGCCATCACCAATGGCGTCGGCGGCGTCCTGGCGGCGGACACGACCTGGCGCGCCGCCAACGGCTATTACGCGGTGACCAGCAACATCATCGTGCCCAGCAACGCGACGCTCACCATCGAGCCGGGGGTCACGGTGTGCTCGCGTGCGGGTGTGGGCATCACGGTCCATGGCCGGCTGGTTGCCGAGGGCGCAACCAACCAGCCCATCACGTTCACCCGCTACCCCGGCGATGCCAACTGGGAGCGAATCATGCTCGTCGAGGCCGCAGACAGCCGATTCCGCAACTGCATCTTCGAGTTTGCCAACTCGGCTGGAGACCATAAGACGGCCTACTACGCGACCAACTGCGCTTACCCGATGAACGTCGCGCCCCGGAGCTATTACGAAGCCGTGGTGGCCCTGGCGTGCCGCGTGGAATTCGACGGCTGCATCTTCCGGAACCTGTACACCTCGGACGGCTCGCTTCCGGAGGGCGACGCGATCGGGATCTTCTCGGACGATCCGGTGCACCGGGGGCCGGCCTCGGCTTATGTCCGCGGCTGCCAGTTCCGCTACATCGGCCAGGGCGTTCACACACGATACGCCTACGCGCTGGTCGAGGGCTGCTATTTCGTGGGCAAGACCGGCGACAACGACGACGTCGAGATGTATGGAGAAAGCACCCTGTACGGCCTGCCGTCGCCGGAGGTCCGCGGCAATTTCTTCGATATCCCATGCCACGACGACCGGATCCATCCCACGCGCTGTTCGGCGATCATCCGCGACAACGTCATCTACGGCGACCCGAACGATGGCGATCACTGCATCGTGCTGCGCGACACGTGCTGTCCGATCGTCTACAACAACGTCATGTTCAACTCTCCTAACGGGGGGATCGCCATCCAAAACGGCTGCGATGCTCTCATCGCCAACAACACGTTCTACGGCATCGATTTGGCGATCAAGCTCTTCGACCACCAGAGCCGGATCGGCTACCCGTACTGCCTGTCGGCCATGAGCGGCCGCGCCACCGTTGTCCAGTGCATCGTCTGGAACGGCGACAGCGCCATTGACGTGTCCGGCTCGTCGGGCATGCCGTTCACGACGTTCCAAGTCGACGTCTCCTACTGCGATTTCCAGGGCGGCACCAACAGCCTCAAGACCGGCTCGAATCGCAACTATGCCGTCACCTGGGGGCCGGGCATGATCAGCGCCGATCCGCTCTTGCTCGACGGCGCCAATAGGGACGCCCGGCTCGCCGCCCCATCCCCGTGCATCGATGCCGGGTTGGAGCGTCTCGGCGTCTACGTCACCACGAACACGCTCTTCGAGGGAACCAACCGCATCACTTACGCTGTCACCAATGACCTGAGCCTCTTTGTCACCCGCGATCTCGATGGCATGCCGCGCCCTCTGGACGGCGATGCCGACGGACAGTCGCGCCATGACCTGGGCGCTTTCGAGGCCCTGCATCCCGCGGCCGATTCGAACCACGACGGCATACCGGATGTCTGGTGCCAGCGCTACGGCCTCAACCCCATCGCGCCTGAGGTGGCTTGGGCAGATCCGGATCGCGACTTCCAGAGCACGTTGCGAGAATACCTCGCCGGCACGGACCCCACGAATGGGACTTCGTATGCGGTCTTCCCCTTGCCGTTCGGGATCGACGCGGCCGGCCGGGACTGGATGATCCGCTGGTCGAATGCATCGCCGGCGGGGGTGGTGAGCCTTCTCACATCGACGAGTGTTTTCGGTCCGTGGCAGCCGCGGGAGAACCACTTCACGACCCAGCCAGCCGGGCAGGCACGGCTGAGCCAGGGATCGGAGACGTTGTTCTGCAAGCTGCTGGCCGTGGATCTGTCGACCAACACGCCCCGGCATTTCACCAATCTGATCGAGTCTTATGGGATCCTGGAGACTGTGGCGGGCCGCGGGCTGTCCAATGACGACGAGAGCCAGTGGCAGCCGAGCTACGAGGGTGAGTGGGCGACGAACGTGTGCCTTTCCAGGCCGCACAACGCCTTCGGGGATTCGAGGGGCAACGTGCTGATCGTGGACCAGCGCAGCTCTTCGGTCTTGCGAGTGACGCCCGAGGGCAGGCTCTACACACATGCCGGGACCCACATCGCCGGATTCAACGGCGATGGCCCGGGCGCCGCCACCAACCTGCACCTCAACAATCCCAACGGCGGATGGATGGGGTCCAACGATGTGCTCTACGTGCTGGATACCGACAATGCGAAAGTCCGGCGGATCACCCCGGACGGAGTCATGACCACCCTGTTCACCGCGGCGGATCCGATGGGCGACGGACGGGCCCTCTGGGTCCCGAGCGACGAGTCGGCGGCCTATTTCGGCTCCGGGGGCACCGCCACCAACCTCTACCAGTGGTCCCGTTCGAGCGGGGCGATCCGCTTGGTTCGAGACGGCTTCAAAGAGCTGGGCAACATCGTCGGCGACGAGCGCACCGGGGATCTCTTCATCAGCGACCGGGGCGCCAACCGGGTCTATCGCTTGAGCGCCGACAACACCCTGACGCCGATCGCTGGCAACGGCACGCAGTCCGGGGGCGGGGATGGCTTCCCCGCGCTGCAGACGGGCTTGATCCACCCGCGCGGCATTTGGTTTTTGCCGAACGGCGGCTTCTTCACCTGCGAGCACAGCCCGGGAAACCGGATTTGGTACATCGATCCGGCTGGGATCATCCACCGTTGGATCAATGGCAGCGACGCGAACAACTTCAGGATGGGCGACGGCCAGTGGTTCTACGCCGATCCCTCCGTGGCAAAGGTGTCCCGGGTGCGGGCGGTCAACACCGATCCTTTCGGCAACCTGATCATCACCGAGAGCAACTACGGCTATGTGCGGCGCATCCGGTTCCAGCGGATGAATCCGTAACGGGCGCCAGCTTTGGATACAAACCAACGACGTTCTGCAAAATATGAGTGCTGATTCGAGCCGGCTGTTGGGGCGCCGGCATTTTATCAAGTCGATGCTGGCGCTGAGCGCGGCTGGGCTGGAGGTCTCCGGGTTCGTCCGGGCTGCGGCTGCGCCCGCGTCCGACCCGGCGCGCTCGCTTGGCCTGGGCTGGACGCGCAAGCTGCGCTGGGACCTCGTGGCGGACATCACCCGCATGCCGGGCCACGGCGATTTCTGGGACGAACGACTGGAGCAGGCGCAACAGAGGATCGGCGCGCAGGGCGGGGGGGTGGTGTTCTTTCCCGCGGGCGAGTACCGGTTCCGCGGCGACATCCGGCTGCGTGATGGCATCATCCTGCGCGGGGCCGAGCCGCCGGAGGGTGCGGCCGCGCTCGACGACAGCTTTTCACCGCCGTCGAGACTGGAGTTCCCGAAGTATGCGCCCCTCTTCACGGGGAGCGGCGCGCCGGTCGAAGGCGCGTTCCGGGGGATCGTGCTTGAGGATCCGGCTGCGGCCGCGAACTGCGGCGTGGTGCATCTCGCGCTGAACCGCGGATATATCGCGCTCGGCGAGGGTCCCGATCACCGATGCGGCGCGAATCGCCTCGTGTATGGCTGCACGCTGCGGAATGCGGCCGGTGTGATGGCCGAGGTCCCCAGCGCGCAGTCGAGCCAGCCCGCCTGGCTCCGCTACACGCACAAGTTCCGAAGCGCCATTCGCGTTCATGCCTCCGAGAACGCGCTGGTTGCCAACAACCGCATCCCCCGAAGCGGGGACGACAACTTCGTCATGCGGGAATACCCGCTGCTCGATCGCCGAAAGGAGATCGTCCGGTTCGACGTCGAGTTCGACTACGACAACCGCCCAGGGATCTACGTCAACCATCACTGCATTGGCGGTGCGGGCGGGAGTGGCGACGACGGCACGCCCGAGACCCATCCATGGGGCTTCCGGAAGGGGGCGGTGATCTGCGGCAACTACGTTTTCAACACCGGGCGATGCGCCATCGGATTCAGCGGCGATGGCGTGATTTGCCGCGGCAACGTCATCCGCTTCGCCCGGGGCCTGGTGCGCCCCACTGTCACCGGAGTGCACTGCAGCTACGGATCATCCACGAACGACAACCGCGCGCTCGAGATGCGCGGCTGGCGCTGGATCGTCGAGGACAACGATTACGAAGTCTTCAGCAACCTCTGTTCGGACAAGGTCTATCGGATCAACGATGGCGAGGGCCTGATGCACGAGGACCACTGCAACTCGACCATCCTCGACAGCCGACTCGTCCGCAATCGCGGCAACAGCTATCTGTCTCTCTTCCACGTCGGCCAGATCGACGGCCTGCACGTGGAAGGCAACGACATCTCGACTCCGGGCAACATATCCGACATCTACGTCTGCGCGCCGCGGCACAAGAAGCCGGGCGATTTCCCCATCCGCCGGGTGGCGATCCTGAGCAATACGACCCGCAGCAACGGCATCCGCGTGATGGGCTGGCCCGCGGAGCGGGTGGTGGTTCGGGCCAACCGGCATGCCGGTCCAAAACCTGGCAAGATCCTCAACGAGGCCGGCGCTGAACTCGCCGACAATGCGAACTACGAGGTCAGCACGATCGCCCGGAAGAATTCCTGAGCAACGATTCACAGCGAGGCGGTGAAGCGATCAAATAACGAACCTGTCACTTTATCGGCGCCTCCGGTGCGAATTCGCCTCCTTGCATCGGCGACTAATCCAGAACGATCCACGGCTGGGGCGAGCCCTCCTTGCTACTTGCGCGAATGAGCCGCTTGACATTGCCGCAAGGCGCGGCATGCAATGATTGCATGCGCATTTTCATGGGGTTGGCGGCCGTGGCGCTTTTCGCGCTGGCGGGTTCGGCGGGTGAATGGAAGCTCGTTTGGTCCGCCATCTGGATCCTAGGCGCCAATATTCGCGAGGCCGGTTGGCCGGCCTGTGGGGAGATCGATATCATGGAATACGTTGGCCACGATCCCGGCGTGGTCCATGCCAACGTCCATACCCGCGGCTACAACCATGCCCGGGGCACTGGCCGGGGCGCCTGGACGCGCGTTCCGGACGCGGAGAAGACCTTCCATGTCTACGCCGTGGAATGGACGCCGGAAAAGCTCGATTTCTTTATGGACGACACGAAGTATTTCACCCTCGACAACGACAAGACGGGGCTGGACTCGTGGCCTTTCGACGCGCCTCAGTACCTGATCCTGAACCTGGCGATCGGGGGCGCGTGGGGTGGCCAGCAGGGGATCGATGACGCGATCTTTCCCCAGCGCTTTATCATCGATTTTGTCCGCGTCTATCAGCGTCCCGGTGCGGGCGGATGATCAGTCGCCAGGCCCGGATTCCAGGCGGGTTGACATGCTGTTCGAGGGAAAGGATTCAATAAAATGAAGCACAAACATTTGCCGAATGGCCGGCTGCGCGCCAGGCTGTGCGTCCATGCGGCTCTTGCGGGCGCCCTGCTGGCGGCACTGGGAGCGCGGCTGGCGGGCGCCAGCGAATGGATCGCACATTCGGCTGGCAAGGCCGATGTTGTCGTGAGCCATTCGGGAGCGGATTACCTCCGTTTTAGCACGGCCGTCTGGGGGCCGAACTGGTCCTGGTCCGGCATCCAAGGCAACGTCCGCGGCGACCGCGGCGCCACGGCGGGCACGCTGAGCGCAACCGTTGGCAGCGCGCCCCTTCGATTGGGCTTTCGGGCCAGTCAGACAGCGCCAGACCGGCTGGAGCTGAGCTATGAGCTGACGGCGGAAAGGGACGCGCAGCTGACGATGTTCGCGGTCACGATCGAGCCCGGCAAGGCGTTCGACGGCCGGGACGTGATCGCAGAATCGGAGACCCACGAGACAGCCCTGCGCTGTCCATTCGGCATACGCGTGATTGGGGAGCAGATCCGCGCATTGAGGTGGACGGATGCTGCGGGCGGCCGGATGACGATGCGCTTCGATCCGCCGTGCGAGATGGCGGCGGACGGATCATTGCGGATCCTCCTGGCCAAGGACAGGCTGGCGGCGGGTGTGGCTCGCCGGCTGTCGGTGACGGTGGAGTTGCCGGAGCCGGCCGACTGGTTTGCGAGCGTGGCGGAGCTGCCGGATGCGGACGGGATCGAGACCTGGTACCCGTGGAGCGCCACGGGCGATGGGCCCGACAGCGTTCTCAGCATGGCCGACTGGCTGGACAAGCCCGCGGGCAAGCACGGCCGGATTCGGAGCCAGGGCGATCAAATTGTCTACAACGGAAAGCCGATCAAGCTGTGGGGGCTGAACCTCTGTTACGCCGCCTGCGCCCCCGAGAAAGCAACGGCCGATCAGCGCGCCGAGTTCTATCCCCGCTATGGCATCAACGCCGTCCGCCTTCACAAGTTCGCCGATGGCGCGGGCTGGAGTGGGATCCAGTCCAAGGAAAGCGCTGCCGAGTATGATCCCGCCGGGCTGGACCGGATGGATTACCAGGTTGCCCAATTCAAGAAGGCAGGCATCTACACCAAGCTGTCGGCGCACTTTGGGGCCATCAAGCTTGGGCCTGCCGACCGGCGCGATGTGCCGTTCCTCGACGAGTTCGGCCGCTTCGAGGGCGATCGCGGCAACCGCGTGACCGCACCTCACAGCGCGTTCTTCTACTCGCCCGAGCTGCAGAAGCTCCACATCCGTCAGATCGTCAACCTGCTCGAGCATCGGAATCCGCACACGGGCTTGCGGTATGCCGAGGATCCGGCGATCTGCGTGCTGGAGATCATCAACGAGCAGAGCGCGCTGTTCTTCACATCCATGGCCCCGCTTCGGCAGAGCGCGACGCTGCGCAGGCAGGTGGGGGAGCTGTTCTCGGCCTGGCTCGGGAAGAGATACAGCGATCACGGCGGCCTGGTCAAAGCCTGGGGCGCAAGGGCGCTGGACGGGTTCGAGAAGGACGGTTTTCCGGCGGGCGAGCACCTGGACAAAAAGAACGTGCTTCCCCTGGGGAACCCTTGGTATTGGGATCCGGATCAGCTGGCGGGCTCGCAGTCGTTCCGGAGCCGGCGACTGCTGGACACCCTCGAGTTTCTCTACGAGCTGCAGTGCGAGGCCTATGATCGGTATGCCGCGGCGGTGCGCCAGGCCGGTTACGACGGCGAGATCATCGGATCGAACTGGCAGGCCGGGCGCGCTTTCAGCCATTACGCCAACCTGCACAGCGACGCTCGCGCCGGATGGATCGATCGGCACAACTACTTCGGCGGAGGCCGGGGCGGCGCCGGCAAGTTCAACGCCGCGTCCATGCTCGCCCGCGCCGGATCGGGTTCGCTCAGCTCGGGGCTGCAGCAGGTGGATGGCCGGCCATTCTCGCTCAGCGAGTGGATCCACGTGTTCCCGAGCGAGTGGGGCGTGGAAGGTCCCGCGATTGTGGGCGCCTATGGCATGGGCCTGCAGGGCTGGGACGCGTCGTTCATGTTCCAGAACGGCGACCGCGCTGCGTTCAGCAGCCAGTTGGGCGGCAGCGCATGGGACGTGGCGGCGCCGCAAGTCCTCGGGGCATTCCCGGCGGTTGCGCGCCAGGTCCTGCGCGGCGACGTGCGGCAGGCCGAGATCGCCGCTGTCCGAGACGTGCATGTGCCTTCCCTCTTCCAGGGCCGTCTCGGATTCGATGATGCGGTCCGGCAGGGATACGACGACAAAGAGTTCGACAGCAGCGCGGCGCCGGCGGCCGCCCTCGCGGCGGTGCGATGCGTGGTCCGGTTTACAAGCCAGCCCGGGGAGACGCCCGCATTCGACTTGCGGCCGTTTCAGCAAGACGGCTGGATTCTCTCCTCGACCAAACAGCTGCGATGGAAAGAGGGCGGGGCCAGCCCGAAGAGCGGCTTCTTCACGATCGACACCGACGGCACCCAGGCGGTGGTCGGGTTCGCTCGAGGCCAGGCGTGCCGCCTGGGCCAGGTCACCATCACGCCCCAATCGGAGTTTGCGGCGATCTACGTGACGGCGCCCGATCCGGGCGGCGCCATCGCCGCCTCGGGCCGCCTCCTTGTCATGGCCATGGCCCGCGCCCGCAACACCGGAATGAAATTCAGCGCGAGCGGGGACGAGCTGCTCGACAAGGGCAAAGGCCCCATCCTGATGGAGCCGGTCCGCGCCACGATCGCCTTCGGAGGCCGGCGGGTGGTCGAGGTCCGGTTGCTCGACCACGACGGGCGGCGGACCGGCCGATCCGTGCCCGTTTCGGACAGCCAGTTTGCCGTGGATGGCATCCGCGACCGAACGCCCTACTATGAGCTTTTGATGAACTAGCTTGCGAACGCTCGCGACGGTGTTGGTCAGCGCGACGCCCTGCCCAGGAGATACCAGAACAGCATCAGCGCCGTGAGCGACAAGACCGCCACCGGCATGCCCTCGCGCAGGATCCACTCGCGCGGGTCCTCGATTCGGCCTCTGCAGCTCCGCCAGTAGATGACGAAAATGAGCGCCCAGAATGCCAGCACGTATTTCATCCGTGCATCACTCGCGGCGCCACGCGCCGGCTCCGCATCCAACGAATGCAGATCTTCATGGATACACGAGCCGGTAGAACACCGCGGCGTTGTTGGTATCGATCTGGAAACGGATCTGATTGGTTGCGGTCGATCCGGGCACCGTGAACCACTGGGTGGTGATGCCGACCGAGAGGGCGTTGGTCTGAGACTCGAGCCGCCAGCCGGTGTAGGCTTCGGGCCAGGAGAGGTTGATCTGCCCCGATGAAACCGAGAACTCGAGATCGGTCGGCGTCGTCGGGATCGCCGGGCTGGTGGCGGACACGCGGATGGTGCCGTTGACGGCCAGATTCGAGGTGTCCCAAGTGACGATCTGGTCGGGCGTCAGAGACAGCAGCGTGAAGCTGCCGGAGTAGCCGGACGCGTTGAACAGATGGAAGGTATCGTTGACCTCGAGATCGGCGCCGGTGTTGGTCACGGCCAGCGTGCCGCCGTAGGCGATCGGATAGCCCGAAACGGTGATGAGGTCCGCCTGAGGGCTGCCGCCGTTGCGGTCGATTTCGGCCACCACGGTTCCGTTCAGGACGGGGGATGAGTTCAGCGTGAGGGTGCCGATGCTGGTGCCCGCGCCGATCGCGCCTCCGGCCTCGACGGTGACCACGCCGTTGACGACGCCGTTGCCGCCCAGGATCGCCCCGGACCGGACGATGGCGGCCCCGGGGAGCAGCCCATTGACGACGAGGGCGCCGTCCTGGACGATGGTCGGGCCTGTGTAGGTGTTGTTGCCGGCCAGCGTGAGCGTGCCCACGCCGAGCTTGATCAGCCCACCATTGCCGCCGCCATCGAGGAGCGGTTGGGCGATGGTGATGCCGTAGCTGGCGGTATCGATGACGGCTCCGCCCGCGAGGACGTTAGCCGCGCCCAGCCCCGCCATGAAGCTCGCGTTGTCGGCGTTGGCTGCGAGGACGCCGCCGTTGAAATTGAACGTGCTCGAAGCGCCCTCGCCGCCGGCCTGATAGATGCGGGGAGCGGCCAGCGTGCCGCCGTCGAGGTTGACCGTGCCGATGCCGGTTGTCGTGTGGCCGATGGAGATGCCGCCGGCGGACGTGACCGTGCCGGTGTTCGTGACGGTCATGGTGCCGGTTCCTTGCTCGCCGATGATCAGGAGCTGGCCGCCGCCCGTCTGGTTGAACGTGCCGCCCGAGACGGTCATCGTGCCGATCCCGCCCTCGTAGCGGCCCACTACCGGGTAGCTGCCGCAGTTGGCGATGCCGCCCGATTGGCTCCAGGTGCCGTCGCCGAAGGCGCCGATCTGGAAGTTGTTGGGGGTCTCGAACATGCCGGCCCGCAGGTTGTAGACACCCACGGCGGACGCGTTGTTGGCGATGCGCCAGTCGGCTCCGCCCGCGGCCGACTTGCCCATATACCCGCCGAACTGGTTCACAACGCCCATGCTGTTGGCGCCTTTGCCGACAAAGAGCGTCAGGCAGAGGTTGGTGGCGTTGTCGTACATGGACAATGTGCCGTCGCCGTATTGGACATCGCCCAGGTTGTAGTCGCCGGGGGTTCGGACGGTGGCCTGGTTGGACAGGACCATGGTGGCCTTGCCGGAATTGCCCAGGGCGAACCACCCGCCATTGAGCGTGATCCGGCTGTTGTCCGTGAGCCGGATCGTTGCTTCGGCGCCGACGCTTTCGCCGAGCATGCATTGGCCCCCGCTGGTCAGCGACGAATCGCCCGAGAGGGTCAACACCGGGAAGCTCGAATTGCCCTCGATGTTGTTTGCATAGCCCATGGAGAAATTGCCGACTGTCATGACCGAATTATGGAGCTCGAGCCTGGAGGAGCTGCCGACGGTGCCATTGCCGCGGTCAATGGCCAGCCAGGACGAAACGCCCAGGCTGGTATTGGTCAGAATCATGGTTCCGGCGTTGACCTGATCGTATCCGATCCAGAGCTCGCCATTGATGCGGTTGGTCTGGAGGTAGCTGCCGGGCGCGCCGGCGCCGCCGTCGAGGATGACGGTTCCCTGGCCGACGCGATAGCCGCCGCCGGACAGGACGTTGGTGCCCAGATGCGCATAGGCGAGGGTGCTGGGACCGCTCTTGGCGAACAAGCCGGTGGTGGCGGTGATCTCGCCATGGAGGGTCAGATCGCTCGAGACCGACAATGTGCCGCCGCCGGCCACTGCGTAGCCGCGATCGGTGGCAGCGGCGGGTCCCGCGTAGCTCAATCCGCCGCCGGCGAACACGAGGTTGGTCGGGCTCGAGGAGGAGGCGCCGACGCTGCTGGGCTGGCCGCCATTGGCCAGGTTGGTCGCCAGGAGCGTGCTGCCGGCCAGGAACGTGCGGCCCGTGTACGTGTTGGCGCCAAAGACGCTGACCTGATCGGTGTTGGGACCAAACGTCGACAGAGTGCCGCCGTCGAGCATGGGCTCGACGACGCCCTGATCGAGGTGGAAGCTGGACGCGGTGATCGTGGTGGGGCCGGAGATCGTGCCGCTGGCCACGGTGACGGAGCCGAACTTCTGCGCGTTCGCGCCGAGGCTCAGCGTGCTGGCGTTGCTCAGGACCAGGGCGCTGTTGGCGCCGAGGCTGTTGGGAACCGTGGCGATCAGAGTGCCGCCTCCATCGATCAGCGTCTTTCCGCTGTAGCTGTTGTTGGTGGTGTTGATCGTGAGCGAAGCGGTGCCCCGCTTGACCAGGCTCGAAGTGCCGGTGATCCGTCCGACGCCGTTGAACGAGTAATCCCGAGTGCTGTTATCGACGACGATCGTCCCGGGGGCGACATTCGTGACGAGGTTCACGCTGGTGGTTCCGAGCGCCTGGTCATCGAACAGGACGCTGCTGGACTGATAGAAGTAATCGGGGAGCAGCGAAGCCTGGTCGATCCAGTTGGTGGTGGCCTCGACATCCCAGGTCCCTCCCGCCAGACCCTCCCACCGCGGCAGCTTGACCGAGGTCACCACGATGCCGATGTGCTTCGGCATCGCCGCCGTGTTGTTGGTCAGATAGCCGAAGACGCCGGGCGGCAGATCGCCCAGCACGACGGTGCCGGATCCACCCAGAGTGTCGTAGGAGATCAGAGGAATCTCGCCGACGCCGACCGCGCTCGAGGGCTCGACGTTGAGGATGACAATCCCGTTGGCCGTGAATGTCCCGCCGACATTGATCGGGGCAATGGACGGGTTGCCAAAGCTGCCCAGGCCGATCGTGATCGTGGCGCCCGCGGCTCCCCCGACGGTCAGATTGACGGGGTTGATGTCCTCGTTGAGGGCGTCCTGGACCGCCACTGAGAGTTCCGTGGCATCGGCCATCGTGATGTCGCCCATGCCGCCGCCGCGGGTGGTCGTGATCAAGGCGCCCTGGCTGACGATGGTGGGGCCGGTGTATGCGGCATAGCCGGAGAGGGTCAGCGTGCCTGCGCCGAGCTTGGTGAGCCCGCCGCCGCCGCCCATGTCCCAGATATCCTGGACGATGGCGATGTCATTGCCCGCGGTATCGATCCGGATGCCGCCGGCGCCCAGGTAGGCGCCTGAAATGCCCGACATGAAGTCGCTGGAAGCATCCGGGCCCGCGACCAATGTCCCGCCGTTGAAAATGAAGCTCGAGGCGCCCCCGGGCGCCGCGGTCCAGACCTGGCGGGTGACGATCGTTCCGCCGTCCAGATTGACGGCGCTGACAGCTGTCGGCGAGTTGCCCAGGCGAAGCCGCCCCTCGAGCTTGACCAGGCCGGTCCCGCTGACCGTCAGCGTGCCGTTGCCTTCCTCGCCGACAATCAGATCCGTGGTGGCGTTCGTCTGCGCGAACGTGCCGGCCGAGACATTGAGCGCGCCGATGCCGGAGGAGTAGCGGCCGATGGACGGCCAATTGCCCGCGGTGAAGACGCCGCCGCTGAGGTTGACGGTGCCCTCGCCGTATTGGCCGATCTGGACGTTGGCGCCCGGAGCGGTGAACGACCCGCCGGACATGTTGAGGACACCGATGGAGCCGGCGGCCTTGCCAATGAAGGTGGTGCCGCCGGTCACGGTGGCGTTGTCCTGGATATCGAGCTGGCCGATCGAGAACGCCAGGTCGGACACGTTGAAATCGCCGGTCGAGTAATAGGCGGCATTATCCTTGATGACCATGCTGCCGATGCCGCCCGCGGCGGTGGTGCTGCCCGCGCCTTGCCCGATGGAGGTGTAGCCGCCGGAGTTGGTGATGACCGCGGAGTCGGCCATATAGAGGGCGCCGGTGGCGCCCGAGGCCAGCCCGAGCAGGAGGCGGGTGGTCCGGATCCAGGACGTGCCGTTCAGGAACGCGGTCGCGCTCGAGCCCGCGCTCTCGCCCAGATACATGAAGCCGGGCATATAAATCGTCGATGCCCCATTCAGGGTGAGAGTCTGGCTCGAGAGATTGGGCAGGCCCGAGCTGTAGCCCAGCGCCAGCCCGTTGGCGGAGATCAGGAGATTGCCGTTGTGGAGAGTGAGGCTCGAGGTGTTCCCGACCGCGCCGTTTCCGCGGCCGACGCTGAAATAGGAATCGGAGATGAGCGTGGCGTTGGAAATGACGGCATGACCGCCGTAATCGGGGGTGCCGCCGACGAAGAACTCGCTCATGTTGCGGTTGGTCTGGCCGCCGGCGGTTCCGTCAAAGACCACGGTGCCGCGCGCGACGACGTAGCCGGGGAAAACGCCGCCGGAGAGCGAATTGGAGCCGGAGCCGGCGTAGATGAGGGTTCCGGGGCCGGTCTTGGTCATCGTGCCGGAGGTGCTGGCAGCGACCGGGCCTGTCAGAGTGAGGGCGTTCTGGACCTCGATGGCGCTGTTGGTGTGCGTGGTGAAGTAGCCGCGGTCAATGGTGGCCGGCGGGCCCTGGAAGCTGAGCGTGCCGCCGGCGAAAACCAGGTTGGTCGGGTTCGCGCTCGAGGCGCCGATGGGGCTGGGGATGCCTCCGCTGGCAAGGCTGGAGACGGCCAGTTTGCCGCCAGCCAGCACGGTGGGTCCCGTGAAATCGTTGGCGAGGGCGCCGCCGAGCGTCAGCGTGCCGCTGCCCGCCTTGGTCAGCCCGCCGGGCCCCGTGATCTTGCCTGTGCCGGAGAACGTGTAGTCTTTTGCGGAGTGGACGGCCAGCGTGGCGGCGGGGGCCACGGCGGCGGCGATGTTCACGCTGGTGCTTCCGGTGGCATTGTCGCCGAACAGGACGCTGGCGCCGTCGGCGAACGTGGCCGGGGCCGCGCCCAGGAGCCAGTTCGCGGTGGCCGCATCCCAGCTGCCGTTGACGGCGCCGCTCCAAGCGAGCGTAGTGGCATCGCTGGCATCGAGGGGGCCGACCAGGTAGTTGCGCCGGACCTCCGAGCCGCTCAGGACGCGGCTGTAAATGCGGAACTCGCGGTAGCTGGCCTGGGCGTTGGCGTCGCGCCATCCGGAGCGGCCCAGCCAGTTGTTGACGTCCACAATGGCGCTCATCTTGGCCCCGGCATTGAACTGCCCGACCTGGATGCCCTCATGGTAGAGCTTGATCGTGTCGCTGGATTCGTCCCAGGTCAGGACGATGTGCTTTCGGGCTCCGATCAGCCGCGCCGAGATGGTCTTGTTGCCGACGGCGCCGCGGACGCCGGATTGGTCCTGGTTGCTGCCGATCTGGGCGGGCAGAACGATGCCGTTGGCGCCGTCGTAGGCCGCGCTGCTGCCGGGGCCGGCAATCTCGCCAATGGTGCTGCTGCCGAAGTAAAGCAGCTCGACCCAGTTGTTGGCCGCCCGGTACGTCGCCCACAGCTCGAAGGTCACCTGCCCCGGGCCGCCATTGTTCGCGCTCAAGGACGAGAGCAGGCCGTTGGGCAGGTCCACGTAGCTGTTGGTCATGTAGCTCTGGCTGCCGTAGCTGGTGAGGATCAGATGGTCGCCATCGAATGCGGGCAGGGCGCCGGGGACATCCAAGCCCTGGATGAGGGCCGGGGCGTTGCCTGCGGATCCCGTGTCCGGCACGATCATGCCGAGCGCGTTGGCGGTTGCGGGAAGGTTGAACGAGTAGCGATGGAGCGGTCCCGAAGCCAGGACAGGATCGGCGGGGATCACGAAGCTCGAGGCCTCGAGGGCGTAGTTTTGCGCGACCTGGGCATCGGTGAGCACGCCGTCGTGAATCCGGACCTTGCCGATCACGCCGGCGAACAGCCCGAAGAACGCCGCCGCGTTGTGCTGCGCGCCGATGAGGATGTTGTAGTTGCCGTCGACGTTCAACGCGGCGGTGTGGTTCTTGATGCTGTCCAGAACGCCATCGCGGTAAAGCTTGAGGGTGCCGGCGCCGTCGTAGGTCCAGGCCAGGTGGCGCCATGCGCCCGGCGCGGGGACGCGGGCCCAGGCATAATCGCACCCGCCTCCGTAGAAGCTGAAGCCGCCCCAGGTCCCATGATAGCCCCAGTTGCAGCTCACCTCGAGCCCGGTGCTGCGGGTGCCCCACGACACGGCTGCGTACTCGCTCAGGATCGTCGACTTGGCGGCCCAGACCTCGACCGAAAAGACGGGGTTGGCGCCCGCCATGCTAAACGGGGGCAGCACCGGGGTGTAGCTCGCCTCGTCCGTGTAGTGCTGGAGAAAGGAGTTGCCGTCCAGGAGCGCCCCGCGGGTGCCCGTGCCCCCGGTGGCAATGATCTGCGGGCCGACGCTGGTGTTGTTCCCGGGATTCTGGTTGGTCACGACAAAGACGCCGCCCATGGCCCCCTGGTTTGCGAGAAAGGTGTAGGGGCCGACCGGGGCGGCCGTCGCATCGACGTCCACCTGCAGCGTTCCGGCGATCTCCAGTTGACCGAACGACGAGGTGGCCAGGCTGGCCGCCGCCAGCGCACAGACGCCAATGGCGCGCAAGAAATTCATGCTTTTCATCATTGGATATGGGGTTTGCAGGCCTGCTAACACAATGCGAAGCGACTGGCATCAGCTAAAAACCGGGAGAGCGGCGACTGAATTTGCTTTTGCATCACGACTACGATGCGTACAGGTTCCTTGACGGAAAAGGTTGTGTCAAGCGGCAATCGCCGGCGGGCTGGATTCACTGCGGCCGCCGATCGTTCGATCGGGGGCTAGATGAGCCATTTCTCGTATTCGGCGCTGCCCTGGAGGGGGGCGGGGTAGCGTCCATCGGGGCCGGGCTTGACCGGCGGCTCGACATCCCAGCCGTAGCGAGGCAGGGCGAAGGATCGCTTCGATTTCCAGACGTCTTCCCAGGTGAGGATGGCGCCGGTGTAGCAGGCGATCTGGGCGGCGATGGCGAGGGCGCTGCTCAGGCACATGTAGTGCCCGTTGTGGATCGGCCGGCCTGCGCGGATGGCATCGAAGAGGGCCTTGTGTTCGAGGTCGTACATGTTTTCGCGCCGCGGCCCGTACTGCCAGTTCGTCTCGCCCTCGATGCGGCCGGCGAGCAGGTTGCATCGGCCCTTGGTGCCGAAGATGTAATCATTGGTGTCCCGGTGGCAATCGGTCTGGTCGCGCGTGAAGCCGAAGACGCGGACGCCGTTGTCGTATTCGAAGACGACGGCGTGGTGGTCGAACTGGTCGCCGTATTGGGGATCGAGGGCGGTCTGGCGCCCGCCCATGCCATAGACGCGGCGGGGCGGCTGGTCGCGCAGCGCCCAGGAGGACTTGTCGATGCTGTGAATCAACTGCTGGGCGGTCTGGTCGCCGGAGAGCCAGTTGAAGTGGTACCAGTTCCACATCTGGTATTCCATCTCGCCCTGGCCGGGGCGCCGTTCGCGGACGATGTAAGGGCTCGAGAGGTAATTCTCCTGGATGGCGACGATGTCCCCGATCGCGCCGTCGTGGATGCGGCTCATCGTCTCGCGCACGCCCGGGTCATAGCGCCAGCAGAGGCCGGAGACGAGGCTCAGCCCCTTGGCCTTGGCCTGCTCGGCGGCGGCCATCGATATCTTCACGCCGGGGATGTCAATGCCATGCGGTTTCTCGCAGAAGACATGTTTGCCGGCCTCGATCGCCGCCTTCAGCATCGGGGGATGGAAATGGGACGCCGCCGCGATCAGCACCACATCCACATCGCTGGCGATGAGCTTTTGCCAGGCGTCGAATCCCACGAAGCAATGGGCGTCCTTGAGCTCGACCTGGTCGGGCTTGGCCTTTTCGAGCTGGGCGCGGCTGGACTGGAGGCGCTCGTCGAAGATGTCGGCCAGCCCGGCGAGGCGGACATCCCTGCCCGCGTTCATGGCGTTAATGGCCGCTCCCGTGCCGCGCCCGCCGCACCCGATGAGGCCGATGCGGATGGCGCCGTTGCCGGCGGCATGCGCGCTCTGCTCGATCGAGAGGCGGCCCAGGGCGGCGGTCCCGACCAGAGCGGCGGACGTTTTGAGGAAATCGCGGCGCGTGGCGGACGGAGAGCGAGAAGCAGCTTTTGTTTTCATGTGGTTATCGACTGATTGGAGTATGCTCACAGCCCGTCGAGCGCATCAAGCCTGGTGTGGCGCGGGCCTCCTGATTTTCGGGGCGGAGGCTTCAGGGGGCGCCGAGGGCCGGGAGGGCGTGTCGGGGGGGCGACAGGCCGCGCCGTCGGGGGACGGCCAGCATATGATCTCGATCACCGCAAGCGCTGGCTCAAGGGAGTCCCCGCTCTCGCTGAGAAGCGGCGAAGAGACCGCCCGCGCCACCCTGCGGTGGCATTGACTGCCAAGGCCGGATCGATGTCGATCAGCTCTCCTTGCCCCGCTCGCCGGCTCGATGGTCAAGATGGAAGAGCCCGTTGCGGTTCTCGCCGATCAACTCGAGCTTCGCGACCATTTCGCCGGTGTTGCTTTCCTCCTCAACCTGCTCGTCGATAAACCATTTGAGGAGTGAGACCGTTGGATAATCCTTCTCGGCTGCGGCCAGCTCATACAGGCTGCAGATCGAGGCGGAGACCGTTTGCTCGTGTTTCAGGGCCGCCTGGAATGCATCCAGGGGCGACTTGTATTCGCACTTGGGCTCGGCGATGGCCTTGAGCGCGACTTTGCCGTTGCGCTCCACAATGTATCGATAGAATCGGTCCACATGACCGAGCTCCTCCTGCGCCTGCGCCTTCATCCAGGCAGCGAACCCGGTGAAAGGGGTCGAATCGAAATAGGCGGCCATGCCCAGGTAGGCATAAGCCGATGACAATTCGAGGTTGATCTGATCGTTCAGGGCTTTCTCCACCTTTGTCGGCAACTTCATAATACCAGGACGGTAAAAGAGGGTCCTCAAGCTGTCAAGGGGCGCCCCGCGCGCGCGGCTTCGAGCATGGCCCCGAGCTCGGCGAGGCTGGGCACCACCAGATGGGGCGGGGGATCCGCCTCCCGCGCGTCTCGAGCGGTTGCCTCGCCCGTCAGGACCAGGACGCTGAACGCCTTCGCGCGCTGCGCCATGCGCACATCGGTATAGATCCGGTCGCCCACCATGGCGATCTGGCGCGGCTTCAGCCCGTGGCGGTCCAGGATCCCCCGCAGCATGGTTGGATCGGGCTTCCCGAAGACAACATCGGGCGCGCGGCCGGTGGCCTTCTCGAGCATCGCGCAGATCGAGCCGCAGTCAACCAGCACCGTCGGCTGGTCGGTGGGGCAGACCCGATCCGGGTTGGTGGCCACGTAGATCTTTTTCTGCTGGATCCACCAGGCCGCCCGGCATACGCGGGGGTAGGCCAGCGTCATGTCGAATCCGACCACGACGGCGTCGGGCGCGTCCGCGGGGTCGTCCTCTGCGAGGTCGAAGCCGGCTTGCCGGAACTCTTCGAGCATGCTGGGGGTGCCCAGGGCGAAGACGCGCCGGACCTCCGGGTGGCGCCGCCGGAGCCAGTCGATGGTCGCCTGGGCCGAGGTGTAGAGCTGGTCGGCGGCCGCATGAAGCCCCATCCGCTCCAGGTGCGCGAGGTAGTCCGGCACGCTCTTGGTCGGGTTGTTGGTCAGGAACGTGCAGCCGATCCCGAGCGCGCGCATTCGCTCGAGAAACGGCTGGGTCCACGGGAACAGGGTGCCGCCGCGGTAGATCGTGCCGTCCATGTCCAAGGCGATATGCGCGAGGCCTCGCAGCCTCGATCGCAATGCTTTGTCTCCAGGGCCGCCCTTCAGCGTATCAGGGCGAAGCGGTGATCCAGTCGAGGATAGCTTTTTGGACATGCAATCGGTTTTCGGCCTGGGTGAAGATGGTGTTGGCGTGGGCCTCGAAGACCTCGGCATGGATTTCCTTGCCGCGATAGGCAGGCAGGCAATGCATGACCAGCGCGCCCGGGCGGGCGCGGCGTACCAGCGACGGATCGATGCAATACCCTTCGAACTGCCGGAGCCGCTCGGCCGCCTCGGCCTCCTTGCCCATTGACACCCAGACGTCGGTGTAGAGCACGTCCGCGCCATGGGCGGCCGCGGCGCAATCCGTCGTGACCGAGATGCGCCCCGCGGCGCGCTCGAGCAGGGCGGGAGGCGGCTGATACGCGCGCGGCGAGGCGATGCGGAGCTCGAAGCCCAGGCGCGCGGCGGCGAAGATCCAGGAGACGCAGACATTGCAGGCGCCATCGCCGACAAAGGCCACCACACGGTCCTGGATCGAGCCAAGCCGCTCCTGGATCGTGAACAGGTCCGACAGGATCTGGCAGGGATGCTCGTCGTCGGTGAGGGCGTTGATCGTCGGCCGGCCGGAATCGCGCGCGAAATCCTCGACGTCCGATTGCTGGAAGGTGCGGATGACGGCTCCGTGGATCATGCGTCCGAGGACGCGCGCCGTGTCGCGGATTGGCTCGCCGCGGCCGAGCTGGATATCCTGGGCATTGAGGAAGATGACCTGGCCGCCGAGCTCGCGGATGCCGACCTCGAAGGAGACGCGGGTGCGGGTCGAGGACTTCGAGAAGATCAGGGCCCAGGTCTGTCCGGCGAGGGGCCGGGGGCCGGGCTCGCCTCGGGAGCGCTTCATGGCCGGCGCGGCGGCCAGGATCGCCTCGAGGCCGGCAGGCGGCAGCTTTTCGATGCTGAGGAGATGTTTCATGAATGGAGCTGGCTGAGGACCTTGTCGATCCGCTCGATGCCTTCCTGGGCTTCGGATGCCTGCAGGTTCAGGGGGGGCAGCAGCCGCACGACTTGAGAGCCGGCGGGAATGGTCAGCACCCCTTCGCGCTGAAGGGCCTGGACGACCACGGCGGCAGCGGGCTTTGCGGCGCGGACGAAGGCCGGCGCGCCGGGCTCGAGCTCGATCCCCACCATCAGGCCGAGGCCGCGCACGGCCCGGATCAGGCCGACATGTTTTTGGCGCAGGCCTTCGAGCTGTTCGCGGAGCCAGGCCCCGGTCTGCCGCGCGCGCTCGTCGAGCTTCTCGCGCTGGATCACCTCGAGCACGGTGAGGGCGACGCTGCAGGCCAGCGGCGTGCCGCCAAAGGTGCTGGCGTGCGTGCCCGGCCCCAGCCGGTCCGCATGGGGTTTCCGCACCCAGAACGCCCCCATCGGGAACCCGCCGGCCAGCGATTTCGCCATCGAGATCCCGTCCGGGCAAAAGCCGTTTCCGCCATCGACCGTCTCGAGAATCCGCTGGAAGCTCTGGAACCGGCCGGTGCGGTAATGGCCGCACTGCACGCCGTCCATGAGCAGCAGCAGGCGATGCTCGTCGCAGAGCCGGCGCAGCCCCAGCAGGTATTCAGGGGCGGCCGGCGTGATGCCTCCCTCGCCCTGGACGCCCTCGATCATGACCGCCACCGTGGCCGGGCTCAGGGCGGCGCGCACGGCCTCGAGATCGTTGAAGGGGACGTGCCGGAACCCGGGCGTCATGGGCTCGAATCCCTTCTTGACCTTGTCCTGGCCGGTGGCGGCGATGCCGGCGAGGGTTCGCCCATGGAACGATTGGATGGCGGTGAGGATCTCGAAGCGGCCTTCGTCATGGCCGAACCGGCGGGCGAGCTTGAAGAGCCCTTCGTTGGCCTCGGCGCCGCTGTTGGCAAAGAAGCACTTGCCGGGCTCGATCCGATGGACCAGGGCCTCGGCCAGGCGGCCCTGGAGCTCGTGGTAATACAGGTTTGAGACATGGATGAGCCGGCTGGCCTGGCGGGCGAGGGTCTCGACGATGGCCGGATGCGAGTGTCCCAGGCAGCAGACGGCGATGCCGCTTCCCAGGTCGAGGTAGCGCCGGCCGTGAACGTCCCACAGATAGCTGCCCGCCCCGCGTGTGAACACGAGGTCGAACCGGCCGTAGGACGGGATCACGTATTCCTGAAACAGGTTGCGAATGGACTGGGCCGGATCGGGTCCTGCGCCCGTCTCCGCCAATGGCTCATGCGTTTTCATGGATGGGACATCGTTGGGCTGCCGCGGATCATCGCACCAGTTCCGTGCCGACGCCGGCGTCGGTGAAGATCTCGAGCAGTACGGCGTGCGGCACCCGGCCGTCCACGAGCGACACCTTTTCGACGCCGGCTTGGAGAGCCGCCACGGCGCTGTCCATCTTGGGGATCATGCCGCGGTCGATGACGCCTTGGGCCTTGAGCTTCTCGACCTCGGCCGCCTCGAGGTGGGCGATGACGGATTTCGGATTGCGGGGATCTCGAAGCAGGCCGGGCACGTCGCTCATGAACACCAGACGCCGGGCCTCGAGTGCGATCGCCACCTGGGCGGCCGCCACGTCGGCGTTGCAGTTGTAGACCTGCCCGTCCCGGCCGCGGGCTGTGGGGCTGATGACCGGCGTGATCCCCGCCTCCAGACAGTCGCGCAGGGGGGCGGTGTCGACGGCGGTCACCTCGCCGACGAGCCCCAGCTCGAGCGGTTGGCCATCGGGGCCTTTCAGGCGCAGCGGCTGGCACGTGAAGACATCCGGCCCTGCAATGCCCCGGGCCCGGCCCCCCAGGCGATTGATCGCCTCCACGATCTCCGGATTGATCTCGCGGGACAATACCCGGTCCACGACCGCCGCTGTGGCCGCGTCCGTGATCCGCTGGCCCTGGACAAACTGCGGCTTCAACCCCGCCTTCTCCATGGCCCTCGAGATCGCCTTGCCGCCGCCGTGGACCACCACGGGATTGATCTCGACCGCCTCGAGAAACACGAGGTCCCGCGCCACGGTCAGCCGGACCTCCGGATCGGGCGAGTCCATGAAGCTGCCGCCGTATTTGACGACGAACGTGGCGCCGCTGTACCGCTGGATATACGGCAGCGCTTCGAGCAGCGAGCCGGCCTTTTCGATCAGGGTTTGCATGGATGCATCGCGGTCCTGGGCGATCAGCCCCCGAGCGAGGCTGGATCGCGGACGTCGCCCTGGTTGAACTCGACGTATCGGGCGGTGAGATCCGCCGCGTAGATCACGGCAGCGGAGGATCCCACGTTCAGCCCGATATGCAGGTCGAACTCGGGGAGCGCTGCGATCCTGCACAACGATGCGAACGAGGCCTTGGCCGGCTGTCCCTGCCGGACCGCCCAGCGGACCTGGCTGCTGCCCGGCCGGCTATAGCCCAGATCGACTTTCTCCTCGATGATCCGTGCGCTCGAATAGCCCAGGGCGTCCATGACCCTGCCCCAGTTGGGGTCGCCCCCGGACCAGCTCGTCTTCACCAGCGCGCTGTTGGCCACCGCCCGCGCTGCGGCGTCGGCGTCCCGGTAATGCGCGGCGCCGGTCACGCGCACCGTGACCAGCCGCGAGACGCCCTCGCCATCCCGGACGATCATCTTGGCCAGCTCGAGGGTGACGTGGTTCAAGGCCGCTTGAAACGCGGCCAGGGCGGCCCGCGCGCCGCGCCCCGGGCCCGGCAGCCCGATGGGCCGGTTGCCCGCCAGGCCGTTGGCCAGCGCGATGACCGAATCGTTGGTGCTCATGTCACCGTCGACCGTGATCCGGTTGAAGCTCTGCGCGGTGGCTTCCGCCAGGGCGGCCTTCAAGGCGGGGGACTCGATGGCCGCATCCGTCGTGATGAACGCCAGCATCGTCGCGTGGAGCGGCCGGGCCGCTGGCCGCTTGCCGCTGAGGCTCATGCCGGGCTGGATCATCCCGGCGCCCTTGCACACGCCGGCCACGCGCACCGGCTTGCCGCCGAGCTTGAACTCGATCGCAACCTCTTTGGGCCGGGTATCGCTGGTCATGATGGCCTCGGCCAGGCGATGACCATGGGCGGCCGTTGGTCCCAGGTCGCGCACGGCCGATTCGATCCCACGCCGCACGTTGAGCATCGGCATCGGCACCCCGATCCGGCCCGTCGAACAGACCAGCACCTCGTCCGCCCTCAGGGCCAGCTTGCGGGCGGCCAGCTCGGTCATGACCTGCGCATCCCGAATCCCCCGCGATCCGGTGCAGGCATTGGCGTTGCCGGAGTTGGCCACGATGGCGCGCGCCTGGGCTTGCATGGCCCGCGGCAGGCTCACCTGGACCGGCGCGGCGCAGACCTGGTTGGTGGTGAACAGGCCCGCCACGGCGGCTGGAACCTCCGAAACCAGCAGGGCCAGATCCCGCTTCTGCCCCTTCTCGGATCCCTTGCCCGTCCCCCGCCGCTTGATGTCGCAAAACACGCCTCCAGCCAGGAAGCCCCGCGGCGCTGTGATCGCCCCGGCGATTGTTCGGAAAGAAAGCTTCATAAATTCAAATCTGCAAATTTTCGATTCATCAATGATTCAAGAAAAACCAAGTCGGCGGAACCTGTTCCGGAAGCGCGCGCGAAGGCGACCCGGCCGGCCCTTCTCCCCGGCCGGCACCCCGCCCATCAGCGGCGGCGCGGGCGGGGGACCCGGCGCCAAATCGGCCCGGCGGGAGAATATTGCACTTGAACCCGCTTCATAGGCGCAAGAAGAAACCATTTCCCGGTCGTTTGTCAATAGCCAGTCCCTGGGCTGGCGGGATCTCGCCGGAAGCCTGGAAGCCAAATGGGGTGCGCACTGGGGCTATGAACGAGCTGGAGGAGGCGATCACTGGGGGCGGAAGCCCACGGGAAGGACCGCCGACATTCTTGCCGGCTCGCCAGCCCGCCCAATCCCCTCCAGCAATATCGGTATCAGTTTTTGCACAGACCCTACCGATCGCTGACAGCGCCTTCAGCGCCGGACGGCGGCTCCGGGTCGATCAATGCAAGCTGGCGGGCGACGCGGCGAATCACGGCAGCAACAAAGAGACCCGAGCACTTTCCCCCTTCTACGGCATTCTTCTTCCAGTAATCCGGGCTGTTCAGCAATCCTGCTTCAACGCACACCTCCCATAGGTGCGTATCATCGCTGGCCGGCTGGATCCCCTTGGCGGACTGTTTCAGAAGGGCTGCAACCCGCTCGCCGTCGCAGGTTGCATCCGGGACCGCATGACGGAGCCAGTAATCGGCAGAATCGACGACCTTGTGCTCGACGAGCATCCGAATATCGGCGGCCAATCCTTGGCCCGACGACAGATCCGCCGGGTCGATCGGTGTGGCTGCCCGCGGCGCCGGCCATGGCAAGGTCTGCTCGCGACCGGTCATCCGGACCTTGGCGCGTTTTTCGAGGAAATCCGAGACGACGCAAGCCGCCTCCAGGCGTGTGACTGTCGCATCGGGTTGGGCGAGATCGGCGGCGGTGAGGTTGACGCCTGCAGCGGCCATGGCTGGCCGGAGTAAGCCGGCGAGCGCGCGTCGAGAGAGCGGTGCTGGGGGCGCCGGGGCCTTTTCGGCCATGCCGTCCCCGAACAAGCCATGGAGCATCTTGATCAGGGCGTTCCTGTCGAGGGGGGCTTCGGGGTGGAACCTGCCGTCTTCGAGTTCCATGAGGCCGCGCACGGTGACAAGCTGGATGGCGGGCCATTCCCAGCCGGACTTGGCGACATCCTTCAGGGGCGTAATCTGGAGGGTATCGCCCGCGTCCAGCAGCAATCGCTGGACCAGGACGGGGTCGAGTCCGCGGGGTTGCACGCCGTATTGGATCGACAAGGCGGCCATCGCGCCTGCGGCCTGGCCTATCAGCATCGTGCTTGGCTGCAGCCGTGTGGCGCCATTGGCAAGACGCGATTGGGAGATGTTCTTCTCCGCCGCGAGGAAACCGTCGAGTTTCTCCGGAATCAAGCACTCGAATGGGATGGCAAACGGGCCTACGCCGCGCTCGCCAAACGTGTTCTGGGGAATGTCCTCGAGACGGTCGAGCTCGAGTTCGAGCAGATCGGGCCGTTTGGATCCGTGGAGATCCACCGCGTAATCCCCGAGGGCCACCGTGTTTTCGAACATCCGGGGCGAGCGCGGCTTACGTTCGATCTCGCGGGCCACCAGGGTGTGCAAGCCGATGATGCGCCGGCTCTCGCGCGCGTAGGCGATCGTTGAAAAGTGATTGAGGATGGGGCGGAAAGGCTCGAGCGCGGGCTCGTCCCGGATCCACTGGTCGATTTGGGCGCGGTGGCAGGGCGAGTCGAAGCCTTCATCGTCGGCCACGGACCAGTCGTTCTTCCCCACCGTGTGCTGGATGTAATAGAGCAATTGCATCGTCTTGAGCATGGCCTGGCGGCCTGTCTCGATCCTGCTGGCCGGGTTTTCCACGTCGCCGACATGAGCCGGATAATCGTTATTGTAGTTCAGGTGGGTTCGGGTGATCCCCTTTCCCCGGGGCTGCTCGCTGTTCGGCATCCCGCGATAGCCGATGAACGTGGCAAAACTCCAGGGCTTGGCCTGGGTATCGACCTTCTCGCCTGCCACCAAGCTCCTGGCGAAACCCGGATGCGCCTGGTCGTATCCGGGCGGCGGCCTCGTCATCAGCAGTTCGGCCGGAACCCCCTTCGGGTATTGTTTGATGACGGCGGTCCAGGTGATGTCCTGGATGGCGCGCCCGGGCACCGCCGCGTCGCCCGTGCAGTTGCCGACGCGATAGCGTGCGCCGGTCAATGGAATCACGTCCCCCCACTCCGTTGCGTCTATGAGCACCCGGCTCTGGATTTGCCGGGTTAGCTTGCCGTTCGAGGTTGCGATTTCGACGGCCACACCGGTGACGGTGTCACCGGTCTTGAACACCCGGACCACCTTCGAGCGGAGGGACACATGCAGAGCCGGGGTCCGGTCCCGGGCTTGGGTCAGCATCGTGTAGAGCAGAGACTGCCCCACGCGCGGCTCCATGCAGACGCGAGCGTGCCAGTAGGCCGTCTCCGCCGAGATCCCCCGCTGCCGGTAATAGGCAATCACGCTGCTGGCGAACTCGCGGTAGATGCCGCGCTCGCGCACCAGCACGCCGCGTTCGGGGTGGCTCGGCCCCTCGTCCATCGAGGTGACAGCCGCCGCAGTCATCTGCCCGCCGATCCAGTCGGTTTCCTCGAGCAGGAGCACGGCGGCGCCCAACCGGGCCGCCTGCACTGCCGCGCCGAAACCGCCGGTGCCGGCGCCGGCGATGACCACGTCATATTCTTCGCGAATCTGCCCGGCGGGCGTGTCCCGGGCGGTTGGTGGGGTTCCCGGCCAACCGCGGAGGGTCCAGCCGCTAAGCAGCAGCGTCAACGCAAGGGCCGCCCGGCTCCGCTCCCATGCCCGTTTTGTCCAGTTCATACGCTCGCCAGATCGTCCCTCGAGTTGCAGCCCGTTCATTGTCCGCGGACGCGATAGAACCTGCTATTCACGCTATCGCCCAGGATCAGGTTGGTTGCGGACATGGTCGATCCGTCTCCGGTCACCGGGAGCCCGGCGCGCACCCATCGTGGATCCGTCAGCGAGTCGCTCGAGAGAGCCTGGTAGGTCTTTCCCGGCTGGGCCGGCCATGAAATCGCCATGCCCCGGGGATCGGGCGCGATGCCGGTGATGCGGAAAGCGTCGGGCGCCGCGTAGGCCGGATTCGGCGCAAACGCCTTGATTCCGTTTGCCGAATCCAGGACGTACACGGCGCCGTTCTTGCCGAAAGCGACCTCGCCGACCCCTCCGGAAGTTGGATTCGAGTAATTCAGCGGGAAGATGTCCTGGTCGAGCAGCTCGGGGGCGCGCGCGAAATCGGTGATGCTGTAATACCGGAAATTGTCCGGCGTTTCCACGGAAAGAGCGCCCAACCGGGTAGCGTCTGGACTCAACGCCACGGCGCTGACGCAGCCGGGGATGGCCTCGAGATCATACTCGTATTTGACCCAGCCCAGGCCGGTGTGGACGTCGAATTCCATCAGACGGAGCGGGGCGTTGATCTGTTTGGCGAAGAAGGTGTTGGTGCCGGGCCCGAACGCCAGCCCGACATTCGCGAACGCCGTGGGTCCATTCGTGATCCAAATCATGGTGGGAGTGAAGTTCCTGCCGTCGGTCGTCCGGAGCAGGGCGACGATATTGGTCTGCCAGGTGAGATAGCCGGGGAGGTCCCCCGCCGGAGCGATCAGCACCTCCGTGTTCGCGCCCGAGCCGCGCACCGCCAGATTGTCGCCCCACCGCAGGCCCGGGCAATTCGGCGCGCCCGGATCGCCAACGAAAGCGATCGAAGGCATCGCATAGTAGCTGTCCGAATCGTACCGGTAGAGGTAGTATTCTCCGTTGACATTGGTGGCGCTCGTGGTCAGGTTCCCCACAAAAATGGCGCCATCTTCCGCCGCCGCGACCTTATTGACCGCGCGGGTGCCGCTGCTTATGCCGATATTCGACAAGATGTTGCCTTCTTCGAAGTGGCCATTCTCGGCGTTCAGCACCGCAATGCCGAAGTCGGTCAAGCTCGTGTAGTGCGCGACGAGCAGGGATCCAGCCGGGTAAAAGGTCGAGACGGGCGAGTAGGCCAGGCCGCGCTCCGCATTGTTGTTGGTCAGATAGAAATAGACCGGGTCGAGCGTCCAGAGATTGGTGAGGACCTCGGTGCTGAAGATGGTGGTCGCATGGACGGCGATGGGCGCGCTGGTGACGGATCCCGACATGTTGGTGACCAGCAGGCGATAGAGCCCCGAATTTTCCGGGACCAGGTGGTCGAGGTCGTAGGAGACCGAGAACATGTTGGTGTCTGCCGTGACCACTCCGCCGGGTAGTGTGGTTCCCTCGCGCTGCCAAAGAAGGGTCAGCGGGGCCTCGCCCGAAACGGTGGCGGTGAATGTCACGTCGGTTCCCGGGGCGAGATAGCCCGCCCGATCGGAACCAAAACTCAGCACGCTCGGAGTCGAGGGCGCGGTGCCGCCGCCCTCGATCCGGATCTGTTCGATTGCCGCCATCGGAAGAACAGCGTTGTAGACCCGGACATCGTCGAACCAGGCGGGCGGTGTGCGATCGGAGGAGCTTGCCGGCGTGCTGCCGACACGAAACGCGTTGGTCGTGTTATTGATCGGCCCGCGGTTGTAGGTCGCAAGGCTCGAGACCGAAACAGGGGACGTCTGCGATCCCATGAACCACTGCGCATTCTGGCTGGTCTTTGAGCCGTCGTAGGTCACCGCGCAGAAGATCCAGGTATCGAGGCTGCTGATTGTGGGCGAGGCCGCCGCGCCGCTGGTGGTGTTCACGCCCAGCGCCACGGTCGTTGTCGTCGCCCCTGGCGCGCTGAAACGCACGCCAAACCCGGCCGAGCTGGACAGTTTTTCCACGACGCGGTCGGACTGCGCCGGCAGGGCTTTGAGGTTCATCCACCAGGTCAGCGTAATGGTGTTGCCCAGGTCATTCAGCTTGTCCGGGTTGCCTGCGGACACGTAGTTGTTGACGGCGTTATCGCTGCCGACAACATCGAGCGCGTAGCCGGTTCCAGACGGAGTGTCGTTGATTCGGACGGCCTCCCCCACAAACGTTCCGTTGGCAGGGGGCGTGGCGCCCGAGTCCACCGCATCGCCGCTTTCTTCGTCGAAATCGTAGCGCAAGACCAGGTCGGCATGGGCGGCGGCAATGCCGGATCCAATGAGCGTTGCGGCGAGCAGGATCTCGCAAAGGGAACGGCAGCCCGGGTATCTTCGAAGTTTATGGTATTTCATAACACATTTTCGTTGGATGAATTGCTCAGGATCTTCGCAGCAAAGCACGAGGTATGAGCAGGCAGGCGGCGTGATCGAAAGGCCCTCGGCAGGTGTGGAGAAGCGTTCGCGAGCCTCCCGATCTCCTTGAAGGGCCATCGAGAGGCGCTGGGGTTGCCAGTGGGCGGCGGGGCGTGGTCTTCTTTGGCGCGCGGGCCCAGGATTCCCTCGAGGATCGGTATCAAGGCCTGAGCCCAGATTTCGTACCCTGGTTCTTCGAGATGCAGGCCGTCGGATGAAACACCCGGCAGCAGACGCCCATCGGAGTCTGCCAGCCGATCATTGAAGTTGAGGAAGCGAATTTGCCGGCCATCGGCCAGCGTTTGGATGCGCTGGTTGATCCTGGCGATGGCCGGCGCGAGCTCGAGATTCTGCGTCCGCGGAAACATGGCAGTCAGGATGATGGTGGCGTCAGGCGCCCGTTTCCGGAATTCTGCGAGAATCGCCTGGATGCCGTCAATGACTTCCTCGATTTTCGCGTCGTCTGCGGGACCGCGCCAGGGGAGGTTGTTGGCGCCGGCCTGAAGGACGACGACTTTCGGAGACACTCCGTCGAGCTCTCCGTTCTGCATCCGCCACAGGATGTGGTGCGTGGTGTCTCCGCCCCAGGCGAAGTTGGCGACGTTCCAGCCGTGGAGGTGCTTGCGCCAATGAGCCAGCAGCTTCGGATAGTCCGCGGCGCCCCAACGCCGCGTGATGGAGTCGCCTTGGAAGTAGACGTCGATCCGGCCCTGCCTGGTTTTCTGCAGCAGTTGCTGGTGCGCCATCCGGGATGCCGGATCGCGCCGCTCGACGGGGGCGTGCGCAGTCGGGCGCGTTTGCAGCAGCGCATAGACCGCATCAAAGGCGGGCTTGGGCTGGCGATTGCGATCGAACAGCAGCGGGTAGTTGGTCCGGCGCCAGGGGAAGTCGTTGAGCCAGCTTTGGCCGTCGTGCAGGTTCCAGAACGAGACCCGCTCGATCAGGTCGCCGTATTCGTCGAAGAGCCTGAACAGGGCGACATACTGCTGGATCTGCTTTCGCTCGATCTCGACCGGGAGTCCGTCCTTGTAGGGGTCGTGCGCTGCCAATTCGTCCCGGTGCTTCCCGCCTTCGGCCCACCAACGGCTGCGCGTGACCACATCGATGTCCAGCTCGGAGACCACGACCTTGAGGCCGAGCTTGCGCAATGCATCGAAGGTCTCGCGGAGTTGAGGGATCGAATCGTCGCCGAGCTCGAAGTGGCTGACGCCAACGCCGAGCTTGAAGCGACCGCCGGCGGCCTCCTTCAAGGAGCGCAGTTCGCGCTGCGGATTGGGCCCGGCGTCCTTGGCGGTCGTTTCGGCTCCCTCTCCGGAGAAAGGCTGGGGCGCGTCGATCAGAAGCAAGACAAGGGCCAGGGCGCCGGAGATGGAGGGTGTTGTCATGGAATCATTGCAGCGGCGGCACTCGCCATCTGGCCGATCCCACGGCAAACGGATCGATATTCACTGCCATTTCAGGGCCTTCCCGGCGAGCAGGGCGCTGCGTTTGGACGAGGACTTTGCCATGCTGACGGCCGCCAGTAAGCGATCATGGCGTCGAAAAGTCAACCCCGCCGCCGGTGCCCGCCCCGTGTGCATCTCGACACCCGCGAGGCCGGCCACTGGTGAGCGGCAGCAAGGACGGCTCGGTGCGATCTTGGGATGCAACGGCGAGACTCCAGGAATCCGGACATGCCTCCCTGCCGGAACGCACCTCCAACCCTGTGTTTACGCCGGACAGCAAGATTTGGGATGGGGAGAGCGGTCGGGATATCGCCACGCTGGCCGGCAAACACGGAGGAGGAACAAGTCGTCGTCGCCGCCGATTCGGTGACGAGTACCACTTGGACGCCGTGGCCCGAGCCGATCCTCAAGCGATGCGGCGAGCTCTGCATGACGGTGCCCACGACCGCGAGCCAGCAATTTCAGCAGCAGCGCCGCCGTGCCTGGTGATTCTGTCACAGTCACCGTGGACAACTTCTTCATGAGCGGGACGACGACCGGAAAAACCGAGGCCAAGCAGCGCCAGGCATCCTGCCCCTACAATCCTTGCGTGGCGCCAGCCATTTCTCGCCGAAAAGAAAGGATGCGAAGACAGGCGAGACCGGGTAGAATGATGTCCGCGTTCGACCATGAGTGCTGTAACGGTCATCCTCCACCGTGCGCAGCAAGGCGATCCCCACGCTGCGGCAGAACTGCTGCCCCTGGTCTATGACGAACTGCGCCGGGTCGCTGCTGCCCGGATGGCCAACGCCGCACCGGGCCACACGCTGCAACCCACGGCCCTCGTGCATGACGCCTGGTTGCGGTTGGTGGGCCAGGACAGCGAAGCGCAGTTTCAGAATCGCACCCATTTCTTCGCCGCCGCGGCCGAGGCGATGCGCCATATCTTGATTGATCGCGCCCGCCGGAAGCAGGCACTCCGCCACGGCGGCGGGCAGCAACCGTTGGACATTGACAACCTGCAAATTGCGGTGCCGGCCCCTGACGAGGAGCTGTTGGCGGTGGATGAGGCGTTGGACCGGCTGGCCCGGCTGGACCCCGCCAAGGCCGAGCTGGTCAAGCTGCGCTATTTTGTCGGCATGACCTTCGCGGAGGCTGCCGCCGCCCTCGGCATCTCCGAGCCGGCTGCCAAGCGCCGGTGGGCTTTGGCCCGGGCGTGGTTGTTCCACGCGATCACCTCGGAACGCAGGTAGGCACAAATGCGCGCCGAGGCTCCTTTGGTGATCTTTTGTTGCCCGGGATTTCGTATGTATGTGTGGAAAGCGAATGAGCATCGTAAAAAGCTATTTGGAATTCTCCTCTGTTTATGGCGGCCAGCATCTCGAGTCCAAGCCCGAGTTGTGCGGGCGGCAGTTTCGTTGCCCGAGCTGTCGGCAGCGCCTCGTTGTTCCCCCGCCACCGGGGCAGCGCGTCGGCAGTGCTGTGGGACGATCCAGAGCAACTGGGGATACCCAAGTGCCGCAGCCAGATGTCGAGACCCCCACCCGCTATATAAGCCAGGCCCGTGCTTTCGCCAGCCAGCGCAGGACGTAACGTCCGCGTTGGAAAACACCTATCTCGCAGCAGCACATGAACGCCTCCGACCTGCCCGATGAGCAACTGTTCGAGGCCGCGCTGAGCTGTCGCACGCCGGCCGAGCGCGCCGCCTTCCTGGACCGGGCCTGTGCCGGCCAGCCGGAGCTGCGCCGGCAACTGGAGGTCTTGCTCGCCGCGCATGACCGGGCGGGCGCGTTTCTCGAACCGGCGGCGACGCCGGAGCGCCCTACCCTCAAACTCGATCTGGCTGGGGTAGAAGCCCCCGGCACGGTGATTGGGCGCTACAAGCTGCTGGAGAAGATCGGCGAGGGTGGAGTGGGCATGGTTTACATGGCCGAGCAGACCGAGCCGATCCGGCGGCGGGTGGCCCTCAAGGTCATCAAGCTGGGCATGGATACCAAGCAGGTCGTCGCCCGGTTCGAGGTCGAGCGGCAGGCGCTGGCGCTGATGGACCATCCGAACATCGCCAAGGTGCTGGACGCCGGGGCGACCGACACCGGGCGGCCCTTTTTCGTGATGGAACTGGTGCGGGGCATCAAGATCACGGATTACTGCGACCAGAATAGCCTGAGCACGAAGGAACGCCTGGACTTGTTCATGCAGGTGTGCCACGCGGTGCAACACGCGCATCAGAAGGGGATCATCCATCGCGACCTCAAGCCCTCGAACATCCTGGTGACGCTGCACGACGGGGTGCCGGTGCCCAAGGTGATTGACTTCGGGATCGCGAAGGCCACGCAGCAACCGCTGACGGACAAGACGCTGTTCACGGCCTTTCAGCAGTTCGTTGGGACGCCGGCCTATATGAGCCCGGAGCAGGCGGAGCTGAGCGGGCTGGACATTGACACGCGGAGCGACATCTACAGCCTGGGCGTCTTGCTCTACGAGTTGCTGACGGGCAAGACGCCGTTTGAGCAGAAGGACCTGCTGCAGGCCGGGTTGGACGAAATGCGGCGATGGATTCGGGAGAAGGAGCCGCCCAGACCTTCGACCCGGCTGAGCACCCTGACGAAGGCCGAACTGACCGACGTCGCCAAGCATCGCGGCGCCGAAGTGCCCAAGCTGATCCCGCTGGTCCGCGGCGACCTGGACTGGATCGCGATGAAGTGCATCGAGAAAGATCGGGCGCGCCGGTACGAGACCGCGAACGGGCTGGCGACCGACATCGAGCGGCATTTGCATCACCAGCCGGTGACGGCGGCGGCGCCGGGGAGGGCTTACCGCGTCGGCAAGTTCATACGCCGGCATCGCTACGGCGTGATCACCGCCGGCGCCTTCGTCGCGCTGCTCGCGGTCGGCGTGATCGCAAGCACATGGCAAGCGGTTCGCGCCACACGCGCGCGGAACCAGGCGGCAACGATTTCGACCTTTCTGCACGACACGTTGACCAGCGTGACGCCGGAACAAGCCAAAGGCCAGGATACCAAGTTGATGCTGGGCCTGGTGGACCGTGCGGCAGCTCGGGTGGACTTGGAACTCAAAGACCAACCGCTTACTGCGGCCTGGCTGCGAGACACACTCGGCAAAGTCTATTTGGATTTGGGGGAGTACCGCAAAGCGGAGCCGCTGCTTCAACAGGCGCTGGAGGCGCGCGAACGGCTCCTGGGCAAGGAAGCCCCTTTGACCCTGATCAGCGTGAACCGCCTGGCGGGTCTGCTGTTTTCCAAAGGGGACTACCCCGGGGCCGAGGCGCTGCACCGGCGGGTCTTGGATGTGCGGGAACGCATACTGGGCCCGAAACATGCCGACACGCTGGTCAGCTTGCTCAATCTGGCCCGCATGCTTCGTGCCAAAGGTGAATACGTTGGGGCGGAGCCGCGCTACCGTCGGGCGGTGGAAGTGTCCGAGCAAACACTCGGCGCGGAGCATGACCTAACGCTGGCGAGCATGGGGGGACTGGCTCAATTGCTTTTTGACAAGGGGGACTACCCCGGGGCCGAGGCGCTGCACCGGCGGGTGCTTGAAGTGCGAGAGCGGACGTTAGGACCGGAGCATCCCGGCACACTGGCTAGCATGGATGGCCTGGCTGGGGCACTCTCTCGCAAGGGCGGCCTCGAAGAGGCAGAGTCGCTATACCGGCGGGCGCTGGACGTGCTGGAGCGGACCCACGGGCCGGACCATCACGACACATTGAACGGCATGCACAACCTGGCCACAGTCTTGCATGGCAAGAAGGAGTATGCCGAGGAAGAGACGCTGTATCGGCGAGCGCTCGAGGCGAAAGAACGAATGCTGGGTCCCGAGCATCCCGACACCCTGAGAACGGCGGGGAACCTGGCGCAGTTGCTTGGGAGCAAAGGCAACCTCACGGGAGCCGAACCCTTGCTCCGCCAAACGGTGGAAAGGATGGAACGCGTCTTGGGCAAGGAACACCCTGACACGTTGAGCGACCTCAGTAGTCTGGCGGATCTGGTCAATACCCAAGGGGATCGGGCTGAGGCGGAGAGACTGTATCGGCAGGTGTTGGAAACGAGAGAGTGGAAGCTGGGCCCGGACCATCCAGACACGCTGTCCAGCCTGGACAGTTTGGCCACTTTGTTGGCCCAAGCCGGCGACTACACCGCGGCGGAGGCGCTCTCTCGACGGACGCTCGAGGCGCGCGAGCGGACGCTGGGCCCGGAGCATCCTGGAACGCTCCGCAGCGTGAATAACCTGGGCCTGTCCCTCAAGAACAAAGGCGACTATGCCGGAGCGGAGCCGCTGTTCCGGCGGGCGCTGGACGGAATGGAACGCGTCTTGGGCAAGGAACATGATGATACGCTGAGGAGCTTGAGCAACCTGGCCAGCTTGCTTACGGACAAAGGTGACCTTGCGGCGGCGGAGTCGCTGCTCGAGCGTGCTCTGGAAGCATGGGATCGGACGCTTGGCCCGAAACACCCCGACACGTTGAAATGTGTGAGCAGCCTGGCCGACTGGCACCGAGCCAGAGGGGACCAGTCCGCAGCGGAGAAGCTGTGTCGGCGGGCGCTCGAAGGCGCGGAGGAGACGCTGGGCAGAGATGCTTACCAGACGCTGGCGAGTGTGAACAGCTTGGCCATCGTGCTGACGGCACAAGAAAAAAATACCGAAGCCGAACGGCTGTTCCGCCGCGCGCTGGAGGGGTTCGAGCGGACACTGGGCCCGGACCATCTGACCACACTGATCACGATCAACAATCTCGGCCGTTTGTTGCAGGGGAAACGAGACTACACCGCCGCGGAACCGCTGTTGCGGCGGGCGCTGGCGGCCTTGGAGCGGAAGCTGGGTCCGGAACACCCGACCACACTGACGAGCGCGGCCAACCTGGGCCGCGTGCTCCACGAGAAAGGCGATTACGCCGCCGCCGAAACGCAGTTACAGCAAGTGCTGCAGACCTGTGAGCGAGCCTTGGGCCCGAAGCATCGCGACACGTTGGCCAACGTTGACAGCATGGGGCAATTGCTTGCCAGCCAAGGCCAGCACGCGGCAGCAGCGCTGCAGTTTCGGCGGGCGCTGGAAGGGCGGGAGGAGACCCTTGGCAAGGAGCATCCCCTCACGCTGGCGAGCGTGAACAACCTGGCCAACTCGCTCTTGGACATGAAGGATTACGCGGCGGCAGAACCGCTGTATCGTCAGGCCTTGGAGGGGATGGAGCGTAAGCTGGGCAAGGGACACCCGGAGACGCTGCGCTGCCTGAACAACCTGGCCCGATTGCTGTACACCAAAGGCGACTATGCCGCGGCCGAGGTCCGGTATCGCGAGATGGTGCAGCGGCAGCGCGAGCGGTTGCCGCCCGCTGACCCCGCGTTGGCTGAGGCCCTCGCGCGGTGGACGTCCAGCCTTCTTGCCCAGGGGAAATTCGCCGAGGCCGAGGCGCCGGCGCGCGAGTGCTTGGACATCTGCGAAAAGAAACTCCCGGACGACTGGCTTACTCTGAACGCTCGGAGCCTGTTGGGCAACAGCCTGCTGGGACAAACGAAATACGCCCAGGCCGAGCCGGTGCTGCTTCGCCACTTGTTAGCGCTGCGGCAGCGCGGGAAGGAGGTCGCCGAGCAATACATGGAAGCGGTGCTCCAGCGGCTGGTCGAAGTTTACGCCGCCACAGGCTGGTCGGATGCGGCCGCCAGCCGGTTTCGTGAAGCGGCTGGCCAAGCGCAACCGCGCGACCCCGAACTGGACGAGCTTCTGCGCTTGGTCCAGGGAATGGCGCTCGCGAAGACGAACCGGCTCGAGGAAGCGGATCAGGCCCTTTCCCAGGCAATCGAAATGGCTGCCGCCCGAGCAGGGACGAACGGGACGGTGCTCGCGCGGGCCTTGCTGGAACGGTCGCAGGTGCGCGAGCGGACTGGACGCGCGGCGGAGGCGCGGGCCGATTTCCTCCGCTCCAAGGGCATCCCGCCCCGCCCCGCCGGCGCCAAGCCCAACCTCATTGACCTGAGCGGCCAATACAACGTGTCGCTCACGGAGACGTGGCATCAGAGCTTGGGCCGCAGTGATTTGTCCGAGGTGCCACGCGGTGTGCGGAAATTCGGGGGAATCGAGTTCGACGTCCGAGGGCTGGTCCAAGTCGGTTCTAAGGCCTTGGACGGCAGACCGTACCCCAAGGAGGTGTCCGGCATTGTCGTGCGTCGCCGCTGTCAGCGCCTCCACTTCCTCCACTCGGCCATCAATGCCTTCGACACGCCCCACGGCACGGAGATTGGGCGTTATGCGGTGCGTTACGCCGACGGGCGCGTGGAGAAGATACCGCTGGTGGTGGGTCGTGACTTGGCCGATTGGTTCGAACAACCGCGGGAGACACCGGTCCCCGGGGAAGTCGTCTGGACCGGGACCAATGAGTCGAGCCGGACGCAGAAGCGGAAAATCCGCCTCTTTAAGTTGACGTGGGAGAATCCGCGCCCTGAAGTCGTCATTGAGACGGTTGCCGTCGTCTCGACCTCGGAGGTGGCCGCACCGTTCGTGGTCGCCATCACGGGCGAGCCCGAGTAGCGGCCAATCGCGTTCGTCAGGGGGGCCGACGGATTCGCACCCCTCGCTGCGGTCGTTTCTCTCTGCCCATGAACCTGTCCTGCCGGAGCGCGGCCTTCAGGCCGCTGCAACACGCGACAGCGGGCTAAAGCCCGCCCTATCAACATGGTTCATGGCCCCGATGCATGACAAGTCGTGTGTCATAACGCTTTCCATGAACCGCGTAGCCGCGGACGTGAGTCCGCAGAAACTCTCGGCGCCGGGCCGGTCCGCCGACTCACGTCGGCGGCTGCCATTCCGTCCTTCAGTGCGCGAATCCATCTGGAGAATCTCTCCGGCTCGTGATCCGATTTGCCGGCGAATCTCGTTTATGGGTTGAGGACAGCGATGAAAATCCACTTTCAATGGGCCGATGTTGGCGCCCTGGGGCAACGGGCGCGGGACGGCGAATGGGCTGCCCCGCCTTCTGCCGGCAGTTCCGGGGGGGCATTCAGGTTGGCGGGGGGGGGACGGCTGGCGGCACGCAGATTCCCTAAGGGTCTGTGCAAAAATTACTTCCGATTTTGGCGGGAGCGCCGCCGGGCCAGATGCGAGGCGCGAGTGGAGGGAGTGTATCCCCCTGAGATACTCGACCGACCGAGCAACGAAGCAGATGGCCCGGCGCCGCCCCGCCCCTGCGGGCTGGGGGCCTTGGGCGCGCTGGCTGTGTTGCTCCTCGCTCACAGACCGCGCGGGTATGCTCGCTCGTCGCGCCTTGCCAGCCCGCCCAATCCCCTCCAGCAAAATCGGAATTAATTTTTGCACAGACCCTAACTCATCTGGTCCACCAGCCCGCAGGCACGTTAACCGTCAACCGATAACCAAGAAAACACAAACAACCGTATGAACACAAAATTCAATAGATTCGCACCCCACCCGGTCGGGGAGCGTGATTTCCGAAGCCGAACGGCCGCGTGGATCGCCGCCGTGGCGCTCTGCGTCTGCACCGCCGCTCGGCTTGACGCAGTGGTCATCGATGACTTCGAGGGGGGGGTGAACTATGGTCCAGGTAGTGGTGCTGGTTACACCAACTACTTCCTGTGGGGCATAACCAACGGGGAATTGGTGATTCAACGGCCATACCCTACGCCTTTTCCGCCATATCCCGAAACCATGGCCACGTATGACAACATCTACTGGCCAGCCCCCCGGTTTCCCAACAACTGCCTCGAAGACGGTCGCACGTTGGAGATCCGGATGGATCTGATCCAAACCAGTGCGGACGATCTCTTCTGTATGCCCGTGTGTGGTGGCACGTATGAGGGCGCGGGGACTTTGTACTGGGCGTTTGTCGATCGGAACGAAGTTGCTTTGGTAAAATACAGGTATGATTCGAATGACCCCTCCCGCAACCATATCACCACCTTCTATTGGGACATCGTGGAGGCTACTTTCGAAAACGTCACTGTTAAAATGGCGTTCACCAAAACCAACAGCTCGTCCCTGGCCATTACCGTAAAGGTAGTGGACAAGGGCAATCAGGGCGCGACGCTTTACGAACGCACGTTCGTGGATGGGCCGAACCAGGATGGGCCGCTGCCGCCACCGGATCCGCATAACTACGGATTCTTCACCGCGGACCAGGGTGTGCCGTACCCGGCCTTCTCCTATGCCGCCTTGGGTTGTTCGCATACCATCACAAAAATTCCGCTTCCGCCGCTTCTTGAGATGCGGGTGGATAATGTGGAGTATGACGTTTACGACCCGCCGTCGCTGGACATTGCGAACTCCGTGCTGCTTTCCTGGCCGGCGAACACGGAAAAGGAACAAGTCGTCGTCGGCGCTGATTCGCCCACGGGTCCGGTGTGGACCCCGTGGCCGGAGCCGATTTTCAAGCGCTTCGGCCAGATGTGCATGACCGTGCCCACCACCGCTACCCAGCAGTACTTCAAGCTCGTGCCGGGCACGCAGTTCGCCGATGACTTCAGCGACTGCTCGGGACCTTTCACGAACAGAAGTCCTTGGGTGCCGCTCTTTCAAGATCCAGGGGAAGAGTGGGTCGTCACCAATGGTGTCCTGCAACTGAAGTGCAACCCGCCCACGGGTGGCACGGCGCTCTGTCCGCTGGGGACGAATGAGGAGGCCTATCTCCGCGACTCGTACATGTCGGTGGACATCCTCGACTGGGTGGCCAGCGCCACGACCAAGAGCGGATTTTCCCTGAATGCAAGAGCTCGAATGGTTTCCACCGGCGGCGCCACAACGTACATGGGAGGATTGACGCATAACCACGATGGAATTCCCGGGAAAGTCAGACCTTGGATCTGGAACGGCTCCGAGTATATCCGAGGAACCGACTTTTACCTCCAAGATTACCCGCTGCCCTATCGCCTCCAGTTCTCTGTGGTGGGCCCCCGCCTGCAACTTCAGGTGCTGAGTCTGACGACCGGCGCGCTCATTGGAGAGCCAGTCGTTACGCTTAATTCGACCTATGCGGACGGGTTTGGCGCGCTATATTTCAGCAGCAGCACCGCCGTGCCGGGTGATTCCGTCGCAGTCACCGTGGACAACTTCTTCATGAGCGGGACAAAGCCGTAAAAAGAGGTTCAGGCGGGCCTGCCAAGCAAGGATTAAGAGACTTCTGAGGGGGGTATGGCAGGCTCGCCCAATGCTCGACCAGATCCATATGACTTCCCCATCCACTACGATCTTCGGTAAGGAGTTAGCGCCAAACCGCAAAGCCGCGGAGACCGAGTATCGAGAACCCTCAGGCAGACGAATTGGGTCAGAAAAATCCTTTTGCCCACATCTTTCGGACAATTTTATGCTCACAACCATTTATTTGTGTCTTCGCGTCTTCGGGTCGAAGTCAATGCGCATGGCGGTGATGGCAGGGACATTGCTGGCGACAACAGCAGCTATCCAAGCCGCTACCCGCTATGTGTGGCAGGAGAGCCCCAGCCCGGGGCCGCCCTACGACACTTGGGCGAACGCGGCGCACGAGATCCAGACGGCGGTGGATGCGGCGCAAACGGGCGACGAGATCGTGGTGACCAACGGCGTGTACGCCACCGGCGGGCGCGCGGTGGGGACCAACGTGCTGGCCAACCGCGTGGCGATGGACAGGCCTTTGGTTGTGCGGAGCGTCAACGGACCGGAGGTAACGATCATCCAGGGCTACCAAGTGCCTGACACGACCAATGGCGACGGCGCGGTCCGGTGCGTCTATCTGGCGGAGGGCGCCAGCCTGTCCGGGTTCACCCTGACTAATGGCGCGACACGAACGACTTACGACGGCCCCACATACCACGAGTCGGGCGGCGGGGGAGTCTGGTGCGAATCAACTAATGTGGTGGTTTCCGATTGTGTGTTGACCGGCAACTCGGCTTACTACAGAGGCGGCGGAGCTTATGGCGGCACGCTGAACAACTGCACACTCACCGGCAACTCGGATGGCGGGGCGTATGGTTGCACGCTAAACAACTGTACCCTGAGCGGCAATTCGGGCTATTACGGCGGTGGGGCGGAGCAGTGCACGCTGAACAACTGCATGCTGGCCAGCAACTCGGCTGAATACGGCGGCGGCGGGGCTTATGGCGGCACCCTCAACAACTGCACGCTGACCGGCAACTCGGCTGAATACGGCGGCGGCGGGGCTTACGAGGCCACGCTTCACAACTGCACCTTGACCCACAACAGGGCTTCGCAGGGCGGCGGTGCGTGTGGCGGCACGCTGAACAATTGCATCATCTATTTCAATACCGCCACGCAGGGGGCCGAATTACTTCACGGGCTGGATGCTGTGGCAAGACATTGCCACGCTGCTGAACTACTGCTGCACCACGCCGATGCCGACCAACGGCGTCGGCAACATCACGGACGATCCCCTACTGGCCAGCGGTTCGCACTTGAGCGTCACTTCCCCCTGTCGCGGAGCGGGCCATGCCGCCTATGCAACCGGCACCGATATTGACGACGAAGCTTGGGAGAATCCGCCCTCCATTGGCTGCGACGAATACCACGCCGGGGCGGTGATCGGACCGTTGAGCGTGAGCATCGCTACCGTGGCCACCAACCTGGCGGCCGGGTATGAGGGGGGTTTCACCGGGCTGATTGGCGGCCATGCCAGCATGAGCGTGTGGGACTTCGGGGACGGGACCGTAGTCAGCAACCGGCCTTACGCGGCTCATGCCTGGACGGCCTTGGGAGACTATGCCGTGGTGTTGCGGGCGTACAACGAAAGTTACCCCGATGGCGTGAGTGCCACCGTGACGGTGCATGTGGTCGAGCCGCAGGTGCATTACGTGGCGGCAGACAGCGCCAATCCGGTGCCGCCTTACACCTCTTGGGCCACCGCGGCCACGAACATCCAGGAGGCTGTGGATGCGGCGGCCGTGGCGGGGTCGTTGGTGCTGGTCAGCAACGGCGTGTATGCCACAGGGGGACGGACAGTGTCTGGCTGGGATAACAACCGAGTGGCCGTGACAAAGCCGCTCGCACTGCACAGTGTCAACGGTCCCCAGACCACGGTTATCAGTGGTGGAGGGGTGCGATGCGTGTACCTGGGGGACGGAGCAGGCCTGTCCGGGTTCACCCTGACCAACGGGGCTGCTCATTATGGCGGCGGTGTGTATTGTGAATCTGCCACTGCGGTGGTTTCCAACTGCGTGCTGGCCGGCAACTCCGCTGGCGGCGGCGGCGGGGCCTTCGGCGGCACGCTGAACAACTGCACACTGGCCGGCAACTCGGCTGAATACGGCGGCGGCGGGGCCTACGGTTGCACGCTGAAGAACTGCACGCTGACCGGCAACTCGGCTGAATACGCCGGCGGGGCCTTCGGCGGCTCGCTCAACAACTGCACGCTGACCGGCAACTCGGCTTCCTACAGCGGCGGCGGGGCCTATGGCGGCACCCTCTACAACTGCACGCTTATCGGCAATTCGGCGATATTATCGATGATACCCGGTGAATCTTACGGCGGGGGGGCTTCCGACTGCATCCTCTACAACTGTTGCCTCGCCAGCAATTCGGCGGTAAATGGCCACGGCGGGGGTGCGGCTGGATGCACCCTTTACGACTGCACGCTGACGGGCAACTCTGCCGCAGGTAATTACTACGGTTGGGGTGGTGATGGAGGCGGCGCTTACGACTGCACGCTCTACAACTGCACGCTGGCGGACAACGCTGCGGCCAGCAGCGCTTCGTTTCGTGGCAATGGGGGCGGGGCGTATGGGTGCACGCTGAACAACTGCACGGTAATCGGCAACTCGGCTCGCCATGGCGGCGGAGCGTGTGGCGGCACGCTGAACAACTGCACGCTGACCGGCAACTCGGCTCGCTATGGCGGTGGTGGGGCTTACGATGTCACGCTGAACAATTGCACCCTGACCGGCAACTCGGCCGGTGCGGGCGGCGGAGCGGATTACTGCACGCTGAACAACTGCACCCTGACCGGCAACTGGGCCGATACGGGCGGCGGAGCGTTTCACAGCACGCTTAACAACTGCATCGTCTGTTTCAACACGGCGGTTAAAGACGCCAACTATTCGAGCAGCACCCTGAACTACTGTTGCGCGACACCGACGCCAGGGAATGGCACAGGCAACATCAGCCTGGATCCGGAACTCGCCAGCGCCTGGCACTTGAGCGTGTTCTCCCCCTGTCGCGGGGCGGGCAGTGCCGCCTATGCGACCGGCACGGACATTGACGGTGAATCATGGGCCACGCCACCCTCCATCGGTTGCGATGAATACCACGCCGGCGCGCTGACCGGTCCGTTGAGCGTGGACATTGCCGTAACCTACACCAACTTGGCCGTCGGCTGTCCGGTGGATTTGACGGCGTTGATTGAGGGGCGGACGGACTTAAGCCTCTGGGACTTTGACGACGGTTCGGTGGCCCTCAACCAACCGTATGCGATGCATGCCTGGAACGCCGCAGGGGACTATCGGGTGGTCCTGTGGGCGTTTAACGACAGCTACCCCGGCGGGGTGAGCGCCAGTGTGCCGGTGCATGTGGTGGAGCAGCCGGTGCATTACGTGGCGGTGGACAGTGCGAATCCGCTGGCGCCTTACACCTCTTGGGCCACCGCGGCCACGAACATTCAGGATGCGGTGGACGTGGCGAGCTTGCCGGGTGCGCTGGTGCTGGTGAGCAACGGGGTGTATGCGATTGGGAGCCGGGGGATTGGAGAGAATCCGGAATACAATCAAAGCCGTGTCGTTGTGACGAACGCCATCCGGCTGGAGAGCATCAACGGGCCAACACTAACGGCGATTGACGGAGCTGGAGGGATACGGTGCGTGTATCTCGGGAGCGGGGCGAGCTTGTCCGGGTTCACCGTGACCAACGGGACAGCGTGGGAAGGCGGCGGCGTTTATTGCGAATCTGCCAGTTCGGTGGTTTCGAACTGCACGCTGACCGGCAACTCGGCCAATCGGGGTGGCGCGGCCTATGGCGGCACGCTGTACAACTGCACGTTGACCGGCAACTCGGCTGAATACGGCGGCGGCGGAGCGGCTGACTGCACGCTCAACAACTGCACACTGGCCGGCAACTCGGCTGAATACGGCGGCGGCGGGGCTTATGGCGGCACCCTCAACAACTGCACGCTGACCCTCAACTCAGCTCCTGGCGGCGGCGGGGCCGACGGTTGCACGCTGTACAACTGTATCGTCTATTTCAACGCCGCACCCAGGGGTCCGAATCACGCTCACTGCACGCTGAACTACTGCTGCACGACGCCGATGCCGACGAACGGTATCGGCAACATCACCAGCGCGCCGCTGTACGTGAAGACCAGCGGCTGGAGCAACCTGCGCCTGCAATCCAATTCCCCCTGCATCAACGCCGGGAACAACGCTTACGTATCGGTCGACACCGATTTGGACGGCAGCCCACGCATCGTCGGGGGCACGGTGGATATGGGGGCGTACGAGTGCCAGTCCCCGGCCTTGCTCGACTACTACACCTGGCTGCAAGGCTACGGCCTGCCGACGGCCAGTTCGGCTGCTTACGTGGATTCCGACGGCGACCTGCTCAACGACTGGCAGGAGTGGCGTTGCGGGACGAATCCCACCAACGCGTTGTCGGCGCTGCGCCTGCTCTCGGCGACGTCGGATGGCACGGACGTGACCGTGACGTGGCAGAGCGTGGCCGGAGTGAGCTATTTCCTGGAGCAAAGCACGAATCTGGCTTCGGCGTTCACGCTCCTGGCCGCGGACATTCTCGGCCAACCAGGCACAACCGGCTACACCGACACCAACGCAGCCAGCCTCTCGCCCCGATTTTACCGCGTGGGCGTTGGCCCGTAGAGAAAAGCCAATGGGGTCGCATCTAAATTAATGACATATGGACAGAGGAGGAGCGAGATATGTCAAATATATAGATGCGACCGTATTGCCTTTACTCTTCAGCCGCGGATCATAATGAGCAGCATCTTGAAGGGCTGATGCGCGCGGACCGAGTGCGGGATGCCGGCGGGCATGATCAGCGCTTCACCGGCGCGGATCACGCGCGGCTGGCCGCCCACCGTGAACTCGCCCTCGCCTTCCAGGACCTGCACGGTCGCATCATAGGGCGCGGTGTGCTCGCTGAGGCCCTGGCCCCGCGCGAAGGCGAACAGCGTCAGCGTGCCCGCCGTGCGGTCGAGGATCGTGCGGCTCACCACCGAGCCCTCGGCATAATCGGTCATCCCGGCAAGCGGGAGCGTCTGGTTGCGATGATCTTTGGTTTCCATGATGGTTCTCCTTCGGTGTGGGGTTTAAACCCTTAGGCCATCCGCCGGGTCTGCCGCACCTGGCCTTCGAGGCTCAGGGTCACCTCGACCAATTCCAGATCGGTCCGGCCGCTCTGCTGGACCGCCTGCGCGGCGATCATGCTGAGCCCGCCGCAGCAGGGCACCTCCATCCGCACCACGATCGCCTTGGGAATCGTGAGATCGCTCAGAATGGCCGCCAGCTTCGAAACGTATGGCTCCGTGCGGTCCAGCTTGGGGCAGGCGACCACGACCGAGCGTCCGCGCAGAAACCGCCAATGGACATCGGCGCTGGCCAGCGGCCCGCAGGTGTTCATGATCACCAGCTCCTTGCCCGCGAAGAACGGCGCCCCGGGCTGGACGAGATGAAGCTGGATCGGCCATTGCCGCAGCTCGGACGGATTCACCTGCGCGGGCAACCCGCCGCCGGACACCGCTGTCGCGGCCGGCTGGGCCTGGCGGTCGGCCTCCGGGCGCATGCGCATCCGGGTTCCGGGGCATCCGCCGCCGCCGTGCGCGGCATGGGCCGGCGCGGCTGGCTTGGGCGCGTGGGCTTGCGCATGGCGCGCAACTGCCTCGTCCAACAACCGCAGAGCGGCGGCGCCGCCCGTTTGCGCGACATGATCGCGCGTGGCAGCATGGTCGTATTCGGGCGCCTCGCGCTCGAAGATCTTCAGGGCGCCCGTCGGGCATTGGCCGAGGCAATCGCCGAATCCATCGCAAAAATGAGCCTTCACGAGCCGCGCCTTGCCGTCCACCATCCGCAACGCGCCCTCCGCACATGCCGTGACGCAGTCTCCGCATCCGTTGCAGAGCGCTTCATTGATTTCGATAATTTTTCGCTTGGCCATGACCCGATCTCCCGTACGCGCAATTCGGCGCTCGGCCACCATACCCCCTCCCGCGCACCGCGCCTTGACGCGGGTCAAGGGATGCTGCAGGAGATCGAGGAGACAGAGCTTGGCGGCGGCCGAAGAAATGCTACCGTCACCGTTTGGCGATCGGGTCTGCCAACGGGGGCTATCTTCGCATGCTAATGGCAAGAGGCTGCAATGAAAACGAGCCAGAGAAAGGGCGGCGATGAGTGAATACCAGTATTACGAGTTCGCGGCCGTTGACGGGCCCATCTCCGACCAAGGGCTGCGGTATGCCAGGGGTTGTTCCAGCCGCGCGGAAGTCTACCCCTTCCGCTGGCGCAACGTGTATCACTTCGGCAGTTTCCACGGGAGTGTCGACACGCTGGAATTCAAAAGATCATCCAATGCCAGAAAAGGAACGACCAATGACTCGCAAGCGCGTTGCTCAGATGGATCCCATCGAACACGAAATTGAGCTGGCACTCAACCCCGGCGCGTTCATTCCCGACCGCGCATGCTTCTCATTTGTTGGCGAGCTCGATGAGGTTGCAGCCAGGATTGCCAAGCTGAAGGACACCGATCCAGCTCGAGCCGTCAACCTCTGCGAGACTTTCATCGCCGGCTGTCACGAGAAAGCGGAGGAAGTAGACGATTCGAGTGGAAGCGTGTCGAACATCACCGCAAGATCGGATTCATGTCGGGATTCGAACGCTTGGCCGGCGGCTTGGGTCCGAGTGACGAGCCGTCCTTTCTTGAACGCGCGAAGAGGCGGTGGAGCCAGCATTAATGGGATATCAAGATGCACCCCAACAGCGAACGATCGGCTGAAGCGGATTCGGATCGACTCATCGAAGCGATCACCGTCGATGCGTACGGAGAGGACGAGCAGCTTTGGGCCTTTCGTCAGGCCTTCGAGGAAAGCGTCCCCGTTCCGGCGGACGGTTTCGTCATCGGTGAGCCCGTGTCGGTGCTCTCGTTCGACTATGACGGGAATGAGCGACGCGGGTTGACGGCGCAGTGCCGGCGAACGGATGGCTCCGAGCATGTCGTAACCGCAGCGGAGGTCGTGTTTCCCCCCGGCTCGACGTGCCAGCCCTCGGTCTTGTGCCGCTCCGCCTCGAAAGCCGTGGCATGTGGAATCCAGATGAGCACTACTGGGGCGAGGAAGGCGAACCGATCGAGGAGTGGGCCAAGCCGATCATCGCCCGCGGCCCGAGACCCGAGTTCGTCATGAAGCAAGTCCTCCCGGGTTCTGATCCGGAAGACTTCGACTCGGATCCGATCCTCGAGTCCATCGAGCTCGAGGCCGCCGGCGACCGGGACGGTGCGCGTCGGATCCTGATGGAACTCTGCCAGGCCGACCTCCGTTGCCTCGATGCCCATGCCCACCTCGGCAACCTTGACTTCAGCCCGAAGGACGCCATCCGGCACTTCGAGGTCGGCGTCCGGATCGGCGAGCTGTCGCTTGGCACGGATTTTGCCGGCTTGTTGCCATGGGGTTCCATCAACAACCGGCCCTTCTTGCGCTGTCTGAACGGCTTTGGCCTTTGCTTGTGGCGCCTCAACCGCTTCGCGGAGGCTGAACGTGTCTTCGACCGGATGCTCTGGCTCAATCCCGCCGACAACCAAGGCGTGCGATTTCTGATCGACGAAGTGCGGGCGCGGAGGCCGTGGACGGACGACGGGGATGATCAGTCGCGACGATCGAGCACCAACGGATGCCTCTGACCCGTCGGTGGGCCAACCGATGCGGCCACATCTGAATTATCGACGTATGGATAAAGCAAGAGCGCGATATGTTAAATATTTAGATGCGACCCCATTGCCTTCACTCTGGGGGCAGCGCACAATCGGCTTGCCACGGGTTCGCAACCGGCTACATTAGGCGCTGCACGGAGCGCAAAGGATCGGGTTTCAGGATCTGGAATCCGATGAACGGCGGGAAGGGTGGCTGAGTGGTTAAAGGCACCTGACTCGAAATCAGGAGACCGGGCAACTGGTCCGCAGGTTCGAATCCTGTCCCTTCCGCCAACTGAGGGAAGCCCCTTGCAGGCTCACCGGCGCCGCCGAGGGATTTTCGTTCCCGCACAGGCCTGCGGAGCGGAGCCGCACTTGCTGGCGGCGAAGGAGGGAAAGAATCAGGTCTTTCGGCCGATCTCGAGCACCTCCCGGCAGTATTGGATGCTGCGTTCGAGGTCGCTCTTCTGAAACTCCCGTTCGAACTCGGACCGGTTCCGGCCGGGCGGCACGAAGTAACCGAGGCGCGGTTTGCCGCGCTTGGCAAAGGCGACGAAGCGTGCGAACTCGTGGGCGCGCGCTTTGGAGAAGACGTTCCAGAACTCGTCCTTGAAATAGGGGATCGAGCGGCCGTATTGGGAGATGATCTCGAGGGTGAAGGGCGTCTGCGGGCAGAGCTCGGCGAACCGGCTGACGTATCCAGGCCAGTAGGTGTTGCCTTCGCCAATGGAAGTCCACTGGGCGTGAGCGCCATCGGGTGTTTCCCAGACTGAGGTGTCGCGGATCCCGCTGGCCAGGGCGTAGGGCGCCAGGGTCTCGAGGTTGACCATGGGATCCTCGATGGTCCATGCGGCGTTGCCGGGGTCCATCGTGGCGCCGACGAACTCCTTCCCCGCGGCCTCGATGAGCGCGACCAGCTCCCATGCCTGCATGTCGCCCGCGTGGTTTTCGACGGCGAACCGGATGCCGGCGTCGATGGCGGGCTCGCGAACCGATCGAAGGACCTGGACCGTCGCTTCGATCTGGCGTTCGATCCCGCCCTCGGCCAGGCGGTCCTCGCCCGAGCCGAGCACGCAGCGCACGATCCGCGATCCCAGCGCCGCGGCGATCCGCAGGGCGAGCTTCAGGTGCTCGGCCGGCGTCCCGTAATCGCGCGTGAGCGATTTCGACAGGGGACAGATGCTGAACGTGCCCACCTGGATCTCGATCCCGAGCCGGTCTGCCTGGGCCTTGATCGATCTCAGATACGATGCCTCGTGGCTTTCGAAAACCTTGAGATCGGAAAAGAACACCACATCGAGCTTCTGGGCCGCCGCGTAGTCGAGCAGCTGCGCCGCCTTCCATCCCAGCGCGCGCAGCGAGAAATTATCGAGACCGAGCTTGAGGCGGGGCGTCGAGCTGGCGGCCGTTTGGGCCCGGGCGGGCAGGCCGCTGGCGGCCAGCCCCGCGCCGGCTATCGCCGCCGACTGAAGAAAGCCGCGCCGCGTCATCCGTGGAATGGCACATCGCATCCCCACCATATCGTCCGTCTCGTCCTGAGTCCCGATGCCAGAGCGCTGCACGATCCTGGATAGTAATCACTGAACTGCGGGGCCCGTCAAGCCGCGGCGCCGATGCGCGCGATGCGGGCGTCCGCGGTCCGGGAGGTTCGGAGCGCCGACATTCTTGTCAGCTCCTTGCGATGGCGCGTCGAGCCGCCTGCGGCTCCGGGTCAAACGCCCCGCTGGCTGGGCGGCCAGATGGCCTTGTGGATCTGGAGCTGGAAACGGACGGGGAGGGCGTCGGCGATGATCTGTTCGGCCAGCGCGCGCTGCGAGATCGGGGTGTGATCGGCAGGAGGCGTTCGAAGGGATGGATCGCGGGCGGCCGATTCGATCGGGTGCGCCCAGGAGAATAGAACGGGGCAGATCCGGGCCAGGTTGTGATCCGACAAGATGCGGACAGCCCACCGATAATCTTCGAGCGTGCCGATGACCAGCTTGACCTCGTCGGTGGCGCGGAGGCGGGCGATGTTGTCCCAGCGGTTCCGCTCGGATTCGCCGCTGCTGGGGCATTTGAGGTCCATGATCCGGCGGACGCGGGGATCGACGGGGGAGATATCGAGCGCGCCGCTGGTCTCGAGCAAGGTTGTATACCCGGCGTCGCACAGCCGGCGCATGAGATCCAGCGCGGCCGGCTGAAGGAGGGGTTCGCCTCCGGTGAGCTCGACCAGCGGCAGGCGGGACGAGCATGGCCGGAGGAACCATGGCCGAGCCAGGGCATCGACTCGCTCGATCACCTCGTCCAGAGGCCAGCGCTTGCCGGGGGCGAACGCAAACGCGGAATCGCAATAGGAACAGCGCAGCGGGCAGCCGCTCAGGCGGATCAGGATGCAGGGCAGGCCCGCGAAGGTGCTCTCCCCCTGAATGCTCGCATAGATCTCATGGATTGCGATCGAGGCGTCCATGGAGGCAGCGGCGGATCCTTTCCCGTTCCAGGAGGGCCGAGTCAGGATCCGATCGATTGGCTATAGGCTTCGGCCGAGAGGAGACGGTCAAGCTCCCCTGGGTCTGAGGGGCGGAGCTTGAAGAACCAGCCCTGGCCGTAAGGATCGCTGTTGACGAGGCCCGGGCTGCCGGCCAGCGCCGGGTTGCACTCAATGACTTCGCCGCTCAATGGAGTGTAGATGTCGCTGGCGGTCTTGACCGACTCGACCACCGCGCAGCTATCCCCGGCCTTGAGTGTGCGGCCGGCGGGCGGCAGCTCGACGAACACGACATCGGTCAGCTCGCGCTGGGCATGGTCGGTGATGCCGATCGTGGCGATTTGATCCTCCATTCGCACCCACTCATGAGAGCGGGTGTACCGGAGGGAGGAGGGTAGGTGTGGGTTCATGGTGTTTCGGATTGGCGTGCGGTCGCGATGCCACAGCCCCGATTCATGGTTTCAGGGGCTTCGCCGGGGGCGGGATCGGCCGTCGGTACAGCGGTTTCGGTGTGACGATCGCCGATGTCAGCCGGCCGCGGATATCGATGTGGATCGGCGTCTCCGGCGCGGCGAATTCGGGGGGCACGTATCCCATGCCGATGCCGGCGCCCAAGGTCGGGCTTTGCGTGCCGCTGGCCACCTCGCCGATGGGGCAGGGCGGGTCGGTCTGGCTGAAGATCGCGTACTGGGGGCGCGGGGGCGGTCCTGAATGGGCCAGGCGGAACGCCACGCACCGGCGGGGCGCCCCCCTGGATTTCTGGGCGATCAAGGCCTCGCGTCCCACGAAGGCGGGCTTGTCGAGGCAGACGAACCGGTCCAGACCGGCCTCGAGCGGCGTGATCTGCTCGGTCAGTTCGTGGCCGTAGAGGGGGAGGCAAGCTTCCAGCCTGAGCGTGTCGCGGGCGCCGAGGCCGACGGGGAGCAAGCCCTGGGGCCGGCCGGTCTCGAGCAATCGATCCCACACCTCCAGCAGATGGCCGGCAGGGACCAGCATCTCGACGCCGTCTTCGCCGGTGTAGCCGGTCCGGGCCACCCACGCGGTTCCGCCCCCCATGGGCAGGGCCATCAGATGAAACCGGCGGAGCGAGCTCAGCAGGGCAGGCGACGCGGTGGACGGCCCGTGTCGAGCGATGAATTGGGCGAGGATGGAAAGAGCCAGCGGGCCTTGAAGCGCGAGGATGCCCCATGCGGGACCGAGGTCCGACAGGTCGACGGAGGTCGAGGCCGATGGCGTGGAGATGCGGGCCTCCATCCATGCCCAGTCTGCGGCGGTTCGGGACGCATTGACCACCAGGCGGTACTCGGTCTCGGCCATTCGGTACACGATGAGATCGTCGAGCACACCGCCATCCGGGTTGCACATCAGCGTGTATTGGCCCTGGCCGACGGCCAGCCTCCGGATGTCGTTGGTCAGGAGGCGGTCGAGCGCGTCGGCCGCCCCGGGGCCGGCCACGCGGAATTGGCCCATGTGGGAGACATCGAACAGGCCGGCGGCGTTCCGCACGGCATGGTGCTCGGCCAGGATGCCCGAGTATTGCAGAGGCATCAGCCAGCCGCCAAATTCGATGCAGCGCGCCCCCATCTCGGTGTGCCGGGAATACAGCGGGGTGCGCTTGCCGGTCGCCACACTCATGCCGCCATTCTGCCGCGGGTGGCACGGCGCGGTCAATCCAAGTTCGCACTTCCGTCTTCTGGCTTGGCGATTTTGGTTGCCTCGGCTCCTGCGGCCGAATAGAAAGTCAGCTCCGTTCGATCGGGGACACGGAAAGCAGCAAATCATAAGCAGGAGCCGCCATGCCGCGACGCGAGGATGTAAAGAAAGTGATGATCATCGGATCCGGTCCGATCGTGATCGGACAGGCTTGCGAGTTCGACTACTCGGGGACCCAGGCGTGCAAGGCGCTTCGGAGCCTCGGCTACGAGATCGTCCTGGTGAACTCGAATCCGGCGACGATCATGACGGATCCGGGCATGGCGGACCGGACCTTTGTCGAACCGCTCAACCTCGAGACCTTGACGGAGATCATCAAGGCGGAGCGTCCGGATGCGTTGCTGCCGAACCTGGGGGGGCAGACGGGTTTGAACCTAAGCTCGCAGCTGGCGCGCTCGGGCGTGCTCAGCCAGTATGGCGTCCGCATCATCGGGGTGGAGGCCGACGCGATCGAGAAGGGCGAAGACCGGATCCTGTTCAAGGAGACCATGAAGCGGCTGGGGATCGACATGCCCCGGAGCGAGGCGGTGTTCAATGTGGAGGATGCGGAGAAGGTGGCGGCTCGGCTGGGGTATCCGGTGGTGATCCGGCCGGCCTACACGCTGGGGGGGACCGGAGGCGGGCTGGTCTACAACGTGGAGGAGCTGCGGACCGTGGCCAGCCGCGGCATTGCCGCCAGCATGGTCGGCCAGATCCTCATCGAGGAGTCCGTGCTGGGCTGGGAGGAGCTCGAGCTCGAGGTCGTTCGAGACGCCCGCAATCACATGATCACCGTCTGTTTCATCGAGAACGTGGATGCGATGGGCGTGCACACGGGCGATTCCTTCTGCGTCGCGCCGATGCTGACGATCGATCCCAAGCTGCAGGCCAGGCTCCAGGAGTTCTCCTATCGGATCGTCGAGGCCATCGAGGTGATCGGCGGCACCAACATCCAGTTCGCGCACGATCCCAAGACCGGCCGGGTCGTCGTCATCGAGATCAACCCCCGGACCTCGCGATCCTCCGCCCTCGCCTCGAAGGCCACCGGGTTCCCGATCGCCCTGATCTCGGCCAAGCTTGCGGCCGGGCTGACCCTGGATGAGATCCCTTACTGGCGGGAAGGCACCCTCGACAAATACACCCCGTCCGGGGATTACGTGGTCGTCAAGTTCGCCCGCTGGGCATTCGAGAAGTTCAAGGGGGCCGAGGACAGGCTCGGGACGCAGATGCGGGCGGTGGGCGAGGTGATGAGCATCGGCAAGAACTTCAAGGAGGCATTCCAGAAGGCGATCCGGTCGCTCGAGAACGGCCGGCACGGGCTGGGGTTTGCCAAGGATTTCCACCAGCGATCCCTGGACGAGCTGATGGGGCTGCTCAAGGAGCCCACCAGCGAACGGCAGTTCATCCTGTACGAGGCCCTGCGCAAGGGCGCCTCGGTGGAGGACCTCTACCAAAAGACCTTCATCAAGCCCTGGTTCATCCAGCAGATCAAGGAGTTGGTCGATGCCGAACAGGAGATCCTCCGGTTCCGAGGCCAGACGCTGCCGGACAACCGCCTGCGCCAGGCCAAGCAGGATGGGTTCGCCGATCGATACCTGGCGCAGCTGCTGGGTACGCCCGAAGCCGAGATCCGCCGCCATCGCATCCGCCTCGGGATCGTGGAGGCATGGGACGCTGTGCCTGTCAGCGGGGTGGAAAACGCCGCGTATTACTACTCGACCTACAATGGGCCGGACCGGGTGGCGGTCAGCGGCCGCCGGAAGGTCATGGTCCTGGGCGGCGGCCCCAACCGGATCGGGCAGGGGATCGAATTCGACTACTGCTGCGTCCATGCTGCGTTCGCCCTGCGCGACGCCGGCATCGAGACCATCATGGTCAACTGCAATCCGGAGACCGTGTCCACCGATTACGACACGTCGGACAAGCTCTATTTCGAGCCGCTGACGGTCGAGGACGTTCTCAGCATCTACGAGAAGGAGAGGCCCGAGGGCGTGATCGTGCAGTTTGGCGGCCAGACGCCGCTCAACCTGGCCAACGAGCTGGCTGCAGCCGGCGTCCGCATCCTGGGCACCAGCCCGGACATGATCGATCTGGCCGAAGACCGGGACCGGTTCCGCCGGATGATGGAGAAGATGGGCATCCCGATGCCGGAGTCCGGGATGGCATCCAATCTCGAGGAAGCCCTCGAAGTGGCCCGGCGCATCGGATATCCGCTGATGGTCCGGCCCTCCTACGTGCTGGGGGGGCGGGGCATGGAAGTCGTTTACGACGACGAGATGCTGCAGCGATATGTCGCCGCCGCGGTCGGGATCGCCCCGGAGCGGCCCATCCTGATCGACCGCTTCCTCGAGAACGCCATCGAGGCGGAGGCGGACGCCCTGGCCGACGGCGTCGATGCCTACGTGCCTGCGGTGATGGAGCATATCGAGCTGGCGGGCATACACTCGGGGGACTCGGCTTGCGCCATTCCGCCGGTCACGTTGCCTGCCCGGCACATCCAGGCGATCGAGGATTACACCCTGCGGCTTGGCCGGGAGCTGAAGGTCGTGGGTGTCATGAACATCCAATACGCCGTGGCCAACGACCGCGTCTACGTCCTCGAAGCCAATCCGCGGGCTTCCCGGACGGTGCCGCTGGTATCGAAGGTGTGCAACGTGCCGATGGCGCGCCTGGCCACGCGCCTGATGCTGGGCGAACGGCTCGCGGGCCTGGGCCTCCACCGCCGGAAGTTCTCCCATGTCGGCGTCAAGGAGGCTGTTCTGCCCTTCGCGATGTTCCCCGAAGTCGATCCGGTCCTCGGCCCCGAGATGCGGTCGACAGGCGAGGTGCTGGGCCTGGCGCCGTCGTTCGGGCTGGCCTATTTCAAGGCCGAAGAGGCGGCCGGCCCGCCCCTGCCCGTCGAAGGCACCGTCCTCATCTCCGTCGCCGATCGCGACAAGGGCGATATTCTCGATGCCGCGCGCCGGTTCCATGCCCTGGGATTTCGGATCAAGGCGACGGCGGGCACGCGCGACATGCTGGCCAGCCATGGCGTGCCGTGCGAGTTGAGCTTCAAGATCCACGAGCATCGCCGCCCGCATATCGTCGATGAAATCAAGAGCCGGGAGATCCACCTCATTATCAACACGCCTGCCGGCAAGCAGAGCCAGGCCGATGACGATTACATCCGCAAGGCGGCCATCAAATACAAGGTCCCCTATCTGACCACCACCGCCGCCGCGCGGGCGTCGGTCCAGGGCATCGCCGAACACCGCCAGGGCCGCGCCGCCGTGAAAGCCCTCCAGGATTACCACGCCGCGATCTCGGAGCAGCCGTAAAACCGCTGCGCTGTGCCGGCTGCGCTGCGGGCCTGCCGGCGCCCTCCGCCTTTGACTCCTCGGGCGGTACCGCGTCACCGCGTTGCCGCATGAATTTTTTCTTGACCTGAGACTCCTGAAAAGCACGATAGCCCTGTCCAAGATCCCTGTCGATCTCGGCGGGCCCGTTGCGGGGGGGCCGATCGCGGGTGTTCTTGCGTTTTTGCGATGTCGTTGCGTCTGCATCAGCCCGGCCTTCCGGCTCTGCCCGTCCTCCAACAAATTGTTGGGCGCGCCAAGATTGGTGTCCTGATCGCGTATACATGGATAGAAGCATGAATGCGAAGGATCCATCTGAAGCCGCCGTGCCCCACAAGGAAGCGCCGACAATCCAATCGCACAAAGGCGTGCTGTGCGAAAAGTGCGATCATTTGAATCCGCCCGGGAGCGAGGCGTGCGAGTGGTGCCACAGGGCGCTCTGGGTGACCTGCGGCTCCTGCGGCGAGAAAACCCCGATAGCGCTGCCGAGATGCGATTCCTGCGGCCGGCGGATCGACCGGCATGGGCAGCAGCCGCGCGGCTGGAGGCGGATCTTCTGCGGCGGTTGCAAGCTGACCATCTCGCAGATCGTCCTGATCGGCGTCATCGCCGTCATCCTCTACGTGATCATTTTCGCGCTGCCCAACCTCCTTTGACGGGCCTCTTTGTTCGGGGCGTGCGGACATGACTCTCCGGGCCGATACAGAACGGCACTGTTGATTCGATTGGCGCTTGATCCAGGCCTGGCGATGGGGCACCTTGTCGGCCCGTGAACAGGATCATGCTGCGGATGGGTCCGATGCGGCCGCGGTTTCTGCTGTTGACGCCGGCGTGCGTGCTGGCCGGGCTGGGGGCGGGGATCTGGCGGACGGGCAGCGCGAGCCTGCTCGATTGCGCGCTGGCCGTGGCTGGCGGAGTGATGGCCCACGCCAGCGTCAATGCGCTCAACGAGCATCACGACTTCCGGACGGGCCTGGATCTTCGGACGCGAAGGACGCCGTTCAGCGGGGGGACGGGCACGCTGCCGGCGCATCCGGATCTGGCATCCTGGACCGGGTGGGCGGGTGTGGGGACGGCCTTGCTGACGGCGCTGATCGGCGCGTATTTCGTGTGGGCGCGAGGCCCGCTGATGCTCCTGCCCGGGCTGGTGGGCCTGGCCGTCATCGTGGCGTACACGCCTCGAATGACCCGGAATCCATGGCTGTGCCTGATCGCTCCCGGCTTGGGTTTTGGGCCCTGCATGGTGCTGGGGGCCGAGTATGCGGTTTCGGGTTCCTTTTCATGGGCGGGTTTCATGGCATCGCTGGGGCCTTTCTTTTTTGTGAGCGACCTGCTGCTCCTGAACCAGTTCCCCGATCGGGAGGCCGACCGGTCGATCGGCCGGGACCATTGGATCATCCGGCATGGGACGAAGGGGGGGGCGGCGGTCTATGGCCTGTTTCTAGCGGGCGGGTATGCCTCGATCGTCGCGGGGGCGGCGGCGGGGTTGACGCCGGTCTGGACGCTGCTGGGGTTGCTGACCCTACCGCTGGCGATCCTGGCGGGGCGGAGCGCCTGGCGGTTCCATGATGACATCCCGCGGCTTCTGCCCGGGATGACCCTCAACGTTCTGGTGAGCATCCTGACACCGGCGCTGGTGGGCATCGGGTTTCTGGTGTCGTGGCGGGGCGGGCGGTGAGCCCGCGCGCAGCTGGTGTTCGATCCTTCTCCTTTGGCAAGAGCGGGTACGGCCGAAGCGGCTGCTCCCCGCTAGGGCATGCGATCGGTGAAGAATCAGGCCTGAAAAAGGGCTTGATTTATCAACGGGGGCTTTTAGAATGGTGCAATGAGCAGGCTATTGCCTCGAGGGAGAGGCATTGGTCTGCTGGATCGGGCGAGCGCCCATGATGCTCCGACGGAGGCTGCCTCCGAAGTCAGCGAAGGCAGGCCGGGCGGAGAGAGGGGTGGTGGCCTCGGTAGCTCAATTGGCAGAGCAGTTGACTCTTAATCAATTGGTTCTAGGTTCAAGTCCTAGCCGAGGTACCAACGGGTCACATGAGTGCCCGCATCCGGCGTCCGCAAGGGCCGAGGCGGGTTGATTTCGGCCGGGAAAGGGGGCCGGCGGCCGTGGTTTCAATGTCTGACCCAACCTTTGAAAATGATGCGAAGACATTCGAGCAATTGGATTCAAGGAGCGTTAATTGCAGCGTGGATCGGATCCGTGGGGGCGGTCGGGGAGGTGATTTACGACAACACGCAAACCGCTTACGGGACATTTTATCCGTCGCTGAACGAATTTGGGGACGATGTCATTTTTTCAGACAACCGGACGCTGACGATCACGAATTTTCAGCTTGAGTATTACGCCTACTACACGCCGACCAACACGGATCGGACCGTCCAGGTCCGTTTTTACGAGAACGATGGCCAGACGGTGGTTGGGGCTGCTGGGGGGGAAGGGGAGAATTACAAGGGGCCGGGCACACGGATCTACCAGAGCGATCCGCTTCGCGTTTTTCCCGGGTACAACGTGATCACGCTGCCCGGGCTGAGCGTTCCGGTGAAGAAGCGGTTCACCTATACGGTGGAGTTCGAGAACTTCTCGGGCGCGTATCTGGACCAGGCGGGATTGAAGATATTCGATCCGGCGGTGATCGGGGTTGGGTTCAAGGATTTCTGGCAGTTGGCGCCGGCGGACCCTGAAGATCCCGAGTCGGAGCTGGTCTGGGGGCCGTATCATTTTCCGGAGATGAACCCGCCCGGGAGCTTTGGGGTGCGGATCGGCGCCACGCCGGGCACGGAGCCGGCCGTCGTGAAAGTCCAAGGTAATGAGGGGGGCGCGGGCCGGGTCATCACCTATCAGGGCCCGAGCATGGAGAGCGGCGTGCTCGAGTATTCGGATGATGGCGAGACGTGGCTGCCATTGCAGCGGGTGACGTTCCTGGGCCAGCCGGTGGTGGCGGTCGATGAGGAGGAGGGGCCGGGCAACCGGAGGTATCGGGTTCGGATGCTGGCGGAGACGATGATGCAGGTGATGCCGGGGAGGTGGCTGGCCAACGGGGCGCATTCCTTCCCCTTGATGGGGCCGCCCGGAAAACGGTTTGCCGTCGAGGCGTCGACCGATCTGCAGAACTGGTTCCCGATCCACACCAACAGCCTTGCCAGCCTGGGCTTCCAATTCTCCGACACGCAGGCCAAGCTCTTCACGGAGCGCCGGTTCTACCGGACGCGGCTCATGCCGGATCCGGACATCACCGTGACGACCCAGCCGCTGGCCAACGGCGACGTCATGATGACCTTCAAAGGGCCGCGCGGCAGGATGGTCGTCATCGAGTCCTCGACGGACATGGTTCAGTGGACGGTCGTGACGAGGAGCACCTTCACGTTCAGCAACGGATCCTTGACGTATGTCGACCGGCAGAAATCGGCCGACGGCCAGACCCTGTATTATCGGGCCCTCCTGATGCCGTAGACCGGTTTTGCCCAATATTTCGCGGCGGATTCATCGGCGACGAGCGCGAAAATCAATGGGGTCGCATCTAAGGGTCTGTGCAAAAATTACTTCCGATTTTGGCGGGAGCGCCGCCGGGCCAGATGCGAGGCGCAAGGGAGGGAGTGTATCCCCTGCGATACTCGACCGACCGAGCCACGAAGCAGATGGCCCGGCGCCGCCCCGCCCCTGCGGGCTGGGGGCCTTGGGCGCGCTGGCTGTGTTGCTCCTCGCTCACAGACCGCGCGGGTATGCTCGCTCGTCGCGCCTTGGGACTGGCCGCGCAACCGACAAGGATCGCAGGCCAAACATAGACCCGAAGCGATAGATGCTTCATCTGCGACGCGGAGTGATTCTCTTGCTCGCTTTTCCTCCTGACGCGGGACGCGGGGATCGGGCATGGAAGAACTTCTCGACGTATTTGCCGAGGAGATCGGCTTCGAGGTTGACCTGGGCGCCGGGGGTCCGCTCGCGCAGGGCGGTGACCTCGTAGGTGTGGGGGATGATCCAGATCCGGAATCCGCCGGGGATCAGGTTGGCGACCGTGAGGCTGATGCCGTCCAGGGCGATGGAGCCTTTGAAGACGACATAGCGCATAATTTCGGGAGGGGCGGCGACATCCAGGAGCCAATCCTGGCCGGACCGCTCCCAGCGGAGGATCGTGCCCAAGCCGTCGATGTGGCCGGTCACGAAATGGCCGCCGAGCTCGGTGGAGGCGCGCAGGGGGCGCTCGAGATTGACGAGGGAGCCGACCCGGGCGAACTGGAGGTTGGTGCGGATCCAGGTTTCCTTGAGCAGATCGAAGCGCAGGAGGCGGTCGCGTCCGCGAGGGGTGGCGCCGACGACCGTGAGGCAGCAGCCGTTGACGGCGAGGCTATGGCTGACGCGGGCGGTGCGGCCGCAGACTCGGCTGCGAACGGTCAGCTCGATGGACCGGTCGGCGGGTTGGATGCGCTCGATGGCGCCGGTTTCTTCGACAATGCCTGTGAACATGGTGGGTGGTAATCCTGCAGTGGACGAACGGAGTAGCCGCTTTTGCGGAGAGCCTGGATGCCGAGCAGAGCGGCTTTGGCGCTGCTGAGCGTGGTCATGATGGGGATGTTGAGCTGGACGGCCGTGGTGCGGATGCGGACTTCGTCGGCGCGGGGGATCTGGCCGGAGGGGCTGTTGATGACGAGGTGGATCTCGCGGTTCTTGAGGAGGTCGACGGCGGTGGGGCGTCCCTCGCTGAGCTTGAAGACGTGCTGGACCTTGAGGCCGGCTTGCTCGAGGGTGCGGGCGGTGCCGCTGGTCGCGACCAACTCGAAGTCGAGCCGGGCGAACTCGCGGGCGATGTCGGCCGCGCGGGCTTTATCGGCGTCGTTGACGCTGATGAAGACGCGGCCGTGGAGGGGTAGCTCGGCGCCGGCCGCCATCTGGGATTTAGCGTAGGCGATTCCGAGGTCGGCATCGAGGCCCATGACTTCGCCGGTGGACTTCATCTCGGGCGAGAGGAGGATATCCTGGCCGGGGAACCGGCGGAAGGGGAACACGGATTCCTTGACGGCCCAATAGGCGGGGTGGATTTCGCGGGTGAACCCGAGCTGGGCGAGGGTCTTGCCGGCCATGACCTGGGCCGCCAGGCGCGCGAGGGGCACGCCGATCGCCTTGCTGACGAACGGAACCGTGCGCGAGGCGCGGGGGTTGACTTCGAGGACGTAGACGGTGCCGTCCTTGACGGCGTACTGGACGTTCATGAGGCCGGCAATCCGGAGCTTGCGGGCCATGGCGTGGGTGTGGCGGCGCAGGGTCTCGACCGTCTCCGGCGCCAGCGTGTGCGGGGGCAGAACCATGGTGGCGTCCCCGGAGTGGACGCCGGCGAACTCGATGTGCTCGAGGAACCCGCCGACCACGACCGCACCCTGATTGGGATCATCCTGGAGGCCGACGTCGGCGATGCAGTCCACGTCGACCTCGGTGGCGTCCTCGAGGAATTTATCGACGAGGACGGGATGTTCCGGGGATGCCTCGACGGCGAATCGCATGTAATGGCGCATCTCCTCATCGGTGTAGACGATGCGCATCGCCCGCCCGCCGAGAACGAAGGAAGGGCGGACGAGGACGGGGTAGGAGAGGCGGCGGGCGTGATCGAGTGCTTCGGGCTCGCAGGTGGCGATGCCGTTGGGCGGCTGCGGGATGCCGAGCTGGTCGAGCATGGCGGCAAAGAGCTTGCGGTCTTCGGCGATCTCGATGCTTTCGGGGGAGGTGCCGAGGATGCGGACGCCATTTTTCTGGAGGCCGAGTGCGAGGTTGAGGGGGGTCTGGCCGCCGAACTGGGCGATGGCGCCCCAGCAGCGCTCGCGCTCGTAGATATGGAGGACGTCCTCGAGGGTGAGCGGCTCGAAGTAGAGCTTATCGCTCGTGTCGTAGTCGGTCGACACGGTCTCGGGATTGGAGTTGACCATGAGGGTTTCGAAGCCGTCTTCCTTGAGGGCGAATGCGGCGTGGACGCAGCAGTAATCGAACTCGATGCCCTGGCCGATGCGGTTGGGGCCGCCGCCGAGGATCATGATCTTGCGGCGGCCGGAGGGGCGTGATTCGTCATCGCCGCGGTCGTAGGTCGAGTAAAAATAGGGCGTGAAAGCTTCGAACTCGGCGGCGCAGGTGTCCACCAGGCGGTAGCTGGGCGTCAAGCCAAGGCGGCGGCGCTCCGCGCGGACTGCGTCCTCGGTCCAGCCCGTGAGGTGCGCAATCTGACGATCGGAGAATCCGAGCGCTTTGGCGCGGGTAAGCAGCGTCACATCCATGGTTGCAGGGCGGGCGCCTTCGCCAGGGGCGGGCGCCCGCAGGAGTCAAATGAAAGCCGGTGCGCCGCTGGCTGGCAAGCGTTTTGCGAGGGCGCAGATTGACCTGTGCGGGATTGTGGCGTCCGGCGTCCCCGGTTGCGGATCAGGGTGTCTGGCTGCCAGACGACGGCGGATGGTCGGATCCGATCGACACCACGCGCGCGGCGGCCGCCTTGGGGAAATCGACGATCGTCTCCTTGCCGCCGGCGGTGATCCGGTAGCGGCCGAAAAAGGCGCGCAGCGTGTATCGTCCGCGATCGTCGGTCCGGCCGCTCTGGCGGGTCCACCACTCTCGAAAGACGAGGTCTCGATAGGCGAGCGCCGCCGGCAGCGGGGTCCAATCCCGGCGATAGAGCGAGCTGGCGGGGATCCAGTTTGCGCCCTCCCAGAATCCCCACATCAGGATGCCATCGACTCGGGGATGGGCGAAGCAGATCCGGTAATAGTCGGCGAGGGACTGGGCGCGCTCCTGCTCCTGGGGTTCGGTGAGGCGCAGTTGGCGCTCCCGGTAATAGCGCGATCTCTGGCCGGGCATGTTGAACTCGGTGATGCGGATGGGCAGGTTGAACTGGGCGAGCTTGTCCAGGGCGTTTCGGAGGGCTATGGGATCGAACGTGTCGCCATGCAGGTGGCCCTGGACGCCGATGCCGGCGATGGGCACGCCCTGATCGAGGAGCCCCCGGATGTGGCGGCAGTAGTCGTCGAGCCGCGCACCGGTCAGGATGTCGTAGTCGTTGAGGTAGAGCGCGGCATGGGGGTCCTCCTGCCGCACCCACTGGGCCATTTGGCGGGTGATGTCGGGGCCCAGGCGCTCCTCGTAGTAGTTGCCATGGATCATCTCGTTGTTGAGGTCGTATTCAGCGAATCGGCCTCGGAAGCGCCGGCCGATGTCGAGGGCGCGCTCTCGAATCACATCGCGCAGGTCCGCATCGGGCAGGTCCTTGAGCCAGCTCTGGACGAAGCCGGGGGTGCCCCAGAAGATGTTGTGCCCGCGCAAGGGGATCTGGTGCTCGCCAGTCCAGGCCAGGATGGCCTCGACGGTCGCGTAATCGACGCGGCCGCGCCGAGGTTCCATCGTGTGCCATTTGAGGGCGTTCTCGGTGACGGCAGCGTTGAAATTGGCCAGGAAGACCGCCCGGTATTTCTCGGCGTCTTCAGGGGGCATGCGGCCGCTGAAGGCCTGGTTGGCGAGCGCGGCGCCAAACCAGAATTCGTGGCGCAGCTGCTCGACGGCGACATCGCTTCCGGGCGCGGCCTCGATGGTCAGGACGCCTTGGCGATGGGCGCGGATGGACGCCTCGAGCTCCTTGATGGCATCCGGAGCGAGCGCGGCGTGGGCGGCCGCGCTGGCCAGGAGGAACATGCATAGCGCGGCGGGAATTGCCGGCTGCAGACGCAGGCTTTGGCGGCAGCGCGGGCGGGCGATCGAGGCCGGATCCAGGCCCCGCCGGCGGAACAAGTGACAGGATTTCATGGCGGACAGGATTGTTTGCCGAAACGCGCCCGACGCGCGAGGAAAAAGGTTGCCATGAGGCGCCGCGGCCCGGTTGCGAGCCAATCCCGAGCTACCATTCGACGGACACGGCTTCATATTCGTCCAATGTGCCGAGCTCGATCTGAAGGGTTCGGCCATGAACCTGAGGGAACAGATCGCAGTCCGCCCAAAGGCGGCGCGCGACTGGATTCCGGGCGTCTTCGGGCAAGGCGATGTCGAGGGAGACATGGGTGAGCGGGGCGAAGGCATCCGAGCCGAGCTGGCTGTCGCGCTGGTGATTGACGAGGTGAGCGATCAGGCGCCGCGGATGGCGAAAGAGAGTGACGCCCACCGGGCCCGCGGCATGGATTTCAATGGGCGATCTTTCCGGCGCAACCCAGCGGACGGCATTGGCGAAGAGGCGCTCGATCGCCGGCATGAGGGCAAAGCACTGCATGGAATCGAATCGGCCGGGCATGTAAACGACCCGGCCGCGGCCATACGCGCGGACCAGGAGGGCAGGCGGGCCGTCTGCGAAAGCGCCCGCGCGTGTGGCTCCGGCGAGCGACACGGCGGCGAGGGGTTCGTCATGGATCAAATGGAGAGGTTGCGGCAGGCCGGCGGCGAGGGGATGGTTCGCCTCGACCGACACGGGGCGCGGGGCGGCCGGGAGGGTGTTCTGGTAATGAACACCCAGAACGTCCGACATGGCGAAATCGGCGCGGCGGCGGCCTGCTTTGTCGAACAGCGAGGTTTCATGGGTGGCGACGAGCCCGCCGCCGTTCCGGACGAAACGGCGGACGGCATCGGCCTGCGCGTCGCTCATGAGCGCGACATTGGCCAGGACCAGGACCCGGAAGCCATCGAGCCCGTCCTCGAAGTGCGGCCGCTGCAGCGTGACGACCGGCAATCCCGCGCGCATCAGGGCCGAATAGGCGCCCACATAGGGCGCCAGGAATCGGCTGCCCGACGCGTAAACCACCTCCCGGGAAACCGGCGCGCGGCGCTGGGTGTCCGATTCGCGCAGATCGCGCGGCAGGGCGATGAACTTCACCGGGGCGGTGATGTTGAAGTCGAGGTGGCGGGCGCACCGGCGCATGTAATCGAAGACCGGCTTCATGCCGGCAGCGCTCCAGAAGTTCGGGTATGCGCCATTGGCGAGCCCCTGGAGGGCGTGATATCGGGCTTCGGCGGCGGTGAAATGGCGGTGGGGATAGACGTTGAACAGCACGGGCACGGGGTAGACTGCCGAATAGCCGGCCAGCTCGCCGCTCCGCCAGGCGGTGTGAACCCACGGCCGAGGAGAATACACCTCCGTCAACGTCCCGTCGTAATCGGCATCGCTGTCCGGTTTCGGATGGGAGTGGAACAGCGTGACCGCGTCCGGCTTGGCCCGCTGGACGGTGTGGCGGAATTCGCGAGTCACCTCGACCAGGGTCCGGCGCATCATCTCCGTCAGGCGCCGCGCCAGGGGATCGTTCACGACATCGCCGACCGGCTGCGGATCGCGGCCGAACTCGCCCCACACGGCCCACCGTGCATCGAGCCGATCGAGGCTGTCCACAGGCATCTCGGCCCCGAACCATTCGAGCCATTTCGCGCGGCAATGCTGGCAAAAACAGACATGCGGCGTCAGGCCATCCACATAAAGCCCCGCGGGTCCGTAGCGCGTGAAGATCTCGGTGAGGACATCTCGGAGGAACTGTCGGTAGCGGGGATGATGGATGCAGGCATAGGCGGCCTCGGGCTGCCAGTTGGCGCCATAGGCGGGTTGCCGGTTCGGCCGGCCGTCGGCGGCGCGGATCACGCAGGCGTCGAACAGCGGGTGCCCGAGGCAGAGCGCGTTGGGATTCATGTAAGCGACGACCTTCCCGCCGGTGCGCGCCGACTCGTCCAGCGCCTCGCGCAGGTAATCGAGCCCGCCCAGGCCGGGGGCATGCGGAGCGACCCGGCTTTGGAAATAGGCTTCGCCGCCCCAAAAACAGCTCAAGCGCAGGGTCTCGCCTCCGTTGGCCGCCACTTCCCGGACGATGGCCGCCATGTCGCCGGCTTGGCGATGGCGCAGCTCGTCCCGCCAGGAATCTTTGGTGAACCATCGCGGGCACCGCATCCAGTCCGGCACGGGCTTCCGATCGTTGGCGGGCGGCGGGTCGCCAGTTGCCGGATCCAGGCGGGCGGCCTCCACGCGAGGCATCGGCGACGGCGTTTTCGACAGCCCCAGGGCCGTGGCGGCGGCATCATCGGTGGCAATAAAGTCCGGGTCGGGCGTCAGGCAGAGCAGATTCAGCCGCGGTGTCAGCGCAAGTTCGGCTTGCCGCCAGTGGAGGGGGCCGAACGTGGATGCCGCCGCCTGGTGCGGGTGAACGCGAAAGGCCGCCGGGCCGGGCTGCAACTCGAAAGGGCCCGTGCGAACCCAGTGCCATTGTCGCGGTTCGGGGCCGGGGGCGATGATCTGCTGCTGACCAGTGGACGGGTTGGACGGAACGATGCGGAACGACTCATGCGCTCCGGCGGGGAATCGAACGCGGCCCCAGAGCCAATACGATCCGCTTTTCGGGATTGCGGTGGAGAACTCGATCCAGCAGTCGTCGGCGGGGGTGTCTGGCGTCGCTGTGACCATGGGCACCAGAAATTCGCCGTAGACGCCGGGCTCCTGCAGGCCGACGGCGGAGGCCGGCGTCATGAGGGGTGAAATGGCGCGGGCGTCCGCCGCTTGGATCCACAAGGGAGGATCCGCTGCCGATCCGGGGGCGATTTCGGTGGCGCCGAGCAGCAGGAAGATCGCCAGCCAGATCGTTTTCATACTCCCTTTCGCAACGGCGTGACGCTGGCGGTCATCGGTATCCGCCTCCTTGCGTCGGCGGCTGCGGTTTTTGCTGGCGTTTCATTCGATCGAGCTGCTGGGAAAGATCTTCGACGGTCTGGTTGGTGGGATTGAGCTGCAGAGTGGTGAGGGCCAGCAGCCGGGCGTCGTCGATGCGCCCGTCGGACATGAGGAGACTCACGAAGCGAAAGAGCGCCTCGGGGCTGATGGGGCAGAACGCATAGGCTTGCTTGAAGGCGAGTTCGGCCTCCGTTTTGACGCGCTGCCGGTCTTCATCGTTGCACGAGTTGCCAATGCGCCAGGCATAGAGGCCGCCGATGGAGCTGCGCAGCTTCGAGTAGGCCTTGGGCGCAGGATCGTCCTTGACGAAGTTCGGATCGCCGGTGAATCCAGCCAGGTCCTTGCGTCCATAGATCTTCAAGGCAAAATGGCACACATCCTTCACCAGTGTGCCCGGCTGCAGCCAGTCGCCGATCAGTTGCTGTTGTTGTTTAATCCAGAACTGGCGGTCCTTGTCGATCGCCTCCGCCGGGATGGCCTTCAACGGTTGGCGATGGATCTTCATGATGAGCCCATGGGGCGATAAGTGCGGATACATCCAATCGAGCGGGAAACTTTCCTCGACGTAGAATTCGCGGTCGGGATTCGCATCGAACAGTTTTCTGGCCAGCTCGAAGAACGTCCAGAATTGCGGGTCCACCTGGATATCGAGCTTGCGAGCGAGCGCCCGGGCCTGCTTCTCTTTCGCAGCGGCGAACGAGCGCACTTCGGGCGGCAGGTCGTTGAGCTTGTCGGGGAGCAGCGTTTGCTCTTCGGCGGCGGATGCGCCGCATACGCTCAGAAGGACTGCTGCCAGGAATCCGATCCACCGATGGGGATCGACGGCTTTCATTTGATTTCGGGGTGAGGATGGGACTGCGTTTGGATCGTCAGGATGCGCATCGCCATCGGCATGGCCCCAGACGGGCCGACGGCGGCGGGGGAGATGCGGTTCGGCAGCGCGCACCTCGGGCGGATCGCATAAGCCGGGGTTCATGGCTGCAGCGATTTTCCGATTTCGAAGGCGCGGCCGAGATACCTCCCGATCCCGAAATACGCCCGAGAGTCCGGGATGTACGAAACGGGCTGCATTTTCTGGATGTCCAGGCAGCCGTCAGCGTCCAACGCGGCCGGATCGGCCTTGACGTCCAGGATCTGGCCGACGAACTGCGTGTGAAGGCCGAGCTCGAATGTGTGGACGACTCGGCATTCAAGGACCAGCGGGAACTCGGCCACATAAGGGGCATCGGTCAGGTCGCTGGGAACCGCGCTCAGGCCGGCGGCGGCGAGCTTGTCGAGGTCGCGGCCCGAGGCCAGGCCGAAGAAATCGGCCTGTCGGACGTAGTTTTCCGAGGGGATGCTGACCGTGAACGCTTTGCGTTTGAGGAGGTTCCCGTACGTGAGGGTCGCTTTGCGCAACGAGATCGCCACCGATGGAGGTTTGGAGTTGCAGATGCCGCACCATGCGGCGGCCATGACGTTGGGGCGGCCATCGTCGTTGTAGGTGCCAACCACGAACAACGGGGTCGGGCACACCAGGGTTTTTGCGCCAAGAGATTTCTTCATGATTCCGCGGCAATGGAACCACAAGGCCGGGGGCGGGTCCAGCTCCTCGTTCCCGCCGCGTTCGAACCGGTCAGGCCAGTTCGGACTGGAGGATGGCGAGCGCAGCGATGGCGGCGGTGTCGGCGCGGAGGACATGAGGGCCGAGCGTCAGCGGGCAGGCCCCCGTCTGGCGGATGGCCTGGATCTCGCCGGGGGTGAAATCCCCTTCGGGCCCTATCCAGATCAGCGCGGAGGCGGGTGCGCGTCCGTGGGCCCTGCGGAAGGCATCGATCCAATGGCGCGCCGGTTGGCCGTCGGGCTCGAGCGTGCCCAAGAGCGCGAGTTCGGCTGGCCAAGGGCGTTCGAGATAGGCCGCCAAGGGTTGGGGAGGGTCGATCTGGGGCAGCCAGGGGGCCCCGCACTGTTTGAGGGCGGCGATGGCGGTGGCGCGCCAGCGCCGGGCCCGCGTGGCGGCCGCGCCGGATTCGATGCGCACCTCGCAGCGGCTGGACATGACGGGGACGATTCGGGCGGCGCCCAGCTCGAGGGCCTTCTCGATGATCGTCTCCATGGCCGGCCCTTTGGGCATCGACTGGACCAGGGTGATCGGGCGAGCCGGCGGCGAGACCAAGTGCCGGCGAACGGTCTGGATCCGGAGCCCGCCGGGGCCGGCCTCGATCACGCGGCCTTCCACGCGGGCGCCGGCGCCGTCGAGGACCTCGACCGGGTCGCCCGGCCGGAGACGCAACACCCGGCTGGCGTGGCGGGATTCAGCGGCGTCGAGCCGGAAGGAATCCAGGCCCAGAACAGGCGGTTCAGCGAAAAACCGATGCATAATCGTTAGCGAGGCTTCACCTCAGACCGGCGAGGCCATCCCCCCGTTCCCGCGCAACGGGCTTCGACGACGATTTGCGGACATCGACGCCTCGCTCAACGAATCCTTGAAAAGCCCCCAACCAGAAAAGGAATCATTGCCAGCATTGGATCAAATAACAACACGATGGGCTTTTCAAGGATTCGAGCGGAAGAGATCCCGGGCGCGTTCGAACCAGCTTTTCGACATGGGATTGACACTCGCGTCGCACAGGGCAGCGAACTCCTCGAGCTTGGCCTTCTGGGCGGCATTGAGGCGGGCGGGCACTTCGACGGCAGTGCGGACATGGAGGTCGCCGGTTCCGTAGCCCTGGAGGTTGCGAACGCCCTTGCCCTTGAGGCGGAACACGGTGCCGGACTGGGTGCCGGGCGGGATGCGGATCTGGGCTTTGCCGGTCAGCGTCGGGACCTCGAGCTCGGCGCCGAGGGCGGCCTGGACGAAGCTCACGGGCACATCACAGATCAGATCGTCGCCGTCCCGTTGAAAGATCTCGTGGGGCTGGACGTGGAGGATGACGTAGAGATCGCCGTTGGGGCCGCCTCGAGCGCCGGCCGCGCCATTGTGAGCCGAGCGAAGCCGCGCGCCGGTGTCGACGCCGGGCGGGATCCGCAGCTTGATCGAGGCCGATCGGTTCATGCGCCCAGTGCCGTGGCAGGTTCGGCAGGGGTTCTCGATGATCTGGCCGGCGCCCTCGCAGCGGGGGCAGGTCTGGGCGATGCTGAAGATGCCGCGGGAGGAGACGACCTGGCCGCGGCCGCCGCAGGCGGGGCAGGTCTTGGAGCCCGAACCGCGCTGCGCGCCGCTGCCGCGGCACGTCTCGCAGGCATCGGGCTTGGCGATCGAGATCTCCTTTTCGCAGCCGAGGACCGCCTCGGTGAACGAGATCTCGAGGTCGACGCGGAGGTCGTCGCCCCGCTGGGGTCCGTGGGCGGAGCGGCCGCCGCTGGCGCTGCCGAAAAAGTCCTCGAAGATGCTGCCGCCGGCGCCGCCGAACACCTCGCGAAAAATGTCGAACGGATCGTGGAACCCGCCGCCGCGGGGAGCGCCGGCTCGAGCGCGGGGGTCGAAGGCCGCATGGCCGAACTGGTCGAAAGCGGCCCTCTGCTGCGGATCGCTGAGGACCTCGTAGGCCTCGCCCAGCTCCTTGAAGCGCTCTTCAGCGGTTTTGTCCCCGGGGTTGCGGTCGGGATGATACTTGAGGGCCAGCTTGCGATAGGCCTTCTTGATCTCCTCCTCGCCGGCGTTGCGGTCGACGCCGAGGACCTCATAATAATCGCGTTTGGCCATGGCGGATCAGGCGGACGGCGGGCGTGCGACCACGACCTGAGCCGGGCGGATGAGGCGGCTTTTGAGCTTGTAGCCTTTCCGGACCAGGGAAAGGACATGATCTTCCGGGACGTCGGACGATTCCTGCTGCTGGACCGCCTCGTGGACCTGGGGATCGAACGGCTGGCCCAGCGCCAGCACCTCCTCCAGGCCGGCCTCCTGGAGCACCTGCCGAAGCTGCGAGTAGATCATCTGCACGCCCGTGCGAAACGAATCCAGATTGCCGGTCGAGGATTGGTGGATGGCAGCCAGGGCCATCTCGAAGTGGTCCAGGACCGTCACCAGTCGGGCCAGGAGGCTCTCGTTGGCGTATTGGACCGCCTCCTGGCGCTCGCGCTGGGCGCGCTTCCGGAAGTTGTCGAACTCGGCTGTCAGCCGCAGCAGCCGATCCCAATGCTCGTCGGCCTTGGCCGCGCGCTCCTGCCACCGGGCGATCTCCTCCGCCGTTGGCTGGGCTGACACCGGCTCCTCGTCCCCCATGTCGGGCCGCGCCGCTTCAATGTCCGCGCCCGTGTCGTCGGAAGCCTCCGCGGGGCGCAGGGAGGGTTCGGCGGCCGGGCCGGGCCCGCCTTCCTTTGTCTTCGATGATTCGCTCATTTCTGAAATGCCATCAAAAAATCCAACATACACAAGGCCGGATCAAACGGCAATCTCCTTGAGCGGAAACCGGATTACTCGAGCCGGAGCCAGAGGGTCTTGAGGTAGGCCGGCGTGTCCGGATGCGCCGGGAAATCGGGGGGCTGAGGGGCATAATGGCGGCGGAGGATGCGCCGTCTCAAGACCGCCGCGGCGGATTCGATCGCGTCCTGGAAATCGGCGGGCGGCCATTGGGCTGCGTTGCTGCTGGCCAACAGCACACCCCCGCGCCGAAGGACGGCGATGGCCCCTTGCGCCAGCGCGGCGTAATCCTCCTCCGCCCGGAACGCGCCGTGCTCCCGCGAGCGCGAGAACGTTGGGGGATCCAGGATCACCAGGTCGAAGAATCGCTCCCGCCGCCTCCATCGCTTCAGCCAGGAAAAGACGTCTCCGACGACGAATTCGTGTTCAGCGGGGTCGATGCCGTTCGCGCGGAAATTGTCGCGGCCCCATTCGAGGTAGTTGCGGGAGAGATCCAGGCTCACGGTGTGGGCGCCGGCAGCCGCGGCGCAGACCGAGAATGCGGCCGTGTAGGCGAACGTGTTGAGCACCGTGCGGCCGGCTGCCCCATCCGGAAAGAGCGGGAAGCCGGCGGCGACATGGCCGGCCCGCAGGCGCCGCCGGTTGTCGCGCTGATCCAGGAAAAGCCCGCCCGCTCCGCCTTCACCCATGCGGAGGAGAAACCGCAGATCGTTCTCGCGGATGGCGAACCGGCCGGGGCCGGGCGATCCTGCAGCGCAATCGAGCCTCGGCCGTTCCGCGGGCTGGTTCTGCGACGGCCGCGTCAGGAGCCGATAGTAGACCGCGCGGGCCTCGGCGATGCGGCGCCAGGAGTCGAGCAAAGCCCTCCGGCCAGGTGTCAGCTCGAGGGTGGAAGCGGCGAGGAGATCGTCTTCGAGCCGGTCGACGAACCAGCCGGGCCAGCCATCGGCTCCGCCATGGATGAGGCGGTAGGCGGTGGTTTCCTTGGGATCGATGATCGCCAACCTGCGGGTCCGGAAGGGCGGCTGGTCGAATTCGGGCGGCGTCTCGAAAGCCAGAGGCGCGCCGCTCGCCGGGTGCCGAAGCCGCAAGCCGGCCGCATGCAGCATCAGACGAGGCGCTGCCGATCCTCCATAGATCGAGTCGCCCAGGATCGGCCATCCGCAAGCCGCCGCATGAACCCGGATCGAGTCGGTTGTGCCGGCGACCAAGACGGCCTCGATCCGCGTGCCTCCGGGATCGGGCCCCAGCGATCGAAACCGGGTATGGGCCGTTGGAGAACCCGAAGCCAGGGGCCGGATCTCGCAACGGCCGCTGGCGCGAGCGATGCCGGATCGGATCTCGCGTGCGGCATCCCCGGCTGGCCGGTCGGTCAGGAAAAGGAACCGTTCCTCGACAGCGGATTCGGCGAATTGCTGCTTCAAAGCCTGCGCTGCCGCCTCGCTCAGGGCAAAGACCGCCACGCCCGAGACCTCCGCGCTCCGCGGATGCACGGCGGCGAGCCGGGCCCATCGGGGCTCCCGGTGGCGCAGCCAATCGAAGATGCCCTCGCCGGCGCAGGGGCCGGAGGCGCGAAGATCCCAGCCGGCCGGCTTGGCCACCGCCAGCAAATGCTCATCCTCGAACAGCAGGCACGGGATCACCGTTTCACCAGAAATGCCACGCTCCGCGGCTGACCACCCAGAGGCCCAGAAGCAGGTTGGTGAGCGCGTGAGCGGCGATCGCGTCGCCCAGCCGGCCTTTCCACCCGACCAGCCCCTGGTAAATGAAACCGCACAACAACGCCGCCAGCCACTCGACATGCGTCGAGGCAAAGATGGCCGACGTCAGGACAAATGCGAACCCGGAAAACCGGGTGAGCGGCACCCCCAGGAAATCGGTCTGCTGCAGGTAGCGGTAGAGAAAGGAGCGATAGAACACCTCCTCGAGCGGCGGCACCACCAGCGTCGCACCCAGGATCCGGACAACCACCAACAGCCAGCCGACCGCCGGCGCGCCGGCGAAAAACGCCAGCGGGTTCCAGGTCGTGGTCGGGTGGACGAACTTGGGATACGAATGGGCAAAACCCAGCGCGCGCACGCCGTCCTCGAGCCCGATCCAGAGCAGGAAGACCAGGATCCCGGCGCCGATCGCCGCGCCGGTGAAGCGCCATTCGATCTCGGTCACGTAGCGGCGCATCTGCCAGACCAGCACCCCCCCCACAGCCGTCTTGGCCAGATACATCCAGTAATGCGACGCTTCACCCAGCCGCCCCTGCAGAGAGGTCAGGACGAGAAACACCACGAACGGCGCCACTCGTACCAGCAGGGGCGAACTCGTTATTTTGCTCCACCAGGCTGCCATGATGGGGGGAGAGCATGCATGGAACTTGCGGTGCTGTCCAGGGCGGCGTTGGGCCGGTCGTGGGTCCAAAGAGGCGCGCCCCCAAACCGACCGCGGGGTCCAGCCGCGCACCCCCGATGCGGCTTGCCTTCCGGTCGGGCCTATGATAAGAAAAAGTAGATTATCCTTTAAGGCGTGCTGAAAATAGTAGGCCCATCGAACCCGCGGCAACTTCATGGCGAGGAAGTGGCAGGACACCAGCACAGCCAGCATGGGCGGATCGGAGCCATTGTTCCAGGATGGCCCGGTTCACGGAGTGCCGTTCGAGCCGTCATCGGCCCGCCTCGGCGACATCGCGTTCTGCCAGCAAGAGCTCAAGTTGAACCTCGAGGCATTCCTGCGCCACCTCCAGTCCATTGTCCCCGGTTTCGCCTTCTCGATCGCATGCGATGTGCCCTGCGCTCCTGGCGAGGGTTCGCAGGCGACGAATGCCTGTCCCGATTGGGCGCCTGCTGGCTCGGGAAAGAGGATTCAGCCATGGAAATGCGAGACGCGCCAACGCGAGAACTGGGAGCGGAGCAGGTCCGATCCACCCGGCGGCTTGCGCGGTCGATACGGACGCCGGATCATCGCGGTTCGCTTGCGGGTAGCGAGCGCTGAGGTCGGGCGGCTGACGCTGCAGTTGAGCCCGCACTGGCCGGCGAGCGAGCGGGGCTGGGCGCATCTTGATCTGGTCGTCCACATCCTCGGAATGCTCGAGGACCAGGCGGGCACGAAACTTGTCAACCGGCGGCTCCAGGAGGAGCTGGAATCCGCGCGGCGCCAGGTGCATTGTCTGAGTGCCGAGATCGTCCGTCTCCGCCACGAGCTCCATGCCCGCCTGCCGGAAGTGCCCGAGGAGCCGGTGCGGCCAGGCGCCGCCGGAACCAGGCCACGGACGATCGATCGAATGCTGGCGTATGTTCGCGATCACTATCGCAGGCCGATGAGCCTGGATCAACTGGCGCAGGCCCTGGGCCGCAACGCCTCCTACCTTTCGACGGTCTTTTCGAGCGCGACCGGCGTCACATTTCATGCCTACGTGGATGAGCTCCGGCTATGCCGCGCGAAGGAGATGCTGCGGGACACCGCGCAGACGATCGCCCAGGTGGCAGTCGAGGCGGGATACGCCAGCGAGGATTGGTTTCGGCACGCTTTCAAGGCGCATACGGGCCTGTCTCCCAGCGCGTGGCGGGCAAGCCAAGCCTGAGGGGCGCATCGATCGGCTTGTGCCCGAGCGAGCCTGAGGGGTCCGCTGGCCCTTCGTAAGAATACCTCCGATCATTCAATATAAACACCGTTCTTGTCCGTGCTGGAGCGTGGCTTAATCGAGGCGAACGTGGAAGAAAGCCAGCTCATACAATCAACAAGGAAAGGAGCCATTCAATGAGAACGACGTTCTCTTGTGCATGTGCGCTGGGAGTGGCGGCGAGCATGTTCGCCGCGGCCCCGTTGCGCGCGGTCACGCCGGAGGAGATTGCGAGCTCGATCGATAGAGGTCTCGCCTGGCTGGTTTCGCAACAGAACCTCGATGGATCGTGGAGCGCGTATTACGGGAGCGAGCCCGTGGCGGGGACATCTCTCGCGGTGGTCAAACTGGAGGAGAGGGCCTTCGAGATGGGCTATCCTTCGCCGTTCGACGAAAGCTATCCGTATCGTGAGAACGTCATCAGGGGGCTGAATTACCTGATGAGCCAGACGGCGTCCTATGGCGCCGGCATGGGGGTGTGCTTCACGCTGGGTTCGCACGAGACATACCGGACGGGTTTGGGGATGATGGCGATTGCCGCCAGCCGAGCGCCCGATCGAGTCGTCAACGTGTCAGGAAGCTATGTGGACGGGTGGACCTACCAGGCTGTGCTGCAAGCATGCGTGGATTACTTCGTCTTCGCGCAGAATCCCGACGGCGGCTGGCGCTACTTTTTCATGAACGAGCCCAGCGACAACTCGAACAGCGGCTACGCGGTTCTCGGGTTGCGCTATGCCGAGGCGCCCGCCTATGGATTCGAATGCGCGATCCCGGACTCCACCAAAAATCGTTTGAGCGCCTGGCTGAACGCGATCCAGGATGCCAGCGGCGGTTCCCAGTATGTTGTCGATGGCGACTGGGTCAACCTTCTCAAGACCGGAAACCTGCTGTTCGAGATGTCGCTGGTGGGCGATTCGACGGCTGTCCCGCGGGTGCAGAGTGCGATCGTCTACATTCAGAACACATGGAACGACCTATCGAGCGATCCAGGGTGGAGACCCCATGAATATCAATGCATGTACTGCCTGATGAAGGGATTTGTCAGCCTGGGGATTGACACCATCACCGTGGCGGGCAACCCGGTCGACTGGTACCAGGAGTTTGCCGCGGCGATCGTGGCCAGCCAGAACGCCGACGGATCCTGGCCTCCCGACCGATGGGGTGACTCGGCCTTGGCGACGGCCTGGGCGCTGATGGTGCTCGAGAAGGTCGCGCCGCCTCCGCCCGTCGAAGTCCAGATCGATCTGCCCGATTGCGCCTGCGATCAAGCTGGATATGACGTCAAGACGACCTACACCGTCGAGCGCTTCGTTGTGGATGGCGTGCTGACGATCTACGAGGACAGCGTTCTGGTGGACACCTTGATTCTGAGCGGCTTCACCGGCACTGCCGAGCACTTGTATTCGGTTGCGTCCGACGCTCCGGGAATCCATCTCTGGGCTGCCCGATTGGAGGTGGTCCCGGTCGGCGGAGGCACGCCGGGCAGGGACGCGGACATGGATAATCTTGTCGTGTGCGAGACGCCCCAGGTCGGCGATATCCCGGATCAAATCGCTCCCTTCCAGCCAATCGATCTCGATAGTTACCTCACCTACAACGGCGTGCTGCCCGTGACATGGGCCGCTGCCGGTGTCCCGGACGGCTGGACCGTCACGATCGATGCTGGCAACGTCGCAACCGTGACCCCGCCGGAAGGCGCCAATGAGCCTGCGGGAATCACTTTTGTGGCCAGCGTCACCTGCTGTCCGGAAATCGTTTGCTCGGACGGCGATATGGCCATCTTCACACCGAACCAACCGCCGGACTGCTCGGGAGCCTATCCCAGCATCGCCAGGCTCTGGCCGCCGAACAACACATTCACCGCCATTCAAGTGCTCGGCGTGACCGATCCTGACGGCGATCCCATCACGATCACCATCGATGGCATCTGGCAGGATGAGCCGGTGAACACGTTCGGGGACGGCAACTTCGGTCCCGACGCGTCCGGCGTCGGCTCCAGCACTGCCCAGGTCCGGGCCGAGAGATCGGGAACCCAAAAGGTCCCGGGGAACGGGCGCATGTATCACATCCGGTTCACAGCCAGCGACGGGCGAGGGATGAGCTGCTCCGGCGAGGTGCTTGTGGGCGTGCCTCATGACTTCAAGGCGGTCGTGATCGACGATGGGCCGAATTTCGATTCGACCATCGTTCCGTGATCGAGAGCCATTCATCCTCGCTCCAGCGGACGGCGGGGGCGTGAGCCTGCGCCGTCGACATCGCGAGGGCTGGCGGATCCCGCCGGCCCTCGTCATTTGTGGGCCATCCCTTGACGATCTCATTCGCCAGGGTCAGATTATAAATAACAGCTTGCTCGAATGCTCCCTCCCAGGCGGAGATCGCCTGTCGTTTAGGTTTCCAAAGAAAGGAAGGCGGAAAAATGAAATCACTCAAATCTCTGATGGTTCCGGCGCTCCTGCTGGCCCTGAGTCAATCGGCGATCGCCGTGCCGGGATTGATGGTTTACCAGGGGCGGCTTACCCAAACTGCGGGCGATCCCGTCACAACACCGGTCGAAGTGGTGTTCACATTCTGGAGCGCCGAAGTTGGAGGCGATTCGTTGGGCGGCGGATTCAGTGACACGGACACCGTGACACCCGACGCCAACGGCGTCTTTGAAGCGACGATCGGAGACGATCCGGGCAACCTGATGCCGGCGTCGATCTTCGGAGGCAGCTCGGTTTGGCTGCAGGTGCGGATCAATGGCGTAGATCTGGCCCCTCGCCAGCGGATCGCCTCGGTGGGTTATGCGGTGCGGAGCCTGCATGCCGACGATGCCGACACGCTCGCGGGGCAGTTGCCGGCATCTTTCTCACCCTACGGCCATAGCCACGGGGCCGGCGATATCACCAGCGGCATCCTCGATGCCGAGAGGATCCCGGTAACGATCGCCCGCGACGACGAGATTTTGTCCATTCTGCTCATGAACGACGGACTTGGCAGCGGATTGGACGCCGATCTGCTGGATGGCCAGCAGGCCGGCGCCTTTGCCAATGCGGTCCATCTCCACTCGGCTGCCGATATCACCAGCGGCGTGATTGCAGATGCCCGCGTCACAGACGCCTTGACCGTATCCTCCGCGGGTTCGGTCGATGCCGGAGCGATCAAGATCGGCACGGTGGCTGCTTCGCGAATCGACGCGGCCATCGCCCGCGACAGCGAAATCCTGCCTGCCGTCCTGGCCGGTGACGGTGCGGGCAGCGGGCTGGACGCCGATACGGTCGACGGCAAGCATGCCACTCAACTGGCGGTGACCTCGGTGGGAGGTCTTTCCGGCGGAACGATCTCCTCCGGCGTTACCGTCCAAGGCAACCTGACGGCGACCACGGTGGTGCAGGCCGGTTCGAGCCCGCAGGTCGGTTTTGCGGTTGGCACGGGGGATGTCGTGGCGGCCGACGATCTGCTGGCGGCGAATAACCTGGGCCTGGGAGGCGGCGGCAGTGACGGCGCCATTTTTATCAAGAATCAAGATGGCACTCTGGACGCCGTGACCATCAGCGGCCCGAATCGTTCAATCAAGATCAACCCGCCGAAAACGCGCTGGCTCTCCATGGGTCACGCGATCACCCCGATGGTGAATGACGATGCAATGCAAGACTGCTGGGTCAATTATGCCGCCACTTTGTATGCAGACAAGAGCAAACGGGCTTACGGCTACTATGGAGTGCACCTTCCACATGGTGCGGCCGTCACGGGGCTTCATGTGTGGGGCCGCACAGATGACGCATCACACATTTTCGATTGTTCGCTGTATCGCAAAGCCGTTGCCGCAGACACCGGAGCGCAGACGATGGCCGTGGTGTCAAGCGTCAATACCAACATGACTCTTTCGGACACCAGCGTTTCCTATGCAACGATCGATAACCAAAACTACGAGTACTTCATCCACATGCGCGAAATTGGCGAATCGAAGAGCGATGTCGTGTCAGTATACGGTGTTCGGATCAGTTACACGATTGATGAGTGGCCATGATTCGATCGCAAGGCAAGCTGACCATGGATCTGGAACAGCACGGAGGTCCTTAATGAAAACGATTGGGCGAGGGATCATCGAGCGATGTCCGAGAATCGAGATCCGGACTCGGCTCATGCGCGCCGCGGTTGCAGCCATGATGGTGGCGCTATTCGGCGCGGCGACTCAGGCGCAATATGGCCAGGAGTGGTCCACCGTCGATGGCGGTGGCGGCACAAGCGCCGGCGGTGTTTATGCCGTCAGCGGCACGCTGGGCCAGCCGGATGGCGGGACGATGAGCGGTGGCACGTTCATGCTGCGGGGCGGTTTTTGGCCGGGCGTGATCGTGCCTTCCGCCGGCGAAATACCGACCCTCTTCATCCAGTTATCGGACAATTCGGCGATCATCTCCTGGTCGCCTGCAACCGCGGGCTTCGAGTTGGAAACGACGGAAGACCTGGTGGGAGGAGTGTGGACCGACGCGCCGGGCGGCAACCCGGTGGCGCTCCCGACGAGCGGTCGCGCCATGTTTTGCCGGCTGCGCAAGCCGTAACGATCCGGCTGCGTCCCTCGCGTGGGGACGCAGCGGATTGGGCTTGCCAGGGCGATCCGGGATGCGCACATTGAATCGAGCCACGGTGGTCCCGCGCGAGGCGGAGCCATGAGCGGGCTTCGCGCATGAAGACAAAAGCGTTTCTCGCCGCCGTCCACATGCTGGCGGTCATCTCCCTTGTTGACGCCGCCGCCGGTGGGATCGCGATGCCGATCTGGAAACACCTGTCGAGCAAGACGGGCGGCCTGCCCGCGCCCAATGGCGGCAGGCAGCAAACCGCCTGCGTCGTCTTCGACATCGACCGGGATGGTGCTGTTGACATCGTCATCGCCGAGCGAACCCAGGCGCCCGCCATCATCTGGCTGCGCCGTACGGGAGCTGGTTGGCACAAGTATGTCATGGACGACACCAAACAGGCGCCTGAGGCGGGCGGATTCCCCTGGGATGTGGACCGGGATGGCGATCTGGACCTGATCATCGGCGGCGATGCGTCCAGCGACCAGCTCTGGTGGTATGAAAACCCCGCGCCTAACTTCAACCCCCAGACACCTTGGAAACAGCACCTGATCAAGAAGGGCGGCGGTCGAGCGCACCACGACCATGTCGTCGGCGATTTCAAAGGCAACGGCAAGCCGCAGCTCATGTTCTGGAACCAGGGCGCCCGCAAACTCTTCATGGCCGAGATCCCGGAAAATCCGCGTGCCGCCGAGTCATGGCCGCTGATCGAGATCCTCAACACCTCGACGGTCAAGACCGCCATCAAGCAGGAAGGAATGGCTGCGTTCGACGTCGACGGCGATGGCCGGCTGGACTTGCTGGCCGGCCTTTACTGGTTCAAGCACGCGGGCGGCAACGATTTCAAGCCGGTGCAGATCGCCGACCATCCCGGCCGGATCGCGGCGGGGCATTTCAAGCCCGGCAAGGTGGCGCAGATCGTCCTGGCGCCCGGTGACGGCAACGGCCCGCTCTGGTACATGGAATGCCAGGGCGATCCCGTCGATCCAAAAGCGTGGACCCGCTGCCGGCTGCTCGAGCGCGACGTCCTCTCCGGCCACACACTCGAGGTGGCGGACATCAATGGCGATAGGCATCTCGACATCTTCTGCGCCGAGATGCACACGCCGGGCCCGAAGGAGAAGTGCGCCGCGTGGGTTCTGTACGGGGACGGCCGGGGCAATTTCCAGACGCAGGAGCTGTCCGTGGGCATCGACAACCACGACAGCCGCGCGGCCGACTTGAATGGCGATGGCAGGCTCGATATCGTGACCAAGCCCTACACCTGGGACACGCCGCGCGTGGACGTGTGGCTGAACCAGGGCAACCAGCCGTGAACATCCCAACCCATCCAGGATCCCGGCGCCCACCGACTGGGGAGCGCGGTTTCACCCTCATCGAGCTGCTGGTCGTCATCGCCATCATCGCCATCCTCGCCGGCATCATGCTCCCGGCACTGGCCAAGTCCAAGACCAAGGCCCAGGGCATCATGTGCCTCAACAATGGACGCCAGATGCTGGTGGCCTGGAGGATGTATGTCGACGACAACTCGGACAAGGTGCCCCAGTCCTACGGCCCGAACGAGTGGGTGCATGGTTCGCTGGATTTCAACGGCGGCAACCGCAGCAACTGGGACGTCGAGCAGGACATCAAGAAGAGCCTCCTCTGGCAATACTGCGGCAACAACACCGCCATCTGGAAGTGCCCCGCCGACCGAAGCGCCGTCCGCTATCAAAACACCACCTATCCCCGCGTGCGCAGCATCGCCATGAACGCGTGGTTCGACTCGACCGACGTGGCCGGATTCGCGCCGAGCGCCTTCCGGATCTACAAGAAGCTCAGCGACGTGACCAGCCCCGGCCAGAGCAAGACGTGGCTCCTCATGGACGAGCGCGAGGACAGCATCAACGATGGCGAGATGGTCGTCGGCATGACGGGCTATCCCGACCAGCCCTCGCTGTGGAAGATCGTGGATTACCCGGCCAGCTATCACAACGGAGCGGGCGGGCTGGCCTTTGTCGACGGCCACTCCGAGATCAAGAAATGGCAGGACCCGCGCACCGTGCCCCTCCTCCGGAAAGGCCAGGAGCTGCAGCTCAATGTCGCGTCGCCGAACAATCCCGACTGCCTTTGGCTGATGGAGCGCACGACGCGCAAGACGAACTGATCCCCATCCTGGAAGGCAGGGCGCCGGCGGCTTCATAATGTATGCCGATATGACAAGTGAAACCGCTTTGACAGCGCCCGAATCCTGGCGAAGTGTCATGGCGGTTCCCAAGTATGTCGATGGCCCAACCGAGTCCGACTCGAACGCGAGGTGAGAAGATGATGAAAGCACGCAACGCAACGAGGCCAGGCCTGATCGCGCTGGCTGCCTTGTGCGCCGTCTGCGCCCATGGGGGCGTGATCTACACGGACACGTTTCAAGAGTATCCGGCGCAGAGCCCGGCGCCCAGCCCGCTGACCAACGGCCCGGCGGGCGGCCAGTGGTTTTACGTGGATCCCACGCCCCCGACGATCGGCGCCAACGAGCACCGGATCTTCAATGCCACGGCGGGCGGGTCGGGTCTGAACAGCCGGTGCTGGGTCAGCAGCCATAACGACGCGAAGATCACCAATGCGATCGCGATCCCGGCGTTGCCCGCCGTGTCGCCCTGCACGTTCACGCTCTCGTTCGTCGCCGCCGCGGAGACGTCCGACGCGGGCCGCCCGGTGACGTTCGGGTACGAGATCGGCAGCTCGGGCGGCGCGCTGCAGTTCGTCATGGGCGGGAACATGGATTATTCCCAGGCGCTGACGGCGCTGTCGGGATTCGCGGTGGCATCGGGCGGAACCAAGGGCAAAGCGGACGATCGCAAGTTCCAGATCGTCTTCACCGGCACGGGCCTGACGACGGCGGATCGAATTTATGTGAGCTTGCAGCGGATCACGAACGCGGGCGCTGCAGGGGCGTTTCTGGCGATCGACGACGTGTCGCTGGCTCTGGACATGGGGGCGCCGGCCGCGGTCGAAAATCCGGCTTCGGTGACGGCCAACGCGGGCGAATCGGTCACGTTCACGGGCGTGTTCAGGAACTTCCCCGACACGTATCAATGGTACAAGAACGACGTCCCGATCGACGGGGCCACATCGGCCAGCTACACCATCCCGTTCGTGACCAAGCCGGACGAGGGCTCGTATGTCCTGGCGGCCTCGAACAATGAGGGGATGGGCAGCACATTGCCGGCCCTGTTGACCGTGAACGACTCGGCGGCGCCGGCCCTTGCCAGCGCCCAAGGATTGCTGACCCTCGAGCACGCGCGGATCCGGTTTTCCGAGCCGGTCGATGAGGCGTCGGCCACCAACCCGGCTCATTACGCGGTCAGCGGCGGGATCGCGGTCTCGAATGCGATCCTGGCGGATCGATTCACGGTGGAGCTGCACACGTCGGTCTTGAGCACCGGCGCGACGCACACCGTGACGGTGTCGGGGGTTCAGGATCTTGCGGCGAACACGATTCCGGCTGGATCGACGATCGATTTCCACACGCCGGCGCTGGTGATATCGGCGGCGGGGTATTACGCGGGCGCGGCCGGGACGCATCCGCAAGGGCCGTCCGATCCGGCGAGCGCCGCCGGCGGCTACTGGATGATGACGACCAATCTGAACCCGTCGATGGTCGTGGGCGGCGTTGCGGACGATCTGGGCACGGGGCTCCACGCATGGGCGGTGTCGGACCAGAACGCCGGGAGCGGGGGCGGCATTTTGGATTACCGGCTGGCGATCGATTCGGCATCCGATGACCTGGCGCGGGCCAACGGCTGGCGGCTGTTGTGCGTGAGCCGGATGCTGCCCAACGGGGCGGGCTCGTGTCCGGTGGTTCTCTACAGCCATCCGGGAGTCACGCGGCGGTACGGGATCGCTTTTTCCGTCAACGCGAACATGGTGCTCACCGCTCAACTGCTGGAAGGGGAGACGTATGCGCTGCCGGGCGATCCCTTCGCCTATCGCGCCCACGTGATCGTGTTCGATCCTGCGACGACCAACGCCTCTTATTATTGCGATGGCCAGCTCATTGCGGCCAATTATGCCGGCGGCGCCAACGCGGTTTATAACGGGCTGGTGTTCGGCGCCGGATCGAGCCCCAACACGGGCGACATGAACTTCCACCGGGTGCAGCTCGATGTCGTGGGCGGCACGCAGCCAGCCGTCGTGGCGCATCCGCAGAGCAGCACGAACGGGGTGGGCCAGCGGATCACGTTCGCCGCCAGCTTCACGCCCTTCGTGGCCGCCTACCAGTGGCTCTTGAACAACGTGCCGATTCCGGGGGCGGTCAGCAACTCGTTCACCACCGACTACATCACCCTGGGGATGGACGGCTCGCAATACCGCTGTCGGGCGCTCCATGCGCTGGGCAGCGTCGAGACCGATGCCGCGGTTCTGACCGTGACCTCCGACACGACTCCGCCCGAGGTGGTGAGCGTCCGGGGCTCCTGGCTTCTGGACCGGGTGCTGATCGGGTATTCGGAGCCCGTGCTCGAGGCCCAGGCGACGAACATCCTGAACTACGTCTGGGAATCATCCGGGGTGACGAACCTGTCGGCCCGGCGAGTGGACCCATTCACCGTTGAGCTGCGGACCACGCCGCAGCAGGCTGGCAGCCAATACACCCTGCGGATCAGCAACATCCGGGACACCTCGAGCCTGCCCATTGCCGGCAACACGCCCGCCATCTTCAAGACAGCCCGGCTGGCAACACTGGCCCGGTATGATGCGGGCACGCCCGCGACGCATCCGTCCGGCCCGCCCGATCCCGCCACCCCCGAGGGCGGCTCCTGGACGGCGAGCATTGGCACAGACCCATCCCTGATCACCGGGCCGGTCTACGACGATTTCGGCACCGGGCTGCATGCGTGGCAGGTGACGGACCAGACAACCGCTGGGAGCCAGTTCATCCAGTACAGCATGCCGCTTACGGCCGAGCAGCAGCAGGCGGCGTGGACCAACGGCTGGGTGATGACAGTGCGCAGCCGGTTCGCGGATGATTTCTCGAGCAGCTCCTCGGTGATGTCTCAACTGGGCATTGCCTCGGGCAGCCGATTGCTGCTGTGGTACGATCTCGATGCGACGGGCGCGCTGGTGGTCACCCCACAGGGCTCGTCGGGCATCACTCTGACCGAGCCCGGCTTTGGCGCCGCCGAGTATCACCTGCACCAGGTGGTGTTCGATCCGGCGACGGCACGTGCAACCTACTACTTTGACGGGCGGGAGGTCCTGGCCGGCTGGGCGGGCGACGTCTCGGCCTACGCGTATCACGGCGTGCAGTGGGGCACGGGCTCCAGCGCCAACCAGGGCAGCATGCATTTCAATCAGGTCGAATTCAAGGTCGTGGAGGCGCCTGTCCGGCCGCATCTGTCGATGCTCCTGCGCGATGGGAATGTCGATGTCTACTACACGGGGATTCTCGAGGCGACCTCGAGCCTGGGCAACAACGTCGCCTGGACGGCGATTGCCACCAACCAGACGCCGCAGACCAACGTGTTCTCGATTCCTGCCGTCGGCCAGCAATTCTATCGCGCCAAGTCCTCGGAGTAATCACGGGATTTCCAGAGCCGCAGCCGCCGGCGTGAAGAGGCGGACGCCCTCAGCCCGGAGCGAGATCGGCCTCGCTGTATCGGCGGCTACCCGGCACGGCTTGCGGAGTCGTGGGTATTGATTTGTCTTGAACGGCTCCTGGCCTTGCAGTATGGACCAGGCAGCATAAGCCCATGAACACGAATTGCATGGAGAGCCGTTTCTCCTGGTGGATCCATGCGTTATGCATCGCGTTGTTTGGAGCGGCGGGGTGCATAGCGGCACGAGGCGCCCAACCGGTCGGGCTGCGGCTGAGCCTCGATGGCGCGATCCCGGACGCCGATGTTCTATCCTGGCCGGACAGCCCGGAGCCGTATTATCTGGAGGAAATCTCGAGCCTGCGATCGCCGGCGATCTGGATGCCGGTGATGGCGGCGGAGGAAATAGTCGGAGGGATCCGCCGGATCACCCTGCCCAAGGAGACCGGCATGCGGTTTTTCCAATTGCGACTGGATCCCGATCCGGACCTGCTGATGCTGGACTACGCAGTGAGCCTGGCCAGCGACCTGCCGTTGAAGAGCGTGCCCGGAGATCAGTGCCCGGATGTGCCATTTCTGGACCGGTTCAATCCGGCGCATTGGTCTCCGCTGATTGCGGCGCCGCGGACCTTGGAGGGCGGTTTTGTGCTGGCGCCCGGGCTGTGGGAGGTCGAGCTCGAGAGCTACTGCCTCAAGACGGGCACGCCCACGCCCCGTGAGGGGGACGGATATGTTGCCGAGGTCATGAACGGCCCGCGAGCAGACATCGTGACCAAGGTGATCCGCGGTGCGACGCTCGATCCGTCGATCGATCAGGAATCGGCGCAAGTTCTTCTTTGGGCGATCATCTTGCGGACGCCGTTGAGCGGCCTGCCGGATCCGCTGCAGTCGCTGGCGGCCGAGCTGCTGTCGCCCGACGATCTCGAGCGCCTGGATGCCGCGGCTGAGCTGAAGGGCCGCCAGAAGGTCGCCTACACGCGGCGCTTCATGCGCGCCTGGGGGGCGCCCTACGAGAACCTGCCGCTCGAGGTCCGCGAATCGTTGGGATGGGACGAGGAGGCGGAGCAGGGGCTGGCGGAGTCGATGGAGCTGTCCTACGAGGACATCCAGGCGCTGGCGTTTGCGGCAGCGCCGCCCTCGGGCCCGACGGAGCCGCCGCGGTTCATTCCTTATGGCCGCTGGAGCTGGATGCCCGAAGACGGTGAGCCTCCTGGCGGATTCATGATTCGCTATCTGGTGGGCGGCTACACCGAGACCCTGGTCCAGGTTTGCGTTCCGGAGACGATATCCGTGGAGACCGATGCCTGGGGCCGGATCACCCGGATTGCCGATCTCGAAGGGGCCGAGATCCGGACGACCTACGATGATGGTGTGCCGCCGCTCGAGGTGGGTGGCGAGTCAGGGCTCAAGGGCTATGCGTTTGGCCAGATCGCAATCGTCGGTCCCCGGGACGAGGGCGATCCGCGCCGGCTGCTGACGGCGTCGCATTCGGGCATTGGGTGGACGCTGGCGGGGACGTTCCAGGGGGGTGGAACGACGGAGAACCAGGGACGGTTTGCGGATGCGACCCATCGCTATGCGTGGGCGCTGCTGGAAAAGGCCGAGCTCGATCGGCTGGATGCCGAGCTAACGAGGGTGCATCCGGGCCGGCCGCCGGGGCCCGCGTCGAGCGCGGCGCGCCTGATGAATCTGGCCAACTATTGCGAGGCGCTGCGGCTGGCGCTGGCGGCCGCAATCCTGGAAGAAGACCCCGCCTATCCACATCTGGCAGATCGCCTGGGCCTGGCCTATCGGGCATGGATCGCCGAGTTCGCGACATTCTGCCGCGGGCAGGCCGCGGCGGGCGCATCGGGCGCAGCAAGCGGCTCGATCATTGGGCGGCCGACGGTGGCTGCCGCTGGGGCGCCGCCCAAGCCTGATATCCTGGATCGCACGGTCTTCCGGCTGATGGATTTTATCTTTAGCACGCGACAGTATGCGGCTCAACCGGCCAACTCCAGCAGTCAGAACATTGGCCTATCCGGGCGTGTGACCCAGGCGGTGCAGAACTGGTGGAACGCGCACTTCGGCGGCTACAAAAGGAACAACACCATCGTATCGACCACATTCAAGGTGGCGAAGATGCCCAGTTTTCTTGCCATTCCGCAAAAGGTGATCGAGAAGCTCATCGACATCAACATGCAGCTCTACAAATATGCGGGGGAGACAATTCGAGATGCCGGGGGAGACCCGCCGCGTCCGTTCCGGCCCATGCCAGCGGCGGCGGGTGGGACGCTTGCGCGAGCGGATTACGATGTCCCCACCATCGAGCAGGTTTGGGCGCCGGGCCCGCTCGAGGCCGGGGCGGGCATCAGCGCGCAGCGGCTGGCGGCGGCCCAATTGCTCCAGGACCGCATGCTGCAGCTGGCGGCACATCTTCACGCTGCGGTGGTAGCCATCCAACGCCAGGAAGGGGCCTATCGCGCCGGCAATGAATACTGGTATCTGCGGCAAGGCGCGTATGCGGTGCACCATGAGCGCCGGGCAGGGGCATGCATGTGGGACACGGCGGACGCCATCGAGAGCTGGGTGAGCCTTCTCGATCAGGAAGGCGTCGAGGAGATCTGGGTGAACCCGCAGGAGTACCAGGAAGTCATCGATCGGCTCCGAACCGAGGGGTACACCGCCGAGGAACGAAGTATCTTTCAGAACCTGGGATTGAATGACAACGAAATCGCGGCATGCCTCGATCGGGCGCGCGAGGCGGAGCTCGAGACGGACGACGTGGGTGTGCTGAGCGGATTGAACGCGGCCGCAACGACCCTCCGCGAGGCTGGATCGGTTCTGATGCAACTGCCGGTGTCGTTTGGACTGCGCTCGGACTAGCGGTTCGTGCGCGATCTCGGCGGCTGGGCGCAAGCCCGCATTTCCGACTCGCGCCGGGTGGATGCGCCCTGAGATCTTGCGATAACAGCGGGTGCGGCAATTCGATTGAGAGATCATGAAACTCGAGAAGATCATCAAAGCTGCCGGTCAGCTGGCGCGGCCCCATTGCGTGAGGGACGGCGACCGGTTCCGATTGAAAGACGTGGATCCGGGGGATACCGGGGGGTTCGGGGCGGACGACAAACCGCGAGCCCAGGAAGCGCTGAAGATGGGAATCGATGCGATGGTGACGATGCAGGACATGCTGTATGCCCAGGACCGGCGGGCGGTGCTCCTGATCTTTCAGGCGATGGATGCGGCCGGCAAGGACAGCGCCATCAAGCATGTGATGTCGGGCGTCAATCCTCAGGGCTGCCAGGTGGCCTCGTTCAAGGCGCCATCCGACGAGGAGCTGGATCACGACTACCTCTGGCGCTGCATCCGGCATCTGCCCGAGCGGGGCCGGATCGGCATCTTCAATCGCTCCTATTACGAGGAGGTCCTCGTGGTCCGGGTGCATCCGGAAATCCTGGCCCGGGAGAAGCTGCCACAAGCCCTGATCTCCCGCGACATCTGGAAGCAGCGGTTCCAGGACATCCGCGCGTTCGAGCGCTACCTCAGCCGCAACGGGGTGGTGGTGCGGAAGTTCTTTCTCCACGTGTCCCGCCAGGAGCAGAAGAAGCGGTTTCTCGAACGCATCGAGGATCCGGCTAAGAACTGGAAGTTCTCGGCGGCCGATGTCCGGGAGCGCGGCCACTGGAAGGAGTACATGGCGGCGTATGAGGAGATGATCCGGCACACGGCGACGGAGGAGGCGCCCTGGTATGTGGTGCCGGCCAACCACAAGTGGTATACGCGGATCGTCGTGGCGGCCGCTGTGATCGACGCCTTGGGCTCGCTGGATCTGAAGTATCCCCGGATCAGCCCCGCGCAGCAGCGGGAGCTGGCGGCTGCAGCAAAGGCGCTGCAGGCGGAATAGACCAGAAAGAAAACGCACCATGATTCAAATTGGACTCCACACGGACAATTGGCGGCCGCTGAGCACGAGCTTCGAGGCGGCCTGCCACAAGGTCGCAGCCTTCGGGCTGCGGCACATCGAGTTTTGCGTGATTCACGGGCAGTATTTCGTGGCCGCGTTGGGATACGATCCGGCGGTCTCGCTCGAATCGAATCCGCGCGCTCTCCGGCGATTTCTGGACGAGCTGGGGCTGCGGGTGTCCCAGATCGACGGCTCCTACCCGATGATGGGGCCGAACGGATCGGCGTTCGGGGTGGCCTATGTGCAGCAGTCCATCCGATTCGCGGCCGAGCTGGGCTGCCCGATGGTGGACACCGTGGACGGCGCGTTCGAGACGCCCGGCCTGACGCGCAAGGAGGTGTTCCGCGTCACGTGCGACAACTATCGCCAATGCCTGTCCTGGGCCGAAGACTACAAGGTCATTGTCAACGTCGAGCCCCACGGGCCCTACACGAACGACATCGGATTCATGCAGAAGCTGTTCCAGCATTTCGAGTCGGAGTGGCTGCGGTGCAACTTCGACACGGGCAACACCTTCATCGCCGGCCACGACCCCCTGGCCTACTTGCAGGCCATGCGCCCCTTCGTGACCCATTGCCATATCAAGGACGTGAGCGCCGACCTGGCCGCGGCGGCTCGCGGCGAGGAGACCGGCATCGGCAGCAGCATCGTGCCCGTGGGGGGCGGCGTCAACGCCGACAATATCCGCCGCTGCCTCGAGTACCTGCACGCCACCGGCTGGGATGGCGCTGTGTCGATCGAGTGCCACGGCTCCGACGAGAACACAAGGGCCAGCGTGGAATGGATGAAGAAGACGCTGAGCGCGGCCCGGAGGAAGGCCGCCCGGCCGTAACCCCTGGAGTAATGCTTATGAAAAAGACAATGGATCGCACGGGCTCGACGCGGCGGGCCTTTCTGGCTGGCGCGGGCGTAGCCTCGACGTTCCTTTTGCTGGATCCAAGACGGGTGTTCGGCTCCGAAGCCAACTCGGCGATCGAGATCGGTCTGATCGGCTGCGGCGGGCGCGGGAGCTGGATTGCGCCCATGTTTGCCGAAGCTGGCGGCTACCGATGGGTGGCGTGCGCGGATTATTTTCCGGATCGTGCGGATGCCGTGGGCAGCAAGCAGGGGATTGACGCTGCGCGGCGCTACACGGGGCTGTCCGGGCACCGGCGCCTGCTCGAGGGCAGGCTGGACGCGGTGGTGATCGAGACGCCGCCGTATTTTCATCCCCAGCAGGCGGCGGAGGCCGTCGAAGCGGGGAAGCATGTGTACCTGGCGAAACCGATTGCGGTGGATGCGCCCGGGTGCCAGGCGATCGCCGAGGCGGGCCGGCGGGCGACCGCGTGCCAGCGGGTGTTCCTGGTCGATTTCCAGACCCGCGCCAGCGAACATTATCGGGCGGCGTTGCAGCTGGTGCGCGAGGGCCAGATCGGGCGCATCATCATGGGCGAGGCCCATTATCCGTGGCTGGGAGGCGGCCGCGGCGCGCCTCCCGAAACCCCCGAGCAGCAGTTGCGCTCGTGGTATTACGTGCTCGCTCTCTCCGGCGATTTCATCGTCGAGCAGAGCATTCACTCGCTCGATGTCGCGACGTGGATCCTCGATGCGGATCCGATCCGGGCCATCGGCGCAGGGGGGCGGAAGATGCGTCCGCCGACGAGCATCTTTGACCACTTCGCGGTCCAGTATTTTTTCCCTGATGACGTCGTGTTGTCGTTCACGTGCATCCAGGCGATCCCGGAAATGAAAGACGAGATCTCGGCGCGGGTGTACGGCACGGATGGCTACATCAGCACCGACTATTACAAGGGGGTGTTCGTGCGCGGGAAGGAGTTCTACGAGGGAGCGCACACGAACCTTTACACCACCGGCACGCGGGCCAACATCCGCGAGTTTCATCAGTTCATCACGACTGGCCGATATGACAATCCAACCGTGGCGGCGTCGGTGCGATCGAATCTTACAGCGATTTTGGGGCGCGAGGCGGCCTATGCACGGGGCGAGGTCGCTCTCGATGCACTGCTGCGCGAAGGGCGCAAGCTCGAGCCGGATTTGCGCGGGCTGCGGGCCTGATGGGTTCGGACGGCGGGAGGCAGTTGTGGATGGGCCTCGGGCTGGGGGGCGGCTGGCTGCGGGTGCGGCGGCCGTGGCGGCCGCCGGCGTTGCCTGGCTCGGCGGAGTGGCTTGCGCGGCTGAGATCCTTGAGCTGAGCGATCATCCGGAGCTGATCGTGGCCGAAAAGCAGGATTGGGGGGTGCGAGGGATCGATCGCGCGGCGCACGAGGCGCACCGGGAGGGCGAGCCGCTGCAGATCGGGGACCGGCGTTTCTCGAGGGGGATCGGGTTGCATGCGGCGGGTTCATTGACCGTTTGGCTCGAGGGCGGCTTCACCGAATTCCAGGCATGGGTAGGGCTTCAGCCCTGCGGCAGCCCGGGCAGCGTGGTGTTTCGGGTCTGGGTCGACGGTGAGCCGCGCTATGACAGCGGGGTGCGTCGCACGGGCGATCCGGCCTGCCGGGTCGCGGTTCCCATTGCGGGCGCGTGGGAGCTTCGCCTCGAGGCTGATCCTGCCGGGGACGGCATCGCGTGCGACATGGCCAATTGGGCCGATGCCCGGCTCGTGCGGTCGGAGAGGGGGCTGGAGGCCGCCGCTGAGCTGCCCGTGAATGTGGCGCCTTTCGGCCGGGTGATGACCAGCGATCCACGTCGCCGGCACGGCACCCAGGCGCCGCGGACCGGCGAGTTTCCGGCAGAGGATTTTGTTCTCGAGAGCGATTTGGCGCCGGATCGCAACGGGGTGTATGCGGTTCTGGCATCACCCGGCGGGTCGGCGAGCATCGGGATCCGGTGGCTGAGCCGCCGAGCTGTTCGCTCGCTCGAGCTCGAGCGATCTGGCCAGCAAGGGTGGCCTGATCCGGACCGATTGAGCATCGAGGGATGGTTTGGCGAATCGCTCTGGCAAGGACAATGGCAGCCGATCGAGGGCCGGATCGCCATTCGGGAGAGGCGCTGGCTTTTCGAGGCGGACACCTCGACGCCCGGCGGCCTGCCCCGCGTTTGGAAGGTGCGCTGGGTTTGGCCGGCGGACGGCAGGCCGGCCGAGGTCCGGGCCCCTGTCTGCCGGACCCGGACCCGTTGGGCAGCTCGGGGCTTTCAGATCGAGCTCGGCGAGCCGGCGGGCGCGGATGCGCCCGCAGGCCAGCCGGATCATGCCACGGTCGCTGTCATCGATGGCGAGCAGATCGGCGGCATCCCGAACTCGATTCGAATCGGCTCGCCGGCTGTGATCCAGGTCCGCTATGCATGCCCATCGAGTCTGGACTCGGAGCGGACTCAATTGCGGATCGAGCGGGGAGATCATGTGGTCCATGTGGCGCTCGAGGACGTCATCAAGAACGAGGCGGTTTACGTGCCGGCCTATGGGGTGATCGTGAGCCGGGCGGAATCGCCGGCGACCTTGTCCGGTTACCGGCAGCGGATCGCCGGCCAGCCGACCGTGCTGGATCGAGTCCGAACGATGCCGGAGCAGACGCTCGAGCAGGCGCTGGCGCGGACCCATCGCGCGGCGCAGAACGAGGGGCCGGTTCTGCTGTCGCTGGCCTGCGCCGGCGCCAAGCTGGTGGTCGAGCGGAGGGGCGATCTCCATTTCCACACCGCCCCGGCACCGAGCTCGGACTGGCTGGCGAGCGCGGCGGGCGTCCAGGTGCGGCTCGAGGCGCCCGCCTCAGGGGTGATCGGTCGGGAGCTGGATGGCGGGTGGCTGCCAATTCCCGTCACGACACAGCCGGCGGGGGGGTGGGCGCTGCGGCAGCGGACCTGGGTTGCCCCGCTGGAAGAATCCGGGGCGGCGCGCCTGGGCGCCGATCCGCCCTCCGTCGGGATCGCCGAGTTCACGTTCCTCCATCGTTCAGCCGCAGCCGTCCCGGTCACGCTCGAGCTGGCCTTTCTCGAGCATGTCCGGAGCCATCGGGCGGCGGAGCTGGCGCGATCCGCCGATGGCTGGATCGCGCGCGCATCGGGGAAGACCATGGCGCGCGTTGTTCTCAGCATGGATGGGCAATGGACGACCGCAGCCACCAACGGCGTCCTGGCCATTCGCGGCGATCTATGGCCTGGATCCGCGAGACAGCTGGTCCTGGCGCTCGCCATGGATGGCGGCCCGTTGCCCGATCGGCTGGACGCGGAAGGCTTGCGGGCTGCCACGAAGCGCTACTGGAGCGATGTGTTGTCCGGAGGCGCCCGGATCGAGACACCCGAGCCGTTTCTCAACGACCTGATTCGCTCCTCGGAGGTGCGCTGTTATATCGCCGCCCGTCCCGACGGAGCGGATCGACTGGCGCCCTGGATTGCCGCCATGGCCTATGGCCCCCTCGAGAGCGAAGCCCATTCCGTAATTCGCGGCATGGATTTCATGGGGCACCACGATTTCGCGCGGCGCGGCCTGGATTACTTTGTGCATCGGTATACCCCGAGCGGCTATCTGACGACCGGGTATACGACCTTCGGGACCGGGTGGCATCTGTGGACCGTGGGCGAGCACTGGCAGCTGACCCGGGATCGAGGCTGGCTTCGAGCGAATGCGTCCGAGCTGGCCCGAGTGGGCCAATGGATCGTTCGCCAGATCGCCAAGACCCGGCAAACGGGATCGGACGGCAGGCCGGTGCGGGGCTACGGCCTGATGCCGCCCGGGGTTCTGGCGGATTGGAACGTGTATGCGCAGCATTTCTGCATGAACGCCTATTACGCCGCCGGGCTGCGCGAGCTGGGCGAGGCGCTGAAAAGCCTGGGGCACCCGGATGCCGCCGAGTTCGAGCGGGAAGGGCGAGCCCTGGCGGAGGCGACGCGGGCGGCGTTCGAGGGGGTGTGCCGGGAGGCGCCGGTGGTGCCGTTGCGCTCGGGGATCTGGGTGCCGTTCTACCCGGGCCAGCCGCACACGCCCGGCCCGGTGGCCCGCGCCTATCCGGGCGAGGATGCGGGCCGGAGCTGGGCGTACAACGTCGAGCTGGGCGCGCACCAGATGGTGCCGGCGGGCGTCCTGGCGCCGGACGATCCGCGGGCGGGCTGGATGATGGAGCACCTCGAGGACCGCGCCTTCCTCGAGAGCGGCTGGTTCGATTACCCCGCGGCCGAGAACGAGCGCGACTGGTTCCATCTGGGCGGTTTTTCCAAAGTGCAGCCCTATTACTGCCGGAATGTCGAGATCTACGGATTGCGCGACGAGGTGCGCCCTTTTCTGCGTTCCTACTTCAACAGCCTGGCGTCGCTGGTCAACCGGGAGGTGCTCACGTTTTGGGAGCATTTCCATCACAGCGGCGCGTGGGATAAGACGCACGAGACCGGCTATTTTCTGCATCAGACGCGGACCATGCTGGTGCAGGAGCGGGGGGATCGCCTCTGGCTGGCGCCGTTTGTGCCGGCTGCCTGGCTGCGGGATGGGCATCGGATCCGAGTGGAGAATGCCCCCACGCGGTTCGGCCCGGTGGGGTATCGGATCGATTCGCATCTTGGGGACGGCTACATCGAAGCGGTCGTGGATGCGCCGCAGCAGGCGCCGGCGACCCCCCTGGCGATCCGGCTTCGCCACCCGGAAGGCCGGTCTCCCCGAGGCGTTCTCGTCGATGGCCGGCCTGCCGAGGATGGGCGGATGGATGGGGATGCGATCCGATGGCAGCCCGCTGGACCCCGGACCGTGGTGCGCGTTCTGTACTGACAGGGCGGCGTCCGCGGATCCAGCTGGCTGGGCGTTCATGCCCGCGCGTCCAAAGGCGCTGCTGCCGGGGAGGTCGGGTTCTCTTTTCGGCAAGGTTTTGATTCGACAGCGGCCGGGGATGAACCACAATATCCGTCGTTTGCTTTTGCCCAAATCATACACGAGAAGAACCATGAAAAGACCGACGACAATCGATGGCGGGTTTCCGGCCCGCGGGGAAGCGGCCCGGGATCGAGATGCGGCGCGCATAGGCCGCCGGCAGTTTCTGAAGAGGGCAGCCCAGGCGGGAGCGCTGCTGATGGCGCCCCAGGTGGTCCGCGGGGCTGTCGTCGGGCGCGACGGCGGGGTCCCTCCCAGCGAGCAGATCTTGCTGGGCGCGATCGGCATCGGGAATCGGGGCGCTTACGTGCTCAGCTGTTTTCTGCACGAGCCGGACTTGCGGTTCGTGGCGATCTGCGATGTCAAGGCGGTGCGCCGGCAGGCGGTCAAGAAGATGGCCGATACCCGGTACGGCAACTCGGATTGCGCGACCTATCGCGATCTGCATGATCTGCTGGCGCGGAGCGACATCGATGCCGTGCTGATTGCGACGGGGCCGAACTGGCATGCCACGGCATCGATACTCGCGGCGCAGGCGGGCAAGGACGTTTATTGCGAGAAGCCCTGCACCAAGAACATCGCGCAGAGCGTTGCGCTGGCGGAGGCTTTCCGGCGAACCGGCCGCGTGTTTCAGGCAGGCACGCAGCGCCGCAGCCTCCCCAATTTCGCGTTTGCGATCGACCTGGCGCGGCGGGGCAGGCTGGGCCGGCTGCAGACGATGCATGCGCATCCGGGCGGATTGAAGCCCGGGACCAGCGGGTGGGCGCCGGCCGAGGCCGAGCCTTCCCGGGAAGAAGTGGATTGGGACATGTACCTGGGCCCGGCAGCCTGGCGCCCTTACAACCGGCGCTGGCTCGATGGATTCAACTTCGAGAAAGGCGGTGGCATGGTAGGAGGCGGCTGTCTCGAGTGGGGCTCCCATTGCGTCGACCTCTGCCAGTGGGCCAATGACGCCGACGACACCGCGCCGGTCGAGTATGAGCCGAAGGGGGACCAGTTGCACGCGCGCTATGCCAACGGCGTCCGCCTCATCATGCGCAATGACGGCTGGCTGCCTCTGGGCTCGTGCCCTGTGCGATTCGAGGGCGACCGGGAGTGGGTGGAGACGGCCGACAATGGCGACATCATGGCCAGCTCGCCGGCCCTCCTCACGGGAAAAGGCGCCAAGATCTCCGGCTACCCCGCCGACTTCCACGTCCGGGATTTCCTGGATTGCGTCAAGTCGCGAGGCCAGCCGCGGGCCAACGCGGACGTGGCCTGCCAGTCGCACATCGCCTGCCATGCCGCCAACATCGCCCTGTTCCTGGGACGCAAGCTCTATTTCGACCCGCGAAAGAACGAGTTCGTGGGGGATGCGGAAGCGAACCGGCTGCGCTCCGAAGCGCTGCGCGAGCCATGGCGAATCTAACCAACCGACCCGACACGATTGACCCAACAGGATTGATATGACATCCAGATACTTTTCCATGGCACGATGGGCTTGGTCCCTGGCGGCGATGTGGGCGATGGCGAGCGGTTCGGCGGGTCTCGGGGCGGCTGAATCTGCCGTCTCCGCCCGTGAGAAGGAGCGCCAGCTGATCCAGATTCTGAAGTCGGATGCGGCGCCGGCTGACAAGGCGATACCCTGCAAGCAGCTGGCCATCTATGGGACGAGAGAGGCTGTCCCGGCGTTGGCGCCCCTGCTGGCGGATCCGGAGCTGGCATCGTGGGCGCGCATTGCGCTCGAGGCGATCCCCGATCCGGCGGCCGGCGCGGCCCTGCGCGATGCCCTGGGCCGCGTCCGCGGCCGGCTCTTGATCGGCGTGATCAACTCGATCGGGGTGCGCCGCGATGCCGGAGCGGTGGACCCGTTGATCGAGAAGCTGCGGGATCCCGATGCCGGGATCGCCGCCGCCGCCGCGGAGGCGCTGGGACGGATCGGCGGCCCGACGGCGGCCGGCGCGATCGAGTCCTCGCTGGCCGCCGAGGCTCCCCAGGTCCGAGCCGCTGCGGCGCAGGGATGCATTCTGGCGGCGGAGCGGTTTCTGGCTGAAAACAAGCGCGATGAAGCCCAGCGCCTCTATGATGCCGTGCGCCGGTCGAACGTCCCGCTGCAGCGGACGCTGGAGGCGACTCGCGGCGCGATTCTGGTCCGGCAATCGGCGGGGATCCCGCTCCTGATCGAGCAGCTGCGGTCCTCGGATCGCGCCCGGTATGCGATGGCGTTGCGGACGGCGCGCGAGCTGCCTGGGACCGAGGCGACCGAAGCGATCGCGTCGGAGCTGGATCGCTGTCCAGCCGCCCGCCAGGCGAGCCTGTTCATGGCCCTGTCCGACCGCCCGGACGCGGCGGTGTTGCCGGCGGTGCTGCGGATCGCCCAGAGCGGGCCGAAGGAGCTGCGGGTGATCGCCCTGCGCCGGCTCGATCATTGGAGCGATGTGGCCTGCGTGCCGGTCTTGCTGGAGGCCGCGGCGGGCAACGACGATGCCCTGGCCCAGGCCGCCCGAACGGCCCTGACGCGCATCGAAGGGCCGGAAATCGAGCGGGACCTGCTGGCCCGGCTATCGTCGGCGGGCGGACGAACGCGGCAGGTACTGATCGAGCTGGCCGGGCCGCGCCAGATGACTGCAGCCCTGCCGATCATTCGCCCCAGCGTGTCGGACAGCGACGCGGAGATCCGCCGCGCCGCCGTCGAAACCATCGGTGCTCTGGGAGACCGCGGACATGTGGCCGACCTGGTGCGGTTGCTCGATCAGACCGCCGGCGCCGCGGAACAGGAATCGATCCAGAAAGCGCTTCTCTCGATCTGCGGCCGGGCAGGAGCGGGGTCGGTTCCGAGCCTGATGCCCCTGATGCGGAGCCGGGAAGGCGCTTTGCGGCAGGTGGCGTTGCAGGGGATGGCCGCGGCGGGCGGCGCCGAGGCGCTGGCCGCCGTCGTGTCGGGTCTCGAAGACGCCGACGAAGCGGTCCAGGACGAGGCCGTGGGCGTGCTGGGGACGTGGCCGAACAACTGGCCCGAGGACCAAGGGGTGCTGGAGCCGCTCCTGGCGCTGGCGAAGACGGGCAAGAAGATGTCGCATCGGGTGCAGGGAGCGCGCGGCTACCTGCAGCTCCTCCAGGAGAACAAGGGGATTGCCGCCGACGCCAGGCTTGCCCGAGTCGATGCCCTCCTGCCCTCGATTCCGCGGGCCGAGGAGAAGCGGTTGGCGATCGCGGTGGTCGGCGCCATACCCACCGCCGCCGCGCTCGATCGATTGGCGATCCTGTCGGAGGATCCAGCCGTGAAGGAAGAAGCCTGCCTGGCGATCGTGAACTTGGTGGGAGGCAAGCAACGCCCGAACATCGCCCCGGAGCGGATGCAGAAGGCTTTGCGGACTGTGCTCGAGAGGACCGCCAACGATACAACCCGCCAGAAGGCCCAGGCATTGCTCCAAGCCCGGTGATTGGCACAGGGCCGGAAAGCCGCGATTAAGGCGCCATCCCTCCGAGGTGGGATGGCGCCACGAAAAGAAGTCCGCCTCCTGAGGTCGGCGACGGTTCCGGGGATCCAGGGTGCAAGCCCTCCCGGGGCAGCCGAGGTCGCGAGGCGGAATTCACTCTGGGCCAGCACGATCGATGCAACCTGCGGCAGCCGCCCTTGGCGGCGGTCACCTTTCAGTTTTCTTTATGTGATTCACGTGCAACTTTATCCCTGAGCACTGGGTATAACCATTGACAAGCCCTGAACCGGCACGGGGCGACGGATGAACGAGAGTGAACAGTTCGAGGCGTTCATGCGGGATCATCAGGATATGGTTTACACGGTGGCGATTCGGCTGCTGGGCAACGATGCGGACGCGCAGGATGTGTGTCAGGAGACGTTTCTGAGGGCGTACGACCGGTTTGCCGAGCTGATCAAGACTCAGACTGTAGGGGGATGGCTGCGGACCGTGGCCCGGAATCTGGCGCTGAACCACCTGACACGGTATCGGGCGCGATGGCGGTTTTTCTCGGAGATGATGCCGGAGGGCGAGGAGGGCCAGTTCGAGGCGGACCTGGCGGCGCCGCCCGAATCGAACGCGCCGGGGGATGCGGACCGCTGGGCGGATCTGGAGGACGTCCTGAGGCGGTTGCCGGAACATCAGCGGGTGCCCCTGGTGCTCTTCCATTTCGAGGAATTGAGCTACGAGGAGATCGCACGCCGGCTGGGGGTGTCATTGAGCAAGGTCAAGACGGATATCCATCGAGCGCGGCAATCTTTGGCGAAGAAGATGGAGCAAATGGGATTGCTCGCCGACGGCAGTCGGGCTGCCGAGGGATGCGGAGGATGCGGCTGAACAGCAGAGGCAACCATGAACCCGGAACAGGAACTGGAACGGCAGGTGGGGGATGTATTGCGGCGGATGCCGGCGAGGCGGGCGCCGGCGGATCTGGCGGTCCGCGTGATGGAAGCGGTGGCGGCCCGCCAGCGGCTGCCATGGTGGCGGCAGGCCTACTGGTCATGGCCGGCCTGGGCGCGGGCGCTGATGGGGGGGGGCTTGGGTGGACTGGCGGTTGCCATGGTGGCTCTCGGATTCTGGGGCGGCGGATGGGCGATGGAATGGGTGGGAGGCTGGGGAGGGCGGGGCGCTGCGGTGTGGAATGCGATCCAGTTATTGGGTCAAGCCGGGACAGGCGCGTTTCGCCAGATCCTGCAGCCGTGGCTGCTGGGTGTTTGGGCGGTTTCGCTGGTGATGTATCTGTTCTGCCTGGGGGCTGGGACAGCGTATTTCCGTCTGACGTGGCGGAGGATCTAAATCGCAAGGGCCTATGAAGACTAACCTCGGTTGGAAGGCGGCGGGTGTTGTGCTGGGAGCATGGCTGGCCTGGTCTGAGGCTGCGGCTCAACCGATCGAATCCGTGGATGTCGTCCCGACCGATCCAACGGAATCGGCGCCAGCCCGGTTTGAACGGCACCACCAGGAGATCCCGTTTTTCGGCCAGAATGTGGTCGTTGAGACGAATGAAATCTATCAGCCGGGCCTAGTCCTGATCGGAGGGAAGGCGGTGGTGCGGGGCGAGGTTCGCGGGGATGTTGTGGCCGTGCTGGCCGACCTCGAGATCGAGGGCAAAGTGGATGGGGACGTCGTCGTGGTGTTGGGAAAGACCGACCTGAAGGATTCGGCCCAGGTGCGGGACAGCGTGGTGGCGGTGGGGCCGGTCGCGGTGGCGTCCGGTGCGGCGATTGGGGGCGACCGGGTGTTCATCCCATGGCTGTCGAGCCTGCCGGGGCTGGGATGGGTTGAGCAATGGTTGCGACATGGCCTTCTCTGGCTGCGGCCGCTGCCGCATCAGCATGCCTGGGCATGGTGGATTACGGGCATCCTGTTGCTGTTCTACGTGCTGCTGTCGGCGGTCTTTCCCCGGCCGATTCGGGCCTGTGCGGCCGTGCTCGAGGAGCGGCCGTTGGCGACGCTGGGGACGGGGATTGTGCTGCTGGTGCTGATGGGTCCACTCCTGCTACTGCTGCTGGTATCAGTCGTGGGAGTCATCGTGATGCCCTTCCTGGCATGCGGCTTGGTGCTGGCCTATTTCTTTGGCAAGGCGGCGGTGTATCAGGTCGCCGGCCAGCAGATCGCTCGTCAGCTGGGATTGGGTGTCCTGGACAAGCCGTTGGCTAGCTTGGTGGTGGGCATGGCATTGTTCACCCTCCTGTATGTGACGCCGATTCTGGGGCTGCTCGCATGGGGTGCAATCGTGCCCGTGGCGATGGGGGCGGTTATGGTCGCCCTTTTCCGCGGATTGCAGAGGGAGAGGGGGCCAGCAGCCGTGACGGCGCCGATCCTGACTCCGGGCGGAGAGGGCGGAAGCGCTGGGGGCGACACGGCGCCATCGGGTGTGCCGGCGGGCAGCCCTGCGGCGGGTGCGCCCACCATGGATTCAATGGCTGCGGGGCAGGCAGGGATCCGTTGGGCCGAGAGCGGCATGCCCTGCGCGGGTTTTTGGATCCGGCTGCTGGCAGCGGTCATTGACGGGGTGGTGGTGTTTGGCGCGCTGGCACTTCTTCACCTGTCTCGGCACTGGTTTCTGGTATGGCTGGCCTACCACTTGGCTCTTTGGAGCTGGAGAGGCACGACGATCGGAGGCGCGCTGCTGGGGCTCAAACTGGTCCGGATTGACAGCCGGGACGTGGATTTTCCGGTGGCGCTGGTGCGGGGGCTATCGGCGATCTTGTCGGCAGTGGTTCTCGGTTTGGGATTCTTCTGGGTGGGCTGGGACAACCGCCGGCAATCGTGGCATGACAAAATCGCTGGCACGGTGATCGTCCATATGCCGAAAGGCACGCCTCTGTTTTGACATCCATCCGATTCGAGGGCGCGCTTCGGACTCGAGGCGCGCCTTTTGGGAATGGCTGCTCGGGCTGGCAGGTACTCAGGCCGGGCTCAGATGGAGCGTTCGGTCGAGCCGGGGAAGCAGCGCTGGAGATGGGCAGTGTCGGGCGGCCGGGTGAACAGGCTCACCACAATGACGGTCAGGGCCGAGAGCGGCAGGGCGATGAGGATCGGATCCACGACGGGCCAGTTCGGCGAGGAGGCGAGAACGCTGGCGCTGACCAGGCCGAGGATGGTGCATTCGGGCACTTTCACCAGGAGCAGCCACAAAGCGGTGGCCGTGAAGCCGACGATCATCGAGGTTAGGGCCGCGGTCCGGGTGATGCGCCGGAAGAAGAGGCCGCCGACATAGGCGGGAAGGAAGGTCGAGGCGCAGAGGCCGAAGAAGATGGCTGTGGCGCGGGCGATGACGCTGACCATGACCTGGTACTTGTGCGCGTAGTAGCCGAAAGCGACCGCCAAGACCAGGCCGAACAGGATCGCGACGCGGACGATATAGATTGTGCGGTCGGGCCCTTGGGCGCGCGAGGCGCCGAACAGGCTCTGGAACAGGTCTCGGCCCGCGGCGGTGCCCAGGGTATGGAACTGGCTCGAGAGGGTGCTCATGGCCGCTGCCAGCATGGTCAGAAGAAAGACCAGGCCGAACCAGGCGGGCATGGCATCCTTGATGAAGCTGGGGATGATCTGGTCGGAGATGCCCTTGGCATTGACGATGCTGATGGAGCGTCCCTGGGCGATCCGGTTGGGTCCGGCCGACTCGGCGTAGGGCTTCTCCGGATCCAGGACGGCGGGGACGACATTGCCTTCGCGGACGGTTCCGACCTCGTTGGTGGTTTTCGGGATGGGGAGCCATTGGCCGCTCGAGTCGGCGGGGGGCGGAGCGGTCAGCGAGGAGGTTTTGCCGCCCTTGGCAGTTTCCTTGATGACATCGAGCCATTGGCCCGAGGCATCCTGGGACATGAGCTGGAGCACCACATGCCCTTTGTCGGAGTGGATCGTCTTGACGATGCGGCCTTTGAAGAGGGTGCCATGCTGGGCGTAGTAGGCGTTGGAGAGCGCGCCGGTGGTGAACGCGATACCGGTCATGCAGAGGATGAAGACGCCGCCGATGCCGACCGCGCGATTGAGCTCGCGGCGGCTCCTGACGGTCATGAAACGGACCGCGAGCTGGGGCTGGGAGAGGACGCCGATGCCCACTCCCAGGACGAGCGTCGAGATCACGATCCACCAGAGGTTGTATCGATTGTCGCCGAAGCCGAAGAGGGGCATTTGGGTCCACCCTTGGTGGCCCAGAGCGGTGAGCGCGGGCGGCGCCAAATCGGCGAGATCGGTCAGGGTTTGGTGGCCGGGGGTCACGCCGCCGATCCGGACATAGGTGTAGACCAGAAGGACCACCATGCCGATGAACATGATGCTGCCCTGCAGGGCATCGGTGTACATCACTCCCTTGAGCCCGCCATAAAACACATAGGCGGCAACGAGCACGGCGAAGAGCAGCAGGGCGACATTGTAGTCGATCTCGAACGACCGGGTGATGAACTCCGTGCCGCCGATCAGGACCGCGGCGCCATAGAGCGGCATGAAAAGCACGATGACGAGCCCCGCGAAGACCTGGATGAAGCGGCTTTGGTAGCGACGGCCGAGAAGCTCCGGGAACGTGTGGGCGTCCAGCCGGTGGCCGATCCGGCGCGTGGGCCCGCCCAGAAACACGAACGCGACAAAGATGCCGACGAAGATGTTGCAGAACGTGAGCCAGAGCAGGCTCATGCCGAAATTGCCGGCGGTGCCGCCGAAGCCGACGATGGCGCTGGTCGAGATGAATGTGGCGCCGTAGCTGAGCGACATGACAAAGGGATGCACTTTGCGGCCGGCGACCAGGTAATCCGTCGTGGTCTTGGTGCCTTGATAACCCAGCCAGCCCAAGTAGGCGGTCACAAACAGGTAGAGCAACACTACGAAGATGTCTAAAAGACCGACTTCGGCGAGCAACATGGTGATTCCTTGGGTTGTAAGGGAATGGAACGTTGAATCCCGATCGAGGCCGGGCGCGGCCTACAGTTTTTCTTCCGCCTTGTCTTCCGAGGCCGCCCAGCGGACGTCATCCTCCTGAATCGATTCGTCGCCGCGGTTCCAGTTGATGGCGCTGTAGACGACACAAAGGATGGCGCTGGCGATGCAAAGGATGAAAACCAGAGCGATCCAGGGATCAGGCAAGCCTAACATAGCGTTCTTTGGGTTGATGGTGATCCGGCGAGTGTCCGGGAACGGCCAGCGCCGCCACATGCATCTGCAACGGCATGGCGCGCGATAGCATCTGTCAAGGGCATCAGTGTCATATTCTTAGACGAAGCCCCAAAAGGTGTCGAGCCCAAATTTGCCTTCGACCCATCTTTTCCGGCCCATTCCCGCCGGATTTGACAACGGCGGGCCTCAGGGGAATGATGAACGGCACGGCGGCGCCATCGTGGATCCAACACAGGCGCGAACATCGGATCGAGGCGCGCTGCGCAGTGCGAACGGCCCATTTCCAGTGACGACGAAATCGAGCGATGAATTGCAGGTCCGGGTTCAGGGAGAACAGGGCCGGGGCACGCTGATCTACCTGCCGGGGATCCAGGGGGATTGGACCCTCATCGCCAGCTTTCGGAAGGCGGCCCTGCCCGAGTGGCGGTTCGTCGAGTTCACCTACCCGCGCTCCACGGCGTGGAGTTTGGCCGATTATGCTCGGGCGGTTCGCGAAGCGCTCGAGCAAGAAGGGATTCGGGAGGGATGGCTGATCGGGGAGTCGTTTGGGTCGCAGGTCGCATGGGCCGTGATCGATCTCGAGGCGGGCGAGGGGAGGGGGCCGGCTGGCGGGGCGGATTCCTTTCAGGTGTTGGGATTGATACTGGCGGGCGGTTTCGTGAGGCATCCGTGCCTATGGGGGGTGCGAGGGGCGCTGGCGTTGTGGCGCCGAATGCCCGCCCGATGCCTGCGGGCGCTCCTCAAACTCTATGTGTGCTATGCCCCCTGGCGATATCGGCGTGCGCCCGAGACGATGGCCGATCTGCCCGAGTTCGTTTCGCGCCGGGATGAAGCTGACCATCGAGCCACGGCGCACCGGTTGGAACTGATCTTGGGCAACGATCTGCGGCCGGTTGCGCGGAGATTTGACCGGCCGGTGTTCTACCTGGGAGGCGCGATCGATCCGCTGGTGCCCTGGCCCTGGGTGCGGGCGTGGCTGCGCCGCCACTGCCCCGGCTATCGGGGCGGTCGGACCTTCTGGATGGCCGACCACAACGTGCTGGCATCGTCGGCGCGATCCGCCGCGGTTCAGGTGGGGCAATGGTTGAATCCCCTTTTACAATTCCCGCCGTGAAGCATGGAGGCGGTCGCCGGCTCGATTCGCGGGTTGAATCATGGCAGTTTCGCCGCGCCGAGCCAATAGCCTGGAAAGCGGGCCCTCTGATGATCCGTTGCATCGCGCTCCTTCGCGCTGGACGACACGCTATCGTCCGGGTAATCAAGGCGCGTGGACTCGATGGAACCGCGGATCTGGGATGCGCACTGCCACTTGTCGGGCGTGCCGGGAGAGACGCCGGGAAAGCGAGCGGTGCAGCTTCTGGAGTATGCCGGCCGGCTGGGGATCGAGCGGATCTGCGTTTCGATGGGGATGAGCTGGATCTACGATCCATCGCCGGAGCAGCTGCGCGCGCAAAATGACGACGTCTTGCAGGCGGTCCAGGAGCTCCCCGAGCGCGTGTTCGGGTTTGTCTATCTGAATCCGAGGCACACGGAAGCCAGCCTGGCCGAGATCGAGCGCTGCTTGCGAGACGGCCCCATGGTCGGGGTCAAGCTATGGGTTGCGCGCCGCTGCAACGCGCCCGAGCTGGATCCATTGGTGCGCCGCGCCGCCGAGCTCGGTGCAGTCATCCTCCAGCACACCTACCTCAAGGCTACCGGCAATCTGCCCGGAGAATCGACTCCGATCGAGCTGGCGGAGCTGGCCCGGCGGCATCCCCGCGCCCGGTTCATCGCCGCTCACTCGGGAGGCGATTGGGAGGTTGGCTTTCGCGCGCTTCGCGACTGCGGCAACGTGTGCGTGGACTTGTGCGGGTTCGATCCTGCGGCGGGTGTGACGGAGATGGCGGTCCGCGAGCTGGGCGCCGAGCGGGTGATCTATGGCAGCGACGCCGGCGGCCGGAGCTTCGCATCCCAGCTGGCCAAGGTCGCCGGCGCCGATATTCCCGAGTCCGCCAAACGGCTCATCCTGGGCCAGAACCTCCGGTGCCTGCTCGGGCCGGTCCTCGAGTCGAAAGGGGTGAAAGCATGAATCGAGTTCGCACTAGCCGCCGAGCGTTCATGAAGGCAGCGGCTGCGGCGACGGTCTCCGTGGCCGGCGGGTGGGCGGCTGGCCAGGATCGTCCCGCCCTGCCGGCCCTCGAGCAGAAGGGGACCGGTGGCGGATGGATCGACGTGAACGTGACGCTGGGGCGCTGGCCGTTCCGCAGGCTGCCGCTGGACCAGCCCGCGGCCTTGGCGGCCAAGCTTCGCCAAGTCGGTGTGGCGCAGGCCTGGACGGGTGCTTTCGATGGGATCTTCCACAAGGATATCGCGGGCGCCAACGCCCGGCTGGCGGAGGAGTGCCGGCGGCACGGGCTCGGCTTGCTCGAACCTTTCGGCTCGGTGAATCCGAAGCTGCCGGAATGGGAGGCGGATCTGACCCGGTGCGCCGAGGAGCATCGAATGGCCGGCATCCGGCTGCATCCATCCTATCATGGCTACCGGCTGGACGACTCGGCGCTGGGGCGGTTGCTCGATCTGGCCGGCGAGCGCCGGATGATCGTTCAGATCGTGGCCGACATGGAGGACGAGCGCACCCAGCATCCCTTGGGCCGCGCGCCGCATGCCGATTTCAAGCCGTTTCCCAAACTGCTCGAGGGCCGGCCCGACGCATGTGTTGTGCTGTTGAACTGGTTCCGATCCGTGCCCCTGGCGCTGGCGAAGCAGATCGCGCGTGCGGGCGCGTGCCTCGACATCGCGACGGTCGAGAATGTCGGAGGAGTGGCCAGCCTCGCACGCGAGGTCTCCACGGAACGAGTCCTCTTCGGATCCCACGCGCCCTTGTTTTATTTCGAATCGGCTGTATTAAAGCTGAAGGAATCCGCGCTCTCGGCAGCGGCGGAAGCGGCCATTCGCGGGGGCAACGCCCGGCGTCTGGCGCCGCTGGCCGGGGCGCGTGCGCCTGTATGAGATTGAAAGGCTGGGGGTGGGTTGTGTTGGCAGCCGAGTGCGTGCTGGCCTTTGGGTTGGCGGCTCAGGCGGCGGGAGGCCAGCCGTGGGCGGATGGATCGGCTGGGGGCGGCAGCAGGGGGCGTTCCTTTCCGATCGGGGCTCTTCGGCGGCTGGAGGACCTGCCTGCAGGCCGGTTTCGATCGCAGCTCGATGCCCTGCCCTCATCTGCCCGGGGGCGGGCTCTGGGATGGCTGCAGAGCTTTCATTTCACGGAGGCGGATCTGCGGTCGCTTCACGCCGACGCCTCGGGCGCCATCCTGTACGCGTGCGATCCAGCGGCTGCGGAAGAGGCGGCTGGGCCGGAGCCGCCCTCGATCGCGGGAGCCGCGGCGCCTGTCAGCCCGTTTCCGTCCAGCTTAATTTTCCATAGCCGGCCCGGGGCGCCCAATGTCCTCTTCATCAATTTCAGCGGCGAATCCGTATCCAGCACGGCATGGAACATCGAGATCTCGAGAGACAAGATCCCGGCGGTGGCCTTCAGCAGCGACTCGGACCTGGCGACCTTCAGCGATGCCGAGCAGGGGGCGATCCGGCGGATCTGGCAGCGAGTGGCGGAGGATTACGCCTCATTCAACATCGACGTGACCACCGAGCGGCCCGCCTCCTTCACCTCGCGCACGGCCATGGCCGTTGTCACGCGAACCACCGATGCCAACGGAGAACCCAATCCGTACTCCAGCGCGGCGGGCGTTGCCTATGTGAACGTGTTCGGCATGACCCAGTACGCCGTCTTCCGCCCCGCGTGGATCTATGGCGATAATGTCGCTTACAACGATGCCTACATCGCCGAGGCTGTGTCGCACGAGATCGGGCACAACATGGGCCTGAGCCACGACGGCAAGACGGACGGCACCGAGTATTACGGCGGGCATGGGAGCGGGGAGATCTCGTGGGGGCCTCTGATGGGGACCGGGTATGGCCGCAACGTCACTCAATGGAGCAAGGGCGAGTATTATCTGGCCAACAACACGCAGGATGACCTGGCGACCATCGCCGGCAAGCTCTCCTACCGGGCCGACGACCACGGGGGCACCCCCGGCACGGCCACCGCGCTTTCGATTTCAGGAGGCACGAACATCCTTGCCACCACGCCCGAGACCGATCCCGACAACACGCACACGGCCAACAAAGGCGTGCTGGAACGGAGCACGGACGTCGATGTCTTCTCGTTCGTGACGGGCTCCGGCCCGGTCAGCCTGACGGTCGCGCCCTGGATCGCGCCGGCCGGGACGCGGGGCGGCAACCTGGATGTCTGGGCCGATCTCTACGACGAGTCCGGGCGGCTCTTGTTATCGGACCAGCCGCCGCTGGAGACCGCGGCGCGGCTGCGGACCAACTTGCTCGAGGGGCGATATTTCCTCCACGTGCGCAGCTCGGGTGCAGGGGATCCGCTCAAGTTCCCGCCGACCGGCTACACGGCGTACGGGAGCATCGGCCAATATTTTATCAGCGGCTCGATCAGCGAGAGCACGGGCTATGTGGTTCCGCCCGTGGCCGAGTTGCGCGCGGCGGACCTGACGCGGGCCGGGCAGGCTGAGATCCTCTTCTCGGTGGTCTATTCCGACAATGTGGCGGTGGACGTATCGACCATCGATTCCGACGACGTGCAGGTGACCGGGCCCAACGGCTACAGCCAGTTCGCGCGCTGGGTCTCGCTGGATCAGGCGGACAACGGCACGCCGCGCACGGCCATCTACTCGATCACGCCGTCCGGCGGCGGCGCATGGTCGCCCGCGGACAATGGCGTTTATCTCGTCTGGATGCAGGCCGGCCAGGTCTCGGACACCGAGAGCGCCTTTGTCGCCGGCCGGCAGCTGGGTCAGCTTGCGATCACAGTGCCCACAGCCATTTACATAGCGAACATGGACACGGATCCGGGCTGGACGCTCGAGCCGCAGTGGGAATACGGGTCGCCGGCGTATGGAAGCGGAGGGCCAGCCCGCGGTTTCACGGGCACGAATATCATTGCCTACAACCTCCGCGGCAACTACGCCGACCGGCTCAGCGCCAAATACGCGACGACGCCGGCGATCGACTGCTCCGGCTATGCGTCGGTCACGTTGCGCTTCAGGCGCTGGCTGCGCACCCGAACCGGCGACTCGGTATCCATCCAGGCGTCGGCCAGCGGAACGGCATGGACGAACCTCTGGTCCTCTTCGAGCGCCGTCTCCGACACGTCCTGGCAAGAGGTGCAATACACGCTGCCGGCAGGGGTGGCTTCCAGCCCGGCCGTCCGCCTGCGCTGGAGCCTCTCGTCCAACAATTCCAAGAACGAGATCGGATGGAATCTGGACGACGTCGAGCTGCTGGGCAACGGCAGGCTGGATACTGCGCCGCCGATCCCGATTCTGAGCGTGGCCCATCTCACCCTGGGCGGCTCGCCCAGCCATTCCTGCAGCGTCACCTTTGGCGATGAGACCGCCGTGCGGCTGTCGAGTCTCGATTCCGAGGATTTGATCGTGACGGGCCCGAACGCCTCTACGAACGGGCTCGAGTTCGTAGGCGCCGATCTGCCCGCGGATGGCGCGCCGATCACCGCGTCCTACTCGATCCCGGCCCCCGGAGGGACGTGGGATTCCGCCGACAACGGCACCTATACGATCACGCTCGTTGAAGGCGCCGTGGAAGACACGCTCAACAATGGCACGCCGGAGACGGTGCTCGGCCACTTCGAGGTTGCGATTCCCGCCGAGAGGCCGGGCGTGCTGGAAGTGCTGCCCGCCGATGTCCGGTCGGCGTGGGGCACGGCGGGAGGCCCGTTCTCTCCGCCCTCGATGGTCTACACCCTGACCAATTCGGGCGGTTCGACGCTCGATTGGGCCGCGGCCCCTTCCCCAGGCTGGCTGTCCTTATCGGCCAGCAACGGCGCCCTGGCCGCCGGAGCGGCCGCTGCGGTCACCGCCTCATTCAACAGCGAGGCAAACCAATTGGCCGAAGGCAGCCATACGAACACGATCCAATTCTCGAACCTTACGATCGGCGGCGGCGTGTTCCGCTGCGTCGAGATCGAGGTCCGTCCTTTCCCGATCCGGCTGTCCGGCCGCTGGATCGAGCCCTCGAGCCTGGAGGTGCGGCTCGCCGGCCAGCCGCTCCGAGCTTACGCGATCGAGACCTCGGCGGATTGTGCCGATTGGACCTGCGTCGCGACCAACATGGCGGGCGCCGACGGCGCTTTCGTTTACATCGATCCCGACGCTGCTGGAACCCCCGGCCGGTTCTACCGGGCTCGGCTTTGGATGCCGCCAGAATGAGCCGGATTGGGGATCAGACAATCTCCTCCTTCACGGGATCCCACCGCACCATCCGCCGCCGGTGGTAAGACTCGACCGACATGAGGCACGTGACGGTCTCGATGAAAGCCTCGTCGGCCGGGCATTTGGGGGTGCCCCGGCTTCGGACGCAATGGAAGAAATCCACCATATGGTTGGGCTGGGGTCCTTGGCCTGCAAGGCGGCGGTGCTCTGGCGCGCCTGGTGCCCGAGCTGGAAAACGACCCGGCTCCGCCGGAGGGCGTCTCGCATCCGTTTCGCCTCCGCCAGCGTCCGCGAAAAGCCCTTTTCGCAGTAGATGTCCTTGCCGGCGCTCACGGCGTCCAGGACCATCTGGCAGTGCCAGTGGTCCGGCGTGCCGATCACCACCGCATCCACGTTCTTGTCCGCCAGCAGCTCCCGGTAGTCCACGTAGGATTTCACATCCGGATTCTTGCTGCGCTCGACGCCTTTCCGGAGATGAGGCTGGTACACGTCGCTGACGGCCACCACCTTCACCCCCGGCACCGCGGCGGCGCTGTTGATCAGGCCGCCGCCGCGCGTCCCGATGCCGATGCAGCCGACGCCGATGGTCTTGTTGGGCGACGGGGCCGACAGGATCGAGGGCGCAGCGGCGGACACAGCCGCCAGCGTCGCAACCCCTTTGCCTGTGCTCTCGAGGAATTGCCGCCGGGTCAGATGCGATGGATTGTTCATGCTGGTTGTCTGGGTGGTTTTGCTGTTTCGACCTCGAGTATGGATTTTGGCGGCCGATCTGTAAAGGCATCCGCTCTGCCGGCCGCGCCGGCGGGCTGGACAGGAGGATCTCACCCGCATACGATGCTCCCCAGCGCTCACACACATCCATGCCGGCTTATCCAACAATCTTGGCGATGCCCCCGATGACCGCGGGGCAGATGCCATCCTGACTCGGAAAGGGAGACCATGAAGAAGGCCCTTCGACTGCTGATCAGCGCCCTGGCGATGCCGCTGGCGGGGATGGCGGCCGCGCCGCTCAACCTGTTGTTGATCACCGCTGACGACCTCAACGGCAACACGCCGGGATGGATGGGCGACCGGCATGGCGCGACGCCCGCGCTCGACCGTTTCGCCGCCACCGCCCATCGTTTCGTGAACTGCCACCTCACCGTCTCCATCTGCCAGCCGTCCCGGTCGGCCTTCATGACCGGTCTGGTGCCGCATCGAAACGGCGCGCTGGGCTTTGATCCCATCAAGCCCGGCACGGCCACCCTGGTCACGCTGCTCCGGGCGCGGGGCTATTACGCCTGCGTCATGAACAAGCATCCCCACATGAAGCCGGACGCCGAGTTTCCGTGGGATCTGCGATTGGACGGCTCGGGAAAGACGCCCGCGCTTTGGGACGAGCAGATGAGGCAGGCGATGGACGCTGCGGCCGCTGCCAGGAAGCCTTTCTTCATCAATGCCAACATCACCGATCCGCATCGCCCGTTCCCGAGCGCCGCCGAGGCGGGAGGCCCGGCGAACGGATCCGCGCAGCCGGCGGCCCGGCGAGGCGCTCGCCCGAACGCGGCCGCCCCATCCGCTCCCGCCAGAGTGTACACGGCTGGCGAGGTCGCCGTACCTTCGTTCCTCGAGGACCTGCCCGCCGTGCGCGGCGAAATCGCGCAGTACTACACGGCGGTGGCGCGGATGGACGAGAGCTTCCGGCGCATCCTGGCGGCGCTCGAGGCGCGCGGCCACGGCGGCGACACGGTTGTTGTCTTCCTGGGCGACAACGGGATGTCGTTTCCGTTTTCGAAGGCGACGGTGTATCGGAACGGCACGCACGAGCCGGTTCTGCTGCGCTGGCCCGGCATGGGCGAGCCGCAGCGGCGGGAGGAGTGGGTGAGCAGCGTCGATCTGCTGCCGACCGTGCTCGAAGCGCTCGATGTCCCTGCGCCCGCCGGCCTGGACGGTCGCTCCTGGCTGCCGCTCTTGCGCGGAGAAAAGCAGCCCGGACGCGACTTCGTCGTCACCCACGTCAACACGGTGTCGAGCGGAAGATCGTTCGCGCAGCGGTGCATCCGGACCAAGGATTTCGCGCTGATGTTCCACGCGTGGGCCGATGGCACGCGGCAGTTCCGGGTCGAGGCGATGAGCGGGGCCTCCTTTGGCGCGCTCGCGGAAGCCGCAAAAAGCAATCCTCGAATTGCGGCGCGCGTGGCGCAGTTCCAGACCGGCGAGCCGCTCATGTTCTTCGACCTGCGCACGGATCCCGACGAGCGCGCCAATGTCATCCGCGAGCCCCGATACGGCCCGCCCGTCGTGCGGCTCGAGAAGCTCCTGCTGGCACACATGGAGCGGACAAGCGATCCGCAGACGGCAGCTTGCCGGGCGGCCTTCGCGCGGCTCCATTCCCCTTTGCCCCCCCAACCGAAGCCGCGGGCTGCGCTGCCGGATCGCGCGGCGCTCGGCTTGCGCCGGGCCGTCGACTTCTTCCGCCGGGAGGTGGCCGTCCACGGCACGTATCTCTGGCAGTGCAGCGAGGATCTCTCGAAACGCGAAGGCGAAGGCGTGGCCAGCGCAACGCGCGGCTGGGTGCAGCCGCCCGGCACGCCATCGGTCGGCATGGCCTTCCTGACGGCATACGGGGCCACGGGCGATCGGTTCTACCTCGATGCGGCGGTGGAAACCGCCCGCGGATTGATGCGCGGCCAGCTGCTGTCGGGAGGGTGGACTTACTCCATCGAGTTCGATCCGGCGTTGCGGAAGAAGATCGCCTATCGCGACGGCGGCGGCACCGCGGGCCGAAACGTCACCACGCTCGATGACGACACCACGCAAGCCGCGCTACGCTTTCTGATGCGGATCGACCAGGCGCTTACGTTCCAGGACACACGGATCCACGAGGCCGTCCAATACGCTCTCGAGTCCTTGCTCAAGGCCCAATATCCCAACGGCGCCTGGCCGCAAGGCTACGACCGTTTCCCCGAGCCCGGCAAACACCCTGTCCAGAAGGCGGCGTATCCGGAGTCGTGGCCGCGGGCATGGCCGGGTGACGGGCGGTACTGGCTCCGCTACACGCTCAATGACAATGCGCTCCTCACGACGATCGAAACCGTGTTCGAGGCGAGCCGCATCTATGGCCAGCGGGCGCAGGCCGGAGAATGGGCGAACCTCGCCGCCCGATGCCGCGCCGCTGCGGAGAAAGCAGGCGATTTTCTCTTGCTCGCCCAGATGCCCGAGCCTCAGCCGGCCTGGGCGCAGCAGTACGATTTCGAGATGCATCCGGCCTGGGCCCGGAAGTTCGAGCCTCCCGCCGTGACGGGAGGCGAATCCCAGGGTGTCCTGCGAACGCTGCTCGAGCTCTACCGGGAGACCGGCCAGACCAAATACATGGAGCCGATCCCGCGGGCGCTTGCCTATCTACGCCGATCGCGCCTGCCGAACGGCGGCTTGGCCCGCTTTTACGAGTTGCAGACCAACAAGCCGTTGTATTTCACCTCCGACTATCAGCTCACCTACGACGGCCGCGACGCGCCCACCCATTATGCGTTCGAGGTCCCCGATGCGACCCAGGCCATCGAGCGCGAGCTCGACCGGCTCATGGATACGCGCCCCGATCCGGCCGCCTTGCAGGGGCGGAAGAAGCCAGCTCGGGTGAACCCTCCCGGCATCGCCGAGGTCGAGGCCGTGCTCGAGGCCCAGGACGATCGCGGCCGATGGATCGAAGGCGGCGGCCTGCGATATCACCGGCCGAAGGATCCCGCCATTCGAGTCATCCGGAGCCAGACATTCAGTCGCAACGTCGAGATCCTCAGCCGCTACTTGAGATCGGAAAGAATCGGGGTCGGTCATGACGACCCCTTGAACGGCAAGGCGAATCTTGGGTCTTAGGGTCTGTGCAAAAATTACTTCCGATTTTGGCGGGAGCGCCGCCGGGCCCGATGCGAGGCGCAAGGGAGGGAGTGTATCCCCCTGCGATACTCGACGGACCGAGCAACGAAGCAGATGGCCCGGCGCCGCCCCGCCCCTGCGGGCTGGGGGCCTTGGGCGCGCTGGCTGTGTTGCTCCTCGCTCACAGACCGCGCGGGTATGCTCGCTCGTCGCGCCTTGCCAGCCCGCCCAATCCCCTCCAGCAAAATCGGAATTAATTTTTGCACAGACCCTTAGCCGCGTTTCCCGGGTTAATCAGAGTTCAGCCGCGATCCGGACACGGAAGAACAGCGGCGAAACACTGGATAAAGCCGGGCCGGCAAGCACGCGGGCGGACTCCAATCCCGATCCGAGCGGAGATGGGGGTTCTTCGGTGGTCCACACGAGGGCGGTGTCGTCGCCGTTGAAGTGCCATGCCGCCAGGTCCGTCGAAACCTCGACGCAGTAGCTGAGCTTCGCATCCAGGCGGCGAGTGAACCGGAGGGCGGCTCCATCGATGGTGAGAAGAGGGACATCCGAGCCGCGCCGCGGATGGGTGGCCAGGGCGTATTCGAGCAAGTTGGGAGCGCCATCGCCATCGGCGTCGCCAGCCGGCTCAGCTTGGGGAGAAGTTACGGAGAAGAATCGCATCCGCCATTCCTCATAGGATGGGCTGCTGAGATCGAGCGCGAGATCCCACGGCTCGCTCTGGGCCGCGGGCATGGAGAGGTTCTCGAATTCCGTGCCGTCGAGGTTGCAGCGTGCAATCCGGCGCGCGCTGGTGCTGAAAGGGCCGCTCCCGCGGCCGCCCGTATCCGCCCAGTAGAGTTTGCCCGCCTCCGCATCGAGCGCCAAGCCGTGCGGCGCATTCAGGCCGCTCAGCACAACCTCATACACGCCCCCGGCGACGGCGCGCTTGAAGAGCGTGCCGGACTGGCGATCGCACCAGTAGACGGCGCGTGTGGCGGGGTCCACGGCCAGGTCGCGCGTGCGCGTGGGGGTGGTGATGATGAAGTCTGGATCGAGGGCGCCGGTGAAGGTGGCGCGGCGGAAGCTGCTGGGGCCATTGCCGCTGCTCGTGACACCCCAGTAGATGAAACCGTCCGGTGGATCCAGAAACAAGAAATACGGCGCCGCGGCCGTGCCGGGCGGCGTCGTCACGACCGGTTCGACGCCGGAGCCATCGAGATTGGCACGCAAGACGAAGCCGTTCCCGCTGCTGCCGGGGTTGGCGTCGGCCCAATACAGCTTGCCAGACACCTCGTCGATCTCGAGGTCCGCGTTGAGAACGCTGGCGCCCAGCCCGACGACCCCCTCGAGTCCGGTCCCATCCGGGCGGATCGAGAAGATCCGTTTCGCGGGGCCATTATCGAGCACAAAGACCCGGCCCGACGCGCGATGCCAGGCGATCCCGCGGAGGTCGGGCGTCCCGGCCACAGTGATGACCAACTGCTGGTCCGAGCCGTCGGGCGCGAGGGATACAACCGAGCCGGGCGCGCCGGTGGGTTGGTCGGTGTAATACACGCGCGCCGCCTGGCCAATGGGTGCCGCGATGGCCAAGCCGGCAACCATCAGCAGAGTGAGTTCACAGTTCATGGCGATCGAATTGCGGCAGGTTCGACCTGGCTGGGAAGAAGGTCAAGGATTTCTCCCGGACGCGGTCGCCCCGTCGCCCTCCCACGCAGGCTGTGGTATCTTCAAAAGATTTGTCGGTTTGGCCGAAATGCGATAGTCATCAGGCGTTTGGTGACACATGGGCGGACATTCCACAGGGTGACGGCCCGCGCGGCTCGCGCTCTGGGTGGGGACGGCGGAATCCACGACGAAGGACAGAAATGAAACCATTCGCGGCGATCATAGCCATTAGCCTGCTGGCCAGCGCGCACGCAAAGGCCGCGGATCGAGTCTGGCGGGCGACGGGCGAATCGGCCGGGCCGGAACTCGTGGCCTTGGACGACACCATGCGGGCATTCATGGTCAAGCGGAAGATCTCGGCGGGAGCGCTTGCCGTCACATACCAGGGGCGGTTGATGCTGGCCAAAGGCTATCGTTGGGCGGGCACAGAGGAGGAGCCCGTGGGGCCGGAATCCCTGTTCCGCATCGCCAGTCTCTCGAAGCCGATCACGGCGGTGGCGGTTCTCCACCTGGTCGAAGCGGGCAAGTTGCGTCTGGACGAGAAAGTGGTGGAGGTGCTGGACCTCGCGCCCGTGAAGGGCAAGACCATGGATCAGAGGCTGCCAAAGGTCACGATTCTGCATCTACTGCAGCACCTGGGCGGATGGGATCGCGCCAAGTCATATGATCCGATGTTTCGGGATCGACGGTTTGCCGCGGCCCTGAGGGTTCCATTGCCGATCGGGACCGCCGACATCATCGCCTGCATGAACGGTGAACCGCTGCAGTCTGAGCCGGGAACAACCTATGCTTACAGCAATTACGGTTATTGCTTGCTGGGGCGGGTGATCGAGAAACGGAGCGGAATGACCTACGAGGAATACGTGCGCCAGGAGATCCTGGCTCCGCTGGCCATCCGCAACATGCGAATCGGCAAGTCGCGGTTGGCGGAGCGGTTCCCGGGCGAGGTGCAGTATGAGGGGGAGCGCCCGTACGGGGGCTTTCGCGTCGAGAATCTCGATGCCCATGGCGGGTGGCTGGCGTCGGCGGTCGATCTGGCCCGGTTTGTCGCGGCGCTGGATGATCCGAATCATCATCCGGCGCTCTCGGCCGCTTCGATCGAGCGGATGTTCGCTCTTCCGGAGAACCTCGCGGGCAAGGACTATCAACTCGGCGATTCCTACTACGCGTGTGGTTGGCAAGTCCGGGATTATGGCAATGGCCAACGCAACACCTGGCATACCGGTTCGCTGCCGGGCACCTATACCTTTCTGGCCCGGTGGCGAAGCGGCATCGGCTGTGTCGTGCTGTTCAATCAAAGAGGAAAGGACTTTGCGGCGATCGACTCGGTGATGGGTCAGGCAACACACCGAATCCAGCAATGGCCGGCGGGGGATTTGTTTCGGTGATCGGCCACGACCTCGAACGAGCCGGTTCGGGCGATGTGGACCGGCCATTTGGCACCTCATGATACAGGTTAATTTGCTGGCGATGGCCCGAGAGGCGATCCTTGGCCGATTGATAACAATGGGGTCAATTCCATCTACGTGTTGGTCCTGATGACCACTATCATCTGGTGATGCGGACGCTGGAGGCGAATCTAAGGGTCTGTGCAAAAATTACTTCCGATTTTGGCGGGAGCGCCGCCGGGCCAGATGCGAGGCGCAAGGGAGGGAGTGTATCCCCCCGCGATACTCGACCGACCGAGCAACGAAGCAGATGGCCCGGCGCCGCCCCTGCGGGCTGGGGGCCTTGGGCGCGCTGGCTGTGTTGCTCCTCGCTCACAGACCGCGCGGGTATGCTCGCTCGTCGCGCCTTGCCAGCCCGCCCAATCCCCTCCAGCAAAATCGGAATTAATTTTTGCACAGATCCTAAGCGAGGCGATGCGGTGGCTGCAGGCCGGTTGCTGTTCTTGTCGAGAAACCGCCTATCAATTCGGCGTCAGGGCGGGCCGGACAACACTGCTAGAAAGGCATCATAGCATGCCCCGGGATTTTCCGGCTGCCCTTGGTGGATCGCTGCTCCGAAGCGCAGGCGGAAACTTTCGCCATGGGCAATGGTCACGCTGCTGGGGGCGCCCTGCTTCATCGCCGCGCGGCCGAACGGATTGGCCAGCATCAAGCCGTAGTCACGATTGTGCCACCAGCTTGGGCGGAAGCTGGCCGGATCGGTCATGACCGTGAGGCCGAGGGGTTGCCCGCGCACGACCCCCGAGTAGTCGCACCACGCCGCCGGTTGCCCCCAGGTGCTCTTCGCTGACTTCAATCCCGCGCTGCTCCGGATCACCCCCCCGTTCTTCTCGGTGATGCCCGTGGCGACGCGCGCGCCAAAGCCCATTTCCTCCTGGTCGCCAAACGTGAGATCTCCGGCGTCCGCGTGGAAATCCGCCTCCCAAACCAGCAGCCAGGCGCGGGGCAGTCGAGAGAGGGCGAACCGGTTCGTGAGCGAGCCCATCGGCGTGCCGTCGGCGGCCAGCAAGCGGCACTCGGCGGCAAACGTGAGCCGGCCATTCGCTGCCGTGGGCGGCTCGGTGAAGCGCCGATGTTCCATGCGCGCCTTGTTGCGCCAGAAGTCCTGGCCGCCGAGGTCGCCGAACGCCAGCCAGAGGCCCGGATGCATCGTGTCGTGGTCCGTGGCGTCCTGGCCGGCAACCGGCGGGTGATTGCGGGTGACCTTCCGTCCATCCGGCGTGTGCACGTTGGCGAAATAGGGGCGGAGGATTTTCTCGTCGCGAAAGACAAACTCGGCGACGGGCCGGCCGTCCCAGGCGATCGCCAACCGGTCGGTGGCGCGCGTGAACGTGAACTCGCCACCAGCGGCGCGCGCTGCGCTCGGTGTGCCGAGGGCGACCAGGATCACGGCGAGGCACGCCCCGCGTGATCCCCACGGTATAGCTGGTTTTGTGTTCATTCCTGGAGCGTCTTGGTGGAGGTGTCGGGCGCCCACCAGATGACCAGCATCCCCAGGGCATAGATCAAGGCAGCCGTTGCCCCCACGGTCGGGTAACTGCCTTTGAACGCGGTGAAGAGCAGGCCGGCCGCCAACACCCCGGCGGCGGTGGCAAAACGCCCGACGTTGTAGGAGATGCCGCTCCCGGCGGCGCGCACCCGAGTGGGGAACAGCTCCGGCAGATAGAGCGGCAGCCAGCCGAAAAAGAGCGTCGCCACGAATCCTTGCGCGAAGACCACCGGATGAAAGGACGGTCTCAACGGCGCGGTGAACTGGAACATCGCCACCGTCAACACCGTGGCCCCCAAGCTGATCAGGAAATAGGTGCGACGCCGTCCGAGCAGGCTGGCGATCTGCGCTCCGGAGAAACTCCCCAGGATCGCCCCCAAAGCCCACCAGCCCTGCGTCTGGGCCTTGTATCCGGCCAGGGTTGCCCCGCCCACCTTGTCGGCCCAGGGAATCATCCACTTGCTGGCCGCCCAGGCGCCCACCAGCGGGATGGAACCAATCACGATTCCGATGATGGTGATCCGAAGCAATGGCGGGCGGAACAGCTCGCGCAACACCCCGGCGGATCTCGCCGGCGCCGGGTGCGCCGTGCCGGCGCCGGCCGGCTTGCTCCGCGCAGCCAGCCACTGCGGCGATTCAGGCAGCGCCAGGAGCACCAGCATGCCCAACAACGCCGGCGCGGCCGCCAGCTTGAACAGCCAGCGCCACGAGTCGGGCGTGATGGGCCAGAGCCGTGCCAATTGGGACAAGAGAAGGATGCCCGTGTTGATGGCCACTCCCATCAATCCGGCCACGGTGGGGCGGGCCTTGTCCGGCCAGCACTCCGCGACCAGGGCCACCGCGTTGGGCCAGACGCCCCCCACCCCCAGGCCCACCAGGAACCGCAACACGAGCATCTGTTCCTGCGTTTTCACGAACGAGCCCATGCCCGCGAAGAGCGAGTAAAACAGGATGCTGATCCCGAGCGCCCGCTTCCGCCCGATCGCATCCCCCAGGTTCCCGAGCGCGATGCCGCCCACCGCGGCCCCCAGCATCAGCGCTGCCGTGAACCGCGCAAACCAATCGCCTCCCAGCGTGGGCGTGTAAGCCCCCGCGAGCAACGACTTCGAAACGGACAGCGACGCAACCGGCATCAGGCCCAGTTCCAAGCCGTCGAAGACCAGGCCCCCAAAGGCGGCGAGCAAGACGGCCATCCGGGCCCGGGGAGAGAGGAGGGGGGCACTCACGCCGCCGCACCCTTTCCCGGCTGGCGCAAGACCTCGATGATCGCGCTGTTGTCCTGTTCGCCCCAGCCGGCCGCCTCCGCCTTTTCCATCAGAGAGCGGTGGGTCTCCGTCAGAGGCAACGGCAAGCCGGCCGAGGCGGCGGCCTGCAACATCAGCCGCACATCCTTCAAATGCTGGGAGAGCTTGGCTTGAACGGTGAAATCGCGCTCGACCATCTTGCGCCCTTTGGCGTCGATCGCCCGCGAATACGCCATGCTCCCGGCCATCACCTCGAGCGCCGCCTTTGGGGAAACCCCCAGCGCCTCCGCAAAGGCCAGCCCCTCCGCCAGCGCCGCCCGGTTCAAGCCCAGCACCAGGTTGCTGATCAATTTCATCTTCGCTGCGCTGCCCCAGGGACCGACGTGAAACACGCGCGCTCCCAGGACCGGCCACAGATCCGCGCAGGCCTCAAACGCGGAGCGCTCCCCGCCGACGATCACCGTCGCTTCACCCCGCCGCGTCTGCTCGCTCGAACCGGAGATCGGCGCATCCAGGTAGCGCACCCCGCGGGCAGCCAGGCGCGCCCCCAGCGCCCCGGTTTGCTCCGGTTCGCCTGTCGTCGTATCGAGGAGAATCTGGCCGGCATGCAGTCCGTCGTCAAACCGGGCCAGCACCGCCTCGACAACCTCGGTCGTATAGAGACTGATGATGACGCGCTCGCACTGCGCGAGCGGATTGTCCGCCCATGTGGCGCCCCGCCCAATCAATGGCGCCGCCTTCTCTCGGCTGCGATTCCACACCGCCACGCGGTAGCCGTGTTCGAGCAAGCGCTCGGTGAGGGCCGTGCCCATCAAGCCCAGGCCGACGACGCCTATCTGCTCATCGTTGGATCGTGCTGCCATGTGGTGATCCTATTCTTGCGGGGGACAAGAGCGACCTGCAGCCCTTCGGCCTTCGCCGGGGCGGCCTGACGCTCGTCGGAGGCCAGGAAGACCTCGCTTTCGAGCAACAAGGCGCAAGCGACGTGAAGAAGATCGATGGCCCGAGCTCCCATCCTTTCCGCGTGAGCCGCGGACAGTTGGCGTGCCTGGGAGAAAGCCGAATCCATGTCCATACTCAGCCACCGCCTCGGCACCACCCGGTTCTCCGGACAGAAGTTCAACCAAGCAGCAGGCTCCGGAGCGGAATCGTTTTCATGCTCTCTATCAGTACCGCCTGACAGCGCCCGAGTCAATGGGCTTAGGGTCTGTGCTGCACAGACCCTTAAAGCACTCGACGTGCGTGTATCCCGCCGAAGGTCCAGAAGACCAGGCGGAGGTTCCAGCGGCGGTTGCGGGAATGGGGGGCCGGCGTCTTGTTGGGCCAGGCGGTCGTGGGAGATCCATGGTTCGCCATTCGGATCTGAACCCATTGGTTTCTGAGGGCAACGGCTTATCCTTGCTGAAGGAACGGGATCGCCGTTATGGTGGCCGCCATCATTGACCATGAGAACATCTGTCCTGATCCTGGCGCTGTGGCTGGCGGCCGGAAGCGCGGTGCTCGGCCGCGCGCAATCCTTGGAGTCCGGCTTTGCCGATCCGCCCGAAGACACCCAGCCGTGGTGCTACTGGTATTGGATCAGCGACAACATCTCGAAGCTGGGCATCACGCGGGACCTCGAGGCGATGGCGCGGGTCGGGATCGGCGAGGCGCTGATCGGTAACATCTTTCTCGATGACATCCCGGCTGGCAAGGTCAAGGTGCTGAGCGAGGAGTGGTGGGGTTTGGTCGAGCATGCGATCCGCGAAGGGGGCCGGACCGGCGTCAACATCGGCCTGTTCAACTGTCCGGGCTGGAGCCAGTCGGGCGGCCCTTGGATCGAGGCAGGGCAGACGATGCGTTACCTGGCGGCGTCCGAGACGCGAATCGCCGGGCCTGGCCGGTTCGCGGGCAAACTGGCTGCGCCGAAGCAGCCGTTTCAGGATGTGGCGGTACTGGCGTTTCCCGCGCCCCGGGGAGACGCCGACTCGATCACGGCGCGCTCGCCCCGGCTGACGTGCGCGCCGGCGGCGGCCGGCGTCGAAAAGCTCTTCGACGGCGACGATTCGACGGCCGTCCAGTTCCCGGATCGAGCCGGTCGGGGGCAGAATCCTTTTGCGATCGAGGTCGAGGTGGAGGAGCCGTTCACGGCCCGGTCGCTTCAGATCGTGCCGGCCGACACGCCGTTCGGCGCCCAATGCGTTCTCGAAGCGGCCGGCGACGACGGCAGTTATCGGGCCGTCCGGACGTTTCAGTGCGACCGATCCAACATGGCGGCCGGTGTCGGTTTCATGCCGCGCGGGCCGGTCACGGTTTCGTTCCCGGCCGTCACCGCAAGGAAGTATCGGATCGTTTTCACCGGCTTCTTCGGCGGTGGGAAGCAGCCCGTCCTGGCTGAAATCAGGATCTCCGGCGGGGCGCGTCTGGAATCGTTTGTCGAGAAACAGCTTGGGAAGATGCATCCGACGCCTCTGCCGATGTGGGGCACGTATCTGTGGCCGACGCAGGCCGAGCCGGGTTCGGCCGACCTGGTCGTTTCGCCCGGCCAGGTGCGCGAACTCACCCGGCATCTGGCGCCGGACGGCACCCTCGAATGGGACGTGCCGGCGGGAGAATGGGTGATTCAGCGGATCGGCATGACGCCGACCGGGATGAGGAACGCGCCGGCGTCGCTCGAAGGGCAGGGCTTCGAGGTCGACAAGATGAATCGGGAGCTGGCGCGGCATCACTTCGACGCGTTCATCGGCGAGATCGTCCGGCGAATGCCCGCGGCGGACCGCAAGGCGCTCAAGCGCGTGGTGGCGGACAGCTACGAGATGGGTTCGCAGAACTGGACGGACGGCCTGGGCGCGCAGTTCCGCGAGCGTTACGGCTACGATCCGGCGCCGTGGCTGCCGGTGCTGAGCGGGCGGCTGGTGGGCAGCGCGGACCAGAGCGAGCGGTTTCTGTGGGATCTGCGGCGGCTGGTGGCGGATCGCGTAGCGGCGGAGTATGTGGGCGGTCTGCGCGAGGCCTGCAAGCCTCACGGGCTGGGCCTCTGGCTCGAGAACTACGGCCACTGGGGGTTCCCGGGCGAGTTCCTCCAGTATGGCGGCGAGTCCGACCGCGTCAGCGGCGAGTATTGGGTCACGGGCGACCTGGGATCGATCGAGCTTCGGGCGGCCTCGTCCTGCGCGAACACCTATGGCCACGCGTTCGTCTCGGCGGAGGCCTTCACCGGGGGTCCGGCGTTTCAGAATGCGCCCGGCGCGCTCAAGTCGCGCGGCGACTGGTCGTTCTGCGAGGGTGTGAACCATTTCGTTCTGCACGTCTATATCCAGCAGCCGTGGGAGGACAAGGTCCCCGGGGTGAACGCTTGGTTCGGCACCGAGTTCAACCGCCACAACACGTGGTTCGATCGGAGCAAGGCCTGGGTGGATTATGTGCGCCGCTGCTGCTGGCTGCTGCAGCAGGGCAATCGCGTCGCCGATGTCGTCTACTTCATCGGCGAAGACGCCCCCAAGATGACCGGCGTCCGAAAGCCCGATTTGCCCGCCGGACGCGACTTCGATTACATCAATGCCGATGTCATCGAGACCCGGCTGGCCGTGAAGGACGGCATGCTGGCGCTGCCGCATGGAACGGCCTATCGAGTTCTTGTGCTGCCCGAGCTCGAGACCATGCGGCCTCGAGTGCTGCGCAAGATTCGGGATCTTGTGAAGGCCGGGGCCACCGTGCTGGGCCCAGCCCCTTCCCGCTCGCCCAGCATGGAGGGTTATCCGCGGTGCGACGGCGAAGTGCGGCAGCTTGCCGCCGAGGTCTGGGGCGGCGCCGATGCCCGCCAAGCTGGCGAGCGCGCGTTCGGCAAGGGCCGCGTCGCTTGGGGCAAGCCGCTCGAAGAACTCCTGGCGGCGCTGCAGTCGCCGGCCGATTTTGAAAGCCCGATCCCGCTCCGCTTCACGCACCGCCGGGCAGGCGAGACCGACATCTATTTCGTCGCAAACCCGAAGGCAGAACCGGTGACGACAGCCGCCGCATTTCGCGCCGGCGACAAGGCCCCCGAATTCTGGCGGCCGGATTCGGGAACGATCGAGCGTCCGGCGGTTTACGATGCCGCCGATGGCATCGTGCGCCTCCCGATCTCGCTGGGGCCGTACGGGTCGGTGTTCGTGGTGTTCCGCGGCAAAGCCGCTCCTCGGTCGGAACGAATCGCCGCCGTCCTGCGGGATGGGCGCGAAGTCCTGTCGACGAAAGCGTTGGCGAGCACTACGGGCGAGGAGGGTGCCGGCCGGCCGAACCATTTTGCTTTTGCGGCGTGGATCAAGCCTGCGGATGCGACGACCCTTGTGAACGAGACCAACCGCGGTGTCGTCGGCATGAGCGAGAAGCGCAATGACGCCCTGGCTGCGCCGCATGGCGATGGGCTGGGCGGCAGCGGCCATGCGGGTTGCGGCCTGGCCGTTGGCACCAACGGCGTGTGCGTCTTCGAGCACGGGGCAAACTATTTCGCGCCCACGCTGGTGCACGCGGCAGCGCTCCGCGATTGGGTCCACGTGGCCGTAGTATATCGCGATGGCCAGCCCAGCCTCTATCTCGATGGCGCGCTGGCTCGGACCGGGCTGAAGAGCGAGCACGCGGTCCACTCCGGCGCGCGCGCGGGAGGCCAGGGCGCGTTTCGCGGGAAATTGGGGAGCTTTGCGCAGTTCAACCGGCCCCTGAGCGGCCGCGAAGTTGCAGAGCTTGTCCGGACGATGCCGCGCCCGGATCTTGCGGCCGTGAGCCTGCCGGTTCGGGTCACCGTGCAGCGCGCTGCCGATGCGGGCCGCGAGGCCTCCAGCGGCAAAGGTGCCCGGTCGGGCCCGCCTGCGCCGCCACGGCAGGCAGGGGACCGGGCCTACACGGCCGAAGACGCTGGCGATGCAGGCCGCGAGCTGGTCCTCGAGACCGCCGAACCGGGCGATTATGAGCTCGTGTTCGCCAATGGCGAGCGGCGCAAGATGATCATTGCCAACCTCGACAAGCCCGGGGTCTTGGAAGGGCCTTGGGACGTCCAGTTCGCCCCCGGCTGGGGCGCGCCGGAGCGCATCACCTTCGAAACGCTTTGCGACTGGGCTCAGCGCCCCGAGAGCGGCATCCGGCACTACTCCGGCAAAGCAACCTACCAAAAGACCTTCCATCTGCCGGAGTCGCGTTTCCCGATTCGCAATGGCAGCATTTTGCTCGACCTCGGCGAGGTGCGAGATATGGCGGCTGTCCGGGTCAATGGCGAGGACCTGGGCACGCTCTGGATTGCGCCCTGGCGTTTGGACATCACCCGCGCCGTCAAGCCAGGGGCGAACGCGCTCGAGGTGGAGGTTATCAACGTCTGGAACAACCGACTGGTCGGCGACGCCGCGCTGCCCAAGGACCAGCGCCGGACGTTCCTTCTCGCGCCGACAGTCAAGAAGGATTCGCTGCTGCTGCCGGCGGGTCTCCTCGGCCCCGTGCGTTTGATCTCGGAAGCACGGGCAACGTTACCGTAGAGCGTGTTTGGAAATTCTCAGGTGTGCTGCGACACTACCAAGGCAAACGAAGAGGATCCGTGCGATTCGCTCAGGATTCGGGTCACCCTGTCCTGGCAGGGTTCATGGTTGCGGCGCGGCTGCGGATAGTCTTTGATGTCGAGAATGTTGAGGAATTCTGGGGCGACAAGGACGGGATTGAGAGGGCGGCATGGCTTCGAGACGGCCTGCGCGCATCTGATCGCGGTTTGGTTTGTCTGCGCCGACAGCCTTCTCGGCGCCGCTCCCGCTCCCGCCATTCCCGATCCGAGGCACATCCGCAACGGGTGGAGCATTCCCAGCGAGGGGTACGCGGACCAGCCGTACATCGTGAAGACGGACGATGGCGCCTGGCTGTGCGTGATGACGACTGGCACGGGAGCGGAGGGGGCTTCCGGCCAGCATGTCGTCTCGATGCGCAGCACGGGCCGGGGCCGCACGTGGGAGAAGATCGTGCCGATCGAGCCCGCCGACGGTCCCGAGGCCAGCTATGCAGTCCTCCTCAAAACGCCCTATGGCCGCATCTACGCGTTCTATAACCACAACACGGATCGCGTCTCCGAAGTGAAGAGCGAGGATGGCGGCATGTTCAAGCGCGTGGATTCGCTGGGCCATTACGTCTTCAAGTACAGCGACGATCACGGCCGCACCTGGTCGGCGAAGCGCCACGATGTGCCGGTGCGCGAGTTCGCCTGCGATCGGGCCAATGTCTACGGCGGCAAGCTGCGGTTCTTCTGGAATGTGGGCCGGCCGCTGATCCTCGGCGACAGCGCCATCCTGACCATCCACAAGGTCGGCGCGATGGGCGCGGGATTCTTTGCGCAGTCGGAAGGCGCGTTTCTCAAGAGCCCGAACATCCTCGCGGAGCGGGATCCGGAGAAGATCGTATTCGAGACGCTGCCCGACGGGGACGTCGGGTTGCGCACGCCGGCGGGCGGGGGGCGCGTGGCCGAGGAGCAGAGCCTCGTGAAGCTCAGCGACGGATCACTCTACTGCGTCTATCGGACTATTGATGGCTGGCCGGCTTGCGCTTACAGCCGCGACGGCGGCCACACCTGGACGCCGCCCGCCTACAAGACCTACACGCCGGGCGGGCGACGCGTGAAGCATCCGCGGGCGGCGAATTTCGCCTGGAACTGCTCGAACGGGAGATTTCTCTACTGGTTCCACAACCACGGCGGCAGGTTCATCGGCGAGCTGGGCCCCGGCGGCAAGGGGGGGCGCAGCCCTTATGATGACCGGAATCCAGCCTGGCTGATGGCGGGCCGGGAGATCCAAACGCTCCAAGGCCGGATGATCGAATGGTCCCAGCCGGAGATCGTGCTCTACGACGATGATCCATGGATTCGGATGAGCTATCCCGACCTCGTCGAGGAGGGCGGCGCGTTATACATCACCGAAACCCAGAAGACGATCGGCCGCGTGCACGAAGTTCCGGGCGCGCTGGTGGAGGGATTGTTCGGCCAGTTTGACAATCGGCGTGTTGCCACCCATGGCCTGGCGCTTGACCTGGCCGCGCCCATGGCCCCCGGAACCAAGATGCCGGTCCTGCCCGAGTTCCACGCGCGAGACACACGATCCGAAGACCAGCGCGGGCGGGATCTGCGGGCCGGGTTCAGCCTGGACCTATGGATTGAGCTCGATTCGTTTGCAGGCGGGGCCGATCTGCTCGATAGCCGGACGTCCGATGGCCGAGGGATCCTGGTCTCCGCCACCCCGGCCGGCACGATCCGGATCGCGCTCGAGGACGGCCGGCAGCAATCGAGCTGGGAGAGCGACCGCGGCGCGCTCGAGGCCGGCAAGCTCCAGCATGTCGTGATCACCGTCGACGCAGGCCCGAAGATCATCCTGTTTCTCGTCAACGGCATGCTTTGCGATGGCGGGGAGGATCGGCAGTTCGGCTGGGGCCGATTCAGCCCGACGCTGCGCGCGCCCAACGGGGCGCCGACGATGCAGATCGCCCGCGCCGTCCGATCGCTTCGTGTGTACACCCGCCCACTGCGCACGAGCGAGGCCGTGGGCAACTTCCGGGCAGGGCTTTCCGGATGAAATCAGGCTTCCAATGAACATCTCCCCGACCTCACCCCGAGCCACGCGGATTCGATACGCAGTGGTGGCGATGGCCGTGCTGCTGGCGATGGTGACCTACCTCGACCGCGCCTGCATCGGCACGCTGGCGCCGCACATCATGCGCGATCTGGGCCTCACCAAGGAGCAGATGAGCATGATCTACAGCGCGTTCGCTCTCGCCTATGCCGCCTTCGAAATCCCAACCGCCTGGTGGGCGGACCGGACCGGCACGCGCCGGGTGCTGACCCGGATCGTCCTCTGGTGGTCAACCTTCACGATGCTGACGGCTGCGGCGTGGAGCTTCACGTCGCTGGTGGTGACGCGCTTTCTGTTTGGCGCGGGCGAGGCCGGGGCGTGGCCCAGCGTGGCGCGGACGTTCTCGAAGTGGATCCCGCGCTCGGAGCGGGGCACCGTCCAGGGCATCTTCTTCAGCGGCGCCCACCTTGCCGGGGGCGTCACGCCGATGATCGTCATGGCGCTGGTTCAGGTCATGAGCTGGCGGTGGGTGTTCCTGCTGTTCGGGCTGCTGGGAATCGTGTGGGCGGCCGCGTGGTATAGCTGGTTCCGCGACGATCCATCCGAGCATCGTTCCGTGGGCGCAGCGGAGCGGGAGAAGATCGAGTCTGGCCGGGATGCCAGCGCGGGGCATCATGCGGGCTGGGCGTACTGGAAGCGGCTGCTGGGCCACCGGAACACCGTCCCGCTCTGCCTGATGTATTTCCCGAACAGCTTCGCCTTCTATTTCTGCATCACCTGGCTGCCCACGTACCTGAAGGAGAAGCACGGGTTCGACTCGATGTCCCTGGGGCTGTTTGCGGGGCTGCCCCTGATCCTGAGCGTGGTGGGCGATCTGTTTGGGGGCGTGATGACGGATGTGGCCACCAAGCGTTTCGGCCTGCGGATCGGCCGGGCGGGCGTGGGTGCGGCGGCGTACGTGGTGGCCGGCGGCGCGATGATTCTGGCGGGGATCGTGCCGCAGCCGGCGTTGGCCGCGTGGCTGATCGCGGTGGCGCTGGGCGCGAGCATGTTCACCCTGGGCCCGTCCTGGAGCACGTGCCTCGACATCGGGGGCAGCCATGCGGGCGTGGTCAGTGCCGCCATGAACACCTCCGGCCAGATCGGCAGCGTGCTCAGCCCGATCATGGTCACGTTTCTGCTCGCCCAAGTGGGCGACTGGAACGCCCCGCTGTTCGTGATGGGCGGGCTGTTCATGGTCGGCGCCGTCTCCTGGGGCTTCGTCAACCCGCGCGACAAGATCTTCGATTGACCTCTCTTTTTTTATGACCGGCACAAAGCAGAAGCTCGAAGGCGGCCAGGCGGTGTTCGGCGGCTGGCTTATGACCGGGAACCCGGCGGTGGCGGAGATCATGGCGGCCGAGGGCTTCGATTTCCTCGGTGTCGACATGGAGCACACGCCGACGAGCGTCGAGGATGTCTATCGCATCGCCCTGGCGGTGAAAGGCTCCGGCTGCGATGTGTTGGCCCGGCTGCCCTCCTGCGATCCGGTCCTGGCCAAGCAGGTGCTCGATATGGGGGGGGCCGGAATCATCGTGCCGTCGGTGAACTCGCCGGCCGAGGCCGCCCAGGCGGTGGCAATGGCGAAGTTCCCGCCGGAGGGGGTCCGCGGCGCCTCCTTGTGCCGGGCGACAGGCTACGGCCGGCATTTCGACGAATATTTCACCGCCCACAACCGCCAGGTCGTCGTCGTCGCCATGCTCGAGCATGTCCGCGCCGCGTGCCAGGCAGATGCCATCCTCGCCACGCCGGGGATCGACGCCGTGCTGATCGGGCCGTATGACCTGTCAGCCTCGATGAACCTGGCGGGGCAGCTCGATCATCCCGAAGTCCGCGCCGCCCAGGAGACGATCCTCGATGCCTGCCGGCGGCGAGGTGTTGCGGCAGGGATCCACGTGGTGGGGGTGGATCCGGACGAGGTGCGGCGGCGGGTGCAGGCGGGTTACCGATTCATCGCGTGCGGCATCGACACTCTCTTTGTCCGGGAAGGATGCAGGAGAATGCTCGAAGGCTGCCCGCGCAGCCGGTGAACCGGTTCATTCATGACCGCGACCGCTCGAACGGTTCTGGTGACCGAGCCTGAATACCGGAAGGCCGAGGCGGTCTTCCGCGAGGCGCGCGATGTGCGATGCGAGCCGGCGCCTTCGGAGGAGAGCGCGCTGACGGCGCGGGTTGACGATCTGGGCGTCCGGGCCGTGATCGTGGGGGTGGCCTGCTACCGCGGGCCTTTATACGAGGCGCTCGGCAAGCGCGGCGACGGCCTCATTGCCCGGTTCGGCGTCGGGCACGACAACATCGACAAGCCCCTGGCGCGGCAGCACGGCGTTGTGGTCGCCAACACGCCGGGCGCGCTCGACCAGAGCGTGGCGGAGCACACCCTTTGGCTGATGGGCTGTCTGGCGCGGCGCATCGCGCGCCTGGATGCGCGGGTCCGGGCGGGCGAGTTCGCGGGGCAGGCGGGGATCGAGCTCGGCGGCAAGACGCTCTGCGTCCTCGGCCTGGGGAGCATCGGCCGGCGCGTGGCGGCGATGGCCTGCTTCGGGTTCGGCATGGAGGTGGTGGCCTGCGGCCGCCGCGCGACCGCCGAGCGCATTGCCGAGTGCGGCATCGCGCGCTACACCGACTGCGCGGAGGATGCGCTCCGCCAGTGCGACGTCCTCAGCGTCCATCTTCGCTCGGATGCCAGCACGCGCCATTTCATCGACGCCTCGAAGCTCCGGTGGTTGAAGCCGGGCGCGCTGCTCATCAACACCGCCCGCGGCGCTGTGCTTGACGAGGCGGCATTATTCGATGCCCTGGCGGGCGGCCGACTGGCGGGCGCGGCGCTGGATGTGTTCGAGCGCGAGCCCTACCAGCCGGCACATCCGGACAAGGATCTCCGGACGCTCGACAGCGCGCTCTTGACCCCGCACGCCGGCTCGAACACGCACGAGGCGAACGCGCGGATGGCCCGGGCGGCGATCGACAATGCGAGGCATTTTCTGGCGGGCCAGCTCGAGCGAATGACGCGGGTCGAGCCGTGATCCCTCATGCCGGGATCCGCCAACCGATCAAGCGCCGGCTCCGGGCTGCGGGCGGACTGACTCCCGTCTCTCGAACGCGCATGGGCGGTTGTTCCCGTACCTGCTTCCCTCGGCGCCGCCCCCCTGGTAGGATCGTCCCATGAACAAGCGCGATTTTTGGAAACGAACCTGGCTGTCCTGCGCCATGGCGGCATGGCTGATGATGCCTTCGATCGCCGGATCGTGGGCAGCCGGCGCCCCGGAACGGATCATACTCGATGTGGATCTTGCGGAGGACGTGGATGACGCGGGCGCGCTGGCGACGCTGCACACCCTGGCGAATCGGGGCGAGGCCGAGATCCTCGGCATCCTTGTGTCCTCGAACAACGAATGGGTCGGGCCATGCGCCGATGCGATCAACACATGGTATGGCCGGCCCGACCTGCCGATCGGCTATCAGCGCGGCCACCAGTATGGATACCGAAATCCGAAGGATCCCGGACGCGAGACGCCATCCCAGTATGCCGAGCGCGTGGCCCGGGCGTTCCCCCACGACTTGAAGCGGAGCAGCGACGCCCCCGACGCCGCGATTCTCTGCCGGCAGCTGCTGGCCGCCCAGCCCGACCAGAGCGTGACGATGGTCACCGTCGGGTTCCTGACCAACCTGCGGAACCTGCTCGACTCGAGCCCGGACCAGCACAGCCCGCTCGATGGCGAGGCGCTGGTGAAGCAGAAGGTCAAGCAGTGGGTCTGCATGGGCGGCATCTTCCCCAGCGGCCGGTTCCCCAACGGCCAGGGCGAGTACAACCTCATGTATGACACCGCGGCCTCGGTGCGCGCCGTCAACGACTGGCCGACGCCGGTGGTGTTCAGCGGATTTGCCATTGGCGCGGGCATCAAGGTCGGGGCGCGCCTGCGCGAGACGCCCGAGTCCAATCCGGTCCGCGCCTGCTATCAGCATTACAATGGCTTGAAGGACCGAGAGGCGTGGGATCTGACGGCGGTTCTGTACGCGGTGCGGGGCGCGGCGAATTACTGGAAGCACTCCGAGCCCGGCTTCTGCCTGATGCACGCCCGGGTCTCGCACGGGTACAACGAGTGGATTCCCGCCCCGCAAAAGCATCATCGGTACCTGATCGAGCTCATGCCGCCCGACCAGGTCGGCCGCGTCATCGAAGGCCTCATGATCGAGGGAAATCGGCCCATCCCGTAAACCTGCCCGCTGGCGGGCGCCTATTCGGCGGTTGACAGGCGGCAAGGATTGAGACAATTGATCTGTCTGGAATGCGATGCGGTGGTGGACATCGCGGCTCCCGAGCTGGAGGGCCTGTCGCTGCCGGACACCTCGGGCTTGGGCTTCGAGGTGCGGGGCTACGGTGTGGAGTTGCGCGGTTTGTGCCGCCGTTGCCGAGAAAGGAAGGAAACATGATCAAACCAAGGTGGATGGCGCCGCTGATCGGCGTCCAGTTGTTGTTCATCGCCACGGCGCCGGGAGTGGAGGCGGCGCAAAAGGTTCCCCTGGGATTGCCGCCACTGCCCGAGCGGGCAACCCAGGCTGCGAGCCCGGAGAAGGTTGCCTTGGGGAAGAAGCTGTTCGAGGAGACCCGGTTCAGCGCGACGCGCCAGGTGAGCTGCGCGACGTGCCACGATGCTGGCAAGGCATTCACCGACAGCCCGCTGAGCGTGTCCGAGGGGATCCGCCAGCTCAAGGGCACCCGGAACGCGCCGACGGTGATCAACGCGGTCTACTTCGAGACGATGTTCTGGGACGGCCGTTCGCCGAGCCTGGAGGACCAGGCGCTGCACCCGTTCGTCAACCCGGTCGAGATGGGTTTGAAGGATCACGACCCGATCCTGGCGATCGTGCGCAAGGACGCCGACTATGCGCGCGCGTTCGACCAGGTATTTGGCAAGCGCGGCCCGGCTGTCACGATGGCCGAGGTGACCGATGCCATCGCGGCGTTCGAGCGCACGATCATCTCCGGCGGCTCGCCCTTTGACTGCTACTACTTCGGAGGCGAAGAGGATGCTCTGACCCCGGCTCAGAAGCGGGGCTTGAAGCTCTTTGTGAACGAAGGGCGCTGCGTCTCGTGCCACGTGATCGAGCAGACCCAGGCCCTGTTCACCGACAACCGGTTCCACAACGTGGGCGTCGGCATCACCGCGATCCAGCAGGACGTGCCCGCCCTCGCCGTGGAGTTCCTGAAGACCAGGGCCACGCTGGCCGAAGTGGACATCCAAGTCCTCTCCGACAAGCGCACGTCCGAGCTGGGCCGGCTGGCGGTGACCCGCCTTTTCGACGACATCGGATCCTTCAAGACGCCCACGCTGCGGAACATCGCCGTGACGGCTCCCTACATGCATGACGGCAGCCTCAAGACCTTGCGGGACGTCGTGGTGCATTACAACAACGGGGGCGTGACGAACGAGAAAGACCGCGTCAACGACTTCTTGAGCGGCGGGATCCGGCCCCTGCATCTCACGGAGGCGCAGATCGACGATCTCGTGGCGTTCATGGAATCGCTCACGAGCCCGGAATATGTCCAGCCAGCCCAGCTATAAGAAAGGAGCCGACCATGAATGACTTTCGTTTGAACCGCCGGGATTTCATCAAGCGCGCGGGTGTGGCCACGGCCGCGGCGGCGTTCCCGCTGAGCGTTGTCGAGCTGGCGTTTGGGGCCGCCCAGGACAAGTTCACGTTCGCCCACATCTCCGATGCCCACATCCAGCATGTCAAAGGCACGGAGTTCGTCCGGAACTGGGACCGCGGCCTAATCCGGGCCGTGGCGGAAGCCAACCTGCTCACTCCCAAGCCCGACTTCGTCATGTTCGGGGGCGATCTCGCCCAGCTCGGGACGAAGGAGGAGCTGGACCACGGGGCCGAGATGCTCTCCCGTCTCCGCCACAAGACCTACTGCGTCATGGGCGAGCACGACTACTATCTCGACCTGGGCGAGTACTGGTCCAAGCTGTTCGGCCCGCACTACTACAGCTTCGACCACAAGGGCGTCCACTTTGTCGTGCTCAACAGCATACTGACCTATGACGAGTGGACTTACAACCGGTGGCCGACGGCTCGGCAGCGGATGCTCGAGATGGCCGGCCTGGACAACCCCAACGGATCGCCTTTCATGGTCGGGGAGAAGCAGCGGGAGTGGCTGCGCGCCGACCTCGCTCGGGTGGCGAAAACCACCCCCATCGTGCTGTTCTCGCACTCGCCCATCCAGAAGCTCTACAAGGGCTGGAATTTCTGGACCGAGGATGCCGAGCAGGTGCAGGCGTTGCTGAAGCCGTTCCCGACTGTGACGGTCATTTACGGCCACGTTCACCAGATCCAGTACAACCAGGTGGGGAACATCACGTTCCACTCGGTCATGGCCACCGCGTGGCCGTGGCCTTATCCGCAGAGCTATGCCCAGGCCGAGCACGCCATGCCCAAGCTCACCGTCCCCATGAACCGGGCCGATCCGTTCTTCGAGCGCGATGCCACGGGCTGGCAGTTCATCGACATGGATACCGGCCGCGTCATGATGGATTACAACCTCTACAACAACACCAGCCGAGTCGTGGCCTACAACCCGGCCACTCGGCAGCCCGAGGATCGCGTCTATCAAGATCCTTCGAAACGGATTCCGCCGCAGGACCACTACTGAACCCCATCGAGCCAACTATGAAAGCCATCACTGTCACCGCAACGCTGGGCGCCGTCCTCCTGGCAGGGACCATCATCGGTTTTCTGGCGCAAGCCGACGAGTTCACCAAGAAAGACCAGGAGCGCTGGCAGAACGAGTATATGGCCGTCGTCCAAAAAGGGCGCGCCCTCTGGACCAGCGCCGAGCTGGGCACCAAGGGGGTTGCCTGCGCGCAGTGCCACCCCAACGCTGCCAACACGCACCCGGAGACCTATCCGAAATTCCAGCAGCAGCTGGGCCGGGTCATTGCCCTGCGCGAGATGATCAACTGGTGCATCCAGCAGCCGCTCGAGGGCAAGCCGCTTGCGTTCGACGATCCGAAGATGATCGCTCTCGAGTCTTACATCGCCTACGAACGGCGCGGCGTCCGGATGGACCCTGGCAAGCATTAGGGGCGGCATCGCCGCAGAGCGGGAGAAATCTTGCGCCAGGGTCGGGGAGAGGCGGGCGTTGGAACTTTCCCCTCTCCCTCTGCCCCCCCCGCTCGATCCTCGCGGGGGGAGGGGATCGTGTCCGGTGGCTGTCTGAAGTTCTTCCTCTCCGCCATTGGGAACCAAGGGAGTGCCCAAACGGGCGGGTGAGGGGGCTCGCATCTTGCGCCCACCAACCCGATCCTGCGCGGGGAGATCTTGCAGGATCCGCTGTTCTCGATCATTCTGGATTGCGAACAGAATGGATTTTCTGGTGAAATCCGACACAATCTCATGAAACAGCAACTCACATATTGGCCAGCCCCCGACGGTCCTGTTCTCTCGCACTCGAGGCGCGCGTTTCTGCAAACCATAGGTCTGGGCGCCGCGGCGTTGGGCCTCCCGGCGGCCGGGCGATCCGCCGAGGCGCCGATCCAGGGATTCGAGCAAGCCCCCGATGATGCGGGCGCATCGAAGGGCTGGGAGCCGGTCTCGGACCGCAAGCTCCGGGTGGGCATAGTCGGCTACGGCGTCTGCAAGTTCGGCGCCGCGTTCGGTTTCCAGGATCATCCCAACGTCGAGGTTGTGGCGGTGAGCGACCTGATTCCGGAACGATGCGCCGGATTGGCCAAGGCCTGTCGCTGCGGGAAGACCTACCCTTCGCTCGAGGAGCTGGTCCGAGACGACCGGATCGAGGCGGTGTTCGTGGCCACGGATGCGCCCCAGCACGCGAAGCACTGCATCGAGGTCCTGCGCCGCGGCAAGCATGTCGCCTCGGCCGTTCCCGCGGTGTTCGGATCGCTCGAGGATGCGGACAAGCTATTCGAGGCGGTGCGAGCCAGCGGCCGGACGTACATGATGTTCGAGACCTCGTGCTTCCACGAGGATCTGCATGCGATGCGTCAGATCTACCGGGCGGGCGGGCTGGGCAAGCTGGTGTATTCGGAGGGCGAGTATTACCATTACATGCCGGAGCCGATCGATTCGTACCAGGGCTGGCGTGTTGGCCTGCCTCCGCAGTGGTATCCGACCCATTCCGACGCCTACTGTCTGGGCGTGAACGGGGGCAGCTTTACCGAGGTATCGTGCCAGGGGATGCCGAGCATCGTCCCCCATCTAAGGCCTGAGAACAATGCTTACCGAAACCCGTTCGGGACGGAGATCGCCTTGTTCCGGACCAGCGAAGGGGGTATGTCGCGGATGGCGGTGAGCTGGGACACGCCGGGCGCCAGCGGGGAGATGGGGCGTGTTCGGGGGCAGAGGGGCTCCTATTACGGGCAGTTCGAAGGGATCCACAAGGAACTGCCGGCGACGCGGCGCCCTCCGCTTCCGCCGGGCGTCGGGGCGGGCGGCCATGGCGGTTCGCACGGGTATTTGGCGAACGAATTCGTCCTGTCGATCCTCCAGAACCGCCGGCCGCTGGTCGACATTGCGCTGGCCCTCAACATGACGGTGGCGGGGATCGTCGCCCACCAGTCCGCTCTCCGGGACGGCGAGCGGCTGAAGATTCCCCAATATGCGCTCTGAAGGATCGCAGCGGCAGCCTCCGCCGCGGGGATGCCCCGTGAATAGCGCAAGGCTGGCGGGCGTCGAAAGCTAGGATCGAACGCAGCCTGAAAAACAGTTGCGTCGGCGCTCGAATCCGGCGAGTATTCAGGCTTTAACAGGAAACAAGAACCGATGGATATGCGTGTGAAAACGTGGAACTGGAGAGTGGCGATGGCGGTGGCGGTGCTGGCGTCGGCGGGGTTGGCCGCACGAGGTGCGGGTGCCAAGGAGATGGCGCCGCTCGAAATCATGCTGCCGATTCCGGCGTTCATGGGGACCCCGGTGGATATTCCGATCGACGAGCATGTGGAGAAGCCGTCGGACAAGCCGCGCCCGCCGTTCATGGCGCCCAAGGGTGTCGCGAATGTCGCGCTGAACAAGAAGGTGACCAGCAGCGACAAGTCGCCCGTGTCCGGCGCGCTGGATCTGGTCACCGATGGTGACAAGGAATCGACCGACAGCAGCTTCGTGGAGCTGCATCGGCGGACCCAGTGGGTGCAGATCGACCTCGATGCGCCGCACGAGATCTACGCGATCCTGATCTGGCACGCGCATCACACGCCGCAGATCTATTATGATGTCGTGGTCCAGATCTCCGACGATCCGGATTTCACGCAGAACGTCAAGACCGTCTACAACAACGACTACGACAATTCGTCGGGGCTGGGCATCGGGACGGACAAGGAATACTTCGAGAATTACGAGGGCCGGCTGATCGACGCCAAGGGCGCCAAGGGACGCTACGTTCGGATGTATAGCCGTGGCAGCACGTTCAGCGCGCTGAACCGGTACACCGAAGTCGAGGTCTTCGCGCTGCCCGCCAAGTGAGGCGGGCCAGCGGCCCGCGCCGGGCCCGGCGAGGCCGCCGTCCTCGAATGGACAATCTCGTGGAAGGATAACAGGCCGTCCCGGCAGGGGCGGCCTGTCCGCTGTACGGGCCAGACACCATGAAATACGCGCATCTGATCCTCGCCGCGGCCGTGGTCATCGTGGCATCGGCCTTGCGGTTTCCGCGGCTCGAGGATCGCCCGATGCACACCGATGAATCGGTGCAGGCGCTGAAATTCCAGGGGCTGCTCGAGCATGGCCAGTATCGATATGATCCCGACGAATACCACGGCCCCGTTCTGAGCTACGCGACGCGTGTGGCTGCATGGCTGGGCGGGGTGCGGACCTTGGCGGAGGCGACCGAGGCGACGCTGCGTTGTGTGCCGGCGGTATTCGGTGTGGGGCTGGTGGGGCTGGCATGGGGGTGGCGGGGTTTGTTGGGGCGCGGAGCGGCCTGCTGGGCCGGTTTGCTGACCGCGCTGTCGCCGGCGCTGGTTTATTACAGCCGGTATTACATCCATGAAATGCTGCTCGTGTTCTGGAGCGGGCTGTTTCTGATGGCCGGATGGCGCTATGCGCGCAGTCCTCATTGGGGCTGGGCGGCGTTGGGGGGGGCAGGACTGGGCCTGATGCACTCGACCAAGGAGACGTTCGTGCTGCAGCTGGGGGCCGCGGCTGTGGCCACAGGGGTGCTGTGGGGCCGGAGGTGGCGCAGACGGGGGATTCCATGGCCTGCCGGCGCGCGCGGGTGGCATGCGGGTCTGATGCTGGGAGTGGCGGCGGCTGTTTCGGCCGTCTTTTTTACATCCTTCTTCGCCCATGGCGCGGGGCTTTGGGATTCAATCCGGACCTATGGGCCGTGGCTGACGCGGGCCGAGGGGGATTCGCCGCACGTGCATCCGTGGCATTTCTATCTGGGGCTGCTGGCCTGGACGCATCGAGGGGGCGGGCCGGTGTGGAGCGAGCTGCTGATCCTGGGATTGGCGGTGGCGGGGGGCGCATGGGCCTGGCGCCGGCGGGGTGAGGATTCGCCGGCCGGGGCTGTGGGGCGCTGGCTGAGCGTCTATGCGGTGGTCCTGACCGCAGTCTACAGCGTGATTCCATACAAGACGCCCTGGTGCATGCTGGGGTTTCTTCATGCCTACATCCTGCTGGCGGGCTTGGGGGCGGCGGGTTTGCTGGGCGCGGTGCGTGCCATGCCGAGCCGGGTGGCAGCGGCGGCGGCGATCCTGGTCGCCTGCGGCCAGCTGGGCGTGCAGGCGGCGCACGGCAGTTTTGGATATGCGGCCGATCCGCGGAATCCGTATGTCTATGCCCACACCTCGCCCAATCTTCTGCACCTGGTCCGGCGCATGGAGAACCTGGCTCGGGCGCATCCGCTGGGCCGGTCGATGGTGGTCAAGGTGATCGCGGCGGGGGGGGATTATTGGCCGCTGCCGTGGTATCTGCGGTGGTTCGAGCGGGTGGGCTGGTATTCGGCCCCTCCGGAGGATCCACGCGCTTCAGCGGTGATCGCCTCGCCGCGCTGGGCGCCGGAGCTCGAGGGCCGGGGAATGACAAACCTGGTCGCTGCCGGGCATTTTGGGCTGCGGCCAGCGGTGTTTCTTCAGTTGCGGGTCGAGCCGGATCTTTGGTCGGCCTACATGGCGAGCCCGCGCGAGCCGGAGGACTGAAGGGCGGTTGCGGGCAGCGCTGGCGGCGGATTACTGGGCATGGGTCGAGGGCGTCTGGGGGGAGAAGATCATGAGGAATCGGTCCGGAGCGGGGGCTGGGATTGTCCGGCGCAGGAGGAAGCCGGCCTCGCGCATCTCCTTCTCGACCAGTTGAGGAGAAATCCGGCGATGGTGGCCGGCCAGGCGTCTGGGTTCGGCATCCGGACCTTTCCGGTCGAGCACGACCAGGCGGCCTGACGGCGGGGTTTGCTGGTGAAGCCGGCGCAGGAGAGGGGCGGGATTCCAGAGCCGGTGGTAGGCGTCGGCAAAGAGGATCAAGCCGGGCCGAATGTCCGAAGGCAAGGCGAGGTCGCCTTTTTCGGTCCGGAGGACCTCGATGCCCGGCGTCCGAGCTGATGGGACGAGCTCCTCGCGCGAGAGGGCCCATTCTTCGAGGACGACGTCCAGGAGGCGGGCGTTGGCCGGCAATAGATTCTGGAGGGCGGGCAACACCGGCCGTGCGGCATCCAATCCGAAGAACAGCACCGGGCTCTCCTGGAGTTCAGCGAGCGGCAGGGCGCGGACCAGCGCTGGGGCATCAAGGGGCTGGGGCAGATCGGGATCGCCAGGATCGGCCGGCATGGGGAGGGGCTTTCGGAAGGCGAGGACGAACGGCGGCCGCTCGAACCACAGGTCATCCAGGAGGTCTTCGAACCGGAACCCGGCTTCGCGCGCCATGCGGACGACGGCCAGCTCGCTGGTCCAGTGGTGCTGGCCCTCGCGGCTTTCGGCCGGCGCCCAATCGGTCAGCGGGCCTTCCTGCTGATCGACGATGACCAGCCAGCCGCCCGGCTTCAGGTCGGAGACAAAGTGCTCGAGCATGGCCCGGGGACGCGCGAAGTGATGAAACACGCGGTTCATGTAAATGAAGTCCAGGGAGCCGTTGGGCAAGTGCGGATCTTCGGTTCTTCCCAGGACGGGGACGATCTGATGGAAGCCGCGTTTGCCGGCGGCATCGACGACCCTCTTGAGCCGGGCGGCATCGATTTCCTGGGCGAAGACGGTCCCATCCTCGCCGACGATCGAGGCGAAGACCATCGTGTCGGGTCCGTCGCCGCAGCCGACATCGGCGATGGTCGCGCATGGGCCGATGCCGAGCCGCTGGCACAGGGCGCGGATGGCATCGCTGCGGCTGGAGGGAGGCTGGCGCTGGCCGGCGCCGGAGAGGCAAGCGGTCGCCAGGACGATCGCCGCCAGGCAGCTCAAACGTGCGGTGTGCATCGGGAAATGGAGCATGATCGATCGGGTTCATTCTGCCCCAGCCGCCGCATCGGTGGCAATCCCAATCGGGCCTTCGGACGCGCCCTGGGTGTAGGATCTATTTGCTTGCCATCGGTTTTGGATTGGTGTTCGATGCCGCCATTGCTCAACACAACCAAGACCATAGGACCTATGGAAACCAGGCACTTCAATCTCTCTCTGAACCGATGGATGGCCCTTGCAGCGGCGGCGTCGTTTGTTGTTGGCGGGGCGCCCGGTCTGCGGGCTCAGACGGACGACTTCTCGGATGGCAACGACACCGAGAACCCCGCATGGGCGCGCAACAGCGCGTATGTGGGATCGAGCGGCCAGACGTGGGCGGTTGAGAATGGCGCTTACCGGCTGCAGGCGCCGAACAACAGCCCGTTCTATGCCGGTTTCGGCTACGTGGGGAGCCTGGTGGGATCGCCTTACACCGATGTATCCGTCAGCGCGGATTTCGTGAATTTTCTTGCTCCCATGGGAGGTGCGTTTGGCGTTGGCGCCCGGCTGACCAGCAACAACACGCTGGGCAGCCTGAGCGGATACGGATACGCCTATGAACCGTTTGCCGACTCGCTCAAGGGGGAGATGGTTCTGTACCGGATCGACGGCCTTGGAGGCCTTCATGACATTGGCTCGTACAAGATCACGCTCGATCCGGCCAAGGACTACCGGTTCGTCCTGGAGATCGCCGGCAGCAACCTGCATGGCCAGGTTTTCGAGGTGGGCGGAGGGATGGTCGCGGAGCAGTTCGGGGTCGACGCCACTTACGCCAGCGGCGTGTCCGGCGTGTTTGGATACAGCCAAAGCCCGGTGCCGCCCACGGACTTCAGCGTCGACAACTTTGCGGCGATGGTGGTTCCGGAGCCCGCGCTGAGCGTGCTGCTGGGATTGGGCGGCGCGGCTCTGTGGGTGGCGCGCCGGTTCCGATCCAATCGCGGGTAGGGCTTTTTCGCTCCTGCATCGCGAAGAAGGCGGCTCCCCTACGCGGGGCTCATAGGGAACGAACGTGCGGTGGGGCGGGTGCGATCGGAACATCGGTCGGCAGATGAGCCGGCATGCAGCTCGGCATCAGACCATTCAATACCAGGAGGAAATATGGAACATCATGGTTTTGCGGGGAGCCGTTGGAGTCTTTCTGCCGGGCGGCGGCGTGGAGGGATGGCGGTCTGGGTGTTGGCAGCCGGGCTTGTGCTGGCCGCGATCGGCGGTTCCATGCGGGTGGCCGCCCAAACCGATAATTTTGACGACGGGAACGACGACGGATGGACCCGCTATGATCGCGAGGGGACGGCGGCCTTCAGCCTGACCGGCGGGGTTTATCGGATTCAGGCGAGCTCGTCGGCGCCCACCGGCGAGCAGGACAAGGCCCAGGTCGTCACGTATCGCAGCCAGGAATACACGGATTTCTACGCGGCGGTCGATCTCACGGCTTGGGACAACCAGGCCAATTCGGCGATCGGGATTGCGTTTCGGATGCAGGACGTCGGGCCGGGCACAACGGTGGGGTACGTGCTGTACTGGACGCCGGCGATCAGCGGGGGCGGCAATCGGGTGTTTTCGATCTACTTCATGTACCAGGATCAGCCCATGGCAGCCGTGGCGGCGACCTATCTGACCCTGGATCCGGCCCGCCAGTATCGGATGGTGGTCACCGGCGTGGGCAACCAGCTGGTGGCACAGATGTATGATCTGACGGATCTGACGCGGCCGGTGGCCTATATTGCTGGGGAGGACAACTACTTGGCGATCGTCGGCAAGCCCATGCGGGGCAAATGCGGCCTCTTCGCCTACTCGCGAAACAACATGACGGTCGATGTGACCTTTGACAATTACGTGGCCGCCGCGTCGGGGCCCGTCTCGGTGCCGGCGCCAGCCACGCCGCATCCCGTGGCCGGCACGCCGCAGGTCGTCAACCGCGTACCGGTGTCGAATCAGAACTTCCACCCGGCCGGCAGCGGGATCACATTCACCGCCACGACATTCGGCGGGGGCGCGATCGATCCGGCGGAGATCCAGCTGTTCCTGAATGGGGCGGACGTCTCGGGCGGGCTCGACATCTCGGGGAACGCGAGCAGCCGCAGCGTGGCGTATCGCCTTCTGAGCGCCAACGAGGTGTACGATGCTCGAATCGTCCTGAAGGAGCAGGGTGGGAAGGCGTCGACGAACGACTTCTGCTTCGACACGTTCAGCGAGGACTACATCACTTCCACGAATGTGATGCTGGTCGAGTGCGAGGATTACAATTACGGCAAAGGCCAGTATCAGAACCGCCCGGTTCCGTCCGGATTCGATCTGTATGGCACGCAGGTCAACGGCGGCGGGGTGGGGTATTTGGACCAGGTGGGAGAGCCGGGTGTGGATTGCTTCGACCGCCGCACCGGCGGCGAGTCCGGCTACATGATGTATCGCAAGGACGACGCGGTGGGAACCTTTGCCGGCTCGCTCTATTATCAGTGGGTGAACGCGGGCGGCTTCATGGCGACGGAGGCAACCAACGACACGCCGCTGCTCAAGTTCACGTCGCTGGGGTTGCCGGACTATCAGGTGCACCATACCGAGGGAGGGGAATGGCTCAACTACACTCGGGAGTTCGTGCCGGGCAGGTATCGGGTTTACCTGCGTCTTTCGAGCTGGGCGCCCCAGGACGTCTGGCTGGATGAAGTGACCAGCGACCGCACCCAGACGAACCAAACCACCGCTCCGCTCGGCAGGTTCGCGGTGGCTAACACGGGGCATCTGATTCTCTATCGGTACTTCGCGCTGGCCGACGAGTCGGGGAATCCAAAGTCGATTCCGCTGTCGGGCGAGAAGACCCTTCGCCTGACCATGGGGGGCCCGCAGATGGATTTCACGAGGAATGCTCTGCAGATGAACTATCTGCTGTTCGTTCCCGCGCCCTTGTCGCCGGTGAAGCTGCTCGACCCGGCCTGGAGCGACGGCGTGTTCACAGTGTCGTTTGCCAGCGAGGCGGGAGCGATCTACCGGCTGAGCTACAAAGACTCGCTCTCGCAAACAAACTGGGCCGTGGGCGGGTCGAGCGTGGTGGGGGACGGCTCCATTCAATCGCTGTCGGATGCCTCGGCCGCGCAGACCCGCTTTTATCGGGTGTCGGCCGAATAGGACCTCGTGCACCCGGTGGGACAGGGAAGGAGTGGTGGAGGGGCGGACGGCGGGCTGCGGCCGCGGTCTCGAGGCGCATTCACGCTGATCGAGCTGCTGGTCGTCATTGCGATCATCGCGATTCTGGCGGGGATGCTGCTGCCGGCCTTGAGCAAGGCTAAACAGCGCGCCCAAGTCACCCAATGCGTGGGCAATCTGCGGCAGCTGCAGCTCTGCTGGCAGATGTATGCCGACGACAACAACGATGTGCTGCCTCCGAACGAGGTGGCATCGGCGACCAGCCTGGCGGGCTCGTGGATCCTCGGCAACGTGCAGTATGACCTCACCCCGTCCAACATCATGAATGGGGTGCTGTTCCGGTACAACACCTCAGTCAAGATCTACAAGTGCCCGGCCGACAAGGCCATCGTGACCGACTCGCGCACCAAGAAGAGCGAGCTGCGCACGCGGAGCTATTCGATGGCCAGCAGCATCGGCAAGAGCGGCCAGAAGTTCTCGTCGATCTTCAATCCGAAGCCGGTTCTGGCCCTGGTGTTCATGGACGAGGATGAGGAGTCGATCAACGATGGCAACATCGGTCTGCGGGAGTATCCGAGCAACGAGTGGGGCGACAGCCCGGCCTACCGGCACAGCCGGGGCTGCGCGCTTTCGTTCGCCGACGGGCACGTCGAGTCCTGGAAGTGGAGAGCGACAACGGCGAAGCCATTCCGCCGCGGTCCCGCCTGGCCGGATGAGATCCGCGACTTGCGGCGCATCCAGCAGCGTCTGCCGCATGAAGGGATCGTGCCGGATCATTAACCAGCCCCTTGATTTCAAACGGCGTGAAAAGCGCCAGAGGGTTGCGCGCGCCACGAGGTTGACGCCGGTTCGGACGCGCTCGGGATGCGCGAAGCGTCATGGAGTGCGGCAGTCCTCTGCCGCCATGGATGCGCCGGAAAGTCGGCTCTCAAGCGCCGTGCCGGAAGCCGGCGCTTGCAGCCAACAGTTGGCCTCCGCGGAGCACCTGCCAGGTGCGATTCCGATGGTCGCCAGTCGCCAGCCTGCGCAGCGCAGGCGTCCACGCCTGGGAGGGCGGCCGGCGTCCCGCCGCCCATGCGCTGCATTTGCCTTGTGCCGAGTCGGGCCGCGGGGAAGAATGCGGGCGGATGAAAGTCATTTTCATGGAAGCTTTGCCTGGCCGCTCATTGACTGTCGTGTTCTGGAGTCTGCTGCAGCGTCGGGTCAGTTGGGCACAAGGAGTTCGAGCCGTCCTATTGGGCAAATGCCTCGCAGCCGGGTGCGGCCTTGCGGTGGTGAGCGCGGCAGCATTCGCGGGTGGGGAATCGAAGCCGTCCACGGCGGCGCAGCCGCTTCCTGCTTCGGTCGATTTGCGGTCTGAGTTCGATCGCTGGGGTCTGCCCCGCTGGCAGCAAGGAGCGCGGAGCACGTGCTCGGCTTTCACGATCGCGGGCGCGCTCGAGTTCGCCGTCGCGAAGCGCGAGGGCCGGGGCACCCGGCTCAGCGTCGAGTTTCTGAACTGGGCGGCCAACCGCCAATGCGGCGACGCGCAGGACGGAGGGTTTTTCTCCGATCTCTGGAAGGGATTCACGGCGCACGGGATCTGCGCGGCGGAGGTTTGTCCCTATGCGGCCGCATTCGACGCATCCGCATCGCCGAGCCCGGAAGCGATCGCGGGGGCGAAGAAGCAGCGGGGGCTCGGCCTTCGGCTGGCCTGGATCAAGGAGTGGGATGTCACGACGGGCCTGATGGATCAACATCTGATCCGGATCAAGGGGACTCTGGCGCGCGGATGGCCGGTTTGCGCCGGGTTGCGCTGGCCCAAGCGGGAGCAGTGGAAGGACGGCGTTCTCCAGCTCTGTCCTGCGGACGCCGTGCGCGACGGGCACAGCGTGCTGGTGGTGGGGTACCGGGATGATCCCGGCCAGCCCGGGGGAGGGGTGCTGATCTTCCGGAACACGGCCAAGGCGGGGGCGGACGGCATGATGCCTTATGCGTATGCGCAAGCGTACATGAACGACGCGGCATGGATCGAGTGACTATGAACAAGCGAGCTCTTTGGGTCTTGGCTGCCGCGGGGTTTGGGCTGGCAGCCGGCTTGGCACATCCGGCATCAGGCGCCGCGTGGCTGGCGGAGGATCCGTACCATCTGGCAGAGCCGAAGGAATATGTGGCGCGCCGGGCCTCGTCGAACCATCCCGACTGGGGATCGAACGACGACAGCAAGCGGCCGATACCCGGGGAGACGACCGTCCTGGCGGATCTGCGCGGCCCGGGCGTCGTCCATCACCTATGGATGACGATTGCCGACAACGAATACGGCTGGCCCCGGCTGCTGCGGCTCCGGGTGTATTACGACGGCAGCGACATCCCGAGCGTGGATGCGCCGGTCGGCGACTTCTTCGCCGTGGGAAACGGGATGGAAGGCGAGGTGGAATCCCTCATGGTCCGGAACAGCTCGGACGGCCGCGCCCGGAACTGCTATTGGCCGATGCCTTTCCGCAAAGGCTGCAAGATCACCGTGACGAACGAAGGCCGCCGCCGGGTGAGCATGCTCTACTATCACGTCGATTGGAGGCAGGTTCCATCGCTGCCGGCGGATGCGCTCTATTTCCATGCCCGGTATCGCCAGGCCCTGCCGGCGCCGGCGGATGGCAGCCATTACGAGATCCTGAACGTCCGCGGCCGAGGGCACTATGTGGGGACGGTGCTGTCCGTGGTCCAGGCCGAGGCCGGGTGGTTCGGCGAGGGCGACGACCTGTTCTGGGTGGATGGGCAGCGGCCGCTGATCGAAGGGACGGGGACCGAGGATTATTTCAACGACGCATGGGGATTGCATGTGAACGACGGCCCGCATTACGGCGTGACCGTCGCGGAGGGGACGGGGGTCGGGGCGCGGATGACGGCGTATCGCTGGCACCTGGCCGATCCGATCCCGTTCCGCCAATCGCTGAAAGCCGAGGTCGAGCATCGCGGCTGGACCTACAACGCGGATGGATCGGTGAAGTCGGCCTTTGGGGAGCGAACCGATCTGATATCGAGCGTGGCGTTCTGGTATCAGGAGGGGATTGCGAAGGATCAGCCGCCGGCGCCGTATGGCTCGGCTCGGCTGCCGCAGGGCAACGCGCTGCAGATCGAGGTCGAGAAAGCCTTGTCCCTTTGCAGGGCCGAAGGCGGCGAGGCATCCCTGATCCCCGAGCTTTTCTGGTCGAAGGATGTCTTGCTCTTCGAGGCTCGAGGCAAGGGATCCAGAATCGAGGTCCCGTTCGATGTGGCCGAGGAGGGCGATTACGAGCTCTACACCGAAGTGGCTCAGGGATCCGGCTTCGGGATTTACACGGTTCTGCTCGATGGCAAGCCGCCCGAGGCGGCACAGCTCGAGCACGAGCCGGGCGCGGACGTTTTCCCGCAGACCCAATTCGACGGTTATGCGCCCGAGACATACGTCGGGCTTGCGCATCCGGTGGGGTGGGTGCATCTGGCTCGAGGGGCGCACGCGCTGACCTACGTCTGCCTGGGCAAGCGGGAGGCGTCCTCGGGGTTTGATCTGGGCGTGGACAACGTGGTTCTGGCCCGGGTGGGCGCGGAGGCGTGGGCGGCTGCCTCGAAGGCCGAAGAGCCGCGCGCCCCCCGCGGAAGCGCCGTCGATCTGGGCAGCATTTTGACATCCGATCCCGATCCGGTGGTTCGGGGTTTGGCTGCCCTGGCATTGCGGGAGCTGGGGAAAGGGGCGCTGCCTGCGCTTGCGGCGATCCAGCGCGGGCTCGAGGATGGCGACGTGAGCGTCCGGATGATGAGCGCCAATGTGATCGCGGCCATCGGGAAGGAGGCGGCGCCTGCCGTCGATGCCCTGGTCGCCGCCGGCCGGGCGCCGAAGGAGCAGGTGCATGTTCTGCGATCGGTGGCGGATGCGCTGGGGAGCATCGGCGAGCCCGCCGCACGACGGGCGCTGCCGCTGTTAAGGGAGCTCTCGCGGATCCCGCGGGTCCGGTGGGCGGCCGAGGCTGCGATTCGCCGGATCGAGCGGGTGCCAGGCGGCGATTGACTCGGCCTGGAGATTGGCGGCTATGGCCCAGGGCTGATCGGATCGGGAATTGGGCTTTGTGGAGCCGGCCCGGGCGTCAAAGCCCGGAGCTGTTCGGCGAGCCGGGCGGGATCGGAAGCCGGCTCCCGGCAGGTGTGGCCAGCGCAGAGATAAGCGGCGGGCTGTCCATCGCGCTCCGGGAGGCTGCAGGCGAACGGATCGACCGGCCCGGAAACGCCCAGCACGACTCGCCGGCCCGCATACACGCTGTGAGCCGCCTCGATGAGAGCGCGCGTGGCGGGATGGCCGGCCGGGCCGGCGATCACGACGCGGACCGGTTCCTCCATCGAGAAGTGAGCGGCCAGGAGGAGGTGCGGGGCGGATTGCGGGTTCTGGCGGAGTCGCGGGGCGAAGAGATGGAGGGTTTTGCCGGCGGCATCGGTGAAATCGGTGCGGCCGGCGATGGCGCCCAGGCGAAGCAGCGCCAGCGCGGCAAGGGCATTGCCGGAAGGCTCGGCGCCGTCGTAGTCTTCCTTCACGGGGAGAATCAGATCGGGGGTATCGAGCGGGCTTTGCCAAAAGCCGCCGCGATCGGGGTCGTAGAACCGGTCGATCATGCGCTGGGCGAGGGCCAGGGCGAACTCGAGCGCGCCGGGATCCAGGGAAGCTTCGTAGAGGCTGACGGTGCCATCGAGGACGGCGGCATAGCCGGAGAGGAGCTCGGTCTGGTCGCGCTCGCCATCGCACCAGCGGTGGTAGAGTTTGGAGGAGGAGCGATCCCAGAGGTGAAACTGGATGAAGGCGAGATTCCGCCGCGCGGCGTCCAGGCAGTGGGGATCGGGAAGGACGGCGGAGGCGCGGGCCAGCGCGCCCAGCATCAGCCCGTTCCACGAGGCCAGGATCTTGTCGTCGCGGAGGGGCCGGATGCGGCGGCCGCGGGCGGCGAGGAGACAGGCGCGGATCTCGACGAGGGTTGAGGCCTCCTCAGGAGAGAGGCGGGGGTCGGCGATGCGGAGGACATTCAGGTGGAGGAGCGGCTGGGGATCGCTGTGATCGACGAAGTTGCCCTTCGGGGTGACGCCAAAGTATCGGATGGCGACCGCGCGCTGGTCGGGCGACAGCAGGGATTCGATCTCCTCGAGCGTCCAGCAGTAGAACTTGCCTTCCTTGCCTTCGCTGTCGGCGTCTTCGGCGGAGAAGAAGCCGCCATCGGGATGGCTCAGGTCGCGAAGGACATAGGCGATCGTCTCGCGGGCGATTTCGGCGAAACGCGGGATGCGGGCGGCGAGGAAGGCGTCCAGGTAGAGATTGGCGAGCTGGGCGTTGTCGTAGAGCATCTTCTCGAAATGGGGCACCTCCCATCGCGGATCGACGGCGTAGCGGGCGAATCCGCCGCCGAGCTGATCATAGATGCCGCCGGCGGCCATTGCCTCGCAGGTGGAGCGGACCATTTGGATCGCCTCGGCATCGCGATGGGCGTGGCCATAGGCCAGGAGGAAAAGGGGCGTCGAGGGACGCGGGAATTTCGGGATGCGTCCGAAGCCGCCGTGCTGGGGGTCGAACTCCTTCTTGAGCTGGCCGGCCCCCAGGCGGATGAGGTCGGCAGACAGACCGGCGCCGCTGGCGGGGCTGGGTTGCAGGGCGCGCGCCAGGTGCTGATGGAACTCGGCGGCGGACCGTTCGATCTCGGCTCGGCGGCGATGCCAGGCCGACTGGACTTGCTGGAGGAGGTCGAGAAAGCCGGGCAGGCCGGATCGGCTGATGGGCGGGAAATAGGTGCCGCCATAGAAAGGCTTGAGGCTGGGCGTCAGGAACACCGAGAGGGGCCAGCCGCCCTGGCCCGCCATGGCTTGAACCGCGGTCATGTAGATTCGGTCCACGTCGGGCCGCTCCTCGCGATCGACCTTGATGCTCACGAAGTGGCGGTTGAGGAAATCGGCGACCTCCTCGTCCTCGAACGACTCGCGCTCCATGACGTGGCACCAGTGGCAGGTCGAATAGCCGATGCTCAGGAAGATCGGTTTGTTCTCGCGCTGGGCATGCTCGAACGCAAGAGCGCCCCACGGATGCCAATCCACCGGATTATGCGCGTGCTGCTGCAGGTAGGGAGATTTCTCTCGGATCAACCGGTTGGCATGGTGGGGCGGCGAGTCCGACGCGGGCAAAGCAGACGCTGGTTGGATGGGGTCGGTCATGACTCGATGAGTTGAGGCGCGGATGCGATCGGCGCCGCCTCACCACCATACGCGCCTCCAGGGATGGGGCAAGGGAATATCGAGCGCTGGCATCGCTGGAATTGGTGTGACAAAGGAGGGAAAGAGGGGCAGAATGGCAGCGTCCCGAGACCTATGGAAAAGACGATCGCCTTGACGGTCAACGGCCGGCTGCAGACGGTGACGACCGATCCGGCCCGGCCTTTGCTCGAAGTATTGCGGGAGGACCTGGGGCTGACGGGCGCCAAGCTTGGCTGCGGGGAAGGCCAGTGCGGGGCGTGCACGGTCCTGGTCGGGAGCCGGGCGGTGGCCTCCTGCATCACGCCGGTCGGCGACCTCGAGGGGCGATCCATCCGAACGATCGAAGGGCTTGCCCCGAGCCAGACGCTCCATCCGGTTCAGCAGGCATTTCTCGATGAGAAGGGTTTTCAATGCGGATACTGCACGCCGGGGATGATTCTGGCGACGGTGGCTCTGCTGGAGGCGCAGCCCAATCCCAGCGATGCGCAGATTCGCGCCCGGCTCGAGGGGCATCTCTGCCGGTGCTGCGGATTTCCCAACATACTGCGATCGGTGCGCCGGGCGGTTCGAGCGGGAGGGGCCACTCCATGAAGATCGATCCCGATCGAGGCGAGCCGGAAGAGGTTGCCGGCGCCGAGTCCGTGGAGGTGGGCGCCTCGGTGATGCGGGGCGGGATGAGCAGGCGGCGGTTCAGCCAGGTGCTCGGGGCGGGGCTGCTGGTGACCGTGAGATGGGATGGAACAGCCGCGCAATCCGGCCAATCCCGGAGCGGCCGCGGCTCGCCAAGGGTCGCCGCCCGGATTCATATCGGCCAGGACGGCGCCATCACTGTGATGTCGGGCAAGGTGGAGATGGGGCAGGGCGCTCGGGCCGAGCTGTCGCAGGCCGCAGCCGAGGAGTTGCGGGTGCCAGCCGGCCGCATCCAAATGGTCATGGCCGACACCAGGCTCACGCCGGATGACGGAATCACGGCGGGCAGCCGGACGACGCCGTCGACGGTGCCGGCGGTGCGGCAAGGGGCGGCTGCGGCTCGGCGGATCCTGGAGCGGCTGGCCGCTCGGCGATGGCAGGTTGCCCCGGCCGCCGTCCGCGCGCGCGACGGGGAAATCGTCGAAGAGGCGACCGGCCGAAGGCTCAGCTACGCGGTCCTGGCGGGAGAAGGCGATTTCGCCGTGGCATTCGACGAGGCGATACCCGCCAACGTCGAGGTGACGCCGGTTCGGGAGTGGAAGGTGCTGGGGACATCGGTCGGGCGCCCCAACGGCCGCGATTTGATCACGGGCGCGCATCGGTTCCCGTCGGACTTGACCCGGCCGGGGATGCTCTATGGAAAGGTGTTGCGGGCTCCATCGTATGGCGCGCGGCTGGGATCGGTGGACTTGACGATGGCTCAGGCGATGCCCGGGGTCGTGGCGGTGAGGGACGGGTCGTTCGTGGGAGTGGCGGCGCCAACGAAACAGCGATCGCGCGAGGCGTTGGCGGCCATCGAGCGAACGGCCGAGTGGGCGCCGGCGCCGCATCCTTCGAGCGACGATGTCTACGACTATCTTCGCCGGCGCGCCTCGGGGGGTGTGCCAGCGAATCCGTTTGCGGCGGACCTCGATGCAGGGGCGTCCCTGCTCCGGCAGACTTACCGGACCGCGTATGTTCAACATGCGCCGCTGGAGACGCGCGCGGCCCTGGCGGAGTGGGAGGGCGATCGGCTGACGGTATGGGCGGGAACCCAGAATCCTTTTGGCTACCACAGCGAGCTGGCGCGGGCTCTGGGCCTAACCAGCGACCGGGTCCGGGTCGTCGTGCCGGATTTTGGGAGTGGATTTGGGGGCAAACACACGGGGGAAGCGGCGATCGAGGCCGCCCGCCTGGCCCGGGCGGCCGGGCGCCCGGTCCTGGTCCATTGGACGCGCGAGGAAGAGTTCAGTTGGGCCTATTTTCGGCCGGCGGCGGTGATCGAGATCGAGGCCAGCCTGGACCGCCAGGGGCGGCTGGCGTCGTGGCATTTCGTGAATATCAATTCGGGTGGAGCGGCCGTGGACACCCCCTATCGCGCAGGCAAAACCCGCTGCCGGTATGTGCCTTCGGATCCCCCGTTGCGTCAGGGGTCCTATCGCGCCCTGGCGGCGGTGGCCAACAATTTTGCGCGCGAAGCATTCATGGACGAGCTGGCCGCCGCGGCGAAGGCGGACCCGCTGGAGTTCCGGCTGGCCCACCTCGAAAACCCCCGGATCCGAGCCGTGCTCGAAGAGATGGCGCGGCGGTTCCGGTGGGCGGAGCGAATGAAGTCGCGTCCGCCGGAGGGCGTGGGGTATGGGCTGGCCTGCGGGACGGAGAAGGGATCGGTGGTCGCCACGGGCGTCGAGATTGCCATCGATCCGGCCCAGAACCATCGGATCATCGTGCGCCGGATCTGCGAGGTCTTCGAATGCGGTGCGATCCTGAATCCGGACAATCTCCGCGCGCAGGTGGAGGGCTGCATTCTGATGGGGCTGGGGCCGGCCTTGCGCGAGGAGATGCGTTTCAAGGAGGGACGGATGCTGAACCCGCGGTTTGGCGATTACGGGCCGCCGCGGATGAGCGATCTTCCGGAGCTGGATATTCAGTTGCTGGATCGGCCGGACTTGGCGAGCGCGGGGGGCGGGGAGACGCCGATCATTGCCGTGGCGCCGGCCATCGCCAACGCGGTGTATCATGCAACGGGGCACAGGATCCATGCGCTGCCGATCCGGCTGCCGGCATAGCCTCTCGCGCTGGCGCCGCCCCGTCCGGCCTGCCCGCGCCGCCGGGGCAGGCGGGGGGCCGGGCCCCCGCCGGCTCCCGCAATGCATATCGCTGCCGGGCGGCCTCTCTCCCGATCCTCGCCCATGAACAGGACCGAGAATCGGCGGGGACCGGCCGGGATCTACCAGCGCATGATCGAGATCCTCGAGTCCGGCCTGCCTGCGGCGCAGCTCGTCGTCCTCCGGACCGAAGGATCCGCGCCGTGCCCGGCCGGCACGCGTGCCATTGGGATCCCCGACGGACGGATCGAAGGGAGCATCGGCGGCGGGCTGGTGGAGGTCGAGGCGCTGCGGCGGGTGCCGGAGAGCGTTCGATCGGATCGCGCCATGGTTTTCGACTTTGCGATGGAAGGGCGGGATGCCGAAGGCGAGCAGCCGGTGTGCGGCGGCCGGATGCGGGTGCTGGTGGATCCGCTGGCGCACCGGCACGAGGCTGCATGGAGAGAGGCGGCCGACGCCTGCCGAAGCCGCGGGCGAGGCGTTCTTCTCACCGCCGTGCGCGCTGAGGAGAAGGTGCTCACCCATGTTCGATATGTGGATGCAGCCGATCTTCCGGCCGAATCTGGATTCCCCGGGTGTGCGGCGATGGCCGGGGCGCTCGAGGCGGAGACGGCCTTGTGGATCGAGGAGAAGCCGGGGGGCAGTCCGACCGCCGAGGCAAGCGGGGTGCTGGTCGAGCCGCTGGCGCCGCCCCCGCAGCTTTTGGTTGTCGGAGGCGGCCACGTGGGTCAGGCGGTGGCCTGGCAGGCGGATCGAGTCGGGTTCGAGGTGACCGTCCTGGATGACCGGCCCGCGTTTGCGCAGCCCACACGGTTTCCGGATCGGATCGCGGTCCGTTGCGGCGGGATTGCGGAAGGCATGAATCGGTATCCGATGGACGATTGCACCTACGTGGTGATCGTGACGCGAGGGCACCGCCACGATGCGGAGGCATTGGCCTCGTGCTTGGGGCGCCCCAGCGCCTATGTCGGCATGATCAGCAGCCGGCGCAAGGCCGCGTGGATGCGGGAGGAGTTCATCCGGTCCGGACGCGCGACGGCCGAGCAGCTCGATTGCGTGCATGCGCCGATCGGATTGGATATTGGGGCGGTGACGGCTCCGGAAATCGCAGCGAGCATCGTGGCGGAGCTGATCGCGGTGCGGCGGGGCAGGCTGCCTCGAAGGCCCCAACCGGGCAGGGTACCGCCCGAGCGTTGACAGACGGAATTCGAGCCATGGAGACGCGCCGCTGCTCGGAGCCGAACGGGGATCCCGGTGCGCCCGAGGCGGGCCGGGGCCCGATCGCGGCTGTAGTGCTGGCGGCGGGGCGATCGTCGCGGATGGGGCGGCCGAAGCTGCTGCTGCCGCTGGGAGGGCGGGCGGTGATTGCGCGGGTGATCGATGCGGTCCTGGCCAGCACGGCGGCGCCGGTCGCAATTGTGGCGGGGGCCGAAATCGAGCGGCTCAGACAAGCCCTCCAGGGGCGGACATTGACCTGGGTGCTGAATCCAGATCCGGCGGCGGCCATGCTCGATTCGGTGCGCCTCGGGCTTCAGGCGCTGCCATCGCATTGGCAGGCCGTTGTGATCGTGTTGGGCGACCAGCCCGGGCTCGATCCTGAGACGATCGACCGGCTCGCGGACAAGTTCGCGGCAGGAGGGCGGGGGATCGTGGTGCCGGTTCACAAAGGACGCCGCGGACATCCCATCCTGGTGGCTGCGCGGCATCGCGACGAGATCCTGCGCAGCCATGATGGCCTGGGATTGCGAGGACTGCTCCGCGCCCATCCCGAGGACGTCCAGGAGATCGAAACGGACCGGCCGTCGGTCCTGGAAGACATGGATACTCCGAGCGACTACCGTGAATGGAGGGAGCGATTGGGCCGGTGAGATTATGTCGATGGCGGGGCGTCGATGATCCGGCGGATGGCTTCGAGGAGGTCCGGCAGGCCCTGGCCGAATGCGGCCGAGATGGAGAGGACGGGGGTTCGAGGCACGCGGCGTTTGAACCGGCGCAGGTGGGTTGCGGCGATGGGCTCGTCGATCTTGTTGGCGGCGAGCAGGCGGGGCTTGGCGACCAGTTCAGGATCGAAGATCTCGAGCTCGCGCAGCAGGCATCGGTAATCGTCCCAGGGAGACCGGCCGTCGGCGCCAGCCATGTCCAGCAGGATGACCAGCATCCGGCACCGCTGAATGTGGCGGAGAAAGGCATGGCCGAGGCCGATGTTGCGGTGGGCGCCCTCGAGCAGGCCGGGGACATCGCAGACCGTGATCCGGCGGAAATCGGCGTACTCGACGATCCCGACTTGCGGGTGCAGAGTGGTGAACGGGTAGGGGGCGATCCGGGGCCGGGCGTGAGAGATCGCGCCGAGCAGCGTGGATTTGCCGGCGTTGGGAAATCCGACGAGGCCGACGTCGGCCATCATGCGCAGCTCGAAGAGGAAATGGCCTTCGTCGCCGGGCTCGCCTGGCTGGGCGAATCGGGGCGCCTGCCGTCGGGAGGTGGCGAAGTTGCGGTTGCCCAGGCCGCCTCGCCCGCCCTTGCACAGGACGAAGCGCTGGCCGGGCTGGGTGAGATCGGCGACGATTTGCCCCCCGGAGGCTTTGGGCGGCGAGCGGAAGTCAGGCCGGCCGGCCGGAGCTGCCTCGGGGACGGGGCGGATCGAGGCCGGGAAAGGGGAGCGCCGGGCGGTCGAGAGCGGCAGAGCAGCCGTGGGATGGGGGCCGGCGGCGGGCGCCTCGGGCGGGGGCATCCGATCGGGCAGCGTCCAGACCAAGGTGCCGCAGGGGACCTTGACGACGAGATCGGCGCCCGCATGGCCGTCCATTCCTTTGCCCATGCCGTGCCGGCCGCGAGTGGCGATGAGGCGCGGCTGGTAGAGCTGCGCGATGAGGTTGTTGATGCCGGGATCGGCCTCGAGGATCACGCTCCCGCCATGGCCGCCGTTGCCGCCGCTCGGCCCTCCCTTGGGGCGGAACATCTCCCGCTGGAACGCGACGCACCCGCGCCCGCCATGGCCGCCCTGGGCGAAGACTCTGACTTCGTCAATGAACATGCCGAAAAAAAAGGGCGAGGTGAGTGTCCTCGCCCATGAAATCTCGCGGTGGATCAGTTCGAGCCGGCGGCTTTTTCCTCGGGCAGAACATTAATGCGCTTGCTGTTCTTGTCGAACATGACGCGGCCAGCAACCTTCGCGTAGAGGGTCCAATCGCGGCCGGTGCCGACATTGCGTCCCGCGACGAACTTGGTGCCGCGCTGGCGGACAAGAATGCTGCCGGGGCTGACAAGTTCGCCGCCGAAATGCTTGACGCCGAGCCGCTGGCTGTTGGAATCGCGCCCGTTGCGGCTGCTGCCTTGACCTTTCTTGTGTGCCATATCAGGAAACCTTGATTTCTTTGATTTTGACCACGGTCAGCTCCTGGCGGTGGCCGACCTTGCGGTGGTATCCTTCCCGCCGCCGCATCTTGAACGCGATCAGCTTTGGACCGCGGATGTGCTCGAGGACATCCCCGACCACCACCGCCTGCGGGATCGTGGGGGAGCCCACCGTGACCTTGCCTTCATCGCTCACAAGCAATACCTGGTCGAAAGAGACCGGCTGCCCGGCCTCCACCGCCAATCGTTCCACCTCGAGGGTGTCGCCCGACTTGACCCGGTATTGCTTTCCGCCTGTCTGTACTACCGCATACATAATTCAAATTCAAATAAAGAACGTAACTTATCGCGTGTCGCGCCTGTCGTGTCAACGATCATTTCAAAACCGGAATGTCACGTCGCCGAGCCGGCTTGCGAGCTCGGCCAGCACGGCCTGCTCGCCGGATTCCCCGCAGGCTTCGAAAGTGACGCTGAAGCGCAGGTAAGCGCCTGCGTCGTCCCAGGGCACGGTCGAGATGAGCTTCTCGGTGATCAGCCAGTGGGACACCTCCTCCGCCGAGCGGAAGGCGGTCTCCGGCTGGCCGGGCAGGATGGCCGCCTTGGGCGCAGGCACGTAAAGAAAGAACGAGCCTCGAGGTTTCCGGGCGCGGAAGCCCAGCCGCTGCAGCACCTGGACGAGGCCGTCCATGCGGCGCGAGTACTTGGCGGCGATCTGCTCGGTGATCTCCGGGTGGTCGAAACAGTAGGCGGCGGCGTGCTGAATGGCCAGGAACTGGCCGGAATCGGAGTTGTCCTTGACGTCGCCATAGGCGCGGACCAGGAGCTCGTTGCCGGCGACAAAGCCGCAGCGCCAGCCGGTCATGTTGAAGCTTTTGCTGGCCGAGTGGAGCTCGACGCCGACCTCCTTGGCGCCGGGCGTTGCCAGGAAGCTCAAGGGGCGGCCCTCATAGACCAGGGCCGCGTAGGCTGCGTCGTGGATCACCGCGAGCCGGTTCTTCAGCGCGAACTCGACCACCTGCGAGAAGCACTCCGGGGTGGCGCTGGCTCCGGTTGGATTGTTCGGGTAGTTGAGCACCAGGGCCTTGGCCCGGGCCAGGACCTCGGCCGGGACGGTCTCGAGGTCGGGCAGAAACGCGTTGCTTTCGACCAGCGGGATGCTGAACACGTTGCCGCCCAGATAGCGCGCATGGGTGCCAAAAACCGGGTATCCGGGAGTGGTCATGAGGACGAAATCCCCGGGATTGACCAGGACCTTGGGCAGGATGGACAAGGCGGCCTTGCTGCCAATGCTATGGAGGATCTCCGTGTCGGGGTTGACGCCCGCAACGCCGCAGACCCGCTCGAGGTAGCGGGCGGCGGCCTCTTTCAGGACTTGGTCCCCGTTGTCCGCGTAGCCGCGGTTGTCCGGTTTTCGGGCTTCCTGGGCCAGGGTCTCGACCACTTCCGGAAAGGCCATCTCATCGGGCTCGCCCACCCCCATGTCGATCAGCATGGTGTCGGGATGGGCGGCTCGAGCGGCCCGTTTGGCGCGTTTGATCTTCTCGAACTTGTAGATCGTGGAGGACTTGCCGTAGAGCGGTCCGCCGATCCGATCGGCCAGCAGGTTTTGCAGATATGATTCGGGCATAAACGGGATGCGATTCCCCCTGGAGCCTCGCCGGCGGGGGATTGCCGCTCTGCACCGGTCCCACCGGTGACTGGCGGCAACAGTAGCCAATGCCAGCCCGCTTGGCAAGAACGGCTAGCGAGCGCGGCAATGCGCCATGTAATACAGGACCGGGACCGCCATCCGGCTGATCAAGAGGGACGCGATCTCGCCGGCCATGAGCGCGATGGCCAGGCCCTGGAAGATGGGATCGAACAGGATGACCGAGGCGCCGACAACCACGGCCAGCGCGGTCAGGAGCATCGGCCGGAACCGGACGGCCCCGGCGTCCACGACCGCCTCCGCCAGGGGCAGGCCCTCGGCCACGCGCTGCTCGATGAAATCCACCAGGATGATCGAGTTGCGGACGACGATCCCGGCGCCGGCCATGAAGCCGATCATCGATGTGGCGCTGAAGAACGCGCCCATCAGCCCGTGGGCGGGCATGATGCCGACCAGCGAGAACGGGATGGCGGCCATGACGATCAGGGGGGTCAGGAACGATCGGAACCAGCCAACCATCAGGACATAGATGATGACCAGCACGGCCGCGAACGCCAGGCCGAGGTCGCGGAAAACCTCGATCGTGATGTGCCATTCGCCGTCCCACTTGAGGGCCGGCTCGAGGCCGGTGAAGGGGAGGCGCGCGTTGAAGATCGGAAGCGCCGCCGCCGTGCCGCCGAACTCGCGCGGATCGATCTCTCGAAGCGCGCGGTTCATCTGCCGAATGGCGTACACGGGGCTTTCGACCGCGCCAGCCACGTCGCCGATCACGTAGGTGACCGGAAGCAGGTTCTTGTGGTAGATGCTCTTGTCGGCCGTCATCTGCTTGATGCGGACCAGCTCGCGCAGGGGGATCAGCGGGGGCTGGCCCATCGCGCCCGGCTCGGGCAGCGCGTTGGCGTCCCCGGAACGCACCCGAAGGCCCAGCAATTCCTCCGGCGAGGTCCGGGCCGAGCGCGGCAGCTGGAAGACCAGGTCCACATCCTCCTTCTCGCGCGGGAGGTGGACCAGATCGACCGATTGGCCGGCCACCGCCATGCGGAGCGTCTGGGAGATCGTCTCGGCGCTGATGCCGTGAAGGGCGGCCTTCTCCTTGTCGATGACGAGGCGCGCTTTGGGCTGGTCGGCTTCGACGTACCAGTCGACATCCACAACCCCGTCGGTGGACTGGAAGATATCGCGCACGCGCCGGGCCAGGGCCAGGCGGGATTCCTCGGTGGGCCCGTAGATCTCTGCGACCAGCGTCTGCAAAACGGGCGGGCCCGGGGGGACCTCCGCCACCGCAACGCGCGCCTCGTATTGCCGGGCGATCCGCGTCACGGCGGGCCGGACGCGCGAGGCGATCTGGTGGCTTTGGGCGCTGCGCTCGTGTTTGGGGAGCAGGTTGACCTGGATGTCGGCGATGTGGGCGCCGCGGCGCATGAAGTAGTGCCGGACCAGCCCGTTGAAATTGAAGGGGGCCGCGGCGCCCACGTAGACCTGGTAGTCGGTCACCTCGGGCTCGGCGCGCACGACGGCGGCGATCTCGCGGGCTGCCTGCGCCGTCCGCTCGAGCGAGCTCCCCTCGGGCATGTTGAGGATGACCTGGAACTCGCTCTTGTTGTCGAACGGGAGCATCTTGACCTTGACCCAGCCGATGCCGACCAGTGCCATCGCGCCCAGCAGCAGGATGGTGATTGCGCCGAGAAAAAGGCCGCGCCAGGACGCATGGCCGATCAGCGGCCCCATGATCCGCCGGTAGAGCCGCGTGAACCAGTCTTCCTCGTGCGCAAAGTGGCCGTGGGCGGCCTGCGCCGGCGGCCCGTCCGGCGGGCCGCCCGGCGCGGCGCCCTCCGCGCGGACGGCCTTGAGGATGCGGACCGCCGCCCACGGGGTCACGACGAACGCGATGGCCAGCGAGAAGAGCATGGCCGCGCTGGCGCCGACGGGGATGGGGCGCATGTAGGGGCCCATGAGCCCTCCCACGAACGCCATGGGCAGAATCGCAGCAATCACCGCCCATGTGGCGAGAACGGTGGGGTTGCCCACCTCGCTCACCGCCTCGATGGCCACCTCGAAGAACCGGCGGCCGCGATTCGAAGGCAGATGCTGATGCCGCACGATGTTCTCGATGACCACGATCGCGTCGTCGACGAGGATCCCGATCGAGAAGATCAGCGCGAAGAGCGTGATCCGGTTGAGGGTGTAGCCGTACAGGTAGAAGACCAGAAGAGTGAGCGCCAGCGTGGCGGGGATGGCGATGGCGACCACGATGGACTCTCGCCAGCCCAGGACCAGGAGGATGAGCGCCGACACGCCGGCCACGGCCAGCAGCATGTGCAGGAGCAGTTCGTTGGATTTCTCGGCTGCCGTCTCCCCGTAATGCCGGGTGACAGAGACCTCGACGTCGGCAGGGATGATCCGGCCCCGGAGCAGGTCAACCTTGCGCAGGACCTGGCGGGCCACGTCGATGGCGTTGGCGCCGGGGCGCTTGGCGACCGTCAGCGTCACCGCAGGCTGCTCCTCGATGGGGCCCGGCCGAGCTCGGCCGCGGCCGAACAGGACGTATTGCGAGGGCTCTTCGGCGCCATCGACGATGTCCGCCACCTCGCGCAGGTAGACGGGCTTGCCGCCGAACACGCCGATCACGACGTTGCCGGCCTCCTCGGCCGAGGCGAGGAATCCGCCGGTCTCGATGACAATCTCGCGGTTGGTGGAGGTGAGCGTGCCGGCGATGTACTGGCGGTTGGCCTGCTGGAGCATGGGGATGAGGCCGGCGGGGCTGAGGTTGCGCGAGGCCAGGCGCACCGGATCGAGCAGGACGCGAACCTGGCGGCGCGCGCCGCCGATCACCATCGTCTCGGCCACCTGCGACACCTGCTTCACGGCATCGTCCACCTGGGCCGCCAGCCGCCGGAGGGCCAGGTGATCGTATCGCTTCCCGTGAAAGGTCAGCGCCAGGATCGGCACATCGTCGATCGACCGCGGCTTGATCATCGGGAACGAGACGCCGTGCGGGATCCGGTCGAAGTTCATCTGGAGCTTCTGGTTGAGCCTGACCAGGCTGGATTCGACCTCCTGGCCAACGAAGAAGCGGACGATGACCATGCCCTGGCCGGGGCTGGCGGTCGAGTAAAGGTATTCGACGCCGGGGATCTCCCACAGGAGCTTCTCCATCGGCCGGATGGCGCGCTCCTCGACCTCCTTGGCGCTGGCGCCCGGCATCGACACCAGCACGTCGATCATGGGCACCTTGATCTGGGGCTCCTCCTCGCGGGGCAGAAGCGCCACCGCGCCCAGCCCCAGCAGAACCGATACGAGAACGATCAGCGGGGTCAGCTTCGAGTCGATGAACGCCCGCGCAAGACGGCCGGCCATGCCCATGGGAGCGTGGCCGGACCAGGCCGGGGGCTGGCTCATGGCCGGACCTCCAGCGGCTGCCCATCCGCCAGCGCCTCGCCGCCTTCCACCACGACGGTCTCCCCCGCCTCCAGCCCGGCCACGATCTCGATCCGGTCGCCCCAGCGCTTGCCCGTCTTGACCAGCCTCATGCGGGCCCGCTGCTCCTGCGCGACAAACACGATCTCGAGCTGGCCCCGCTGCACCACAGCGGCAGCCGGCAGCCCGAGGGCGGACACCTCGGCGACAGGGACGGCGACCCGGCCGAACTGCCCGCTCCGCAAGCCCGGAGCGGGCGGCAGGTCGATCTTGATCCGGAACGTGCGGCTCTGGGGATCGGCCGCAGGCGCGATCTCAGCCACCGCGCCCTCGAGGCTGGCGGGCGCGGCGGGGATCCGCACCTGAAGGCGGTCGGCGAGCTGGATTTTGGCGACGAGCGCCTCGGGCACGTCGGCTTCGAGCCTGAGCGCGGCTGGATTCTCCATCTCGAACAGGGGCCGCCCGGGCGTGGCCAGGTCGCCGACGTCGGAGAGCTTTCGGGTGATCACGCCGTCGAATGGCGCCAGGATCCGCGTGTAGCCCTGCATGGTCTGCGCCTCCTGAACCGCCGCTTCGGCGACCCGCTCGCGCGCCTTGACCGCATCGTATTCCTGCTGGGTCACCGCCTCCTGAGCCAGCAGACGATCGAACCGGGCAATGTCGCGCCGCGTCTGCTCGCGGACGGCCTGGGCCTGATCGAGGCGGGCCTGGATCTCACGCGCATCGAGCGTGGCGAGCAGTTGGCCGGCCTTGACCGCCTGGCCGGGCACGACCTCGCACGTCGCCAGCGCGCCGCTGATCTGGGCCGCAATCACGGCGCTCAACCGGGGCCGAACCGTCCCCAGCACTTCCTCCGTGGCGATCCGGACCGCGTTGGTGATCGTATGGACGCGCACCGATGCCGCGGGCAGCAATGGCGCGGCGACGGGCTCCGAATGCCGGTGGCATCCCGCCAGCAAAATCAAGGCGGCCCCGGCGCCCATTCTCAACATCGCAATCGAGTTTCTCATACGCTGGAACCGTCGCATGGCTGAACGGTTGCAGGCCATTCTGGAATGGAGAGCATCCGGTGGCAAGCGGGATCGATGGCCCCCCTCCTGCTCCGGGCGCGCGGGGCTCACGACATGGCCGCGAAGATCCGGACCACCAGGAAGGCGAACAGGCCCGTCAGCGGGATGGTGAGGATCCACGCCCACACCATGCGATGGACGATGCCCCACTTGACGGCGCTGAGCCGTTTGGTGGCGCCAACCCCCATGATCGAGGCGGAGATGATGTGAGTGGTGGAGAGGGGAATCCCCAGGTGGCTGGCGGCCTGGATGATGGCGGCGGCGGTGGTCTCGGCTGCGAAGCCGTGGATTGGCTGGAGCTTGACCATCCGATGGCCCAGGGTCTGGATGATGCGCCAGCCGCCGGCGGCAGTGCCCGCCGCCATCGTGAGGGCGCACGCGACCTTGACCCAGATCGGCACCGCGAACTGGTCGACGCGAAGAAATCCGAGGAGATAGGGGAGATCGTTCAAGACGCCGCCCTGGGTGGCGGTGAAGAGCGTGAGCGTGATGATGCCCATGGTCTTTTGGGCGTCGTTCGACCCGTGGCTGAAGCCCATGAACGATGCGCTGACGAGCTGGAGCCGGCCGAAGACGGCGTTGACAGATGCCGGCCGCCACTGGCGCAGAGCCACGAGCAGCAGCCCCATGATGACGAATCCGACCAGAAGCCCCAGGACAGGGGACGTGACCATGGGCAGGACCACCTTGGGCCAAAGCCCGGCTGCCTGGCCGGTGGCCGGATTGCGGGTGATCCAGTGGATGACGGACCAGTCGAGGTTGGCCGTGGCCAGGGTGGCGCCGCACAGGCCGCCGATGAGAGCGTGGCTCGAGCTCGAAGGCAGGCCCAGCCACCAGGTCAGCAGGTTCCACAGGCTTGCCGCCAGCAGGGCCGCCAGCAGCGTCGAAAGCCGCACGAAGCCGGTGTCGACCAGCCCCTGGCCGATCGTGGTGGCCACCGCCGTGCCCGCCAGCGCACCGATCAGGTTGAACCCGGCGGCCAGGAGGACCGCCTGGCGCGGCGACAGCACCTTCGTCGATACCACCGTGGCGATCGAGTTGGCGGTGTCATGAAAGCCGTTGATGTACTCGAACACCAGCGCGAAGACGAGGACCGTGAGGACTAGGAGCATGCGGGATCGGGAGATGTCACGAATACTTCAGCACGATATGGAAGACGATGTTGCCGGCATCGCGGCAGCGGTCGATGACCTTCTCGAGCAGCTCGTAGAGGTTGCGGAGGATGATCACCCGGAGGGGGTCGTGCCGCCCGCTGTAGAGGTCGCGCAGGAGATCGACCATGAGCTTGTCGGCCTCGCCTTCGCAGTGCTGGAGCTGCTCGTTGAGCTCCCGGACCGACTCGATCCGCGGGCGCTGCCGCAGCAGCCCCACCATCCGCTCGAGGATGCCGGTGGCCGACTCGAGCAGGCGGATCTGGTCCGCGAAATCGCTCGACTGCAGCTTCTCGCGGGCGACCAGCATCCGCTCGCTGAACTTCTCGATCGTCTTGGGAATCTTGTAGAGCGCCGTCGAGAGAGATTCGATGTCCTCGCGTTCGAGCGGCGTGATGAACGTGTTGCAGAGGCGGGTCGTGATCTCCTCGGTGATCTCCTTTTCCCGGCGCCGTCGATGGATCAGCTCGTCCAGCTTCTGGCGCCCGTCCGGCGCGCGCAGCAGCTCGATCAGCGCCCCGACGCTTTGGTGCGCCTGCTGCGCGCTGGCTTCGAGCAGGTCGAAAAAGCGCTCGTCTTTGCCCAACAATCGTTGCAGCGAAATCATATCGGCCGGATTTTTCACATAATCTCGGCCAGTTCGCAGCAACAAATTCAGGCCAGCGGAGTCCGGCCCGGCGTGGGGATGACCAGCGGCGGCAGGTCCTTGAACTCCAGCCGCGCCGGCATCAGATCCAACCGGGACTCGTTCAGCGCCCAGTCCCAGCCCACATTCTGCCCGGTGTAAGCGCTCATCCGCCCGATGATGGCGGTCAGCGAGCTCTCCGCAACGGCGAGCCCCTCGTTCAGCGCCTCTCCCTGGCGGATGCTCCGGATCAGATCGATGTGCTCCTGCAGGTACGGGTTGGGGGATCGGGCGGACCGGAACGCTTGCGGGCCCTGAATGAAGCCGCTGCTGCCGTCGAGCTGCGCGAGCCCGCGGGTCCCGACGATCCGCTCCGAGACGCGGTCGCTGCAGCCGGGGATCTGGCGGCAGTAGCTGGCGGCCCGGATCCCGCCGGGGTACTCGTACTCGATGGCGAAATGGTCCCAGATATCACCGCCCTGGCGGACCTGGCGTCCGCCCTGGCCGGCGGCGGACACGGGGTGCGCGCGCAGCGCCCAGTTGATGACGTCGATGTTGTGGACGTGCTGCTCGACGATATGGTCGCCGGACAGCCAGCAGTGCGGATACCACGTGCGGCACTGCCATTCCATGTCGCTCATGCCCGGCGGCTTCGGCTCGGCGTAGAGCTTGCCGGCCGAGTTCCAGTAGCAGGCGGCGCTGACGATTTCGCCGATCGCGCCGTCGTGGATGCGCTGGATGATTTCGACGTAGTGCTTCTGGTGGCGGCGCTGGGTGCCGGCGGCCACCGAGAGGCCCTTCTGCCGGGCCTCCCGGGCCGCCTGGATTACGATCCGCACGCCGGCCGGATCGACCGCGACGGGCTTCTCCATGAACACGTGCTTGCCCGCCCGGACCGCCGCCTCGAAATGGCGCGGACGAAACCCCGGGGGCGTTGCCAGGATGACCAGGTCCACCTCCGTTTCCAGCAGTTGCCGAAAGGCGTCGAATCCGACAAACCTGCGCTCCGGAGGCACCTCGAGCTGGGGGGCAAACGTGCGGAAGCTGTCGCGGTCGTATCGTCCTTCGGCCCCTCCGGCGAGCATCTGGTAGCTGGCCTCGAGGCGATCGCGGAAAAGGTCGGCCATGGCCCACAGGACGATCGGTTGGTCGGGCGAGGCGCGGAGCACCTGGGTCACCGCGCCGGTCCCCCGCCCGCCGCATCCGATCAAGCCCACCCTTAGGCGGCCGGCCCCGGCAGCGAACACACCCGTCGCAGCGGACGAGAGAGCGGCTGCCGATGCAACGACGGCCCCCGATTGGCGCAGAAAAGCCCGCCGAGAAACCGGGCGCGATATAGAGCGGGGTGAAGTGATCATAATCGGTTTTTGACGGTAACCGTTCCATATCTCGAGCGCCCGGTGCAAGCGGAATGTCCGGTCGAGGATTTGAACGACGGCTGCTGTGGACGAGGGTGAGGATATGGTGACAGGTTCCTTGTTGTGACTTGCTTTCCATTTTGGATATCATGCGGCCCAGGCAACGCCGATTCGTTGGACTCCATTCAACGGTCCTGGCCCGCTCGGCGCTGATGTCGCGGCTACATTCCGGGGCGGGTCATACACGGAGTTGATCGCGTTGATCCTTCGTTTCGAGGGCCTGCAATCGGTTGAGTCGCGGCAGCACGAGCTGGTTTTCGGCCCCTTTGAAAACCTCCGATTCGGCTGGGCGAGCTTCGGCTGCGGCGGGCAGCTTGAAACGAAGGAATACTCGGCCGGCGTGGCGAAGATCGTGAGCGCGATCGAGTGACCAAAGCCTAAGAATCCCTGCAAAGTCTCTGATTCCCTTTTCGTCCGATCTGTGTCGAGGGGTCTGCGCAACCATTGCTGCCGGTTTTGGCGAGAGCGCTGCCGGGCCTGATGCAAGGGCCTGCCGTGCGGCGCCCACGGAGTGGTCCGCCCTACCTTTCAGCTTTCGGCTTGCCAGGTAGGGCGCGCGCTCCGCCGCGCGCCGGAGCTTGTCGGGAATCGCGCGAGGTGGTTGACTGGGCGCCAATGAACACGAGAGGACGATGTCTGCGGATCCGGTTTGGATTGCCGAGCGGGATCGCTCTTTGGCTGGGCCTGGCCATGGGAGCCGCGGGGGTCTGGGGATCGGCCGTCCAGGTGTGCGAGGAGGACGTTGTCATCCCGACCTACCGAGCCGGCGAGCCCGAGAAGAACCCGATGTTCTTTTTCGGACGAGCTTCGCAAGGGGCCGAGGGGCGGGTCTATCCCTATCCGCTCTATGACACCTTGACCGGCGAGAAAGCGGACCAGCGGTATCGGATGGTGTGGCTGGAGAATGAATATCTCCGGATCGGCCTGCTCCCCGAGATCGGGGGACGCATCTTTGAAGGGGTGGACAAGAGCAACGGATACCACTTCCTCTATCGGCAGCACGTGATCAAGCCGGCGCTGATCGGCCTGATCGGGGCCTGGATCTCCGGCGGCGTCGAGTGGAACATCCCCCATCACCACCGGGCGACCACGTTCATCCCGGTCCAGCATTGGATCGAGCAGCGGGATGACGGGAGCCGGACGGTGTGGGTGGGTGAGCTCGAGCTGCGGCACCGGATGCGGTGGGCGGTGGGGTATACGCTGCGGCCGGGACGATCGTATCTCGAGGCCTCTCTGCGGATTGTCAACCGCATGCCTGTGGTCAACACGATGCTCTGCTTCGCCAACGTGGCCGTCCATGCGACCGAGGATTATCAGGTCATCTTCCCGCCCAGCACCCAGTTCGTCACCCACCATCACAAGCGCGAGTTCACCACATGGCCGATCGCGACCACGCGGTATGGAGGGGCGGATTTCACGGCGGGGATGGACGTGAGCTGGTACCGGAATCACATCGCCGCCAACTCGATGTTCGCATGGAATTACGACAGCGATTTCATGGCCGGCTACGATCATGGAAAGCGAGCGGGATTGCTCAGCGTGGCCGACCACCATGTGGTGCCGGGCAAGAAGCTGTGGACGTGGGGCAACGGCCCTCGGGGCCGGATGTGGGACAAGATTCTGACCGATGAAGACGGGCCGTATATCGAGCTGATGGTGGGGGCGTATTCGGACAACCAGCCGGACTATAGCTGGCTGCAGCCCTACGAGGCGAAATCGTTCTCGATCTACTGGTACCCGTTCCGCGAGATCGGCGGAGTGAAGAATGCCAACCTCGATGGCGCGGTCGAGCTCGAGGTGCTTCCGGAACGGAAGGTGCGGGTGGGATTTCACGCGACGGCGGCCTACGCGGCCGCCACGGCGCGGCTCGAGGCTCGAGGCAAGGCGATCTTCGAGGAAATCGTCGCGATCGATCCCGGCCGGCCTTGCGTTCGAACCCTCTCGCTCCCCGAAGGTGTGACGGAGAAGGATTTGCGGGCATCGTTGTCGGCGGGCGGACGCGAGTTGGTGGCGTATGCGCCAGTCGATCGCAAGCAGGAGCCCCAGCCCGAACCGGTCGAGACGCCGCAGCCGCCGAGGGACATCTCGACGGTCGAAGAGCTCTATCTGGCGGGCTTGCGGATCGAGCAGTTCCATCACGCGACCCTCGAGCCCGAGCCCTACTGGGAGGAGGCACTCCGGCGCGATGCCGGGGACGTCCGCGTGAACACGGCGATGGGAATCCGCTTGCTGAAGAAGGCGCGCTATGCTGCGGCGGAACAGCATTTGCGGAAGGCGCTCGAGCGGCTGACGGCGCAATACACCGCGCCCAAGGATGGCGAGCCGATGTATTACCTCGGGCTGGCGCTCGAGGCTCAGGGCAAGATCGACGAGGCGTTTGCGTCGTTTTACCGGGCGACGTGGAGCGCCGCCTGGCGGGGGGCCGCATATTTCGAGCTGGCCGAGATCGACTGTCGGCGGGGCGATTTCACGGCGGCTGCCGAGCATCTGGAGCGATCGCTCGAGTCGAACGCGTTGAACCTGCGCGCCTGGAATCTTCTGGCGTCGATCCGGCGGCATCAGGGCCGGGTGGCTGAAGCCATCGAGATCCTGCAGACCATGGCCCGGCGGATCGATCCGCTCGATGTGCGATCGATGGCCGAGCGATGGCTGGCGACCGGCGCGGCCCGCGATGCGCAGCCTCTCGTCGCGACGCTCCAGGCGCATCCGGCCGCGATCGAAGAGACCGCCGCCGAATATCTCGATGCCGGCCTGTGGGAAGACGGATTGAAAGTGCTGCGGCAATGGGCGGAGTCCGCCGTCGATAGGGAAGAGGCTGCCCAGAGCCAAGGCTCGAGCCTTGGGCGAGTGAACCGCCAGGTGCCTCCTCTCCCTGCCCTCTCCCCCGCGGTCCGCGGGGGAGAGGGTGGCCGAAGGCCGGGAGAGGGGGAAGCTGGAAGGACGCCTCCGATGCCCTATTATTACATGGCCTATTTTGCGGGGAAGCTGGGACGGGTGCCGGAGGAGCGCGAGTATTTGCGGATCGCGGCGTCGAGGTCGCCGGATTACGTCTTCCCGTTCCAGGCCGAGGCCATCCCGGTCCTGCGCGGCGCCATCGAGCGGAATCCGGACGACGCGCGGGCCCATTATTATCTGGGCAACCTCCTGTTCGACTGGCAGCCGGATGAGGCGGTAGCCCTGTGGGAACGATCGGCGGCGCTGGATCCGGCGTTCCCGATCGCGCATCGGAACCTGGCGATTGCTTATTCGCATCAGGCGAAGGGGAACAGCCTCGACAAGGCGATTGCGAGCCTCGAGCGGGCGGTGGCGTTGCCGCGGCCTTATGCGCGGCATTTCTTCGAACTCGACCAGCTTTACGAGGCGGCGGGCATGCAGCCGGAAAAGCGGCTCGAACGGCTCGAACGGCATGCGGATGTCGTCGCGCTTCGGGACGATGCCCAGGCGCGTGCGATCGCGCTCAAGGTCGTCCTGGGCAAGCATGACGAGGCGATCGCCATGATGAGCGGCCGGGCGTTCGAGGTGTGGGAAGGCGATTCGCTGAGCGTGGCCGAGCACTGGACGGATGCGCACCTGTTGCGGGGGCAGAGGCACTTGCAGGCGGGACGCAGCCGCGAGGCGCTGGCGGATTTCGACGCGGCGGATCGGATCCCGGACAACCTGCCATCCGAGCGCCGCGGCCGGGGGGGCCGGAGCTCCGAATCGGCCTACTGGATCGGCTGCGCCTGGGAGGCCCTGGGCGAGATCGATGCGGCGAAGAAGAGCTGGCAGGAAGCCGTCTCGGCAGAGCGGGGGGGCGATCATGCCCAGTTCTACCGCGCCCTCGCCCTCGAGAAGCTCGGCCAGGGTGAGAAAGCGGTCGAAGTCTTTCATCGATTGCTTGAGAGCGGCAACGAGCGGTTGGCCGAGGGCGGCTCGATCGATTTCTTCGCCGCGTTTGGCGAGCAGCAGTCCCAGCGCGCGCGCCTGGCATCGGCGCATTACGCGGCCGGCTTGGGTCATCAAGGATTGGGAGAGGCCGACAAGGCGCGCCTCGAGTTCGAGAAAACACTCGAGATCAGCCCCGATCATTTGGGCGCCCGGACGGCCATGCGAAGCCTTTGAAGCGGCTGGCCGGGATCGATGTAAATTACGATCTGCTTCAGTTCAAGATCGCGTCCCTGCCAAGCCTGGGCATGCTTTTCCAATTCGAGGACGGCCGCCGCGGCGCCGCGATTGCCGAACCGGACACTGTCGTGACCGATCCGGAGGGCTGGGTGATCTTCGTTCCGGCCGCCAATGGCTATGGCAGCCCGTATGCGACTTTTGACTGGATCCTCAGCGATGGACAGTTTGAGGCGCCGCCAGCTTATCGGCTCGGCACGGAGCATGTTCCAGGAATCCTGCCGGCGCGTTGACACGCGGACGGCTATGGAAAGCGCCAGAGGGCTTGCGCACACGAGGCTGACGCCCAATTCGGACGCGCCTGGGCCGTGCGCGCAGCGTCTTAGAGTGCGGCAGTCCTCTGCCGCTATGGATGTGTTCCTAACCAGGATTTCTCATCAGAAATTCAGGTGAATCGCAAAACCGCTCGATTGGATCGTTGAATGTCACAGCAATGGAGGATCTCCAGAGGCTTGACGGCCCATGAATCGCCCTTCAATGTGTGCATTGTATGGCAACCACGCCCCTTTCATTGCGCATCGATAAGGATGTGAAGCTCGATCTGGAACGGATCGCACGGCGGTTTGGGACCAGCCCGGCCACGCTGGGCGCCGATTTCGTTGCCCAGGGCGTTCGCACGACCCAGCATCCTGGGATCGAATTTCGGCAGACGCCCGCGGGGCGGATGGCCTATTTGCGCGGCGTTCGCCTGCCTGTTTGGCTGGCCGTCGAAACGGTGCATGACTGTCGCGGCGATTCCGCAAAGGCCGCCAAGCTGCTCCGCCTGCCGAAGCTGCTGCTCCAGGCAGCGCTCGCATACTCGAGATCTTTTCCGGACGAAATCGCGGCGGATCGCGAGGCTGGCCATCGTCCGCTCCAGGAGCTGGAAACGCTGGTCCCGAACCACTCTTTCCTGCGCGTGTGAAGGCCCGGTTGCTGTTGGATTCGCACGTGCCAGCCGATGTCGCTGACGCTCTGCGCGGCTTGTGTCCGGATGTGAATGTCGAGCATGTGTCGGTGTGGCAGCATGGCGCCTATGTCAACGCGACGGACGACGTCCTGCTCGAGGCATGCTGGCAGGACGGCCGGGCGCTGGTGTCCAAAGATCGCGCCACGCTGCCGGGATGGATGGCGTTACGTGTCGCCAACGGCCAGGAGCACGGTGGGGTGCTGTTCTATGATCTGGAGCGGTTCAAAGCGCATCAGATTGGATCTCTGGCGAGAGCCATCGCCTTGGCCCTGAAACGGACCAAGGGCAAGCTCGCCAACCGCTGGATCACGCTCCGGTGACGCATAACGTGTATAAAGAGAGCCGCCATGAAAACCGCCGCCCACGCATCCGTCCTGGCCCTCGCGCTGGCCGCCCCCGCGCTCTGGGGCCAGCTCATTCCCGGCAGCCCGCTGGCCGGGCTGGAGAAACTCAAGCCGTTCGAGACCATGCGCGCCTCGTCGTCCAACCCCAACTGGAAGAACGGCAACAGCGATGTGCGTCCCATCCCGCCGGGCGGCACGCTCGCGACTACGGAACCTATCGCGTCAAGCTCGACGGGCAGGAGATCGCCACGCTCAACCTGTGCGATGCCGGGCTCGCGCCCACGACGCACAACCTGGGCGCGCGAAAGCTCGCCGCGGGCGAGCACACGCTGCGGTTCGAATGCGCCGGCAAAGCCAAGGAGTCGCAAGGCTATTTCCTTGGTTTCGACGCGCTCCTGGCCCGCGGAACGATTGCGTGTGCTTGTCCGCTGCGAATAGCCGCCGTATGAGAACAGCCCATCCCGCATTCCTGGTCCTTTGGGTTCTTGGCAGCCTCGGTTGGGCCGCCGAGGCGCCGGAGATGAAGCCGGCTGCCGCGTCGAAATCTCCGGTTCAGGTTGTCCGAAAGGTACAGCCTCCGCTGCCGAAACCCACGCTCGCGAATGTCCCCTACGGCGCGCACGAGCGACAAGTGCTGGATTTCTACAAAGCCAGATCCGGCCAACCCACGCCGGTGGTATTGTTCATTCACGGCGGCGGCTGGGTGGCCGGCGACAAGGGCGGCGTCGGCAGCGTGATCCAATGCCTGGACGCCGGCATCTCCATCTGCTCGATCAATTACCGCTACTCATGGCAGGCCCAGATCGCAGGCGTGAAGCCGCCCGTCCAATGGCCGCTCCACGATGCCGCCCGCGCGCTGCAGTTCCTCCGCGGCAAAGCCGCCGAGTGGAACATTGACAAAGAGCGCATTGGCGCATCGGGCGGTTCGGCGGGGGCGTGTTCGAGCTTGTGGCTGGCGTTTCACGATGACATGGCGGATCCGAAGAGCGCAGATCCCGTGGCGCGCGAATCCACGCGCCTGTGGTGCGCCGCCGTGACGGGCGCACAGACATCGCTCGATCCCCGGCAGTTGAAGGAATGGACGCCGAACAGCCGCTACGGCGGCCATGCATTCGGTTTCATGGATCCGGAGGACATTCAGTCGCGCGACACCCGCTTCGCCGAGTTCCTCGCCGAGCGCGAATCGGTCCTGCCGTGGATCAAGGAATACTCGCCCATCGAACACGCCACTGCCGACGACCCGCCCGTCTACCTCATCTATAGCGCGCCACCAGCGCTCGGCCAGCCGCAGAAGGACCCCACCCACACGGCCAACTACGGCGTGAAACTCCAGGAAACACTCCGCGGCATGGGCGCCGATTGCGAGCTCGTTTATCCCGGCGCCCCCGGCGTCAAGCATCCGCGGTTGACCGATTTCCTGATCGACGTGCTCCGGGCCCCCAGCGCAAAAAAGAGTTGAACGCATGAAGACTGCCCGGACATGCTCGAACGCGGAGAACTGAAGAGGCGCATCTACGCCATTCGCTCGATTGCCGCCTGGGAGATCCTGGCCAAGACCGGCGTGCGGGCCGCATTTGGCAGCGACATGCTCCGGATCGGCGGGGTTAAAGGCTTCGCCGATGGCAGCCTCGGGTCGTCCACCGCGCGCTTCTTCCAACCTTACTCCGACGCCCCCCAGGCCCGCGGTCTGCTGGTCGGCCAGATGCTCCCCGAAGGCATCATGCTCCAACGCGTGCAGGCCGCCGACCTTCATGGCCTGCAGGTCATGATCCATGCGATCGGCGACGAAGCCAACCTGCGCGTCCTGGACCTCTACCGCGATGCCGCCGGCCAAAACGGCGCCCGCGACCGGCGCTTCCGCATCGAGCCCGCCCAGCATCTGCGCTCGAGCGAGATTCCCCGACTTATGCTGTTCGGCTCAAGACACGCATCGCTTTGACATGCCTGCACCTGCATTGAAAACGGATAGACGCTTGCTTGGCACTTGGCGCTCAGACCGCCAGCCCACCGTTGCCGGATGGCGTTTCATCAAGCGGCTCACGTCCGAGCGACGCCGCAAGTTCCTCGACATCTTCGGGCGCCTGCGAGTCACCTACACACGGACACGCATCCGCGGAGTCCTGCGCGAATACCGATTCACCCAGCGATACGAGGTGCTCGCCGCGGATTCTGACACCGTCGCCATCCGCTACGAGGATGCTCAGCTTACCGGCGAGTGGCGAATTGAGCACATTCATTTTGAGGGACGCGACCGATATTGGATAGCGCTGGGAGCCAATCGAGAGTGGTTCAAGAGAGTCAGAAATCGAGCGGCCCAAGAAAACGCTCGCAGGCAACACCGGGATGGCGCCTTGGTTGGCAATCCAGGGCCATTGGCCCGGCATCCGTGAGCCGGGGCGCTCGTGACCCATATGCGCGTTCTCAACCTCGTCATCTTGGCTGCGACGGTCTTGGCGGTTTCGGGCTGTTCGCGAGCTTCAATCGTCACCATCAAGAATCAGTCGCCGCTCACGCTCAGCAATATCGTGGTGTCAGGCTCGGGTTCTCGGAGCGCATGGGGATCATTCCGGCGGGCGGGGAGCAGCGGCTGCGCGTTCGCCCCCAAGGCGAGTCCGGCGTCCGGTTGGTGTTCGATGCGGGCACGCAACACGTGGATTCTGGGTCGCAGGGCTACTTCGAGGCAGGCGGGGGCTATCGGATCACAGCCACCATCGGCACCAACCTCAGCGTTTCGGTTTCTGAGGAACTGCGGAAGCAGTGAGATGAGCAAATCGCCGAACCAGGGCGCTGCAGCAAGCCGCCGCCCCGCTGGGCAGTCGGACGGTTCGGGTGATTTGTCAGCGATTCCTGCAGCCGACCGGGCAGAGCCGTGGTCCAGGTGAAGAGGTCGGACGGCGCCAGCGGTATTGCGTGGCTGCCAGACCAGTGTTACTGTGCGTCCATGAAAACGCTGACGATGAAAGTGCCGGATGAGCTGCTGGTCTGGCTGGAGAACGAAGCCAAGCGGGCCCGGCAACCAAAATCCGCCCTCCTCAGGAACATTTTGCAGCAGCACCGGCAGCGCCGGCCCCAGTCGGCGTTGGATCTGGCGGCGGACTTATGCGGCTGCGTCGAGAGCGGCCTGGGTGATCTGGCTCGCAGCAAGAAACACCTGAAAGGCTTTGGGCGATGACCGCGTGGCTGGTGGACACCGGGCCTCTGGTCGCGTTCTTCGACCGCAGCGATGCCGACCATGAGTGGTCCAAAGAGCAGTGGGCGAAGGCTCCGCTGCCCCTGTGGACTTGTGAGGCGGTGCTGGCGGAAGCGGCCTACTTGCTGCAGGAGCGCGCCGGCCTGACGCCGGCCAAGCTGCTGGCTTTGCTTGAGCGAGGCATCCTCTCTGTTCCCTTCCGCCTGGATGAACACGCCGCATTGGTGGCGCGCTTGCTGGAACGATATCGAGACCAGCAAATGCAGCTGGCTGACGCCTGTCTGGTGCGGATGTCTGAGCTCAAACGTGACTGCCGCGTGTTCACGCTGGACAAGGCGGAATTTCAGATCTTCCGGCGTTTCGAGCGCCAAATCATCCCCTTGGTAGCGCCCGAGTAGACTCAATGGGGTCGCATCTAAATAATTTACAAATGGATGTTAGCGGCGTTGTTTTCCGGGCGTATGGCGGGGTTGTTGCGGCTTGCGGATGTGGTGCGCACAGCGGGCATGGAGCATCGGTTGGCGGCGCAGGCGGTGAAGCGTCTCGCGCAGACGCCGGCCCATGATCCGGAGCGCCAGCGCTTGGCCGCGAAGCTCAGGGGCGAAATGTCAATTATATAGATGCGACCCCATTGCCTTTGCTTTGATTTGTTGCGGGCGGAGGCGTCCTTGGCTAGGCTTCACCGGCATATGACATTGACAGAGAAGATACTGGCGAGGGCATCGGGGCGGGCGCGAGTCGAGGCGGGAGAAAACATCTGGGTCAACGCCGACATCCTGATGACGCACGACGTGTGCGGCCCGGGGACGATCGGGGTGTTCCGGCGGGAGTTTGGCCCCCGGGCCCGGGTCTGGAACCGGCACGGAATCGTGATCATGCCCGACCACTACATATTCACGGCGGACGCGAAGGCGAACCGGAACGTGGATCTGCTGCGGGAGTTCGCCCGCGAGCAGGATCTGCCATATTTCTACGATGTGATTGACGATCCGCAGGGGCGATGGACCTTCAACGCAGCGCTGGGTCCGAACCGGCGGCAGCATGGGCGGAGGTATGCGGGCGTGTGCCACACCGCGCTGCCCCAGAAGGGACATACCCGGCCGGGCGAGGTCTTGTTCGGGACGGACTCGCACACGTGCATGGCGGGCGCGTTCAACGAGTTCGCGACCGGGATCGGCAACACCGACGCGGGCTTTGTGATGGGGACGGGCAAGCTGCTTGTGAAGGTGCCCGAGACGATGCATTTCCGGCTCGAAGGCGAGCTCGGGCGGGGCGTGATGGCCAAGGACATCATCCTGCACATCATCGGCGAGATCGGCTTCGACGGAGCGACGTATCGGGCGCTGCAGTTCGACGGCCCCGGGGTGGCAGGCCTTTCGATGGACGACCGCATGACCATGGCCAACATGGCGATCGAAGCGGGCGGGAAGAACGGCATCTTCGAGTTTGACGCGCAGACGCGGGCGTATGTGGATGACCGCTGCCGGCGGAACGGGACGAAGGCGGAGTATCAGCCGGTGGAGCGGGATCGCGACGAGCGATTTGTGCACGATGCAACGGTCGAGCTGGACCGGCTCGAGCCGATCGTGGCATGCCATCCCAATCCCGGCCAGCGGAGGCTGGCCAAGGAATTGAGCGGGGTGAAGCTGGATCGCGCGTATGTGGGATCGTGCACGGGAGGCAAGACGAGCGATTTTCTGGCGCTGGCGCGGGTGTTGCGGGGCAAGAAGGTCGCGATCGACACGTTCGGGGTGCCGGCGACGCCGGAGATCGTGGAAGACCTGCAAACCACCCGCTGGGGGGACAAGACCGTCTGGCAGATCCTCGAGGATGCGGGGGTGCGGATGACCGAGAACGCGGGCTGCGCAGCATGTCTGGGCGGGCCCGTGGACACGTTCGGCCGGATGAACGAGCCCTTGAAATGCATCAGCGCCACCAACCGGAATTTTCCGGGCCGGATGGGGCACCTGGAATCCCAGGTGTATCTGGCATCGCCGGCCACGGTGGGGGCCAGTGCGCTGACGGGCCGGATCACCGATCCCCGGGAGTTTTGCTAGGCAGGTTGCGGCTCGAAGCCGGCCCAGGTCCAGACCGGGTTGCGGTCGCCGTAGACATTGTCGACGCGGGCGACGGCGGGCCAGAACTTGAAGTCGCGGAGGGAGGGGACGGGGTAAGCGGCCTGCTCGCGGGTGTAGGGACGATCCCAGCGGTTGGCGGAGACTGTTTCCGCCGGGTGGGGCGCCTGTTTGAGGGGGTTTAGGACGGGATCGGCCTTGCCGTGTTCGACGGCCAGGATTTCGGCGTGGATGGCGATCATGGCATCGCAGAACCGGTCCAGCTCGGGGAGGGATTCGGACTCGGTGGGCTCGATCATGAGCGTGCCGGGGACAGGCCAGGAGATGGTGGGGGCGTGGAATCCATAATCCATCAGGCGCTTGGCGAGGTCCTCGACCGTGACGGATTTGAACGAGCGTAGGTCGAGGATGCATTCGTGGGCGACCCAGCCTTGGGCGCCCTGGTAAAGGACGGGGAAGCAGTGGCCCAGGCGGCGGGCGATGTAATTGGCATTGAGGATGGCGATTTGGGAGGCGCGCCGGAGGCCGGGGGCGCCCAGGAGGGCGATATACATCCAGGTGATGGGGAGGATGCTGGCGCTGCCCCAGGGGGCGGCAGCGACGGCGCCGTTGGATCCGCCGGGGGTGTCGCGGATGACCGCGTGGCCGGGCAGGAACGGGGCGAGGGATGCGGCGGCGCAGATGGGGCCTGCGCCGGGTCCGCCTCCGCCGTGGGGGATGGCGAATGTCTTATGGAGGTTGAGGTGGCAGACGTCGGCGCCGAGGTCGGCGGGGCGGCAGAGGCCGACCTGGGCATTCATGTTGGCGCCGTCGAGGTAGACGAGGCCGCCGTGCTCATGGACGACCGAGCAGATTTCCCGGATGCGCTCCTCGAAGACGCCGTGGGTTGACGGGTAGGTGATCATGAGGGCGGCGAGGCGTCCGGCGGACTGGTCGGCTTTGCGCCGGAGGTCATCGACATCGGTGTTGCCTTGGGGGTCGCAGGCGACAGGGACGACCTGGAAGCCGGCCATTGCGGCGCTGGCGGGGTTGGTGCCGTGGGCGGAGGCGGGTATGAGGCAGATGTTGCGCGGGAGGTCGCCGCGGCTTTCGTGCCAGCGGCGGATGACGGTAAGGCCGGCGTATTCGCCCTGGGAACCGGCGTTGGGCTGGAGGGAGACGGCGGGCAGGCCGGTGATTTCACCCAGCCATCGTTCGATGTCGGCGAACAGGATCCGGTATCCGGCCGCCTGGGAGGGGGGGGCAAAGGGGTGGAGCCGGGCGAATTCGGTCCAGGTGATGGGGAGCATCTCGGCGGCGGCGTTGAGCTTCATCGTGCAGGAGCCCAGGGGGATCATGGACGTTGTCAGCGACAGGTCCCGGGATTCGAGGCGGCGCAGGTAGCGCATGAGCTCGGTCTCCGAACGATAGCGGTGGAAGATGGGATGGGCGAGGAAGGGGGTGGTTCGGGCCAGCGAGTCGGGGATGGTGGTGGCGGCGGGGGGGGCCGAGCGGACGCCGGCCGAATCGGGGGTGCCGTTCGTTTGGAAGATCTGTTCGAGATCGGCGAGATCGGCGGCGGTGGTGGTCTCATCGAGAGTGATGCCGACGGTCGAATCGGGGAACCAGCGGAGGTTGATATGGCGGGCGGCGGCGGCATCGCGGACATGTTCGGGCGAGCCGTTCTGGATCCGGAGGCGGAGCGTGTCGAAGAAGGCGGGATAGCAGAGGCGATGCCCGAGCCGCTGGAGGCTGGCGGCGAGCGAGCAGGCGAGCTCATGGATGCGGCCGGCGATGCGGCGGAGGCCATCGGGGCCGTGGTAGAGGGCGTAGGTGGCGGCGATGACGGCGAGGAGGACCTGGGCGGTGCAGATGTTGCTGGTGGCTTTTTCGCGGCGGATGTGCTGTTCACGGGTTTGGAGGGCGAGCCGGAGGGCGGGCCGGCCGCGGGCGTCGCGGGAGACGCCGACGAGGCGGCCGGGCATGTATCGTTTCAGCGAATCGCGGGTGGCGAAGAAGGCCGCATGGGGTCCGCCGTAGCCGAGGGGGAGACCGAATCGCTGGGTGTTGCCGACGGCGATATCGGCGCCCCATTCGCCGGGCGGGCGGAGGAGGGCGAGGCTGAGGGGATCGGTGGCGGCGATGATGCGCGCGCCGGATTGGCGGGCTTGAGCGGCGAGAGGGGCGTAGTCGGGGAGGGCGCCGTCGGTGGCGGGGTATTGGACGAGGATGGCGAATGTGGCGGGATCGATGTCGGAAGAGAGATGGGGAGTGACATGGACCTGGATGCCCTGGGGGCGGGCGCGGGTTTGGATGACATCGATGGTTTGGGGGTGGCAATCGGCGGCGACGAGGAAGCGGCGGGCATCGGGGCGGGGGCGGAGGTGATGGCACATGGCCATGGCTTCGGCGGCGGCAGTCGCCTCATCCAGGAGGGAGGCATTGGCGATATCGAGGCCGGTGAGGTCGCAGATCATGGTCTGGAAGGTGAGGAGTGCCTCGAGGCGGCCTTGGGCGATCTCGGCCTGGTAGGGGGTGTAGGGCGTGTACCAGGCAGGGTTTTCGAGGATGTGGCGCTGGATCACGGGCGGGGTGAGACAATCGGCGTAGCCCTGGCCCAGGTAGGATCGCCAGACCTGGTTCCGGGCGGCGATGGCACGGAGGCGCTCGAGGGCGGCCTGCTCGCTTTGGGGCGGCGGCAAGTCGAGGGGCTGGCGGCGCCGGATCGAGGATGGCACGGCGGCATCGGCCATGGCGTCGAGGCTTTCGATTCCGATCCGGGCGAGCATGTTCTCGAGGTCGGTCGGGCGCGGGCCGATGTGGCGATGGGCGAACTCGCTATCAAGCACAGGCAGGGCAGAGAGGTTTGGCGCGCTATGGGGATGGATCCCGTCCGGAGTCGGGCGGGTGGCGCGGATCGGGTTGGGCGTCGGAGCAGACGACATTCGGGCAAGGTAGGCAGGCGGGAGGGCAAATCAAGCGGGATTTTGCCGGAGGGTTTGGAGAGCGGCGCGGGCGGCGTGTTCTTCGGCGGCTTTTTTGCTGCCGCCCACGCCTCGGCCCAGCTCGGCGCCCTGGTGATGGACGGTGCACTCGTAGACGCGCTGGTGGTCCGGGCCGGTGGTGGAGGCTACTGAGTAGACGGGAGGCTCGGCGGACCGCGACTGGAGGATCTCCTGGAGCTCGCCTTTGGGGTTGTCGAGGTTGGGAATGACCTTGGACTCGCCGAAGGCATTGTGGAACTGGCCGAGGATGAACTGCTGGACGACGGCGAATCCGCCATCGAGGAAGATGGCGCCGACCAAGGCTTCGAAGGCATCGGCGAGGGAGGAGGGGCGATCGGCTCCGCCGTTGATCTGCTCGGCGCGGCTCAGCGTAAGGAACCGGCCCAGATCGAGGCGGCGGGCCTGGTCGGCCAGCGTCCGGCGGTTGACCATCCGCGCGCGGGCCTTGGTGAGAGCGCCTTCGTCAACGCCGGGGTATTTGTCGTAGAGCTCGCGCGAGATCACCAGCTGGAGGACAGAATCGCCGAGGAATTCGAGCCGCTGATTGCTGGGGACGGGCTGGGGTTCGCCCGCGGCGGCGGATGGATGTGTGAGGGCCAGACGGAGCAGGTCCGGGTTCCGGAAATCGTACTGCAAGCGGCGGGTCAGTTCCTCGAGCATATCAGGATTCGGCGGGCTGGTCTGGGTTGGCAGGGGCGGGCTCGGGGGCGGGTTTGGGGGGGGCGGCGGGATCGGGTTGGGCGGCCCGAGGCGGTCCGTCGGAGGCGGCGGGAATCTCGAAGGGGGCCGGGTCGAGTCCATGCTCGAGGAGGCGGGCGACATCGCGCTGGACGGCCTCGAGCTCGTTGATGTGGAGGTCGGGGTCGCGGATGGTGAAGGTCTCGCCGGTGCGGGCGTGCTCGTAGACGAACAGGCGCTGGCCGGCCTCGAAGCTCTGGGAATGGACTTTGAGGATGCGCTTACGTTCGAGCATGACGGCCAGGATGAAGCCCACGGCCAGGTAGCGCGGATCCTGCCGTTCGATCAGCTTGCGGAGGAGGGATTCAGCAGAGTCCTTTTGGATGGGGTCGGGCGGGGCGGGGGGGGGAGCGTTGTAGGTTCCCTGCCAGAAGGAGACGAAGCCTTTGCGGTCGTGGGCGCCCTGGGCGTGCTGGGCCTCCCAGCAGGCGGGGCAGACATCGAGCCGCTCGAGATCGGTCCGGCGCAGGAGCAGCAGGGTGAAGTAGGTCTGCCGGTCGGTGAACCGGTGTCCGCACGACTGACAGACATGCGATCGCGACTGTATATTCCAATCCATGGTGGTCCCAGGACGATATGCTTGTCTCATGGGCGGCGGAACCGGTCGGGACATCCGATCCATCGAAAGACGCGCGGATTGCACCCGTTATCCTCTGGTATGCCGGCGCCGAGAGAAACGGGCCTTGGATTAGCACAGGACGCGCGGGCGGATCAATTCAATTGTGGGGAGCCGGGCGCGGGAATCGGCTGGCCTGGCGGCGTCGGCTCGTGGTAGATGAGTGGCATGAACTACCTGGTCACAGGCGGGGCGGGATTTATCGGGTCGCATGTCTGCGAGAGGCTGCTGCAGGAAGGGAGTCGAGTGTGGGCGCTGGACGATCTGAATCCGTTTTACGATCCGGCGCTGAAGCGGCGGAACGTGGCGGAGCTGCAGGCGCACGGGGACGCATTCAGTTTTGCGCAGGGGGACATCACAGATCCGGCCATGGTGGAGTCGGTATTTCGGGGGGCGAAATTTGACCAGGTGATCCATCTGGCGGCGAGGGCGGGTGTGCGGCCGAGCATCGAGGAGCCGGCGCTGTATCAGCGGGTGAACGTGGAGGGCACCGTGCACGTCCTCGAGGCGGCGCGGCGCTACGGCGTCGGCAAGCTGGTGATGGCGTCCTCCTCGTCGGTGTACGGCGTGAACGCCAAGGTGCCGTTTGCGGAGTCGGATCCGGTGTTTCACGCGATCTCGCCCTATGCGGCGAGCAAGCTGGCGACGGAGGCGCTGGGGCACGTCTATCACCACATCTACGGCCTGGACATCGTGATGCTGCGCTTTTTCACGGTGTATGGGCCGCGGCAGCGGCCGGATCTGGCGATTCACAAGTTTGCGCGCCTGATGGCGGCCGGGCGGCCGATCCCGGTTTTTGGGGATGGGTCATCGCGGAGAGACTACACCTACATCGACGACATCCTGCAGGGCGTGCTGGCCTGCACGCGGCAGGATTTCGGTTTCGAGATCATCAACCTGGGCGAGTCCCAGACCGTGAGCCTGGAGGAGCTGATCCGCCTGTTGGAGGCGTCGATGGGGGAGCCGGCGCGGATCGATCGATTGCCGGCCCGGGCCGGGGATGTGCCGATCACGCATGCGGACATCCGCAAGGCCCGGGAGCGGCTGGGCTACGATCCGAAGGTCCGGATCCAGGACGGCATTCCCCGGTTCGTGCGCTGGTTTCGCGATCGGCAAGAGGAGACGGCGCCCAGAAATCCATAGCCATTTGCGTCCGCGGCGCCGGGCCGGGAGGTTCGCACACCGAAGGTTCGCGGGCGCGGGCGAGCGCGCGGCCTGTTTCCGGTTGCATTTGGCAAGAGCGGCTCCATGATGATTTCATGAAATCCTGGCTTGGATGGGTGGCGATGGCGCTGTGTCTGAGCGTCTATGAGGCGGTTCCGGCTCCTCCGAATCTGATCTTCGTGTTGTCGGATGACCTGGCTCAGGGGGACGTGGGGTGCTACGGGCAGAAGCTGATCCGGACGCCGAACCTGGACCGGATGGCGGCGGAGGGCATGCGATTTACGCAGGCCTACTGCGGCACCACTGTGTGCGCGCCGTCCCGGGCGTCGCTGATGACGGGGCTGCACAGCGGGCATTGCCCTATCCGCGCCAACCGCGAGATCCAGCCGGAAGGGCAGATGCCGCTGCCGACGGAAACGATCACAGTGGCCCAGGTGCTGAAGGGGTCGGGGTATGCGACCGCGTGCGTGGGCAAGTGGGGGATGGGCATGTTCGACACAACGGGCAGCCCGCTGAAGAAGGGGTTTGACCACTTTTTCGGATACAATTGCCAGCGCCATGCCCACTCCTATTTTCCAGCCTACCTGTATAGAGACGGCCAGCGGTTCGAGCTTCCCGGCAACGATGGCCAAGGCGTGGGCAAGATCTATGCGCAAGATCTGATTCAGAAGGATGCGCTGGACTGGGTGAGGGCGAACCGGTCGCGGCCGTTCTTCCTCTTCTATGCAATCACGCTGCCTCATGGCCGGCAGGAGATCGATGATGTCGGCCTCTACGCGAAGGAGAATTGGACGCCGACCCAAAAGGCGTATGCGGCGCAGGTGACGCGGCTGGATCGGGACGTCGGGCAGTTGCTGGGGCTGATCAAGGAGCTGGGTTTGGACGAAAGGACGCTTGTGATCGTCGCGGGCGACAACGGGTCTTCGTTCGCGCCGGGAACGCCGATGGGACGTCTCTTCGAGCAGGCGTCGAACGGATTGCGGGGATTCAAACGGGAGCTGTATGAAGGCGGGCTGCGGCAGGCGGCGATCGCGCGCTGGCCGGGCCGGGTGCCCGCCGGGCGCGTCTCCGACCAGCCATGGGCGTTCTGGGATTTCCTGCCGACCGCAGTCGAGCTGGCGGGCGGATCGATCCCGGCCGGATTCAAGCCTGACGGCTATTCGCTGGTGCGGATGCTCGAAGGCGGCCCCGCTCCGCAGCGGGAGTATTTTTACTGGGAGCTGCACGAGAGCGCATCCCTGCAGGCGGTCCGGTTTGGCGACTGGAAGGCCGTGAAGAACGGGCCGTCGGCGCCGATCGAGCTCTATGACCTTCGGATCGACGCCGGCGAGACCCGCAACCTGGCCTCCGAGAAGCCCGAGCTGGTGGATCGCGCCGCGTCCCTCATGTCCCAGGCGCATCGGGAAGATCCGCTATGGCCGCTGCGGGACCGGCCGGCGCCTCGAGCGAGGCCCGCTGCGGGCCGGGCGAAGTGAAATCCGGGGCGCCTTGGATTTCCGAAGCCGCGGCGGGGGGCAAACTTTTCGTGACGTTTGGCGCGGGACCGGTCAAGCTATCGGCATGAAACATGCCATGGCGCGGTTGGTGTGGGCGGCCGGGATGGTGGCTGCCCTTCATACATTCAGTCTTTGCGGAGCGGAGCCGATGCCGCCGGGGGCGCGTCTGGCGATTATCGGCGACTCGATCACCGAGCAAAGGATATACACTCGATACATGGAGGGCTACCTGCTGGCGTGCGCCAGCCGGCTCGATGTCCGGGTCTTTCAGTATGGGTGGAGCGGGGAGACAGCGGGAGGATTCGCCGGCCGGCTCGAGAACGACTTGGCGGGGTTCAATCCGACAGTGGCCACAACGTGCTATGGCATGAACGACGGCCAATACCGTCCCTTCAGCGAGGCGATCGGGCGGCCGTATGAGGCGAACATGCGCAAGGTGGCGGCCGGGCTCGAAAAGATAGGGGTGCAGCGGATCGTGCTCGGATCGCCTGGGGCAGTGGACACCCGATACTTCGCGAGGCAGAACTTCGCTCCGTTATCGGGAGCGGAAGGCTACAACGCGAACCTCGCAGAGCTGGGCAACATCAACCGGCGGCTGGCATCCGAGCTTGGCCTGGTGTTTGCCGACGTGCACCAGCCGATGATCGATGCGATGGCGAAGGCCAAGGCTGCGCTGGGCCAGGATTACGACGTGTGCGGCCGGGACGGTTTTCACCCGGGGCCCAACGGGCATTTGATCATGGCGTATGCATTTCTGCGGGCGCTGGGATGTGACGGGCAAATAGCGGATCTGGCCCTTGACATGAAGGGAAGGGCGATCGGATCGACAGGGCATCGCGTGGTGAGCGCCTCGGCCGGCCAGGCCACGTTCGAGAGCGTGCGGTATCCATTCTGCCACGATGGCGACGCGAAATCGTCGGGCGGCACGCGGAGCATCGCGCCGTTCGTGCCCTTCGACGCCGAGCTGAACCGGTTCATGTTGAAAGTGAGCGGTCTGGAGGCAGCTCGGGCCCGGGTGACCTGGGGCGATGAGAGCCGCGAGTTCTCCCGCGCCCAGCTCGAGAGAGGCGTCAACCTGGCGGCCGAGTTCGGCTCGACGCCCTTCGACGGCGCCTTCCGGCGGGTGATCGAGGCGGTCAGCGCGAAGCAGAGGTTCGAGACCGCCATGATCAAGAGCATGGTGACGCAGTTCCGGCAGTTTGCCCAGGAGACCGAGAGCAGTCCCGAGCTGGCCGAGGCATTTCGCGCGGTCCGGCAGCGGCTGCTAGTCCGGCAGGCGGAGCTCGACGCTGCAGTGCGGCGGGCCATCGTGCCGGTCGAGCATACGGTGCGGGTCGCGCCGATCCCTTGATCTTCTTTCACGCCGCGTGAGGCCTGCCTGCCGCGGCGGCGCAGGCAGGCCTGACCCGGCGCTATGGATTTCTGACGCTCTGTCTACACTACGTGCCGGGGGCTAGTATCGGGGGTGATCTGGTGGGTTTGGCGGTATTGGCGCGGGGTGCAGCCGCAGGATTTCTTGAAGACTTGATTGAAGCGGTTGATGGAGCCGAAGCCGGCATCCAGAGCGCAGTCGAGGACGGTATCGTCGCTGGTGACGAGCCGGCCCTGGGCGTGGGAGAGACGGCATTGGGTGACGAAATCGACCAGGGTGATGCCGAATGTGCTATGGAAGAGGGCCATGGCGTAGTTGGGATGCAGCCTGACCGAGCGGCTGATGTCTTCGATCCGGATGTGCTGGGTGTAATGGCGGGCGATGTAGGCGGCCATTTGTTCGGCTTTGTTCAGCCCGATCGCTCGGGAGGGCGGGCCGGGTTTTCGGTTGGCGGGCGAGCTGGTGCCCGGGTCGGGCAGGTCGAGCGCCAACCGCAGCAGGCGAGCCTGGATCTCGAGAAGCGATGCGCGTTCGCGGTCGGGCTCCCCGCTGGACAGGTCCTTGGCCCACTGCTCCATCGACGAGAGGTCGGCGCGGTTTGGGTTTGGATTGGGATCGTTGACCAATTGGCCTTGCAGGAGCGGGTGGGTCAGGTTTTCCGGGAATCGGCACTGGAGGAACCAGACCAGAGGGAGCGTGGCCGCGTAGTATTCGGGATTGTTCTCGCTGTCGATCACCTGGTGAGGAATCGCCGCCCAGAAGAGGAAGAGCCGTCCGGCCTCGATGATGACCTTGTGGCCGCCTAACAGATAGATTAGAGATCCCGTTCGGAGCAGGTTGACCTCGATTTCGTTGTGCCGGTCGGGCCGAGTCATCCGCGTGGGCATCCAGCGTTCGCAAGTGAACCCGTAGGGCATGAAATCGGGCCGCGCATGGTCGAATCGACGCATAACCTTAGGATAATGACAGATTTGGACACTGGCGAGTCATAAGCGAATCTTTTTCGAGCGAGTCAAGGCAGACGCGAGACAAGGAGAATTGATTGCAATAACGATAAAGCCAGCATTGAAAATCGCTTTTCTTGCCAGATCGGCTTGGCGGTTCAACAAACAATGCTATCTTAGAAAATGACTATAACTGGGTGAAATTGCGGAAGATTTGGCCGGCCCGAGCGGCTAAGCTGCCGGTCGAAAGCAAGGCTGTTACTACCATGATGCTGCAAATGGATTCTGATGGGACGATCAGGAACCCGGCTGCCGATGCGGTGGTTCGGACTCGGGGCAAATTGGACCATTCGGCTTGGCGGCGGAGGGTTGGTGGATTCACCCTGATCGAGCTGTTAGTGGTCATTGCGATTATTGCGATATTGGCGGGCATGCTGCTGCCGGCGCTGGGCAAGGCCAAGCTAAAGGCCCAGGGGCTTTATTGCATGAACAATGCCAAGCAGCTGGGTCACGCGCACATCATGTATGCGCTGGACAACAACGACATTGCGCTGGGGCCGCGGGTATCGAGCATTGCGCCGGCGTGGTGCGAGGGGTCGGTGGTGACGACGCCGGATGCCATCAACGAGGATCGATTGGTCCAGAGCCCGACCTACCGGTATTTGTCCAACAAGAAGGTGTTTCATTGCCCGGCGGATCGATCGGGGCTGAGCTACCAGGGGAAGATCGTGTTGCGGAACCGGAGCTACGCCATGAACGCCTTCATCGGGGACACCCAGACCTCGTGGGTGCTGGACCACAAGGCGGTTTACAAGACGGCGCCGAAGATGTCGTCCCTGACGCATCCGGGCCCCTCGGCGATCTACACCCTGATCGACGAGCACGAGAACAGCATCAACGATTCGCACTTCTTCCCGTTCCTCGATCTGCGCCGGTATGATCGGCGGTGGCTGGACGCGCCTTCGGGGCGGCATGGGAATGCGGCAGGATTTGCCTTTGCGGACGGGCACTCGGAGATCAAGAAGTTCAGGGACAGCGATTGCGCGACCGTGCGCGTAGGTGGGGGCGTGGTGATCCCGAACGATATTTCGTGGATGCCGAATGCCGGGATCAACGATCACGGGTGGTTTACCAACCACATTGCGTCGTTTGTGGTGAAGTGATGTGGTTTCCTGCAGTGGACATGTGAGAGGCCGCGGCCATGCCGCAGCGCCGACTCGGTTATCGAGAACGTCAAACTGAATCCCTATCAATCATGAAAAACCTCCACTTGCGGCGCGAGCGGTTTCTCGGCGCCGGCGATCGTTCGAGCTTGGTTCTTGCAGCCTGCCTTTGGCTGGGGGCAGGGATGCTGGGCATGACCGCCCGGGGCGGTGCGGTGATCGATGTGCCATTTGACGGCGACGTGTGGGGCACTGCGGAGAACCGGGGCTATTCCGGCGGGAGCGGGGTATGGGTCCAGCAGGGCATTTACCCTGACTTTTCGCCGAACGTGCCCGCGGGGCCCTATGCGCCTGCCGGCAACGTCTCGTCGATCGATTTTGGATCGATCTCAGCGGGCGAGGGCGGCCGGGCGATCGATTTTCCGCCGGTGACGACCGCGCCGGCCTCCGGTCTGCGCGCCTTCACCATTACGGGCTGGATCAACCTCCAGAGCACCACCATCGGGTCAGGCGGCAATCGAATCATCAGTTGTTATGTAGGCGGGAGCACCGGGACGCTCGGCACCGACCGGCAGCGCGGGTTCGATCTGGTCCAGGTGGCCAACAGCAGCGCCTCGGCGACCGGCGCCCGGCTGCGGCTCGGCGTCAATGCCGCTCCCGACCAGGACGTCACAGGGCCGTACAGCTCGAACAACAAGCTCACGGCGGTGGGCGATGGCTCGACACCGGCGAACAACTGGGTCTTCTTCGCGGTGACGTACGATGCTCGGACCGACGCCTCGAATGACGGCCAGGTGCGGTATTATTTTGGCAGCGCCAACGCCCTGGCGGCGCTGGATACTGGAGTTGGCTCGAGCGGGGTTCAGACCTACGATCGCGGTCCCATTGTCGATCCGGGCATCGGATGCACGATCGGGAATTTCAGCACCTCTTCCGCGCTGGCTACGGCGCGGAACGACACCGCCAACTCCCGGGTGCTGCGCGGATTGTTGGACGAGATCCGGTTCTTCGACACGGCGCTCGATCTGGCGGCGATCCAGGCGGTGCAGCAGTCCAACCCGTCTCCGCTGCCTCCGAAGATCTCCGGCGTGGTTCCGGCGCCGAACACGGCGTTCCACCCGGCGGCGCAGGGCATTCAGTTCGCGGCGGCCTCGACGCAACCGATCATGGCCGAGGGGATCTCGGTGGTATTGAACGGGACGGACATCAGCTCGCAACTGTCGATCACGGGCGATCCGCTGGCTCGGAACGTGTCATGGACGGGCCTGGAGGCGAACCGCCTGTATGACGCCCGCATCACGGTATCCAACACGACGGGGGTTGCCTTTATCCGGACGAAATTTGAGACCATGCTGGATTCGAACTACACCTTCGAGGCGGAGGATTGGAACTTCGACGGCGGGCAGTACATCCTCAATCCGGTGGTGAGCTGGGTGGATCCGAACTCGTATGTGGATCGGGGGGGCGTGCTGGGAGTGCAGGGAGTGGATTTCAACGATCTGAATTCGGGCACGCGTCCGGGGACGGGCAGCACCGAATGGCGCCGGCCTGCGGGCGCCGGCTTGCCGCAGACGATTCGGACGCAGGATTTCCTGCGCCAGAAGTACATCGACGCGGCGATGGACGATTATCATGTGGTGAATGTGGCGGCCAACGAATGGCTGAATTACACGCGCTCGTTTTCGGGCGGCAACTCCAAGATCTACCTGCGGGCGCAGAGCAGCACGGCCCAGAGAGTGCGGCTGGATCGCGTGACGGGCAACATCACCCAGCCGGGGCAATCGACGGTGTTCATGGGGATCTTCCACTTGCCAGCCGGGAACAGCGATTATCAATTCGTTCCCCTGGGGGATGCCTCCGGGCAATTTGAGGCGACGGCTCAACTATCAGGCCTGCAGACACTGCGGCTGACGCCGCTGACCGCGAACAACAACCTTTCCTTGAACTACGTCATGCTCGTTCCCGCCACCCAGGTGGCCCTGCCGCCTGCGGTGTCCTTCACGGCGCCCGCGGACGGATCGGTCTCGACCGGAGGCGCGGTGACGGTGGCGGCGAGCGCGTCCGATGCGGACGGCCAGGTGGCAAAGGTCAAATTCACGGCCACGCTGGGATCGGCGTCGACGGTTCTGGGCGAGATTGCCAGCGCGCCGTATAGCCTGAGCTGGACGCCGGCGGCCGACGGCACGTACACGCTGGTGGCCGAGGCCACCGACAACGCGGGCATGACCGCGCTGTCCAGCGCGATTCAAGTGGTTGTGGACACGCATGCGCCGGCGGCGGTGTTCGTGGGCAGCCTGGACGGGCAGGCGGTGAAGATCGCCTTCACGGAGGCGGTGCGCCAGGCGGCTGCGGAGACGGCATCGAACTACCAGCTGACGTCCCATCCGGGCATCGCCGTGAGCCAGGCCACCCTGCAGCCGGGCGGCACGTCGGTCGAGCTGCTGCTGTCAGCGCCGATCACGGGCCAGTTCCAGCTGGCGATCAGCAACCTCCAGGACATGGCCGGCAACGCGTTCCCAGCGGCGCCGATCACGGCCTACGTGTCGGCGCGACGCGGCGCGATCATCGACCTGCCATTCAGCGAAGCGGCGGGGACCAGCACGCGCAACCTGGGAACCAGCGATGGCGCGGGAACTTTTGTGCAGAAGACGGGATTCCCGGCCTTTTCGGACAATGTCGCGGCGGGTCCCTACGCGCCTCCCGCCAACCTGGCGTCCGTCGATTTCAACGTGATCGCAACCACCAACGATGGCGGGCGTGCGATCGATTTCCCGGCGGCGACGACTGCGCCGACGACCGGCCTTCGCGCGTTCACCGTCAGCGGGTGGATCAACCTCCGCAGCACGACCATTGGTTCCGGCGGCAACCGGATCATCAGCTGCTATCCTGGCGGCAGCACTGCGACCCTGGGCTCAGGCCGGCAGCGCGGGTTCGACATCGTCCAGGTCGCCAACAGCTCGGCCTCGCCCACGGGGGCGCGCCTTCGGATCGGCGTCAATGCCGCGCCCGACCAGGATGTCCAGGGCCCTTACAGCTCGAATAACGCCTTCACCTCTGCCGGAGACGGCACCGCCCCGGTCGATAACTGGGTCTTCTTCGCCGTGACCTACGATGCCAAGTCGGAGGCGATGAATGACGGCGAGATCCGGTATTACTTCGGGAACGGCTAGGCGCCGGCTGCGCTTGACATCGGCGTCGGGACCGATGGCGTCCAGATCTACGACCGAGGCGCGATCGTGGATCCCGGTCTCGGATGCACCGTCGGCAACTTCGTCACGGCGGTCGCGGCCCGCACGGACGGCGCGAACTCGCGCGTGCTGCGCGGTTTGATGGACGATCTGAAGTTCTTCCCGTATGCCATGACGCTCTCGGAGATTCAAACGATCCAGAAGGCCGCGCCCGAGATGCCGCCTGCCGTTGCCATCACGAGCCCGGCTGATGGGGCGGGCCTCCGGGTGGGTGAGAGCGCGACGATCGCCGCCGACGTGACGGATGCCGACAGCGGCATCGCGCAAGTCGAATTCACGGCTGTGTCGGATGCGGGCAGCATCGATCTGGGGACCGACACCACGGCGCCCTACAGCGTTGTGTGGGCGAACCTGCCGGCCGGCATATACTCGATCACCGCCAAGGCGACCGACACCACCGGCATGAGCGGCGTGTCGGCCCCGGTCCTTGTTTATGTGGACAGCACCCTGCCGGCGGTGGTTTCCGTGGCCAGTCTGGATGGCGCTTCGATCCGGGTCTGGTTCGATGAACTGGTTGAGCCGGCCAGCGCGACTGCGCTTGAGAACTACAAGGTTGGCGACGGAACCGGGGTGGCCGTGACGGCTGCGACATTGCTGCCGGATGGTCAATCGGTACGGCTCGATCTGTCGGGGGCGGCGCCCAGCGCATTCAGCCTTTCGGTGGCGGGGGTGAAGGACCTCGCGGGCAACACGATCGCGGATGTGAGTGTGCCAGGTGCGGTCTCTCTCCAGGGCCAAGCCTTGATCGAGCTGCCATTTAATGAGAATGCCGGCACCACAACGGTCAACCTCGGCATCGCCGGAGGCGAGGGGACGTTCGTTCAGCAGAACGGGTTCCCGGCGTTTTCCGCCAACTTGCCTGAGGGCGACTTCGCGCCGCCCGGCAACGTCGCATCGATCGATTTTGGCGCGATCGGTTCGGCGGATGGCAATCGAGCGGTGGATTTCCCGTCGGCGGTTGCGACGGCGACGACCGGCCTGCGTTCATTCACCGTGACCGGCTGGATCAACCTTCGAGACAACACGATTGGCCCTGGCGGCAACCGGATTATCACCACGTGGCCCAACGCGGCGGGCGGCGGAACTCGCAGCGGATTCGATCTGGTGGTGGTGGCGGATGGCCGGCTTCGCGCCGGCATCAACACCGCGCCGGATTATCCTGACAACACGGGTCCCTACAGCGCGACTGGTGCGATCCCGATCGGCCCTGAAGTGCCGGCTGCGAACTGGACATTCTTCGCGTTCACCTACAACGATCCGACTGATGGCATCGGGGATGGCCAGGTTGGGTATTACTTCGGCAACGGGAGCACCCCGGCTGCGCTCGACTCGGCGGGGATGCAGACCTACGATCGGGGGGCCATCGTAAATGCGGGCGACCTGCTGGTTGTCGGCAACTTCACGCCGCCCGTTGCGGCCCGCACCGCCACCGGCTCGAGCTCGCGCGTCCTGCGCGGGTTGCTCGACGAGGTCCGGTTCTTCCCGTTCGCGCTGACCTTGTCGGAGATCCAGGCGGCTCAGAAGGCCTCGAGTGGAGTCACGGCCCAGCCGGAGCTGACCATTGTCAATGACAACGGGCAGATCAGCATCACTTGGGAAGGCGGCGGAACCCTCGAATCGGCGGATGCGCTGCCTGCGACGGAATGGACGCCGGTGGCTGGCGCCGCCAGCCCCTACCCGGTGACTCCAGCCGGCACGAAGTTCTACCGGGTTCGGATCCCGTAGGATCGGTTTTCAAGTTCGGTGACAATTGCGCGAGGCCGGGCGATGGCGCCCGGCCTCGATCCTTGTGAGCTGCAAGGCAGGGCAGACGTTCCGCGCGCGAAGGTTTGTTGGCGGAAAGCCATCAAGCGGCGTGCTGGGACAGCCCGCCCTATCCTTTTTGCATTCAACAATCGGGCAGCGCGCTCGATTCGCCCCGCCTGCGCGAATCGTCTTGGAGTGCGGCAGTCCTCTGCCGCTATCCTGCGCCTGCCGCCACCCAAAGCGCCAGGGGCTGGCCTGCCTGCCGGCAGGCAGGCGCACTCCACGACGTCGGCGCGAATTTGGACCCACGCTCTCGGCAGGATAGACCACTCTTGCCAACTCCTGCCAATTTGGTCGTTGGCAGCGAACTACTAAATTGCCATTAATTAGTAACAATTTGACAATGAACATGCCGCAAAGACCGCCGCTGTTACCGGAGCTGCTCCGCAAGCAAACGGATCCCCTGCGTCTGAACACCATCCTGGAGCTGTCGCGCACGCCCTCTGTTGACTACCCGCATTGGGACAAGTTGCGGCACTTGGCGCCGCCCGGCGGCTTCATTTCAGAAAACGGGTTCACGACGGCCACGCCCGCCTTGGCGAAGTCGCGCTCGTTGCCGGTGGCCACGGTCAGGCCGTGGGTCAACGCGCTGGCTGCAACCTCGGATTCAATGGGAACGAACCAGCCTTGTTCCCGGGCGATGAGCGAAACCGCCTGCGTCGAACCCCCGGCGCTGGCCTGGATGCATAAACCCTGCCGCCCACAGGCAGTTCACTGCGGCTGACAAAACGGCCCTAACAACGCCGGAAAGGCCCTCCGATTGACCGCGTGGATCTCGACCTGCTTTTCCACGAACGATTTGTCTTGGCGGCAGTTGCGGGGCCACACCATGATTCACGATGTCTGCATGGTCCGACAACTTCCACTTAGGGTCTGTGCAAAAATTACTTCCGATTTTGGCGGGAGCGCCGCCCCGCCCCTGCGGGCTGGGGGGCTTGGGCGCGCTGGCTGTGTTGCTCCTCGCTCACAGACCGCGCGGGTATGCTCGCTCGTCGCGCCTTGCCAGCCCGCCCAATCCCCTCCAGCAAAATCGGAATTAATTTTTGCACAGACCCTTAGCGGCTGCGCGTGCCGTGCCGTGCTGGTCTGGGCGGCGCTGCTTCTCGCCGCCATCCCATCCGTGCGCGCGGCCGACAATCCGGCCTTGCCGCGTGTGAAGGACACCCGGTTCAGCGTGAAACGAGGTTTCTACGATGCGCCTTTTGCTGTGGTGATTTCCTCCGATACGCCGGGCGCGAGCATCCGCTGCACCCTGGACGGCAGCGATCCGCGGACGTCGTCCAGGATCTTCAGCGGTCCGTCGCCATTCGAGGTCACGATCGATCCTGCCGGCTATTATGGAGGGCGGCGGCCGTGGATCACTCCCGGGGTCGTGCTGCGCGCCTGTGCGACGGCGTCCGGGCATGATCCGAGCAATGTCGATACCCAGTCCTATCTGTTCCTGGACCGTGTCAAAACCCAAGGCAACGTGACGCCTTCGGGGGACGACGTCTTTTGGGACACCGTGATGGATCCCCGCGTTGTGAACGATCCGCGATACGCTGCGGAGATCATCCCGGCGCTGCAGGCGATTCCCATCCTGTCAATCGTGATGGATTGGGAGGACCTATTTGGCGCGGGCGGGATACACCGGGGCAACAACCTTGCCAATCACGCGCTCGAGAAGCCCTGCTCGATCGAGCTGGTCTATCCGCCGGCGCCGGCTTTTGCCGGGCTGGCGGGATTTCAGGTGCGGGGCGGGATCAAGATCCAAGGTGGGGGAGGGCGGTGGGACAAGGGGCTTTACGATCCGAAGCAATCGTTCACGCTGATGTTTCAGCCGCTGTTCGGGGGGCCAGGCCGGCTCCGGTATCCGCTGTTCGAGACCGCGCCTCTGAATCGGGAGTCGGACGCGGCCGAGTACAACCGGCTCATCCTGCGGGCAGGCCACAACAAGAGCTGGCCCGGCCCGGGGCCGAACCTTCGTGAGACGGTCGTTTACACGCGCGACGAATATTCCCGGGCGAGCCATCTGGCGCTGTCGGGTCCGGGCCAGGATGCTCACGGGACGTTTGTCCATCTCTACCTCAATGGCCTCTACTGGGGGCTCTACAATCCGGTCGAGCGTCCCGATCACGGCTTCCAATCCATCTATTTCGGCGGGGACGGCGAGCATTATGACAGCTACAAGCAGCGGAACGGGGATCCCAATGGCGACCGGACTCGATTGAGTGCAGCGCAGGCGATCGTCGCCAATCCGGCTTCGGCCTATGCCGCCGTCCGCGAGCACATCGACACGGCCGCCTACATTGATTACCTGATCGTCACGTGGGCGAGCGGGGCGGCGGACGGTCCGCAGTGGTATGGGGGCAACTCCCGCAACCCGGCGGGTCCGGTCCGGTTCTTCGTCTGGGATTACGAGGATGCGTATACCCCGTCCGGGGCCGGGCGGGGCGGGGCGGGCTACACCTATGTCGAGCCCCTGCTTTTCGCCTCGGCCAAGAAGCATCCGGAATTCAGGATGGAGCTGGCGGACCGGCTCTATCGGCATTGCTACAACGACGGCGAGTTTACCGACGCGAAGAACATCGAGCGCTGGCTGACGCTGGCAAGGTTCATCGAGAGCGCTGTGATTGGCGAATCGGCCCGGTGGGGCGACCAGGGGCCGAGCAGCCGGAACACGCCCGACATCTCCGGCTACCAGCCGCCGCTGAACCGGGACGATCATTGGCGTCCGGCCCGGGATGAGGTCGCCCGTATGCTCGAGGGCAACACCGCCCGGATGATCGCCGATTTGCGCAACCGCGGCTATTATCCGAGCCTCAATGCTCGAGCGCCGCTCTTTCTCGATGCGCAAGACAAACCGATCACCGCCGCCTGGATTTCGTTCACCAACCACGTCGAGGTTCGAATCGCCCGGGACGGCAGCACCGGCGTCCTGTTCTACACCGACGACGGCCGTGATCCGCGGGCCGAGGGAGGCGTGCCGCAGGGCATCGAGGCGGGCAATGGCACCTATCTCAATCTGACCGCCACGACCACTCTCAAGGCGCGCGTCCGATTTGGCTCGGAGTGGAGTCCTTTGCACGTGCTGTCGCTTCACGAGCCCGGCGCCGATGCGGCGGCCCTGGCGCGGATCGAGATCTCGGAAATCATGTATCACCCGGCGGGGGCGGAGCTGGCCCGCCGCCGGCCGATCACACGCTTCCGGGCCAACGCGGGCGGGGCCGACGAAGGCCGCGGCGTCATCCAGCTCGCGGCCAACGCCCCCGGAAATGGCTTTGGCTCCGGGGATCTGATCCTTGTCTCGGACGCCTCCAACGGGATCAACAACGGCTCGTTCACGGTCGAACGAGTATCTGGCCGCGACGTTTTTCTGGACCAGACGCTGGCCGACGAATGGCCGACCAACGCCGCGGCTGATCTGTTGCTGGACGGCGACCGCTACGAGTTTCTCGAGATCAAGAACAACGGCGCGGCGCCGGTGAACCTGTCCGGCGTCGTCTTCACAAGCGGCATCCGCTGCGCGTTCGCCGAGGGGACGTTGCTCGAGCCGGGCAGGTTTCGCCTGCTGGCGCCGGAGCGAAACAACCTGCGCGACCGCTATCCTCAGCTGGCAATCACGGATCGCTATCAAGGCGCCTTGAACAACGGCGGCGAGATTTTGCGGCTGAGCGACCGGTTCGGGAGGGTCTTTCTCGAAGCGGCATTCGATGACAGCGCGCCCTGGCCGGCGGCGGGCGACGGTCTGGGCCATTCCCTGGTGCCGGCTCGCACGCCATGGGCTCTCTCTCCGAGAGATCCGGCTTTCTGGCGGGCCTCATCCCAGCCGAACGGATCTCCCGGCTCGGACGATCCCGAGCCGGCCATTCCGGGCATTCGCATCAATGAGATCCTGACTCATAGCGAGCCTCCACAAACCGACGCCGTGGAGCTGTACAATCCCACGGCCGAGCCCGTCGACCTGGGCGGCTGGCACTTGACAGACGACCGAAGCCAGCCCCGCCGATGGACATTCCCCAGCGGCGCGGTTCTTCCTCCCGGCGGCTTCCTCGCGGTCTATCAAGGGCATTATGAGGGGGAGACGCTCCGGGTTGCAGAAAACGAGTTCGGATCGGCCTTCGCCCTCGATGCGTTGGGCGAGGAGGTGTATTTGTTCTCGCCGGCGCTTGGCTACAGCGATGGCATCGAGTTTTCGGCCACGGCGAGGGGCATGAGCCTTGGGCGGCACATCCTCAGCACCGGCGAGGAGTTGTTTGCGCCGCAATCGATGCAGACCCTTGGCGCGTCGAACGCGCCACCGGCAGTGGGGCCCGTCGTCATCGCCGAGATCCTGGACGATCTCCGCGGAATTCTCTTCCTCGAGCTTCTCAATTTCACGGACGAAGAGGTGGCGTTGTTCGATCCGAATCATCCAACCCACACGTGGAGGCTCAACGGCTTCGAGTTCGGCGCCGGCGTGAGGCTGCCGGCCCGGGGGATTCTCCTGCTGGCGCCCGCATCCGGTCCGACGCCGGAGGAATTCCGGCTGCTGCATCAGGTCCCCGTCGAGGTACCGATCCTGGCGTTGGGGGGAACGATCGATCCCGAGGTGTGCGAACTGGTTCTCGAGCGTCCGGGCGATCCGGTGGCGTCGGGCGACGGTGCGGGCCGCGTGCCTTACCTTGAAGCCGACCGGGTCAGGTATTGCCGCCAGGCGCCATGGCCTGATCTGGCGGCGCTTGCGGGACGTTCGCTCGAGCGAGTCGTGCCGGACGGGTGCGGCAGCGAGCCGCTCCATTGGCAGGCCAGCGATGCCGTTCAGGGCACGCCCGGCCGGGGCCCGCAGCCGCCGACCACACCCCTCCTTGCCTCCGATCGGACATCCATGGCGGTCACCGCGTTCCTCGGCACAGATGCGTTCCCGGAAGATTTTCAGGTCTGGAATGGAGGGGTGGGCACGCTCGCCTTTGCCGTCGAGAGCTCGTCTCCGCTGGTCGAGGTGACGCCCGCCAGCGGCATCTCGACGGGCTCAGGCGACCGACAGCTCATATTCCTCGAGTTCCATACCGCCCGGCTGAGCCTGGGGGCATACACCGTTCCGATCGTGCTGCGCGACAGCGGGTCCGGGGCGCCCAACGGCCCGCTGGCGATCGACATCACGATCCATGTTGTTGCGCCGCCGACCCCCGAGATCGGGCTGGATCCGGAAGCGCTCGATGTGCGGGCGCGGGCAAGCGCAACGAATCTCTTCTCCACCCTCCGAGTGTTCAACGCCGGCACGGGCATGCTCCATTATCGAGCTGCGAGCGATGTGGATTGGATGATCGTGGCGCCGGGCGAGGGCTCTTCGGAAAACCGCACGGACATTCGCTCCCATCGGATCGATTTCCGGATCGCAGGTCTTGGCTCTGGAATCCACCGGGGGCGCATCCGGATTGCGGAATCCGCGGGGGGCTCGCCGGCCGCCGCGGTCGACGTGGCGCTGGAAGTGGTCGACCGGCGGGAGTTCATCGCCTTCAACGATCTGTCCTGGGCTGCGAGCCAGATCAGTGATCGGATCACCGTCCATACGACCGCCGATGGCGGCGGTGGAGGCAGCGGGGGGGGCGAGCTGCTCGATTATGAAAGCGGCCTTCCGACGGGCGTGAATCTCCAGATCACCGGCGGCCTGTGGAACGGAGGCACGCATGCCACGCAAGGCCGGTCCGCGGATCCGGGCACCGACGCGGCTGGGGTGTTCGCGGGCAAGGTGGATGGCCAGGGGGTTCTGAGCTATGCGGCCACGGACCTCGTGCTGGCGCTGTCCGGACTTGATCCCAGCGCGCGGTACGAAGTCGTGCTGTTTGGGAATCGGGACAGCTATGCCGATCGGTTCACAACGGTCACGCTGGAGGGGGCGGCTTCATTCACGAACCGGAGCACTCCGGGCGTTGCCATCTCCGGACCCGCAGGCGCGACCGCGCGGATCCGCAACGGCCAGAACAGCGCGGCGGGGCAGGTTGCGCGCTACGCCGAGATCATCCCCGGTCCGGAAGGCCTGATCCATCTGCGGATCCCCGCCGCGGGCGCCGCCGCCGAGACCCGCTACTACCTCAACGCGCTGATGCTTGCCTCGGCGCCGCCGCTCCCGGCACATCTCGGCATAGCGATCATGGAGGGCGGCAAGGTCCGGATTTCGTGGGCCGGCTCTGGGCAGCTCGAGAACGCCCCCGATCCGAATGGCCCGTGGGCGATCAGCGCCGCGCAGGACAATCCCCAAGCGATCGAGCCTGCGGCGAGGGCGATGTTCTATCGGATTCGGGACTAAGGTTCTGTGCAAAAATTACTTCCGATTATGGGCCAGATTCTGATCGGGGGCGTTCGGCTATGCCCGGCGCGATTTTGCGCGCCGCTGGCGGGCTACACCCATAGCGCCTTTCGCCGGCTGGCGGCGGAGATCGGGGGGTGCGGGGCTTTTTGGACCGAGATGCTTGCCGCCCGGCAGGTGTTGAGCGAGGACTTTGGGCGATCGCCTTGGCTGCGGTGGCGTCCGGTGGAAGGCATGGTGTTCCATCAGCTGATGGTTCGAGCGGACGATCCCATCGAGCGGGTTCTTGATCGCATGGAGCAGCATGGGGTTGCCGCGGTCGATGTCAATCTGGCCTGCCACGCCCGAGAGATCCGATCCCGGAAATCGGGCAGCGCGCTGTTCGAGGACCTGGTCGCGCTCGAGCAGACGATCGTGCGCATGCGCCGTCATTGGCCGGGCGTGCTGACAGCCAAGATCCGCCTGGGCCGGCAACGGCCGGACTGGAAGGATCGGTTCGCCGAGCGGATGCGGATATTGGCGGAATCGGGCATCGATGCTGTGATCCTGCATCCGCGGTTTTTCGAGGAGAAATTCAAGCGTCGAGCGCGCCACGAGCTGATCCCATGGGCGGCATCGTTGACGCGGCTGCCGGTGATTGCGAACGGGGATCTGGGTGGGCCGGACTCGGTTCGCCAATGGGGGAGGCATCTCGAGCCGGCAGCCGGGATCATGATGGGTCGGATGGCGGTGGCGCGCCCCTGGCTGTTCGCGGCGTGGGAGCAGCCGATCGAGGTTGAGCCAGCCGCCATCTGGCGCCGGCTTTACGATTACGTGCTTGAAGATTTCGAGCCGGCAGCCGCCCTGCGCCGCATTCAGATGTTCACAAAATACTTTGCCGCCAATTTCCAGTTTGGCCATGCATTTCGATGTGCGGTCGGGTCGGCCCCATCGCTCGAGGAAGCGCGGGGGCGCGCCGAAGCGTTCCTTGCGGCGCGGCCCGCCATGGTGTCGGCGCCGTCGGTTTCCGGGCTTTGAAGAAAGCCGGCGGCGCCCGGGATCCCTGCGCGCTTACAGCCTAACTTCTCCCTCGCCTCCATGCTTCATGGAGGCGAGGGCCGGGGAGAGGAGGGTTACTTCAGAATCGCAGCCAGATCCTGTTCGGGTGTTGTGACCGGCATGAGATTGAACTTGTCCACCAGGACGCGGAGCACGTTGGGGGTGACAAACGCGGGCAGCGTGGGGCCGAGCCGGATGTTGCGGATGCCCAGGTGGAGCAGGGTGAGCAGGATGACGACGGCCTTCTGTTCGTACCAGGAGAGCACGAGCGAGAGGGGCAGGTCGTTGACGCCGCACTGGAACGCCTTCGAGAGTGCGACGGCGATCTGGATGGCGGAGTAGGCGTCGTTGCACTGGCCGATGTCGAGCAGGCGCGGGATGCCGCCGATGGCGCCGAAATCGCGCTTGTTGAACCGGTATTTGCCGCAGGCCAGGGTCAGGATCACGCAGTTCGATGGCACCGATTCCGCCAGTTCCGTGTAGTAATCGCGGCCGGGACGCGCTCCATCACAGCCGCCGATCAGGAAGAAATGGCGGATGGCGCCGGACTTGACCGCCTCGATGACCTTGTCGGCGACGCTCATGACGGCCTGATGGCCAAAGCCGACCAGAATGGTCTGGTCGGGGCCGTCCTCGGCGAATCCAGGGGCCTGGAGGGCTGCATCGATGACCGGTTTGAAATTGCGGTCGGCGATATGGCGGACGCCGGGCCAGGCGACCAGGCCGGAGGTGAAGATCCGGTCCTTGTAGGTTGGCCTCGGTTTCTGGATGCAGTTGGTCGTCATCAGGATGGCGCCAGGGAACACGTCGAATTCGTCGGCCTGATCCTGCCAGGCGCCGCCGTAGTTGCCGGCGAGGTGCGGGTAAGCCTTGAGCTTCGGGTAGCCGTGGGCGGGGAGCATCTCGCCGTGGGTGTAGACATGGATGCCGGTGCCGGCGGTCTGCTTGAGGAGCTCATCGAGGTCCTTGAGGTCGTGACCGGAAACGAGGATGGCCTTGCCGCGGACGGGGTGGATGCGGACGGGGGTGGGGGCGGGGTGTCCGTAGGCGCCGGTGTTGGCCGCATCAAGCAGCTCCATGACCTTGAGGTTGACCTCGCCGCAGCGCAGGTTCATCCCGAGCAGGGCATCCACGGCCGGGTTCGGCCGGGTGAGAAAATCGAGCGCTTCATGGAAAAACGCGAACACGGCGTCGGACTCATGGCCGAGGACCAGCGCGTGGTCGGCGTAGGCGGCGGCGCCTTTGAGGCCGTAGGTCAGCAGCTCCATGAGGCCGGAGATGTCCTCGCCGTGCTGCTCGCGCCGGCGGAGGATCGAGACCGAATCGCACTGGCCGAGAAGCCCTTCGTAGGTGGGGGAGGGAACCCAGGTGGCGGAGCCCGATAGGCTTTCGGGCGCCTGCCCGGCCTGGCGGCACGCGGACTCATAGAGGCGGCGCGCCTGATCCCGCATTCGCACCCCGTCCCGAATCCGCTGGGCGACGCGCTGGGGATCGAAGTTGACGTTCGTTACCGTGGTGAACAACGCCTCGACAACGAACACGTCGATCGCGCGGTCGCGCGTGCCGAGGGCGCGGGCCCGATGCGCGTATTGGGCAATGCCCTGGGTGACGTAGAGCAGGAGGTCCTGGAGATTGGCGGTCGCTTCATCCTTGCCGCAGACCGAGGTCACGGTGCAGCCCTTGCCCTTCGAGGTTTGTTCGCACTGATAACAAAACATAAGTGTCCAATCTTGATCGAGTTTCTGTGGCGCAAGCCCCAACGTCGCCGGGCACGCCAATGCCCGGCCGGCCAGCCGGCGCGTCGCGGATCACACTAGGAATCAAAGATGCCTGATTCATTGACCTGGGTCAAGAAACCGAGGGATCAGCGGCCATTCATGTTGGGCCGCATCCCTCGAATCGGAGCATTGACATTTTCGATTGGTGGAGCTGGCGGCCGCGCATACCGAAAAGCTGGGTGTGCGCAGCATCGATCTGCTGCACGTCGGACTCGCATTGGCGCTTCAAGCCACCGACTTCCTGACCCATGACGCGCGCCAGGCAATGCTGGCGAACGCCGCGGGTCTGCGGGTCAAACCGTGATCGGGCCGCGCCGCAACCCGGGCATTGCCCGGCGCCCGCAGTGGACGATCCGGATTGCATTTGGGCGGGGCCGAGTCATAATGCAATGCGCGTGGAATCAACAAGAACAGGGAAGACTAAAGAGCATATGAAGACCAGTGTGATGATGTATGGCGCGGCGGTTCTGCTGGCGGCCGGAGTGTTGCCGATGCAGGGCGCCCAGCCGGAGCGCAAGCCGCTGCCGGTCTTGAGCGAGGCGGAGCTGGGCCGGATCGATGCCGCCCTTCCGGAGAAGGCTGCCGCGGCTCCCAAACAGCCGCGCCGTTTGCTGGTGTTTCACCGGTGCGAAGGATTTGTTCATGGAGGCGGCATTGTGGCGGGCAACCGGGCCATCGAATCGATGGGCAAAAAGACGGGGGCGTTCGCCGTGGATATCTCCGAGGATTACGGGGTGTTTACGCCCGACAACCTGGCCAAATACGACGTGGTGGTCCTCAACAACACCACCCAGCTGAAGCTGTCGAGCGAGGCCCGGCAGGCGCTGCTGGATTTCGTCCGAGGCGGCAAAGGCCTGGTCGGCATCCATGCCGCGACCGACAATTTTTACGACTGGCCGGAGGGGGCGGCGATGCTCGGCGGCGTGTTCGACGGGCATCCGTGGGGCGGCAACGGGACGTGGGCGTTCAAGCTGGACGATCCGAAGCACGCGCTGAACCGGGCCTTTGGCGGGCAGGGCTTCAAGCTCAAGGATGAGATCTACCAGTTCAAGGAGCCTTACACCCGGGAGGACCGGCGGGTGCTGCTCACGCTGGACCTGTCGGATCCTGCCACGGGCGGCGTCCAGAAGGGAGTCAAGCGGGCCGACAAGGATTTCGCGGTTGCGTGGGTGAAGAGCGAGCAGAAAGGGCGCGTGTTTTTCTGCGGCCTGGGACATGAACGCAACGTGTTCATGGAGCCGGCGGTCATGCAGTTCCTGCTGGACGGCATCCAGTACGCCGCGGGCGACCTGCGCGCCAACGCGCGGCCGCGGCAGCCGGGCAGGGCGAGGTGACATGGGCGAGGCGCCGTTCATTCATCCGCAAGCCCTGGTCGAGCCCGGAGCGAAGGTGGGGGCTCGAACCCGGGTCTGGGCGTTCGCCCATCTGCTGCCGGGCGCGCGGGTGGGCGAGGACTGCAACATCTGCGACCATGTGTTCATCGAGAATGACGTGGCCGTGGGGGACCGGGTGACGATCAAGTGCGGAGTCCAGTTGTGGGATGCGGTGGTGCTCGAGGACGACGTGTTTGTCGGGCCCAACGCGACCTTCACGAACGACCGGTTTCCGCGCAGCCGGCGGCATCCCCCGGCCTATCTGCCGACCGTGGTGCGATCGGGGGCGTCGATTGGGGCGAACGCGACGATTCTGGCGGGGATCACGATCGGGCGCAACGCGATGGTTGGCGCGGGAGCGGTGGTGACCAAGGATGTTCCGGCCAACGCGGTGGTGGTGGGCAACCCGGCTCGAATCAAGGGCTATGTCACCGGGAGGGAACGGGCGCCGGGAGGGGCGGCGGCCCCGGCGACGCCGTCGGCCGGACAGGGCGCCGAGCTGGACGTCCGCGGCGTGCGGCAGTTCGAGCTGCCGCTGGTCGCGGACCTGCGCGGCAGCCTCTCCTTCGCCGAGGTCGAGCGCCATCTGCCGTTCGCGCCGCGCCGGTATTTCGTTGTGTTCGATGTCCAGAGCGAGAAGATCCGCGGCGAGCATGCGCACCGGCGGCTGCATCAGTTCCTGGTTTGCCTGAAGGGCTCATGCACGGTGATGGTGGACGACGGGGAGCGGAGGGCGGAGGTGGTGTTGAACCGCCCGACGCTGGGGTTGTGGGTGCCGCCGATGGTCTGGGCCGCCCAGTATCACTACTCGCCGGACGCGCTGCTGCTCGTCCTGGCGTCGGAGCCGTACGATGCCGCGGAGTACATCCGGGATTACGACGTTTTTCTGGCCGAGGTTCGAGCCTCGAGTGGACCGGGCCGCCCGGCCTGACGATCCATGGAAAGGCCTCGCGATCCAAGGTCGGCTCGCTGAATCCATGAGCCGAAGGCGCCCTCGCGCTGCTCTCTCCCGCGCGACCGCGGGGGAGAGGGCGGCTGAAGGCCAGGAGAGAGAGGGCGATTGATGGGCAACGGATTGCATGAGACGGAGGCTGCGGCGCCGGATCCCCCGCTGTCGGAACGGCCGCTGGTCAGCGTATTGATACCGCTATACAACCATGAGCGGTTTATCGGGCGATGCCTGGAGAGCCTTCGGGAGACGGGCTATCGGCCGCTGGAGGGAGTGGTGCTGGATGACGGATCGACCGATGGTTCATCGAGCGCGGCCGCGGCTTGGGCCGCCCGGCTCCGCGAGCCCGGGTTGACAGTGCAGTTGCATCGCGAGCCGAATCGGGGGTTGCCCGGGGCCTTGAACCGGCTGGCCGAGCTCGCCCGAGGCGAGCTGTTTGTCATACTGGCCAGCGACGATTTCCTGCTGCCGGGCGGGGTTGAGGTTCGATGGCGGTCGCTGCGGGCGCATCCGGAATGGCTGGGAGTTTTTGGCGATGCCGTGGCGGTCGATGAGGAGGGGCGGACTGTGCACGCCAGCGCCCTCGAGCATCTGACCCGGGCGAACAAGCGGGCGCTGCTGGATGCGCGGTTCATTGCGCGCGAGCTGATCCTGCGCTGGGGGGTTCCGGGGGGCGCATTGATGGTGCGGCGGTCGGCGTACGATCCGGAGCGGGGGATCGGCCCCTACGATGCCAGCCTGAGCTTCGAGGACCGCGACTTTTATTTGCGCGGTCTGGCGCGGGGTGCGATCGGGTTCGTCGATGCCTTGGTGTCGGCCTACCGGATCCATCCCGAGAACACGTTCAAGACTGTCAATTCGGAGCGCCTGAAGCGGCTGTTCCGGGATCTGCGGCTGGTGGAGAACCACAACGCCAGGCTGTTCCGGGGATTGGATGCGGTGGCGTTGCGGGCTCTATCGCGGCTGGCGGAGGATCGGTATCGCGAGCTGGAGGGAGATCGGCCGGCTCGGCTGCGGCAGGGGCTGCTCTGGAAGCTGGTGGGGGCTCTGTATCGGTGGCATTCGCTCCAGGTCCGCCTGCGCGGCCGGCGCCCGAGTCGCGCATGAACATCCTGGTGATCCATAACACATGCCGCTACTTGGGCGGCGCCGAGACGGTGTTGGGTTATCTGTTGGGCGGGAGCGCCGCAGCGCAGGGGAGCCATTGGACGGTGGCGATCGGATCCGATAGCCGCGTGGCGGAGCTGGTCCCTTCGAGCATGCGAGCCGTGGTGATTCCTGGCAACGAAGACGCGCGACCAATCCGTCTGCTGCAGCAGCTAATGGCCCTGTGGCGGGCTCATCGCCGGCAACGGTTCGACGCGATTCACGCCTGGGCGGCTCGGGACTGGGAGCTGGCATCGCTGCTGGGCCGCTGGATCCGGCGGCCGGCGGTGGGCACGCTCCACGATCACCCCCGCGCGCGCTATCATTCGCCGAGGCGCCAGCAGCTCATGCGGCGCTGCGCGGGCTGGGGGCTGAGCCGGGTGGTGTGCGTGTCGCACGCGTTGCGCGAGGCTTGCGCCGAGGCGGGATACCCGCGCGAGCGGCTGACGGTGATCCATAACGGGCTGCCATGGCCGGCGGGATCGGCGGGGGCGCGCAGGGAAGGGGAGTGCCGGATTGGGTATCTGGGAGTCTTTTCGGAGCTCAAGGGACTGCCGTGGCTGTTCGAGTTGGCGGATGGCTTGGCCGCGCAGGTTGGGGGCGGCTGGGAGTGGGTGATCGGTGGTGCGGCTCAGGACGATGACGGCCGGAACATGGTGGCGTCGATTCAAGAGCGCTACCAGGGCAGGCCCTGGTGGAGCCGGGTGCGGTGGATTGGATGGGTGGAGCGGCGGTTTGAGTTTCTCCGGTCGCTGGATCTGCTGGTGTTTCCGACCCAGGAATTCGATTGTCTGCCGACGGTCCTGATCGAGGCGGGCGCGTGCGGGGTGCCGGTGCTGGCCTCCCGCCGGGGAGGCGTGCCCGAGATTGTCGCCGACGGAGAGACCGGCTGGCTGATGGATCCGGGGGCGACGGCGGCTGCGGTCGAAGTCCTGTCGCGGCTGGTGAGGGATCCGGCGGCGCGATGGGCGGCGAGCCAGCGGGCCATGGCCCGGGCGCGCGACGAATTCGCGCTGGAGAAAATGGTTGCACGCTACGGGCAACTATACTGTAGTTTGGCGTCATGACATCAGGCGCCATGGTGCCGCGATCGCTGGTGATATTTGGGGTCTGCATTCCCCTGGCCTTGCTGCTGGGGTATGTGATGGCCAACCCCTTCAGCTCGCGGAACATCCTGCTCGTCGGGGCGGTGATGATGGTGATCACCCTGCCCCTTTGGATGCGGTGGCATCACGAGCTGCTGCTGCTGTCGTGGAACTCGATGCTGGTGGCGTTTTTCCTGCCCGGGCAGCAGCCGTTTTGGGTGCCTGCGGCGCTCATCAGCCTCTTCTTCTCGGTGCTCAACTACACCATGGACAAGGAGCGCGAGATGGTTCGCGTGCCTTCGCTGACGCGTCCGCTCCTCTGCCTGGGCGCCGTCCTGCTGGCGACGGCGCTGGCGACCGGCGGATTGATCGGGCAGGCCCTGGGGAGCGACCTGTGGGGCGCCCGCCGCTATTTCACCACCTTCGGGGCGATCATCGGATTCTATGCGCTGATGATGGTCCGGCTGCCGCCCGCCCGAGCGCAGCTCCTGGTCGGGCTGTTCTTTGCGTCGACGCTCGTGGCGGCCATGAGCGATTTCATCTACATGCTCGGTCCGCGGTTCTACGTCCTCTATCATTTCTTCAATCCCGAGCTGGCGGGCTTGCAGGCGACCACGCAGGATTATCTGAACCGCCTGACGGGCGTCTCGCTGGCGGCCAACGCGCTGGTGCTCTGGATGCTGGTGCGGCATGGCGCGGGGGGCGTGCTGGACCTGTCGCATCCGATCCGGCTGGGGGCTTTCTGGGGGCTGGTGGCGCTGAGCATGCTGGGCGGCTTTCGATCGACGGTCGTGCTCTTCATCATGCTCTTTGTGTTTCTCTTCTATTTTGAAGGGCTGTTCCGCACTCGGGTGTTCCCGGCTTTGGTCATGGTCGGAATCCTTGGAACGGTGTTGTTGTTCGCGTTTTCGGAGCGGCTGCCGCTGTCGGTGCAGCGGAGCATCAGCTTCCTGCCGATCCGGATGGATCCGAAGGCGCGGGTTGACGCGGCGAGCACGACGGACTGGCGCCTGCAGATGTGGAAGGCGGTATGGCCCGAGGTGCCCAAGCATCTTTTGCTCGGGCGAGGTTATGCATTTAGCGGGACGGATTATTATCTGACGCAAATGGCTGTGACCCAGGAGCACTTGCCCGCCTATGAATCGACGCTGATCAACGGCAATTACCACAACGGATGGCTGACGGTCGTGATCCCGTTCGGCCTGCCCGGGCTGGCGGCGTTTCTGTGGTTTGTGGCGGCGGGCTTTAAGGTGTTAAGGGCCAACTACCGATATGGCCCCTCGAACTACCGCAATCTGAACACCTTCCTGCTGGCGTATTACCTGTCGCGGTTGATTTTCTATCTGGTGGCCTATGGGCAGTTCGATCTGGATCTTTCGACATTCACAGGGACGCTGGCCTTGAGCATCAGCCTGAACGGAGGCGTCTGCCGGCCCGCCGGCAGCGGCGAGCCGGCGCGGCGCCCCGCGGCGAAGCCCGTGGTCCGCCCCGGCCGATGGCTGGATCCGAACATCGGATTAATCCGGCCGCGGATGTAAGGGTCTGGGGCGGGCATCGAGGATCGGCGGCAGAAATATGCGCGTCGGCATTGACACCAATCCGATTTACGTCACGCGTGCGGGGACGGCCCGTTATGTGAGGCATCTGCTGGAGGGTCTGAGGAGGAAGAGCGGTCTGGAGATATGCGAGGTGGGCTGGCCGGTCGAGAATTTCGGCTATCGGCAGCCGTGGCGGGCGCTGCGGACCGCCTACCGGGAGCTGGTCTGGTGCAAGTCGAAGGCGCACCGCCTGCTGCGCGATTTCGGGGCGGACTTGTTTCACACGACCGACATCCCGCTGGTCCGGGTGCCGTCCGGTGTCCCGCATGTCATCACGGTTCATGATGTGGCCGTGTTCCGCCATCCCGAGCGGTTTCGCCGATGGCACCGCACCGCGGCCCAGAGGCGATTTCGCCGATTGCACGAGGCCAGGGCCATCCTGTGCGTGAGCGAGTTCACGCGCCGCGAAGTCCATGCCGTGCTCGGTATCCCTCTGGAGCGGATGCGCGTGGTCTATTCCGGACGCGCCTTCGAATCGCCGGAGCAGACGCCGGATGAGCGCCGGCCGGACCCGGCGATCGGCGGGGACTTCTTCCTGTTTGTGAGCTCGCTCGAGCCGGGCAAGAACGTGCGGCTGATCCGGCGGGTCTACGAGCTGGCCCAGGGGCGGGGCATCTCCCTGCCGCCGCTGGTGCTGATGGGCGCCCGCTGGCAGGGCGTCCCGCACGAAGGCCCGCCGCCGTCGAGCTGGATGTTCCTGGGATACCAGCCGGACAGCGTGCTGGTCTATTTGTATCGCCGGGCTCGGGCGCTGCTGTTTCCGAGCCAGTACGAGGGTTTTGGGTTTCCGATCGTGGAGGCGATGGGGCTGGGCTGCCCGGTGATCTGCTCTCCGGTAGCCAGCTTGCCGGAGGCTGGCGGCGCTGCCGCATGCTATGCCGATCCGGCGCCCGAGGCCTACCTCGAGGCCATGCAGCGGATGTCTCGGGACGGCGTTTGGCGGGCCGAGTGGATCGAGCGCGGGCGGTCGCATGCGTCGCGGTTCACATGGGATCGGTGTGCCGGGGAGACGCTCGATGTATACAGGCAGGCGGTCCGGATGCGGCCGGGCTGAGGCGGGATCGACCGCTTGGAGGTCCGCGCCGGGCTGCGAAAAAGTTCGCATCCACCCCGCCACATGGGCTATGGTTTGCCAAGGCTTGATCGCAGCATGAAGTGGAGCCAGCGATGACGAATCCGTGGGCTACATTGCCGGGGCCGAATCCGCCGATGCTGAGCGAATCGCAGCGGCGCGCCCTTGTCAGCCTTCTGGCGGACGAGGATGAGGCGATCCACGACATGGTGCGGGAGCGGCTGCTGGCCTACGGACCGGTCGTGCAAGGATGGCTCCAGGAAGCCGTGCGCGCCGACGATCCGCGTCTGCGGCGGCGGGCGCTGGCCATTGTCCGGGAGGTGGGCCGGCGGGAAGCTGACCGCGCCTTCCTCGATTTCTGCATGCGCCAAGGAGAGGACCTCGATCTGGAAGCCGGGGCATGGATGCTCGCCCAAACCCGCTATCCTGACATTCGCGTCGAGGCGTATCAGGCCATCCTGGACGGGTATGCATGCGATTTGGCGGAGCGTTTGCAGGGGAGGCTGGATCGGCGCATCGTCCTGCCCGAGGTTCAGCACTACCTGTTCGAGATGCTGCGATACGCAGGGAACGAGGAGGACTTCTACGACCAGGAGAACAGCTATCTGAACCGGGTGATCGACCGCCGGGTGGGCAACCCCATCAGCTTGTGCACCGTCTACCTGCTTCTGGCGCGCCGGCTCCGCCTGCCCGTAGTGGGAATCGCCATGCCCGGCCGGTTCCTCTGCCGATACCAGACGTCCACGGGCGAAATCTACATCGACGTTTTCCAAAAAGGCCGGCTTCTGACCAAGGCGGACTGCATCCGTTTCCTGCTTCAAAGCGGCCACGGATATCTCGAAGGATTTCTGGCGCCTGCGACCCCGCGCCGGACCTTGCTGCGCATGTGCCACAACCTGCATGAGATATACCAGGGGCGAGGGCTGACCGCGGAGACGCAGCGGTTTCAGCGCTACATTGTCGCCCTGGCGCGCTGAGCAGGGCGGCTATCCGCGGAGGGCCTCGCCCCGGGCACGGGCGCCTTCAGGGCTCCGAGCCGGTTCCTCCCTGCGGCCCAGGCCAGCCATGCAACGCCGTATAGGACTTGGGAAGCCCCAGCAACCGCTCGGTGCGGATGACCGAGGATGGAAACAGCCGCTGCACATCGCGATAGGTCAGCAGGATCGTGGAGTCGGACACGGCCAGGCATTCCCGGTAGGTCGGCGCCGCTGGAAAATAGTTGATCCGGAAGCGGTGGATCAGCCACGCCCGCGCGCTGCGCGGCACGAACTGGAACAGGGGGAGGCGTGCGTGAGGTTCGAGCGGGAACCACAGGCTGGGAGTTTGGATGATGTGGCGTGCGCCGACCCGATGGACCTCGGCGGCCATCCGGCGCTGGTTCTCCCTCGAGCCGACATGCTCGATAACCGAATTCGAGAACACCACGTCGAATGAATGATCCGGGAATGGCAGCTGGATGGCGTCGCCGACGACCGATTGGATGTGGGGAAGCGCAGGATCCAATGGTTCCGGTTGGCGATTCAGCAGGAGGATCTCGAACGGGCTCGATGGCAGGCCGCCCAGGTTCCTCCAGAAGTCCATGGTCCCGCCGATGTCCAGAATGCGCAATCGCCCCGTGCTGGCTGCGGCGGAGTTCATAAGCCCGAGAAGGCCTTCCATGCGCCGCCGCCGGAGCCGATTCACATACGAGTCGTGCCGGGCGTAGGAAAAGAGACTGGGCAGGAGGCGGCTGGCCCAGTCGGTCCGTGGAGACAATCTCTCGCTCATGCGGACGTAGAGCAACGGCAGAGCCTGGGCCGTTTGGCAGGAGCCACCCGCGCTTTCATGCCGGGCAAGGTAATGGAAGGAGGCCGGTCTGACAAGCGATCGATGGAGCCGGCGCGCTCGAGCGGTCGAGAGACGCTGTGGCGTGGGGCGATGGGCCGTCGCAGCGCCACGGAGCGATTCGTTGGCCCGGTTCACAGGCCCGGCGCAGGCGCCGGTTTGGGATTGACCCGCCATCCTGGAGTGAGGGTTAATGAAAACGATGCAACCCGCAGCGCCCAGCTTGTTGCTGTTGATCCCCGCCTACAACGAGGAGGGCCGGATCGGGCCCGTGCTGCGCGACTACGCCCTTCATTTGCGCTCTTTCCACCGCGGGCGATACGAGGTCCTCGTGGTCTTGAACGGCTGCACCGATCGGACGCTGGAGGTCGTCGAGTCCGTCCGCCAGGAACATCCCGAGGTGCGGGCGGTCAATTTCCCGGAGGCCATCGGCAAGGGCGGGGCGCTGATCGAGGGATTGCGGATGGGGGCGGAATTCGACCTGATCGGCTATGTGGATGCGGACGGGGCCACCTCGCCGGCGGGCTTCCTGCAGCTGGTCGCCCATGCGGATCAGGCGGATTGCGTCATCGGCTCCCGGTGGATGCACGGTTCGGTGATTCATCAAATGCAGTCGGGCCGCCGCCGATTCGCCAGCCGGGTCTTTCATGCCATCGTGCAGTGCCTGTTCTGGATGAACATCCGTGACACCCAGTGCGGCGCCAAGGTTATGCGGCGCGCCGCCGTCGAACAGGTTCACTCCGCATTGCAAATCGCCGACATGGCCTTCGATATCAACTTGCTCTACGCCATGAAACGGAAGGGCTTCAAGATCCTCGAGGTCCCCACTGAATGGACCGACCGCTTAGGATCCAAGGTCGTTCTCGGCAGGACTTCCCTGACCATGCTCCTTTCGATTATCCGCCTGAGGCTCGTCTACTCGCCGTTCTATAACTGGCTGAGGCCATTGCGCCCGCTCGAAGCCTGGATTTATAGGAAGCTCCGTTCACCCGCTCCCCGGCGGACGGATAAAAATTCGATCCCCAAAAAGTGACCGGGCTCCTTGGACAGAGGATGGCCAGGAGCCCGGGGAATTTCGAACTTAGTACATTTCGAGGGATTACGTAGGAAAACCGATACCGGCGTTGTACGCCGCCGGAATCGGAACTGGTTGGGCACCCAAAGAACACTTTCCGCAACTGTGCCCGAAATCTTGCTTAACCGTAATCCGATTTCGGAGTTAATGTCGTCGATCTGCCAAAAATAGTCAAGAGGTTTGCAAAAGTATTAGAACCGATTAAATAATATAAAAGATAAATGCAAAATAATTATAAGCTCCTCATGGCCGCATCCCCTTCGGATTGGAGCCAGGCCCTGAATTCCGCGATCGCTCGAGCTCGATGGCTGATCGAGTTTTTGACGGATTCGCCCATCTCGGCGAAGGAGAGGTCGAATCCATCGGGAATGAACAATGGATCGTAGCCGAAGCCGGCTGTGCCGGCGGGTTTCAGGCTGATGTGTCCCGGGCAGACACCCTCGAAGTGGCGCGTGTGAACCAGGGGATCGGGCGGTGCTTTCGCGGGCGGCGGATCAAGTGGCGGCGCAATCGTCGAAGCAGCCAGCACGCAGCGGAAGCGGGCGGCACGTTGATCCCATGGCCGACCTTGAAGGCAATCGAGAAGCTTTCGGTTGTTGGCCTCGTCGCTGGAGTTGTGCGGGGAAGCAGCATCGGGGGCGGCGAACCGGGCTGAGCGGACGCCCGGGGCGCCATCGAGCGCATCCACTTCCAGGCCGGAATCATCGGCGAGGACGATGAGCCGGATCGGGATCCCACGGGGGATGGAAAGCCGTTGCCGCAGCGGTTCGGACGGTTGCCGCGCCATCCATCCGGCCAGAGCGGCCGATTTCTTCGACGCGTTTTCGGCGAATGTCGCCCCGTCCTCGATCGGGATTGGGGCATCCGGAAAATCGGCCAGCGAGATGCAGGGGCAGATGCCCCCGAGCATGTCGCTGAACTCGCGCGCTTTGTGGCGGTTGCGCGTGGCCGCCATGATTGCGTGCATAGCCTCGAAGAAAACGTCCTCCCTCCGGCTGCGCCCGTCTCTGAAAAAATGGCGCACGGCTGCCACCGCAATGCCATTGGACCTCCTTGCGGGGCCGGCCGTCGAATCCATGCGCGAACCTTCGCCCCACCCGTCGCGCAACATCAGGTCCGCCCGGGATGGCGCCGGGGCGGCCGATGCACTGAGCTGGCGAGACGGAGGCTAGGCCTTTTTCGCCGCCTTGGCTTTGACTTCTGCCTTGCTCTTCCGGGCCAGGTCAGCTCGGTGAGCGCGCTCGTAGGTCTGGATGTCCTTAAACTTCCCCTTGGCGTCGCGGACAGCATAGAGCTTCTTGCCGGCGCTGCTGCGGTGAGTGGTGCGTTGTGCTTTGCCTGCCATAGCATTTGCCTTTCCGAACCGACATTGTGGTGCAACGGGATGAGGTTCTCCGACGATGTCCCTTCCATTCGTCTCTTTTTTCCACACCGGCCCTCAATGGATTCCGGCGCGGCGAAACCGTCACACACCAGTGGCTATGAATGCCATTTGCGGATTCTCGTGTCAATGATGAAGTGTCGCCGGTTGAGGTGTGGGGCGCATCTCAGTTTCTTGCAGGGCAGTGTATGCTGCAGCTATGACAACGACCTGCCATGAAGCTTCAAGACCAACCCCGATTTCTAAACCCTGGCCCGAGCCCCTGGCCGTGCTGGCGGCTCG
>JAKLFB010000030.1 GCA_022711435.1 Verrucomicrobiota bacterium
AAGAGATGCGGCGGAGGCGGGGGGAGCGGAGGCCGCAGAAGCGGCGGCAAGGGGTGATCCTCAAGGCGCTCCATTAGTAATATGTATGGATCTGACCCCATTGGGCTAAGGCGGCGGAGGCTGGGGGAGCGGAGGCCGCAGAAGCGGCGGCAAGGGGTGATCCTCAAGGCGCTCCATTAGTAATATGTATGGATCTGACCCCATTGGGCTAAGGCCAACACCTCGCCCCGTGCGAGAGGGGAGGGAACGATCCCATGCGGAATCAAGTTCGCGCTCGATCACCGCGCGGCGTTCGGGTCGCTGACATCGTAGCAGAGCAGGATGTCCTGATCGCGCAGATAGAGCCGGCCGCCAGCGACCACGGGGTGTGCCCAACTGTTCTCCCCGCTCCGATCGGGCTGGTCGAACCGGCCCTTTTCCACATAACCATCGGGAGTGGCCGCAACCAGCGCCACCGTGCCTTTGCTGCCCTCGCTCCGGCAATACAGGTGGCCGTCCGCGTAAGCGACAGATCCCTTGCCAACGCCTCGGTTTTTCCACACGATCCGGCCCGTTCGAAACTCCTGGCACATCCAGTTCCCCGAATTGCAGTGGCCGTAAATGTAATCGCCCACCTTGATCACGCCGCCGTGATGGTTCGAGATTTGCGGTTTGGCATAGACCTGGCGGGCCGAAAATGCGTTTCCGGATTGGCGGATCTCGAACAGGTTGCAGCCGGCGTTGTAGCCGGAGGTGACATAGACGCAGCGGTCGGCGTAGATGGGAGTCGGAACAACGGCGGTTTCGCCCGGGCGGTTTGCACGCCATAGCAGCGCGCCTGTCTTTGCATCAACGCCGGCCACGCTTTGGGCGGTGAGCTGGATATATTGGGGCACGCTGTCGATGGAGACGGAAATGAGGGACGAGTGGTGCGCCTCGTCCTTGAATCCCTTGCTTTGCCACAGCACCTGGCCGGTGCGCTTGTTCAACGCCACGATGGCGCCGCGCGCGCCTCCGGGCGTGCAGACAATTCTGTCGCCGTCCAGCAGCGGCGATTCCGAGTAGTTCCAGCCCGGCACGGAGCCGCCGAAATCCCGGACGAGGCTCTTGCGCCAACGCTCCTTGCCCGTGGCGGCATCGAAGCAGACGACATCCCCGAACTGGCTCATGGCATAGACAGCATCCCCGTCGAGCGCCGGCGAAGCCTGAGGCCCGACCGGATCGCCGCCCTTCTTGCCCAGAGGCGACGAGGTCCAGACGATCTTGCCGTCGGCCACATTCAACGCCAGCACCCGGCTCTGGTCAGCGCCTTCCCCCGTCGTGTACAGCCGGTTGCCCAGGACAGAAACCGAGCCGAACCCGCTGCCGATGCCGACGGTCTTCCATAAAAGCCGCGGCCCGCCCGCCGGCCACGCCTTGAGCAAGCCTTTCTCGGCGGAAACCCCATCGCGGTTCGGACCCCGCCATTGCGGCCAATCCGCCGATGCGCCAGGAACAACGGCAGCCGAGGCGCATAATACGAATCCGACAATCTGGAAGGCGCGTTTCATAAAGCGTGATTTAAGTGTTTTGATTTTGGATGGCTCTAACGCTATGCGGGCGGCCCAGGGACTTCAAGACCCAACACGATCCACGACGAGCACGGGCGGCTCCATTTTGCGGTCGCCTTCGAGTTCGAGGACAAGCCGATGGCCGGGGGCGTTCGTGACCGATTCCGAGCCGTCCACCTGGATGAGGCGCACCCGGCCGCTGTAAACGGGCAGCCCTTCATCATGCGCTTGCCGAGCGGCATTATTCTAGGGTCATCGCGGCGGTGCGGCCGTTGACGGCCGCGCAAGGTCGATCCGGCCGAGGACATACCAGCCATCCGCCATGGGCAGGTCCGTGCCAAGGCGGACGTGGGGCGCGGTGTCGCACGGCTTGCGCGTCAGCGCCAGCGCGAGACGATGCTCGCCCAGAGGCGCGTTCGGGAACAATACCCGGGCTTTCTCGGCAATCGGCTTGCCGGGCATCCATCGAGACGGCGGCAAAGTGCGGATCAAGCTCGCGGCTGCCGACGTCGATGCCAAAATCGGCCTGAAACTCGGCGAGTCCGGAGCAGCGTTTGTGGCGCGCCCAGGTCGGGCCCCAGTTGAACCCGCCCTGGCCCGGTCCGGCGAAATAGACATTGTTCTCGAATCGCCATTGACATCCCGGACCGGATCATGTTGCATTCGACACCCTAATTCATTTTATATCGTTTATGATAATAGAATTGTGTCGGCGGATCAGCCGGAGCGATGCGTGGCGCGGGATGCTGGCGGCCCTTGTCGCGGCAGGCGGGCTGGCGTGCGCGTGCGTGCCCGGGCAAGTCCAGGCCGGAGCGGTGCTCGATCCGGCTTGGGCGCCGCGCATCGAGATTGTCGGCACAGTCGCGCTCATCGCCGTCCAGCCGGACAACCAGGCCATCATCGCCGGAGACTTCAGCGCGGTGAACGGCGTGCCGAGGAACCGGCTGGCTCGGCTGAAGGCCGATGGCTCCTTGGACCTGGCTTTCAACCTGAAGGCGCCGGATGTGTTCAACAACTACATTTACGCCGTGGCAATCCAGCCCGATGGCAAGATCATCGTCGGAGGCGACCTGTTCTATTTCATCTCCTATGAAGCAGGCGTGATGGATGTTCGGCAGTATGCAGCCCGGCTCGACTCGTCGGGGACGCTGGACCCCAGCTTCCATGTGGGATCGTACGTGGATGGAGGCGTGGACGGCACGGTGCGGGCCCTCGCGGCCGACGCGCAAGGCCGGATTCTCGCCGGGGGTGACTTCACCCGGATCAGCGGTGCCAGCCGGCCCCATCTGGCGCGGCTTCTCTCGAACGGGAGCGTCGATCCCACATTCGACACCGGCCTGGGCCCGAATGGCGCCGTGACAGCCATCGCATTCCAGCCGGACGGCAGGATATTGATCGGCGGAGATTTCACGCACTACAACGGCGTGAGCTGCCCCCGGTATGCCCGGCTAGCGGCAAACGGGGCACTGGATCCCGAGTTCAGCGTGGGGGCCGGCGCCGATGGCACGGTCAAGAGCATCGCCGTCGAGTCGGACGGCAGGATTGCGATGGCGGGTGCGTTCAGCGTGGTCCGCGGCCAGGAACGGCGCGGGATCGCACGCTTGAGCGCGGCAGGCGACCTCGATGCCGGCCTCAATCAATACTATCTCTACGGCGTCAACACCGTGGCCGCCTTTCCCGGCAACCGCCTCGTCGTCGGCGGTTGGGAGCCGGGCATCATCTTTGGCGGGCAACCAACGGATCATGACGCCACGCTGATCGGTTTTGGGGCGGATGGCGCCGCGCTCAGCGTGCTCTATTTCGAGGGCGATTTCACCGAGGTGCTCGCCCTGGCCCGGCGGCCCGACGGCCGCCTCCTCTGCGCCGGAAATTTCCGATCCATCGAATCCCGCGCCTCCGGCGAGCCCCCCATCTACCGGCACGGCCTCTGCCTCCTGCAAAACGAGTATCTTTCGCTCGTCGACGGATTCACACCGGTGGCGGCCAATCCGGGCACGGTTCTTTCCATGGCTCGCGAACCCGATGATGCCATGACCCTCGTCGGCGAGTTCACGCTGGTCAATGGGCAGCCGATCACCAACTGCGTTCGGGTGACGGCAGCCGGCCAGGCAGACCCGGCGTTTCAGGCCGACATCCGCCCCGTCTCGATTCCCCGCGCGATTCGCCGCTTGGACGACGGCCGGCTGCTGGTCGGTGGAAACGGCGGCCTGGTCCGCCTCCTGGGCAATGGAACACCCGATCCGGCCTTCTCGAGGCAAATCACCATGCAGGTCAATGACCTCGAGCTGCTCCCCGATCAGAAAATCATCGTCGCCGGCGACAGCTGGACCTCTCAAAAAGGCCTGGCCCGGCTCTTTTCCACCGGCCTGCTCGACACGAATTTCAACATCGGCGCTGGCTTGGCAGGATACCCCTACGAGATCCGCGATATCGCGCGGCAGCCGGATGGCAAGCTCATCTGTGCGGGCAGTTTCTCATCGTTCAACAACCTCACCATCACCAATGTGGTCCGCCTGAGCAGCGAGGGAGCCGTGGACGCGTCGTTCGTGCCGCCCGCGTTTGCGACGTTCAACGAATCCTGGCCGGCCGAACTCCGCAGCGTGGCTGTGGCGGCCGATGGAGGCATCTTCGTGGGCGGTTATTTCTCGCGCGTCGGCGGCCAAAGCCGCCCATCCCTTGTCCGGCTTGGCGATGACGGCCAGGTCGATGGCTCCTTTGTCTCGCCAATCAACGATTCGGGAGGAACGGTCAAGGCTCTCTGCCCGTCCCCGGACGGCGGTTTGCTCGTCGGAGGCGATTTCCAGGTCTTCGCGCCATCCGGCCTTCTCAATTCGTTCATTCGGATCCGGACGGATCGCGAACTGGACAACGATTTCCAGGTCGACATCGCCCGCGGAATTGTCACCGATGGCGGGGTCCGAACGATCGCGATGGAAGGGGATGGCCTCTGGATCGGCGGTGCGTTCCCGGCCGTGAACGGCGAGCCCCGCAATTCCGCCGCCCGGTTCCACGTCACCATCCCTCCCGCGAGGCCCACGCTGAGCATCGCCCGGGCTGGCGCGGGCGAGGTGGTGTTGAGCTGGCCCGTTGCAGACGGCGCCGCCACGCTGGAAGCGACTCCGGTCCTGGGTTCGGGAGCCGATTGGCAACCCGTGGGAGCCGTGCCGAACATCGCCGGCGATCGCTATCAGGCAACGCTGCAAGTGAGCCCCGGAGCGCGCTTCTTTCGTCTCAGGCAGCCCTGATCGGCCAGCGCATCCTCCGCGCCCGCGCCGGAGTGCCTGCCGCGGTTTGCCCTGCCCTCCATTGGCCATCGAGGAGAGCTGACGATCTGCAGACGGCCGCCCGTCTGCAACCGGACGCACCCCCAGCCGGGCGATTCTGTCCTGGACCCGTCCACCGTGCGATTGACGGCACAGGTTTGACACCGATCCGCTCGTGCGGCACGTTACCACGCGCGAACGGCGACGCATCTATGTCGTATTTCAAACGTGGGGCGGTTGGGTTTGGAGGTCTGGTCCTGGCAGGCGCCCTTTTGTCGGCCGCCGACTGGCCGCAATACCGCGGCGGCCGCCACGATGGGATCTCCGACGACCGGATACACACCAACTGGACGTCGGAGCCGCCCGCTGTTCGATGGAGGGCACCTCTGACCGACGGATTTTCCTCCTTCGCCGTGAGCGGCGGCAAGGCGGTGACCCAGGTGCGGCGACTGGCCGACGGCAGAAAGCAGGAAACATGTCTCGCCCTGGATGCCGCAACGGGCCGCGAACTGTGGGACACCCCCTTGGGATACGTCTCGTATTGGGCCGGGGGCGGCACTGGCGATGGCCCGCGCTCGACTCCGACCATCGCGGGCGACCGAGTCTACGTCTCCAATTCCCTTCTCGTCCTCTTCTGTCTCAGGGCCAGCGATGGCCATGTCCTCTGGAGCCGCGATCTCCCAGCCCTTTACGGAGGAGAAGTCATCGGCTGGCAGAACGCGGCTTCGCCCTTGCTGGACGAGGGACGCATCTTCCTGAGCGGCACGGCGCCCAACGGCTGCCTGCTCGCCTTGAACGCCGACGATGGCACCCTCCTGTGGAAACGACATAACGATGCCATGACCCATGCCACCCCCGTCGCAGCCGATATCCTCGGGGTCCGGCAAATCGTGTTTCTGGCCCAGTCCGGCCTGGTCTCCGTCTTGCCCGGCACTGGCGATGTGCTCTGGCGGTTCGCGTTCCCTTACGACACGTGCACGGGGGCGTCCCCCGTGGTGGCAGGCGATATCGTGTATTGCTCAGCCGCCTATGGCATCGGCGGCGCCGCGGCCCGCGTGGTCCGAACCGACAGCCTCTGGAAGGCGCAGCGCCTCTGGGGCGTCGAGCGCGACATCAACAACCACTGGAACACACCCGTGCACATCAACGGCTATTTCTACACCATGTGCGGCCATTACCAGAATCCCATCCTGCTGCGCTGCGTCGAAGCCGCCACCGGGCGAGTGGCCTGGTCCCAGGGAGGGTTCGGGATGGGCAATCTGTTGGCTGCCGGCGGCCGCCTGCTCGTCCTGAGCGACAGCGGCACGCTGGTGCTGATCGATCCCGATCCCGCTGCCTATCGAGAGATCGACCGCATGAAAATCCTCAGCGGCAAGTGCTGGAACTCGCCCGCCATCGCCGACGGACGCATTTACGCCCGCAGCGTGACCGAAGGGGCATGCGTGGACGTGGCGGCTCCCGCAGCGCCCCGGCTGCGCCTCCTCCCGTCGACCCCGGCAGGCGAAGTTCCGTTTCGCCTGTCGATCCAATGCCAGGATGGCAGCCCGGTGGCCCCCGACCGCCTGCCCGGCATCGCGGTTTATGCCAGCCCGGATCCGGCGGCGCCGCTGGCGGAATGGACCCGTCTGGCGCTCAGCCCGATCCTGGTGGAAGGCCAGGCCGGGATCGAAGATCCGGAGGGCTGCAGCCTGCCCCAGCGGTTCTATCGGCTCGAGGAACCATGAATGCCTTGATGCAGCTTCTCGATCGCGCGATCTCACCGCGTTTCAGGATCTGGCCGTTCCGCGCCACCCCCGCAGCCGACGGCTCCAGTCGGCCGGCATCCGCGGGCCGCGCGCCGCGCATGACGGGATTCACCTTGATCGAGCTGCTGGTGGTGATCGCGATCATCGCTATCCTGGCCGGCCTGCTGCTGCCGGTCCTGGCTGGCGCCAAGGAGAAAGCCCGGAGGGCCTCCTGCAAGAACCAGATCCGCCAATTCGTTCTCGCCACCCAGCTCTATGGCCAGGATCAGAATGAACGCCTCCCCAGCGGGCGGTCCGACAACTTCGATCGCCGCGACGAGCACATCCCCGTCATCTGCACGAACACGCGTCTGGCCTTGCTTTCCTACGCGGGCCACTATCGAATTCTGGATTGCCCCAGCCTGGGCGGCCGATTCAACCAGCCCCTGGGCTGGGTCGAGTCCGGCTACGGCTACGTGATTGGCTACAACTACCTCGGCGGCCATACCAACACACCCTGGCCGGCCATTCCCGGCCACTCGGGCGTCTGGACCTCCCCGCAGACCTTTCTCGAGCGCCCCACAGCCGTCCTCCTCACCGATCTCAACGATTGGTCGCCCGGCTACAAAAAGACATTCGCGCCCCACGGGCGCAATGGTCCGATCCTGCGGGGCGGCGATTTCTCGAACGAGGACGCCGAGGGTGTCTCCTCGGAGGTCATTGGCGCCTCCGGCGGCAACGTCGGGCTGATCGATGGCTCGGTTCACTGGAGACGGATCGCGGAAATGCGCGCCTATCGCGGATCGCAATTGTGGGAGGACGAAGGCTGCGTTGCGGCCTGGTGAAAAGCCGGCAGCGGTTGCCCGTCCCGGCATTCCCGCCTTCCCCAGCGAGCGCTTCCCGGTGCGAACTCTACCCGCCGCCAGCCGTCCCCTCCGGATAATCCACCCGCGCCGTCAGCATCAGATCCGCCCCCACTCGCCGCCACTCGATCGAATGCAGCTTCGGGATCCCACTCGATGCCGAAAATCCCGAACCCGCAACCGCCCGGAGCGCATCTTTGCTTCCTAGAATGATGGGCGCATAAAACAGGGTGATCCGCTGGGCCAGGCGCCCTTCGAGAAAGGAAGCCTGCACCTCTCCCCCGCCTTCGACCAGGAGATGCGTCACATCCTCAGTTCCGAGGCGATCCAGGAGCCAGGCCAGATCGACCCGATCCTCTCCCGGCGCAATCCAGACTCGCACACGAGCCGCGAGGGCCTCGCGCCGCCTGGCCGGCGCCGCCGACGTCACAACCACGGTCGTTAGCTCAGCCTGCTCGTCGCTCACCACGCGCGCGCCCAGCGGGGTGCGTCCGAGCGCATCCAGGACGATCCGCCGCAGCCGATGCGGCCTCACCCCCGCCCGAGCCGGCCGCCATGTCAGGCTCGGATCGTCTGCCAGCACGGTGTTCACACCTGCCAGAATCGCATCCGCCCCCAGGCGCATCCGCATCCCGACGGCCCGCGCGGCCGCGCTGGTGATCCATCGAGATTCTCCCGAAGCCGTCGCGAGCTTGCCATCCAATGTCATGGCTGCCTTGACGGTCACAAATGGACGCCGGCAAACGATCCAATGATGAAAAGCCTCGTTGAGCCGGGCGGACCGGGCGGCGAGCAACCCGTGTTCGGCCTGAATTCCCGCCCGCCGCAGCCATCGGAGACCCCGGCCCTCGTGGGCTGGGTTGGGATCGATCGCGGCGGCAACCACGCGCCGGATGCCGGCCTTGCGAATGGCCTCGGTGCATGGCGGCGTGCGGCCATGGGTCGAACACGGCTCGAGAGTGACGTAGAGAGTCGCGCCCACCGCCGGTTGCCCGCGGCGCTCGGCATCCCGCAACGCCTCGATTTCCGCGTGCGCCTGGCCCGCCGCACGATGCCACCCCCTGCCGATCACCCGTCCTGCGCGCACCAGGACGGCGCCCACCATCGGATTGGGAGATGTGCGGCCGCATCCGCGCCGAGCCAAGGCGATCGCCTGCCGCATGAACACCTCGTCGTCGGCCCTGTCTGGGCCTCCGGATCGCCGCGAAGCCGCCCCCCATGGATCCTCGGATCCCATGCTCAATCGGGCTGCTCGTCCCCGAAAAGGGCCGCGGCAAATTGAGCCGGCGAGAAAGGCTGGAGGTCCTCCGCCTTTTCTCCCAGGCCGACGAACTTGATGGGCAGCCCCAGCTCGCGCTGGATGGCCACGACCATGCCCCCTTTGCTCGTGCCGTCGAGCTTGGTCACCACCAGCCCCGTCAGCGACACGGCCCGGTGGAACTCGCGCGCCTGGCTGAGCGCGTTCATTCCCGTGGTGGCATCCAGCACCAGCAGCACCTCGTGCGGCGCGCCGGGATGCACCTTGGCCATCACCCGGTGCACCTTCTGCAATTCCTGCATCAGATTGTGCTTGGTGTGCAACCGGCCCGCGGTGTCCACAAACAGGTAATCCAGCCGCTTCGACATCGCCGCGCTCAAGGCGTCGTGCGCCACCGAGGCCGGATCCGCCCCGTAGTTGCCGGCGACGACCGGCACACCCAGCCGCTGGCCCCACAGCTTGATCTGCTCGATCGCCGCCGCCCGAAAGGTGTCGCACGCCGCCAGCGCCACCTTCCGGCCTTCCCCCTGCAGCCGGTGCGCCAGCTTGGCCGCCGTCGTCGTCTTCCCGGTCCCGTTAACCCCCACCAGCGATACCACCGCCGGGGGCGGATCCGACGCCGCCAGGTCGATCCGCAGACCCGACAACCCCTGCTCCACCTCGCGCCGCGCGATCGCAAAAACGTCCAGACCGGATCGCCCCTGCGACTCGTACCCCCGCCGCACCGCCGCGACAATCTGCGTCGTCATCGCCATCCCGAAATCCGCGCCGATCAAGGCCGACTCCAGCTCCTCGATCGTGCTCCCGGTCAGCTTGGGCGAGCCGCTGAAGATCCGCTTCAGCTCGTGGGCCAGCCGCGCCTGGGTCTTCTGGAGACCCGCCTTGAATTTTTGAAAGAAACCCATGCTCAACCTCAATCCCGCGTTGCCTGGGTTTCCGCCGGCCACGCGAATCGCGCGCGCGCCGCCGGAAGCCGGTTCTTCAAGGCAACGAAATGCTCGTAAGGCAGCCGAACGGTCCCCATCACCGGCCGCCCCTTGCTGTCCCCGTGGCAATCGGATCCGCCCGTGATCAGCCAGCGATGGCGCTCCGCGATGGCCCGGAACTGATGGACCATCCGGCCATCGTGTTTGGAGTGATAGCACTCGATCCCGTCCAAACCGGCCTCGGCCAGCATGCCGTAGGGAGCCTCAGGACGGTAGAGGCCCGGATGCGCCAGCACCGCCATCCCACCCGTGCGGTGCAGGAGACCGATGCAGTCGCCCGCCGACATCCTGCGTTTCGGGACCCAGGCCGGCCGGCCTTTCTTCAGATACCGATCGAACGCCTCATCCATGCTGCCGCAGCGCCCCGCCTGGACCAGGGCTCGGGCAATGTGAGGCCGTCCCGGCGACCGGCAGTCCGCCAGGGCCAACACCGCATCCGCCTCGAGTGGGATCCGCAGACGGTTGAGGCGGTCGATCATCTCGCGCACGCGCTGCTGGCGCACGTCCTGGAATTGAGCCAGCTCCGCCAGCAGCTCCCGATGGCGCACGTCGATCCCATAGCCCAGGAAGTGGAGCTCCTGGCCCTCCCATTCGGTGGTCAGCTCGATCCCCGGCACGAATTCGATCCCCGCACCCCGGCAGGCGGCCTCGCACGGCTCGCAGGCCTCGACGGTGTCATGATCCGTCACCGCCAGCGCGGCGATCCCCAGGCGCAATGCCGACTGAGCCAGATCCTCCGGCGCGTAGGTCCCGTCGGAGAAATGGGTGTGGAGATGCAGATCGGCGTCCATCTCAAAGATCACCATCCACCGTCCGTGCCGGACGCAGCAGCTCGGCCCGCACCTGGTCCAGGATCCCGTTCACGAACTTGCCGCTGTCGTCGGTCGAGTAGCGCTTGGCGATGTCCACCGCCTCGTTGATGCTCACCACCGGCGGTATGTCCAGCCGGTAGAGCATCTCGTAGATCGCCAAACGCATGATGTTGCGGTCCACCGTCGCCATCCGCTTCAGATCCCAGTTCTTGGCGTATTTCCGAATGCGCTCGTCCAGCTCATCCCGGCGCTCGATCACGCCGCGGATCAGCTCGGTTGCGAACACCTGCAGCGCTGCATCCGATCCCGATAGCGGCGGCAGCTCCCGCGTCTCCCCCCAGCGCGCCGGGCCGTCCTCGTCCGCGATCGTCGCCGGATGCTGTGTGATCCAAAACTCCCTCAGCGCCGCCTCGATGTCCTCCGGCGGATTCAAATCGCATTGGAATAGAAACTGGACGGCGCGCTCCCGCGCCAGCCTTCGTTTTCCCATGGCGCAAACATGGCGCATAAGTGGCTTCGGCGGAAGCGAAAACTCGCCCGCCCCCCAGCGCCGCCGAAAGGCGCGCTCGAGGATCCTTGCCAATTGCGCCAAAGACGGCTCAGATGATGACCCATGGAAAACGATTCAGCGTCTGCCATGGTGATTGGGCCTGCGATCGCGCCGGAAACGACGATCATCCCGCTATTGAGCCAGGACCGGGACAGCGTCCTGGCCGAGCTGGTGGGGTGCATCCCCGTTCTCCGCGACCGCCCGGAAGACCAGGAAATCCTCCTCCGCGCCCTGCAGGAGCGGGAGCAGCTCTGCAGCACCGGCATCGGTGAAGGGATCGCCCTGCCCCATGCCCGCAACGCCCTGGTCGGCCTGATCCCCGACACGGTGCTCGTCATGGGCCGACACCCCCGCGGGATCCCGTTCGGATCGATCGACAGCCAGCCCGCCCGGCTCTTCTTCCTCCTGGTCGCCCCCACCGTGAGCCAACACCTCCGAGCGCTCGCGCGCCTGAGCCGCCTCCTGCGGGACGCCCGCCTGCGCCAGGCGCTCCTGGCCGCTGACGGTCCCCGCCGCGCCATCGAAATCCTCCGTGCTGCCGAGGCCACCGAATGGGGCGCCAGCCCGGCCTGACGATTCGATCCTCGATCGGCGTCGGCTCACGCCGCCGGTCCGGCCACGCCCGGACCGGCACCCCCCCATCCCCGCTGGCGCAGCGCCTCATACAGAACGATTGCCACGCAGTTGGACAGGTTCAGCGAGCGCGAGGCCGGATTCGCCATGGGGATGCGAATCCACTGGGGCCGGTGCTGCTCGAGCAGCGCTCGCGGCAATCCGGCCGTCTCGCGTCCGAACACCAGAAAATCGCCGGCGCCATAAACGACATCGGCGTAGCACCGCGGCCCGCCCGATTCCACCAGCCAGAGACGGGTTTCCGGCGGCCGATGCCGATCGAACTCGGCCCAGCTCCGCCACCGATGCCACTCGACCTGCTCCCAGTAGTCCATCCCTGCCCGCCGCAAATCCCGGTCCTCGAGCCGGAACCCGAACGGCTCGATCAGGTGCAAGACGGTCCGCGTGGCCGCGCACAGCCGCGCCACGTTGCCCGTGTTGGGTGGGATCTCCGGCTCGACCAGCACTACATGCATGCCCGCCCGATCACGGAATTCTCTGCCCGTTGAACGTGACCTCGAGCCCGGCATGGGAATCGTTCCGCTCGAAGACGGCCTCGACCGTCGCCGGGCTCGCCGATTGCACGGCGAGGCTTTTCCCGTCGAGCTTCCAGGACACATGGACGGGGCCGCGCACGGTCGAGACGGCCCCGCGGGCCCAGCTCAATCCGTTGAGCCGGGGGCTGATCCGGACCGCCCGGCCGCCGGGGGCGGTCTCGCGAATCCCCAGCACGATCCGGTTCAGGAACCGCGTGGGGGCTGAGGACCAGGCATGGCAGTGGCTGCGCGTGGGAAACCCGCCCGAGCCGGTCGTGCCCGAGGGGAAGCTCTCCCAGACGGTGGTGGCCCCGCTCTCCACCATCGGCAGGTAATGCCGGTAGATCTCCCGCACGATCTCATCCTCCATCCCCAGCTTCTCGTAGGTCTCGTAGAGATACAGCATGGCGAAAGGCGATCCGATCCGCACCATTTGCGGGGGCGGATTCGTCAGGTTGCGCGTCGCCTGGGCCCAGTTCTCGTTCGGCAGGATATCGTAAAGAATCGAAAGAAAGCTGGTGTGCTGGCAGGTCGACGGGCTGGCATTGCCCGAATCGTGGATGCTGTCCGGATACGTTCCGCGAGCGGGATCCCACCATCGGTTGATGCCGCGGACCAAGCGCGCGCGCAGGTTCTTGAGCCAGTCCGCGTGCGTGCCGTCGCCCAGCGCCTCGCCCGCCCGGATCGCCGCGTCGATGGCGCCGACCATGAACATGCTGTTGTGCAGGACCGTCTTGCGCCCCTGGTCGATGCCGGACCAGTCGAACAGGTTCCAGTACGGCGCGCTGAACAGCCCCTGCTCGTTGACCATCTTTTCCGCCCCTTGCAGGTTGGCGATCACCGCGGGGTAGATCTCCCCCAGAAACTCGCGGTCGCCGGTGCGCCAGTAGTAATCCCAGCTCGATATGCCCCAGAGAAAGCTCCAGGCCGGCAGCAGGCAGTCCCAGCTCGATGGCGTCTGGCATCCCACGATCGGGTAGCGCTCGAGCGATTGCCCCGTGATCCGAATGCACCGCCGGGCCAGGTCCTCGGCCCCGAACACCCCATACGCCAGCAGCGATTCGTTCCGCGCATCCCCCACCCAGTGCGTCTGCTCATACAGAGGGCAGTCGGTGAAGGTGTCCTCCATGCAGAGCTTCAGCGTGCGCGTCGAGATGGTCCAGATGGCGTCCAGGCGCGCGTCGCTGCAGGTGAACGAGCCCGCATAATGGACCGGATAAGTGGATTCGACCGAATAAAGCCGCCGGATCTGGACCGGGGTTTTCTGATTGCGAAGGGTCAGGTAGAGGAAGCGCCCCGAGCGGCGCTTCAGCGAGACGAACCGGTTCACGCCATCGCGCGTGATGTATCGCAGGCCGTTCCGATTCCCCCCCGTGTGCTGCAGCCGGCCGTCCGGCGCGATATGCTCGATGGCATGCAGATCGATCCTGACTCCGGCATCGGCGATCAGCTCGAACCCGTAATACCCGCAATGCTGCTCGCCGAAATCGTAGACCAGCTCGACTTCGGCGCCCCGGCTGGGCCGGATCACGGTGCTCTCCGGGGTGTCATGCATCAGCGCCTCGGGCCGGTCCACCAGCGGCGCCGCATCCCCCACCACCTGGCGCTGCTGAAACTGCCAGGTGAAGTCCTCGACGAACATCTCTGCCCAAGGCATCACCTCCGCGCGCGATCGGAGCCGATCTCGAAACGAGGCGGCATCCTTGACCGAGTTGAGCAGCGTCTCCGACAGGCGGCTGTAGCCCTCGATCGCCTGCGCCAAACGCGGATCCTCGGACCGGAACTCGATCCACAGAATGTCGTTGGTCGCCATCGCATACTCGGGGAACCGGAGAAAGCACCAGGGATTGGGGTGCGCAGCATCGAGCGGATTCTCGAGCGTGAGCGCCAGGGGTTCGCGGAACCGGAGCGCCTTCTCCTTCTGGTGGCTGAAGAGATCGCTCGACAGGGCCAGGACGAGATGCCGCCCGGCCGACAGCTGGAACGGCTTCGAGCCGCCCCGGATTCCGTCGATCGCCACCTTCATGCCTTCTGACTGAACAACCACGGTCGCCGCCCGGTCCAGCACCAGCCACGTGGCCATCCCCGCCGCGCAGCTCGCACCGTGGTTGGCCTCGATCCGGCCCGGATTCACCAGCCGCGCCGCCGGCATGCAGAAATCGATGCCGGCAGCCCGCACCAGGTTCGCGCCCCGATACGATCGCAACGCGACGGGCTGCTTGGTCAGCAAGGCCACGTCCCGCGGCCGCAGGTCCTTCCAGGGACCGCCCAGCGCCGGGAACAGGACCGCCGCCGGACGGAACGCCAGGTCCGCCTCGCGCCGCGCATCGTAATACTCGACCGGCTCCATCTGGATGCTGACCTTGGGCGTGTTGGCGATCCAGGCTGGCGCCGCCGCGATTTCCCACGAGGCATCCGTCCCGATCTGGATCTGCCGGCCATTCCGCAGCCGGACGTCCAGCTGCGCCAGCAGCCCCGACTGCTGCGGCACCCGATGGAAATCGCCCACCCCGTAGTATCGGGCTGTCACGCGAATCTCGTTCGCTCCCTCCACGAGATACGGCGTCGCGTCGATCTCGTCGTACTGGAAGTGCTCGGGCCAGCTGCGCGCCGGGCCATCGTTCACCCACTGCCCGTTGATCTCGAGCCGGTAGAAGCTGTCGGCCGTAATTCGGAGCACGCCCGACAAGGGCCGATCGAGATCGAATCGCCGGCGTGCAATGATGGTCTGGTTGTAGGCGTGCACGTCCGCGCCCGCCTGCCAGATCCACTGGGCCGCCCACGGGCTCGACGTCGGGCTCTCCGCGGCGCGTCCCCTTTCCGCCACTGCCGCGCCCAGCATCATGATCCCGATCGCTATTCCGGCGGTTCCCCGGCGAACCGCGCCCGCTTGCCATGACATCTTGCTGTTCATATCTTATCCCTTATCCGGCGCGGTCTTGCGAGCCTGATCGGCCAGGAGTTTTTGCAGGTCCGCCAGGGATTTCGATTGCGACGCGCCCTCGACGGTCTTTTCCGCAATGTCCTGGACTTTCTGGTAGGCGGCTTCGAGTTGGCGGGTCATTCGCGTGTTTTGGTCTGCGCATTCTTTGAGCGCTTTTTCCAACGATTCGATCCGGGTAGCGGAGACGTTGCGTTCGCCCTCGGATTCCTTGCGCAGCAGGTCTTCGCGGTTCTTGGCCTCCAGCTTGAGCTTGTCGGTGATTTCTTTCACCGCCTTGTCCACGGCCGCCTCGAGTTCCTTCGGAAACGCCGAAACGCGAGCGCGGGCGATGGCCAATTCCTGCTCCTGTCCCGCGATCGCTCTTTCCCGCTCAGCCAGCTCCTTGTCCGCCGCTTCTCGTTTCTGTTTGAGTTCCTTTTCGAGCGTGATCTTCTCGTCGGCAAGCTTGTCCTTGACGGACTGCTGATCGCGCTTGAAGAGGTAAGCGAATTCCTCCTTCTCCCTCTCGCGGGCCTTCTTCTCCGCGGCGTCCCGTTCCTTGATCTCCGCGTCGTGCAAGCGCTTTTCTCTCTCCCATTCCGCGCGTGTGGCCTCGATCTCGTGCGTCAGTTCTTCCCGTTCCTCGGCAAGTTGGGTTTCGGACTCGCGCCGCTTCAGATTCTGGGCTTCGATCAATGCGGCAAGCGTGGCAGCCGCTTTCTCAATCCCGTATAACTCCTGCAACTCGAGTTGTTTGGCTTCGACCGCCTTCTGCACCGCCTTGAATTTCGCGGTCTCCGAGTCCAGCTTTTCAGCCAGATCCGCCAGCAACCGTCCGATTTCGGCCTTCAGGCTGCCCAGATCGCGCTCAATGCCGGCTGGTGACAGGGTTTCCGCCACCCGAACGGCTTCCTGAACCCGCTTTTCTTCGAGTTGGCGGGCCGGCGCCAGCTCGGCGGCGCGCTTCTCTTGAAATTGCTTCAGCAGCGCCTGGTACGCATCGAGCATTTCTTGCTTGGTGTTCTTCTCGCTCAATTTCCGCACGGGATCGGGTTTCTCTGGCATAGCAGGATTTTCTGTTCTTTTGGGACGGTCTTTCGACACCGGATGCTGGCGAATCTGGCCCCGGGCCGCTTCCGAGGCGAGCAAATTCTGATCGCGATCCCGTTGTTCCATTCTTCGGATTGATCAGGGATTCAATATCCGGATTTCTTGCGGAGAAATCCGGGGCCCAGATGCCGCTCCATCCACGCAAGCATCCGCCCCCACATGGCCGGCGTGTAGCGGTGTCCAACTCCCGGATAGATCACGCTCTGGAAATCACGCTCTGCATTCGACAGGCGGTAGACCGGTTTGACCTTCGATGCAACGGTCCGAACGCCTTCGACGGGCGATCCCTCATCGGCCGCGCCCGACAGGAACAGCAGGGGGCGAGGCGCGGCCAGGGCCACCACCGCCTCGATATCGAAATGAGCCAGGAGACCCGGCACGTAGTAGTAAATGCCATGGTGCCGGAGCCCCTGGCGGCGGATCAGGTCCTGGTAGCGGGTCAGGCAGCAAACCCCCACGCCCGCCGCGGGACGATCATCAAGCGCCATGATCCACCATGTGCGCGTCGATCCCATGCTGATTCCAGTCACCCCGATCCGGCGGGCATCGACCTCCGGCCGCGAGCAGAGGTAATCCAGAGCCATCAGGTCGTCCCGCACGATCAGCCCCCAGAGCGTCCGCCCCGTCCAGAGAAGGTACTTGCTGGTTGTGAGTTCGCCGGCAACGCCCTTCTCTTCGATCCCCCCCGGCCCTCGCCCGTTGCGCTCGCCGAATCCGCAGGCGTCGATGGCCATCACCGCGTATCCCCGGCGGACCAGCTCCGGCCCGGGCGCCACCGGAACCGCATTCCGCTGGAACAATTCCTCCTTCCCCACTTCATACTGCTCGCCGTGCCAGTGGCAATACAGGATGGCCGGGAACGGGCCTTCGGAAGGCGGCAGCAACAAATAGCCTGGCACAATCGATCCCGCTCCGTTGTCGAACTGGAACCTCTCCACGACGTAATCCCCGCGATCCTCGCGTGCAAGAATATGGACCGCAGGCGCCCGAGGTCGAGGGGGGAATCGACCCAGCAGCATCCCCAGCCGGGAGCGGATGGACCGCCGTTGGCGCAGCCATGCGCTCCGCGCCACGGGCGCACCGAACTCCGGGACCGGCTGAGCCGCCGCCAGCCACCGGATCGTGTCCCCTTCCGCAGAATGCGATTGCATGGCCATCGGGATCCGTCCGGCTGCATGCTACGCTCGAAAAGACGCTTTACAAGATCGGATGAGTCGTTAGAGTGCGATCGACTTTGACAATGGCTATGCATACTCGAACCAATGTGATCCTCGCGCTGGTAGCCGCGATGTTTCTGACTGCCGGTTGTGCCGGCCCCGAACGGAAGCTCGGCCGCGGCATCTCCAATGCCACCGAGTTCGCTCGCATGGGCGAGATCGGGCGGAGCGTGGAGCAGACCCTGCTGTTCGATAATTCTGGAAGCTACCCGTCCAGCATGGTCCGCGGCATCAGCCGCAGCGTCGAACGCACCGCGGTCGGCGTCTATGAAATCGTCACCTTCCCCATCCCCGACCGGCGCGGCTACGATCCGGTGCTCAAGCCCGAGCATCCCCAGTACTCCGACTGCTACAAGCCAGGCCGCATGGGTGACGTGTTCATCAATCCCGACGCCAACCTCGGCTTCAGCGGCGGCGATATCCTGCCCTTCATCCCCGGCAACCGGTTCCGCATTTTCGAGAACTGACGCCGGCCGTTTTCCCCGGGCGCCAGCCGCTGGGCGGCAGGCGCCCTTTTTTATGACGAAGGCGATCGAGCGCTCCTCGCCCTGCAAGGTCAACCTGATCCTCAATGTCCTCGGACGCCGCCCCGACGGATTCCATGAGATCGAAACCGTGTTCCACCCCGTCCCGGTCTTCGATCGGCTTCGATTCGAGATGGTTTCCGCCCCGGGAATTCATCTGGCCTGCAATGTCCCTGGCCTTCCCACGGACCGCCGCAACCTGGTCTATCGGGCTGCCGCTGCCTTCCTGACAACGGCCTCCCCGCCCCAAGGGGTGCAGATCCGCCTCGAGAAGCAATTGCCCCTGGCCGCCGGCCTGGGCGGCGGCAGCGCCAATGCCGCCACAACACTGCTCGCGCTCAACCAACTGTTCGGCAATCCGCTCTCCGCCGATCAACTCGCAGCCATCGCCCGGACGCTCGGCTCCGATGTCCCGTTCTTCCTCCAGGACCAGCCCGCTCTCGGGCTCGGACGCGGCGAGATCATCCAGCCTCTGGGACCTTTCCCCGCCTTGGCCGGCGCGTGGATCGTCCTGGCCCATCCCGGATTTGGCGTTCCAACCCCTTGGGCCTATGCGCAGCTGGCATCTGCTCCCGCACTGTCGTACGGCGAGCCCGGCCGTGCCCAGCGGTTGATTCGCGCGCTCCAAACCGGGACGATCGAGGAGGCAGCGCCCCTCTTCGCCAACACCCTCGAGCTCCCCGTCATGCGCAAGTACCCGCTCCTGGCCCTGATCCGCGAGGATTGGCTCGATGCCGGCGCACCGGTCGCTCTCATGTCCGGCAGCGGCTCCACCGTGTTCGCCCTCGCCATCGGACCCAGCCTGGCTGAGCTCCTTGCCGAGCGCTGCATGCGGCGATTCGGCCCGGCTCTCTGGACTGCCATCGCGCCGCTGGCATGAACGGGCTTGCATGATTCCCCGCTTTCTCTTAAGCATGCCCATGCCCTCCGCGGGGAATGCACGCAGCCTCCGGAGACGATATACAACATGACATCGCAGGACTCGACCGCCGGCCCATCGGCCTTCGACTTGAAGGCGTTCCTCCGCTCTCGCACGGACCGGATCAACCGCGCCCTCGACCGGCTCCTGCCGCGCCCCGGCACCAAGCCGCCGACCATCCACCGCGCGATGCGCTACTCGATGTTTGCCGGAGGAAAACGCCTGCGGCCCATCCTCTGCCTGGCTGCCGCGGAGGCCTGCAACGGCTCGATCCAGGCCGCACTCCCCCTGGCCTGCGCCGTCGAGTGCATCCATACTTACTCGCTCATTCACGATGACTTGCCCGCCATGGATAACGACGATTTCCGGCGCGGCAAGCCCACCAGCCACAAGGTCTTCGGCGAAGGGATCGCCATCCTCGCCGGCGACGCGCTCCTGACCCACGCCTTCGAGATCATCGCCCTGGCCAAACCCACCCCCCGCTACCGCGCTCAGGATTACCTGCGCGAGCTCGCGCGCGCCGCCGGCTCGCGCTTCCTCATCGCCGGCCAGGTCGCCGACCTTGAAAACGAAGGACGCTCCGTCTCCCGACGCGAGCTCCAGTTCGTCCACCAGTGCAAGACATCCGCCCTCCTCTGCGCCGCCGTGCGTCTGGGCGGCATGAGCGCCAATTGCCCACCCTCTCATCTGCAAGCCCTGACCCGGTTCGGCCAGCATGTCGGGCTGGCCTTCCAGATCGTGGACGACATCCTGGACGTCACCCAGAGCAGCGAGAAACTCGGCAAGACCGCCGGCAAGGATGCCCGAGCCCAAAAGGCCACCTACCCGGCGCTCCTGGGGCTTGACGCCTCGCGCCGCCTGGCCGCGCGCCTGACCGCCCAGGCCTTCGCCGCCCTGGCCCTGTTCCGAGGACGCGCCGCCGCCCTCGAAGCCCTCGCCGGCCACCTCCTTCGCCGCGACCGCTGAAGCCTCCGCAAAGGCAATGGGGTCACATCTAAATATTTTACATTTCTCTCCTCCCCGCCGAGCTCTTGTCCTCCTGGATCCCGGCGGCAAACCAGCTGGAGTCCATTTGTCAATTATTTAGATGCGACCCCATTGTCTGATTATCTGCGCAAACGGAAGAAGCGGCGGCCGTCCACGGGCAGATCGACGCGGTTGGTGCCGCCCATCACGGTCGGATCCGGCTGCACCGGCTGCCAACCCGCTCCGTGCAACACCTGGTTGGACTCGAGCTGGTAGCCGGCTGCAGGCGCCGGCCATTGGACGCTGACCTGGCTGCCTGCGCGCGCGATGCTCAGCCGCGGGGGCAAATCGGGCGGGCTCTCCTCCGCCAACCTCGCAATGAACGCCCCCGCACCGCCCTGGTTGGCGATCTGGATCGTTGTCCCGTCTGCCAGCCCGAAATCCGCCTTGGCGCTGAACATCCCGGAGACGACCACCCGGCCTGCCGGGTCGACGGCAATGCTCTGGCCCGAATCGCCGTACACGCCGCCTGCGCGCCGGACCCAGCGCAGGTCGCCTGCCGCCCCATAACAGGCCACCGCGATGTCCGTGTCTCCCCGGCTCGTCACCGTCGAGGATTCAAACGTCGCCGAGCGCGTGATGTAGCCGGCGACGTACGCATCGCCGGCCTGATTCGCGTCGATCTCCCATGCCTCGTCGAGCGTCCAGCCGCCGCCTCGGCGCACCCAGAGCGGGGTTCCATTCGTGGCGTATCGGGCGACGAACCAGTCCGATTGCCCCTCGCTGGCGAGGACCTGTCCGCCAAAGTTGGCCTGGCCCGTGAAATAGCCTGCGACAAAGACCGCCGAGGAGCCCGACGCAGCCAGGTCGAATCCGTAATCGGTGCCGCTGCCGCCCGCAGCCACCGCCCAGCTCCAGCTCCCCTCCGCATCCAGTCGCGCCAGGAATATGTCGCGCCCGCCCGATCCCGGCAGCACCTGCGATCCAAAGGCAGCCGGGCCGGTGAAGAACCCGGTGATGTAGACCGCCCCGTCGCCGGTTGTGTGAATCCCCTGTCCCCATTCCATGTCGCTGCCCCCGGCGCGGCGAGCCCAATCCAGCCCTCCGCCCGCCCCCAGCCGCAGCACCACAACATCGCTCTGGCCTGCGCTGTTCAGCGTTCGCCCCCCGAAGACCGCCGTCCCGCTGAAGACGCCCACCACATGCGCGCGCCCGGCCGCATCGAAAGCCGCACAGACGCCCGTGTCGTGCCCCGGCCCCCCGCCCGCCATCGCCCATTGGAGATTTCCATCACTGCTGTAGCGCGCCACGAACAGGTCGGCATTTTCGATCGATCCGCTGTCGAGGATCGCCTGCGGCCCGGCCGGCCCGCCGAAAACCGAGCGCCCCTTGAAATAGCCTGTCACGGCGACGTTCCCTTGCGCATCCACGGCCAGGTTGATCGGGTAATCCTCTCCGGGCCCGCCGGCCCGCCGGGCCCAAAGCACATTGCCGCTCGGGTTGAACTTGGCCAGAAACAGGTCGTAATCGCCTGCGTTGGTCAGCGTCAAGCCATCGAAGGCGATCGGGCCCCGGTACATCCCTGCCAGATAGCTGTTGCCCTGCGGATCCACTTTGACCGCCGCGCCGGTCTCGAATCCGCTCTGGCCGACCGGCCTCACCCACTGGACCGGCAGGAGTTCCGATGCGGCGGCATGCGCCCCGAAGACCGCCGCCGCCCAGGCTGCTGCCGTCCGCCACGAGAGCCGCCGGTTGCCTCGCCGATAGCCGGTGCGATTCATGGCTCGGCCCCCCGGCGTTCCGCCGGCGCGTGGCGGGCGTTGAAATCGCCGACCGCCCGGGCCATCGCGCGGATATTGTCTGGCGGCGTGCCGGTGGTGGTCGCTCCTCCAAACGACAGAATCAAGGGATGATAGGGGGCTTGATCGAGAGCCTGGATCGCAGCGGCGTAGACCTGGTCGGGCGTCCCTCGCACGCCGACCTCGAGCGGAGGCACATTGCCCATCAGGCAGAGCCGTTTCTCCAGACGGATCGCCGCGGCCTCGACCCCGGGCTGCAATCCCCAGTTCAGCACGTGGAAACCCGCGTCCGGCAGCAGATCCAAGCACGCGGCCACGCTGGCGTCGTTGTGAAACACCTTGATCCATTCGGAGGGAAAGGCCTGGCAGATCCGCTTCAGATACGGATGCGCCAGCTCCTGGTAGTGGCGGCGGCCGACGAACCCGACCAGGTCGTCCAGGATCAGGATCCCCTCGACCTGTTCCCCGAGCACTTCGGCCTGCGCCTTGAGCCAGCCGATGCACAGGTCGGTGGTCAGGTCGAACAACCGCTTCGTGCGCTCGGGATGATCCACGATATCGGTCATGAGCTCCGTCACGCCGCGGAAGAAGGACGCGATGGTGAGCGGCCCTCGGGCCGCCACGACCGGCACGCAATAGCCCGCCTGCCGAATCCGGTCCTTCAGCCGCTTATACCGATACAGGCAGAGCGCCATGTATCCGTCGGTCCGCGGATCCGGCGGCGTCAGCCGCTCCAGCTCCTCCATCGGAAATGGCAGATGCTCCACATCCGGTATCCGGCCCGGATAGATCCGCATCCGGGTGCCCAGCGCCGACGGCTCCGCCCCCATCCCCAGCTCCGACCACCATGACGGAAACCAGATCACCTCCGGGAAATCCTCCAGCACTTTCCGGTTCGCCTCGAACCACGCCTCGGGATCGAAAAAATAGTCCCAATGGCTGATCCCGGCGTAAGCGGGTATCCAGGGGCAATCCACGATCAGCGCCAGTGGAACCGGATAGTGACGTCCAGGCTGCCGAGCGGCAGCCTTGAATTGTTGCCATTGTTCGGGTCGCATGCAGTCCTTATGGTTGGCTGCCGCCAGCCGCCTCTGCTGCGGCCGTTGGTCAAGCCCATGCCCTTTGATCCTCGATACTGATCTCTCTGCTTATTCTTGCCAAGCCATTCCTGGCGATCGGGGCGGCGTCCGACCGCTGGACACGCCGGAGCCCGAATCCTGCTTCTCCGCTGCTGCCCGGCATTGCGGACCGGCGATCTTATCGATAGACTCCACCGCGATGCAAATGATTCAGATCCATCCCCAACCTGCGGCCGCATGCCGCACGGCGCTGATCGTCCTGGGCCTTTGCCTGGCCCGCTGCGCCCTTCATGCTCAGGCGAACCCGTTCCAGGCTGGAGCCGCCTCCGTCAACATCACTCCGCCGCTGGGCATCCCTTTGGCCGGCTACTACCATGCGCGCGGCGCGGATGGCGTCGCCGACGAATTGCAGGCCAAAGCCCTCGTGTTTCGCGACGGCCAGACGCAGGCCGCCTTCGTGGCCTGCGACCTGATCAGCCTGCCGCGCGACACCGTGCTCGAAGCCCGCCAACTCATCCAGCAGCAGTCCGGCATCCCCGCTTCGAACGTGATGATCTCCGCCACCCACACCCATACCGGGCCTGTCATGACCCGCGGCTCCGCTCGAGACGAATCCGATGGCGGCAGCGGCGCCGCATCCCGCGAATACACCTCCGCCCTGCCTCGGCTCCTGGCCCGAGCCGTGCACGATGCGCAGGCTCGGCTGGCGCCCGCGCGGGTTTCTTTCGCCCGCGAACACGAGCATCGCATGTCGTATGTCCGCCGGTATTGGATGAAAGATGGCACCGTCGGCTGGAATCCCGGGAAGCTCAATCCCAACACCATTCGCCCCGTCAGCTCGATCGATCCCGAGGTGGGTGTCGTCTATGTGGAGTCCACCGCCCGGCAGCCGATCTCGACCTTCGTCAACTTCGCCATGCACACGGACACGACCGGCGGCACACGGCTGTCGGCCGACATGCCTGGAGCTCTGGCCCGGTGCCTGGCCGCCTATAAAGGCCCCGATATGGTCACGCTCTTCGCCAACGGGACCTGCGGCAATATCAATCACACCAACGTCCGCTGGCCGGAGCGGCAGTCCGGCACAAACGAGGCCAACCGCCTCGGCGCCATTCTCGCCGCTGCGGTGTTCAAGGCCTATATGGACCTCGAGCCTGCGGCCGACTGCACGCTGCGCGCCCGGCACGAGATCCTCGCCCTTCCTCTGGCGCCGATCCGGCAGGAGGATGTGACGGCGGCGCGCGAGATCATCTCTCGAACCCCCTCGGCCCCGTTCCTCGACCGGGTCCGGGCCTACAAGACCCTCGATGTCCAGCGCCGCAACGGGCAGCCGATCGAAGCCGAAGTCCAGGTTGTCGCTCTGGGCGGCGAGCTGGCATGGGTGGCTCTCCCCGGTGAGATCTTCGTCGAGCTCGGTCTGAGCATCAAGGCCGCCTCGCCATTCCGGCAAACCCACATCGCCGAATTGGCCAACGGCAGCGTCGGCTATGTCCCGAACCGGTCAGCCTACGCCGAGGGCAATTACGAAGTTGTCAGCGCGCGCGTCGGCGAAGGCGCCGGCGAAATGCTCGTCCAATCCGCGGTTCGGATGCTGGCCGACCTCCACTCCGAATCCGCCGCTGCTGGCGTCTGGGCCACGGCACGATAGCGCGGGGCCGCTGCGGGAGCCGCGGGCGGCGCATCGATCATTCAGGAGGTCCGATCCTTTCGGCGAGCGCTGTGGATTCACGCCCGCTCCTCGTCCCGGTGCAGCCACGCTCGATAGGCCTCCAGCCCCCGCCGCAAGGATGGAAAGGCGAGGGCATCCGGATCCGCCTCGCGCGCATCGAGCCAGACCACCGAGTGCACCCCGTCCAGCGCCTGCGCGACAGCCCCCTGCCCCACCCGACCGCGGAAAAACAGGTCCAGCACCGGGTAAGCCACTTCTTGGTAAGGATAGTCGTTGGGAAACGACCCCAGGTAGGCCAAGTCGGCCGCCTTCATCCCGACCTCCTCCTGGATCTCGCGTTCCAGGGCTTCCTCGGCTGTCTCCCCAATGTCCACAAATCCGCCGGGCAACGCCAGTTTGCCCGAGGCGGGATCCTTGGCCCGCCGGATGAACAGCACCCGCCCGTCCGTCCGCCGCAAGAACGCCGCCGCCGCAATCGCGGGGTTGAAATAATAGAGCCACCCGCAGGAGCCGCATCGGAACCGTTCGCCCCGTGCCGGATCATCGGCTCGGGCGCCGCACCGGGGACAATAGGCAAACCACTGGCTGGGTTTTCTCATGGGTATGCCCTCATTGCGGGCTGGCGAGCCGCAGTGTTCTCCCTCCTCGTTCGTGCAAGCGGACCCCCAATGACACACGGCATGGCCGCTCAATCCACCGCCAGGATTTGATCCAGCAACTGGGCCAGCTGCGGCAGGATCGCCTCGTGGCCAGCCACCAGATTCGCCCCCGCCGATCGAGCCGCCTGCCATTGATCGGATCGATCGTCCCGCACCAGCGCCAGCACAGGAATGTGTTGTGTGTCCGGATTGCTCTTGAGTGCCTGGATCGCCCCGCAGAGGTCGGTCTTCTGCGATTCCATATCGATGATCACCACAAACGGCCGCGTGTCGCGCGCCTGGCTGACGAGCGTCTCCGGGCCCGCCAGCGACTGCACCCGATACCCCAAATCCTGCAGCCGGTTCATTAGCTGGCTGCCCGGAAGCAGGTTCTCATACACTAGCATTGCCAGCGGACTGGTCATCGCTTGAAATTGCGATACCCGCGTTCAAAATGCAAAGCTTTCTCCGACGCATACCCGTCGCTCGAAAACCGGGATTTGTGGCTTGACGCTCAGCTCCATCAAATTTAGTATAAGCTTACGGTAACGGATTTTGTTGCTGGCCTGCCAGCGTGTGGAAGTCGGAGAGTCTCATCTGCCGACTTTTTTATTCTCTGGCCGCCATCGATTAACGGGTCGTGTTATGAACGCCGAGTTTTTGGCTGTCCTCGAATTTTGGGAACGGGAGAAGGGCATCCGCAAGGATGTCCTGCTTACGGCCGTCGAAGAGGCTTTAGTGACCGCCGCGAAGAAGGCTGTCGGACCCGCGCGCAACCTGCGCTGCGCGATTGACCCTAAGTCTGGCGATATCAAGGCCTTCGCACGTTTGGTCGCCTCCGAACGCGTCGAATCCAAGCACGATCAAATCCCGATCGCCGACGCCCGAAAAATCAATCCCAATATCCAGATCGGGGAGGAGATCGAAGTCGAGGTCACTCCCGCCCATTTCGGCCGCATCGCATCCCAGTTTGCCAAGCAGGCGCTGATGCAGCAGATCCGCCGGGCTGAAAAAGACCTCATCTATTCGGAATTCAAGGACCGCACTGGCGATATCGTCAGCGGAGTCGTCCGCCGATTCGAGCGGTCGGATGTATTTGTTGATCTCGGTCGTTACGAAGCACTGTTGCCACAGCGGGAGCGTGTTCCCACCGAAGAATATCAGGTGGGCGACCGGCTCCGCTGTTTCGTTAAAGCCGTTGAAAACACCTCCCATGGACCCGAGATCATCCTCTCCAGGGCCGATCCGCTTTTTGTGATCCGGCTCTTCCAGCTTGAAGTATCCGAGGTCAACGATGGCACGATCGAGATCAAGTCCATTGCACGCGAGCCCGGCTACCGAACCAAGATTGCCGTTCACTCGCGCGACGAGAAGGTGGATCCCGTGGGCGCCTGCGTCGGGTTGCGGGGCCAGCGCGTGAAGAATATCGTTCGAGAGCTCAATAACGAGAAGGTCGACATCATCAAGTGGGACAGCAATATTAAGAACTTTGTCAGCAACGCGCTCGCGCCGGCCAAGCTCAAGTCCTTCGACGTCGACGAAGCCAATCGGCGGATCCGCATTCTAGCTTCGGACGACCAGCTATCCCTGGCGATCGGCAAGCGGGGCCAGAACGCGCGGTTGACCTCCAAGCTGACCGGCTGGCAGGTCGATATCGAGCCTGAACCCACCGCTGCGATGGGGTTCGAAGCCAAGATCGCGCAGGCGGTTCAGAATCTGGCCGCCATTCCCGGCATCAGCCCCGAGCAAGCCGATTCGCTGGTGCACGCCGGTTTTTTGTGCTTGGAAGATTTATTGCAGGTTGAGAAAAGTGACCTGCAGGCCATCCCCCAACTGGCCGACCAGGCGGATGCAGTCTGGCAAGCCATCCAGGCTGAACAAGCCCGGCGCAATATCAAGATTGGGGAAACCTCCACCGCATGATCGGTGTCTGGGACCGGCCTTGACAGAGCCAGTTCTGGGTTGGATTTCGATCCGGTGGGACTGTTCGGCCAATAGATTGAAATATGCCCGTTCGGATATACGACATCGCCAAGAAACTGGGTATCGAAAGCAAGGAGGTCCTCGCCCGCGCGAAGGATCTGGGCATCACTTATGCCAGGGTCCCTTCCAGCACTCTCGATAAAATCACCGCCGAATACCTCGAGGAGCAGATCAGCGCCACCCTCGTCAAGCCCGCTCCGCCGCCGCCACCTCCCGCCGAGCGTCCTGCGCCCCCAGCGGAACCCGCTGCTGTTGAGCCTTTGCCGACTCCCCCTGAGGCGGACCTCGCTCCAGCGGCCCCCCCTCCGCCTGCTGCCGAGTTGCCCTCGGCTCCACCGCCCGAAGCCGTCCTTCCCGCAGCGGAGCCCGAACCGCCTGCACCTGCCGAGCTCGCCCCAGCTCCGCCCCCGGCCCCGATTGCACCGGCCCTGGTCGAGATCCCGGCCCCGCCCTCCATCGAGAGCGATTCCGCCCCGGCTGCCCACGTCGAAATTGTCACATCGCACCCCGCTGAAACGACCGCAACGCCGCCCCCCGTGGATCTGATCGAGCCGGCCGCGCAGGCGCCCGCCGAGGCCGTCGAATCGGCTGTGGAATCTGGTTCGGACATCTCGGTCGAGCCGGAGCCGCCGCCTGTCGAACCCCCTGCTCCGCCATTGCCTCCACCCCCGCCGCGCGTGGGCGATAAGATCGGATTCATCCAGCTCCCGCCTCGGCCAGTGAAATCGGCAGACAGGTCGGTGCCACCCGGGCCGCCCCAGAGAAGCGGACGAGGCGGCCCCGCCGATCGCCGAGTCCGTCCTGGGCCTCCCCTTCGAGGCGGAGCGCCCGCGGGGACGCGCACTCCCTCGACGCCGGGCGCCGGCCGCGGGGGCAAGCCAACCCCTGCGCAGTCGCCCGCCCCATTCGCCCCGCCCGCGGAGGGCGAGCTGATCACCATGAAGCCGCCCATCGTGGTCCGGATGCTGGCGGAATTGCTCAAGCGCAAGCCTTACCAATTGATCGGCGATCTGATCGAGCTGGGCGTATTCGCCAACGTCAACCAGACCATCGAGGAAACCATTGCCCAGCGGCTGTGCGCGAAATATGGTTTCCGCTTCCAGCTCGAGCGCCGCGATCGGGGCGGCGGAATGGTCCACACCCCTCAACCTCCGCGCCCGCCCCAAATCAGCGCCGTCGACGAACGCCCCGAAGACCTCAAACCCAGGCCGCCCGTCATCACCATCATGGGCCACGTCGACCACGGAAAGACGACCTTGCTCGATGTGATCCGCAAGTCGAACGTGGTCGCCACGGAAGCCGGGGGCATCACCCAGCATATCGGCGCCTACACGATCTTCTTTCCGCACCCGGAACGCCCGAAGGAGATCCAGCAGATCACGTTCCTCGACACCCCCGGCCACGCGGCCTTCAGCGCGATGCGCGCGCGGGGCGCCAATGTGACGGATCTGGTGATCCTGGTCGTCGCCGCCAACGATGGTGTCATGCCCCAAACCCACGAGGCCATCAGCCACGCCAAAGCTGCCGGCGTTCCCATCCTCGTCGCGGTGAACAAGTGCGATCACCCGCACGCCAATCCCGGCCGCGTTCGCCAGCAGCTCCAGGAGCACGGTCTCATCTGCGAGGAATGGGGCGGGAACACCATCTTCGTCGACGTCTCGGCCCTCGCCAAGACAGGCATCGACAAGCTCCTGTCGATGATTCTGCTTCAGGCGGAGATGCTCGAGCTCAAGGCCAATCCCAAGCGCCCTGCCCAAGGCAATGTGATCGAATCGGGCTTGGCCGCGGGCGGCCCCACCGCGACGGTTCTTGTCCGCAAAGGCACGCTCAAGCAGGGCGACATGGTCCTCTGCGGCCCCTGCTACGGCAAGGCCCGCGCCCTGGTCAACCAGGAGGGCAAGCGCGTGCCGTCCGCCGGCCCCTCGGTCGCCGTGCAGCTTCTCGGGCTCAATGGCGTCCCCGACGCGGGCGTGGAGTTCTCCGTGGTCGAGAACGAGAAGGATGCCCGCGATCTGGCCAACGAGCGAGCCGCGGCCCTGCGCAATTTCGACCTGGACATGCGCCCCAAAGTGACATTCGAGAACCTCTTTGCCACGCTGGCCAGCGGGGCGGCCAAGGTCCTCAAGGTGGTCGTCAAGGGCGATGCGCAAGGCTCCGTCGAAGCCATCGTCGAGGCCCTCAAGAAGATCGAGGCCACCAAGGTCACCCTCGAGATCATCCACGCCGCCGTCGGAATCATCACCGAGTCGGATGTCCAGATGGCCTCCGCCTCCCGCGCGATCATCATCGGATTCCATACTCGCATCGACAGCGCCGCCGCCGAGCTCGCCAAACGCGAGGGCGTCGAGATCAAGCTCTACTCGATCATCTACGAGCTGATCGACCAGGTGAAAGACGCCATGGCGGGCCTGCTGGAGCCCATCGTCGAGGAGGTCTTCCTCGGCTCGGCCGAGGTCCGCAAGATCTTCGAGCTCTCCAAAGGCGGATGCGTCGCCGGCAGCATCGTCACCTCCGGACGCGTCGTCAAGGGCCGGTGCCGCGTCCTCCGCCGCAAAGACCGCCTCTTCGAGGGCGCCATCGCATCCTTGCGCCGGTTCCAGGACGAGGTCTCCGAGGTCCGCTCCGGCATGGAGTGCGGCCTCCGTCTCGATGGTTTCACCAGCTTCCAGCCCGGCGACGTCATCGAGTGCTACACGGTCAAGAAGATCCCCCAGAAACTCTAATCTCATCTGCCGCGCCGACTATGCTTTCCCGCCGACATGAACGCGTGCGCGCCCTCCTTCTCCGGGCCGTCGGCGAGATCATCCGCCGCGAGATCGCCTTCCACGAGAACGGCCTGGTCACTGTCAACGACATCGGCCTGGCGGGCGACCTCCACTCCGCCACCGTCTTCGTCAGCATCCTCGGACCTTCGGCCGCCCAGCAGAAAAGCCTCGCCCTCCTGCGCCAATCGAGCCCCCGCATCCAGCAGCTTCTCGGCCGCGAAGTCATCCTCAAATACACCCCCCGCCTCCGGTTCCAACTCGATGATTCGATCGCGCGCGGCAACCGCGTCCTGACCATCCTCGAGGAAATCGAGCGCACCGGCCCGGCGGAATGAAACGCTTCCCCAAAATCCTCGGCCGCATCATCGCGGCCCTCAAAGAGGCCCGCTCCGTGGCCATCGTCGGCCATGTCCGCCCCGACGGCGACTGCGTCGGCTCCCAGCTCGCCCTGGCCGAGGCCCTGGCCGCCCAGGGCAAGGAAATCGTCTGCTGGAACGAGGACGCGATCCCCCAGAAGCTGGCGTTTCTGGATCCCGGCAAGCGCCTCCAGCCCCCGGCCCCCGGGCGATCCTTCGACGTGGTGGTCGCCCTGGACGCCGCCAGCCTCGAGCGCCTCGGCTCTGTCGCCCCGTTCATCCTCGAACGCCAGATCCTTGCCAACATCGATCACCACGCCTCCAACACCCGCTTCGGCGACCTCAATTGGATCAACCCCCGATCCCCTTCCACCGGCGAGCTCGTTTTCCAGCTTCTCAAGGCGGCCGGCTGGCCCATCACCCCGCCCATCGCCGACTGCCTCTTCGCCGCCATCTCCACCGACACCGGCTCCTTCCAGTACGACACCACCCGACCCACCACCCTCTATTGCGCCGGCGAGCTCGTCCACCGCGGTGCCAATCTCGCCCGGATCAGCGACGAGATCTACCAGTCTTATCCCCTCTCCCGCGTCCGCCTCCTCCAGCACGTTTTCAACCATTTCCGCCTCACCCACCATAACCAGATCGGCTACTTCTGGCTCAAGCCCGCCGACTTCACCCGGACCGGCACCGCCTCGAGCGACAGCGAAGGGCTCATCGACCATATCCGCGCCATCGAGCCGGTTGTCGTTGCCTGCATGTTCGAGCAGGTCGAGCCGGAGATCGTCCGCATCAGCCTGCGATCCAAGAGCCCGCGGCTCGACGTCAACGCGATCGCCCGCCAGTTCGGCGGGGGCGGCCATCACGCCGCCGCAGGCGCGCGCATCGCCGGCCGGCCCCTGTCGGTCCAGCGCCGGGTTGTCAACGCCATTCGAAAAGCCCTCGACCAGGCTGGCCAATCCCATGCACACGTTTGATCCTTTCGACGGCGCACTCCTGGTCGACAAGCCCGCCGGCCCCACCTCGCACGACGTAGTCGACGCCATCCGCCGCCAGTTCCAGTTTAAGAAAGTCGGCCATTGCGGCACGCTCGATCCCAATGCCACCGGCCTCCTCATCATCGTCCTGGGCCGCGCCACCAAACTCAGCGAAAAGCTCACCACCTCCGATAAACACTACGCCGGGACCATCCGCTTCGGCGAAACCACCGACACCTTCGATGCCGATGGCCAGCTGGTTGCTTCCCTGCCCGTCCCTCCGCTGACCCTCGACCAGCTCAACCAGGAGGCCGCCTCCTTCATCGGCGACCAGATGCAGACCCCGCCCATGGTCTCCGCCGTCAAGAAGGCGGGAGTCCCCCTCTACAAGCTGGCCCGCCAGGGCCTCGAAGTCCCCCGCGAGCCCCGGCTCATCCACGTCTACCGCTTCCAGTTCACCGACTACCAGGAGCCCATCGCCCAATTCCAGATCCTCTGCACCAAAGGCACCTACGTGCGCAGCATCGCCCACGATCTCGGCCAGAAGATCGGATGCGGCGCCCACCTCGCCTCGCTTCGCCGGCTTGCGGCCGGCCCGTTCCAGGTGGCCCGCGCCACGCCTCTGGACCGGATCCTCTCCCTCCAGAGGCCCCAGCTCGAACCGCTGGTCGTCCCCTTCCTCAAGGTCGTCGAGATGGCGGCCTCCTGATCCGCACGCTCTCATCCGACGCCATGCGGATTTCTCACAGCCTCTCCGAGCTCCCGCCAGCCCCCGGCCCTGCCTGCTTCGCGGTCGGGTTCTTCGACGGCGTGCACCTGGGCCACCAGGAGGTTATCCGCCACTGCATCGCCCAGGCCCGATCCTGCTCCGGCCGCTCGATCGTCGTCACTTTCGACCGCCACCCGCAAGCCATCCTCAACCCCCGCCACGCCCCGCCCCTCATCTATCCGCTCTCCCAGCGCATCCGCCTCTTCGCCAGCCTCGGCGCCGACGACGCCCTTGTCATCCCCTTCGACCTCTCCTTCAGCCGTCAGACAGGCGAGCAATTCATCGAGTCCATCGTCCAGGGCTGCCCCCGAATCGCCAGCATCACCGTCGGCCGGGCCTTCGCGTTCGGCTGCCAGCGATCCGGAAACCTCGCCCTCCTCCAGCAGCTCGGTTCCCGCTTCGGTTTCGCCGCCCACGGAATCCCCCCCGTCCACGCCCACGGCCACACCGTCAGCAGCACCCGGATCCGCTCGATGATCCGCGGTGCCGACTGGGCCGGGGCCGCCCAGCTCCTCGGGCGCCCCTATGCACTCTGCGGCCCCGTCCTGCGCGGCCGCCAGCTCGGACGCCAGCTCGGATTCCCCACCGCCAACCTCGATGTCTCGGGCCTTATCCTGCCTCCCCCCGGTGTCTACGCCGTCTGGGCCCGCTTCGGCGCCCGAACAGCCCCGGCCGTCTTCAATCTCGGATTCCGTCCCACCGTCGAGAACCCGGGTCCGTCGCTCCACGCCGAGGCCCATCTCATCGATACCGATGTGGACCTGTACGGCTGCGACATCGAGATCCAATTCGTCCAGCGCCTCCGTGACGAGCGCCGGTTTGCCTCCACCGACGGTCTCCGAGATCAGATCGCCCGCGACATCGCCGCTGCGCGCGCCCTCCTGTGCGGATCCCCAGGAAGCCCGTGACGGCTTCATGCCCTTCGTGCTGAGAGAGCCGATCCGGGCCTTTTCGCGGCGCACCAAGAACCGAGCGCTCGCTAATCAGCGCTGACTCGGAACAATACGGTGAGATACAGGTTGTCGATCCCATAGCGGGCCAGGGGGACCTGGACCGCGTAGCCGTCGCGAACGCCCGCGGGGTATTCCAGCTCGAGTGGATACTCGGTCAGCAAGGCTCCGTGGCCTTCGCATCTCCAGCATTGGTAGGCTCCCACCGAACCTGTGCCGCCGCAGCCGCGGCACTCCAGCCGCCCCGGAATCCAGACACGCACCCGGCCGCCCCGCTCCGCCTCGGCCCTCGGCAGAACCACCTCCATGGTCAGGCTCTCCAGCCGCTCCGACTTGGGACGGTGAATGGATTCGAAGTTGCTCCAGAATCGGTCGAAGAGCTCCTCGAACGAAGGCCGATAGGTCTGGAACGACTCCGCCAAGGAGACCTCCCGGAAACCGGATGCGGGCTCGACCGGCCGAAACGGTTCGCCCCTGGACCCCGGGGAGGTCATGGGCTCGGGCGGGATCCGCGAACCGGACCGCCGCGTCGGCTGCGGATCGAGCTCCCGGTCATATCGGCGCCGGCGTTCGGGATCGCCCAGCACGCTGTAGGCCTCCTGCAGATCTTGAAATGGCCCGCTGCCCAGGCCCGAGCGATCGGGATGCAGCTCCAAGGCACGGCGGCGAAAGGCGTTCTTGATGTCTTCCCGCGAAGCGTCCGCGGCAATGCCCAGAATCAGGTAGTAATTCTTTGACATAATCAGACCATGGCCAACCGGCAGGCAGCGCCATCGACCGCGCCGCCCAGGGAGGCGCGGCGCGATCCTGCCTCACGCCGGCCCGGCGCGATTCACTTCACCTGGACGCGGTAGAACTTGCCTTGTGCCGTCGGTGCGAATGGCGCGCCCGAAGTCATGCTGCTGGGCTGCCAGTTGCCACCGATGGCATCGGCCTCGAACAGGGTGCCCGTGGGCCAGGTCAGGATGAGATCGCCGCCGGGCGCCCGGCTGACTTCGATCCTGATCTGCGGGCCCGCCGTAGCCGCGCCGTAGAGCATCTGGATCTGCTCGGGCGTCAAGGAATACATGAACACCGCAACCTCGTCGATCGTACCGTTGAAGCCGCGGGCGCCGGTGTCGGTCCCGCTGTTATCATCCGTCCCGATGCGCCAATTATTCCCCAGCGCGTCCGGCGTGTGCGCCACGACGTTCTGCGCGGAGCGGATCGTCCCGCCGTTGCCGAGGTAGAGCACGCCCCGATCGGGCTGGATCACGACGGCGACGAACGACCACTGGTTGGTCGGGATCACCAGGCCGGAATCGAACGACCACGTGGAGTCAGCGTTCCATGTATACGCGAGCATCTGCTCGTCGTTATAGCCCATGCCTCCCGATCCGCTGGTCCGGCTCATCAGAATGCCGCTCCAGTCGGCCTGCGGGCCCTCCGGGTAAATTCAGGCGGTGAACGTGATCGCGTTGGTCGCTGTGGCGCCGAACGGCGCCGTCACGTAGTTGCCGGACGAGCCTGTAAAGAACTGGACGGCCGTGTTGGTCGATTCGAATCCGACGAATGGCGGGTTCGCAACCCCCGCCGCGCCCTGCGAATACATGGCGGTCGATCCGTAGGCCCCATGGAAGCCGCCGTAGTAATCGAAAGCGGTCTCGGAACCGATAATCTCGTTCAAGCGGTAATAGGCGCGCGGGCGGAACGAGACCAGGAGGTCCTCATAGGATCCGGCCACCGGCGTGATCACGTTCAGGACCGCCGGGGTGCTCTCCGCCGTGCCGGCCGGATTCTGCGCCACGAGAACGTATTCGCCCGCATTCTCGGCAGTGGCGGACACGATCCGGATCGCGGGCGTGGTTGCCCCCGAGATGTTCCCGCCATCGTTGACTTTCGCGCTGTCCTTGCGCCACTCGTACTCGATGGGAGCCGATCCGAGCACGCTTGCGCTGAACTGAATATCCATGCCGGCATAGACCGTGCGCGACACCGGGTGCGCCGCGAACGTCGGAGGAAGCGCGCCGCCCGTAAATGCGGCTCCGAACAGGGTGGCCAGCTCTTCGGCGTTGAGCGCCCGGTCGAACACCGCAACCTCGTCGATCTGGCCGGGGAACCAATTGCCCGTCGAATCGAGAATGCCGCCGCCGCCGATCCGGAATGGATAGACCGACTGCCCATAGTTGGTCGTCGTGTTGGAGGCGCTGGCCTGCAAAGCTCCGGTCTTGGACAGCAGATGCAGCCTCACAGCGGATCCGTCGCCGACTGCGGCCACCATATACCACTGGCCCGGTTGAATGTTCGTCTGCGACATCGAGGCATATCCGTAGGGCGTCCAGAAACCGAGCACCGCCAGGCCGGATCCGTCGGCGCCGTGGAACCCGAACTCGACCACGTCGTTCTGCCCGAACAGCCCCGCGCGCTCGCCCACGGGACCCGAGACGTTGAACCAGCCCAGGATCGAGAATTGAGAGCGGTTGTTCATGAGGCTGGCGTCCGTCGAGGTCGCGGAGGACGCGCCGTTGTAGGATGCCGCAAGGTTGTCGGTCTCGAGGCCGACGAAATCGGGCGACCGCGGCCCATCGATGCCGGCGGCCACATCCGCGTGCGCCCCGGCATACCCTCCCCAGTAGTCGTGGGCTGCCGTCGCGCCGGACGCCTCGTTGAACCGCCAGTACGCAATGGGACTGGCGTTCCGGAGGGCGGTCTCGTAGGCGCCCGCGGCCGAGAGCGGAACCACCGTCAGGGCTGCTGCGTCGCTGGCCGTCGATCCCGCCGGATTGGTGACCCAGACCGCGTAGCTGCCCGCATCCGCCTCGCCCACGTTGCCGATCACCAGGTTCGGGGTTTTGCTGCCGGTGATCCGGCTGTCATCGCTCACGTCGGCGCCGTTCTTCTTCCACTGGCAGGCAAGCGGCTCGTCTCCGGTGATATTCACCGTGAATCTCGCGGTCCGGCCGGCGAAGAGCGCCCGGTTCGAGGGCGCCGTGACGATCGGCGGCATCGCGTTCAGGCCGAGAGATCTCTTGTAAAGACCAAAGATCTCCGAACCGAGGAGTGCGCGATCGAAGACCGCCACTTCATCGATGGATCCCTGGAACACGCGATTCAGCGTGCCGTTGTCCACGCCGATCAGGCCGTCCCCCAGGGTCCGGATCGACGCGTTCCCCAGGTGGTTGGTCGCCGAGGTCATGCCGCTGGCGTTGCAGCGGTAAAGCGTGGCATTGGAGGGGGTGATCGTCAGCGCCACGAGCGACCAGGTGTTGGTCGGCACGACCAGGCCCGAGATGAAGTTGTAGGCCAGGGGCCGATCCCCCCAGTTGTAGGCGAGCTGGTTCCCGTTACCGTAGCCCAGACCCCACATGTTCGTGCCCGAGCGAGAGAAATAGAGGCCCGTCCACGATGCCTGGGAGGCCGTGGGATAGATCCACATGGCCACCGACATCTGGTTGGTCTCGATGTTCAGCGCCGGAGTGCTCACCCAGGACTGAGCCGTGTTGTAGGTCGTTTGCACCGCCGAATTCGTGCTCTCGAAGCCCGCGAAATCGGGCTTTTGCGGCCCCGCCACTCCGCTGGCGCCGTTCCAGGAAGCTGGCAGGTAAGTCCCGTTGAAGCCGCCGACATAATCGCGCGCCACCATGTCGCCAAGGTCGGTCTCGTTGAGCCGCCAGAAAGCCGCAGGCCGATACTCCAAAACCTTCTCGGCATAGCTGTTGGCCGCGGGAGAAAGGATCGCCAATGGCGCCGCCTCGCTGGCCGTCGGCCCGAAGGCGTTGGCCGCCGTCACCGTGTAATCCCCTTGATCCGACGCGGCAACATTCCGGATTACAAGGACGGAGGTGCTGGCGCCGCTGATATTGGCGCCGTCCACCAAGTCGACGCCGTTCTTTTTCCACTGATAGGTGATCGGGAGCGCCCCGACGGCTGGGGCGGCAAACCGGGCGGTCTGGCCCGCATACGCCAACGATCTCGCCGGCTGGCTCGCGAAACGGGGCGCCTGACCCGAGATTCGCGGGATGATCTGGAGCGCATTGATCGGGGCCCGGTAATTGTATTTGGCGGTGCGGAGGAGAAACGCGTCGGCCGTCAGACTATCCAGGACGGCATAATTGCCAGGCATGCTTGCCGACAGGGTTCCGGTGCAGGAGGCCAGCGGCACTTCGACGTAAGCGCCGGTCGAGGTGAAATTGGCCATGTCCCGAATGAACACCCGCGTGGTCAGCTCCGAGCCAAAAACCATGTTGGTGTGGGCGCCCTCCACGCTCTGGATCCAGTATTCGCCGGTGCGGCCGCTGGCCACGTCGCCGTCGGAATAGATGACCACGTCGTAGCATGCTGCGCCCTGCGCAGCCAGCCACGCGCCGAGCCCGCGCACCATGACCAGCGGCTTGTTGTTCGCGGAATTGCTGTATAAATCAGGATTCAGGTCCGTGTTCGCGCTCGCGTTCGAATCCAGGTAGCCGGCCATCAGCTTGCCATCGGGAGTGGTTTGGGTTGCCGTGCTCAGGTAATAGTTGTTTGGCGCATCCCAGGCGATCAGGACGCCCGTCGCAACGCCCCCGCCGTCGATCAGATTGACGCTATTCCCATACTGGCCGAGGTTGTTCCAGTAGGCCTGCTCGAAACCCGGAGCGCCCGCGATCTCGGCCGCAGCCAGCGCGTTGGCATCGGTGTCATTGACGCCGCTGCCGGTGTAAACAAAATTGACACCGATGGGCCCTCCCATGGCCAGGGGCGGCAAAATCGCGGCCAAGCCGAGGCCCATGGGAAATCTGATTCGTGAGAACAAGGATGAATACTTCATATTACAACTTGCTGCGTTGCGGATTTGGCTGCCGGTCGGAACCGAACGTCAAAGCTCGCATGCTTTGATCATCGCAAAGACCGCGCCAGAATCCATTCTGACTCTATTCTGGCGGTATCGCCCATCAGGTCAAGCGCAGAGCGCGTTTGGAATTTCCGGGGGTTCTGTTCTGCACCCGGCGGCGCTGCCACCCCCGATTTTTCGTTGTCGGCGGACGGCGCAAGCCGGTATGCTGGCTCTGACAAAGCCCGAGAATCCGCGACGGAATGCAGCGGAATCATCCGGGCGGCTCGAATATCGAAATCAACCAGGACGCAGCCATGGAAGCCATCACTCGCCGCCATTTCACTCAAACTGTCCTTGCCGCAGGAGCGGTATCGGCCCTCTCGGCCAGCCGGATCATGGGCGCCAACGAACGGATTCGGCTCGGGTTCATCGGGCTCGGCAACCGCGGTGACCAGGTCCTGGACGGCTTCCTGGCGCATGGGGACGCGCAGGTGACGGCCGTGTGCGATCTGAACGCGAGCTACATGGATTTCGCGGCGCGGAAGATCGGGGGGGCGCCCCGCCAGATCAAGGATTACCGGCGGCTGCTCGAACTGCCCGATCTGGATGCGGTGGTGATCAGCACGCCGGATCACTGGCACGCCCTGCAGACCATCCAGGCATGCCAGGCGGGCAAGGATGTCTACGTCGAGAAACCCCTGTCCCTTCGCGTGGCCGAAGGGCGGCGGATGGTCGAGGCAGCCCGGCAGAACCGCCGGGTTGTCCAGGTCGGCATCCACCGGCGCTCGTCGCCCTTCTGCCGCGAGGCAGCCGATTTCGTGCGCAATGGCGGGATCGGAAAGGTGACGGTGGCCCGGGCGTTTCACATCCAAAACGAGTGGCCGCACGGGATCGGCAACCCTCCCGACGGCCAGCCTCCGGCCGACCTGGATTGGGAAGGGTGGCTCGGACCCGCCCCGCGGAAGCCTTACAACAAGAATCGCACCTACTATCGGTTCCGGTGGTTCTTCGATTACTCTGGCGGACAGGTCACCAACTTCGGGGTCCACTACATGGATTTCATCCACTGGGCATTGGGGCAGAGCGCGCCGCTGCGGGTGACGGCGCTGGGAGGCCGGTTTGCGATCGAGGACAACCGCGAGATTCCGGACACGCTCGAGGCGATCTGGCATTACCCGGGCGACACGCTGGTGACGTTTTCGCAGTTCAACGCCACGGCGGGCCAGTGGAGCCGGCCGGGATGCGAGGTCGAGCTGCGGGGAACGAAAGGGACCCTCTACCTGTTCGGCAACGGTTACGAGGTCGTTCCCGATGCCATCACGCCCAACGAGTTCCCCGCAAGGACGCCCGTGGATCGCGAATACGAGAGGCGCTACCGGGTCGGCGCCAAGCCGATGATCGAGCCCCGCAAGGCCCAGGGCAGAGCCGACACCGCTTTCCACGCGCGCAACTTCCTCGATTGCGTCAAGAGCCGCCAGCCCTGCAACTGCGATCTCGAGACGGGCCACCGGAGCACCTCGGCCACCCTGCTGGCCAATGTGGCCTACCGGCTCCACGCCTGCCTCGATTGGGACGCCGCCGCCGAACGGTTCACGAACAACCCCGAGGCCAACACCCATCTCGATTATCCGTACCGGGCCCCTTACAGGATATGAAGTGCCTCGTCACGGGCGCGGCGGGATTCGTGGGGGCGCATCTGGTCCGTGAGCTGGCCAGAGACGGTCATACGGTGCGGGCGCTGGTCCGCCCGGGCGGGCCCCCGCGCGACCCGATCGGCGCCGACTGCGAAATCGTCGAGGCTGACATTGTCGATCCCGACGCCGTCGGGCGGGCCGTGGCAGGATGCGACTGGTGTTTTCACGTGGCGGCCAGCTATCACCTGTGGCTGCCGGACTATCGCCCGATGTATGCCGCCAATGTCGAGGGAACACGATGCGTGCTGGGCGCGGCCCGGGCCGCAGGCTGCAGCCGGATCGTCTACACCAGCACCGTCGGATGCGTCGGCTTGCCCTGCCCGGATCTGACACCGGAAACGGCCGCCGACGAGTCGTTGGATCCGCAGCCGGCCCAGCTCAGCAACCATTACAAGCGGTCGAAATGGCAGGCGGAGTTGGCCGCTCGCGAAATCGCCCGCCAGGGCGCCCCCGTCGTCATCGTCAACCCCAGCACGCCCGTCGGCCCCCGAGACGCAAAGCCCACCCCCACCGGACGGATCATCGTCGACTTCCTCAACGGACGAATGCCGGCGTATATGGACACAGGATTGAACTGGGTGGATGTGCGGGACGTGGCCCGCGGCCACATCCTGGCCGCCCAGCGCGGCGAGGTGGGCCAGCGTTACATCCTGGGACATGCCCAAGGCAACTGGAGCATGAAACGGACCCTGGACGCGCTGGCCGCCATCGCCGGGAAACCTGCCCCGCGCTGGCGCGTGCCTTATTTCGCGGCCTGGCTCGCTGCCGCTCTCAACGAAGGCTGGTCCGCCCTGACCGGCCACCCGCCGGCTGCTCCCCTGGCCGGCGTCCGGATGGCCCGGTACCGCATGTATTTCAACCCGGCCAAGGCGATCCGCGAACTGGGGCTGCCCCAGAACGATCCGCGCCAGGCGATCGCCGACGCCGTCGCATGGTTCTTCGAGCACGGATTCCTGAAACCCGCTAATATCTCTCCCATATGATGCACCGGGCCTTGCAGATCACGATTGGATTCACGGCATGGGCGGCAGCGGCTCACGCTCAAGCGCTCGCAGCCGCGAACGGCGAGCGCGGGAGCGCGCCCGAGGCGATTGCACAGGCCAACGGACGCCCGCGATCCTCGGAGCCGTGGGAGATCGTTGGGCCTTTCTTTCAGCCCCCGCCCCGCTACGCGGGCGAGTTCGGGACCTACCGTTCGCCACTGCTCTTCGATGACGGATCACGGGTGCAGTCGGCGGCCGAGTGGCCGCGCCGCCGCCAGGAGATCCTCGATCGCTGGCACGAAATCATGGGGCCATGGCCAAGGCTTCTCGATTCGCCCAAACTCGAAATCCTCAGCCAGACACGCCAGGAAGATTACATGCAGCGCCGGGTCCGGCTCGAGATCGGCCCTGGGCAGACGGGCGAAGGCTGGCTGTTGACGCCTCACGGCCCGGGCCCTTTCCCGGCCGTTCTCGTCGTGTACTACGAGCCCGAAACCAGCGTAGGCCAAAGCGAGAAGCAAGGCCGCGATTTCGGAAGCCGATTGGCTCGGAAAGGATTCGTCACCCTGAACATCGGGACGCCCGGCGGCAACGCGTTCAAGCCGGCGATCGGCCAGGCCCGATGCCAGCCGCTCTCCTATCACGCCTATGTCGCCGCCAACGCCTGGCAGGCCTTGGCACGCCTGCCCGAGGTGGATGCCCGGCGGATTGGCGTCACCGGCCATTCCTACGGCGGCAAATGGGCCCTGTTCGCCGCGGCATTATGGGACAAGTTCGCCGCGGTCGCCGTCAGCGATCCTGGCATCGTCTTCGACGAGACTCGCCCCAACATCAATTATTGGGAGCCGTGGTACCTGGGGCTCGATCCGGACCAGCCGCGGCCGAAACGCGGACTGCCCGCCCCCGACAATCCCCGGACCGGCCCCTATCGCCAGATGATCGAGAAAGGCATGGACCTGCACGAACTGCATGCGCTGATTGCGCCGCGGCCATTCCTGGTGTCGGGAGGCGCCGAGGATCCGCCGTCGCGCTGGATCGCGCTCAACCACCTCGCCGCCGTGAACCGGTTGCTCGGCTGCACCAACCGCGTCGCTCTCACCAGCCGGGAGACGCACGCACTCACCGAGGAGTCGTGCAGCCAATTGGTGGCTTTCCTCGAGCATTTCCTGGGGGCCAGCCAGCGGCCGCCCACGGCGCCATGAACACCCCGCTGCGCGTGCGCGCGTTGACCCGCGCGGACCTCGCATTCGCGGACCGGGTCCGCGAGCTGGCAGGCTGGAACCAGACGCGCGCGGATTGGGAGCGGTTCCTGGCGACTGAGCCGGACGGCTGTTTCCTGGCCGAATGGAATGGACAACCCGCCGGCACAGCCACCACCACGGTCTACGGATCTGCGCTGGCGTGGATTGGCATGGTCCTCGTGCATCCGGATGCTCGCCGGCGCGGCATCGGGAGCGCCCTGCTGCGGCACTGCATGGATTGCCTGCGCAAGCGCGGGGTGCGCAGTGTCAAATTGGACGCCACACCTCTGGGGCGCCCGCTCTACCAGAGCTTGGGTTTCGAGGACGAGTGGCCCTTGGCGCGATGGGCTGGCGCCTCCCCGCCCCCAACCCCAAGCCGTTCCGATCCGCGTTTGCGGCCTTGGGATCCCAAGGACACCCCCTCGGTCCAACGGCTGGACGAGGCAGCCTTCGGCATTTCGCGCCAGCGGATCCTGCATCTCATGCTGCCCCAAACCCAGGCGGCGTGGATCTTCGAGTCGGAACCGGGCCGGATCTCCGGATATGGAATGCTGCGGGCGGGCTCGAGAGCGTTCTATCTTGGACCGGTGGCGGCCGAATCGGCCGAGGCGGGCATCGGGCTGGCGGAGCGATTGCTCGCCGGCTGTCCCGGCCAGCCGGTGTATTGGGATATTCCCGAAGCCAACGAGCCCGCCATTGCCTGGGCGGGACGGATTGGATTGGCGGTGCAGCGGCCTCTGATGCGCATGTTTGCGGGCGTCAATCTGGCCCCGGGTGATCCGCGGCGCCAGTTCGCGCTGGCCGGCCCGGAGATTGGATAGGCGGCAAAACCCGCTTGCAGGAGGTGTAGACCGCATGCAAAGTGACCCATATGATGTGCTCGAATTTGCGGCGTTGGGCCGCGTTGGATCCACTGGCGGCGAAGATGGGCCCGGACGTTTTTCTGTGGCGGGCGAGTGCCCTGGCGGCCCTGGGGATACTGTTTCTGGCAGGCCAAGGCGCTGCCATGGCGGCCAGCATTCCAATCCCGAACGGATCGTTCGAGTCGCCAACCCCCCCGCCAGGCTATCCGGCCACGCCGTTCGTTGACGAGTGGCAGAAGCCGCCCGCGCCAGCCTGGTTCAATCCGGAGACGACAGGCGGCATCGCGTGGGAGCAATTGTCGGGGGTGTTCCCGAACACGGCTGCGGGCAGCCCCGATCATATTGACAACATGGATGGGAACCAGGCGGCTTACCTGTTCACGCTGCCCGAGGTCGCCCTGGTCCAGCGGCTGGAATCGACCTTCGAGGTCGGTCAATCCTACCAGCTCACCGTAGGCGCCCTGGGAGGGGGTGGGATCGCCGAGGGCAGCGGCTTGGCCTTGAGCCTGTACTACCTCGATGGCGCCAGCCGGCCGGTCGCGGTGTCAACCAGCGCGATCACATATACGCAGGCCCAATTCCCCACGGCAACTCATCTGGTCGATATCGGGGTGAAGACACCCGCCGTCCAAACCGGCGACCCCTGGGCTGGCCAAAACATCGGCGTGCAGATCTTGGCCACTTCGGGCATGGGCGCTGGATATTGGGACCTCGACAATGTCCGATTGGAGGCCGTGCCGGAGCCGGCGATGGCAGCAATGCTGGCACTCGGATTGGCGGGCATCGCGGCCAGACGTTGGCGGATCCGCCGCCACGGGTGAATGACGCTGCGTTCGAGAGACGGCATGTTCATGGCCAGCGGGCGCACACGATGCGGCTCGCGGCTCATGAGGCGGGCAAGACGCGCGGCCATGGCCGGCCTGTGGATCCTCATCGCCGGAGCCGCAGCCTTGCGCGCGGCAACCATCGCGATTCCCAATGGGTCGTTCGAATCGCCGGCGACCCTGTTTGTCGATACGCACATCGATTCCTGGCAAAAGACTCCCAAACCAGACTGGTACGACGAGGGAGGGGGATTTCTTTGGGAGCAGCTCACCGGCCTGTTCCAGAATCCGGCTCCAACCCGCGCCGATCACATTGACAACTGCGACGGGAGCCAGGCGGTCTGGGTGTTCGCCGTGCCGGGAGCCGGATTGCTCCAGGACGCCAGCACCGTCGACTGGAACGACCCGGCGCCATCGGGCGATTTCAATGTGGTGTTCGAGGCCGGCAGCTCCTACGAGCTGACCGCGGGGATCATCGGCGGCGGAGGCAACATGGCCGAAGGGGTGAGCCTCGAGCTGGGCCTGTATTATCGGGATTCAGCCGGCCAGATCGTTACGGTGGCCGCCGCCTCCATTGTCCACAGCCGGGCCGTTTTCACCAACAACACGCATCTGGTGGATTTTAAGGTGCGAACGCCGCGCGTCACACCGGCCGACCCATGGGCGGGCCGGAACCTGGGCGTGCGGATCCTGTCCACGGTCGGATTCGACCTCCAAGGCGGATACTGGGATCTGGACAACATCCGGCTCGCCTCGATACCCGATCCGATCCTGATCGAGCCAGGGTGGGCCGGCAGCCGGTTTGGATTCACGATCCGGAGCGAACCCGGGCTGCAGCTCGAGGTCCTTTCGAGCGCGGACGCCCGCCTGCCGTTGTCCCAATGGACGGTGGCAGGCACATTGACGAACCGGACAGGAACGGCGGCGTTTATCGAGACGGCGCCGGTCGAGGCCCGGCGCTATTACGCGGCGCGGCAGGCGCCATCCAGCCCTTGAACGCTCATCTGCGCCGCATGCAATGGGGGCTTGGATCCGTGGCGCGAGGATTCACGCTGATCGAGCTGCTGGTGGTCATCGTGATCGTCGGCATACTGGCCGCCTTGCTCTTGCCGGCGCTGGCTTCGGCCCGGCAAGCGGGCCAGAGAGCCGCCTGTCTCGCGAACCTGAGGCAGGTGGGGATCGCCCTCCACGAGTACGTCCAGGAACACCGCGGCCGGATTCCCTACGGGCCGAAGGCGCCGCCCTTCACGAGCCCGGCCAGCTTCTATCCGTCGACTGGGGCGCCGACCAGCCTCCTCTCGCTCGAGACGGGCGCGCCCGTGGGGCTGGGACGGCTGCTCGAGGTCGAGCTGGCCAGCCAGCCCCGGGTCCTCTTCTGCCCCGGCAGCGATCAGCCCATCGACGCAGGCGCCGAGCTGGCCAAAGTGGGGCGATACCAGGCGCAAGGCTCCTATTACTATCGCCACGCCGGCAACACGAACCTGTTCGACTCGCACACCCGCACCAACGATCCTGTCCACCTGCAGATCGACAACCTCGGCCTGAACCGCAGCGGACAGCCCATCCGCGCGCTGGCGATGGACACGCAATTCCTGAGCCCGCCTGACCTGGCCGCGTTCAACGTGAAGCCCCGCACCCATCATCGAATGAAGATCGCGGACATTTTGTATGCGGACGGCAGCGCGGCCTCGCGCCGCAATTCCGACGGCCGATTCACGGTCGACCTGCGCGATTACGGCGACATCCATGACGCCTTCAGCCGGATCCTCGCCGTCCTCGAGCAGGCGGATGCCGAGTATTGACGGCGTTGCCGGCGCGCTTCATCTGGGCTACGCTGCAGTCATGGGACGTCAATGGCTGCATGCGAAGCGACTGGTGGCGGGCCTCAAGAAAGGCCGCACCACCAGCAAGATCGTTCGTGAGATCTCGGTCGCCACCAAGAGCGGCGGAGCCGACCCGGCCTTGAACCCGCGCCTGTCCGCCGCCGTGGAAAAGGCGAAAAAGGAGAGCGTCGCGCGGGATGTCATCGAGCGGGCGATCCGCAAGGGCGCCGGCACGGGCCAGGACAGGCTCGTGATGGACCACGTCGTCTTCGAGGGCTATGCCCCGCATAAAGTGCCGGTCATCGTCGAGGTCTACACCGACAACGTCAACCGGACCGCGCCCGAAATCCGCGTCCTGTTCCGGCGCGGGCAGCTCGGCACCGCCGGCAGCAACAAGTTCCTCTTCGACTGCGTCGGCTGGATCGAGGCGCATCACCCCGATCCCGCCATCGATCGCGAGGCCGCCGCGATCGAGGCCGGCGCCAACGAGATCGAAACGATCACTCCCGACCAGAACGACGACATCCCCGAGGGCGTTGCTGGCGCGCGGTTCCTCTGCGACCGGGCATCCGTGCATGCCGCGGCCCGCTGGCTCGCCCAGAACGGCTGGACGGTCGTGACGAGCGAGATCGGATACCTGCCGAAGAACTACCCCGATCTGAGCGATGCCCAGCGCGCCGAGGTCGGCGAGTTCCTGCAGGCGCTCGAGGATCACGACGACGTCCACCGGGTCTGGGCCGCGGTGAAATGATCGGCCAGGCCCTGCGGGGCGCTGCACAGATGGACCCCGGCTCAGCAGCCGCCCGCCATCACGGCGCGGAATCCGGCTCCCAGCCGATGGCGCGGCCGCGGTTTTCGGATTCGAGCCATGCGAGGAGCGGCTGGTAATAGGCCAGCATGGCCCGGGTCGAGAGCGGCTCCCCCGTGACTTCGAGGAGCAGATCCCTCCAGTCCCGGCACGCCCCCGGATCCATGATCCTGCGAAGAAATGCCGCCACCTCGGGGTGCCCGGCATAGTTGCACTCGTGCAGCGGCTGGCGGAGGATGCGGCGGGCGATGTGCTCGTGGAGCTGGAATTTCAGGACGGTGGCGACCGCATACGCAGGATAGTAGGCGGGCGTGTCGTTGATGTGGGTCTTGGTGGCCGGATCGCAGAACTCCTCCCCTCGAGCCGCCGGGGGCTCGACGCCCTGGAACCGCCGGACGTATTCCCACCACCGCCGGTTCCACTGGTCCGGCGGCAGCTCGCGGGCGTATAGATCCGCTTCCCAGTGGGTCATCGTGCCCGAGCTCCAGAAAATGAACGGCACCGACGAAGCCAGGGCGTCGTTGAGCAGGAGGGCCGTGTCATCGGCGGCAAAGTCCTTCGGCAGGAGATCGACCGATTTCAGGTACGGGATGCTTCCCGAGGCCAGCGAGACCAGCTCGGCGATCCCCTCGTGGAATCCTGGATTGGCGCCCTGGCGGAGGAGAGGAGGCACCTCGGGGCGGGTGTAGCACCAGAAATAGTAGCCGTGCCCCAGCTCGTGGTGCGCTGTCTCGAACCATCGCCAGTCCGGCTCGACGTTCATGAGCGAGCGGATGTCGCGATCGAGGTCCACATGCCAGCAGGAGGCGTGGGTGTTCTTGCGGCGCCCGGCGCCGGCCGGCACGGGGAAGAGGTCGGATCGCTCCCAGAACGTCGCCGGCAGGGCCGGGAAGCCAAGGCTGGTGAAGAACGCCTCCGCACGCCGGACGATCCATTCCGCCGATCGGTTCGCAAAGAACGGATCGAAATCGGCGGCGGGAACGATCCCGGTCCAGTTCTGGCTCCAGCGGTTGTTCAGCCAGTGCGCGGGAATGAGCCGGGGAACGGGCTGGCCGTAGCGGCGCGCCAGCTCGTGCTTGACCCAGGTGTGCAGGTGAAGATAGAGCGGGCGGAGATCGCGCATGAACCCTTCCTGCAGGCGGAGCATCTCGCCGGCGTTCATGCCGTAGCCGGCCGCCTGGAGGCTGAAGTAGTCCGGATAACCCAGCTCGCGGGCCACGCCGTTCCGCAGCTTTTGCAGCTCGATCAGCCCCGGCTTCAGGGCGGGTCCGGACTGTTTCGAGGCTTCCCAGACGGCGCGCCGCTGATCGAGGTTGGTGCTGGTATGGAGGAGCCGGTCGATTTCATTGGGCGTGATCGGCCGGCCCTCGAGCCGGAACTCGAACCCGTTGAGCGCGGATGCCTGGCGGGTCTCGGCGGCAATCCGGGCAGCGACAAGCTCGGGGCGCGTCATGGGGCCCTCGGCGGCATTGAGGAGCACGCGCTCGAGCTGGCGGACAACAGGCGGATCGAGCTGCTCGCGATGCTCCAGCAGCGCGCGCGCCTCGCGGATCAAGGCCGGATTGCCCGTGAATGCCGCCCGCGCGCGCGAGGCCGTCTCGGAGGCCGCGTCGTGAAGGGGGGAGACATCCGTGGCGGCGGTCCATTGGGCCTGGCCCTCGATCGTGATCAGCGCCTGGTGGGCGGCGTTGACCAGCTCCAGAAACCGGGCCGCGCGGTCCGACAGGGACGCAGGCGCCGCGGGCGGTGAGCCGGCGCGGGCAAAGGGAGCAGCAGCCATGGCAGAGATCAGAATCGCAATCAGTGGGTTCATGGGACGGAGGACGAGGGTGCCAAGGGATCGCGCGCGTCGGCCATCGCCTGGATTTGGCGGGCGGCGGCGGATGCCGGATCGAAGGAGATGCCGCGGCGCCAGACCGCAAGCGCATCGGCCAGGCGCCTCTCTTTCTCGAGCAGGCTGCCGTGGTGCAGGGCGATCCGCTGGCGCTGCGGGGCGGAGAGCACGCCGGCCGGCTCGACTGCCTGCCGCCAAAGCCAGGCGAGATCCGCAGCCACCAGCTCTTTCCGGTCCAGGAACGCAGGCATGTGGATGTTGTTGTCGGCGCGGACCAGGCGCACCCGAGGATCCAGAGGCGCCCTGGCAACGGCGGCGTCCATCTCCCGGATGCCGGCCTTGACCAGGGAAAGGCGCGTGGGTGGCCACGTCGTGTCCCGGGCGCGCATGGTCAGGACGCTTCCATACAGGGCGCGGCCGAGGGCATGCTCGGACTCCAGATCCAGCAGGCGCCGGAAGTAGCGTTCGGCCATCCGGACCGCCTCGGCGTTCTCGAGGGCGCCTTCGTCATGGCAAAGGTCCCCGAGCTCGAAGAGAAGGGCTCTGTTCGTCGGATCGCCAGCCAGCCGCGCCTGCAGGTCCCCGAGCTGCGCGTCGAAGTCGGAGCCGGCTGCGCCGCTGCCCGGGAGCATCCAGGCAAGCCAGACGATCAGGATGAACGGGCCGGCGCGCATCGGGCGGCACTCTACGGCGGGCCAGCGCCGATGCCGAGAAAAATGTGCGAATTCGCTCCTTGAGTTCGCGGGTCCCCTGCTCTATGCGTACCGTCCCATGGGCGATACGATAACGGCCGTGCGATGGATCGGAGAGCCGTTCTTCGCGCGGAACGCGGAGGGCAAACCGATATCGCGGATTGCCACAGTCTTTCCGCGGCGCGGGGTGGTGGTGACGATCCCTGGCATTCATGCCTGGCAGCGAGAGGCCTGGATTCAGAAGCTCGGCCAGGAACGCGGGCGCCCCCTCACCCCGGAGGAGGAACGAGCCGAGCTGGCGCAATCGGTTGACTTGATCCTCGAGCCGGATCTGGTTTTGATCCGGCCGCATCCCGAGGACATGCCGCTGGCATTCGAGGCGGACGATCTTTTGCAGAAGCTCATGTCCAAACGCCAGATCCGCTTTCTGCATGTGTTGGACGAGCGGGTGCAGGCGGCCATCAAGGCGCGCGGCGAGCTCTGGCGCATCAGCCCCTTGCCCCAAACGGGCGAGGAGATGCAGCGGATGATCCGCGAGTCGCGCGAGCGGATCGCAGGGGATGCGATCTACTACTTCAACCGGATCACCGGCGCACGGTATCTCACCTTCTTCGAGTTCAGCCGGCTCGAGGCATTGCCCGCGCCCGCCCTGGCTCAGCACCTCGCCGAAATCCAGGAATACTCCAAGCGCCGCAACCGGCTCGGCGAATTCGAGGTCTGCTTTCTCGGCGCGGATCCCGCCTGGGGCCCCGCCGCCTTCGCCGGATTCGATTTCCTGCGTGCGGACGAAAACGCGCTGCGGGAGCGCTATCGGGAATTGAAACAGCGTTTCGAGGCGGCCGTGCCGCCCGAGCTCCGCCGGGACCAACCGGAGGATCCGGCGTGGCGGACGCAGATGATGAAGCGGCTGCTGGGAGGCAAGGGCGAACATCTGACCGAGGCGGTGCTCCAGGGGCTGAGCCCCGAATTCTATCTGCAGATCCACTGGCTGCCGGGGGGGCGATTCGAGGAGGGCGAGTTCATCTTCGACACCGTTTATGACGAATTCGAAGATGCGCCCGGCGATCCCGAGCTGGCGGACCTGTGCGATCCCAAAGCCCGGCGTTTCATCTTCAATTTCATTCGCGAGTTCGGGGACCTCGAGTATGTGAACGTGGGGCGGGTCGAGAGCTCGCTGTCGCTGCGGGCCAAGATGCCCGGCCGCCGCGCCGTCTATATCGCCGAGCTGAAGCTGCGAATGGACGAGCGCCGGGTGGCCCGGATCCTGCGCATCCAGAAATGGGGGATCCACGAGCATCTCGAGGCGGGCAAGGGCCTCCTCCAGGCGATGCTCGAGGCCGAGGAATACACCGAGTACATCCTCGACCGCCGGCTCGGCTGCCGGCAATTGGGGATGAACCTCTCCACCCGGATCGTCCAGCGCAAGATCTTCGAGCGGTATCAGGGCAAACGCACCGAATATCTCGGCTGCCAGATTGGATCCACCTATTTCGAGCGCGAGTACATCTTCGGCGTGGCCAGCGACAAAGTGCCGCGATCCAGGCTCGAGCAGCCGGAATACGCCGTCGGGCTTGCCCGGCTCCTGGGACGGGCGGCGGCTCCCAACATCATTGTCGGCCGGACCACGCTCGAGAAGGTCGTCATATTCGACGACGGAGACGAGGTGGTCGTCGAGGACGAGAACGGCTGGCCCAAAGCGATCGTTGTGTCGGATCACACGGGGACCTTCGTGGATTTCAACAGCCCGCTCGAGCACTTCGCCGAGGCCTACGCGCGGCCGGTCAATGAGCGGCTTCCGCACCTGCCCAATCCAGCCCTGTTCGCGCGCACTTACATCGCCGGATTTGCGGAGCAGTTCCTGCGCGTCCAAGGGGATTACCGCCGGCGCCGGCGCGCCTTCGACACGCTGTTCCAGCACGAGAAGCAGGATCCAGGAAGCTTCGCCTTCCGCTGGCTGCGGGTGCTCTCGCGGCTGGACCAGACGGACGGACGCCGGCTGGCAGACCGAATCCAGGCTTTCATCAAGGTCTGAGCGTCCAGGACGCCGGCGAGCTGGGCGGCGCGCCGGCCAGGCAGAAAGGCATCCATGATCGAAGCCTCCGGATTGAGCAAGGTGTTTCGGGACCGGCGCCGGGGCCGGGTGCAGGCGGTCGAGGCGGTCTCGTTCACCTGCCGGCCCGGCGAGGTCTACGGCCTGCTGGGAGCCAATGGCGCGGGCAAAACCACAACCTTGCGGATGCTGGCCACCCTCCTGCGCCCCAGCGCCGGCACCGCGCGCGTGGCCGGACACGACGTCCAGAGCGAGGCGGGCGCGGTCCGGGCCCGGATCGGCTTTCTCTCCGCGGCCACCGCATTGTACGGCCGCCTGACCGCCCGCGAGCAGGTCGCCTACTTCGGGCGCCTCCATGGGATGCAAGATGCCCGGCTGCGGGATCGAGTAAACGAACTGTTCGCCTGGCTCGAGCTGGGGCCCGAGGCCGAGGCGCGCTGCGACCAGCTGTCGACCGGCCAGCGGCAGAAGGTCTCGCTGGCCCGCACCCTCGTCCACGATCCGCCCGTGATGATCTTCGACGAGCCGACGATGGGGCTCGACGTGCTGGCTGCGCGCGCCATCATGCGGTTCATCCAGAACTGCCGGGCTCGGGGCAAAACCGTTCTCTTCTCCTCGCATGTCATGAGCGAGGTCGAGCGCTTGTGCGATCGGGTGGGCATCATCCACCGGGGGCGCCTGCTGGCCGAGGGCACCGTCGGCGGCCTCCAGTCCGCGTATCGGGAGGCAAGCCTCGAGGACGCCTTTGTCCGGGTGGTGGAGGCCGGGGCATGAACGCACGCCAGGCGCGCATCGTCTGGGGCAAGGAGGTCCGGGAGCTGATGCGGGACCGGCGGACGCTGATCTCGACGCTGGTCCTGCCGGTGCTGCTGATTCCGCTGCTGGCGGTGGGCTTCGGGTTCCTGACAGCCCGCCAGGCTGGCAAGGTCCGCCAGGAAGCCCAGCAGACCGGATTGAAGGTCATGGTCCTGGGCGCAGAACGGGCACCGGGCCTGGTGGCTTTCCTGGCGCAATCGCCCGTGCTGCGCCTGGCGCCGGCCACGCCCGATTATGCCGCGCGGATCGCATCCAAGGAGGTCCGGGCCGCGATCGACATCCCCGCCGGGCTGGAGGCGGGCGACGCAGGCGGCGGGCTGGCCCTTCCCCCCGAGGCCGCCGGCCTGCCCGTCGTCCGCATTCTTCATTACATGGGCGAGTTCCGGTCCCAGATGGCGGTCCGCGAGCTGCAGCGTCTGCTGCGCGAGTACCGGGACCGGGTGGTGACCGCCCGGCTGGCCGGCATGGGCCTGACGAGCCGCGACCTGCTCGCGCCGTTCGCCGTGGCCGAGGAGAACGTGGCCGCCTCCCGCAAGGTCAGCGGCAACCTGCTCGGCGGCATCATCCCTTACATGATCGTCATCCTCTGTTTTGTTGGAGCCATGAATCCGGCCATGGACCTGACGGCCGGCGAGAAAGAGCGAGGCACGCTCGAGACCTTGCTCACCAGCCCGGTGGACCGGAGCAGCCTGGTGGTCGGCAAATTTCTGGCGACGCTCGCCGCAGCGCTCGCCAGCGCCACCTTGTCCCTGGCATCGTTCGGCGCAACCTTCTCGATCCTTCCGCTGGCCCTGTCGGCATCCGGACCGGATGCTCGAGCGAGCCTTCTGTTCTCGATCAGCCCGGGAGGGCTGCTGGCGGTTTTGGCGATGATGGGGCCGCTGGCGGTGATGTTCTCGGCGGTGCTCCTCGCGGTGTCGCTCTTGGCGCGCAGCTACAAGGAAGCCCAAAGCTACGGGGGGCCGATGATGTTCCTGGTCATCGGGCTGGCGCTGGTCGGCATGCTGCCCGGGATGGAGCTGACCTGGCGCTACGTGTTCGTGCCAGTCACGAATGTCAGCCTGATCAGCAAGGAGATCCTCACGGGCCGCTTCCCCTGGGGGGCGATCGCTGTGGTGTTCGGCAGCAGCTGCCTCTACGCCGGCGCGGCATTGGCCGCCGCCGCCGCCGCCTTTCGACGCGAATCGGTCTTGTTCCGATGACCCCTCCACCCGGCGCGCTGTAAAGCGAACCGTGTTCCCCGCCACAACACCCGGACGAACATCCGGCGCTTGCGGGCGCCCCCGCCCGCCAAGCCGCGCCAGTAGATCCGCAGGCGATCCAGGCTCCAATGGAGCATGAAGCAGCGCAGCAATTCGCGTTCGAGCTCGGGCCGGGCGCTTTCCGAGGGCGGCGGAGGCAGAAAGTCCAGCCGCCGCAGCGCCTCCCCCGTCCCATCCCATTGGTCAGCCCGCCAGTATCGAGTTCCAGGCAGCGGATTCAAAGGGATGAATAAGGCCAGATCGAGCCCCAGGGCGAGCGCTTCCTCGTAAATCCGCCGCATCGTGGCGGGCGAGTCCCCGGCCAGTCCGTAGATAAACGAGCCCACCGTGAATACCGATGGGTATTGCCGCCGCAGGATTTCAAGCGCGATCCGCGCCTGAGCCGGGCGGGCGTGTTTATTCAGCTGCTCGAGGCCCTTTGCATCCGGACGCTCGATGCCGATGTAGACCTCGTTGAGCCCGGCCCGAACGCAGAGATCCAGCGCGCCCGACGCTTGGTCTCGGAGGAGATGGTCGGATCGGATCCAGGCGCTCTGGCCCAGGCGGAGATTCCGTTGCAGCAGCCGCTCCGCCAGACGGGCGGGGATGTCGGGATGCGCGTTGAAACAGGGATCAACCCAGCCGAGGTAGCGCCGATGAAATCGCCGCGCCAACCGGACAATCTCCTCCTCGAGCCGCTGGGAGGACTTGACGCGGAGCCGGGGTGCGGATTGCCCGCGGACGACATGCCCCATCTGGCGCCAGAGGACGCAGAAATCGCAGGAGTCATGACAGCCGCGCCCCAGCTCGATCGCAGCCATGGCCGGATGATTTCGGCTGCTGCGTCCGTAATGCTCCACGGGCAGCAGATCGTACGCCGGCCACGGCAGCTGATCCAGATCGCCAAGCAACGGCCGCGGTGGCGTTCGGATCACCTGCCCATTGCGTGCGAATGAAATGCCTCGCACGCGATCCAGGCCGGCCAGGCCATCGCTGTGCCAGGCGTGGACCAGCTCGACCAGGGTCTGCTCGCCTTCGCCGTGAACCACCACATCGACCAAGCCCGTCGCGAGGATCTCCGGGGCCAGGAACGCAAAGCAGCAGCCCCCGGCAATGACGGCGGCGCCGAGAGTCTTGCCCCATCGGGCCAGCCGCAGGTTGTCGGCGCAATGGACGGCTTCCTCGCCGATTCCCAGGAAGGCCGGCTGCCATTGCCGAAGAACCGCGGCAACCGACGAATCGCCCAGGCGCAGGACCGCCGCGTCCAGGATCCGCACATCAAGCCACGGAACCGATTCGCGAAGCGCACCCGCAAGCGATGCGAAGGCCAAGGGCGGCCAGCAGCTCGTGGTGGGGCCGGTCAGAGGCCAGGCCGCCCGAAACGGCCGGACGAAAACGAAAAGAGGTTTCAAGCGGATGGGATCAGGCGGGCAGTGCCGCGGATCACAGAGAGAGCCCGGTGGATCCCCTGCCCCGCCACCGCAGCCGCCAATACCGCCCCGCACACAAGCCCCAGTGCGCAAAGGCCGTTCAATACAATCCAAGACCCGCGACCGCCCGCTTGACAGGCCCACAGCAGAACAGCCAAGGAGACCAGAACGGCCGCCGCGTAGTCGCGGCTGCTGGCCCTCTCCATGCGGACATCTCCCTTCCCTGCGATGCAGGTCCACAGCAAGGCGACCGCCCCAAGACCAAATGCGAAACCGGCCGCGGTGCGCGTCGCTCCGGTTTCAGGAAACAAATGAAGTCCGAAAAGAGCCGATACCGCCAGCAGGAACCCATGAGCCCATAGCCATCCAGGAGTCGCTCGAGGGCGAACGAAGAAATGCCATGCCGATCCAAGAAGGATCCCTGCGTAAAGGCCCACGCACCGCTGGCAGACCGGCAGCCAATCGCCCCCCGGCATCCAGACATGCCCCGGATGCAGGCCGCAGAGCCAGGCGAAGATGGCGTCGATCGAGCTCATGCGAGGGCAGGGCCGGTTTTCGATCGTCGAGCGAGCCTCCGGCCCCTAAGGGTCTGTGCAAAAATTACTTCCTAACCTGATCGCGGCGGCTGGACCCGCCCTTCCAGCGGGAGGATAGTGACGGGGCGATTGGACCGGCTCAGGTTCACGAGGAAAAGCCGGCGCGAGGGTTGGGGATCCTTGTCGCCATGGAGCAATCCGTTGCTGATCGCCGCCCAGCGACCGTCGGGCGACAATGCAACCTGGAACATGGCGGTCGACGTCGATTCCTTATCCGAATCCTCCATCCGAAAAACAGGAGTGAAACGCTGGGCGTCCCTCTCCAGATCCAGCTCGAACAAGCAGACCTCAGTGGTGTCGGATCCGATGGCAGCCGGGCGAAAAGCGGCGGCCAGCAATGAGCGGTTGTCCGGTGACCAAATGAGATTGCCCAAAACCAGGGGCTGATTGGTCGTGCCCAAATCGAGAGTCCGGACCGAATCGTGCCCCGCGAACAGCCAGAGACGGCATTGCCCATCCTCGTTATAGGCGGCCGAGGCCAGACGCAACTCGTCTCGGCTGACGGCGAAAAACATGCACGAATCGAGTTCTTCGGGGCGAACAAATGACCAGTGCGGATCCAGGTCAAGCGTCTCTGGATTCAGCCACCCGATTTCGACCTGGTTCTCGGCGGACGGATGTTCGCGCAAGTAATAGATGTGATCGCCCTGCTCTTCGAGGACAACGCCGTTGGTGAAGCCCTTCTCGAACTGCGCGCCGGTGTCGAGATCGAGCCGGACGATCTTCTCCCCTCCAAGAAAGACATGATGGCCCTGGATCGGAGGAGGAGAGATCAGGGACAGGTATCCCCCTTCGAACTCCCGGATGGTAAACAGGCGCGTGGGAGTGCGCTGATGGCCCACAGGCAGGCGCATCAGCCACAGCGGGCCATCCTCATCGATGGCCCAGGCAACCAATGCCTCTTGCCCGTCGGGCAGCCATCGGACCATGGCCATCGGCGGCAGGTCGTCGCCTTGTTCCCAGGACGGCAGCGCCACCAGAGGCAAAGCCGTTCTCGATCCCAACTCGTGCCGGACGATCGTGATCGTCCCCGAATCAGGCTCGACCACCGGCAAGAGCACCTGGCGCCCGTCCGGGCTGAACGCCGGGCGGCATGCCAGCACATATGCGACCAGCGCGGCCAGGCCCACCAGGGCGATCGCCGGCGATATTTTTTTCATGGGAACAGCCTCCAGGTGAGCGCTGGAAAAGCGCGGTTACACGTCGCAGATTCGAATGGCCGCCTCGAGCGAGGTGAGTGGATCTCGATCCGGCACGAATTCCTGGCCCACGAACCCCTTGTAGCCCGTAGCCACAATCGCACGCATCACCGCCGGGTAATAAATCTCCTGGGTGTCATCAATCTCGTTTCGGCCGGGATTGCCCCCGGTGTGATAATGGCCGATGTACGGGTGCGACTCCTGGATGGTGCGGATGATGTCCCCTTCCATGATTTGCATGTGGTAGATGTCATAGAGGAGCTTCAGCCGTTCCGAGCCGACCCGTTTGCAGACCTCCACGCCCCACGCGGTGTGATCCGCTTGATAATCCGCGTGGTTCACCTTGCTGTTGAGCAGCTCCAGGATCACGGTGACCTTGTGCTTCTCGGCGATGGGCATCAGGCGCTTCAGCCCGGCCACGCAATTTTCGATCCCCTGTTCATCGCCCAGGCCGCGGCGGTTCCCGGAGAAGCAGATCACGTTCGGGAAACCGTTCCGGGCGATCTCGGGAATCGCTGTGCCAAAATTCTTCAACAGCGTCTCATGATGCTCGATGCGATTGAATCCATAGTTGATCTTGTCCGGCCCGTTGCACATGGCGCAGGTCAATCCATGCTTGCGGACCACCGGCCATTCGTCGGCGCCCAGCAATTCGATGGACTCGATGCCGATCCGCTTGGCGGCGCGGCAAAGATCGTCGAGGCTCAGCTTGCCGTAACACCATCGGGACACCGAATGGCGGATATTGCCTTTGAGTGGCGCGGGGCTGTCGGCAGCAGCGGCAGCGCGTCCCGAGCCGGCGCCCACGGCGCCCAGTGCGGCGGCTCCGCCAGCCATCATTTGAAGGGCCGATCGACGGGAGATCTGGGAATGGATTTGATTGTTCATGGGGATGATTCGTCTCGATTTCTTGCTCGGTCACGGTCCAATTTCTCAAAGACCCTACGGCGGCGGCTCGACTAGCGTCAACCTCAATTGGAATCCCGATCCCGTCAAGGGGCGCCCCTGGTTTTGAGATTGTCTTCTCCCTCTCCTCCATGGCCAATGGAGGAGAGGGACTATGAATCGAGTCACATGAGCATCCCTTTCCATGCCTATTGCACAATCTCGAAGATTTTCGTCTTGCACCCGCCCGACCGACGCCGTGCGCACTTCCGGTTTGACTGGGTTCCGGAACTTCCGCAGAGTGGCCTGGATGTGGGAACAGCGCCGAACCATTATGGGAGGTAGCTCACGCGGCGTTTCCCGTGCTGTTTTCCACTCAATAGACGCCGCAGGCATGCCTTCCGAGATTGGCTGAGAAACCCAGACATCCATTTCCAGCCGCCCAAATTCAGCTATGAAACCAAGATCCGCGGTGAGCATCTGCTCTCTTCTCTTTCTGGCTTCCATCCTCGAAGCGGCCGAACCGCTCGATATCTGGCAATGGCGGAATCCGCTCCCCCAGGGCAACCGTCTTTATGGAGTGACCTATGGCGGGGGATTGCTCGTCGCGGTGGGTGACTATGGCACGATCATGACCTCGCCGGATCTGACCACCTCGCCCTGGGCCGTCAGCCGCCCGCCCACCAACGGCGATTTGCGAGCCGTCGCATACGGCAATGGCCTCTATGTGGCCGGCGGCGCCGGTGGCGGGGCCTCGGGCATGATCCTCACCTCGACCGATGGCGCCAGCTGGGTCAAGCAATCGTGGACCAACAACAACACCCGATCCATCCTGGGACTCGCTTACGGCGCAGGCGTCTTTGTGGCCGCATGCGAACGGGCCGAAATCTGGTCATCGCCCGACGGAGTGAACTGGAGCAAGCGGTTCGATGGCGGCAGCAGCTCGACCTCCGCCAATGCCGTCACCTACCACCCGGACTTCGGCTTCGTGCTGGTGGGCAACGCCGGCAGGATCATGACCTCGACCAACGGGATCGAATGGACCGAACAGCTTGCGCCCACCACGCTTGCCCTGAACGCCATCACCTACGGCACAAACAGCTTGGGCCAAGGCATGTTCCTTTTAGGGGGCAGCTCAGGGCTGATCATGGCCTCGCCAGATCAAACCAATTGGGTCGAGCAATTCTCGGGCCTGACCGTTGACGTCAAAGGCATCGCGAACAATCCAGGCGTCGGCTTCGTGGCGGTTGGATCCAAAACGTCCGTCTCCTGGATTGCGACTTCCCCCGATGGCGTCAACTGGACGGCGGGTCTCCCGTCTGTTGGAAACGACGATCTGAGAGGAGTGGCTTACGGGGCAGGCCGGTTCGTCGCCGTCGGACATTACGGCCAGACCATATCTTCCGAAACGGGCGATCCAGCCAGTTGGACAAGCAACGCCCCCGGCTGGCGCGATTACAATAACGCCGGCGTGTGGACCGGAAAAAACTTCGTGGTGGTCTGCACGCTTGGCGTGGTCGCGACCTCGCCCGACGGAATCCACTGGATCACCCGGCAGAGCTCTGTCAACACCCCGCTTCGCAGTATTGCTTTCCACAACGGGCTCGTCGTGGCCGGAGGCGACGCCGGCGCCATCGTCACCTCCGAAGATCATGGGACCAACTGGACGACCCAGGTTTCCGGTGTTGACACGACCTTGAACGGGATGGTTTATGCCGCAGGCACCTATGTCGCAGTCGGCGCCGCGGGTGTGATCCTGACCTCGCCCGACGCCATCACCTGGACACCGCAATACCCGGGCGTCAACACCGCCTTGCGCGGCGTCGCTCACAATGGATCAACCTTCGTCGTTGTCGGCGATTCCGGCGTCGTCCTCACCTCGCCCGATACCATCAATTGGACGCCCCAGACTCTGGGCGATACCCGCGTGCTTAACAGCATCGCTTGCGCCGAAGGCCTCTTCGTCGCCGTGGGGGAACGCAACCGGATCTTCTCCTCGCCGGACGGCGTGGTCTGGACCCCCCGCACCACGGCGGGCGGCAGCTCGAGCCCCACCTTCAACAGCGTGGTCTTTGGCTCGGGCACGTTCCTCGTCGCAGGCGGATCAGCGGCGATCCTGACTTCGCCGGACGGGATCGATTGGGTCAATCGACCGACTGTGAACAGCATTTCCCAGCGGTTTGCCGCTTATGGCGATGATCTCTTCATCATCGGAGGCTCGGGCGGCATTCTCATCCAGGCCAGCGCAGTTCCCCCGCAAATCCGGTTCGAATATGCGGCCGACGGGCTCACCCTGACCTGGAGGGGCGGCGGAACGCTCCAGGCCGCTCCCGAAGCCTCGGGCACATACGCCAGCGTGCCCGACGCCGAGTCGCCATTCGTGGTCGCTCCGTTGACTGAATCGAGACAGTTCTACCAGGTCCGCCTGCCTTGATGGGCGCGCCCCCAAACGACGATACAGAGCGCCATGAGTCTGCGACGCCGGTTGAGGCCGACCTGACCTGCTACGGCAGGCAGGCCTTGGGCGGCGAGACGCATGACGCTGCCGATAACAAACGAACCAGGGTGAACGGAAACCACACGCAATGGGCGAAAGGCGCTCCCAGGAGCGTCCCCGGGCTGCTGGCCGGCCTCTGCGGGCTGGCGGTCCTTCTCTCCGGAGCCACGTGTCAGCGGTCCCCATCGCAGCCCGCTCGACCGTTCACCCTGGTCATGCTCCCGGACACGCAGCATTACAGCCGGAAATATCCCGAGCTGTTCCTGGCCCAGACGCAGTGGATCAAGGAAAACCGGCGCAGGGAGAACATCGTGTTCGTCACCCATGTGGGCGACATCGTCAACAACCACGGTGATGACACCAACCAATGGGAAGTGGCTGACAAGGCGATGTCCATGCTCGACAGCGTTGTGCCCTGGGGCGTCGCTATCGGCAACCATGACTTCGATAGCGTCTCCCGCCGCCCCGGCGAGGTGGCGACCTTTCTCCGGCACTTCGGGCCCCAGCGGTTCCGGGGCCGCTCGTGGTTCGGCGGATCCTCGACCAACGGGCTGAACTCGTATCAGCTCTTCTCCGGAGGCGGGATCGATTTCCTGATCCTGCACCTCGAGCTCGACGTCCCGGACGCCGCGATCGACTGGGCTTCCGATGTCCTGCGCGCTCATCCGCGCCGCGCCGTGATCGTCACCACCCACAGCTATCTCAACGGCGTGACCGGGATTCGCGGATATAACACCCGGGTGTCCAAGCATGGCAACGCGGCCGAAGACGTCTGGCACAAGCTGATCCGGCGCCACCCGCAGATCTTCCTCGTGCTCTGCGGACACCACCAGCGAACCGTCGCCTATCACCAGGTATCCATCAACGACGCCGGAGCGCCAGTGATCGAGATGCTGGCCGATTATCAGAAAGAGCACAACGGCGGGGACGCCTGGCTGCGCCTGCTCCGGTTCGTTCCCGCCGAACGCACCATCCAGGTCCGCACTTTCTCACCGGCGTTGAACAGCTACCGAACCGACCCGAAAAACCAGTTCGACATCCCATTCGAGATCCCCGCCGGCTGCCGCCCGCCCGAGCCGGCATGCCTCTCGCCACGGCGATGAATCCCTCCAACCCGAATCGGCGCCCGGGCTTTACCCTGATCGAGCTGCTGGTCGTCATCGCCATCATCGCGATCCTGGCGGGCATGCTGCTCCCCGCGCTCGGCAAGGCGAAAGACAAGGCGCGCCGGGTCGGCTGCCTCAACAACCTCAAACAGATGGGGCTCGCCGTCCAAATGTACGCCGACGAGCACAACGGCGATCTGGTCGCCGATTCACGCGGCACTTCGGCCGGCAAACGATCCGTTGGCGATGACGATCTCTCCTGGATGTACCCATCCCCGATCCGATCCGTGAAAAGCTTCGTCTGCCCCGGCACCCGGCACTTCATCCAGCCGACCAATATCGTGATCGTCCAGGCGATTGGCGCCAAAACTCTCGATCGAACGATTCGCGGTCTGCTCGACAACGCCCCCAACGGCCGCGACCGCGGCGAAGGCCACAGCTACGAGGTCTTCGGCCTCATGGGCGACGATAAGAAAGTCACGTTCAACCGCGTCCTTTCCTACACGATCCAAAAAGTGCCGGGATACATCGGCGTCAAACCAGGCCCGTCCGCCACCATGTTGATTTCCGACGGCGACGACGCCAAACCTTCGGGATCGAACAATTATCCGGACGATGTGGACAACCACGGCGACGGCGGATCGAACTGGCTCTTCAACGACGGTCACGCCGAGTGGGTCAAGAGGACCGAGTACCTGCTGCGGTGGAGCATCTCGCGCGACACCGATCGCACCTCGCCGTAGACCAAAGGCCGCGGCAGGGCGGCAGACGGGCCACTCCGTGGACGCCGCCTTGATGGCTGCAAGCTCTCGGCCCGGCGCGCAGCGGAGTGCGCGCCCTACCTTCAAAGCCGAAAGGTAGGGCGGCCACTCCGTGGACGCCGCCTTGATGGCTGCAAACTCTCGGCCCGGCGCGCAGCGAAGTGCGCGCCCTACCTTCAAAGCCGAAAGGTAGGGCGGCCACTCCGTGGACGCCGCCTTGATGGCTGCAAACTCTCGGCCCGGCGCGCAGCGGAGTGCGCGCCCTACCTTCAAAGCCGAATGGACGCAAGGGACAACATGCGCGATTCTCTTTCTTGCTCATCTTCCTCACTCTCGTGTATCGGCGTTCCCTCGCGGCTGGCCTGAACAGTTACTGCGAAAGAATCTGCATTAACTGCCTGGAACCGCATACGCGCGTCCCCATGCCAGCATGTCCACCACCAGCCCCGCATGGGACTGGCTCATGGGCACGCTCTCGTGCAACCCGGCGACCAAGTCGGCTTCGGTCACGGCGCGTTCGCCCTGTTCAAATGCCTGAAACATGGCGCTCACCACCGTCTCGGCAATCTCAGCTCCCGTGTAACCTTCCGATGCGGCCACCAGCCGCTCGATGTCCAATCCGGCATCCAGTTGCTTCGGCCGGCGCAGGTGGATCTGCCAGATCGCACGCCGCTCGCCGGCGGCCGGCAGGCCCACGAAAAACACTTCGTCGAACCGTCCTTTCCGTGTGAACTCGGCGGGCAGCTGGCGGACATTGTTCGCGGTAGCCACCACAAAGACCGGGGACCGCCGCTCGGAAAGCCAGTTGAGGAACATCCCGAACATCCGCTGGCTAACCCCGCTATCGAGAGCCTGGCCCAGCCCGGCAAAGGCCTTCTCGAGCTCGTCAATCCACAGGACACACGGCGACGCAATCTCTGCCGTCTGCAGCGCAAGCCGCAGCCGGCGTTCGGACTCGCCCATCAGCGATCCGCGCAGACGTCCCATGTCCAACCGCAGCAGCGGCACCTGCCAGTCCGCCGCCAGCGCCTTGGCCGACAGGCTCTTTCCGCAGCCGGGCACACCCACCAGCACCGCCCCGCGCGGATTCCGCAGACCAAAGCGCATCCCCTCCGGCGAAAACGCCTGACGCCGTTTCTGAAACCACGTCTTCAGATTGGCCAGCCCGCCGACATCGGAGAAGCTCACATCGGGCTCGACAAACTCGAGCACGCCGGTTTTGCGAACGATCTGCTGCTTTTGGCGAATCACCTCGGCCACACACCCGGCATCGAGCTTTCCCCGAGCGATCGCCGACCGGCGCAGAACCCGTTGCGCTTCGCGCTCAGTCAATCCCACCACCGCGCGCGCGAGGGCCTCGCGCAGCGCGCCGTCCATCGCCGGAACCGATTCCCCCGCATCCTTCTCCTGCGCGCCGTCCACCAATTCCCGCAACCGCTCCATCTCGGGGTGCGGAAACGAAATCAAGGTGGCATCGGCCTCGAGTTCGGCCGGCAGGTTCAGCACCGGCGAAACGAACACGAGGCTCTTCCGCTGGCGTTTCACGGTCCAGATCGCATCCCGGATGAGACGGACGCTAATCGGAGTGAAATGCCGGTGCATATCGAGGAACGCAAAAATGCCGCCCTCAGCCGATTGGATCACGCCCTGCAACGCCGCCAGGGGATCGCCTTGAGTCTGCGCGATTACCCGACGCTGGCGGTCCACCAGCCCCCGAGTCTCGCTCCACACATACAGCTCGGCCGGCTGGCTCGCCGCCAGCACCTCGCGAATCCGCTCGAGCGACGCCAGCACGCGTTCTTCCTCGTGCGATTCAATGAAAATCAGCGGGAAATGCGCCCGCAAAAGCACCTCGATCTCGCCCTCGAACGGGCTGACTGCGCCCGCATGGCAGAGCACCGCCTCGAGATCGGCCACGAAATCGCCCGCCTTCCGATACCGCTTCTCCGGATCCTTCTCGAGCACCCGGCGCATCACGCCGACCAGCCTCCGATCGAACCCGCCGGCTTCGAGCGGCTCGAGGTCCGGCGGATCATAGAGGATTTTGTGGATGAGCTCGGCTTCGTCCCGAGCCACAAATGGCAGCGTGTTGGTGATGGCCTGAAACACGGTCACGCCCAGACCCCACACGTCCGCGTTCATCCCCGCCGCCCCGCCGAACTGCTCGGGCGCCATATAGACCACCGATCCGACCCGCGATGTGGCCAGGTATTGCGAATGCGCCATCAAACGGGCGAGACCAAAATCAAGCAACTTGATGCCGCCGGCTTTCTCCCCGCTCGCACCCCGGGCCAGCATCAGGTTGGCCGGCTTAATGTCGCGGTGAAACCTCAGGCTGGCATGCAGGTAGTCGATCGCCTCCCCCACCTGCCGCGCCACCTCGACTGTCTCCGCCAGGGGGAGCGCGCCTCGCCGCTTCAGCACCGCATGCAGCGTTTCACCCTCGACCAGTTCCGTCACTGCAAAGAGAGCATCATCGGCCTCCGCCACCGCGAAAAATTTCACGATCGCCGGATGATCGAGCGATTGCGCGATCTGGCACTCCTTTGCGAGCATCGCCCGCGATTCGGCATCCTGCGCGTGCGGCACGCACAACGCCACTTGCTCCGGATACCCATTCTCCGCCGCTCGACTGTTCCGGGCGCGGTAAACCGTTTTGAAACCGCCGCGGCCGAGCAGCGCCTCGATCACGTAACCGCCGACGTTTGAACCTTCATTCATAATGGCGTCGCAAGGTGTAAAGGTGTAAAGGTGCAAGATCTAAGATTCAGTCCTCGCCACCCGGAACCCGCAGCTGCCGAGCCGGAACGCCGGGTCGTAGAGGTCGCGGTACGCACCCCGGAAGTAGTCGGGATAGACGTAGAACCAGGAGCCGCCCCGCACCACACGGCCGGTTCCGCTCGACGGCGCCTTGAGGTCCCCTGCCTTGTACCGATCGTATGCATTGCTTTCATACCAGTCCTCACACCATTCCCACACGTTCCCCGACATCTGATACATCCCCCATGGGCTTGTCCCCACCGCGTATTCCCACACAGCCGCCGTCGTCCGGTTCCCTTTGTTCCTGTCGTTCCGGCACTTGCCTGGATCCCATCCGTCCCCCCAAGGATACTCGCGTCCGTCCACCCCTCGGGCCCCTTTCTCCCACTCGAGTTCGCTCGGCAACCGCAAGCCCGCCCATTTGCAGTATGTCTGTGCGTCGTCCCAACTCACGCACACCACCGGATGATCGGCCTTCTCCGCCGGAAAACTCCGGCCTTTCCATATCGCTGTCCCAGCATCCGCATGATTCGGCGCCCGATGCCCTGTCGCTTCCACAAACCGCAGATATTGCGCATTGGTCACCGGCGTCACCCCAAGATAAAACGCCGGCAGCTCGATCGGGAACAGCTCTCCTCCCGCCAGGAACTTCCCTCCCGGCACAAGCGCCAGGATGCTCCCATCCTTGGCATTCCGCACCAGAGGACGAACCTGGCGGCTGCTCGCGATCTTGAAACCAGCCACCTCCTCTTGAATGACCGTCACAAATACGCCATCCCTGATCCCACAAAGCGCTTCCGCAACGGTCCTGTTTTTCGCCCCTGCATTCATTTCATATTCCTGCAGATCCCCAAGTGCCAACTACTGGAAACCCGCTTACCCGCACATCCCCATCAGGACCGATGCGGAACTCGACTTTGCGCTTTTGCTCAAAATCGAAATGACGATAGCGGTCAGTCAGAAAGACCAGTTGCTGGTTCGCGCTGGCCAACAGCGGATGTTTGCAGGGTAAGTTGCGATCATACGGTCCGGCAACCAGGAGATCGGATACTTCGAGCAGCGCGCGATGGCCCGGATCAACGCTCCGCTGCAACTCCTCCCATGGGTATCCCGTGAAGATGAACACGCTCAAGCCCATTCCCCGTGCCGCTCGAGCCACCACCGCCAGGGCCGATGCCTGATCGAATGGCTCGCCGCCGGAGAACGTCACGCCTTCAAGAGCGGGCAGTGATTGGGGATCACACGCAGCGCCCATCGCCCTGTAGGCCGGGTCACCCGACCCGGCGTCTGAAGCCATGCCTTCAACCCCGCCGCGTGAGGGCACGCGGCCCACATCACCGGCGTCCGCGCCCGTGTAGGCCTGGTCCCCTGCTTGACCCCGCGTTGTGGGCTTCGCAATTTCCCGCCGCCTTGGTTTATGGGGAAATGTCATTTAATATAACACGCTACTTTCTTAGAGGTCGAAAGGAGTGATGGTTCAGGATCCAATGCATTCCTCGCTACACGGAATCCGAAGACGTCGTACCGGTCTGCCGGGTCGCGGTCGTTGCGGTACGCACACCGGAAGTGAACGGGATCCTCGTTCAACCAGCCGCCGCCTCGAATCACGCGGGAAGTCCCATCCGCAGGGGCCCTGAGGTCTCCTGTCTTGTACCGATCGTAGGCCTCTTCCTCATACCAGTCCTCGCACCATTCCCATACGTTCCCCGCCATTTGATACATCCCCCACGGACTTGTCCCCGAGGCGTAATCCCACACGTTCGCTGTCATTCCTGTCATCCCATTCCCTTTATTCGATTTGTTGTGGCATTTGGCCTGGTCCCATTGATTTTCCCAAGTAAACTCCCGTCCATTCACCCCCCGCGCCCCTTTCTCCCACTCGAGCTCGCTCGGGAGCCGCAAGCCCGCCCATCTGCAGTATGCTTGCGCGTCGTCCCAATTCACATCTGTTACCGGATGGTCCCGCTTCCCGCTTTCTTGCCAAAATCCATTGTCCGGCGGTCTGTGCCCGGTCGCCTCGACAAAATTCAGATACTGCGCGTTGGTCACCGGCGTCACCGCCAGGTAAAATGGGGGCAAATCCACTTCAAACGGTCCCCCTCCTTCGTTGCTTCCCTTGCCGCCCGCCAGGAATTTCCCTGCCGGAACCAGCGCCAGCACGGTCCCGTCGACTTTGTTCCGCACAAATGGACGCGCCTTCTGAAGGCCGGCCAGAACGAATCCCTCAATCTCATCTTGAACGGCGGTCACAAAGGCACCATCCTTCATGCCACAAACGGCGCCTGCGTTCGTCCTTTTCGCGACTGCCGAGCTCATACCATCAATCTATCGGAAACCCGCTGACCCGCACGTCGCCATCGGGGCCAATCCGATACTCGACCCTGCGCTTTTGCCCAAAATCGAAATGTCGATAGCGGTCAGTCAGAAAGACCAGTTGCTGGTTCGCGCTGGCCAACAGCTGATGTTTGCAGGGCAGGTTGCGATCATACGGTCCGGCAACCAGCAGGTCGGATACTTCGAGCAGCGCGCGATGGCCCGGATCAACGCTCCGCTGCAACTCCTCCCACGGGTATCCCGTGAAGATGAACACGCTCAAGCCCATTCCCCGTGCCGATCGAGCCACCATCGCCAGGGCCTCCGCCTGATCGAATGGCTCACCGCCGGAGAAAGTCACGCCTTCAAGAGCGGGCAGCGGTTGGAGATCATACGCAGCGTTCGCCCCCATGTAGGCCGGGTCACCCGACCCGGCGTCTGGAGCCATGCCTTCAATCCCGCCGCGTGAGGGCACGCGGCCTACATCGCCCGCGCCCGCCGCCCTGTAGGCCGGGTCACCCGACCCGGCGTCTGAAGCCATGCCTTCAACCTCGCCGCGTGGGGGCACGCGGCCTACATCGCCCGCGCCCGCCGCCCTGTAGGCCCGGTCACCCGACCCGGCGTCTGAAGCCATGCCTTCAATCCCGCCGCGTGAGGGCACGCGGCCTACATCGCCCGCGCCCGCCGCCCTGTAGGCCCGGTCCCCTGACCGGGCGTCTGAAGCCTTGCTTTCAACCCCGCCGCGTGAGGGCACGCGGCCTACATCGCCCGCGCCCGCCGCCCTGTAGGCCGGGTCACCCGACCCGGCGTCTGGAGCCATGCCTTCAGTCCCGCCGCGTGAGGGCACGCGGCCTACATCGCCCGCGCCCGCTGCCCTGTAGGCCCGGTCCCCTGACCGGGCGTCTGGAGCCTTGCTTTCAACCCCGCCGCGTGAGGGCACGCGGCCTACACCAACGCCGCGTGAGGGCACGCGGCCTACATCGCCGTCGTCCGCACCCCTGTAGGCCGGGTCACCTGACCCGGCGTCTGAAGCCTTGCCTTCAGTCCCGCCGCGTGAGGGCACGCGGCCTACACCAACGCCGCGTGAGGGCACGCGGCCTACATCGCCCGCGCCCGCTGCCCTGTAGGCCCGGTCACCTGACCCGGCGTCTGGAGCCATGCCTTCAACCTCGCCGCGTGAGGGCACGCGACCTACATCGTCCGCGTCCGCCACTGTGTAGGCCCGGTCCCCTGCCTGCCGCGGCGGCGCAGGCAGGCCCGACCGGGCGTCTGGAGCTCGGTTTCCTGCTGCGGCGGAATCCGCGATCCATTGGATCACCTCGGCAACTGGCACGGCGCGGCCGCCTTCGAAAGGCAAGAACTCAGGATTGAAACAGCCTGGGCACCGACGCCCGCAGCCCTGCACCCAAACCACCGCACGGACACCCGGCCCGTTCACCAGCGATCGCGGCTCGAAAGCGCCGACTTGTAAATAATAACGAGCCAGACGATCCGCGGGCCGCTCACGTGCTCCACTGCATGACGTTGATTCCATCATCCAATCCTGAATTGCCGCGTCTCGCTCCCCCATCCAGCTACCCCAAATCCAGCAGGCGCGCCTGTTTCTCGACGAGGCTTTCCGACGCCTGCCGTTCGCTTTCGGTTGCATCGGGCGCGCGGGCCGCGGCTCGGCAGTTCTTCGCCGCCCATTCGCGCAATATCCCAATCTCGCGCTGACGCGTGCGCGAGAGCGGGACGAGTTCCGACGCCGCTTTGAGCAAATGACGCGATGCCAGTCTGGGTTCGGCCTGGCCCTCTTTATCCGTGAATGCCTCGTAAAGGGCGCCGACCACCACCTCTTCGAGCTCGGCCCCGTTGAATCCGTCCGTGACTCGGACCAGCGCGGGGAGATCGAACTCGTTCGGATCGCGTCCGCGCCGGGCCAGATGAATCATCAGGATCTCGGCGCGCTCGGTCGGGCTGGGCAGATCGACGAAAAAGATGGCGTCCATCCGGCCCTTGCGCAGCAGCTCCGGCGGGAGCCTCGAGATGTCGTTGGCGGTCGCGACGACGAACACCGGCTTCTTCTTCTCTTCCATCCAGGTGAGCAGGTTGCCGAACACGCGGGATGCGACGCCGCCATCGCCGCCGCCGCCGCTGGCGCCGGCAAGGCCCTTCTCGAGCTCGTCGATCCACAGAATCGCCGGAGCGACGCCTTCGGCCGTGCTCAGCGCCTTCCGCATCCGTTCTTCCGAATCCCCCACGTAAGGGCCGAACACGCGGCCGAGATCGAACTTGAGCAGGGGTTTCTTCCACTCGGCAGCCACCGCCTTGGCGCACAGGCTCTTGCCGCAGCCGGGCACACCAACCAGCAGCACCCCGCGCGGGTAGGGCAGACCGAAATCGCGCGCGCGCTGGCTGAATCCCTGGTTGCGCTGCTTGAGCCATGTCTTGAGGTTGGCCAATCCCCCCACGACGCCAAAATCCTGCACTGCGCCCCAGAACTCGAGAATGCCCGATTTCCGGATGATCTGTTCCTTCTCCTCGAGAATGGATCGCACGTCCTCGACATCGAGCCGGCCGCGGCCGACGATCGCCTTGGCAAGAGCGTTCTCCGCTTCGCATTTGGTCAGCCCTTGGCATGCCTTCACCATGAGATCCTTGCCCTCCTCAGCAAGGTTGAACACCACCTTGGTGCTTGATCCGTAGCGCTCGATGAACCGCTCGAGCACCGCCCGGTATTCCGCCTCGGTCGGCAGCGGCATGTCGAGCACGATGACGTCTTTCTCGAGTTCCGCCGGTATTTTCAGCACGGGCGAAATCCAGATCATTGTCTTGCCCGTGGCTGCCAGGTGCGGCGCCAGATCGCGCACCAGCCGGATGACCAGCGATGCGTTCGGCGACTTCTCATCCAAATAAGGATGGAAATCCTTGAACAAAAAGAGCGCCCGCCGTTCGTGGTTCCGCACGAACGCCAGCGCCTGTGCCGGATCCCTGGAATCCTCCTTTGCGGCTGGCTGGCCTTCGGGCGTCAGCCAGCCCCTCGAGATCGTCCAGACGAACAGCTCCCGCCCTTCCTTCCACAGCGTGGTGTCCCGACGGATCTCGTCCACCCGCTCGAGCACGCGGTCCTCCTCGCTCGATAGGATGTTCAGGATCGGATAGCCGGCCTTGATATAGATGACCAGGTCTTTGCTGAATTCGAGTGGCATCGGAAGAGGTGGTTATTCAAATCGTTTCACTCGTCTGCTCGCTGGTCTGCTCGCTGGCTTCCTCGTGGTATTCCTTGCAGAGGCGCCGTTCCTGGACATCGCCGATCGCCTCCTCGAATGCCTTGGTCAGGTCCACGCACGCCGAGCCTTGGACGCCCTCGACGCTCAACACGGTCTTGCCGTCCTTGCCAATGCGGATGCGAATCTTTTTCATATTGCCTCCAGGTTCAGATGGGCTCGCACACGACGACCTCGATTTCGCCTGAGTCGAGCACGCGATTTTCCTCGAGAATCCATCCTTTCTGCTTGATCGTCTCGAGCACGGCGATGTGGGCGCATTTCTGGTGGACTTCGGCCAAAAAATTGTCCTGATGAAACCGCGATGCCGCCTGGTTCCGGATGCCGTAATCCCAGTCGGCGATGGCGTCGAAGGTCCGATCGGCCTGGCGCTGGAATCCGATGTCGTACTCGCACCCGGTATTCACCACCACTTGGGCCATTTGCTGGGTCCCGCGATACCCGCGGACCACCAGGTTTTCACCCTCGCGGAACTGATGGTGCAGTTGCCGCAGGGCCTCGCACAAGACCTCCTGGTCCCGGATCACGGTTTTGACTTTGGTGAAGTGTGACATAAGCAGAGCGGTTGATTGGTTTCGTGTTGGTTGGAGGATCAAAGTGGGTCCCAGGGCATAGCCCAGGCGTGGTCGGCCACCTGCAGCGATCGCTCGCACGGAGCGACAATCAGCCCCGGCGCAATCCGCAGACGCGGGTAGGTCTCTCGAAAGGCTTGAATGCCCCGAGCATGGCCTTTTCCGGGCCGGCTCGTCAGCTTGATTTCGATCGGGTAAAACCGGCCGTCTCGTTCGAGGAGCAAATCGACCTCGGCGCCGCCGTGGCTGCGCCAATGATACATCGCCGGCGGCGTGGCCAGCGCCGCCGCCAGCTTCCGGATCTCCCCCGCCACGGCGGTCTCGAACAATGCGCCCGACAGCGGATGCCCCGCCAGCGCCAAAGGCGAAGAGAGCATCTGCAATGCACAGGCAAACCCCGTGTCCGCCAAATACCCCTTGGGACGGGCGCTAATCCGTTTGACGGCATTGCCAGTGTAAGCCGGCGTCTCGAACCACTGGAACGTCGCACGGAGCATCGACAACCACCGCTGCGCCGTTTGCGGCGTGATACCGATCTCCCTCCCGAGCTGCGAATAGTTCTGTTCCTGGGCAGTCAATGCCGCCGCCAACCGGACGAACCGGCCAAATTGCTGCCAATCCCCCACCTCAGCCAGAAGCCGCACATCCCGCTCGATATACGTGCGCAAATAGGCCCGATGAAATTCCACGGCCGCCTCGGCGGACATTTCCTGGACACCCGGCAGCCAGCCGCACCACAGCCGCTCGAACAGCGTCTCTTTCCCCACTAACCGCTCGACCGGACTCGCCACGAATTTCTCCGGATCCTCAAGGTAGCGGCTCAGCCAGTGCCTCTCGACGGGCCGCCCCGCCAGCTCGATCAGACAAAATCCCTCGAGGTCCAGAAATACCGCGCGGCCTGCCAGCGACTCCGATGCCGTCCGCAACACCGACCACTGCTGCGATCCGGTCACCAAATACATCCCCGTCCGCTTCGACCTGTCCACCCGGCGCTTGAGCGCTGCCACCACCTCGGGCGCATACTGGATTTCATCCAGAATCATCGGGCACGAATGGTTGTCCAAAAAGAGTTCCGGATCCTGACGCGCATTGGCCACATCGACCGCTGGATCGAATTCGACGGCGTTCAGGTTGGGGAACTCGGCATGCAGCAGGGTGGTCTTGCCGACCTGCCGTGCGCCAGCAACAATAACGACCGGGAACCGATCGAAGAGCCGATGCAACTTAGCCGCCAACAATCGATGCCTGTAATTCACGCGTGATAATTAATGATACTACAATCAGTTATCAACCATAAATTCTTGCGAGCACAGCCCATTGATCGTTAATTACGGCAAATCCAGGATTCTCTCACCCCGGATCTGATCGCATTTAACCTCGTCGGCAACCGTTGCGCGCGAGGCGTTTCTGGCCTCGCCGTTCATGACCAATTGACGCAACTTCTGGATATGCGCCGCGCGCGACCTGGCCAACGGCACCATCTCTCCAGCGCTCTTCACCAGGTCTGCCGTGCTCAGCTCGCGCTCGCTGTCCATGAACGCAGGGAACATGGCGTCCTTGACCACCGCTTCGAGTTCGGCCCCCACGAAGCCCTCGGTCACCCGCACGACCTCGGGGAGGTTGAATTTCTGCGAGATCATCGAGTAGCCGCGCTTCTCGAGATGCACCTTCAAAATGGCGGCGCGCTCCTCCTGGGTCGGCAAATCGAGAAAGAAGATCTCGTCGAACCGGCCCTTGCGCAGGAACTCGGGCGGCAGGCGATCCACGTCGTTGGCGGTCGCCAGCACGCACACCGGCTTTCGTTTCTCGGCCATCCACGTCAGGAACGTCCCCAGCACGCGGGCCGCCGTTCCGCTGTCGCCGCTCGAGCCAGCAAATGCCTTCTCGATCTCGTCCACCCACAGCACGCACGGCGAGATGAGCTCCGAGATTTCGATCGCTTCGCGGATGTTCCGTTCGGACGATCCGAGGATTCCGGCGAACACCGCCCCCATATCGAGCCTCAGGAGGGGCATCCGCCACATGGCGGCGGCGACCTTGGCGCAGAGGCTCTTGCCCGTGCCGGGAATCCCCACCAGCGCAATGCCGCGCGGCGCATCGAGCCCGTAGGCGGCCGCACGCTCGCTGAATGCCTCCTTGCGCAGCTCGAGCCATTCCCGAAGCACCTCGAGGCCGCCCACGCTCGATGCCTGCTCGAGGTTCTCCACCATCTCCAGCGCCCCGCTCTCGCGGATGATCCGGTGTTTCTCCCACCGGATGTCCTCCAATGCCCACTCGCCCACCGCGGCCGGCGCTCGCCGCCGGGCCGACACAAACACCTTGGTGGCCGTCCGCGCCGCTTCGAGCCCGGACAATCCCAGCGCCGTCTCCGCCATCGCGCCGAGCAAACCTCCGGACACGGCCCGATCCCCGAGGACTCGACGCATGATTCGGCCCAGCTCATCCGCATCCGGCCTGCCCAGATCCAGGCACACGATGTCCTGCTTCAGGCCTGGCGGCCGACGCAGCTCCCCCGGCATCAGGTCCGGCGGCGTTGTGATCACGATGGTCTTGGGCACTGGCATGCGGGGCAGTTTCTGGACCAGGTTCCTCAGCTTTCGCAGCACCGTCTTCTTGGCCTCCCAGACCTGATGGAAATCGCGCAGCAGATAAATGCCGGGCGCCGGGGATTGCTCGATCATCCGCAGGATCGTATCGGGCGTGGCTTCCTTCGAAGTGTCGCACACCGGTTTGCCCGGCGCCAGCACCGTCCATTGATCCGCCAGGTCCCAGGCGTAAAGACCGGGCTGCGCGCCGATGCCAGGCCGGGCGCACACGGCCTCGAGCATCTCGACCAGGCGTTCCTCGTCATGCGTGAGCACCTGGATCACCGGCACCCGCGCGTCAATCAGCAGAGCAATCTCGTCGTTGAAGTTCATTGTGATAAATGTTGTTTAGACACTCCTGGCAGTTCGAAAGCCAAGATCGCTGCTTTGCCCATGAGAGCCGCGGCTCTCGCGGTGAGCGCATCGGAAATCCCCAAGACCGCCACCCCGCCAAGAGACGTAGCGCCACGAGCCGCCCCGCACTGCATGAACAGCTCCAAGCACTGGGGTTTCTACCGGCGCTTCCAGATTCCCAGCCCCGTATCGTTGGTATGCATTGCTCTCATACCAGTCCTGACACCACTCCCACACGTTTCCGGACATCTGATACATTCCCCACGAACTGATCCCTGAAGTATATTCCCACACGCTCGCTGTCGTCCCTCTCCCTTTGTTCCCGTCATTTCGGCATTGGGTCGCGTCCCAATTGTTCCCCCAAGGATACTCGCGTCCGTCGACCCCCCTCGCGCCTTTCTCCCACTCGAGTTCGGTCGGCAGCCGCAAGCCCGCCCATCCGCAATATGCCTGCGCGTCGTCCCAACTCACATGGGTCACCGGATGGTCCGCTTTCTCCGCCGGGAAGCTCCTGCCTCGCCAGATTGGCCCATCCCAGTCCGCCTTGTCTGGCGGCTGACGTCCTGTAGCCTGCACAAACTTCAGATACTGCGCATTGGTCACCGGTGTCACCGCCAGGTAAAACGCCGGCAGTTCGACCTCGAATGGCCCTCCGCCTTCATCCTTGCCTTGGCCCCCCGCCATAAATCTTCCTTCCGGCACCCGCGCCAGCACGCTGCCGTCCTTTCCATTCATGACAAGCGGATGGATTTGCCGGAATTTGTCCGCTCGTTCGTCAGCGATTACCAGCTTGTTGTCAACGATGGGCATAATGCCGTTCAGCGTCCGCCCCCGTGTAGGCCGGGTCACCTGACCCGGCGTTTGCAGCCATACCTTCCACCCCGCCGCGTGGGGGCACGCGGCCTACACCGCCGGCGTTCGCCGCCCTGTAGGCCGGGTCACCTGACCCGGCGTTTGCAGCCATACCTTCCACCCCGCCGCGTGGGGTCACGCGGCCGACATCGCGCGCGTCCGCTCCTGCAATTTCCACATTCATAAATACTCTCACCACTCGCGTTGGACCATCCTTTGCGAACCCCCACCCATCAACGCTTTTCCATCGTCTTTGCCACACGGAATCCGGCGCTCCCGGTTCGGCTCGACGACTCGCGGTAGACTCGGTCGGAAGCCCGGAACCCGGTGGCATTGTCGATGAACCAGGAACCGCCCCGCACCACGCGGTATCGCGCGCGTTTGGGCGGCTTCAAGTCCTTGTTCCGATAGCGTTCGTAGGCCTTTTCGTCATACCAGTCCGCGCACCATTCGTACACGTTTCCCGACATCTGATACAATCCGCACGGGCTCGCTCCCTCGGGATATGCCCACATGCTCGCTGTGGTCCCGTTTCCTGTATTCGTGCGATTTCGGCACTTCTTCTCGTCCCAATCGTTCCCCCAAGGATATTCGCGTCCGTCGATCCCACGCGCCCCTTTCTCCCACTCGAGTTCGCTCGGCAACCGCAAGCCCGCCCATTTGCAGTAGGCCAGCGCGTCGTCCCAACTCACGCACAGGACCGGATGATCCGCTGTTTCCGCCGGGAAGCTCCGGCCTTTCCAGATCGCGTTGCCCGCGTCTGCCTGATCCGGAGCGCGATGCCCCGTCGCCTCCACAAACTTCAGATACTGCGCGTTGGTCACCGGCGCCACCGCCAAATAGAACGCCGGCAATTCCACCTCGAACGTTGGATCGCCCGCCAGAAACTTCCCCCGTGGCACCAGTGCCAGATAGACGCCGTCCTTCGCATTCACCACGAGGCGATGCTCGGCCCGGTAACGATCGGGTGCGATGCGCGTCAGAAGAGGCATGGCGGGTGGTTATTTAGCTGTTAACGGTCAAACCTACAGCCTGACCAGCGGATAATCCCGGACCGGCAAATCGAGGAGTCGTCCGTCCGAGCCTTTGATCTTCGACCGGTTCCCGGGCCGCGTGTCCTTCACCGATACCGTGAGGCATTTGTTCTCGTTCACGCCGAACCCGACAACAAATCGCTTGGTTTCCTCCCGGTCGCAGGGCGGATCGGGATGAATGAAATCTTCGGCTTCGGGATTGAGCGGGCGGCGGCGCTCGACCCGCTGCGCCTCGCCCGTCTGCTCACGCATCCGGCCGTCGGGTCCCATCACGAAAATGCTCCCCGGGCGGATCATCTCCGATCGCTCGTAGACCACCAGATTCAACGCGCGCGCCTGATCCGACGCGGCGGAGATGTACTTGCCCACGATGACGTGGCTTCCGGAATCGTTCGGGTTCGAGGTGGGATACTGGACGCCCTTCTCGATGATCGGGACATCGTCGAACTCCTTCCGGGCCGGATTCCAGCTCTTGAGCTCATAGGTGTGGACCAGGGTCGGATCGTAGTTCTGACCCGCATAGCGGCAGGCGCCGGCCGCGATGGCGGCGAATGGCTCGCGGCATTCCACCCGGGTGTCCGGAAACAGGCTCGATACGAACTCGCGCACGCCCGCCAGCATCCCGGTGCCGCCGACGATGAACACGCGCCGGATCTCCCGCTTCTTGAAATCCCGGCGCAGCTTCTTGAACTTGGACTGGGCATTCTCGACCGCGCGGTCCACCGTCCGGGCGACGAGCTTGAAGAACTCGTGCCGCTGGAGCAGGCCGCGCAGCTCGTCCACGCTGAACGTGTGACTCACCAGCCGGCCTGTGAGATCGTTGAGCTGGGTGACGTCAGCCGTCGAATCCCCGTTCGAGAGCTTGATCTTGGCCTCCTCGATCGCGCGCATGAGAGGCGTTCCCACCTCGCGAATATCGTCGTCGGACAACCGCTCGGCCTCTTTCAACCGGGCCAGCATCCATTGATCCACCAGCATCCCGCCCAGCTCCTCCCCCGCCCGGCCGCGGATCAGGCATTTCTCGAGGCCTTCAGCCCCGAGGTTCACCTGGACGATCGAGACATCGAGCGTGCCGCCGCCGAAGTCGATGATGGCATAGATATCGTCGTTCCGGGCGGTCTCCTGGTACCCCAGGATGCAGGCCGTGGCTTCATCGAGCATTCGCACCCGGCGCGCCCCGGCAACGGACTCGACCGTCGTCCGCAGCCAATTCACATACTGGTCATAGGCCTCGACCGGCACGGTGATGACTAGATCCTCGTCCTCGCCAGCGCCCAGCGCACCCAACGCGAATGTGAGCGTGTCGGCCACGAAGTGCGTGCCCGCTTCGATTGGGCTCCGAAGATCGCCGTTAACCCGCCGCTTCTTGTTGTTGCCGCGCAGCAGATCGAGCTTCACCCAGCGGAATGTGCCCGGATGATCCACCAGACCTTCCGACGCAACCTGTTCCCCGAGCAACCGGCGCTCGCCTTCGCCATAATGAACCAGCGTGGGCGCCACGCTGGCCGACAGCTCATCCGCCCCGCCCGGCAGCCGGTAGCGGAATCGCCGGCTCAGACCGGGTATGAACACCAAGTCCGCCCGCCGCGCCGCCGTGTTCCACCGGGCGAACACGGTGTTGCACGTCCCAAAATCCATCGCGATCGCCATCGCCCTACTCCTTTCCCGGTTCGGATCCAACGCGGCTGACCATGGCTTTCACGGGCGTCTCGCCCCGGAACCGATACCCCACGAATCGCACGCGCACCGGATCCCCATCGCGAACGTCGCCCCCGCTCATCCGCTGGTGGAGCGCGGGATCGAACGCCGCCTCGGCGCCGACCTCGCCAATCCGTTCGAGACCGTGCTCGGCCAGCGTCTGCTCGATCCGGCCGCAGAGCTTGAGCGCGTCGGCCGCCCGCACCTCGCGTCCAGCCTCGGCCATGTGGCGGAGCGTGGCTAACTGGGACAGCGTGGGCGCCAGCGCACGCAGCAGGCCCGACACCGCCTCCCCCGCTGCCGCCTGCCGGGCCGCCGCCGCTTCCTGTTCATGCCGCACATACTCCTCGCGCAGCTTCGCAGCCTCCGCCCTGCTCGACTCGAGATCCATCCGCAGCCGCGCCAGAGCGGACCCTTGCTCGCTGGCAGTAGCCTGCTGGCTTTCGGCTGACGTCGCCGTGCGACCAGTGATCGCATCCCAGATCGACTTCACTCGCTCTTTCATTTTCATGCGCATTCGCCTTTCAAGGTGTAAAGGAGTAAAGGTTCAAGATCTAAAAACCAGTCCTCGCCACCCGAAACCCGCAGTCGACGTCCCGGTAAGTCACGACGACGCCGAGGGGGCGGTTCGCACCCCGGAAGTGGACGGGATGGCGGAAGAACCAGGAACCGCCCCGCCGAACACCGCCAATTCCACTGGTTGGCGCCTTGAGATCACCTGCCTTGTACCGATTGTAAGCGGTGTTATCATACCAGTCCTCACACCACTCCCATACGTTCCCCGACATCTGATACAGCCCCCATGGACTCATCCCCGAAGCGTATTCCCATACGCTCGCTGTCGTCTCGTTTCCGATGTTCGTCGGATTTCGGCACTTGGTTGCGTCCCACTCGTTTCCCCAAGGATACTCACGCCCGTCCACCCCCCGGGCCCCTTTCTCCCACTCGAGTTCGCTCGGCAACCGCAAGCCCGCCCATTTGCAGTATGCCCTCGCGTCATCCCAACTCACGCACACCACCGGATGATCCGCCTTCTCCGCCGGAAAACTCCTGCCCTTCCAGATTGGCGTGATATAGTCCGCCTGGTCTGGCGATCTGTGTCCCGTCGCTTCCACAAACCTCAGGTACTGCGCGTTGGTCACCGGCGTCACCGCCAGGTAAAAAGCCGGCAGGTCGATCGGGAAAAGTCCGCCTCCTTCATCGGTGCCCTTCCCGCCCGCCAGGAACTTCCCTCCCGGCACCAGTGCCAGAACAGTGCCATCGATCGCGTTCACGACCAGACGGTTCTCAGCTCGGTAGCGGTCTTGGGCGATGCGCGTCAGGAAAGCCATGGGAAGTCAGTGCTGGTTGTCGGCGTGACTTGGTGTATTCGAGGATTCTGAAGGGCGCACGAACGGGGTGTCTTGGAGTAACCCGCGCCCGCCGCCCTGTAGGCCCGGTCCCCTGACCGGGCGTCCGGAGCCTTGCCTTCAACCTCGCCGCGTGAGGGCACGCGGCCTACACCAACGCCGCGTGAGGGCACGCGGCCTACACCAACGCCGCCTGAGGGCACGCG
>JAKLFB010000031.1 GCA_022711435.1 Verrucomicrobiota bacterium
TCCGATCCCGCGGGCAAAACCCCCGCCTCTATGTGAGCTTTCCCCTGGCCCTGGCCGCGGCCATCGGCCTGCAGCCCGGAGAAGAAGTCCAATGGGAACTCCTGGATCGAGGGGAGCTTCACCTTCTGCGCCCTCATCCGACGCCTGCCTCGACTCAATCCAGGGCCCGAAAATAGATCGCCCAGACCATCATAGGGGCACGATTTGACTTGATTCGCCCAAAATGGCTCGCTCTGGTGCCGCAAGATCTTGGGTCTTACTGAACAATCTGAGACCTTTCCGCTTTCGGGACAGGCTCTAGTTAGTGCCTAAAACTTTCTTCGGCAATGGCTTGCACCGATGGGCATCCGGCAGGGTTTCGAAGAGGATCTGCCGGGAGAGTCTTTCCATTTGGGCAATTGTCTTCTGGAGGGCACGCCGGTTTTGAATGGCGGTGCGCAAGGCCAGAAATTGCTCCCGGCTCAGCGCCACCGTGATGGTCTTGCGGGCCACTTTGCGTGTCCACTGATAACCGGAACGAGGGGGGTGCAGCTGGGAGCGATCCACGACCGAACCTTGGCTGATGTAGCCCAGGTGAGCCAAGCGGGCGCAGAGGCGCTGATACTGGCGGGGGAGGGACGGGTCGGCCCCGGATATTTTCTTTGTCATCGCGTGCTAGCCTGGATTCCCACGCCTGAGTCCCCCGCTAACGGATTGCATCGGTTCTTGCTCTGGCCCTGAGAGTTCCGCGGCGGTCGCCCGTCCTGTCGTTATCTATATGGTGTTCTGATATGATATCACCCACTATATCAGAGACGACCCCTTCGCGGTGAGGACTTCACTGCTTCCCCACGCCAATTCGCTCCGAAAACCACAAAAGGTTGAGTTGTGCGCGAAATGTCACCCCAGCAGTTGTGTTTTCAGTTGACAGCCCCTCTAAATGTGACACTGTGGAGCTGTGTATAACAATAAACACAAAACACTAACCGACCCCGTCCAGGCTTTCCTCCAGCCCGCTAACGCCACCCATCGCCAGTACGAAGCTCTCCGCGCCTTCTTCGTCGACAAGCTCCCTTCCAAGGAGGCCGCGGGGCGCTTCGGCTACTCCGCGGGCAGCTTCCGCGTCTTGGTGCACCACTTCCGACAGAATCCTTCCAGGCCCTTCTTCTTGCCACCGGCCAAGGGACCCCAACACGCCCCCAAGTCCGATCCGGTGCGCGAGCGCATCGTCCAAGCCCGCAAACAGAACCTTTCCATCTATGACATCGGCCGAGTCCTCCAAGACGAAGGCCATCGCTTGAGCCCCGCCTACATCGGCATCATCCTCAAGGAGGAAGGCTTCGCGCGCTTGCCGCGTCGCGCCGATGACGAGCGCCCAGATCATCCCCACCCGGAGCGAGCCCCCGTCGCCGACGTGCAGCAGTTGGATCTGTCACCCCGCCAATTCCGCACCCAGTTTGGCGGACTGTTTCTGTTCATGCCCTACCTGGCACCGATCCCCTGGGAAGAGATCTTCGAGCAGAATGGCTTTCCTGGCTCGGGCATGATTCCGGCCGCCCACGCGATCCGGGCCCTGTTGGGCCTTAAACTCTACGGCTCGGCCCGGCATAGCCATGTGATGAGCGAGGTCTTTGATCCCGGCTTGGCCCTGTTTGCCGGTTTGAACTCCATCCCCAAGCGCTCGTTTCTGACCGAGTACAGTTCACGGATTGTGCCGGCCGCTTATCCCAAGGCGATGCGGCAGTGGTTTGACACCCTCCAGCGGCTGGGACTGCCCCGGGGTGAATCCTTCGACTTGGACTTTCACACCATCCCCTTCCACGGCCAGGACGCGCTGTTGCAGAAGCACTATGTTTCCAAACGCAGCCGCCGGCAGAAGGGGCTCTTGGCCTTCGTCGCCCAAGACGCTGACACCCACGTCTTCTGCTACGGCAATGCGCAGGTCCGCAAAGAACATCAGAATGATGAGGTCTTGCGCTTTGTGGCGTTCTGGAAAGAGCGCACGGGGCAGTTGCCGCGGGAGTTGATATTCGATTCCAAACTGACGACCTACGGCAACCGGGCCCAGCTCACCGCACAGGGCATCGATTTTATCACCTTGCGCCGACGTTCCCAGGCCATGCTCCAGGAGGTGTGGGCCCAGCCGGGGTCGGCCTGGCGGCAAATCCACCTGGAGGGGGTCTCGCGAATCTACCGCGATCCGCGCGTGATCGACCAACGCGTCCAACTCAAAGGCTATCCCGGAGCGATCCGACAAATGATCGTGGCGGATCTGGGTCATGAAGAACCGACCTTTCTGCTGACCAACCAATTGACCCGCTCGGCGCCCAAACTCATCGAACGCTACGCGCGGCGAATGATCATCGAGAACAACATTCAGGACGGCATCGACTTCTTCCACATGGACGCGCTCTCCTCCGCGGTCCCGATGAAAGTGGATTGCGACCTGCAACTCACCTTGATGGGGAGCAGCCTTTACCGGCTCCTGGCCAACGAAATCGGGCAAGGTTATGAGCGCGCCAAATCACGCACCCTGTTTCGGGACTTCATTGACGCGCACGCCACGGTGGACCTCGGAGAAAAGCAGATCCTGGTGAGGTTTCAGAAACGCGCGCACAATCCGCTCCTGCTCAAAGCAGCCTTCGACAACAAGCAGCCGGCCATCCCCTGGCTCGACAATCGGAAGCTCAATCTGGTCTTCGGATGATCGCCCATCCCACCCAAAATGTTAGCCCCAGATCCGTTCATGGGAATCGAGGCTAGCACTCGTGGCCACAGCAGCGACCTATCAACAATCTGAATTTTGGATTCCTCAATTTCGTAAACCCGGTTGTCGCCTCGCAAGAGCAGGTAGTGTTTCATGCTGTAGCGGCTTAGCGGATGCGACGAGTCGCGTTTAGAAGTGACCAACGCCGCATAGAAAAACGACGTGTTGTGCCGAGAATGATTTACTGTCCGGCGGTAGGTGGCGACGTCGCCCGCACTCAGCGTGCGGAGACCATTGACGTGGTGTGTATGCCAATTGCCGAGGTGCTCAACTTCAGGATGGCTGCGTTCTATTTCTCGAAAAATATTCTCCTGGTACTCGCCATCCTGGAACAGTGCGACCGGAGACCGCTGGGTCCCTGGCCCTGATTCGATGATCCCTTGGACGCGTATGGTAAGCTCTCCGGCCGATTCCTTGGCATAACTTCCGATGACCCTGCCACCCGTCTCGTCCCGATCAAAGCGATCGCACTCGTTAAAGATCTCGGCCAGCGCGACACGCGGTATGACCAAGCGCACATGTTCGGCGGTGCGGCAACTGACCTTGGTCAACCATTCCCACATACAGAACACCCCTTCTGCGGAGCCAGGCGCAAGCGCTGAAGCTCAAAATGTTTGGTGAACGGGTGAATGCGTCGATTTCCCCAGATCACAGTCCGTCTCGATACTCGGCAGTTGCTGCGGGCGACGGGGAAGTGTTCGGCAAATGGCGTCGATGGCAAAGCGCGCATGGAAGCAGGTGATGAAGGAAATATCCACGTTGAGCCCAGGCGAGTCCTTAATCTCGCCGACGTCCAATCCATACAAGTGTTCGCGCTGCTCCTCTGAAAGCAAATCGACCTCCGAAACCCCCTCTCGGAACTGAGAGCGCTGGAGGACGCTTTCAATGCATGCCAGGCAACCGGTCTCGCCGGGACGATAGGCAAACACCTCGCCGCCGATCCCCCTTGTGAACACCCGGCCAAGGACAAAAGCCGTCCTGGCGTCTACCCACAACTGATTGATTCTGAATCGCGAGGGTTCGTTATCCGTTGCCAGGACAACCACAGCGCTTCGCCGAACTGCGTTTTCAACTTCGGCGCTGGTCATGATGTCGACGTCGAAACGTTCAATCTCGACGGCGGGATTGCGGTCGCACAACACGTCAGCGAGCGCGTCCACCTTTTTCTGGCCGACGTATCGACCGCCACAGGCGTGACGAATCACGTTTGGAACTTCCAGGATGTCACGGTCGAAAATGGAGAACTTGTGGATTCCGGCCATACAAAGCTGCAGTGCCACCTGGCTTCCTCCGGAGCCACACCCCGCAATGAGAACCCGGGCGTCACGAAGCGACCCTGCATCAAAGAGGCGTGCCACGCGCGCGAACAAGGGTTGACTGCCATTCATCGGCTGATCTCCTCCGCTTGGATTCCCCTCGTTGGAATTGGCATCTGCCATGGAGACCAGAATGTGCCTAATGTTGGACCTGCGTGCCGGGCCACCTGCCCGTCTTCTGCCAGACTTCGTACTTGTTAAGCCATTTGGCGGCACGACCGAGCACGAACGTCAAATCGTGAAACCCGGGGTTCCATTTCTGAGGATGAATATAGCAAATCCTCCCATTCGTGTATCGGTGCGGACCGTTAATTGGCAAAGACGGTTTTGAGATCCAGACATCCGGCATTTGGCTGGGGTAATTGGAGAAAGACACGCTCACGATGAAAATGTTGCCGGCGGTGGTTTGCAGTGCCGCTTTTGCAGTCATCGCGCCATCGCCAGTTGAACATGTTTCGACGAATGCGAACGTCCTTGCCGCCTTCTCCACTTCGCCACGAATGCGCGCGGTATCCATGAGGGCTATCCTCCAAGTGCAGAGTATTCCCCACCAAGATCCTCGCGCATTGTTAGAGGTTTCCTGCCTCCGAGTTCTTGCAGGGAGAACGCACCCCGCTCATGGATTTCGCCATTGGGCAGGATTTCAATCTCGACTTGCTGTTCCTTGTCCAGGAGGGCTTCAAGTTGGGCAATTGTTGGTCTTTTCGTTTTCATTTGGTTCTTATATGTTCGCCTGTGTGAAACGTTTCGCACGGTCCATCTACCTGATAATTTACCGCATGGTTGGCACTTTTGATCAATGAGTAGTGGGGGTGTACGCCTGGTTTTGTGGGCGCGTTTAGCGCGGGGGCACACCGTGAGCCTGTCATGTCACTGAAGTTGAGACAGAACAGTGTGTGGGTATTATTTTGTGCATTGGATTGGGAATTAGAAACGACGAAGGCAAAAGCGACTGATCCGAGTGCTGCCTTCGAGGAAGAAGGGTCGTTCCGTGTGACGTGCCTGACCAACCTCCGAGTCCCTTGCCCAACCCGCCAAAGCGAGTTCGACTAACCCTGGTCGCAGACCGCAGTCTTGGTCGCGCCCCCATGCAGTGTGGCACGAGGACGGAGGAGGACTTTGACCGCCTCTTTCGAGAAGTGGGCATCGCTGGCCTTGCTGGACCACACAAAGGCTTCACCTGGCTGCAAGCGGGCGAGTTGTTCCGGCGTCAATCCGAGCAGGGCAGCGTTCGCCTTCTGGATATGCTTTAGCCAGGCCGGCGAGTTGAATCGGTGCAGGAGGATCTGCGATGACAGTTCAATCAACGCTACGGGCACCGACGGCGGGTCTTGGCTGGCTACCAAGATGCTTGTGCCTTTATGGCGCATTTCTCGAACCACGCTCACTAGCCCATCCACCAAATCCGGGTTCCCAATGTATTTGTGGGCCTCGTCGAACACGACCAACTTGTTGAAGGACTGCCCTTGGAACGTGGCGTCCGCGAAGAGCTGAAGCAGCACCACGAAAAGACCGAGAGCCTCGTCCTTCTCGATAAACTCGTCCCGAAGATCGACGATCACCAGGCGTCCGGGACGAATCACTTCACCCAAGCATGCACTATCGTCAATGTAGTCTTCTGCTAAATCCAGCCGCATCGACGCTAGTTCCTTCAAGTTGTCTGGAAGGCCAGCGTGATCCAAAGCGGCACGAAGACCCGTGATGGTCAGGTCGTCGCGCAGAGAGCGCATCATCTGATTCAGCTTCCGAATGTAAGTCGCTTGGTTGCCCACCGCACCCATCAGGAAACGCCAGTGGCCCGCTTGCAGTTCGCTCGAAGCGAATTTGAGCGGGAGCACGTCAACGTGAGGGTATTCGGCCCGCCGGACCTCCAGCTTGCCTGCGGGAACCAGGAGCAAGATGTCCTTCAGCCCAGCCGGGCGTGCCTGATACTCGGCTGCCAGCTTCTCGACCGCGCGAGCATCGTCGTTTGGACGGTTCATCGAAGTGAACTCCGGCTTGTAGTCCTGCGTCTGGCTGTAGTGGAACACGACGGTTGCCAAAGGACGCGGAAGGCAGTTCAAACCCGGCAACGGTAGGCACGCCATCTCGATGATGGACCCCAAAGTGTAGCTCTTACCACCCCCCTGCACCCCGAAAAGGCTTACGGTGTGGGTCTGGTTGAGGTCCAAGGCGACCGTCCTTCCCATCACCTTGCCGAGAACGCCGAACTGCGGGGACGGAGCAGTTGCCCCAAGCAAAACATCAACCACCGGCGCTTGGCCAGGTTGCTCAGCAGGCTGGTCCGCCACTGGGGACGGTTTGTCCATCTCCGGGGCCGGCGCAGGGACAGGCGGCTGCGGCTTTTCACTCGGAGCCACGGCTGCCACGCTCGGTTGTGGCGCCACCGGCGCCGGGGTTTCGAGTTTCTGAACGGGCTCCATGCGAGGCCGCAGCGGGGCAACTGGAGTCCGAGCCTCAGTGGTGGACTCGGGCAACAGCAATTCCTTTGAAGCCGCCCCGAGGGTCTCCCAGGAAACGGTTCGATCCCTTTTTTCCCGTATGAACGCAGCCCGCTCCACCTTCGGCAACTGGCCCGCCAGCCGCTGCATGGTTGTAGTGTCTTCCACGCGCCGAGCATCTGGAGCCACCGCTTGTGGCCGCGTTTCTTCCTCAATCGGCGTGGCCGGCAAGGCGCCAAGAAGCGTCCGAATGAGATCCACCCCGATGCGATGGAACTCGACTCCGCTCTCCTCGATGAATTCCTCGGTGCCTTCTTTGTCGAAGTCGAAGACAAGCGCGCTTCGAGTAAACCGCAACGTGTAGCCGCTCTCCATTGTCCTGAGGAGAAATTTGGCCTCTTCGCTGGCTTCAGGCGAAAGGAGATTGAGGCGCAGCGCGCGGTCAACGTAGAACTCAAGCAGATTGATGAGTTCCTGCGTCTTGATTACGCGGTCTGGGCGATCAACGGCCCCATCCTTGGCAGGGTCGAAGTGGTGTCGCAGCGCACGCTCACTTTGCCGAATCTGCTCGACGATTGACTGTTTCAATTGGCTAAGGCCACCCAAACTTCCAGCCGTTCGATAGCATTTTACTTCAACCAGACTACACGTCAGAACTCGGCTCTTGGCATCGAAGTCGAACAACCCGAGATCGGTCCGCCGAAGACTGATTTCATCTTGCAGTTCATCCGTTTTAGCGCGTAGTGCTCGATACAAGTCAAGATGCGCGTCCAACGGCACCACGGCCTGATCTCGGAAGGCGTCCTGGAATTCCAAAAACAACTTCGCCAATGCCAAGCCGAGCGCCTCCGCCCGGTGTGTGGGCGACGAAGCCAGCTTCAAAGCCAATCGCCCCGAAAGCGCCCGCAGTTCGCCAAGAAGTGCGTGCGCACGATCCTTGAATGGGGCCAGACCATAGTCCTCCAGGACCCGCTCGAAAAGGACGCGGATTTCCGTTTGGGACCGTGACGTGATGACGACGCGCCGACCGCTGTTCGCTGACAGGTCCGGGCTGTGGTCAATCAAGTACTCCGGCCGTCGGCTGGCCGGATGGTGATCGAAAAATTCGATTCCGAGACTCCTGTCGATGGTGAACACCCAGTCGCTCACATCATGCACTTGATGCAACAGTGCTTTCTGGTCGGCCTCCAGGGCCAGCGTCGAGACAGGGCGCATTACCAATCCAGTTTGGCCAGTCCCCACCGCCGCCGCTGCGGTGGAGATGACCTCCGCCAACTTGGCCAGCAGCGTCGGAAATTCATTTGCTTCGGGAATCGGGCTGGCATGTCCATGTCGAGGCCGTCTGTGCCACGCAACGAGCTCGGCATCTTCGATGTAGTTGACCGCGAAATCCTGCAACAGCCCATGCACGGGTGCGCTTTCGTCTTCCTGCCGGGGCGGCTTAGCGCATACGGTTTGAGCCGGAAAAACATCGAACAACAGGCTGAGATGCGCTGGGAATTCGGAAGCCCCACTGCGGAACTCGGCAACGTCGCGAACCGAGAAGGTGAGCTTTGGCGCTAGGTGACTGCCTGTCGGTGTCGCAAAAGCATCGGCTTCAACAACGGTCAGCGTGCTACTTGGGGTGATCAGTTCATTCAGGTCCTCCCCGGCTCCAGGAGCATCAGGATCAGGCACGAACAGCCGAAGGTTGTAGCGCAGGTCGCGGAGGTCCGGTTCCTTTTGCAGTTCCAGAAGCATTTCGGCCAGGAGCCGACCCCGCCCTGCGTTGAAGCAGTTCAAGACCAGCGTGTGGACGTAAGGATGCTGAACGAGGTATCGCCGGACGCGGTCGGCGAGGAACCGGCCATTCAAGGTGAAGCTGCCCACGTTCGGCTCTGGAAGCCCAAGCGCAGTGCAAAGCTCGGCCATCAAACCCCGCGGATCGATTTCTGCCGGAGAGGCATATACCGTCCAGAACGGATGAAGGTTGTCTATCGCCGACAACAATTGCCCAGAGCCGAGGGGAAATACCGTCGGGAAATTGACCAGGCTGAGTCTTTCCAACAGGGAGTCTCGTGTGGGGATCAGATATTCCCTCGGCGCTTGGATTGACTTGTCCAACCAGTGGCGCGCCACCGTCAGCCAGGTCGCCAGCCAGAGCAACCGCAATGGATGCGTTGGGCCGACCATCAATCCAGAGCGGTGTCCGCCCCGATGATCTGCGATGTCAAGGCGCGCTGTGTCGAGGACCAGCAATTTCTGGAGGCGGGCGATGGCCTGCGGCTGCTGGTCTGGAGGAGCAGCCTCGGCCAACCGAAGACCCTGCGATAGAACGCTCAGGTATCGCTCGGCATACGCCGCGATCTGGTCTCTCAACAGGAATAGGTCCGCTGCTTGGACAATCTGCTGCTGATCGTCGCCTCGCAGTCTGGCAAACAAACTACGCCGCTCTGCGCGAAACTCTTCAATCTCCGGCAAGGCGGGCCAACCAGACGCGTCGTTGAAGACATCGGCGCTTTGTGACGCAGAGACGGCCAACCGCCAGGAAAGCGGGTCGTCTGGCGAAGCGAGAATCCGCTGCTCCAGAACCTTCAGAACCCGTGACACGGGCACATGGACCAATCCCTCGCCAGCGAACTTGAACTCCAGCAACTCGACTTTCCCTTTGCTGTCATCCCCATCCACCCAGGCGCGATGCGTGCAAGCGACTCCGTTGGGATCGTGCTCATCGCTGACCGCCTTAAACCAGAAATGCACCAGAGCGTGGTTGAAGCTTGGGAACTTGGGCACTGCACGTTGCGGCACTTCCACCTCGACATCGTCGGCTTTGACGACGAAGAACAAATCGCTTTCATTAAGAGCCTGCCCAGCCTCAGCGTCGCCAACCAACGGTATCGGTCGCCCCTCCGCATCGACGATGGGAATAGGATCGCCCTCCGCAGTGCAGGGAAGCACCCGCACGAAGTGCCAGCCGTCTTCCCAATCTACTGCCCCGAGTTTGCCGAAGCTCACCGAGGCATCGCGGCGCCCCCCCGTCCACGTTTTCTTCTTTTTGGTGAATGCTGTTGGGCCACTCTCTCGCGACACGACTTGCAGCCGAAAATGGTCCACTCCGGGGATACTTTCCGGCGCGGGGTCGCAACGAAACCTCACCTTGAAACTCTTCGGACCGCTCTTCCCAATCACCAACACTTGCTGTCCGATCAATTGCCGCAGGCGTGGTTCGGTTTCTGTTTCCTCGATGACCGGCAGCCCAAGTTCTATCACTTCCACTCGCAACTCCTGCGTAAAGCCCGCGCCATCTTCGAACATCCATTTGTCAAAGGACAGTGGCCACAGCGCCTTTTCGATGACAATTCGGCGGGTCCACGCCAATGGATCTTCCAGCCCAGTCTCGCAAAGGAAGTCGCTCAGCTTTCCGCGAAAGGCAGGTTCCTTCAGCCTCAGCTCTAGCACTCGACCACGTTCGGACTTGGTCGAGAACGTCAGCTTGTCCACGCAGTCCAGGTTCTTTGTCAGTCGATGGGGCACGCTGGCTGCATCGTCAAGGATATGGAAATCAGGAATCAAACCCAGTTCGCAAAGCGAGGCTCCCACGACTTCTGCATCCGGGCCGTTGAGCCGGATGCTGAGAAGGAATCGGACGGCAGCCACGGCATCGGCCCAGCGCCATTCGCGCTCCTCGATCAACCGCAAGAGTTCTGTCACCGAGGCCCGCAGATTCTCAGGCAGTTGTTCGGTGAGACGCTGCCGGAGACGTGGGTAAGCGTCGGCAACCGACACCTGCTCGAAGGTCGCTTCGGCGAAGGAATCCTCTGCCGCCGTGCGAAGGTCGTTTGGGACAAACACCAGCAAAGGTGGTCGTTGCTCGCCCTCGGAGGGCGGATTGCGCAACTCGACAAGTTTGCTGCTGGTGATCAACAGCGGGTCGTCTTGCCGGGCTTCGCGTGCCAACACGTGAACATGCGCGCTCGAACCCAAGGCCGTCCGCAGATTCCGTGCGGCTTCCAGCATGACGGCGCTGTCCAGGTCGCCAACCCTCATACAGTGGCCCGGCTGCCGGGACATGATGACTTCCCGCAGTCGCTCCTCCACAACCAGCCGCAACTGCTCGTTCAAATCTTGGTCTGTGACACGTCGGAACTCCTGGCTCATGCAGCACCTCCCGCCGAAACCACCGGCTCAGCCCCGATTCGATACCGGGGCGTTACATGCTGCGTCACGTAAGCGTCCGAGAGATCCTGGAAGAATCCAATCTCGCGCAGCTTATTCTTGAAGGATGCCTTGTTTTGCCGCAGCGCTTCGCGGTCGGCAATGGATGGCTCGCCGAAGCCCTCTCCCATCGGCAACGCATCAATGTAAAGTCCATACCGATCCCGCAGGAACGCCAGCAACCGGTCTATTTGGATTTCTTCGGAGAAATAGCGACCGCTGCCTGCATCGTAGCGCAGGACCGCGAGTTGCAGGAGGACCTCCAGCAGACGGCTGTCCAGAATGAACCGTCGGGGCGCCCGTGCTGAACGCGCCTGGGCGAGCAAAGCACCGGGGCGGTTTTTCAGTAGCAGCGAGTCCAGAGCCTTCACGATGAAACTCCGTTGAAAATCGCCGCGCAGCGCCATCAGGCACTCGATGTAGGTGTTCAACTGGTCCAGCCCCAGCCCCAGGGTCGCCTGAATCTCGGGGTCCAGCGTGTCGTCCTCGCCGGCCATGTCCTCTTTCAAGCTGAGCAGGCGCGCACCGAAATACTGTTCGCGGTCCACCGTGTGACAGTCATCGAGCAGACGCAGCACCTGAGACACGCTGAGTGGGCGATTCGCCCCGCCCTGCAATCGACCGAACTGAAGCATGTGTTGCGCAAACTCATCCATTTTCTTCGTCAGGAAATACGCCCTGACGAAGCCCGGTATCCGCCGGTAGTGAAGCTCGGCGCTGGTTTCAGCCAGTTCGCTGATGCGAGTGCCTGGTTGGTTTTGCACGTCCAAGAACAGGCCAATCTGGTATAGACAATCCCCATTCGGCTTTTCCTCTGCGCCCGGACGCATGGGACACTTGGCGGCTTCGCAGGTAGGTTCCAACCCCTTCCGCCGGACCAGCTCAGGAACGAGCTTGAACAGCCGCAGGTGATAAAGCGCCAGATGGAACGCGAGGAGAATCTTCAGATACTCCACCATCACCGTGCGCGGAATCTTTGTCTGGTATTGCAGCAGTCGCAGAATGTCGTCGGCCAGCAAGTCGGCAGCCCCAACGCACAACGGAGGCGTGACCTCACGTGACCCGGCTTTCGGCGCATCGGTGGACACGTCTTCCGGCGTGAGGCTCAGCAATGCTTGCGTCTCGACATCGACGACGACGTTGGGATCTTCCTTGCCAGTGTTTGGGTCAATGCGCTGGAAAAAGAAGGACTTCAGGCGGTCAAGCGCGCGCCGGCCGATACCGCCGCGAGCGTGCCAAAGGGATTCGTAAATGTGCTGGGCCGCTCCGTAGTCGCGGCAGTGATACGGGTTGCGAAAGCGATAGGTGTTCCCGTGAAGGGGCCGCGGGGCAGCAACCTTCTGGTTCTCCCCCTTGCCACGATGAACGAGGTCAAGAAGGTGGGTTTCCAACCAGCCACGGGCGACCTCTTGGAATTTGGCAAAGTCCTTGAACTTCTCCGGCTGACTCAGGAAGTGGCCAAGGAAAGTGTCAATGGTCTTGGTGTTGTCCGTCAACCGGCTCTCGTGTCCGAGGTGGGCAACCCGCGCGAACAAGCCCGTCATGACCCGGTCCATTTCCAGGGTCTTGTAGTCCAGCATGCTGATTTTCGGCAGCCGGAAATGTTTGTCTCTGCTCTTAAGCGCCATAGGTCGTTGTTTCCTCCGAGAGGCGCATGGCCAGGTGACCTTCTGGGTAACGTGTGACCGAGTAGAACTCGTGCCCAGTGGGCGTGAGCAACACTTCCTGATACGGGGCAGAGCCGAGGATGTTCTTGAACACCGTCAGGCTGAGGTAGTAGCCCTGCATCTCGTCCACCGTTGGGCGATACCCCTGGTTCAATCGGTCGAGCATCTCAAACACATCCAGGTTGAGAACCAGCTCTGCTTGCAGGTCCGTGTCGTCGCTGTAATGCAAGAGCATCGCGGTCGGGGCATGCTCCAGGTAGGGCGACGCCTGCGCCGGCTCTTGCGGAAGTAATTGGAACCCCTGGGCCGGAAAGACCCGGTAGCTCCGCACGGTCGCTGACTCGACCTGCCGCACCTGTAGGGCCAACTTCCCTTTCAGCCGCCGGCTGTCGAGAATGCCTTCCCCACGATTGATGGCCCGAATGATGTCCTTGGCTGCCGTCTGCGGATCAGGTTTGTCTGTCAAGAGCTTGAGCAGCTTGGACGCGGCGCCGTAAGGAATCAGGTTCTTCCAGGAATCATCGCGCGCTTCGAAGAAGTGCCGCCGTCGGAGCATTGCCACATAGGCCCGATGCCGCTCGAACCGCCGCTGGTTTGCATGGCTGGTGATTTCCTTTGGCAGTCCGTCGTAAATTGCCAGCAGCAGTTCCCGGTCGTAACGGCCGCGCGGGCTGAAATCCATGAGCATCGGGGCCGGGTCGGGTGGATGGAAATCGAAAGAGCGATCTAGCTTGGGGTCGCTTGTCTGGCCCACATCCAACTGTCCCAACAGAAGCAACAAGCGGTCTCGCTGCTCAGTCCCGATTCCAGCCCAACTGTTGAAGTAAAATCCACTCGCGATTTCCTCGCGTTCGCCCCGCTCGTAAAGCGCATGGATTTCATCGCAATGCCGCGTGCCGGCAATCGTGAAGGCCAGCGCCGAGCGCAAATCGCGCAGCGTGATGTGCAGTCGGCCCCGCAAGGTGACCAGCCGATACACCAAATTGAGGCGTTCGAGCACCTGCGGTCCGGCGGTCGGGTTAGCCAGCGTTTGCGCATTGTGATGCACGTAGCAGCGATCCCGGAGATCGCAGTTGCGGCAAGGCGCCCAGAACTTCGGCTCGACCAACCGCTTGACCAAACGCTCCAGGATGGACGGCACCCCGTCCGAGGCCGCCACCACGCTGCGCAGGTTCAGGTTCACGACCGCCACTCCGTCCTCCGGCGTGCCGGTGCGGAGGCCGCGCTGCACGATTTGTTTCAACCGCGGGAATGCGCTCCCGAATTGTTCGAGAAAATCAACCAGCCGCCCCTCGTTGATGGCGATCAATCTTGTTTCGTTCGCTGGCCACGCCGCCGTGTCCGCGCCCGCGAATGGCGCAAAGAACTGTCGCAGGACGTCATCATTGATCTTGGCTCCCTCGTCCTGGCTGCCGTCGTAGTTTGTCTGAAATTGCCGACCGGCCAGTTCAAAGCGCGTGCCGTTGCCAGTGCCGTAAGGTGTGACCACCGCGCCCCGACTGCGAGCCTCACTCTCGACCTGCTGAATGAACGCCGTCTTGCCGTCCCCTGCGTTGCCACTGATGAGGATCAGCCGAAACTCGCCGTTCAGCGTGGCCGGTTGCAGCGCGCGGTCGAGCGCGGTCGGCACATAGATCAACCGCCCCATCGCATCCAAGCCGCGCGTTCCGGCATTCGTTCGCCGGCTCTGGCTGTAAAGCGTGAGCAGGTAGGACACGAATGGATTGGTGTTCGGCTTCTGCGCACCCGCCGGTGCCAACGCTTGAAGGCTCTGCGTCGTGATTTGTTGGTCCTTGGCAAGGTTCGGCGTCCGCAACGTGCCGACGGCGCGGAGCGCTTGCGCGAGTTCGGCCGCGCTGCCGAACCGCTCGGCCCGGCGCGGCGCCACTGCCTTCGTCAACACTGCTGCGAAGCCGGGGGCCAAGTCCTCAAATCCCGCAATCTCGCGCGGGTCGCGCGGCGGCTTGTCCTTGGGTGGCATCTTCTCGTCAGGCCAGGGATACTCGCCAGTCACCGCCTCGTAGAGCGTCACACCCAAGGCGTAAATGTCCCGGTCCATCCGGTCTGCCTCAGAATGGTCGCCCTCCAGGTCGAGGTCCGGCGGCAGGTAACGGCGAGTGCCACCACCGCGCGCGAAGAAATCTCCGGCCCTCATGGACACGTTGAAATCCACGATTCTCACGGCCTTGCTGGTCCACATCAGGTTCGCGGGTTTGATGTCGCCGTGCGTCACCCGATGTCGGTGCAAATGCGCGAGACCTTCCGCCACGCCGATGCCCATCTGATGGGCCTCAGCGACAGAAATCTTCTTGTCGTTGATGAGGTCAGCGACGTTGGCGCCCTCCAGGAACTCCATCACCAGGAACGGCACCCGGTCGCCTTCCAGGAAATCCCCGTCATACACCCGCACCACGCCCGGATGCTCCGGCAGGTTCGCCAGGGTCCGATATTCCTGCTTCATCCGCTCTGCGACCGAACTGCGGTCCACCGTAATGATTTTGAGCGCCCGCGTTACGTCGCCAAACGTGTCGATGACCTTATAGACCCGACCGAACCCGCCTTTGCCCAGCGCCGCCTCCACCTGATACTTGGCCTTCAGCAACACACCCGGTTGGAGGTTCGCATAATCCAACGGGGTGCCAGGCGGCGGCGGCTCCGGTTCCGACTCCGAACTCGAAGCTGGCGGCGGAGCGAAAAGCGCATCGAAGCCGGCCAGTGCTGCCGCTGTCGTGGGCCGTTCGCTGGGGGTGAATCGGCAAAGCGCCTCCAGCCAGGCGTCAAACTCGCCCGGCAAGCCGCCAACCAAGGACGAAACCTTCTCGGGGAAGACCTGCGTCGCGGCCAGTGCTTCGTCGAGTTTGTCGAACGTCGGCTTGCCCGTGAACAACTCGTAAAGCGTTGCCCCGGCTGCATACACGTCCGAAGCCGCGCTGCTCTTCAGCGGATCATCCTTCAATTCCGGCGCGAGGTAAGCCGGTTCGACCACTTCTGGGATTTCATGCGCCAGGGTGCGTTCGCGTGGTGGTCCAGGCCGGGCGAAGTCGAAATCGAGCAGGCGCGTTTGGCCGTCGCGCCCGACCACCACCGTGGCCGGCGAGACGGCCCGGTGTAGCACGCCGCTCGCATGGCAATGGACCAGCGCCGACAGCAGGTCGCGCGCGACCCGCAGCTTCTGGTCCATCGTCAGTTGCAGGCCCGGTTTGGTGAGATGCACCCGCAGCGACGTGCCCGGCGCGTCGTTCAACACCAGCACGTAGGCGTCGTCGCGTTCGGTCGGGAAGAAATCACGCGCTGCCGGGATGGCCGGATGCGGCGGCAGCCGCGTCAGTGCCTGATACGCGTTGGCAACCCGCTCCCGCTGTGCTGCCCGCTCCTCCGCCGGCAAGTAGGGATCGGCGCGATAGACGCGAACTATGACCCGCTCCGGGCTGGAAGCGTAGGCATTGCGGGCGCGGTATTCGGTGTAGAAGTCGTTTCCTGTCAGGCGCTCCTCGCACTGCCACGAACGGCCCAGCAGCGGCAGCCCCTGCTGTGGACGCGCCTTGCCGGTGAGCGTGGAAAGAATGTGCCCCAGATGCGGCGCGGTGGGCGCGGGTGCGGGCGTGCGTTGCGGCAGCAGCGTCGCATCGGTGAACGACTGCTCGCAGCCGGCCAGTTTCCAGGTGTTGTCTCGGTCACGCCCTTCCGGGTCGCGCAAAACGGCATCCGGCGCGGTCAGCAGCACCACGGCTTCCACCCAGACATGGCGCAAGGCGACATGGGGCGGAGCGGCGGCGGCAGATAGCACGCCATGCAACTGGCGCGTGTGTTGCCGCAGCTTGGCCAGCGGGGACGCGAACGGCGGGCGGCCCTCCGGATGCCACTTGCTGCCCGCCACGTGGATTTCGCCATAGGTGGACTTCACGTCCACGAGATAGACCGCGTGCGGAGCCACCACCGCCACGTCAATCTCGAACCACTGCCCGTCGTCGCTGCGCAACTCGAAGTTGTGGATGACGCGGTAATCGCCCGGCAGACGGTCGCGCAGATACCCAATCGCCTCCCGCTCTGGATCGTTCGCCGGTTGGCCGATGGGAATGACCTGCGCCATGACGATCAGTTAGCCCTGTGTTCAAGTGCGCTGACCAGTTTCGAGTCGGCTTCCTCTTCCAACTCGTCTGCCCGGTCCCAGCACTCGCGGGCTTCATGGGCAAGGCCCGCAACCTGGACGCGAGCACTTTTGTCTGGCCATGGAATCTCCACCGCAGCGATGCGTCCTGCGTCAAGATGCGGAATTGAAGACCCCGCCGCCTCTCGCTTCAGCAGCCGGGTGCCGTGTTCGCTCGACAGGGCGGCGAAGATGTAGCCGGTCTCCGTCGCATCATGCGGGACAAGGCGCACCATGTTGTTTGTGCAGGCGAACCCGTCCAGTGTGCGTCCGACCATCACCCCGCGTCCGATGAGGCCATACCTTTGCCCCGCTTCGTGAAGCAAGATCATCCCGTTCTCAAGCAACAGCCGGTTTTCGCGCGCCACGTTCCGCATGAGATACTGGGTGCTGGTGGGTCTGATGCAGAATACGTCGGCCCCCGTGATGTAGGGGTGCCCTTGCGTTGGATCGTCAGCGTAAAGACGTTTGAAAATCGTCGGAATAAACACTTCAGCCACGGCTCCGAGCGATTTCGACTGCCAACGACGGCCTGCTGTGTCGAAGGCGGCCCGCGCTTCCGCACATGGTGCGATGTAGTAAGTGCTATCCATCCGTTCCGCCAATTGGGCCGATGTTGCGGAACCAAGATGTGGAGTCGGATACTTGTTGACCGGCATCAATTCCGGCAGGCGGCAAAGCTTAGCGAACGCGGCAATCGCTTCGTGTTTGCGTTGGCTCGCTTTCGTCCGCAACTCCGCTGCTTTTTCAACGAGCGAGTGGATTTCGTGTTCCAGGGCGTCGCCGAGGCGCGGCACCGGAAGGTCAGCGATGTGTTCCGGCCCGATGGATTGGATGATTGAGCCGTAAGTGCCGGAAACGACCAGAGGAACGCCAAACTTGCTGCTCAGGTAGGCGTAGAGGTAGCCGGACGGAATCTTCTCCGGGTCAGCCACGACTTTCAGAATGTGCTGCGAAGACCACATCCCCTCCATTTCGCGCCGGGCATAAGCCATTCGTCCGATCGTGCCGGAACACGAGATCAGCGACATGCCGGGCTTCAGTTCCAAGTGCCGCAGCATCCGACCTTCCGCCTGCCTCCTGCTGAGCAGCGGCAATTCAGAGAAGTCGGCATGGAGCATCGAACTGCTGCCCACGAACGGCACGCCAAACTCCGGCGACTCGACGTAGGTGCGGGAAAACTTCGGCCCGTTGTAGATGCCGCCGTCAAAGCCCTTGGTGAGCGTGTGCAGCTTGTCTTTGCGGAGCGGGAGCTTTTCGAGAAGGATTTTGGTTTCGAGCGCGCCGCCCAGGTAAGGCGAGCAATCAAGCCGGTAGCCGTAGCCCTCCATCCACGAACTCCGAATGACGGCGGTCTTCACGGTTCCCACGCCTCCCTTCGCTTGGGAAACCAGCGCCGCAGCGTGTCGCGGAGACGCAGGAATGCGAGGTCTTTGCAGCCCTTCACGCTGATGGTTGAACTGATTTCGTTGAAAATGCCGGATGCGGGTCCGCTTTGGCAGTGATGCGAAAGCGCCTCGACCAAGCCTTTGGGATTCTCAGGCTTGGGCTTGTTCGCAGGCCACGCGGGCGACAATTGGGCCAGGGGGTTGGCGGGAACAAATCGGTGCTTCTTCTTGTCCTTGTCCAACCGCAGCGCCTGGGCAGCCAGAAATCTCCAAAGCTCGGCATCGCTCCCGGAGAACTCGAAAGCCTCAGCGACGTTGGGGTTTCGCTGCCAAATCCATGCCTCCAATTCCGGTTGGATGAGGATGACCTCGAATCGCGGGCGCTCCCAGTATGCCCGTGTCTGCACCAAACCTTCGATGTCGGACACTATTGTTGCGGCGGGTGGCGAGCCTTCCCATGCCTCATCCAGAATGAGCAGCGCATACTGAAAGTTCTTTCGCTCGGCCTGTAGAACGGTGTGCGGGTCGTTGTACATCCCCGGGTCGTGCTCCGGATGCACCCGTATGTCCTGCTCGGGATTGAAGGCGACCCCGTCTAACTCAATGGGGCCACAGCCCAGGGAAGTGTGGAATTTCTGCCGCTCAAAGAACCCGCGGAGCGTGCCGGCGCATTCGCTGTCCGCTGCGAAGATGAGCAACGGTTTCATCCGAGCACCCCCGCAGCCAGAAGAGTCCCAAGGTTGACGGTTTCTTTCCACTCGGTCAGCGCCGGATGCTGGTCGCCACGCACCGCCGTGGCCGAACCCTTCGTGTCAAGGCTCATGCAGACGATTTGTGACGGCTGGCACTGCGCCAGGACGAGTGGCGAATGCGAGGAGACAAAGACCTGAGACCCATGCACGGTCTGGAGCGCCTCCAGGAGGATTTCGATTCCTTTGGGATGAACTCCGTTCTCCGGCTCTTCGTAAGTCAGCAGGGTCGGCGTGGAAGGAAGGAACGACAGAATGGTCAGCGCCAGGATGGTGAGCGTCCCATCGGACAGCCCGGACGATGGCACTACGGCTCCGTTGCGGTAATGAAGGCGCAGGTAGGCATGTTTGTCGTCGTCCCGAACGAACGGCTCGATACGGACCAGGCCTGGCAGCGCAAGGCGCGCAAGGCGTTCCCATCGGTCAAAGCCGCGACTGCGAGCGAGCTTCCCTTTTGCTTTGTCCTGTTCTGCGTCGGTCGGCTTTTCCAGGTCCTTCGCCAGCCACGCCAAAGTGGATGCATCCCGGACGACAGCCGGCTGCTGAATGCGCGGCTGCGGGTCGCGCAGGGCCGCGAACGATGGCTGGTAGGCACACGCGAAGTTAGTCAGCAGGTCGCGCAGCCAGAGCGATGCACCGTAACGGCTCCGGTCGGCGAAGACGTTGGCAAAGGCCGGCTCTGTGGGCGGAAAGCCGTATTCGTTGCGTGGGCCGCGCGCTTCACCCTCTGGTCGGAAAGAAACTTTGCCGCCTCGCGGACGGCGTAGGACCGGCACAATCTGGCGCGAACCCCGGGAAACCCATTCACCCAGGAGGCCGGTTGGAGCGCGTTTCTGGGTGTCCGCGCCCTCGGAAAGGAGCAGCAGGTATTCCTGACCGATTTGCAGGGCTTCGTTGAACAGCTCAAACTCCACTTCGTAACGAATGCGTGTGAGCCAGCGCTCGCGACTGTCCTGTAGAGCCTTGACCGTACGACCACCGTCACTCGGTTTGCGCTTCTCAAGACGTTTCGCCTGTTTCTGGACGAGTTCAGCAACGATGGATTCGGGCAGCCGAGCTTCCACCGCCAGAATGAAATTGCCACCGGCACGCGTGTAGATGAGGTCTGCGGCGTAGTCCGTGCGCGGACGCGGATGCGAGGGAGTCTCTTTGAAGAACGCCTTTTCAATGCTGCGTGCCGAGAGCATTTCCCCCAGCACAATGGGAATATCCAGCAGGGTCGTTTTGCCGGCTCCATTCGGGCCGACGAAGACCTGGAACTTTTCGAGGGCTAAATCGAGCCGCTCAAAACAGCGGTAACGGTAGGCTTCGATGCGAGTGATCATGCGCCTGGCTCCTGATTCTTCTTCCGGAATGCCTCGTAGGCGTCGCCGATGGCCGGGAAATCATCGTCAATCTCCGGCTCAATGATCTTCCGCTGGCGGGTGACGATTTCACCGTTGGTCTTCACCTTCTCTTCGTAAATACGGGTCACCAGCTTCTCCGTGCCATCGGGATTGCGTTTGTGAAGCGCGTTGCCGCGCCGGTCCACTCCGGCCTTTTCCGCCACCGCCATGAAGATGGGATACTCCTTCACGTGCCCTTGTGCCTCCGCGTCCATCTCCGTGTCCGTCTTCTTCTTCAGGAAAAGCAGACTGGTGAGAATGCCGACATTGGCCTCGACGATGAACGCTTCCACCGGCACCTCGACGCAAGCCAGCACCCAGGCGTTGCGCAGAATCCATCGGCGGATGTATTCGTCGCCGGGGTTTCCAAGGATGCCGTTCGGCAGAACGATGCCCATGCGCCCGCCGGGCTTGAGCCAGCGCAGCGATTGCTCGATGAACAGGATTTCCGGGGCCACGGCGTTCTGCGTCGTGGTTTGTTCCATCCACTGACCGTCATTGGTGTGTGTCCAGCGCCGGGCAAGTTGGTGGTTCTGGAGGATAGCCGGTTCGGTGATCGGGATTTCCGAACCGAACGGCGGATTCGTCATCAGCACGTCCACGGAACCGAACGGGACGTGTTTCTTGGCGAGTTCGTTTCCCGGCAGATGCCCGTGCGGGAACGCCAGGGAGTCCATGTGGAAGATGTTGCCCTCGATGTTGGCGGCCATGAGCACATTCATCGTGCTGGCACGGACGAGGAACGGGTCGAAATCCGCACCGAAGAGCTTCGTGCGGGCGTAGTCGCGAAGACGGTCGAGGATTGAATCCTGCGTCTTCTCGCCAAGATCGCGTTTGTATTCCGCCCGGAACCGGCGGAGTTGATGCGCGAGTGTGGCGACGAGGAAGCCGCCAGTGCCATCCGCCGGGTCGAACGCCTTTTCGTTTTCCTTTGGGTCAAGGATGCGAACGACGAGATGCACAGGACGGCGCGGGGTGAAGAACTGGCCGCGATCACCACGGAGGTTGGCCCCGACGATTTCTTGGTAGGCGGCCCCCTTGGCATCCACGTCCGAGCGCGAGAAGTTGTAGCGCGCCAGTTCCATGACCATGTAGGCCAGGGCGCGGTCCGAAAGGGTGATCTCGTCCGACGGCCGGAAGATGCTGCCGTATTGCTTCTTCACGGCCTCGAACAGCGGCTTGATGCGACCGCTGATCTTCATCCGACCTTCCTCGGTGAAGGGTTCGTCAGCGAAGGCGAAGAACTTGCGATCCTTGCCGCGGTTCACCCGCTCATCATACATTTTGGAGAAGATGAGGTAGAGGAACTGCCAGAAAGCGGCGTCCTTGGGCATGCCTTCGTTGCCGTGAATGAAGTTGTGGCAGCGCTGGAAGGCTCGGCGGAGGGCGTTCTCGTCGCCGGGGCGCACGTAGGTCTCTGCGTGCATGTCCGGCGTGCTCATGGAGCCATCGGCCATTGGCCAGTCCCCGTGTGGCGCGAACCGGACCTCAAACCGGCGCTTTTCCTTGCGCAGGAAGAACCTTTCCAACCCGTTGGTCCACAGCCCCCACTCGCAACCCTCGGCGGCGGTCATGACGCCCTTCAGCTCCAGTAGATCTTGGTCCGCCTGGGCGTAGTCGCGAATCTTGATGACGGACTTCTTGCCGACATTGGGCAGTGGCCGGCAGACGACCGCGCGCCGGAGATTCTCCGGTGCGTGTTCCTTGCCGGCCTCAAAAATGGCGATGTCCACCCGCTTGCGCTTCCCTTCGACCTTCACGGGGAAGTCCGCTTCCATGGCCTCCGGGGCGATCTGGTATTCGAAGATGAGCTGCCGAGCGACCTCTTGGCGCACGCGTTCCTTGTCCGTCTCCTTCACCGGTTGTCCGGTGATGAAGTCGGTCATCATGCCCTCTGCCAAAGGAGGGGCTTCTGGAACAGGTTGCGTGTTAGCAGGTTTTTTGCCCATGCCGGCGGAGAGGATGGGCTAAACGGCGAGATTTTGCGAACCAGAAAATGACAACTTTCGCCAAGGTTCACATTTGCCCCTCCAAAAAGCGTCTAGCGCATGCCCCGTCCAGAGGTTAATCGCACCGCGACAAGGATTAGACCCGAAAATCCAGGCTTGGACACGACTCGGTTTTTGGGGTTAAATCCCCCCACATTGAACGGAACCCACATGTCCTCGAACACTGAACCGAAACCCGGTGACACCGCCACCGGCGGGGCGCCATTGGAACCCTGGCTTGGCCACCTCAAGCGTCTGGCCCGATTGCTCGGCGACGCCCAGAAGCACCGGACACAGCAGCCTTCGGCGGCTCAGGCCGCGCTGGCAGAAGCAATCCGCGTAGTTGAGACGATGGATTGGGCGGCTGTTCGAGCGGTTTTGCAGAAGGAGCACGACGAACTTGGTGAAAAGCACAGTGCAGAACTCCAAGCACGACGGGAGACCCTGCTCAAGGCGGCTGAAGCTGCGGCAATTCCGGCGGAAATGCGGAGCCGTGCCGACAGAATTGGCATTTTCAACGTAGCGTATGAAGGCGCCCAGGTCGTTGTCACCTTGGGCAGTGCTCGGATTGCAGCACTGAAGGAAGCTGACGGCCAGCGACTTTTTGAGCGCTGCCCCAGCTTTGGTGGAAGAAGGTCCCCGCTCAGCTGACCGTTCGGGTGATTCGCTTTCAACTCGCCAGCCCAGGCTATCGGCCCGAATCGGTCACCTTGGTGACCACGCTGCTGGACGCCAAACAATATCCCGCCCAGGAAATGGCCCGCCTCTATGTCCGGCGCTGGAAAATCGAACTGTGGTTTCGCGATATCAAAACTTCGATGGGGATGGAAGTCCTCCGCTGCAAGAGCCCCCGCATGCTGCACAAAGAATTGGAGATGTTCTTCATCGCCTACAACTTCATCCGCTGTCTCATGGTTCAAGCGGGCGCGATCCACCACGTGGAGTTGGACCGCCTGAGCTTCAAAGGCACCGTCGATTCCGTGCGCCCGTTCAGCTTGGCGATCGCTCAGGCCCGTTCCAAAAAGAAGCAAAACCAACTCATCGTTGAGCTTTTGGCGGTCATCGCTCGCGACCAGGTGCCCGACCGCCCCGATCGCCTCGAACCCCGCGCCGTCAAGCGGCGCCCCAAGCCTTACCAGTTACTCAACCGTGCCCGCCATGTCATGAAGGAAATTGCCCATCGCAGCAAGTACCGCAAAACTGCAAAATGATTACCCCTGTGAATACCGACTCCTTAACTAAGCGCCATTCATGACCGATCCCTTTTCGGCTGAAAAAACGGCTTGCAAGATCCGAAATGAATTATTACTTGTAGGATATGGTATATATTAAGGGGCGGGCAAATATTTTGATGGGTGCTTGAGGCTGGGATTTCATGAGCATCCAATCCAGCAACGAGCTGCCCTGGCTCAGGAACCGCGCAACCGTTCTTCTCGACGAATAGACAGCCGTAAATATATTATGAAATACATATTGACAATTCCAGCTGGTCTGATATTGGCGGCATCATTACTGGAGACGCGCACCTTGGCGCAGTCCGACCATGCCCGCCAAATCGCGGCGTCGTTCCGGGAGACGCAACCTAAGTACGTCACGGATATTCTGGTGACCAAGCCCGATTATGTCGTGTTTGCGCCCAAAGCGAATCTCGACGTGTGCGGGGACACCTACAACGACCATTTCCAGGTTTTCGACAAGCCGGATGGGACGCTCTTCGCGGTATGGACGCAGGCGACCCGGGAGGGGTTTTCCGATCATCACATCATGTTCAGCCGGAGCGCGGACAAGGGGCTGACCTGGACGGCGCCCCGGGCTCTGGCGGGGTCGTTGAACCGGGTGAATCCGCAGTTGCTGGCGAGCTGGCAGCAGCCGATGGTGAGCCGATCGGGGCGGATCTACGTTCTCTGGAACCAGCAGGTGACGAGCCGGGGGCCTCACTGCGGCCTCATGTTCGGGATCTTCTCCGACAACAACGGGGACACGTGGTCGGCGCCTCAGCTGGTCCCGATGAAACGGTCCAAGTGGGACGATCCGGATCCGACGGTGCCGCCGTCGTGGTGCAACTGGCAGCGCCCCCTTCGATTGGGCAAGGATGGCCGCTACCTGGTCGGCGTATCCCGCCACGCTCCGGATCCAAAAACCAAGCGCGGACGGTGCACGATCGAGTTTCTCCAGTTCGACAACATCGACGACAATCCGGCGGTCAAGGACATCCAGCTGAGCTGGTTCAGCGGCGATGACGATGTCCTGGTTGTCGAGCACGAGAGGTTCGGATCGGCCTGCGAGGAGGCATCGATCGTCAAGCTGCCGGATGGGCGGCTGTTTGCCCTGATGCGCACGTGCGGCGGGTATCCGTTTTGGTCGGTCAGCGGGGATGACGGCCAAAGCTGGAGCCGCCCGAAGCCGTTGCGGGACCGGGATGGCGGCAAGCCCTACCTGCATCCGCGCTCCCCGTGCCCGATCTATGATCGGAAAGGCCCGGAAGCGGCCAGCGGCGATTACTTCGCCTTTGTCCACAACACATTCGATTTCCAGGGGGAGCGGGAGTATCAGAACCGGGGGCCTCTGTTCTTGATCGCCGGGCGTTTCCAGCCGGGCGCCGAGCAGCCGATCTGGTTTGCGCCGATGCAGCTGTTCGTGGACCGTCCCGGAGGGAACTCGTTTTACTGCAGCTCGACGGTCGTGGATGGAAAGACGATCCTCTGGTATCCGGACAAGAAGTTCTATCTGCTCGGCCGGGTGATTGGCGACGAGTGGTTCAAGCATTGGGATCGGCCGTCGTCCCGATAGACGCTGGCCATCCTGCCGCACACGGGCGCGCCGCGCCGGCCGCAAAGGAACCGGCGCGGCCGCTGGTTGCAAGGTGAAATCGGCCTTCTCCATTTTCATCGGCGCCCTGTTTCTGCCTGCGATGGCGGTCCAGGGCAAAACGGTGGCGGAATGGAAGATGGATGACGCTTCGGGGCCGCTGGCGGATTCGGCTGGGGCGCACGCCTGCAGCGTGAGCGGCCTGAGGTATTCTCGAAAGCCATTGTTCAGCGGCGCTGCGATCGATTTCAGCGGCGCCAGCAGCCTGCCGGTCACGGCCAATGCATCCGATCTTTATGGGAAGATCCTGTCCCAGTTCACCCTCGAGGGCTTCTTCCGGATCTCGGACGCGGCGGCCGGTGTCGGACTGAACTACATCGCCGGGAGCCGGAAATCCGCGGCGGGCTATGCCGTCTGGGTGCGCGACGGCGGCAAGCTCGGATTCCTGTTTCAGGGGTCGGCAGGACTGGCGGGAACGGATTATTATGGCGGGACGACGGTGGACGACGGACAGACGCACCACTTTGCCCTGGTGTTCGACAGAAGCGGAGGCAGCGCGGCCGGCACGGGCATCGCCAGCCTCTTCATCGACGGGTGCCTGGATTACGTCATGGACAACATCCCGCCCACACACACGGACGCGGACGAAGGGTTTCAAATTGGGCGCCGGCAGGACAGCCCGTTTCAAGGTTTTCTGGATCACATTCGATTTTCGGACCGAGCGCTGGGCCCTTCGGAATTCCTCAACGCGGCCTTGGCGCCTGCCGGGGCACTCCGGTGGGGCGCGCCGGAGCTGGTCAGCGCCAGCCCGAGCGGCGCACGGGTCCAGGCGGCGCTCCTGGGGACCAACGCGGCAGTTTCACTTTTGTGGTCGGTCATCGAACCGGCAGGGGGGTGGATGGGGACGAATTTCCTGGGGAGCTGGAGCGCCAACTCGACGGTTGCGGGCTCGGTGGCCGGCCTGAGCGCAGACGCCCCGTTCTGGTATGCGTTTTATGCGACCAACGCATCCGCCGCCAACCGGCATGCCTGGTCGCCAACGCAAAGGGTCGAGACCGCCTACGCCCCGGGGACACGCCCCGAGCTCGAAGCCGCGCCATCGGGTTTCGATCGCATCCGACTGGATTGGACAAATCCCTTCCGGCACGTGACCCATTTTGTGATCGAGACCTGGACCGACGGCGGGAGTGTCCGCCCCGTGGCAACGGTCCCGGCGGCGACTTCGTTCTATGTGGCGAGCGGCCTTCCGGCGGGGGAGGTCCACTTTTTCCATATCGCCGGATCGAACGCATTGAACAGGGTTCAGTCCGCGTGGTCCGATCCCCGGGCCGCCGCCCTTCCGGCAGCGGACAGACGCCAGGCGGGGCCTTCGAGCCGCCGAACGCCTCTGACCATCACGGAAATCATGTACCATCCCGGCCCCTCCCCCGAAGCCGGCCGCCTCGAATACATCGAGCTGTTCAACTCGGAGCCGATGCCTCGAGATCTGAGCGGATGGAGGATCGCGGGCGATGTGGAATACGAATTTCCACCCGGGACCGTTCTGGAGGGGACATCCTATCTGGTGGTGGCAAGCGATCCGGCAGCTTTGAGCGATCGCTATGGATTGGACCGGGTGTTGGGCCCTTTCACGGGCAGCCTGCCGGCCGACCGGGGAGCCGTAAGGCTCGTCAGCTCGATCGGAGCCAACCTGCTGGCGGTGGAGTACCAGGACCAATTCCCATGGCCGGTATTGGCGGACGGGGCCGGCCACTCGCTGCAGTTGGCCGCTCCCGATCTCGGCGAGCTTTCTCCTCAGGCCTGGTCCGCCAGCCGTTTTGCGGGAGGATCGCCCGGCGCCGCCGATCCGCTCGATACCAGCCCGCTGCACGATATCGTGCTCAATGAAATTCTCAACCATGCCGACGCCCCCCGTTTCCACTTCGTCGAGCTGTGCAACCGGGGGACACAGGCCGTCGATGTTTCCGGATGCACCCTGAGCGCCCTCTCCGCCGCAACCCGGCATCGCATTCCCGACGGCACGGTGCTGCCGCCGGGCGGGATCTCGGTTTTCACGCAGGAGGATCTCGGCTTCTGCCTCGACCGCCGGGGCGACACGGTCTTCTTCGGGAGCCCGGACGGCCGGTTCGTGATCGATGCGGTCCGGTTCGGCGCGGAGGAATCGGGGGTCTCGATCGGGCGATTCCCGGATGGCGCCCCCGGGTGGCATGAGTTGGCCGCGGCAACCCCGGGCGCCACCAACGCCGTACTGCACATCTCCGATGTCGTTATCAACGAGATCATGTATCACCCGATCTCGGGGGATGACCGGGACGAATTTGTCGAGCTGCACAACCGAAGCCTGACGCCGGCGGACATCAGCGGCTGGCGGTTCGAAGACGGGATCGAGTTCGCGTTTCCGGCAGGGACGGTCATCGCTCCGGGGGGCTGCCTGGCTGTGGCCAGGGATGTCGATCGACTCCGGTCCCGCTATCCGGCTTTGGACGATCAGAACGCGGTGGGCAATTACGCGGGCAGCCTGTCCGATCGGGGCGAGCGGCTGGCTCTGGCCCGGCCGCTGGATCCGCGTTCGCCGGGCAATGGCTGGGTGCAAGTTGATGAGGTCGTTTACGGCGATGGGGACGATTGGGGACGGTGGGCCGACGGCGGCGGCAGCAGCCTCGAGCTGGCGGATCCCTCGAGCGACAACCGGCTCTCCATGAACTGGCAAGGGAGCGACGAGAGCCGCAAGAGCGCCGGCCGCTGGACTTCGATCGCTGAAACCTGCGTTCTCGAAGGCGGCAACGGCGCCGCAGACGAGCTTCATGTCTTCTTGATGGGGGCAGGCGAGTGCCAGGTCGACGATGTGGTTGTGCGCAAAGCCGGCGCGAGCGCCCAACTCCGCGAGAGTTTCGAGGCCGGAGCCAACGGCTGGCAGTTCTGGGGCAACCACGTCCGATCCAGCCACGAACAGGGCGGGGGCCATCCAGGCGAGGGCAGCCTCCATGTGCGTGCCAGCGGTCCGGGAGACATGACCGGCGGCAATTCCAAAGGCGAGGACGGCAACCCCACCTTTGATCGGGTGACCCGGCCGATCGGGTCCGGATTAGCCCAGGGCGATACGGTGACCATCGAATGCAGGGCTCGATGGGTTCAGGGATCGCCTCTGCTGGTGCTCGGCCTCAAGGGGCTTTGGATGGAGGCCTCCGGTTTGCTGGATGTCCCTCCGGACCTCGGAACACCGGGCGCCCCCAACAGCCGCTGGACCCACAATGCCGGGCCGGCCGTGTGGGATGTGGCCCATTGGCCCGTGCTGCCTCGCGCCTCCGAACCGGTCCGGATCACGTGCCGGGCGCATGATCCGGATGCCATCGCGGCCATCGAGTTGCGATATCGGATCGATCCTTCTCCATCGGTGCATCGAGCAGCGATGCTGGACGACGGATCCGGAGCGGACGCGCTGGCCCGCGACGGGATCTACACAGCCAGCCTGCCGGGCCAGCCGTCGGGAACCGTGCTTGCGTTCACCATCCAGGCGGCCGACGCCCGGGCCGCCGTCAGCCGGTTCCCCGCGGCCGGGCCAGCCGGCGCCCCCGAGATCGAGTGTCTGATCCGGTTTGGCGAGACCGAGCCCGCCGGCGCCCTGGGCACATACCGGATCTGGATGACCGCCAGCAACATCAGCCTGTGGAAGGCGCGTCCGAACCGCAGCAATGAGCCTCTACCCATGACCTTTGTGTGCGGCGCGAACCGCGTCATCCATGGCGCATCGGTTCGCTACCGGGGGAACTGGCGCCCGTTCAACGGGCCGACGGGCAGCGTCCGTTGCTCCTACGCGCTCGACTTTCCCGGCTCCGCCCGGTTCCTCGGAGACAACGAGGCCAAGCTCGACACGCCGGGCCAGAGCGGGGGCGATCCAGCCATCCAGCGCGAGCGGCATGGATCGTGGTTTGCCAACGCGATCGGTCTGACCGCATCGAACATACGGTTTGTCCATGTATTTCTGAATGGTTCGGACCGGGGCGTCAACGGGATCCTGAACGACAAGGAGGTGCCCGGCCGGGCCTTCGTCAAGGGCGCCTTTGGCGACCCGGATCCCCTCTATTTCGAGAACACGCGCTTTCACACCGACCAGAACCGCTTCAGCCCCCTGCGGGATATTCGCCGCGCGGACGGGCGCCCGAAGAAGGAGTTCTACCGCTGGTATTTCGGGCGCGTGTCCACGGATGTCCCGGGCGACAGCTACGACGCGCTCTACCGGCTCGTCGACGCCCTGAACACGGAGGATCCGGGCCTCTACACCGCCAAGGTCGAGGCCATGATCGACCTCGAGAACTGGATGGGGGTGTTCGCCGTGTGCCATATCATCGGGCATGGCGACAGCATCAGCTGGCGCAACAGCAAGAACACCGGCATCTATGCTCCGGCCGCAGGCCGGGCCCGCACGTTCATCATCGACACCGACCAATCCTTCGGCATCGGATCCAACAGCGGCGCCACCGAAGGCCTGTTCACGTGCAACGATGCGGTCATCGCGCGGATGCTCAGCCATCCTCCTTTTCGCAGGATATTCTGGCGCTATGTCCAGGCAGCGGTCGATGGGCCGATGCTGTCCTTGAAGAACGATGCGGAGGTGGATGCCTGCTTCCAGGCTTTAACCGCCAGCGGAGCCGCCCCTGGCGGAGATTCGACCTCGATCATCAAGAGCTACGTGAGCGCGCGCCGGACCTATCTGATGTCGCAGCTGGCGGCCGTCAACGTCCCTTTCCGCGTCACCCTGAATGGCGGCGCCGATTTCGCGACCAACCGAAATCTCGTCTGGCTCACCGGCAACGCGCCGCTGAGCGTGGCGGCCATTGCTGTGGGCGGCGTCCCCCGGCGCGTCCGCTGGGATTCGGTCAGCCAATGGAGCTGCGCGGCAGCCTTGGCCCCGGGGTTCAACGAGCTTCGGATCGAGGGTCTCGACAGCCGCGGGAATCCGATCCGCGACGCCATGGCCGTCATCCATATCACTTTCACAGGGACCGCCGCGCCGGTCGAAGAGTGCCTGGCGATCAGCGAAATCATGTATCGCCCGCTGATCGAGGGGGCGGGATTTGTCGAGATCAACAATCGATCGATCGACACGGCGTTCGACCTCTCCGGCTATCGGCTCCAGGGTGTCGATTTCGATATTCCCGCCGGCGTGGTGATCGGGCCTGGGCAATCGCTGTTGGTGGCCGAGGATCGGGTGGCATGCGGTTACGCCTACGGGTGGGACAAAGATGTGATGGGCCAGTACGCCGGCCGCCTCCAGCCCGATGGGGAAACGCTCACCCTCCTGCGACCCGGAGCCTCCGGGGACCAGGTCATCGACCGCGTCCGATACGAGAGCAGCCCGCCCTGGCCAGCCAGCGCCAACGGCCAGGGCGCTTCGCTCCAGGCCATCGACTTGTCGCGCGACAACAGCCGCGTCAGCAACTGGTCCGATGGCTCCGGCCCACCCACCCCGGGCGCGCCCAACTCGAATCGGACGCCCCTGCCTCCGTATCCGCCGCTCTGGCTCAACGAGGTCTTCCCGCACATCGAGAACGGCGTCCGCGATTCCCGGGGCGAGCTCGAGCCATGGATCGAGCTGTTCAATGCCGGAAGAGCTGCCGTCCCGCTGGACGGCCTCCACTTGAGCGACAGCTACAGCAACCCGATCGCCTGGGCCTTTCCGCCTCAAGCCGTCATCCAGCCCGGCCAGTTCCTGGTCGTCATCGCCGACGGCGAACCCGCCGAGGGCAGCCCGGACGAACTCCATGCCGGGTTCCGGCTCGATCCCGCCAACGGGACGGTGGTTCTAACCCGGGTGTTGGACGGGGCAGTCCAGATCGTGGATTACCTGAACTATGGGGATCTGGCGGCCGGGCATTCTTATGGGGATCTGCCCGATGGTCAGCCGTTCTATCGAAAGGCGATTCCGAGCCCGACACCGGGCATCGGCAACAGCAACACCGCATGGCCTGCCCTGCTCATTCACGAGTGGATGGCCGACAATGCCGGGTTCATCCTCGATCCCGTCGACGCCCAGGCCCAGGATTGGTTCGAGATCCACAATCCCACCGGCCAAGCCGTCGACATCCAAGGATGGTATTTGTCCGATTCGATCGATCGCCCTCTGGCATTCAAAGTGCCGGGGGGCTATCGAATCCCCGCTCACGGATTTCTGTTGTGCTGGGCGGACGGCGAGCCAGAGCAGAACATGCCTCAGCGCCCCGATCTCCATGTGAGCTTCAAGCTGGATAAGGAAGGCGAAGCGATCGTCCTCAGCGCCCCCGATGGCACACGGATCGATGCCATCGAGTTTGGCCCCCAGGCTCCCGACCTCTCCGAAGGCCGCGTGCCGGCCGACCACCGCTCGATCTCCATCCTTGCATCGGGCACCCCGCGCGCATCTAATTCACCTCCACCAGCGCAACCGGCCTTCCTGGAAAGCACAGCCCTGGGCTCACGCATCATGCTGACCCTCGAAACCATACCGAATTTCGGTTACGCCATCGAATATCAGGATCGGCTGGGCTCGCTCCAGTGGTTGCCACTGTGGCTGGCGGAGCGTATACACAGCACGAATATCGTCGTCGAAGATGTTCTGTCCGCCGACCAAGATCGGTTTTACAGGGCGTGGCGAATGCCATGAGCGACTCATGGAAACCCAGGTTCCGGTCTGAAAAAAACACAAGACATTAGAAAACAAGATATTACAACATCTGATCAAGGATCGAATCGGCCCAGAATCGGAACATGGAATCTGCACAGAAATAATCTTGCAGTCGATCACTTATGGGATATGGTATGTGGTATGTTGCCTAACGGTTGATTGTTTAATTTGTTCGATCAGGTTTTATGCAAAGCTCGAATCACCTCTCCCGAATGACCGTTGCGTTCCTCGCTGCTGCCCTGATCAGCTCGATCGGGATTGGCAGATCCGATATCACCGATGGATTGGCGGCTCATTGGACTTTTGACGGCAACGATATCGCCGGAAAACAGGTCATCGATGTATCTCCTGCTGGACAGTTTCCTGGGACGATATCCGGGAATGTGCAGCCGGCAGCCGGCATCATCGGCGGGGCGCTGCACTTCGGCGGCACTGCCGTGCGGGCCGACAATGTCGATTTCGGCAACGTGCTCAATCCGGGCTCGAACAGCTTTTCGGTCTCGCTGTGGTTCAAGCCGGACGTCGTGGCGGGGGCGCCGAATCTGGATGCCTACCTGCTGACCAAGGGAAACCAGGGATCGTCGGGCATCGGCTGGAGCCTCTGGTACAAGAGAACGGGCGAGATGATCGTGCGGGCCTATGACGGCAGCGGTTCAGCCAATCGCGCCAGCCAGCAGAAACCCGGTTCCGTCACCACCGATTGGCATCATGCGGTCATGGTGATCGATCGCGAGGCGGGCACCATCCGGGGTTACCTGGACGGCAGCAATGATGGATTCGTGGCGGGGGGCGGAGGGGGAGTGGTGGACACGTTCAAGCCGGGAACCAGCATCAGCATTGATGCGACGCTGAAGGCAGGGGTTCCGCATGGTCTGACGAGCTGCGAATACGCCGGACTCCTGGATGACATTGGCATTTGGCAGCGTGCATTGACGCCGGAGGAGATCGCGACGATCTATCTCAACGGGCTGGGAGGCACGAATCTCACGGGGCACATGCCGATCCTGAGCCTGGGCAGCTTGACGCCGGCGGACGGATCCCTCTATCTGCCTGCGGACACGGCGATCAGCTTCAACATCACATCCAAGCACGGGGTGGATCCGGAAGGCATCCGACTGCTCCTCAACGGGATCGATCGTTCGGCGGATATCCAACGGGCGGGCGATGTCTACTTTCAAACCGTGACGCTGTCCCCCCTCCAGGCCAACACCGAATACGAAGTGAGCATCGCGGTCACCGACCGGCAAACGAATCAAGTGCTGCGCAGCCTTCACTTCAACACATTCAGCCAGGGGGTGCGGTTCATCGAGGCGGAGGATTACAATTTCGATGGCGGGCAGTTCATCGACTATCCGTCCATTCCCACGCAGATGCCGGGGCCCGACAGCTATCTGGACCGTATGGGCGTGCCCGGCATCGACTATTGGCAGCTGAACACGCCCGGCGCCGGGCAGGACCTGTACCGTCTGGGCGACGGGGTGGGCACGAGCGAGACGACGGACGCCCTGCGCCAGAACTACCTGGATGCCCAGGCTTTGGATCCCGGGGTGAGCGATTACGAGGTTCGGCTGTTTGCGGACGGCGAGTGGCTCAACTACACCCGCACGTTTGGGGCGGCGACCTATGGCGTGTTTGGGCGGATGGCCAACAGTGGCGCAGCCCCGCTCCTGGCTCAAGTCGACCTGGTCACCAATGGAGGGGCCGCCCCGAGCCAGTTGCTGTCGCCCGTCGGATACATCCGCGTGCCGGCCGGTTCTCCCTACAACCTGTTCCCGCTGACGGATATCTTTGGAAATCCGGTCGCCTTGAGGCTCGATGGGCGGCAGACCCTGCGCCTGAGCGCGCTGTCGGGCTGCTCGGGGCTGAGGGCGAATTATCTGGTCCTGGTCCCCTCGGCGGATGCGTCCCCGCAGGCGCCCTACATCAGCGCGGCGTTCCCGGCCCCCGATTCGGACGATTCGACTCCTACGCCCACCATCCAGGTCGTCCTTCGCGAAAGCGACACCCAGGTCGTGCAGGGCAGCATTCAACTGCGGCTGGACGGCGCCGAGGTCATCCCCGCCATCAGCACATCCTCGGGGACCGTGACGCTGAGCTGTCCAGTGGCCCAAGCGCTGGCATTGGGCCGCCATTCGCTGGCGCTGTCTTTCAGCGACAACGCGACGCCGGCCAACGTCTTCTCCAACCGATGGGAGTTCGTCGTGGCGAACCTGGCGACGCCGGGTTTCTGGCAATTCAACGAAAAGGCGGCCGGCGGGATCGCGGATGCCACCGCGGGATCGCTGATGGATGAGAGCGGCAATGACCGGCATGGGACCGCGCACGGCGTGCTGCCGTATGTGGCGGGCAGCCCCCAATTCGGGGGATCCACGGCGCTCCGGTTCGACCTGAGCACGAACACCTTTGTTTCGATCCCGGACCCGACGGGCTTCTATGATTTTTCGAGCGACCAGAGCTTCACCGTCGAGGCGGTGTTCCGGCCGCGCTCGCTGGGCGAGGGAGACGGCGGGTCCATCATCGCCAAGCAGAGCGGCAGCGGTGAATGGTTCATCCGGTTCGGAACCGGGGACCTGCTCCAGTTTTTCGTCAAAGCCGGCGCCGGATCGGCGCGTCTGACCGGAACCACCCCAGTGGTCTACGGTGTTTGGCATCATGTTGCCGCCGTGTTCGACGCGGAGAACGACCAGATCCGGCTCTACCTGGACTACCAGATGGACGGTCTGCCGGCGGATGTGAGCGCGGTCCAGGGCCTGATTGGCAACGGGCTGGACCTCTTCATTGGCAAGTTCCAGGCCAACAGCCGGAATTTCGACGGCGATATCGACGCGATCCGGATCAGCCGCGGAGCGCTCGAGCCCGGCCAGTTCATCCAGAACGTGCAGCCATTCACCCCGGAAATCCGCTCCGCGAAACCTGCAGGCGGCCAGACGGCGCTGTCGAGCCAGCCCATCCAAATCACGCTTCTGAACCGGGATACCCAGGTGGCCGCCGGCACGATCGGGCTGCGACTGAACCAAGCGGACATCACGCCTGGCCTGACGATCGCCGAGCTGACCAATGGCCTCTTTCTGGAATACGCGTCGCCCGTCCCCTACCAGCTCGGGGCCAATGATCTGGAATTGGTGTTCCAGGACAACGCATCCCCGGCGCACCTCATCACCAACCAATGGTCGTTCCAGATCATCCCCCAACCGCAGGGCCACACTCCTGAGGTCTTCCAGGACGCGGTCCTGCGGGTCACGTTCGACTTCAACACGATCGACAGCACAGCCGGCTCGGTCACGGCGCCTGTGTACGAATCCAGCATCGACTACACCACCAGCCTGCCGCAAATGGCCAACAGCTCCGGCACAGCCGCGGTGTTCAATGGGATCGACAGCGTCATCGACTACGGCCTTGGCGCGCACAACGAGCTCAAGATCGAATCCGCCTTCACCTATCACGCGCGGGTGCGGTTCGACGCCGACCGTTTCTATGGGAGCTCGACGGAGCAGTGGATCATGGGCCGTTGGGACAGCGATGCGCTGGGCACTTCCCGGGTCACCATGATGACCCTCTTCGGCGGGCCGCGCCGGATCCAGGGCTCCGCCGGCAGCAGCGCGATCAACGGCGGCTGGTTCGGCGCGCCGACCATCACCGAGATCTTGCCGGATGTCTTTTATGACGTGTTTGTCCGGTTCGAGCCGGGGGTGGCGCTCTACCTGGACGTGTTCGATGCGGAAACCGGCCTGCGGGCGGGCCAGCCTGCGGTCGCGCCCGTGGCGGCGACGGCCTTGCTGGATTCGACCATCCCGTTCGAGGTCGGCAACCGTGTCCCGCCCCATTCGGTCCCGATGGCCGGCGCCATGGAGCAGATCAATGTCTGGACGCGCGTCCTGACCGAGCTCGAGATGCTCTTGATCGCCAACGGGCCCGGCGCGCATGAGGTCCCCGGGCCGCGCATCACCCGGCTGCAGTGGATCGACCCGGGCTCGCTCGAGCTGGCATTCGAGTCGGAGGCCTCCGATCGGCCTCACCGCCTCGAGCAATGCGATGATTGGGGCTTGAGGAACTGGACGCCTGTCACGGGCGTTACCTACACCCCGCCCGCGGGCGGCCGGATCGTTGCCTCGTTCCCCGCGTCGGCCGGCAACGCCCGCTTCTACCGGGTGGTCCGCGAGTGAGGAGCTCCGCCCCTCGAATGGAGCATCGCGATCGGATCGCATGGCCGAAACCCCGTGCAAGAGGTCAGTCATGAACAGACACCCCACAACGCCCGATCCGATGCGTCGGCAGCGGTCGCGCCCCGGCGGGAACGGTTTCACCTTGATCGAGCTGCTGGTGGTCATCGCCATCATCGCCATTTTGGCGGGCATGCTGCTGCCCGCCCTGAGCAAGGCCAAGACCAAGGCGCAGGGCATTCACTGCATGAACAACACGCGCCAGCTGATGCTGGCGGTGATGGCGTATGCGGACGACAATCGAGATCGGCTGCCCGACAATTCCCGGGGCGGGGCGGTGCGGGGCTGGGTTGACGGGACGCTGGACTTTAATGGATCCAACACCGATAATACAAACCTGCTGTTAGTCGTGAATGGCCAGTTGGGACCCTATGTGAAGAACCCGGCGACATTCCGGTGCCCGGCGGATCGAAGCGCGGTGACGATCGGCGGGACCCGGCATGCGCGCGTGCGGAGCGTCTCGATGAACAACTGGGTTGGCGGCAATCCCGGGCATGCCCCCTACAACACCGGCTTCCGCGAATACCCCAAGTTCGCCTCGATGACCCGCCCTCCCCCCAGCATGCTCTGGGTGTTTGTTGACGAGCGAGAGGACAGCATCAACGACGGCTGGTTTGGGGTGGACATGACCGGTTATCAAACCCGCCCGCGCAACTACCTGTTCTGCGATTACCCCGCCAGCTACCACAATGGCGCGGCGGGGCTCGCGTTCGCTGACGGCCATTCGGAGATTCACAAGTGGCTCGATCCGCGGACGAAGCCGGCCCTGCAGCCGGGGGTCGGGATCCCTTTGAAGGTGCCGTCGCCGAACAATGTGGACATCGCATGGTTCCACGAGCGCAGCTCGGCGCCCATCGAGTGAGCTGCAGAGCACACGTATGCAAACCAACAACACCAACGCGGCAGTCGTGGAGGAGCCCGGCGCATTCTTCGGCCGGAAGGATCTCGTCAGCCAGGTGACCGACTGGATCCGCGAGCAGATTCTTTCAGGGGCATTCGGCGTGGGGAGCGAATTGCCCGCCGAGGGCTCCCTGGCCACCCAGCTGGGCGTGTCACGCAACGTGATGCGCGAGAGCATGCGCAACCTGCGCATGCAAGGCCTGATCGAAATCAGCCAGGGGCGGCGGCCGCGCGTCAAACCGGCCGACCCGATTGCGGTCACCAACACCCTGGAAGCGCTGCTGCGGCGATCCAACAATTCATTCCTTCATCTGATGCAGGTGCGCGTTCCGCTGGAGGTGGAGATTGCGGCGCTGGCCGCCCAGCACGTCACCCCGGACGACCTGGCCCGCCTGGCCGCCCTCATCGAGGATCTCAAGGCGAACCGGAGTCTCGAGGAGTGGATCGATGCCGATGTCGCCTTCCACCAGTTCCTCGCCCAGGCGACCGGCAACCCAATCTTCCTGCTCATCATGGACTCGATCCGGTCCTTGCTCCGCACGTTCCAGGAAAACACCTACAGCCACGTTGACACGAGCCACGCCGTTCAGGGCCACACCAATATCTTGCGCGCCATCCAGCGACAGGATTCGCAGGGGGCGCGCACCGCCATGCTCAACCATCTCCAAGATGCATTCCAAGACCTCTCCACCGGAACCCGGGCCGCGTGATCCCGGAAATCGGCAGGATTTCCTGCCGTCCAACCCCCCGCAACTCCTCCCGGATCCCGCATTCGGCGCCCCGGACGCCGGCGGGTCCTCCCTGGGAGAGCGCCTCTACCGCTCAGCGGTCATGGCGGTGCTGGTCATCGATCGCGTCGAGGACGCCGTCCCATTGGCGCGGGCGCTGATCGACGGCGGGATTGATTGCATGGAGCTGACCTTGCGCACGCCTGCCGCGCTCGAGGCCCTGGCGGCAATCCGCCGCGAAGCGCCCCAGATGCTGGCCGGCGTCGGAACGATCCTCACCCCCGCCCAGGTCGAGCAGGCCCAGGAGGCAGGGGCCGAATACGGCTTGGCCCCGGGATTGAACCCGCGCGTAGTCCAGGCGGCCCAAGCCCGGGGGCTGCCCTTCGCCCCGGGCGTCGCCACACCCTCGGAGCTGGAATCGGCGCTGGAGCTCGGATGCCGCCTGCTCAAATTCTTTCCAGCCGAGCCATGCGGGGGGCTCCCGTTTCTGGATGCCATGGCTGGGCCCTATGCGCACTTGGACTGCCGGTTCGTCCCGCTGGGCGGCATCACGGCCGAGCAGATCAAGACCTACTTGCAGCATCCGCTCATCTGGATGATCGGCGGATCATGGATCGCACCGCGCCGCCTGATCCAGGAGCAGAACTGGAAAGCCATCACCACGCGTGCCGCCGAAGCGCACCGGCTGGCCCTCGAGATTCGAAATTCGCATCATGCGCAATAAGGTCGTCACGTTCGGCGAAATCCTGGGACGCCTGACACCGGGCGGCGGCCTGCGGCTGATCCAGGCCTGCCCCGGCGCCTTTCAGCTCGCCCCGGCGGGATCCGAGGTCAATGTGGCCGTTTCCATCGCCTTGCTCGGCGGCCAGGCGGAGTTCGTGTCTGCCCTCCCCGACCATGCGGTCGCGCGCGCGTTCATCGCGAACATCCGCGGCCTGGGGGTTGACACGTCGCACGTTGTCCTGACCGATTCGGGCCGTCTGGGCATGTTCTTCTGCGAGCCGGGCGCCAACCAGCGGCCCAGCAAGGTGATCTACGACCGGGAAGGATCGGCCTTCAGCGCCGTTCCTGGAGACCGCTATCCGTGGGAGTCCATCTTCGAGGATGCCCGGTGGTTTCACGTCTCGGGCATCACGCTGGCGCTTTCACGGGTTGCCAGCCGGGCTGCCATCGATGCCGCGCGCGCCGCCCGGGAACGCGGCTTGACCGTCTCCTGCGACCTGAATTTCCGCAAGCAGCTCTGGAGGTGGGATCCGGAGCTGCCGCCCCGCCGCCTGGCCCAGACCACAATGCGCGAGCTGCTGGCGTCGGCGGACGTGCTCATCGGCAACGAGCAGGACGCCGAGGATGTGCTCGGGATCGGCGTGCCCCGGCTGGATGCGCCCCAGGAGCCGGATCCGGCCGATGCCTACCGCGAGGTGGCCGCTGAGATCAGCCGGCAGTTCCCCCGGCTCTCGAAAGTGGCGATCACGCTGCGCGAGAGCATCTCCGCCTCGCACAACCGCTGGGGGGGCATGCTCTACGATTGCGCGGCGCGGCAGGCCCATTTCGCCCCGTGGAAAGCCGGCGCCTATCGCCCGTACCCCATCATGCCCATCGTGGACCGCGTGGGCGCCGGCGATGCCTTCGCCGCCGGATTGATCTTCGCTCTGCTCGCCCCCGAGCTCCAGGCGCCGCCCGCAGCCCTTTCGTTCGCGGTCGCTGCATCCTGCCTGGCGCACTCCGTCGTCGGCGATTTCAATTTCTCCACCCGCGACGAGGTCGAGGCCCTGATGAACGGGTCCGAGTCCGGCCGGATTCAGCGGTGACCTCCGGCTGGCCAGGATGACCCCTATGGATCCATCGATGCCTCATCCGCTGCGCCGGCTGTGGAACGGGCTTCTGCTGGTTGGCCCCGGCCTGTTTTGTATCGGGTACACCATCGGGACGGGGAGCGTGACGACCATGGCCGTGGCCGGATCCCGGTTCGGCACCCGGCTGCTCTGGGTGCTGGCCCTGAGCTGCCTGTTTTCGTGGGTGCTGATGGAAGCCTATGGCCGCTATGGGGTTGTCACCGGCCGCACTGCCATCCATAGCTTCCGGCACGAGATCCGGCATGGGAGATGGCTGGCCCTGGGGAGCATGCTGCTGCTCATCACCGGCCAATGGTTCTGCCTTTCCGGCATCGTCGGGCTCTCGGCAAACGCCATCTACGAAGTCGTCCGCCTCGCCATGCCCGAGCTCGACCCGAGCAGCTATTGGGCGGTGCTGGGGATCGCGATCTTCATCATCGGCGTTGTGCTAGCGATGCTCTGGATCGGGAACTACAGCTGGTTCGAGAAGATCCTCGTCGTCTTTGTGACCCTGATGGGGCTGAGTTTTCTGGTGTCGATGTTCATCGTCCTGCCCTCGCCCCTCGAAATTGCCGGCGGCCTCGTGCCCGGCCTCCCGGCCGCGGAGGGATCGAAGCTGATCGCCGCGGCTTTCGTCGGCACCACCATGGCGGCGCCCACCTTCGTCGTTCGCCCCTTGCTGATGAAGGGGAAGGGATGGACTCGCGACCATGTCCGGCATCAGAGCCGCGACAGCCTGGTTTCCGCCCTGCTGATGTTCGTCATCAGCGGCGCGATCATGGTCTGTGCGACCGGCGCGCTGTTTCATTCCGGCAAGACCATCGCCAAAGTCCTCGACATGGTCTCGATCTTGGAGCCGGTGGCCGGCAAGTTCGCCGTGGCCCTTTTTCTCACCGGCACGCTGAGCGCGGGGCTTTCTTCGATCTTCCCCATCGCGATGGTGGCCCCGCTGCTCGTCGCGGACTACCAGGCCGGCGTGCTCGACACGCGCTCCCGCCGGTTTCGCGCGCTGGCGGCGGTGGCGGGCGCGCTGGGGCTCACGGTCCCCATCCTGGGCGCCAATCCCATCCTCGCGCAGGTCGCCACGCAGGTGGCTCAAGTCTTCGCCCTGCCGCCCATTATTGCGGGCATCTTCCTCCTGGTCAACCGGCGCTCTCTGATGGGCTCTCACAAGGCCGGCTGGGCGCTGAACGCGGGGATCATCGCCGCTTTCGGGTTCTCGCTGCTGAGCGTGGGAACCACCCTGTGGGCGGTGTGGGAGAAGATCCAGGGCGCCCCCCAATGAAACCCATCCAGCTTATGAAACCACACGGACTGATCGCGGCGGCATTCGCCATCGCCGCCGCCCATGCGCTGGGCGCCGGTGCAGACCGCACCGCACCGCCGATGTATTCCGGGCCTCCCCGGGCCGAATACGCGCCGACCCAGCGCGCCTTTCAGGGCATTCCCAGCCTGGCCGTCACCCCCGGAGGCCGCCTGTGGGCCACCTGGTATGCCGGGATCACGCCCGGCGAGGATCACAATAATTACGTCGTGCTCAGCACCAGCGGCGACCAAGGCAAGACGTGGAAAGAGGTGCTGGTCGCCGATCCCGACGGGAGCGGGCCGGCCCGCGCCTTCGATCCCGAAATCTGGCTCGGGCCCGATGGCAAGCTGCGCTGGTATTGGGCCAGCCGGATATCGGATGCCAAGACCGACCGTCTCTGGATGCGGGAGACGGCCGATCCGGAATCGGAACACGCGGCGTGGGCCCCGCCGGCGCATGTCGCCAACGGAGTCATGATGTGCAAGCCCGTCGTTCTGTCGACCGGCGAATGGGTGCTGCCGGTCTGCACCTGGTTCTCCGAGCAGAGCTCGAAGATGGTCGTCTCCTCCAACGCTGGAAAAACCTGGTCGATCCGGGGCGGATGCACCGTGCCCGAGGCGGCGCGCACCTTCGACGAGCACATGTTCGTCGAGCGGAAGAACGGCGACATTTGGCTTGTGGCGCGCACGAAATACGGCATCGGGGAAAGCGTCTCGACCGACCGCGGCGCGACCTGGCCGGACCTCGCGCCCTCGGGCATCCCTCACCCGTCAGCCCGGTTCTTCGTCCGCCGCCTGGCCTCCGGCAATCTCCTGCTGGTCAAGCACGGCCCCCTCGACCGCCAGACCGGCCGATCGCATCTGATGGCCTTCGTCTCCCGAGACGACGGCCGCCGATGGCAGGGCGGTCTGCTCCTCGACGAGCGCTCCGGCGTCTCCTACCCGGACGGGCAGCAGGATTCGGATGGCCTGATTCGAATCATCTATGACTTTAGCCGCACGGGCGACCGGCAGATCCTGTTCGCCTCGTTTCGGGAAGAGGATGCCGCCGCCGGCAACGAGGTCACCGGCGCGGTGCGGTTGCGCCAGCTCGTCAGCCAGGGCTCCGGGGGGCGCCAGGCGCCTCGACCCGCCCCCGATGCCAATGCCGATGGCGCACCGTTCCGGACCCGGCCCCGCGGCGCGATCGAGAGCGCAGCCGCACAGCCGCGAGCCTTCGCCGCAGGCGAGAAGCTCTTCCAGGACCGCCAGTACACCCTCGCCGAATGCCCCGAGCCGCTGGCCAGCGCCGCGTTCCTCCCCATCCCCATGGACGGCAAGAAGGAGCTTCGCTGCCGCCGGGCCGGCCTCGTCTATTTTCTGACACCAGCGCCTGCCCGCAACAAAGATAGCGCTGCCCACACCCTGGTTTCTCAGGGGTTCCGGAAAGTGCGCCAGCCCGAAGTCCGCCTGTTCGATCCGGCCAATCCCGCCAACTTCTGCACCCTCTACCAAAAGGAGTGCGCCGAGGGCGAGACGATCGCGGTGGGGAAATGGGCGGTCCCGCTGTTCTTTCCATGAACCGCCCGGTGAGGGCACCGGGCCGAACAGTGTAGCAGGCCGGCTCCCCTGCCTGCCGCGGCGGCGCAGGCAGGCCCGACCCGGCGTGAGCGGTTCATGGGCGTCGAGCATGGCCGACAGGCCAAGACAACTTTCCTTGAGCGGGCCCGGCGATCGGGCTGCCGGCCTCCGCCTCCGGCGTCAGCCTCGCAACCCCCACCCTCGCAGCACCTCGCGATCGGCAATGGTTCGTGCCACAGGCTGCGGCTGAGCCCAATCGACTTCGCCGAAGCGGAGGTGTCCGCCAGCGTGGACGCCCGCCAGCAGGGAGCGCGTCCCTTGATCGCGCACCACCTCGACGCATCCGCCCTCCGCCCAGAAACGCCAGATCGGTTCCCGGCTGAACGCGTCGATACGGTCGCTGGCCGCGGCCCAAGTGCCCGGGCCCATGCCCCGGATGGAAGCCTGGAAGATCAGGATGTAGCGCCCCCTGCGGAACGAGAGGTTGGGCGATTCGAAGCTGCCCTGGGGATGGCCGCCCCACAGACGCGCCTCGTAGCCGGATGCGGGCCCGAGGAGAATCGGGCCGTGATCTCTCCATCTCCTGAAATCGGCGGTGCTGGCCAGCGCGATGCAGGTGGCCCCCTCCCGCGTGTTGGCGGTGTACGGCATCCAGACGCGATCCCCGTGGCGAAACAGGTCGGGATCCCTGCAGCTGCAGATGTCGTCCTCGCGCCACCAAGCCCAGGCCGCCCCTTTGCACGGCGAGATCGGGTTGGCCACCCTCCGCTTCCATGTGAACAGGTCTTTGCTCGAAGCCAGGCCGATATTCTGTGAGAGATGCCGGTTCAATCCTGTGTACGCCATGATGAACTCGCCGCCATCGCGCAGGATCACCGGCGCCCACACGTGCGCCTCCTCCCACGTGCCCGGCCGAACCACCAGCGCCGGATCATGCACCTCCCATTCGAAGAAATCGGCCGTCGAGGCATGGCCGAAATAAATCTCGTGCCCCGGAAAAAACGGGGTGCCTTCCTGCAAACGGCGCTCGATGTAAAAGAAGTGGTCGCGCCCATTGTGCCGTGCCGTTGCGAAATCGGCCAGGCTGCCCCCGACGGGGCGAAAGCCCTTCCCGAGGATGTCGATGGGCGGATGCCGGTAATGCTCGAATCGCATCCGCTTCAGATCTCTCTCGAAATTCATGATCGTCGAGCTGCCCGCAGGCGCCGCCGGCGAACCGTTCCGGGCCCAGGCCGCCGGGGCGGCCGCGGCGGCGGCGAACGCGACGCCGGCGCGGCGCAGAAACTCGCGGCGGGTCGGCGGCAGGGACGATCGAATGGGATCAAAGGCAGTCATGGCCCCATTCGAATGACATGGTCCGCGGCCGGAGTCAACGGTTCGCAGAGGCCGGGCGGCGCCCGGCGGTCCGAACCACACCCTCCCCGCCGGATTCGGCCGACGACCGAAAGGCCGAAGGGGTCATGCCCGTCTTCTTGCCAAACAGGCGGTCCAGATCCCGCGAGGAATCGAATCCCGCAGCCTCGGCGATCCGCGTGATCGACCAGTCGGTCTTCCGCAGCAGCCGCTGCACGTGCTGGATCCGGACCCGGATGATTTCCTCCTTCGCCGAGGCGCCGACGGCCTTGCGGAAGCGGGCGCCGAAGCTGCTGCGCGACATCGGGACCTGCCGCAGAACATCCTCCACTCGAAGCGGCCGGGTGGCGGCATTCTTGCGAATGAACCGCACCGCCCGCGAAATCAGCTCGTCCTGAATGCCCAGGTAGTCGGACGATTCTCGCGGAGTCAATCCCTTGGTGCCAATCCGCGTCGCCGCCGGCGGCTGAAACCCGGGCTGCCGCATCATCGCATCGAGGATCGACGCCGCCCGAAAGCCCACCTGGTAAAAATCCGTTTCGATGCTGCTCAAGGGCGGGTCGGTCGATTCGCAGATCACCCGGTCATTCCAAAAACCGACGACCGCCAGATCCCGCGGACACGTCAACCCGATCTCCTGGCCCGAATTCATCAGCACCGATGCCGTGATATCGTTGTTCGCCAGGATCCCGACCGGCGTTTCCAGCCGCGCCAGCCGCTGCTTGAAAAACTCCGCCGCCTGCCACCACGCCTTCTCCCCCCAGATGGCCACCTCGCCAATCTCGCCGACCGTCCACTCGCACAGGATGCAGGAGGAACCTCGTGCCTGGATCTGCCGCTGGAAGGCCAGCGCCCGCTCGTGCGACGGCGGAAAGACACGAGGGCCGAAGTAGGCGAACCTCTCCAGCCCAAGACCCGCCAGATGCGCCGCGGCTGTTGCGGCAATCTCCTCGTCATCCCAGAACACCTCCGGCACCCCCGGATACCGGTCATGCCAGCCGGTCGCGTTGACCACAGGGATGCAATGCTGCCGGAAATAGGAGCTGTCGAAGACCTGGCTCTCGCCCCCCAGCAGAATCACACCGTCCCCGCGCCAATGGCGATCCAGACGGGCCGGCCGCTGGCCAAAGTGCAGATCGCTGTCAACCTCCAGAGTCCAGTGCCCCTGCTGCCGCGAATAATCGGCAATCCCATGCAGAATCTCCATCGTGTAGGCCAAGCCGGACCGCAAAGAAACAGCGACTTCAAGCGGACTTTCTTGCATGGGCACTGCTGGATCGCATTTGAAACGGTATCCGTCAAATATGCAACAAGAATGTGGTCGTAATGCTATTGCCGAAACCTGACCGGCACCCTAAATAAATTAAGAATAAGCTTGAAGTGTCAAACTTGTGGGATATGGTATGGCACATAACTCATGAATCGGTTTGTTGTTCACATAAATGATCTTCAAACAAGTGACTTAAGTAATGTTCTCATAATCAATTGGTTCCAACCAGTGATAAACTCACGCGCATTATGAAAATCAAATCCAATCCCGTCGCCTTGTTGTCCTGTAACGCCGTCGCCCTATTCCTCCTTCTCCTGCTGTCCGTGCCGGACGTCTTAGGCCGCGATATTCGCGAGGACGCGGTATTACGGGTGACGTTTGACGGAAACAGCGCGATCGACCGCAGCACGGGCAATGTGTCGGTGCCCACGGTCGAGAACAACCTCACTTACACGACCGCCCTGCCGGCGATGCCCAACAGCACGGGCAACGCCGCGGTGTTCGACGGAACAAATTCGATGATCTCCTACGACTTGGGAGCCGCGGAGGAATTGAACATCACCGGGGCGATGACATATCACATCCGGGTCAAGCACGACGCGGCGGCCATTGCACTGGGCAGGCCGGAGCAGTGGTTGATGGGGCGGTTCAGCGGCCCTGGCGGCTCAGCGGCCCAACGGACGAGCCAGTTGACAACGTCGGCGGCCAGCGCGGGGGCTGCGACGATTACAGTGCAAGCGCATTTGGCATCCGGTTCCGGAACCGGGGGAGCTTGGTTTGCTTCGCCCAGCCGGGCGGGTCTGACGCCGGGCGTGTTTCACGACATCGTCGTGAGGTTCAATCCCGGCGTGGCGGTCACCCTGACCGTGTATAACGCGGAGACGGGTCAGATAGTGGGCACCCCCACGGTGGTGAACACCACGCAAAAAAGCCTGACTTTTTCAACGTCGCCCTTCGAGGTGGGGAGGCGGTCGACATCGCCCATGCCGGTGAACGGCGTGATCGAGCAGGTGAACGTGTGGAACCGGGCCCTTGGGGATGACGAGGTCAAGGCGATTTCGACCGACGACGGATTCGTGCAGCTGAGCTGGACGCTGGACCTGATCAAGGACCTGCAGCCCGCCAACAACGCCATGTATTTGCCGGGAAACACGCCGATCCAGTTCAAGGTCGAGTCGCCGGTCGGAGTCAATCCGGACGGGATCCATCTCGAGCTCAACGGGGTGGATCGGTCGGCAGACCTGCAGATCACCGGCACAGCCAACGCGCGGGACGTGCTCTTCAGCCAGTTGGCAGCCAATCAGGAGTACGTGGCGCGGATCATGGTCAGCGACACCGAAGGCCATGGCAAGACCAACACCATCCGCTTCAACACCTTCAGCGATGGGGTGGTCTTCATCGAGGCAGAGGACTACAACTTCCAGAACGGCCAGTTCATCGACAATCCGGTGCTTTCGAGCATCCCGGCCCCGAGCAATTACCTGGATCAGATGAGCGTCCATGGGGTGGACGTCTTCACCAACCGGGTGCCGGCCAAGACGGATTATCGGATTGGAGACGCGGTGGGGACGACCTACTGCGACGATCAGCCGTTGCGGCAGAATTACATCGACGCCAAGGCGCTGGACGCGGGGGTGGAGGATTACTACGCAGGCTGGCTCGGGGATGGCCAGTGGATGAACTACACGCGGACCTTCGCGGCCAACCGGTATCGTGTGTATGCGCGATTGGCCAACAGCAGCATCGCCAACTACGTGGTCCAGCTCGAGAAGGTGTTGAGCTCGGCCGCACAGCCCAACCAGACGACCTTCCCGATCGGGCGGTTCCAGGGCGGGACGACCGGCGGGGCGCAAATCTACACGCTGGTCCCGCTGACGGACGTGGACGGGGTTCCGATCGTGCTGAATCTCTCGGGTGTGCAGACGCTGCGTCTGGCGTGCGTCTCGGGAGTGGCCAGCCTCAACGCCAACTACTTGGCCTTCATCCCCGCGGCGGAGGCGGCGGCGCCGTTCGTGGTGAGTGCGATCCGGCCCAGCCCGGGAGAGACGGAAGTCAAGCCGACAGCGCCGCTGGACGTTCAGATCTTCAGCCAGGAGACCCAGGTCGATCGGCAAAGCCTGCATCTCACCCTGAACGGGCAGGATGTGACGGCAGCGGCCCAGGTGACGGTCTCGGCCGGCGGAGTCACAGTGCACTATCAGCCCGCATCGATGGCTCAGGAGTCGGTTCAGACCGCAACCCTGACGTTCCAGGACACGGCAACGCCGCCCAATGCATATTCGAACCAGTGGCAGTTCACGGTGGCGCGGGTGCCGAGCGGCAACACTCCGGAGGTGTTCCAGGACGCGGTGATGCGGGTGACCTTCGATAACGACAACCCGAACGACATCACCGCCGGCAATGTGTCGGAGGCGACCGCGGCCAACAACATCGCCTACACATCGGATCTGCCGCCGATGGCCAACCGCACCAGCCGCGCCGCGGTGTTCAACGGGACCGATTCGTGGCTCTCCTACGGGCTGGGGGCCAACAACGAGCTCAAGATCGAGTCCGCCCTGACCTATCATGCCCGGATCAAGTACGACCCGATCGGGCTCGCCGTTTATGGGCGCGAGCAGTGGCTGATGGGCCGCTTTCGCGTCAGCTCCAGCGAGACCAGCACGCGGGTGAGCTTCATGACGTTGTTCGGCACCGGCTACGGCGGGACGACCCCCTATCCGCAATTGACGGGCGGCATGTCGGGGGATGGAGCCGCCTGGACAGGGCCGCGCAGCGCCGAGCTCAAGGCGGGGGTGTTTTACGACGTGTTCCTCCGGTTCGATCCGGCAGCTAAAACCGTGCGGCAGGACGTGTTCAACGCCGAGACAAGCTCGCGAGTGGGCCAATCCATGGTCTCCTCGGTCACGTTCACCAACCTGAAGGACGCACTGTCGCCGTTTGACATAGGGCAGCGGACGGTACCGGCCAACGTGCCGCTCCACGGTGTGATCGAGCAGGTCAACATCTGGAACCGCACGCTCTCCAATGACGAGGTGCTCGGGATCTCCTATGGGCCGCTTCCGGCGGTCACGATGGAGATCGTGGGATTCCAGGTGCTGGAGACGGGGGCGCTCGAGATCCAGTTCCAGACCAATCCGCCGCTGCGAACCTACGGGATCGTGGCCGCGGAGAATCTGGCCGAGCCAGCCTGGACCGAGGTCGGCGGGGTGACCTTCCAGACAGGGTCGGGCAACGTGTTGACGGCGCAGTTTGCGGCGCCGGCCCAGTCGCCACGGTTCTACCGGGTGATCGCCAAGTAGAGTGCGCGGGGGCGGAGGCGCGGCCATTGGAGGCCGCGCCTCCCGCCCGACATCCATCCAATACCGGAACGTATCGATGAACATCCAATACAAGAAAGCGGCCAGCCGGGGGGCCTGGGGCGCCGGAGCATTCACGCTGATCGAGCTGCTGGTGGTGATCGCGATCATTGCGATCCTGGCAGGCATGCTCTTGCCCGCCCTTTCCAAGGCCAAGACCAAAGCGCATGGAATCAAGTGCATGGCCAACGGCCGGCAGCTGATGCTGGCCTGGACGATGTATGCCGACGACAATTTCGGCAAGGTGGCCGACAACATGACCGGCGGCCAGCCGCGGGGATGGGTGCACGGCTTCCTCGATTTCGATCCCAATAATCCCGACAACACGAGCATCGACAACCTGCTCAAAGCGCAGCTCGGGCCCTACACCAAGAACCCCGACCTCTATAAATGCCCCGCCGATCGCAGCGTGGTAACCATCACGCGGGGCCGCAACATGGGGACCTTTCCCCGGGTGCGGAGCGTGTCAATGAACTGCTATATCGGGTGGAATCCGGATCGGGACACGCTCGGCTCGCTCATTGGGGACAACCCCAACTATCGGAAGTTTTTCAAGATGTCGGACATTCGGCGGCCGGCGATGCTCTGGGTGTTGCTCGACGAGCGGGAGGACAGCATCAACGACGGCTGGTTTGCGGTCTCAATGAACGGGTATCCGGACCAGCCGGCCAACTTCACGATCCGCGATTTCCCGGCCAGCTACCACAACAACGCGGCAGGGTTTGCCTTTGCCGACGGGCACTCCGAGGTCCGCAAGTGGCTCGATGCCCGGACGATGCCGCCGATCGTCAAGAACGCCTCGGTGACGCGGGGTGTGGCGACCCCCAACAACAACGATCTGCCCTGGCTCATGAGCCGCACCACCGTCCCTCTCAACGAATAGCACTGTATCACCCCCAATCCTCGATGAATAACATGAACCAGGTATTGATCATTGTCGGCGATGGCACCGAGACGGTGGATACGCTCTACCCTTATTACCGGCTGCAGGAGGACAATTTTGTGCCCGTGGTGGCCGGCCCGGAGCGCAAGCGCTACCACATGGTGCTGCATGAGGTGCCCGCCAACTGGGAGGTCACTCGCGAGTTCGAAGGCTACACGATCCAGGCTGCCATTGCGTTCCGGGACATCCGCCCGGAGGAGTACCTGGGAATCTTCTTCTCCGGAGGCCGCGCCCCCGAGTACCTGCGATACAATGCCGATCTGCTCCGCATCACCCGCCATTTCTTCGAGGCCAACAAGCCGATCGCATCCGTCTGCCATGGCGTCGAGATACCCGCATGCGCGGGCGTGCTCAAGGGCCGCCGCATGGCCACCGTCCCCAAGTGCCAGTTCGACCTCGAGGTCGTCGGCGGGATCTTCGTCAACCAGCCCTGCGTCGTGGATGGCAACCTGGTCAGCGGCCGCACGTATCATGACCACGGGCATTACATGGGGAAATGGATTCAGCTCCTGAAAGAGGCTCAAGCCCGAATGGCCGAGCCCGCGCTCAAACCCCAAGCTGCCTGCCCTGCCTGATTCCATCCCATGAACGGCAGCAAGATCGATCGGCGCGCAGCCTGCCGGCTCATCGGCGTCGGGCTGGCCGGCATCGCCCGCGTCCGCCTGGCCGCGCAACCCGTTTCTGCGCTCGCGTCCGCGCCGGCCTTCCGGCTGCGCTATGTGCTCTCGTCGAGCATGTATGGCACGTTGCCGCTCGAGACGATCCTGCCCGAAGTCCGGCGAGCCGGGGCGGAGCAGATCGACATCTGGCCCCGCGTTCACGGCAATCAACGCGAGCAGATCGAGGAGATGGGCCTGGATCGGTTTGCCGCCCTCCTCGAGAAGCATCGGGTCAGGCTCGGCGCGGTGACCCGCTTCGACCTGGGGCCCTTCCGGCTCGAATCCGAGCTCCCGTTCGCGCAGCGCTTCGGCGCCGAGGTGATCGTCACGGGCAGCGGCGGCCCTGCCAATCTCGCGGGCCCGGAGTTGAAGGCGTCGGTCAAGGCGTTCATCGAAAAGATGAAGCCTCATGTCGATGCGGCGGCCCGAGCCGGCGTGGCCATCGGCATCGAGAACCACGCCAACGCCCTGGTCGCCAGCCCCGATTCCATCCGGTATTTCGCGGAGCTGGCGCCGTCGAGCCATCTGGGAATCGCGTTCGCGCCCTACCACCTGCCGCAGGACTCGATTCTGCTGGCCCAGCTGATCCGCGAGCTGGGGCCGAAGCTGGCCTTCTTCTACGCATGGCAGCACGGGCTCGGCGCCTCGAAAAAAATGCCCAAGGAGGAGGAGATGCGCCAGATGCCCGGCTGGGGCCCCCTGGACTTTAAGCCGATGCTCGACGCGCTCCGGCAGATTCGGTTTGCCGGCCTGACATCCATCTTCATGCACCCGGTGCCTCGCGGCATACCCATCCTGCCGACGGCCGCCGAGGTCACCGCCGCCATCAACCAATCCCGTCAACACCTCGAACAATGCCTGGAGCGGTAGCGGCGCGCGCATCGAGCGCCGAGCCGCCTCCCGCCCTCGAATCCTGCAGACATTCGATCATGAACCGAAATCGACCTCTTCTTAGCCGGCGCGCATGGCTGCGACAAACCCTTCATGGGACAGCCGCTGCGACCCTTCTCCCCCACTGGATATCGCCCTCGGCCTTGGGCATGGGCGCGCGCCCGGCTCCCAGCGCGCGGCTGACCATGGGCATGATGGGGCTCGGCAGCATGGGGATGCGCCATATCCTGGGCTTCCTCCAGGAGCCCGATTGCCAGATCGCCGCGGTGTGCGACGTCGACTCGGCGCGGCGCCGAGAGGCGATGACGGTCATCAACCGTCACTACGGCGATCAGGGGTGCACCGAGGAGAAGGATTTTCGCGATTTGATCGCGCGCAAGGACATCGACGTTTTGTGCATCGCGCTGCCCGATCACTGGCATTCCGTTGCTGCGGTGATGGCGGTGCGGGCGGGCAAGGACATCTACGGGGAAAAACCGCTGGCGCTCACGATCCATGAAGGGCGCTTCATGGTGGAGACCGTCCGCCAGTATCACTGCCTCTGGCAGACCGGCACCCAGAGCCGGTCTGACGCGCGGATCCGCTTCGCCTGCCAGCTCGTCCGCAACGGGCGCATCGGCAAGCTCCAGCGGGTCGAGGTCGGCCTCCCCGCCGGACCGCGAACCGGTCCCCTGCCCTCTATGCCGGTGCCCGACGGCTTCGATTACGATCTCTGGCTCGGCCCCGCGCCCTGGGCGCCCTACACCGAGAAGCGTTGCCATTGGAACTTCCGCTGGATCCTCGATTATTCGGGCGGGCAGTTCACCGACCAGGGCGCCCATTCGATCGACGTCGCCCAGTGGGGTGCCGGAACCGAGGAGACCGGCCCCGTCGAGATCGAGGGTTCCGGCGAGTTTCCCGCCGAAGGCATTTGGGATGCCGCCACTGCCTACCGAGCCGAATACCGATTCGCCAACGGCATGACCATGGGTATCGGCACCCACATCCGCGGAGGCGTCCGCTGGATCGGCGACCAGGGCTGGGTCCATTACGCCGGCGACATCGACGCGAATCCGAAACGCCTCCTGTGGGAGCAGTTCGGCCCCGACGAGCCCAGCCTCTATCGGTCCGCCGGCGGACGCCAGGGACATCGCCGGAACTTCCTCGATTGCGTCAAGACCCGATGCCAGCCGGCCTCCACCATCGAGGTGGCGCATCGCTCGATCTCTCTGGCGCACCTGGGCAACATCGCGATGAAGCTGGGCCGCAAGCTGCGCTGGGATCCGGCCCGCGAACGCTTCCTCAACGATCCCACAGCCGACCGGATGCTCTGGCGTCCCATGCGCGCTCCGTGGGGCTTGTGAGATGCCCATCCCGGCCGGATCGCAACCGTGCCAGGCTCGGCCGCGGCGGCCCGATTCCAACCGACACTGAACCCACCACCCGACACCGACGACCCTTGATCTCATCATGAAACACTCGCTCATCTCCTGGATTCTCGCCGCCGCGGCGCTCTGCGCCGGCGCTGGAGCGGCCGCTCCCGAACCTGCCCCCTGGGACGCCGAGGCGTTCCAACAGTACGAGTTCGGCCAAAGCCGCGCCCCGTTGATCCGGGTCGAGGACGCCGTCCGCCAGGCCCTCAACCAGCCCGCCCAGCAAGCCCTGGTCGAGCAACGGCTGCTCGATATCCTCCAGTCCGGCGCCTCGATCGAGTGCAAGCGCTTCGTCTGCCGCCAGCTCCTTCTCATCGCCTCCGACCGCTCGGTCCCCGTGCTGGCAGGGTTCCTGGACCATCCGGCCCTGGCCGATCCCGCGCGCTACGCGCTGCAGCGGATCGCGTCTCCTGCCGCCGGCGCGGCGCTGCGCCAGGCGCTTTCGACGACCCATGGCCATCCCAAGGTCGGGGTGATCTATGCCCTGAGCGAGCGCCGCGACCGCCAAGCCGCCCCCGCATTGATCGGCTGTCTGTCCGACCCGGATGACGCCGTCGCCCGCGCAGCCATCGCCGCCCTCGAAAAAGTGGGCGGACAAAACGCGATCCAGGCGCTGCAGCAGGCCTTCGAGTCCGCCACACCGCCGCGCCGGATCTGGCTGGCGCATGCCCTGATCGCACGCGCCGATCGGCTGCTGGCTCGGGGCCAGAAGGACGCCGCGGCGCAGATCTTCCTCCCATTGTTCAACACCTCCGAGACTCAAGCCATCCGCATGGCGGCCTTGCGAGGCCTGGTTACAGCGGACAGCGGCAAATATTTCCACCTGCTGCTGGCCATCCTCTCGAACGAGACCGATCCGCTCCTGGCCATCGCAGCAGATCATTTGAGGCATCTGCCGGGAGCCGAGCTGACGCAGCGGGCGGCGGCTGAGCTGCCGCGGCTGCCCGCCGCCGCCCGGGTGCGCGTGGTGGCCGCCCTGGGCGATCGCCAGGATCCCGCCGCCCTCCCGGCCATCGCCGCCGCCGTCCGAAGCGACGACGACACCTTAAGCGTGGCGGCATTGTCGGCGCTGGCCTCTCTGGGCGGGGCCGGCCAAGTCCCGTTGCTCGCCGATTACATCGCAGCCGATCATCCCGATCGACGCGCCGCGGCGCAGTCGAGCCTCAACATGCTTCGGGGAAAGGACGTCGATGGCCACATCCTCCAGTGTATCGAGCAGCGGGACACCCAAACACAAAACGAGCTCATCCGATCCCTGGGCGCTCGCGTTTCGACTGCAGCAGTCCCGACGCTGCTCGAGATTGCCCGGCGGGGGGATCCGGCCCTGCGCAGCAACACGTACAAGGCGTTGGGTGCGACGGCCGGCCTCGACGACTTGCCGGCATTACTCGAACGGGTGGCTGGCGCCCAACAGGAAGCCGAGCGGACCGCGGCCGAGGATGCCATCGCCGCCGCCTGCGTTCGTCAGGCTGACCAGGAAAAATGCGTGGACATCGTTCTGCAGCCCTATCCTGCAGCCACGGCCTCCGTTCGATGCGCCCTCCTGCGCATTCTGGGAACCATTCGGCATGAACGAGGACTCCCCACGGTGCGCCAGTCCCTCAGTGATCCGAACCCCGAAATCCAAAATGCAGCCTTGCGCGTCCTGGCCGAGTGGCCCAGTCCGACAGCCGCCGACGATCTCCTCCGCTGCGCCCGCGCCGCCGCCAACCCGACTCAGCGCATTCTGGCGCTGCGCGGATTCATCGCCATCGCCGGCCTGCCCGGGCTGCCCAATGCCGATCAGCTCGCGCTGTTTCAGCAGGCCTCGGCCGAATCTCAAAGGCCCGAGGAGATCAAGCTGGTCCTGGGCGGCTTGGCGGCGATGACGGCTCCGGAGGCCTTTCAACTGGCCCAAAAACATCTGGCCAATTCCGCCGTGGCGGCCGAAGCCGCCGCGGCGATGATCAAGGTTGCCGGCGCGCTCAAGGGCCGGTCCGCCGATGTGGTCGCGCCCGGTCTCCAGGCAATCCTCGACAGCTCAGCGAGCTCGAGCCTCAAGGCCGAGGCCCGGAAGGTCCTCCAGACTCTGCCCGCGACAGCCCGATGAACTTCCCTCCTCATTCGAGACGGATCTGGCTCAAGCGAGCGGCTGCCACAGCCGCCGGCTTATGGGCCGCGCCCCAGTGGATTCCCGCGGCCGCGCTCGGAGCCGGAAGGCGGCCGGCTCCGAGCCATCGGCTCACCATGGGCATGATCGGCCTGGGCAGCATGGGCATGCGGAACCTCAAGGGCTTCCTCCAGGAGCCCGACTGCCAGATCACTGCGGTCTGCGACGTCGATGCATCCCGAGTCCAGGAGGCCGTCGTCGAGGTCAACCGCACCTATGGAGACTCGGGGTGCGCCCGCTACCGGGATTTTCGGGACGTGATCGCGCGGTCGGACATCGATCTCCTTTGTCTCTGCCTGCCTGACCACTGGCACTCGATCCCTGCCATCCTCGGCGCCCGGGCCGGGAAAGACATCTATGGGGAGAAACCCCTGGCGCTGACCATCGCCGAAGGCCGAGCCATGGTCGAGGAGGTCCGGCGCTCCTCGATTGTGTGGCAGACCGGCAGCTGGCAGCGATCCACGGCCCATTTCCGCTTCGCCTGCGAGCTGGTCCGCAACGGGCGGATCGGCAAGCTCGAACGCATCGAGGTCGGGCTGGGCGTGGGGCCCACGATCGGCCCCCAGCCCCCCATGCCGGTGCCAGCGGGTTTCGACTACGAGATGTGGCTCGGTCCGGCCCCCTGGGTGCCTTACACCCAAAGACGCTGCCACTGGGACTTCCGGTGGATCCTCGACTATTCCGGCGGACAAAACACCGACTGCGGCGCCCATGACATCGACATCGCCCACTGGGGCATGGACGTCGAACAGACCGGCCCGCTGACCGTCGAAGGGGCCGGCGAGTTCCCGTCCGACGGCCTCTGGGATGCGGCCGTCCACTACAAATACGAATGCCATTACGCCAACGGCCTGGTCCTCATGGTCGGCAGCCGCAATCACTACCCCACCGGCGTCCGGTTCATCGGCAGCCGCGGCTGGGTCTATGTCAATCGCACCCTCGTCGACGCGCATCCCCGTTTCCTGCTGAAAGAGAGGTTCGGCCCGGACGAGGTCCATCTCTATTCCTCGCCTCCGGACCGCCAGGGGCATCGCCGCAACTTCCTCGACTGCGTGAAAAGCCGGCGGCCGCCTGCCTCGACCATCGAGGTGGCGCATCGCTCGATTGCGGTGGCGCACCTGGGCCACATCGCCATGAAGCTGGGCCGCAAGCTCCGCTGGAATCCGGACACCGAACAGCTCGCAGACGATCCAACGGCCAGCCGGATGCTGGGACGGCCGATGCGAGCGCCCTGGGGATTCTAGCCAGCCCCGGGGCTGGATCCTGCGATGAGGGCGGCCGGATCGAGGCTTTGATTGGACGGACGATTTTGATTTATGACAACCACGCATTCACGCCGCCAATTCTGCATAGGGATGGGCGCCCTTGCCTGCGCCGCCGGATCCGGCCTCGTTCCCGCGGCGCCCCCCCCCGCCCCTCGACTCCGCGTCGGCATCATCGGCCACACTGGCCGGGGCGATTACGGCCATGGGCTCCATACCCTGTGGCTCCAGCTCCCCGAAACCGAGATCGCCGCCGTCGCGGATCCCGACGCCGCCGGGCTCAAGGCAGCGCTTTCGAAGCTCCGCTGCGATCGCGGTTTCGCCGATTACCGGAAGATGCTCTCGGACGTGAGGCTGGACATCGTGGCGATCGGGATGCGCCATATCGACCAGCACCGCGACGCGGCCCTGGCGGCCGCCGAGGCAGGCGTGCGCGGCCTCTATATCGAAAAGCCCTTCTGCCGCTCGGCCGCCGAAGCCGATGAAATCGTCGCCGCCTGCGATCGCCACCGTGTCAAAGTCGCCATCGCACATCGCAACCGTTATCATCCGGTCCTCCCGACCATTCGCCGGCTCCTCGACGACGGGGCTGTCGGCCGGCTCCTCGAGATCCGCGCCCGGGGCAAGGAAGATGCCCGGGGCGGGCCTTTGGACCTGTGGGTGCTCGGCTCCCACGTCTTGAACATCGTCCATTGCCTGGGCGGGCGGCCTCGAGCCTGCACTGCAATGGTCTACCAGGATGCGCGTCCGGTCACCGCCGCTGACTTGAAGCCGGGCGCCGAGGGCGTGGGTCCGATCGCGGGGAACCGGCTGCACGCCCGATTCGAGATCGAGTCCGGCGCGCCCGCTTTCTTCGATTCCGTCCAGAACGCCGGGAGCGCCGCCGCCGGTTTCGGCCTGCAATGGATCGGCACCCAGGGGATCATCGACCTTCGCATGGACCAGGAGCCCATGGCACACTTCCGCCCGGGCAACCCGTTCCAGCCGGTGAAAGCCCCCTCAGCCTGGACCCCCATCAGCTCCGCCGGCATCGGGCTGCCCGAACCCAATCCCGATCTCGTCCAAGACGTGATGGCGCACCGGGTGCCCGCGCGGGATCTCATCGACGCCATCTGCCGCGACCGCGAGCCTTTGTGCAGCGCATCCGATGGACGTGTCGTCATCGAAATGATCACGGCCGTGTTCGCATCGCATCAGCTCCGCGGCGCGCGGGTCGAGTGGCCCCTGAAGGATCGGTTCCACCCGTGGGCGCCGCCTGCCTGAGCTGCGCCCAGCGCCGCTCCGTCGCATCCGCAAATGTCTGGCATCACAGCTGGCGCGGCGGTAGGATGACTCCATGAATAGCTCCAACACGATTTTCGCCCGCGGCTTGTCCAGCCAGCCATCCAGCTCCACCAACCTGCCGGCCATCAGCCGGCGCGCCTTTCTTCATGGCGCGCTGGCCGGCCTGGCTGCGTGCCCGGCGCTGGCCGCCACGATCGCCCGCGGCGCCGCGCCGTCGGCGGCTGCCGAAATCCGGCTCGGGTCATGCCGGGTCGACCTGAGGCAGGCCCTGCGGGCGGGCCTGGATGGCGCCGAGGTCAGCGCCGGGGATCCCACCGATCAGCTTCGCATCGCCGATCCGGCCGTCCAGCGGAGATACCTGGATGAAATGGCCGAGACCGGCCTCCCCATCTCCTCCTTCATGATGGGCCTGCTCAACTCGAACCCGCTGGCAACCGATCCCCGCGCCCCCGCATGGCTCGAACAATCCATCGATGCCGCGCGGGCCCTGCGCGTCCACGTCATCCTGGTAGCCTTCTTCGGAAAAGGCGACCTCCGGGAGAACGGCCAGTTGAAGCGGGCGGAGGTGGACCAGGCGGTCCAGCGCGTTCGGGCCGCCGCCCCTCGAGCGCGCGATGCCGGCGTCATCCTGGCCCTCGAGAACACGCTTTCGGCCCGGCAGAACGCCGAGATCCTCGACCGGATCAATCACGAATCGGTGCAGCTCTACTACGATGTCGGCAACTCGACCCGGAACGGCTACAACGTCCCCGAGGAGATCCGGTTTCTCAAAGAGCGGATCGCCTGCATCCATTTCAAGGACGGATCGAGCTACCTCGGTCAGGGCGAGATCCAGTTCCCGCCCATCGCCCGCGCGATCGATCAGATCGGCTATCGCGGATGGATTGTCCTCGAGACGGCCAATCCCTCCAAGGACGCCGTCGCCGACGCCCGCCGGAACGCGGATTACATTCGCGAATTGTTCGGCATGGGCAGGCGCGCCTGATGCCGTCCGCAGCCGCACAAAGCCTCGCCCCCCCGTCGTAGGCTAAAAAACCTGTTGCACTGCCGCGGGCGGCTGTTATTTTGGTGGCTTGCTAACCTCCGCCCCGTTGGGCGGTCGGCAAGGAATCAATCCCGGAATCGGAGGTGTCTGTTTGAACGCGGATCTGTGCAGGCAAGCGGCGGAAAAAGTCGGCAACCCGAACATCCTGATCAACATGGTGTCCCGGCGCGTGCGTCAGTTGACCACCGGGGGCGGAGGGGGGAATCGTCCTCTGGTGACCGAGACCGCCACCCAGGGAGCCGGAGACATCGCGCTGCGGGAAGTGTGCGAGGAGAAGATCGGCTACGAGATGATCGAGGACACCCCGGCGATCGAGCCCCCCGGCCGGAAACGGAAGCGGGCATGAGGTTCATCACCCGTCCCGCAAAGGCTTGGCCGCCGGGTCGGACCTGACCGTGCCTCCGGCGCGTCCAAGGCGTCTCGGAGGGGGGCGCTGATGGCGGATATCGTCACCAATTCCAAGGCGAGGCGCGACTACGAGATCCTCGAGACCTGGGAGGCCGGCCTGGTCCTGAAGGGGACGGAGGTCAAGGCCGTGCGAGCGGGCCATTGCCAGATCCGGGATGCCTTCGCCCGGGTCGAGAGGGATGAGGCCTTCCTGTATAACGCGCACATCGAAGAATACGCGTTCGGCAACCGCCAGAACCATCAGCCCAAGGCCGCCCGCAAACTCCTTCTCCACAAGAGAGAAATCCAGCGCCTGGCCGGCCTCCTGTCAGTCCGCGGGCATGCCCTTGTGCCCCTCTCCTTCTTCTGGAAAAACCGGAAGGTCAAAGTGATGCTGGCCTTGGGAAAAGGCAAGGCGGCCTACGACAAGCGAGAGGCCCTCCGGAAGGCGGAGTCGGCGCGGGAGCTCAAGCGCGCGCTCATGCACCGCGAAAAAAACCGCTAGGCAGCCGGCTTGGCTTCCTCTTTCTTCCAAGTCCGCGGCGCCGGCTTGGTGACCAGACCCTTCTTCAGCGCCTGCGAGGAGACCCGCACGTAGCGAACCTCGCCGTCGATCACCGCCTTCACTCGCTGCAGGTTGGGCAGAAACCGCCGCTTGGTGATGGCGGTCACGTGGGTGCCGATGCCCCCCTTCTTCTTCGCCTTGCCGCTGCGCCACACCACGTTGCCCTTCCCGGGCCTCTTCCCTGTCAGTTCACAAATTCTGGCCATAACACTCGTATTCTAAATCCTAAACCAAAGCCTGTAATTTTGCGCCATTCCACGCCGCGGCGCAAGTTGATTCTACAACCGCCCGCATTTCACCCGCCCCGCAACCCCGCAGCGCTGTCTTTTGACTCTATGAGGCTCGGGGCGCCGCCCACTCGACCGCATTGCGAAAGATCCGCCTGACATCGTCGCGGAAAAGGTCCGGATACGTCTCGTGGCCGGGCGTGAAATAGAAGACGCGGCCTTTGCCGACGGTCCAGCAGAGGCCCTGGCGGCCCGGCTCCGACGTGCCGTCCGGCTTCAGGTAGAGGCCGTCGAACACCACCGCCTCCGGCGTGGGCGTGGCGAACGGCTCCGCATACCGCTCGGTCTTCGGCAGAGTGAAATTCCGGATCCCCTGGGCGATCGGATGGGCGGGATCCTTGACGATGAGCTGGACGGCGCTGCCGTCGACCTTGTAGGCGCCCCAGGTGCAGGCGGTGCCCATGAGCCGCTTGTACGGCTTGGCGAAGTGCGACGAATGAACCGCGATGAATCCCATGCCCTGCTCCTTGACCCGGCGCTCGATCCGATCCACCAGCGCGTCCTTCACATCGCCGTGCTTCTTGTGTCCCCACCAGATCAAGACGTCGGCCTGCTCGAGGCGCGATCCGCTGAAGCCCTGGTCCGGATCGTTGAGGTTGGCCACAACGACCTCCCATCCGGACAACGACTTCAATCCGTCGGCGATGGCGCCGTTGATGTCCTTGGGGTAAACGTCCGCAGGGGCGGTTCCTTCGGACCAGACCACCACCCGGCGGAGCCTGTTTTGGGCGAGCACAGGACGGCTCAGGACCGTGGCGGCCGCCGCGGCGCCCCAGCTCAGCAGCTGGCGGCGCGAAAGGCCCTGGTCACCCGAGAGGCTGGAACAACGTCGATTCCGATTCATGGCACGGATAGTTCCGGGTCCCTCGACAGTATGCAAGCGATTTTCGCCGCGAAATCGTGTAGGTTCATCCCGCTATGACTGAGAAAAAAACGAAGAAAGAGCCGAGCGCGATTCCGCCGGCCCGCCAGCCCTCGGCGGTGGCCGACCTGGTCGCCTACCAGGACGGATCCGTGGTGAGCCGCGAGATCCTGCGCAAGACAACGGGCACGGTCACCCTCTTCGCCTTTGATGCCGGACAGGGGCTGAGCGAGCACGCGGCGCCTTTCGACGCCCTGGTGGTCGCCGTCGAGGGTGAGGTCGAGATTCGCCTCGCGGGCCAACCTCACCGGGTCAAGGCGGGCGAACTGCTCCTGCTGCCCGCCCGCGTGCCGCATGCCCTCTCCGCGCTCACCCGCTTCAAGATGATGCTCATCATGATCCGAGCCGGGTGATCCGATTGGCAGGAACAACGGGGCGCCCCGGGCCGAATCGCGCATCCTCGGTCAGCCGGGGTCTCTTTACGCCGCCCCCGAATCCTGGGCGTTGCGGGCCCAGGCGGAGAGGAAATCGGCCAGATCGCCCGGCGAGGCGCTCCGCGCATGCCGCACGAAGAAGCCGGACGCCGCGTTGCCCAGACGCAGCCGGTCCGCCGCCCCCAATCCAAGCAGGAGCCCCGCGCAATAGCCGGCATTGAACCGGTCCCCCGCCCCCGTGCTCTTGCGGGGATTGGTGCAGTAGGGGCCTTCGACGGTTTCTGCCCCGTCCGGGCTGGCGACCGCGGCGTGCTTGACGCAGTGGATGGCCACCTCCCGGATGCCGAGCCGATCGCGCAGGAGGACCGCCTGGTCGCGCACGGCCTCGGGCACATCGGCCGCCGCGGGCAGGCCCAGGGCGCGCGCCACAACGTTCGCTTCGGTGCCATTGAGGCCGAGCGTGGTCGGGCCCGCACTCTCGAACCCGGACAGTGTTTCGAGCATGGCTCGCACATCGTCGGCCGACCGGCTCGATGGATCCACAAGATCCAGGAAAAAGCAGGGGCGTTGCGAGCCGAGCTTCTGGTAGACATCCGTCTGCAGTTTCCGCCAGCAGGACGTCATGTGTGGATAAAGCGTCCAGTCCGTGAGCGCGATCAGGCGGGCCTGCGCGCAAGCCGTCGAGTAAACGCCGTCCCGAAGCACCCGCTCGAGCAGAGAGACGTCGAACTCGGCTAGCTGGGTCACGGCGCTGAACATCAGCTTGCCGTCCTCGAACTCGAATGCGAGGGTTCGCCCCGGCTGGCGTCCCCAGGAGTGGCAGCTGCGACACCGGCCTGCAAAATCGTCGAAGGCGCTATGCCGGGGCTGGCCAAGAGTGGCAAAGCAATCCACAGGCAGGCCCAGGGCGAGGAGGCCGTCCCCGAGGTTGACCGCACAGCCGCCAGGGTCCATCCGGTGCACGACGATCTCGCGCAGGCTGCTGCGGCCGGCTGCGCCCTGGATCAGCCCTCCGAAGGTCAGGATGTCCTTGACCGGGGTCCAGTCCCCCAGGCCGCGCCGCTCCCCCACGACCGAGATGATCTCGTCCACGAACCCGTCGAAGCCCGCGACCACGGGGCAGCGGCTGAGCTCGGCAGCCCGCCGGCGGAATTCGGCCGCGAGCCGGACCAGGGGGGCAGTCGGGTTCATCGGGTCAGTTCAGGCCCGCTCCATGTATTTGCCCGTGCGCGTGTCGACCTTGACCTTCTCGCCCGGCTTGATGAACAGGGGCGCTTGGATCGTGATGCCGGTCTCGAGCTTGATCGCCTTCTGGACGTTGGTGGCGGAGTCGCCCTTGAGCCCCTCGGGCGCCTCGGTCACGGCAAGCACCACGCTGGCGGGCAGCTCGATCGACACCGGCCGCTCCGCGATGAACGTCACTGTTACCGTCGAGTTCTCGACCAGGTAGTTGCGGGCATCCCCCACAACCTCCGGCACCAGGTTGATGGTCTCGTAAGTCTCCGGATCCGTGAACACGTAATCCTCGCCGTCCTTATAGCTGAATTCCATCTTGCGGATGCTGAGCGGCACCACCTCGATCCGCTCGGTCGAGCTGAAGCGGACATCGGCGGATTTGCCGGTTCGCAGGCTTCGGATGCTGGCTTGGACAAAGGCGCGGAGGTTGCCCGGCGTTCGATGCTGGCATTCGAGAATGATCGCGACATCGCCATTGTAGGAGATGGCCATGCCTTTGCGAAGGTCGTTTGCGGTTGCCATAAGTTGTTCGATTCCGATCGTCGCGCCGACGCCGGCTCACGTTCGCTCCTATCGGTTCGGATTATCCCTCTTCCCAGGCGCCGGGCGTCGTCGCAAGCATCGCAGCATATCGGCGCCCACTTCGAATGCAAGCCTCCGTTTTCGGGCCCCTCCGCGCCTCCGCGCGGCGCTCCGACTTGTCGGCTTGCGGCCATCAATGCGGCGTCCACGGAGTGGCCGCCCTGCCTTTCGGCTTTCGGTTTGCAGGCCGGCCGAACGGGCGAAGCCGGGCATGAATCCGGCTTGATCCGCCGATCCGAGAGACGGAGTATCCTTCAATCGGACGCTGCCGGCGACCGGCCGGCCGCCGGCCCAACGGTATGGACTCCTTATTGAATCCGGAATTGTGGATCAGCCTGTTGACGCTCACCTTGCTCGAGATCGTGCTGGGCATCGACAACATCGTGTTCATCTCGATCCTGTCGGGCAAGCTGCCCGGCCATCAGCAGGAACGGGCGCGGATCACCGGTCTGAGCCTGGCGCTGATCACCCGGATCCTCCTGCTCTGCGGCCTGGCCTGGATGGTGCGGCTCACCGCACCCCTGTTCCACCTGCCCGGCATCCTGGGCGGCGGCCACCCGCATCCGGTTTCCGGCCGCGATCTCATCCTGTTCGCGGGCGGCCTTTTCCTGCTGTTCAAGGCGACCCGCGAGATTCATGAAAAGACCGAAGGCGAGCGTCCCGGCGCCGTCCGCCCGGTGGCGCCCCGGTTCGCGTCGGTCATCGTCCAGATCCTGCTGCTGGACGTCGTGTTTTCGCTCGACTCGGTCATCACGGCGATCGGCATGGCGCGGCAGCTGGGGGTCATGATCGCAGCCGTCGTGCTGGCGGTCATCTTCATGCTGATCTTCTCCGGGCGTATCAGCGCCTTCATCCATCGCCATCCCACGCTGAAGATACTGGCGCTGAGCTTCTTGATCCTGATCGGGTTCGCGCTGGTGGCGGAGAGCTTTCATCTGGCCATCCCGAAGGGCTACATCTACTTCGCGATGGCGTTTTCGATCGGGGTCGAGTTCCTGAACCTGCGGACCGGCGCCCGCGGGGCGGCCAGCCATCCGGCTCAGCTCCCGGCTTCCCAGTAGCAGATCGCCCGCTGTTTCATCGCGTCCACATGGAGATGGATGGCGGCGCCGCCGGGGAGGGCGGCGGCATCGATCACGCGAAGGGCGTGGGCCCACTCCTCGGATCGAGGAAGGATCTCGACAAGCCGGTTGGGCGCCTCGAGCAGGAACCGCTCCTGGAACCGGTGGCCGGGACGCTCCGGGGAAACCGCCAGATAGAGCATGTCCATCTCCACCAGGTCGTTGAAGAAGTGCGTGCCCAGCGAGACATCCGGCACCAGGCCTTCGTGCATGAGCGCAATCTCGCCCAGGACCGCCACCTGGTTGATTTCCGCGAACGACACGGGCACGCCGAGCGACGGCATGGAAGTGCCCCATCGGCCGGGGCCCAGCAGCAGTTGAACAGGAGCCGCCGAGGCGTCCCTGTGGTGAACCGCTTTCCCGACCAGGCGCGCCACCGAATACCGCTGGCTCATCGACATCTGGCCATAGACCGAAGGCACGACGTAAAGGATGCGGTCGATCCTCATGGATCGGCTGTGGCCGATGACGGGGCCCCGCGAGTCCAAGATCAGCCGCTCGGGCGCGACCGCAGCCGGCCATTGGACCTTGCCGCCCTCGCCGACAACGCGGACCTGGAAGGGCCGGCATTGGAGCAGGTTGATCCGGTAATCGCGCTCGTCGAGGAAATTGACCGTGAACTCGGTATCGACCGGATAATCGTAGGCGGACTGGAGCGTTTCGAGGAGTTCGCGCAGATCGGCGGCGAAGGCGGTCTGGGCCAGCAGGCCATCGAACGTCACGGTCCATGCCCCGGCGGTGGAATGGCCGGCCTCCTCGAGCCGCTGATACTGCTCCTCGTCGCACGAGGCGATCTGGCCGCGCAGGGCGGCAGGCAGTCCTTCGAGCAGGGATTCGCACGTCAGCGTCACCCGGGCGTTCGCGCGCAGATCCAGCGCATCGATGCGCCGCTGGCTGAACTCGCGCGCCTCCTCCGCGCCGCCCTCGATCCGCTGGCACGGCAGGCTCAGCGACACCAGCCGCGTGTAGTCGTCATCCGTCCGGTCCACCGCCCGCGTGCCCAGGCCGAACACCAGCCGAAGAAACCCGGCCCGGGGATCGATCGCCTCGTTCCAGACAAACGGATTGAACGAGAATCCCACCCCCCCGATGTGCGGGAAGAAGGCGTCCCCATAACGCTCCCCGGAAACCCGCTGAACCAACAGGGCCATCTGCTCGTCCTGTTCCAGCAGCCCGTGGTGCTGGCGGTAAAGCAGGCTCTCCCGGCTCATCGTGCTCGAATAGACCGTCCGCACGGCATTCAAAAATGCCTCGAGACGCTCCTCGGGCGATCCCTGGTTGGCGCAAAAGACGCTCTCGTATTTGCCCGAAAACGCGTTCCCGTAATTGTCTTCGAGCAGGCTGCTCGATCGAACGATCAGCGGCGATTGGCCGAAATAGTCGAGCATTTCGCGGAACTGATCCTGGATGTAGCCGGGGAAGGCGCCGCGGAGGATCTTCTGGCTCGCCTCCTCGGCCTGATCCAGGTGGCGGTCCAGGTCCTTGAGCCGGCGGCGCAGCCACCAGCATCCGTTCTGGACCAGGTAGGTGTAAAAGACGTCCGAACCGATAAAGAATGAATCATGGGCCTCGATCCGCCCTGCCCAGCGCGTGTCCGATTTCCGCAGGATCGCGCGCGCGAGGAGCATCCCCAGCGACTTGCCGCCGATCAGGCCGGTGCCGACCATCCGCTTGAGGATCTCGATCAAGTCCGCCAGGTCGAAGTAACGCTCGGCCAGGCGGATGAACCGCTCGTCCCGGGTGATGGCCATCCGCAGGACGCGCTGGAACATGGCCTGCGCATCCTCCGGCGTTTTCTTGCCGCTCTTGATCGCATGGAGCGTCTCGCGCGCCTGGCGGAACGTCCGCACCCAGACGCCCGGGCGGTGGATGGAGAACTCGAGCCATGGCTGGGGCACCCCGGCCAGGATCTCGGTGATGATCGCGCTGCTGGTCACCGGCCGGAACTCGTCCCCCTCCCATCTGTGCAGCGTGTAAAGCGTCGGGGAATGGCGCTCGAAGACCTTGTGCGGATGCAGGAAAAGGCGGTCGTTCTTGCGGTAGACCTCGAGAACCACCTGGGCGGTGTGGTAGATGCCATCGGTGGCGTGAAACGAATGGTGGTTCTTGCGCAGCGCAAAATAAGTGATCGTGTCCAGCTGGTAGAGATACGGGCACGTGATCAGGAAAAAATTGCCGAGCATCCGGTCGCTATACCAGTCCGCCGCCAGGTCCGACAGCCAGTCGAACACGTAATAGGCGCCCCGCCCATGTTCCTCGATCACATCCAGGATCCCGGTGAGGAATTTCTCGAATCCGGCCTCCGGCTCCAGGCGGCAGATCCGGACGCCATCGCTCTCGGAAAGCAGGTCGCGGTGACGCGCGAACCGGAAATAGACCAGGGGCCGGCCCTGGCGCCGCCCGTCCTCGACAAACGGCTTCACGAAAGGCAGGTAGTCCTCCACCGAATCCACCTCCCAGACCACGTTGTCGCCCGGAAGCAGGTTCTGCAGCATGCGGTCCAGGCCCGGCATGCCCGAGGAAGGCGGCGGGAATTCGGCGCTCATGAGTCTCGGATTGCCTTCAACTGCGCGGGGATCTCGATGTCCGCACGGGGGGGGGGGTCATTCCATGGAAACCGGCTGCCGCCGGAGGCCGCGCCTCGCTACCGCATGTATTTGGGCCAGCCCTCATACAGATAGCCCTGCTCCATATACTCGTAATCCCGGTCCCGCGGCGTGAGCTTCTGCCAATAAAACGGCGTGTCCTTGCCTTCCGCGGCGGCGCGGCCAGCATCCACGGTCGATTTCTCGAGCCACTTGTGAAGCTCCGCATGCCCGTCGGCAAACCCGAGCGTGCTCTTCACGTTGTGGAATACCGCCATGGGATCCACCCAGTTGCGGCTCACGATGTTCATCACCCATGTGCCCCGGTTGTACCCGCGCGAGTCGGCTTCCTCGACGAACACGTACATCCGGGCGGGCTGGACGATGCCCGTCTGTTTCTTGACGGGAACGGAATCGTCCCAGTGGAGGCCGTTCATGCCATTGGCTTTCGAGTAGCTGTCGAACGCCCAGCCTTTCAGGGTGGGCAGCCGGCGGCTGCGCTGGTCGCCCGGACAATGGTAGGCGTCGACATTGCCGCAATACCGAAACAGCGGGCCCAGCCGGATCCGGGCCTTGACTTGGGCAGCCGTCCGCTCGGCGCCCGTCTCCGTCACCATGACCGCTTCGTCCCCCGGCCAGAAACCGCCGCCGTTGAGCTCGAGGTTCCTCTTCAGATCGGGATGGAAATACTGCTGGCCCACCATCGTGCCGTTGCTGTCGTCGATGTACATCGCCCATGCCAAAAGCAGCTGCTTCTGGTTGGACTGGCAGCGCGCGCCCGTGGCCAATTCCTTCGACTTGGCCAGGGCCGGCAACAGGAGCGACGCCAGGATCGCGATGATCGCGATGACGACCAGCAGCTCGATCAGGGTGAACCCAAGCGGCCGGCCGCCATGAGGCGCCCCCGGGGCACCCTGCCGCCAAGACGGCAAGGCGGACATCCAGGATCGCGCGCAATCCGTCTCCTCATGCGGGCGGCTGCGCCGACACAGCGGGCGGGGATGCCCGCACGGCCGAATCCATCGGCGGTCGAAGCTTCTCATGCAAACGCTCTCCGCAGCATTTCGATGCTCTTGGGAACCGCAGTTTCGGGATCTTCCTTGCCTTCCATCTCGAGAGAGACGTAGCCCGTGTATCCGGCATCGGACAGTATCCCAGCAATGCGGCGGTAATCGAGATCGAGCGTGTACCACTCGCCGCCGCCCGGGTAGGTCTTGGCCTGGACAAACACGGTCCGAGGCGCGATGCGAGCCAGCTTGTCGTAGGGATTTTCGAGGAAATTGCCGGTGTCCATCAGCGCGCCCAGCCAGGGTGAATCCATCTTCTCGAGGATGCGCAGCAGCCCGTCCGGATCGCGGGTCAGGCCCCAATGGTTCTCGAGCGCGAGCACGACGCCGCATCGCTCCGCCTGGGGCAGGCACTGCGCGATGCCGTCCATGCACCATCGGAATCCTTCGTCCTCGGTATGGCCGGGCAGGACGGGCTCGATCCCGCGCGCCTTCATCAGCTCGTCGAAATCGGGGATGGTGTTCCACCGGCCCGAGTTGAGGCGGATGCAGGGCACCCCCAGCTCGTAGGCGATTTCGATACATTTGTGGGTATGCTCGATCTGCTGACGGCGGTAGGCCGGATCCGGATCCACGAAATCCTGGTGGATCGACAAGCAGATCAAGTCGATGCCGTTTCGGAAGGCATGCCGTTTGAGCCGCTGCAGATACCCCCGATGCCCAGCCGTCAGAGGCTCCTTTTCTGGAATATCCATCTGCCGATGCAGGATATCGACTCCTTCGACCCCGAGCCTCGCGGCCCGGTCGATCACACTCTCGATCGGAACTTTCTCGGTCCGGAAATGCCAGTAGGAATAGGAGGCAATGCCCAGTTTGATCCGAGGCTGTGGCTTGATAGCACGTGGCAATGCAGCCTGCGCGGATGCGCCCCCCGCAGCGGCGCCGGCGGCCGCCAGCCCCGCGAAGAATGAACGTCGTGTAATCATATGCATCGGTTTCGAGCGGAACAGGCAGAATGTATCATGAGGATGGCTTCTGGCAACGGTATGTGTCGGCCGGCATCGGCCCGGGAGCCGCGACCGCGGCCGGCGGATAGACGCCTTCAGCCGCCAGCCGGCCGTTCTCCCAGACCGCCCATCGAACGGCTGAGCCGCCTTCCGCACCGTCGAGCAGGCAGAAGGTGGCGGGCCCGCCCGGACACAGATCACCCTCCCAACCCATGAGCCGGGCCGGCCGGATCGACATCGCAGGCCAGACCTCGTGCCACGGACACCCCAGCATCGATGCGGCGCGGAAAATGGCCGCCATCGGCGCCAGGGCTGATCCCGCAAAGTGCGTTCGGCCCGGATACCGGACGACCTGGTCCGATCCGACTTCAATCTCGATCGTGCCGATCGAGTATCGGCCCGGAGGCATGCCGCCGGCCGCCATGGCGTCGGTCGTGTAATAGATCCGCTCGGCCCCCAGCACCCGGTGGACCAGCCGAAACAAAGGCGGCGCGACATGATGCGTGTCCGGGATCAAGCTCGCCGTCAGGCCAGAGCTCTCGAGAACACGCCACAGGATGTTGTCGTGGCGATCCAGTTGCTGGGGGCAGCCGTTGCCCAGATGGGTGAACCCCGTCGCGCCGGCGGCGACCGCATCGCGCAAGGCCGCCGCCGAAGCATCCGTGTGCCCCAGGCTGACCCGAATGCCCAGGCGCCGAGCCTCGTGAATCGCCGCCACCGCCCCCGTCCGCTCCGGTGCGATCGTCAACAAAACCGAATCCTCCCCCGCCGCCGCGCGCAGCTCGCACATCGATTCCGGGCTCGGATCGCGCATCCATTGGGGCGGATGCGTCCCGCAAAACCCCGGTGCCGAGGAGAGAAATGGGCCCTCGCAATGCCATCCGCGGATCGCCCCCCGCAGGGCGGGATTCCGGTCGCGCAACCGGCGAAGCCGCCGGATCCGCTCGAGCATCCGCGGCCATTCGTCCGTGATCAGCGTCAGGAGAAACTGCCCGCAACCGACGGCGCGCAGGCCCGAGACCGCGGCCAGCAGATCCGGCTCCTCGAGATCGTCCCGCTGGAAATCGATCCCGGCGAAGCCGTTGATCTGGAGATCGAGCAGCGGCGGGGCGATCCAGGCATCCGGCGAACACGATTCAGGATCCACCGACTCGATCCGGACGATCCGCCCGCCGGCGCATGTGATCCGGCACGGCGTGCCCTCCGGAACCCGGCGCCCGGTCCATTGGAGCGGATCCGAGGATTGCGCGATTCGATTGCTCAAGGATTCGCGGCTCCAGGCCGGGGTGCCGGCGGGGGGGTTGGCGAGGCGGGAGCGTTGGTCGTCGCAGGCGTCCGCGCGCCCGGCAGCGGCACGCCGCCCCTTGAGATGAACTGATAAGGATCCGCCGCCGCCTTGGCCTTGTGCACAAAATCGATCACCTCCGCCTGGGTGTAGTAGTTGCCATAGCAGGAAAGCGCCACCCGCGACGGCCGCTCCATGTCAGTGTAATAGCCGTACTTGTCGATCCGCCCCTTGATCGTCGGGATGGCCAGCTCCATGTAATGCGAGATCCGGGTCTGATCGACGTAGTTGTCCGCGAGCTGATCGAACGGGCCGTCGTAATAATCGTTCCGCAGCACGCTGATCTTGCGGATTGTCGCCAGCACCTTGCGGCTCCCGTTGTCCGTGTCCACCCAGAAGGCGAACCCGGTGCGCCGGCCCACCACGATCTCCTTCTCGATCGTGTCGAAGTGCTCGGGCACGGGCTCCTCCTCGTTCAGCACCCAGAAAAAGTAGTTGCGCTCGGTGTTGAAAAGCAAAAAGAACTGCATGCCGGATTCGTCGAACGTGCGCTCGATGGAGATCTCGTTCGTGCGCAGCGCGAAGCGGCGGGGCGGCTCCTGGATCAGCCGGTGCAGATGGAACACGACCATCCGGCCGCTGTAGCGGACCTCGAACGTGAGCGGATCGCGCGCCTTGATCAGCAGGCCGTCGGCGTCCGTGAAATACTTGGACCGGCTGAGATACTCGCCCGGCGAGCTGGGGAACTCGTTGAACTCCGAGTAGCCGAACGACAGCACCCCGCGCTCCCGGCGGCCGGCCGGAAGACGAATGTTCCCCCAGATCTGACGCCCCTGCACATAGAGGACGAAATAATAGTAATTCTCCGACGGATAGATCGTCACCTCCGCCGGCAGGCGGGCGAACACGTGTCCGAACACCGCATCCACGTCGTTCAGATCCAGATCGGCGAAATAATAGCCTTCATTGATCTGCTGGTTAAGGAGCAGGAGCGACTGGGCGGCCACCTGGCCGGGCGCCATCAAGGGAGGGGATGACGAATCCGCCGCCCATCCATTCGCCCCCAGCACCCACACCAGAGCCACCAGCGCCCGCCGTCGAAACCAACCGCCGGAGTCTTTCATCGTTATGGTATTCATGGCATGACCGGGGAATCATCGGTGACCGCGCTTCACAGCTCCAATGAAGCAGGTTTTTCACGGATCCGCAACTGCGGTGTCAAAAGGCGATGGGGATGCGCATCGGCGGGCCGCACTGGAGCATCCGCCGCCTCATTTCAGCCACGAGGGCTTGGTTTCCAGGATCACCCCGTCGCCCTCGGTGAATTGGACCAGGCTTTGGGCCTCGGTTTGGATGCAGACATAGCGGAGCGAGCTCCGGCTGTCGGCGGTGATGCACCGCGCGCCGGCTGGGTCAACCCGGATCACGCTGCCTTCCGCGACCCCGAACTCGTCGCCATCCACGTGGAAGCGGCCCTTGCCCTTGAGCACGATGTAGACCTCCTCGTTCCGCTTGTGGGAATGGACGAAGGGAACGCCGACTGTAGAATGTCAATTGTTTTTACCTGGGGAAGAAACTTGGTCGTTGACCATGGAGCGTCCGGTCCCAGTTGGCTGATCGTCCGCGGTTTGACTTCTCCCTCGCCTCCATGGCAATGGAGGAGGGGGCGGGGAGGAGGCCAATCGGGTTTGGATCCCCTCTCCTTCTGCCTTCCCCCCGCTCGTGCCTCGCGGGCGGAGGGAATGGCGTCCGGTGGCCACCTGCAGTTCCCCCTGTGCGCCATCTTGTCTTACCCCGGCGAGCGTGCGCGTTAAATTCCGTGCTTGCAAAATGGCCCGTGCGTGCCCTATGTTAGTGCCGCTTCAAAGAGCGGGTGTGGTTCAATGGTAGAATGCGGGCTTCCCAAGCCTGAGGCGAGGGTTCGATTCCCTTCACCCGCTCCAACTCCTTCTTCTTAATTTCCAACAGCTTACGCAAGTTTCAAACCGGGTGAAAGAAGCTTGCTGACAATCTGCTGACAAAACCCGGCAAGACTGCCGGGCAAAACAGCCGGAAGACCGCCGCGAAAACGGTTCTGTCCGGCATGGAAAACACAAACGTCAGCAACGAAGAAAAGTTTACAAAACTTGAGATCACGCCGAAGCCCTCGGTCAGGGTTTACCACACCCCAAACGCCGGGCGGGACTACTACACGCTCAGCTACTACGACGAGGAAGGCCGACGCCAGCGGCGTCTCTTTCCCGACCAGCAATCCGCAGAGGCGGAGGCCGAGAAGTTGGCCAAGAAGTTCGAGAAACGGGAACTCCCCGGCTTGATGGTGAACGGTCGGGAGCGTTTGATCTACGAACGCGCCCTGGAAGCAGTGCGGCCCACCGGTCTCAGTCTCGACATGCTCGTCATAGATGCAGTCACGGCCCGCACAATTTTGAAAGGCGTGTCATTGACGGAGGCCGCGAGGTTTCACGTCGAGCACACGGCGAGCGTGATCTCCAAGCTTGTAGCGGAGGTCGTTGAAGAACTGGTCAATGACCGCACGAAGAACGGACGGTCTCCGGCATACATCCGCGACCTGAGAACCCGGCTGGGGAACTTTGCCGAAGCCTTCAAGTGTCCGATCTCCTCCGTGGGAACTACGGACATCGAAGCCTACCTCGACGGCACAGGCGCACAAGGCCACTACCGGAAAAACATTCGTGACGCGATTGGCACGCTGTTCAATTTCGCCCGGAAGCGTGGCTATGTCCCCAAAGACCATGATGGGGTAGCAGCCATCAGTAAGCCAAACTTGATCCCACGGGAGGTCCGGGTCTTCACGCCGGATGAGTTTGAGAAGCTGCTAAACTCCGTGCCAGCGCGACTGGTGCCTGTCCTGGCCATCGGCGGCTTCACCGCCATCCGCACCGCTGAGATCGAGCGCCTCGACTGGAGCCGCATCAACCTCCGGGAGGGCTATATTGAAATCCTCGCACGCACGGCCAAAAAGAAAGTGCGGAGGCTACCTCCAATATCCCCGAACCTGAAGCAGTGGTTGAAGCCGTTCCAAAAAGAAGCCGGTCCAGTCTCCCCATTCGCACGCCTGGGGAACCAGTGGAACAAATTCGCGGATCGTGTCGGAGTCCAATGGTCCAAAAATGTGCTGCGCGACAGCGGTATCAGCTACCGCGTCGCCTACACGGGCGACATAAACCTCGTCGCCCTCGAAAGCGGTAACTCGGTGGACATCATCAAGAGCAACTACCTGAAATGCGTGACAAAAGCCGCCGCGAAGAAGTGGTTTGCTATCCGTCCTCCGAAGAATTGGACCCCCACCCTGGTCCAGGAGCCAGACCCGGCCAACGGGAGCTAGTCCGCGACTCGAACAACCACGCCCACCGCAAGCCCCGCCGCAGGCGGGGTTTTCTATGTCCAAATCCAGTGTCTGCGGCGGCATCTCGAAATTGTTTACAAAAGCAATCCAACACCGTTCCCGAACGCTCCGCGCCAATCTCGTTGTTTCCTACATGGCAGAGCATCTTGAAAGCAGCAACGACAAGCCGCACTGGAGAAAGGATGATGTGGCCAGCTACTGCGGCGTCGGAACGCGCACCGTTGAGAACTGGATGACGCACGAAGGACTGCCCCACATCAAGATCGGGAACGTCGTGCGCTTCAAGCCCCAGGACGTGAAAGACTTTTTGGAGGGCAAACGTCGAATCGTCAGGAATTAGGGCCTCAAGCGGCCTGCGGTCAGCGCCCTTTCAACCTGGTGACCTTGGTGGGCAAGCCTGTCATCACCATGACCAGTGGACCAGCAGCCGGAGATAGCCCGCAAGGGCAAGTGCTCACCCCCTGCGGCTGCGCGACTACAACGAGCGTGGTCGCTGTCGTTGACCTTCTCCCCCTGCGCGATTGCAGAGCGAGATTGTTTACAAAACTCCAGTTCAAACTGACCCACAGCGAGGTCCAAGGTCCGCCCGCGAAACCCGTTCTATTTACTGTGGCACGCACTGCGCGTGTCATCGGCGGATGGTGAAAGTCCGCCTAAAATAGAGCCTGTCCCGAAGGCGGAAAGGCCCTGTTGGCGGCGGCGTAAACATGGGGTGAAAATGGCGGTTTGAAAATGCAGGTAGTGGGTATCCGTGTAGGGAAGGCCGTCTAGGCAGAGGGTGTCGGATTCTGTCAGAGTGGGGCCATGGCAAATGCATCGCGCCTTCAAAAACGTCGCACCCCCGCCCAACGCCAAGAGATCCTGAATGCC
>JAKLFB010000032.1 GCA_022711435.1 Verrucomicrobiota bacterium
GGAGTGGTCTGAGATCGTGGGGGCAGCGGAGGAGTTGCGGGGCAAGCCATGGGCGGCGATGGCGGAGCAGTGGGGCGAGTGGGGTCGGGACGGGACGATGTACGTGGCGGTGCGGTATGGGCGGCATCCGTTGGCGGAGGTCGTGCGCGCGGTTGGGGGGTTGACGTATGGGGCGGCGGCGCAGGCGGTGCGGCGCTTTGCGGCGGGCTTGGCCGACGACGGGGCGAAGCGGCGGTTTGTGGAAGAGCTGCGGCGGAGGCTGGGGGAGCGGAGGCCGCAGAAGCGGCGGCAAGGGGTGACCCTCAAGGCGCTCCATTAGTAATATGTATGGATCTGGCCTCATTGGGCTAAGCATACCCGCGCGGTCTGTGAGCGAGGAGCAACACAGCCAGCGCGCCCAAGGCCCCCAGCCCGCAGGGGCGGGGCGCCGCCAAAATCGGAAGTAATTTTTGCACAGACTCTAAGGGGGCAATGGGGTCCAACAGTGACTATCGACATTGTCGCCTTCAGCCGGCCAGCGAACTGCGCCAGTTGCCCATCTTCCTCCGCCCAGCGCCAGAAACGCCGAATCCGCTGCGCCGCGGCCGCATACTTCAATCCCCGCACCTGCCTCACCACCTCCACCAGCCTCCAACCCAGATGCCGCGTGACCACCGCCATTGTCCCATCCCGGCCCCAGTCCCCATACGCGAAAAGCGTCACCTTCATCGGCCGCTGATCCTCCTTCGACGACCCCAATCCCCTGATCTGCCCAGGATTCAGATGGAGGCAGCGGGCCAACCCTCAACTTCGGGGAAGTTGTTAGCATTATGCGTTAACAGTAGCGGTTTTTCGGAAGGGCGGAAACGCTGTAAGTGCCTAATTTTACTGGGTTTTTGGAAGTTGGAGCGGGTGATGGGAATCGAACCCACGTGACCAGCTTGGAAGGCTGGAACTCTACCATTGAGCTACACCCGCTCGCCTGGGCTGCGCGCGATTCGAACCGGCAGCCTACTTCAAAGACCGACATGAGTGCCGGCGCTCCGAACAGGCGGCCGCATCCTCGAATCGAACTTGCCTGCGACTTCCACAGTCTAACAAGCGCGCTTGTCTTGTCAATGGGGCTGTGCTTTAGTTCCCAGCCGATACCGCCGGGCGGCTCCGGCCGGATGACAATCGCCACCATGAACGCCCTGTTGCTAGCCGGCGGACGGGTCATCGATCCCGCCAGCCGCCTCGACGCCCGCGCCGATGTGCTGGTCCGGGACGGCAAGATCGCCGCAGTGGGCCCGCTCGCCAGCGAACCCGCTGCCCGGGACGCGCGCCGCATCGATGTCGGAGGCCTGGTCGTCTGCCCCGGGTTGATCGACATGCACGTGCACCTGCGCGAGCCCGGCCAGACCGCCAAGGAGACCATCGCCACCGGCACCGCCGCCGCCATCCGAGGCGGTTTCACGACGGTGCTGGCGATGCCCAACACATCGCCCCCGGTCGACACCGCCGGCACCGTGGCCCTGATCCACGAGATCGCATCGCGCGAGGCGTTCGCCAACGTCCTTGTGGCCGGCGCCATCACCCGCAACCTGGCTGGCGAGGAGATGGCCCCCATCGGCTCGCTCAAGCGCGCCGGTGTGGCCGCGATCACCGACGACGGCCAGTGCGTCCAGAACAGCGAGCTGATGCGGCGCGCGATCGAGTATGCGCGCCTTTTTGATCTGCCCGTGCTCGATCATTGCCAGGACTACGCGCTCGTGACGGACGGCGTGGCCCATGAAGGCTACTGGAGCACGGTGCTGGGGCTTCGGGGCTGGCCCGCCATCGGCGAGGAGACCATCGTCGCGCGGGACATTCTGCTGGCGGATCTGACGGGGGCGCGGGTGCATTGCCAGCACGTGAGCACGGCGGGGAGCGTCCGCCTGCTGCGAGCCGCCCGGCAGCGCGGCCTGCCCGTCTCGGGAGAGGCTTGCCCGCACCATTTCACCCTCACGGATGCGTCGGTGGCCGGAAGCGACGCATTCTGGGAAGCGGATGGCCGCGACATTCTGGGTGCTGGCCTGCCCGCCGGGTCGGCGCGCCCCGCGTGGCCCGTTTACGACACGCGTTTCAAGATGAACCCGCCGCTCCGGACCGCCGAGGACCGCGCCGCCATCCTGGACGCCCTGGCTGATGGCACCCTCGAGGTGATCGCCACCGATCACGCCCCGCATTGCGGCTTCGAGAAGGAGGTCGAGTTCGACTACGCACCCTTCGGGATCATCGGGCTGGAGACCGCGCTGGCGCTGAGCCTGATGCAGCTCGTTCATTCGGGCCGGATGCCGTTGCCCGAGCTGATCGCCCGGTTCACCACCGGGCCGGCCCGAATCCTCGGCTTGCGCCGGGGAACGCTCGAGATCGGGGCCGAAGCCGACATCACGGTGCTGGATCCGGACCTGACATGGACGTTCGAGGCCAGCCAGTCCGCCAGCAAGTCCCGGAACACGCCTTTCGACCGGTGGCCCCTGCGGGGCAAGGCGGTCGCCACATTCGTGTGCGGCCGGCTTGCATGGAGCGAACAAAACCGGTTTGCGAATGTCGAAAAATAGCGCACATTAACGCGGTTGACACGATGCCTATGAAAAAACTCATTCTCGGACTGACGATGGCCTGGATGATGGCGGCGCTGAACGCGGCCGAACTGGCCTGGACGACCGACCTTCCCGCAGCCAAGCAAAAGGCCGCCCAGGAGAAGAAGCTTGTTCTGATCAACTTCACCGGATCGGACTGGTGCCCCTGGTGCTTCAAACTGCGCGACGAGATCTTCAAGACGCCTGAGTTCGCCGAGTTCAGCGCCAAGAATCTGGTGCTGGTCGAGATCGATTTCCCCCGGAAGAAACAGCAGCCCGATGACCTCAAGAAGGCCAACCGCGCCCTGCAGCAGGTATACGCCATCCGCGGCTATCCGACCGTGATCGTTCTGGACAGCCAGGGCAAGAAGGCGGGGCAGCTGGGGTATATGCGGGGCGGTCCCAAGCCCTTCATCGCCGAGCTGGAGAAGCTAAGGAAGTAGGGGAGCGGCGCTGGCTCGTTTCCTGACAACGGGCGCCGGGCGGCTGGAGGCGCCTCCCGGCAAGGGGCAGCCGATGGGATGAAGGCGATTTTGGCACTCGAAGACGGCACCGTCTATGGCGGCGAGGGCTTTGGCGCCCGTTGCACCGCTCGAGGGGAGGTCTGCTTCAACACCTCGATGACGGGCTACCAGGAGATCCTGACCGATCCGTCCTACAAAGGCCAGATCGTGACGATGACGTATCCGTTGATCGGCAATTACGGGGTCAACGTCGAAGACATCGAGTCCTGGCAGCCGCACGTGGGCGGCCTGGTCATCCGCGAGCTCGCCCCGCTCCACAGCAACTGGCGCGCGGACGAACCGCTCGGGGATTACCTCCTTCGGCACGGCATCCCGGGCATTCAAGGGGTCGACACCCGCGCGCTGACGAAGAGACTGCGGGTCCGCGGCGCCCTCAAGGGGGTCATCTCGACCGAAGGCATCGCGGACGAAGACGCCCTGGAACAGGCCCGGTCCTGGCACGGATTGGCCGGGGTGGATTACGTGCGCGAGGTCACGCACCCGAACGACTTCGTGTGGGAGGATGCATCGAGCGCCAACTTCCGGCTCGCCACCGCTGAAACGACTGGCAATCCCCGCCAGGTTCGGGATCCGCTGCCTCCAGCGGACATCCCGATCGTGGCCTACGATTTCGGGATCAAATACAACATCCTGCGGCGGTTGCGCCAGCGGGGGTTCCAGGTCCGGGTTGTGCCGGCCCACACGCCGGCCGCGGATGCGCTTGCCCATCGGCCAGCAGGCATTTTCCTGTCGAATGGGCCGGGCGACCCTGCGGCGCTCGGGTACGCGGTCCAGGCAGTCCGCGACCTGATCCCGACTGGCATTCCGATCTTCGGGATCTGTCTCGGCCACCAGATCCTCGGCCTGGCGATGGGTGGGAGGACGTTCAAGCTCAAGTTCGGGCATCGCGGCGGGAACCAGCCGGTCAAGAACCTTGAGTCCGGCCAGGTCGAGATCACCTCGCAGAACCATGGATTTGCGGTCGATCCAGCCTCTCTGCCCCCGGAGATCGTGGTGGATCGGATCAACCTCAACGACCAGACGGTCGAGGGAATGCGTCATCGGCAGCGGCCGATCTTCTGCGTTCAATATCATCCGGAGGCCTCGCCGGGCCCGCACGACACGACATCGCTCTTCGATCAGTTCCGGCAAACGATCGAGAAATCCTGATCCGGAGGCCTCGCCGGTCGAGAAAAAGCGGGGGGGCACATAAAACCGATTGACTTGGAGGGACGGCTGAAGATAATTCTACCCACCTGACCGTCCTATGGCCAAACTAGTTGTGCTGACTGAGGGTTTTGCGGGGCGCTCCTACGACCTGAAGGGAGAGAAAACCACCATCGGTCGTGTGGAGGACAATGCTTTTCAGATCCCCGAGCCCTCTGTGTCGAGCCACCACTGCGAGATCCAGTTTCGCGGCGCGGATTGCATGGTGCGGGATCTCGACTCGACCAACGGGACGTTCATCAACGGCGAGCGCGTGAAGGAGGCAGCGCTCAAGCCCGGCCAAGTGCTCCAGCTCGGGGGCATTCAGCTCCGCTTCGAGGACGAGAAGGGCGCGGCCGCCAAGCCCAAGCAAGTCGTCGAGTCGACGCACCCGGGGGTCAAGCTGTCCTCCCTCGAGCCGGGCGCCAAACCGGCCAACCTGCCCACCGACGCCCTGTTCCGAAAGAAGAGCAACAAGATCAACCTGGCGTTCACCGTGGCCGGGATCGTGCTGGGCGTGATCGTGGTGGGTCTTCTCCTGTGGGCCATCATTCGGGCCGGCTAGGATCTGCGGAGCTCGGCTTTCACCCCTCGCGCAGCCACTGCGCCACCTCGATCGCCGCGTAGGTGATCAGGATGTCCGCCCCCGCCCGCCGCATTGACAGCAGGGTTTCCATCGTCACGGCCCGCTCGTCGAGCCAGCCCCGCTCGGCTGCGGCTTTGATCATCGCGTATTCGCCGCTGACCGCGTAGGCTGCGGTCGGGTATCCGAAGGTGGTCTTCACCCGATGGATCAGATCCAGGCAAGCCAGAGCCGGCTTCACCATCACCAGGTCGGCGCCCTCGGCGATATCCAGCGCCACCTCGCGCACGGCTTCCTCGGCGTTGCGCGGATCCATTTGGTAGCTCCGCCGATCCCCGAACCGCGGCGCGGATTCGGCCGCCTCGCGGAAAGGGCCGTAGAACGAGGAGGCGAACTTGGCCGCGTAGGATAGGATGGGGGTGTCGGTGAAGCCTTGGCGGTCGAGGGCCTCCCGGATGGCCCGGACGCGTCCATCCATCATGTCGCTGGGGGCGACCAGATCTGCGCCGGCCTCGGCGTAGCAGACGGCCGATCGCGCCAGCAGGTCGAGCGTGGCATCGTTGTCCACGCGGGGCCCCCCCGCCCCCGTTCGCACGATGCCGCAATGTCCATGGCTCATGTACTCGCAGAGGCAGACATCCGCGATCACCAGGAGATCCGGGTGCTCGCGCTTGAGGGATCGGATCGTTTGGGGGACGATCCCGTTTCGGGCATAGGCGCCGCTGGCGCGCTCATCCTTGGCGGCGGGGATCCCGAACAGGAGAAGCGCCGGGACGCCCGCCTCGACCGCGCGCCCCGCCTCGCGCACCAGCTCGTCCGGGGAGAGCTGGAACACCCCCGGCATGGTGGGGACAGGCCGGCGCTGCCGCCGGCCGGGCCGGGCAAAACACGGCCAGACAAGCTGGTCAGCGCTGATCCTGGTCTCGGCCACCAACCGGCGGAGCATGGGCGTCCGCCGGAGCCGGCGCATGCGATACGCGGGGAAGCTCGCGGAAGGATAAGCTGGCATGGCGGTGCATTCGGATGGGGCAGGCGATCGTGACCGACCGGTCATGGATCGAGCCGGTCGAGCTTCACATAATCCATGCCGGCCATGTAGGATTTCTTGGCCTGGGCATTGGCGCCCACGATCTCGATGGTGAGCCGGTGTTGGCCGGCGGAGAGGGCGTGCTCGCCCAGATTCAGCAATCCCGTCGGGGCCACGCTGGGGTGGTAGAGATCGATGGGTCGGCCCAGGTCGGCGCCGTCGAGACGCAGCTGGACGATGCCGTAATCGGGCGCGCGGGTCATCTGGACGGACAGGAGATATTTTCCGGTTTGCCGGACGGGGATGGCCAGGTCGAGCTGGTCGCCCGGTTTGGCCTGAATCCACCACAAATGCGCGTCATTGCTCCATTGGCCGTCGAATTGGTCGAGGGACTGCTCGTGCGGGTTGCCGGCAGTCTTGCGCAGGATCCGGAGCTGTTCGCCCTCGATGGCGCCCGGGGCTTTCCAGGCGGCGATCTCGGTCCAGTAGCCGGCGCGCTCGCTCAGCGGCAGGGGCTCATACGGGTCCCGGCCTCCGGGCATCAGATACCAATAGGCCACTGCGGCATAGAGCGTCGGCCGGCGGTTCGGATAATACTTCTCGATAAACCCCGCAAACGATTTCTGGAACGGGATAGCATCGGCGATATGCCACCGGTTCACGGAGACATGGCCTTTGTTGCCCATCGAGATGGTCTGGTTGTGAAACGCGTTCTGGAACAAGGCCGGATCGCACCATGCATATCCGAAATAATCCTCCGAGCCGGTGCCGATCGTCGATGGGAACTTCTCGCCATCGACGAAGAACTTCTCGTCTCCCTCGCCCCACCACGAGCCCCGGGGGTTCCAGACGTGCAGCATGACTCCCGCGAAGCGCCCGCGGCCGGCCGTGTCGAGGATGGTCCAGTCGATCGCCCGCTCCGGCTCGGCGGGCAGGAAGGCGTCCCGATGCCATTTGGCGTGAAGCCGCGCGCGGCCCTCCGCCTGCTCGCGCGGCCAGCGGACTCGGTCCACCTCGAATTCGATGGCGCGCTCCTCCGAGCCGTCGTTCTCGATCTCGAGCAGGGCGCCATCGGCAAACGGCATCCACCAGTGGCAATACCACCAGCCGGACTCGGCCAGCCCCAGCGGGAGGGATTCATACCGGTTGGCGCCGGCTGCCGTCCCGAAGAAATCCCCCAATGGCGACCAGACGCTCGGCGACGACTCGCCATCCCAGGCCATCCGCAGGGCGAGCTCCCGCAGCACGGTCCGATCCGCCGGCGACTCCGGCAGATCCAGCCGCGCGCGGAAATTGACGATTGCGCCGGCGCCGCTCAGCCGCGCAATGACGGCCCGCTTTCCCGGCCCCACGCGGACCACGGGGCGGTATCTCTCGATCGGGCTGCCGGCCGGGATCCTGGGGGCGAATCGATCTCCCGCCTCGAGCCTTGCGTTGGCCTCATCCAGCGCTCGCGCGTCCGCCGCGGTGACCGCCCGCCGGAATGTCGGAACCCGCGTGCCAGCCGGAAACGTGCTGTAGACGAACTGGTAATACTTGCCCCACCCCGCATCCGCGACGATCTTGCACGATTTCTGGTAGGGGATCGGCGTGTAGTTGTTCCAGCCGCGGGCCACGGTGTGCACCAAAGCAGGCCGGGTGAACGGCTCGTTCTCGCGATCGAAATAGCCCACGAACGGCAGATCCACAGCCGGCGCGGCCGCGCCATCCAGATAGATGCGGACATGGCCCTTCTCGGGCAAGGCGGACCATATCCGCCATATGCAGCCGGGTCCGGCCATCTCGGCCAGCACGAACGAGTCGCCCTCCTTGCGGATGTAGCCGCCTCCATCGCCATTGGCATCCCAACCCGCATATTTGCCGGTCGCGGCGTCCCAGCGGCTGGCGCGGTCGTAGCTCGACCACTGTTCGCAACGCTCTCCCTCGACCGGCGGCTGCGTCAAGATCTCCAGATCCGTCAACCGCCCCACCAGGTCCCGGTAGGCCAGCTCCAAGCCGGCGCTCCATCCCGTGGCGGCCGCCATCCAGAGCCCGATGATCCCGATGGCTCGAGCCGTGAACCTGCCGCGCCCTCCCCGGCCGGCTTGCAGAGGTGAGACTCCCGATGATGCATGTCGATTCCGTTTCATGGATGCAATCCTTTCTCTTTCGACTCAAAGACATCCAATGAGGCGCACACGGCTTCCCGCCAACGGCTCGCCGGCCGGACAACAATTTCCGGATCTGCGGCCTCCCGACTGAACTTGGCTACGCTGTTGGTGGCGGCTCTGGGGGCGGCTGGGCGGCCGCGGGCTGCTCTTCGGCCGGCAACGGCCCGGGTTCAGCGATGGCGGCCGGAGCCGTATCGGCTGGAGATGGCGGCGCAGCCGCTTCAGGCGCGGCGGTGCTGTCGGCCGGCGGTTCAGGCGGCGCCGTGAACGCGGGCTCCACCGCAGCCGTGGCAGAATCACCCGCGGCCGGCGCGGCCGGGGCCGCTGCATCGGCGGGCGCTGCCGTCGGATCAGCCTTCGGAGGAGGCGGCGGTTTGGGCGGCCGGGGCGGAGGGGGTGGCGGCGGCGGTTTTGCGGTCTCGAGCGAGCCGTTGGCGAACTCGATCACATGTCCCTGGTGAACCAGCCAATGCAGATCTCCGATCACCGCCTTCATCTCTTCGGTCGGCGGTGGTTCGCCCGTGCCGGCTCCTGCAGGTTGGGCTCCTTGCCCCTGGGGTGCGGCGGCTTCGGCAGGCTGGGCGCCTTGGGGTGTCTCTGCGGCTTGGGGCTCGGCGGGTGCCGGCGCTGGTGCCGGAGCCTCGAGGCCGGGCATCGGCGGGGGTGTGGGTGGAACGATGGGCAGAGGCGGCGGCGGCGCCAAGGTCTCGATCAGCTGCCGCCGATTGCATCCCGGATGCTCCAGGATGAAGATCATGATCCGCTTGATACCGTCCGATACGGGGGCGGAGGTGATATCGAGGTGGCGCGGGCGTGCGACGGAGACATGCGTGACGGCCTTGTTGACCTTGAAGAACTGGAGCCCCTCGGCCGCGAACATCTGGCTGAGCACGGTGGCCAGCCGGAGCGGAAAGCGCCGCTGGTCTTCGTAGGCCGCTCGGACCAGCGCCTGCATCGGGCCGCTGGGCAGCGATCGGGCGGCGGCGCCATTCATCATGTGGCTTTCGACCTGCTGGACCACGTTGGGGAGATGCGTTTCGCGGAAGTGCTTCTCGACCTCCTCGCGGCTCTGGAGCTTGAGCGGGTCCGGCACGTTCAGGCAGACGTACTCGAACCGGAAACTCTGTTCCTCGAGCCATTGCTTGACGACGGCCTCGTCCCGGACGATCCGGACGCGGGCCCGGTAGGCCTCGAAGGGCATGTGGGCGAACCGCTCGGCGTGGAGGCGGCGCAGCTTGGTCTGGTAATCGTGGTAGTTGGGCGGGCCCAGGATCACGCCGCTGATGCCACACTGTGCCACGAAGGTGAACACCCCCTTCGGAGCTTCGGCGGGGATTTTATCGGTCTGGTAGAACGTGTCGAAGTGCCGCCGCAGCACGTGCTCGGCCGCCTGCGATTCGGACAGCCAGAGGCTGTCATCCAGCGAGCACAGGAACAGCGGCTGCGCAATCTGGCCCTCGGCCTTCTTGATCACGGCGAACCGCACATCGTAGCGCTCGGGTTTCTTGAGGATCAACTGGGCGATGTCGAACAGCGGGTAGGCTCGTCCAGTCAGCTTGATCTGCCGGGCGAGGCCGGCCACGCCGTGCTCTTCGGGCACGATGTTCACCTCGACCTGCGGCAAGGGCGGGGGGGCTTCGCGGCGCTCCCGGGGGTCGCCCCGGCCCGGGCCGCCTTGCCGCTGCCACCCGGGGCGGCCGGGCCGATCCGGCCGCCGCTCAGGCCGGCCTTCCCGCCTGCCTTCGATGGGGCGCCCTTCAGGCCTTGGACCTTCGCGCCGCGGCCCCTCCGAACGCCCCCGGAAGGGGGGGCGATCGCCGCGGCGCCGGTCCGATCTTGCCCCTGTGTCGCCCTCGTAATCAGCATACCGGTTGACTTCAGCCGATTGCTGGGCCCATGCCGGCAAGAAATGCAGGTCCAGGTCGATTTGATTCGTTTCGTTGCTCATGCGTTCACTGCCGCGGCGGCGCCGCAGCCTCGACTCAGCCCAGCATCAGGCTTCCGCAGCCAGAATGCAAGCGCCGCGTGCGCGCGCGATGCCGAAAAGACGCCGCTCGTTCGCGCCGCCCTGATCCCCGGATTCGAATTGGGCTTGCGACTTGCCCTTGCTCCCTCGGGGCGCCCTTGGCAAACTGGCGCTTGCATGCGCGAATGGTTCCGCAGTCGGACGGAGAACGCCGAGACTTTCGTGCTCGAGGTGATATCCGGAGAGCGCCGTGGCAAGAGGGCCGCGGCCCTTCGCGCCGCCCTCTACATCCTGTCCAAACTCTTCGCGCTGGCCGTCAAGTTCCGCCGGTTCCTCTACAACGTCCGGATCCTGCGCGACTCGACCCTGGGCGTCCAGGTCATCGCGATCGGCAACCTCACCGTGGGCGGCACCGGCAAGACTCCTGTGGTCGAGAAGTTCGCCCGCGCCCTCCAGGAGCAAGGCCGCACCGTCGCCATCCTCTCGCGCGGCTACCGGTCGAAACCTCCGCCCCTGCGCCGCCGCCTCTGGAACCGGATCCTGTTTCGCCAGGACGCCACCCCGCCCCGCATCGTCTCCGACGGGAAATCACTCCTGCTCGATTCGGAGACCGCGGGCGACGAGCCCTACATGCTCGCCACCAACCTCAAAGACGTCGTGGTCCTGGTGGACAAGGACCGCGTGAAGAGCGGCCGCTACGCGATCGAGAAATACGGGTGCGACACCCTCCTGCTGGATGACGGGTTTCAATACTGGAAACTGCGTGGCCGGCGGCGCGACATCGTCCTGGTCGACGGCCAGCAGCCGTTCGGCAACGGCTTCCTGCTGCCCCGCGGGACGCTGCGCGAGCCCCCCTCGCACCTGGCCCGGGCCGGCACGATCTTCATCACCAAGAGCAACGGCCGCAGCACCGAGCTCCGCGCCCGCCTCGCCCAGCTCAACCCCCGCGCCGCCATCATCGAATGCGTCCATCACCCTCTCTATTTCGAGGATCTCTTCACCGGCGAACGCCAGGGGCTGGACTTCGTCAATGGCCGCCCCCTGGCGGCGCTGAGCGGTATCGCCCAGCCGGACAGCTTCGAGCATAGCCTGGCAGCCCTTGGCGCCGAGCTGGTCTACAGCAAACGCTTCGCCGATCACCACCGATTCACCCAGCAAGAGGTGCTCAACTTCATCAATCGCAGCAAGAAACGCCAAGCCCTCGCCATCGTCACCACCCAGAAGGACGCCGTCCGCTTCCCCAAGCTCGACCGCCGCGACCTCCCCATCTATTTCATGCGGGTCGAGATCCGCATCCTCCACGGCGCCAGCGGATTCGAGGATTGCGTGCGCCAGATCTGCTTTCGCTGAAACCGTGGACACGATCCTCTATCTCCTGGCTCGAGCGCTGGTGTCCGGCGTCCAGCAGCTGCCCCTGGCATGGGCAGCCCGGCTCGGCCGCGCCGCCGGCGCCGCCGCCTTTGTCCTCGACGTCCGGCACCGCCGCATCGCACGCGACAACCTCCGGCTCGCCTTCGGCGCCACCCGCTCCCCCCAGCAGCTTGCCCAGCTCAATCGCGAGCACTTCCGGCGCCTCGGCGAGAATTACGCCTGCGCCATCCGGACCGCCGCGATGTCGGCCGACCAAATCCGGCACCATCTCAGCTTCCTGGGCACGGACCAGTTTTTGACCGACCGCGACGAACGCGGCCCGCGCAGCTGCGTCATCGCGATCGGCCACTTTGGCAACTTCGAGCTCTACGCCCGCTATCCCCAGTTCGAACCCGCCTTCCGCGGCGCCACCACCTACCGCGGGCTCCGCCAGCCTGGCCTGAACCGCTTGCTCAAGTCGTTGCGGGAGCGCACCGGATGCATGTATTTCGACCGCCGCACGGACGCCGCCGCGCTCCGGGCCGCCTTTACCGAGCGCGGATTCATGCTCGGCCTTCTAGCCGACCAGCATGCGGGCCGCCACGGGATCCGCCTGCCTTTCCTGGGGCATGAATGCTCGACGAGCCCGGCTCCGGCCATCTTCGCCCGCCGCTACAACGCCCGGCTCTTCACGGCTTACTGCTTTCGAAACCGGCTTGCCCATTGGTCGTTCGAGGTCGGCCGCGAAATCCCCCTCCGCGACGAGGGGCGCCTCCGATCGGTGGTCGAGCTCACCCAGGATGTCAACCGGGACTTCGAACGCGCCGTGCTCCGGGACCCGGCCAACTGGTTCTGGGTCCATAACCGCTGGAAACCGGCCCGGACCCGGCCGCGCCCAACCCCGGCGCCAACGCATCATGCGCCCACCGCTTCCTCGGCGGGATGACACCGCCCCCCGCCGCCTCCTGATCCGCGGCGTGAACTGGCTGGGCGACGCCATCATGACGACTCCCGCGATGATGCGGCTCCGCCAGGCGTTCCCCCGCTGGCACATCGCCCTGCTGACGCCGGCCAAACTGGCCGGCCTGTGGATCGATCATCCCGCGCTCGACCAGATGATCTCCTTTGATCCATCCGAGTCATGCTGGCAGATCGGCCGCCGCCTCCGGTCGGGCGGATTCGAGCTGGGGCTCATCTTCCCCAACTCGGCCCGGTCGGCCCTCGAGCTGTGGCTGGCCCGGATTCCCTTCCGCGCTGGCCTGGCAGGACGCTGGCGGGCTGGGTTCCTCACCCATCCCATCGAGCCGCGGCCCGGCATCCCCCGCATGAAAAAGAGATCTGCCGCTGCCATCCGCCGCGCCCTCCTCCACCCCCCAACCTCTCCGGCGCCGCCCGCCGCCGCGCACCATGTCTTTCACTACCTGCATCTGGCCGCCTCCATCGGCGCCGATCCGTCTCCCATGCCGCCCTGCTTGCGGGTCTCCTCTCGGGAAACGGCGGCCGTTCTGGGCCGGCTCGGGCTTGCGCTGGAGCCATCATCCGGCGCGCGCTATGTCGGTCTGAATCCCGGCGCCGAATACGGCCCCGCGAAGCGGTGGCCGGTCGACCGGTTCGTTGACACCGTTCGCCGGGTATCCGCCCGAGCCAGGGTGCATTGGCTCCTGTTCGGCGGGGGCTCGGACCGCGCGGCATGCGAGGAGATCGCCGGCGCCGTCGAGGCATCGGATGCCGGGGGCTCATCCCCTGCGATTGCGAACCTGGCGGGCCGGACGTCCCTGCGCGATCTCTGCGTCCTGCTGGGGGCCTGCCGCGCGCTCCTGACCAACGACACTGGCCCCATGCATGTGGCCGCAGCCGTCGGCACCCCGGTGGTCGTCCCGTTCGGCAGCACCTCGCCGGCATTCACTGGTCCGGGGCTGCCGGGGGATCCGCGCCACCGCCTTCTGCGGTCGGCTGCGCCCTGCGCGCCCTGCTTCCGGCCCACCTGCCCGATCGATTCCCGCTGCCTGCGGGAAATCGCCGCCGAATCCGCCGCCGCCGCCCTCCTCGATCTCCTGGGCGAACTCAGCCGTTGACAGTCTCCTTCCCTTTGTTACAGTCCCCCGCTGGTCTTCGACCTTTCGACCGACACAACTGAACGGAACCTGATCTATGGCTAAAGCAGCGAAAGCACCCAAGTACGTCTACTTCTTCGGCAACAAGCAAGCCGATGGCGATGGCTCGATGAAGGCCCTCCTCGGCGGCAAAGGCGCCAACCTCGCCGAGATGACCCGCATCGGATTGCCCGTGCCTCCCGGATTCACGATCACCACGGAAGTCTGCACCTACTATTACGCCAACCGGCGGACCTATCCCAAAGACCTCGACGCGCAGATCCGCGCCAGCGTCGCCCGCATGGAGCAAATCATGGGGACCCGTTTCGGCGACCAGGCCGCCATGCCGCTCCTGCTGGCGGTTCGTTCCGGCGCCCGGGATTCGATGCCCGGCATGATGGACACCATTCTCAACCTGGGCCTCAACGATCAGACCGTCCTCGCCCTGGTCCAAGCCACCCGCAACGAGCGTTTCGCCTGGGATTGCTACCGCCGCTTCATCCAGATGTACGGCGACGTCGTCCTCGGCGTCCAGAAGCTGCCCAGCGAGGATCACGAGCCCTTCGAGGTTGTCATCGGCACCCTCAAGGAAGAGCGCTACCACGATCACAACGTTGAGGACACCCGGCTCACAGTCGACGATCTGCAGGAGCTGATCCGCCGTTTCAAGGCTCTTGTCAAGGAGCGGACCGGGAAGGATTTTCCGGCCTCGCCCTGGGATCAGCTTCGGGGGGCCATCGGGGCCGTGTTCGGCTCGTGGATGAACGACCGTGCCATCGTCTACCGCCGCAAGTACGGCATCCCCCACGAGTGGGGCACCGCCGTCAACGTCCAGGCCATGGTCTTCGGCAATACCGGCGAGAACTCCGGCTCCGGCGTCGCCTTCACCCGTGATCCTGCCACCGGCGAGAAGGTGTTCTACGGCGAGTTTCTGATCAATGCCCAGGGCGAGGACGTGGTCGCCGGCGTCCGCACCCCCGAGCCGGTCGCCCAGCTCAACAAGCATCTGCCCGAGGCTTTCGCCAGGCTGGAGCAGGTCCGCAACACCCTCGAGAAGCATTTCAAAGACGTCCAGGACTTCGAGTTCACCATCCAGGAGGGGCAGCTGTTCATGCTGCAAACCCGCAACGGCAAGCGCACCGGGATCGCCGCGCTCCGTTTTGCCGTCGAGATGCAGAAAGAGAAGCTCATCGACTGGCAGACTGCGATCCGCCGCGTCCCCGCCGACCAGCTGGACCAGGTCCTGGCGCCCATCTTCGACCGCAAGGCCGTCAAGGAAGCCAAGTGCATCGCGACCGGCCTTCCCGCCGGGCCCGGCGCCGCCTCCGGCCACCTGTATCTCAACGCCGACCGCGCCGTCGAGGCCGCCCACAAAGGGGAGAAGGTCCTCATGGTGCGGCTCGAGACATCCCCCGAAGATCTCCGCGGCATGATCGCCGCCGAAGGGATCCTCACCGCTCGAGGCGGCGTCAGCTCCCATGCCGCCCTGGTCGCCCGCCAGATGGGCAAGGTCTGCGTCTGCGGCGCCCAATCGCTTCAGATCGATTACGATGCCCGCACGGTCACCGCCGCCAATGTCACCCTGAAGGAGGGCGACTACATCTCGATCAACGGGACGCTCGGCGAGGTCTACCCTGGCGATATCAAAACCGCCGCCTCCGAGGTCGTGCAGGTCCTGATCGAGAAATCGCTCGCTCCCAGCGAGAGCCCGACGTTCCAGAACTTCAAGAAGCTCATGGACTGGTGCGATAAGGTCACCCGCCTCCACGTGCGAACCAACGCCGATAACCCCGCCCAGACCGCCAACGCCGTCGCCTTCGGCGCCCGCGGCATCGGCCTCTGTCGTACCGAGCACATGTTCTTCGAAGGCAACCGCATTGACGCCATGCGCGAGATGATCCTCGCCGAGAACGTCGGCGACCGCCGGAAGGCCCTTGCCAAGATCCTGCCGTTCCAGCGCGAGGATTTCGCGGGCATCTTCCGCGAACTCAAAGGTCTGCCCGCCACGATCCGCTTCCTCGATCCGCCGCTCCATGAGTTCCTCCCGCACGACGAGGCCTCGCAACAAGACCTCGCCGCCAAGATCGGCATCTCGATCGAGAGGATCCAGCAGCGCGTCAGCGAGCTCCACGAGTTCAATCCGATGCTCGGCTTCCGCGGCTGCCGCCTGGGGATCATCTATCCCGAAATCTCGGAGATGCAGGCGCGCGCGGTCTTCGAGGCCGCCGCCCAGGTCCGAAAGGAGGGCGTCAAGGTCAAACCCGAAATCATGATACCCCTGGTCGGGTTCAAGAAGGAGCTCGACCTCCAGGTCGATGTCGTCCATCGCGTCGCGCAGGAGGTCATGAAAGAGCAGCAAGTCAAGATCGATTACCTCGTCGGCACCATGATCGAGGTCCCCCGCGGCGCCCTCACGGCCGACGAGATCGCCCAAACCGCCCAGTTCTTCAGCTTCGGGACTAACGACCTCACCCAGACCGCGCTGGGCATGAGCCGCGATGACGCGGGCAGCTTCCTGGCCAAATACCAGGAGCTGGAGATTGTCCGCAAGAATCCGTTCGCGACCATCGACCAGACCGGCGTCGGCCAGCTCATGAAGATTGCGGTCGAGAAAGGCCGCCAGTCCCGTCCCGACATCAAGCTCGGCATCTGCGGCGAACACGGCGGCGATCCCGAGACTGTCAAATTCTGCCACAAGGCCGGGCTCTCCTACGTGAGCTGCTCGCCCTTCCGCGTGCCGGTGGCTCGCCTTGCCGCCGCCCAGGCCGCCCTCGAGGAGCTCCAGGCCCCCCGGCCCGCTGCCCGCCCGGCCCGCGCCGCCAAGCCCGCCCGGCCGGCTAAATCCGCCAAGCCCGCCCGCAAAGGCAGCCGGAAGAAGTAGATCCAGCCCCTTCATCGAAACGGCGTCCCATCCGCGGGCGCCGTTTTTCTTTCAAACCTCGGCTAACCGGGGCGCGACGGCTTGCAGGAGCGCGGCATTCATCGCGCATCCCCCTCCTGTCACAAGCCTGCGCCACCCCCAAAGGCTGGGGAGCGCGCCGTGCACGCCAGCGCATCGGCAGCCCGGCTCTACACCTGCCACGGCGGGCGCATCGGGCGCAGCCCCAGGCGGCGGTTCGCTTCCGCATCGTCCACAAAGGACTCGCGGATGGGATCCCATTTCAGGGGGCGTTCGAGCCGGGTGGCGATGTCGCTCAGATGGCAGAGAAGATCGGCCTCGAACGCCTCCTCGACCGGACAGATGGTCCGGCCTCGGGATCGGACATTATCCAGGAGGTTGCGCACATGATTCGAGCTGCGAGCCAGCCGGACGTCGTCCGATCCGAACTTCTCCTCGATCAGCCGTTCCGGGCGGGTGCGAATCCCGCTGCGATCCACCAGGATCCAGCCTTCGCTCCCCTCGAACGCCGTGCCATGATCGACGATTCGGCCGTATCGGCTGGCCCAGGCGGAGAGATCGTTCATGGGCAGCGATTCCGTGAAGCCGTTCCGGTTGCCCTTGTACGTCATCTTCACCCCGTTGGCGCATCGGAACACCACCTCCCAGGCCACCGCGGTGTTGCAGGCTCCTTGGGTGGGAATCACCGCCCGCCCTTCCACTTCGAGCGTCCCCTGGCGAAAGGCGTCCGTTGCCCACAATGCGATATCGAGGGGGTGGACCCCCCAGCCGGCGACGAATCCCAGCGCGTAATCGTAATTGAACCACCAGGTCTTGTTGTTCGCCGCGCACTTGCCTTCGGTGTAAGGGGTGTAGGGCGCCGGCCCCAGCCACAGGTCGTAATCGATGCCCGGCGGCGCTGGGATCGGCCGGTCGGACCCGCCCGGCTGGCTCGCCGCGCACCAGACGTTGATCTCGCGCAAGGCGCCAATCCTCCCGTTGCGCACCAGCTCGCACGCCAGCCTGAACTGGTCGCTCGACCGCTGCTGGGTGCCGAACTGGAACACCCGGCGATGCTCCTGAATCGCCGTCCGGAGCTTCTGATCTTCGGCGATCGACAGCCCCATTGGTTTTTCCAGATACATGTCCTTGCCGGCCCGCGCCGCGGCGATGGCGATCGGCACGTGCCAGTGATCCGGCGTGGCGACCAGCACCACCTCGATATCCGGGCGCGCCAGCAGCTCCCGAAAATCCCGGCAGACCGCGCAGCCCGCGTCGCCGTTGCGCTTGTTCACGGCGTCCCGGGCCTGCTGTTGCTGCTCGTCCTTGACATCGCAGATCGCCACGATCCGGACATCCGGCTGGGCCAGGAACGATCGCATCACGCCTTGGCCCTGCGGCCCCGTGCCGATGCAGCCTGCCAGGATGCGGTTGGCCGGCGATGCCTCCGCGCCGCGACCCAACACCGAATTCCGCGCCACCTGCGGCAGCCCGATCCCCAGGACCAGGCATTGAGCGCTTCGACGCAGGAACACCCGGCGTGAAAGAGTGGATTTCATAGGTTGTCGCCCCGATTAAAGACCCTCCGTCCGCCGGTTGTCCACCACGATTCTCGCCCCCCTCATCGACCGCGCAGCCCCGCTCTTTTTGGCCTCGACGCCGGCCCATGCGTTATGGCAGGGAATGCCACCCGATGAGAGCGAAAGCGATCCGCCGCGGCAACCGCCCCGCCGGGGCCCCCTTCTCCCACATCGGCCCGCGGGGGAACGTCCGCATGGTTCACGTGGGCGGCAAACCCATCTCCCGGCGCCAGGCAACCGCCGCCGGCCGATTGATCTGCCGCCCATCGACCCTCGATGCCTTGCGCGCGCGCTCCCTTCCCAAGGGCGATGCCCTCGCCGTAGCACAAGTGGCCGGCATCCAGGCCGCCAAACGCGCCGCCGATCTCATCCCCTTGTGCCACACCATCGCGATCGAACAGGTCGCCCTCGATATCGCCCCGGCCGCCAGCGCGATCGAGATCCGATGCACGGTCGCCGCCACCGCGAAGACCGGCGTCGAAATGGAAGCCCTGACCGGCGTGGCCGTCGCCGCTCTGGCTCTCTACGACATGTGCAAGTCCGCCGATCCCACGCTCCGGATCGAGGAGATCCGCCTCCTGTCCAAGGAAAAGCGCCCGATCGCCTCATCTCCCTTGACCAAACGAAATCGGCCTGCCAGAGATTAGCCATGAACGAACGACGCCTCGCCTCTCTTGTGCTCGCGCTCCTGGCGGCGGCCTCCGCCCTCCCCGCAGCCGACACCTCGCCCGTGACATTCCGCAAAATCGTCCTGTCCGACAAGTTCTACGCCGAGGGCGCCTATCACGGCGACTTCAATGGCGACGGGCATGTCGATGTGGCCGCCGGCCCGTTCTGGTATGCCGGACCCGCTTTCCAGGAGCGATTCGAGTACCGCCCCGCCAAGGAGTACGCGCCTAAAGGCTATTCCGACAATTTCCTCACGTTCGTCTGGGACTTTGACGGAGATCGCCGCCCGGATATCTTCGCCATCGACACGCCCGGCACGAACGGATTCTGGTACCAAAATCCGGGCGCCCGCGACGGCCACTGGACCCGTCACCTCGCCTTCCCGGTCATCGACAACGAATCGCCCGGATTCGACGACCTCACCGGCGACGGCCGGCCCGAGCTGATCTTCAACTACGATGGCTACCTCGGCTACGCCCAGCCAGACCCGTCCCGCCCCACCCAGCCGTGGAAATTCCACCCCATCTCCCCCAAAGGCAAGTATCACAAGTATTATCACGGCGCCGGCGTCGGCGACCTCAACGGCGATGGCCGGAGGGATTTCCTCGAACACACCGGCTGGTGGGAACAGCCCGCGTCGCTCGACGGCGACCCCGTCTGGAAGCGGCATGATTTCTCCTTCGGCGCCGGCGCCGCACAAATGCTCGTCGATGATGTCAACGACGACGGCCTCAACGACGTGATCACCTGCCTCGACCCGCATCGCTACGGATTGGCCTGGTTCGAACAGGTCCGATCCGAAGGCCGCATCTCCTTCCGTCAGCACCTCCTCATGGGTGAGAAGGAATCCGACAGCCCCTACGGCGTCAAGTTCACCCAGATCCACGCCTTCGCCCTGGTCGACATCGACGGCGATGGCCGGCGCGATTTCGTCACCGGCAAGCGCTGGTGGGCCCACCCGCCCCCGACGGATCCCGAATCGGACGCTCCGGCCGTGCTCTATTGGTTCCAGCGAGTCGGCCGAGGATCCGCCGCCGGCTTCGTCCCCCGCCTGATCGATGCCGACTCCGGCGTCGGCACCCAGGTCGCCGCCGCCGACCTCAACGGCGACCGCCGGCCGGATGTCATCGTGAGCAACAAGAAAGGGACGTTCGTCTTCATCCAGGAAGCGCCCGCCAAGGCCCGGCCCGGGCGCGCTTCGCGCTGAACCGCCCGCCACCGGATCGCATCGCGCCCGCCGGATCCCAAAAGATCCGCGGGCGCATTCCGATCCCTGGCTGGCGCACCCCCAACGCAATCCTTGCCCATGCGCTTCACCCTCCACGATTTCGATCTCCAGCTTGCGTTCCCCTGGGCGGTTGCAGGACCGCGCCGCTCCCCGGGCAAGACCGCTGCGCCCCAGGTGTTCGTCCGCCTCGAGCACGAGGGCCAGGTCGCCTGGGGCGAAGCCGCCCCCCCCGAACGATACGGCGAATCGCGCGCATCGGTCCGGCAGTTCCTCGAGCGGGTCGATCCCGCCCGCCTCGGAATCGGCGACCTCGATGCCGTCGAGCATTACCTCGAATCGCTCGAGACCGGCCATCGATCGGCCAAGGCCGCCGTCAACACCGCGCTGGTCGATCTTGCGGCCCGCCGCGCCGGACGCCGCCTCTGCGACTATCTCGGGCTGGGCTTCACCGAAGGCCGCCATGTCACCTGCTACAGCATCGGCCTCGACGAGCCCGACATCCTTCGCCGGAAGATCCAGGCTGCCGATCCATACCCCATCCTCAAACTTAAAATGGGCGGCGATCATGACGAGGAAACCCTGCAGATCGTCCGGTTGATCGCTCCCGACAAGTGGGTTCGCATCGACGCCAACGAGGGCTGGAAATCCCGCGAGCTCGCCCTGCGCCGGCTTGAATGGCTAGCCGGCGACGGGCGCGTCGAGCTGGTCGAGCAACCCCTCCCCGCCGCGGCCGATCCCGCCGACCAAGTCTGGCTCAAGGAGCGCTCCCCCCTGCCGCTCTTCGCCGACGAGTCCTATCATGACGAAAACGACATCGCCCCCGCTCGCCAGGGATTCCACGGGGTCAATGTCAAGCTCGTGAAGGCGGGCGGCCCCCGGGCTGCCATGCGCGCACTTCAAGCGGCCCGCGGCGCCGGCCTCCAGACCATGATCGGTTGCATGATCGAGTCCAGCCTCCTCATCTCCGCCGCGGCGCATCTGGCGGAACTGGCTGATTACCTGGACCTGGACGGGAGCCTGCTCATCACGAACGATCCTTTCCGAGGGGTCACCGCCGACCTGGGCCGGCTGTCGTTCGCCCGAGCTGCCTCTCCCCACGGCCTGGGGGTCCAGCCCGCCAACCCCAGCTTCCAGTAGGCGCCGGCTACCGTTTCCGGGGCGGAACCTCCAGGTCCATGGCCGGCGCGGGAACAGGTGCTGCCACCGGCGTGTCCAATCGGCCCCGTTCCGGGCCCGGATAATCGTCCGCCTTCAACATCCGAATCCCGCCTGCCACCACAATCCGCCCATCCTTTGTCGCCCGCAGCGATGGACGCGTGTCGGTGTGCTGATAGCTGCGCCGGGCCTGCAACTCGCCGCTGGAATCATATTCGCAATATTGAAAGCGCCGGGCCCCCACCTGGTTCAGGAGATGCAGATGGCCGCCCGGACCGACCTGGGCCTCGGGCCGGCTCGACGATACCAGCGGCCCGACAGGCTGCACCGAGTAGATCCGCGTCTCCTCCGCATCCGTCACCCGCAGGTACAGAAACATGGCCTTCAATGTCGTGGCTTTGACCAGCGCGTATTTGCGAAACTCGGGCCGGCCGGCAGCCGCCGTGCCCTCCGCCGGCAGCCCGAACGTCTGTTCCCAGAGCTTGGTCCCCATGATGACGCTGAACTCTGCGGGCGCGCTGGCTACGGCCATGTCCCACTCCTCGATCCGCACCAGCGCGGTCGCCTGGTAGCGTCCGGGAGAACGGATGTTGAAATAGGGGGTCAGGTTCACCTTGCGCGTGCCCATCTCCCCCGAGCCGACGGTGAACTCGCCAACGGCCGGCAGCTCGTCCCTGGCTTCGACCGCCTGATCTCCTCGCGTCTGCAGCGCGATCTGCAGCCAGCGGTTGTCCTTGCCCAATGTGATCGGGCGCCCGGAGTGGTTGATCACCCGGATCCCGGCCAGGACCGGCTCATCTTCCAGGAAGACATCTCGCGGCATCACCACCTCGACGCGCACCTGCGCGCTCGCCGCCCACCCCGCCAGCCATGCCAACAAGGCCAGCCACCGGATCGACATCCCTTTCATCGGTTTCAATCTCGGGCACTCCCGGCGCATTGACAAGCGCCAATATCCAGCCGCCGCAACCGGCGGAGCTGCGAGCCGCCGTCGATGTCAGCAGGCAGATCCAGATGCCCATCGTCTCTCGACCGCCTCCGCCACCCGCTCGGGGCTGAGCCGGGTCAGGCATTCCACGGGCGGATCATGGCGGCATCGGGGCTGCCGGCATGGCGCGCAGGCTAGAGCTTCCTGAAGCACATGCCCGACCTGCCCGTACGGGCCGGTTCGCAGCGGATCGGTCGGGCCGAACACCGCCACGACCGGCCGCCCCAGGGCCGCCGCAATGTGCATCGGCCCCGTGTCGTTGGTCACCATCATCGAGCTCAACCGAATCCACTCGATCATCTCCCACAGCGTGGTCGCCCCGGCCAGATTCAAGCAGCGGTCCGGCGCCCCCTGCCGCACCGCCTCCGCCAGCTCCCGCTCCGCAGCGCCGCCCAGAATGGCCACGCGCAGGTCCGGCCGGCCCTGGGTCAAACGCCGCACCAATGCCCTGAAATGCTCCGCCGGCCACCGCTTGTTCAGCCAGCGCGCCCCGGGCTGGACCGCCAGCCACGGATGATCCCCGATCGGCCAGCGCCGCCGGATTGCGTCCACCACTTCCGCCCGGATCGGGAGCCAGTCGAAATCCCATGCGACGGGCGCCCCCAGCGGCCCCAGCGCCGCCAGGCACCAGTCCACCGCATGCGGCCGGCCCTCCGGGCGCGGCACGCGCACATCGTAGAACGCGGGCGCGCCTTCGCGCGGATCGTCAACTCCCACCGTCATTGCGCCGTTGGCCAGCCACGCCATCAGCCCGCTCCGCAGCAGGCCCTGCAGATCCAGCACCACGTCAAAGCCCATCCGGCGGACCCGCCGCACGCTCGCGACCGCCTCCGGCCACCGCCATGGCGATCCCCAGTGCCGGCGATCGAACAAGATCACCCCATCCAGGTCCCGGTCCCCTTCGAGCAGCGAGGCCAGCTCGACGTTGATCCACCAGTAGACCGACGCGGCCGGATCCCTGCGCTTGATCAGGCGCAACACCGGGATCGCATTGACCACGTCGCCGAGAGAACTGGGCTTGAGGATGAGGATTCTCACGCGATGCGGCCGGCTATGGACGCCGCGCGGCGGAAGACAGCCATCGGTTACTTGCCGTGGGCCAGGCGCTCCGCCAGCCGCTCCGGCAAACCCGCCGCCCGAATCTTCGCCTGGGTCTTGGGGATTTCGTAATCGAGCCGCCGCAGATCCACCACGCCGTCGTCCACGCTGTAGATCACGTACGTCGCCTTGGCCACCCCGTCCCGGGATTGCCCCACGCTCCCCACGTTGATGAAATATTTCTTGCCAGGCTCGATCTTGAACTTCGAGAACGTGCCGCCGCGCACGACGTTGTCCCGCACGAACGCCACCGGGACATGCGTGTGCCCGAAGAAACAGACCCCGGTGTTCTGGTAGGTGAAGCTGGCCGCCGCGGCCAGCTTGTCGAACACGTACCCCCATCGCTGCGGCACATCCAGGGTCGCATGCACAATTGAGAAATTCGCCAAGAGCCGGATGTACTTCAGGCCCCGCAGCCAGGTGCGATCGTCCTCGGTCAGATGATGGCGGGTCCAGTTGATCGCCTCCCGGGCGTACGGATTGAATCCTTCCAGCTCGGCATCCGTGGAGCAGTATTCGTCATGGTTGCCGCGGATGCACGGCATGTTCATCCGGCGGATGATGTCCAGGCACTCCTTCGGGTTGGCGTTGTAGCCGACAATATCCCCCAGGCAGGCGTAATGGGTGCACCCCTCCTGCTTGGCGTCGGCCAATACGACTTCTAGCGCCTCCAGGTTGGAGTGGATGTCGGCTATCAATGCATACTTCATCGCCATATCACTCAAGGCAATATTTCAAACCCGCGCATTCCACCCTGCGCCTCTTCCCAATGCATCTCCACGTCCCGAATCAACGGACCCAACCCGGAATCCATCACTGACTGCGCCAGCGCATCCAGTTCCTCCCGTGCGCCTTCTGCGATCAACTCGACCCGCCCGTCGGGCAGGTTCCGAACGCCCCCCGTCACCTCATAGCCCGGCGCCAGCGACTTCACGGTATACCGAAAACCCACCCCCTGCACATGCCCGCCATATACGATCCGCATGCGGGCTCGGCTCATAGGCCCTCATCGGGCTCCTCTCCTCGAGCCGGCCGGTGCACGGCCTCCTGGACCTTCCACCTCCTCGCCAATGCTTTGGCCACATCCACGCATGACACGATAAAGCCATACTCCGCCAAACCTGTGCAATATTTTTCGCAGCAGATTTCTTGCCAGCCGATCCATCGCATCCCATCCTTGTGTCAATTCCCTCCCACGGCCCCCGCGGCATCCGACACCGCCTGGATGCACCGGCTGCAAAGCCCGGGATGGCCCACATGCGCGCCAACCGTCGGCTCCCAGTGCCAGCAGCGCTCGCACTTCCGGCCCTGCGCCTTCTCCACCGTCAGGCTCCGGACACCGTCCGCGGCCGCCTCGATCTCGAGCTGCGAGACGTTCAGCAGCTCCCGCAGCTCCTCCTGGCGGGGCGCGATCGCCGCCTGTTCCTCCGGGGAACAGCGCAGCGCCAGGCGGGCTTCGAGGGATTTCCCGATGGCCTTGGCCTGGCGGGCCTTTTCCAGCTCCGCCAGCGCCGCCGACCGGATCTCGAACAGCTTCCGCCACGCCGCTTGCTCCGCCTCCGGCCTGGACCATCCCTCCGGATCCCAATCCGCCAGATGCACCGAGTCCTCCCCGCGGGCCCCCGGCAGATGCTCCCATGCCTCGTCGGCCGTGAACACCAGAATCGGCGACAGCATCCGGCACAGCCCGGTCGCCAGACGATACAGTGCGGTCTGGGTCGACCGCCGGCGCGGCGAGCCGGCCGGGTCGGTGTAGAGCCGGTCCTTCACCACGTCGTGGTAGACCGCCGACAGCTCGACTGCGACGAACTGGCTGATCTTCTGGTAGACCGAATGAAACTCGTGCGCATCATACGCCCGGGCGGCCTCGATCTCCAAATCCCGAAACGCCTCGAGCACCCACCGGTCCAGCCCCGTCATCCGCTCGGGGGCCACCGCGTCGCGCGCCGGATCGAAATCGTAGAGGTTGCCCAGCTGAAACCGGATCGCGTTGCGGATCAGCCGGTAGGTTTCGCCGACCTTGGCGATGCGCTCCTCGCTCACCACCACGTCGTTGCGGTAATCCTGCGAGGCGACCCAGAGGCGGACCACGTCCGCCCCGTACTTGCCGACATACGCCTCGGCCGTCTGCGGCTTTTCATACCCGCCCTGCCCCTGCCGGCTCTTCGAGATCTTCTCCCGATCGGCGTCCACCATGAACCCGTGGGTCAGCACGGCGCGGTACGGGGGCGCTCCATGGGCGGCCAGCGAAAGCAGCAGCGAGGACTGGAACCAGCCCCGGTGCTGGTCGCTGCCCTCGAGATACAAATCCGCCCGCCATGCCTCGCCAGCCTCCTCGCCGTCTCGCTGAAGCTCCGGACGGCGCATCAGCACGCTCCGCGAGGACGATCCGGAATCGATCCACACATCCAGCGTGTCCCACGACTGCGCCGCCGGCTCGGCCCCGGACCAGTCGGCCGGGCGCACCGCGGCCCAGATCTCCGCGAACGGCCGGTCATACCACCAGTTCGATCCGTGCCGCTCGATCGAATCGGCCGCCTTCCGGATGATCCGGGCATCGAGGATCGGCTGCCCGCTCGCATCGTAAAAGGCCGGGATCGGCACTCCCCAGGACCGCTGCCGCGAAATGCACCAGTCCGGCCGCGATTGGACCGCCGCCTCGATCCGGTTCCGGCCCCACTCCGGCAGCCATCGCACCTGCCCGATGGCCGAGAGGGCCCGCTCCCGAAAACCGCCGTGGTCGATCCGGATGAACCACTGGTCCATCGCCCGGAAGATGATCGGCGACTTGCTGCGCCAGCAGTGAGGGTAGCTGTGATGGTAATCCTCCCTGCGCAGGAGCATGCCCCGCTCCTGCAGCAGCGCCAGCACCGCCTCGTTCGCCTCGCTCCGCCCGTCGGTTTCCAGAATCGACTTGCCCGCCAGGCTGGCCGGCATCTGCTGGTCCTCGGGCAGATCGGCCGTCAGCGCCAGCCGCCCATCATCGTCCACCGGCGAGTAGATTGGCAGCCCCTGCTCACGCCCCAGCTGGTAATCCTCCAGGCCATGCCCCGGCGCGACGTGCACGAACCCGGTGCCGGTCGTGCTCTCCACAAACGCATCGCCCGCCAAGAGCGGGGCCGAGCGGTCGATGAACGGATGGCGGCACTCCATCTGCGCCAGATCCTCCGCATGCAGGCTCCGGATGATCTGGAACCCGCCCCAGCCGCATTGCTCGGCCACCTCGTTGAGCCGGTTCACCGAAACGATGTAGGTCTCCTCCCCCGCCATGACCAGCGAGTAGCTGAACGTCGAGTTGTACGCGATCGCCAGGTTCGCCGGCAGCGTCCACGGCGTGGTCGTCCAGATCACCACATACGTCCCCGGACGCCCCGCCACCGGAAACTTTACATAGATGCTGGGGCTGACGTGGTCCTGATACTCGACCTCGGCTTCCGCCAGCGCCGTCCGGCAGGGAATGCTCCAGTAGACGGGCTTCTTGCCCCGATACACAAAACCCTGCTCGACCAGGTCCGCGAACAGGCGCAGCTCGTCCGCCTCGTATTGCGGCAGAAAAGTCAGGTACGGATTGTCCCAATCGCCCAGCACCCCCAGCCGCTGGAACTGCCGGCGCTGGAGGTCGATGAACCGCCACGCATACGCCGCGCACGCCCGGCGCAACTCCCCCGGGCTCGGCGGCGCCGAGGACGCGCCGGCTTTGGCTTGAAGCTCCTGAGCCACCTTGAACTCGATCGGCAGCCCATGGCAATCCCAGCCCGGCACGAAGGGCGCGCACCGGCCTCGCAAGCTCTGGTGCCGCAGGATGATATCCTTGAGGATCTTGTTCAGCGCCGTCCCGATATGCACGTCGCCATTGGCGAAGGGGGGGCCGTCGTGGAGGATGTACCGCGGCGCCGAGGCGCGCCGCGCCTGGATGCGCTCATACAGCCGGCTCGAGAGCCATCGCTCGAGGCGCCGGGGCTCGCGCCCCACGAGATCCGCCTTCATCGGAAAGTCCGACTTCGGCAGATTCAGGGTGTTCTTATAGTCCGTCATAGCCTCAATCAAAGCCGGCCACGCTAACAGCCGCCGCGCCGGGTGTCAACGCAGCCGCTGGCGCGCCTCCTCCAGGCGCGGCTCGATCACCGGGCGCATCCCGGGCAGCAGCCGCGCCAGCCGCTCGTAGATCCGAGCCAGCTCGCTCCATCGCGATTGGCTGCGCAGCAGCAGCGCTGCGTCCTGGCCCGCCTTCCATGTCCAGAATGCGTCGGGGTTTTCGCCCGCGCGCAGGTTCCTGCCCTCGATGATGTTCAAGTAATGGTCGAGGGCCTGCGCCAGCAACGGCGCCTGCTCTCCCGCCGGCCGGTCGGCGGCCTGGCGCTCAGCCAGCTTGCCCAGGCCGACCTCGGCCTGGCTGCGCACTGCGACGTCCGCCCCCGGCCAGGCGATGATGCGCGCGTAGTTCGTCATCGCCTGGACATAGCGCGCCGGATCCTGGCTGGCCAGCTGCAGATGGCAGTTCGCGATCAGCCCCCATGCCCGCGGGGCCTGCGGATCGCTCTCCGGCACCTGGCTGTAGGCGTTGATCGCCTCCCCAAACTTCGCCAGCGGATTCGCCGGCTCGGTCGACGGCAGCGCGACCATCGTGTCCCCCAACGCCATGTAAGCTTCCGACAGCAGCCCCGCCGGCCGGTTGGTGTCGTTCACCAGCAGGTTGATCAGCTGCGTGAAATCCTTGAGCGCATCCGGAAAGCCCTGCCGCGCATAGGCCGCCCGGCCCTCAGCCATCCGCCCCCAGTAATGAAGCTCGCCGACCGGCCAATTCGTGTTCTGATACAGCAGCTGATATTGCTTCTCCGCACTGACGTATTCGCCTCGGTTGAAGTGGTAATTCCCGACCCAATACTGCGCCCCGGGCGCGCGGGGATCCTGCGGAAACCGCATGACGAAATTCGTGAAAAGGCTCATGGCATCCGCCGCCCGCCCCGCCTGATCATACGCCCATGCCCGGTCGAACTCCACCTGCGCCAGCGCCGCGTGGTTGGTGAACGCGCCCACCCACTCGTCGTAGAGCCGGAGGGCGTCGTCCCAACGGCGCTCGGACACATGGGACTGGGCCACCAGCAGGCGCGCCTCGGCCCGCCACTCCGATTGCGGGAACCGCTCGAGAAGCTCCTCGAGCCGCTGCCGGGACTCCCCGTGCCGCCCTCGCTCCCTCCACGCCTGCCCCACCTCGAACAGGGCCCGCTCGGCCGCCGGGCTCCGCGGGAACCGATCCCGCAGAAATCCAAGCGCCCGATCCGCTTCGGCAACGCCGCCCAGCTCGGCGCTGACCCGCGCCCACCATCCCAGAACCTGTTCGGACATCCCCGCCGGCAGGTTCGTCCATGAGCCGTATTGATCCCACCAAAGGCGATAGTTCGACTGGGCGTTGGTCCGGTCCTTCAACTGGTAATAGGCATCGGCCACCTTGAGGCGCGCCCACGCCTGGTTGGTCGAGGCCGGCAGCCGCCCGACCGCCTCCTTGAAATCCGCCAGGCTCGCCAGGGTCTGCCCCGACTCACCCAGACATCCCCCCCGCCCCAGAAACGCCCGGCCCAGGATCGGGCTGGCGGGGAAGTTGGTGATCACCTCGTTGAAATTGGTCAATGCCTGCTGCAGCCGGCTCGCCCGCCAAACTGCCAGTTCCGCCGCGTTGGTGGGGGCCAGCGACGACGGGCTCTGGTGGTCCTGGAAATAGAGCTCCCCCAGCAGCAAATGGAGCCGATCCGCCTCCGGATCGCGCGGGCTGGAGGCCAAAAGCCGCTCCAGGTTCTCCGCGGTCTTCTCCCGGTTCGCCGCGGCATGGAAGAGCTCGATGAGCGCCAGCCAGACCTGGCGCTTTTCCTCCCCTTCCAGACCGGCCAGGCCCTCCTCGTACACCCGGATCGCCTGCTCCCGCTGCCCCGCCGCACGGTACACCTCGCCCTGCAGCGCCACCGTCCTCGCGCGGGCTTCGGACGTCCCCAGCGCCGCCGCCCGTGCCACCAGGTTGCTCAGCGACGCCACCGCCATATCCCCCTGGCCAGCCGCCATCTGCGTCCGCACCTTCAGATACTGGCGCTGCCACTCGAGCGGAGGCGCCAGCGTCCGCCCCTCGAGCTCGACCAGCACCGCCGCCGCCTCCCGCGGATTCTCCCGGGCCAGCCACGCCTCCGCCAACAACAGCAGCCCCCGCCCCACGCTCTCCTCCTCCGGCTGCGCTCGCGCAATCTTCTGAAACACGCCGTCCGGCCGCCGCAGCAGGTCGATCGCATTCGTGGCCTGGCCCAGCCGGAACCGGGCCAGCGCCTCGCCATAGCTGCTGCTGGCCCGCAAGGGCGAATCCGGATACTCCCGCGACAGCTCCCCATAATGCCCGGCCGCCGCCTCGTAATCCCCGCCTTGAAACCGCGCCTCCCCCATCCAAAACACGAACTGGTCCCCTTCCTTCCCAGCCCGGCTGCGATTGGTCTGCAGGAGGGAAACGGCGGCATCGTACTGGCCCAGCCTGCACCGGGCCTGGGCTCGCAGCAGCAGGGCCTGCTGGATCCGATCCGACGCCGGGAACCGATCCACGAACTCGCCCAGCTCCCGATCCGCCCGCTCGTAAAAGCCATCTTCGAAGGCCCTGCCCGCCGCCGCGAAGGCCAGCGCCTCCTCGGCCGCTGGCGCGGGGCTCGAGGCTGCGGCCGCCACCGCCTGGGTTGCGGCGTTCTGGGCCGGCGCATTCGAGATCCACCCCGGCATCCCGATCCAGGCGAATAGGAGCGCGCCCGCCGCCCGCAACCGCCACGGCCCGGCCCCGCGCCGCCCAGCCATCCTTCCGTCGTGTTGGCTCATGTCCATACGCATCCAGGGCTCCTCAACCTCGGTTCGCCGCATCGATCCTCTCGGCCAGCGGCTCCAGCGCGCGCCGCAGGAAACGGCCGGTATGGCTGGCCTCACAGGTGCACACCTGTTCGGGCGTCCCCTCGGCCACGACCCGGCCGCCCCCCTCCCCGCCCTCCGGCCCCAGATCGACGATCCAATCCGCGTTCTTGATGACATCCAGGTTGTGCTCGATCACCAGGAGCGTGTTCCCGGCCGCTCGCAGCCGAAACAGCACGTCGAGCAGCTTGGCGACATCGTGAAAATGCAGCCCCGTGGTGGGCTCATCCAGTATATACAGGGTCTGGCCCGTCGACTTTCGCCCCAGCTCAGACGCCAGCTTGACCCGCTGCGCCTCGCCCCCGCTCAGCGTGGTCGCCGACTGCCCCAGCGCCAGATAGCCCAATCCCACCTCCGCCAGGGTCGCGCACAGATCGTGAATCGCCGGCACCGCGCGGAAGAACTCGACCGCCTCCTCCACGGTCATCGACAACACCTCGGCGATGTTGCGCCCCTTGTAGGTGATCTCGAGCGTCTCCCGGTTATACCGGCGCCCGCTGCAGCCCTCGCACACCACATAGACCGGCGGCAGAAAATGCATCTCGATCCGCAACAGGCCGTCCCCCTGGCATTTCTCGCACCGCCCGCCCTTGACGTTGAAACTGAACCGCCCCGCGTCATAGCCCCGAATCCGAGCCGCCGGCAGCCGGGCGAACAGGTCGCGAATGTGGTTGAACATCCCCGTGTAGGTCGCCGGGTTGCTGCGGGGCGTCCGCCCGATCGGCGTCTGGTCGATCACGATCACCTTGTCCAACTGCTCGGTCCCGCGAATCGCCCGATGCGCGCCGGGCGCTTCCTTCGCCCCGTAAAACTCCCGGAACAAGGCCCGGCGCAGGATGTCGTCGACCAGCGTGCTCTTGCCCGAACCGCTCACGCCCGTCACGGCGCACAACGTCCCCAGCGGAATCCGGACGTCGATGTTCTTGAGGTTGTTCTGCCGGGCCCCGATCACTTCGATCCAGCCCTTCTCTTGCCCCGGCCGGATCCGCCGGCTCGGCGATGGAATGCTCAGCTCCCCGCGCAGGTACTTGCCCGTCAGCGACTGCGGGCAGGCCAGGATCTCCGCCAGGGTGCCCGCTGCCACCAGCTCGCCCCCGTGGATGCCCGCCCGCGGGCCCAGGTCCAGGATGTAGTCGGCACGGCGGATCGTCTCCTCGTCATGCTCGACCACCATCACCGAATTGCCCAGATCCCGCAGGCCCTCGAGCGTGCGCAGCAGCTGCTCGTTGTCCCGCTGGTGCAGCCCGATGCTCGGCTCGTCCAGGATGTAGAGCACCCCCACCAGCCCCGCCCCGATCTGCGTCGCCAGCCGGATCCGCTGCGCCTCCCCCCCGCTCAGGGTCCCGCTCTCGCGATCCAAGGTCAGATACCCCAGCCCCACATCCAGCAAAAACCGCAGACGCGACCGGATCTCGCGCAGGATCTCCGCCGCCACCTTCTGCTGATGCGGGCTCAGGGCCAGCCCCTGGAAAAATGCCAGCGCCTCCTCCACCGTCAGCCCGCAGACGTCCATGATCGAACACCCCGGGATAGCCGGATGAACGGCCGCCCCCGGCGCCTGGGGCGGGCGTTCCGCGCCCAGCGTGACGGCCAGAATCTCCGGCTTGAGCCGCCGCCCGCCGCAGGCCTGGCAGCTCCGCGGGCTCATATACCCCTTGAGCCGGTTTCGAGTGAACTCGCTCTCCGTCTCCTGATACAGGCGCTCCAGATTGGGCATCACCCCCTCGAACGGCCGCGAAACCTTGCTCATCTTACCCGCCCGCCAGAAGTGAAACGCGATCTCCGTCTCGCCCGATCCGTGCAGCAGGACCTGGCGGAAGCTCTCCGGCAGGTTCAGATAGGGCGCCTCCAGGCTCACGCCATAATGCTCCGCCAGCCCCCGCAGCAGGCACTTGTAATACACCACCATCCGCTTCCCCCCCCGGCGCCAAGGCGCCACCGCCCCTTGATCGAGCGACTTGTGCCGGTCCGGGACCACCAGATCCTCGTCCCACACCAGCTCCTGGCCCAGCCCGTGACAGGCCGGGCATGCACCCTGCGGCGCATTGAACGAAAAATGCTTCGGGGTGGGCGGGTCGTAGCTCAAGCCTGTCGCAGGGCTGAAACAGCGGTTGGACCATGTCGTCTCCGTCCACGGCTGATCCGGCCCTGATCCCGGGGGCTGGTGCAGCGCCACCAGCCTGCCCCGGCCCCAGTGCAGCGCCGTCTCCACCGAGTCGGCCAGGCGCACCCGCACCTTGTCATCCACCACCAGCCGGTCCACCACCACCTCGATCCGGTGCCCGCCCTCGGGATCGATCCGGGGCCGCTCCGGGCCGTTCAGCTCGATCATCTGCCCGTCCACTCGAGCCCGGACGAATCCCTCGCGCGAGAACCTCTCGAGGGCGTCCCGCTTCCCGTCGCCGTCATCGGCGGCCACCGGCGCCAGCAGGATCAGCCGCGTCCGCGCCGGCATCGACACCAGCCGGTCGACGATCTCGGTCGTCGTCTGCCGGGCGATCGGCTGGCCGCTGACCGGGCAATGAGGCTGGCCCAGATGCGCGAACAGCAGGCGCAGGTAATCGTAGATCTCGGTCGTCGTCGCAATGATCGAACGCGGGTTCGCCCCCGCGCTCCGCTGCTCGATCGCGATCGTGGGCGACAGCCCCTCGATATAATCCACGTCCGGCTTCTGCATCTGATCGAGGAACTGCCGCGCGTAGGCCGAAAGCGACTCGACATACTTCCGCTGCCCCTCGGCAAACAGGGTGTCGAAGGCCAGCGACGACTTGCCCGATCCGCTCAGGCCCGTGATCACCACCAGCCGGTCGCGCGGGATGCTCAGCGTCAGGTTCTTCAAATTATGCTGACGCGCCCCCACGATCCGTATGCAGTCCTTCCCCATACCATGCGGCCCGATCCTGCAGGCCAATTGTTCATCCTATCCCTCCCCCCGCGCCTCCGCCAAGCAACTTGTGGCCCGCTCACAATCCGTGCTTTCCTTCGTCCCGAAGCCAATGATAGCTTCCCCTCCGATGAGCGCTCAGGAATCCAACGCGACCATGGCAGTCTTTCTCGACCTCGAGAACATCGCACTCGGGGCCCGCGATGCCCATTTCCCTCGATTCGAGATCCAGAAGGTCCTCGAACGCCTCCTGCTCAAGGGGCATATCGTCGTCAAGAAGGCCTACTGCGACTTCGACCGCTACAAGGAGTTCAAGCGCGACCTCCACGAGGCCGCCTTCGAGCTCATCGAGATCCCCCACGTCCGCCAATCCGGCAAGAACTCCGCCGACATCCGCATGGTCGTCGACGCCCTCGACCTCTGCTACACCAAGGGCCATGTCGACACCTTCGTCGTCATCAGCGGCGATTCCGACTTCTCGCCCCTGGTCAGCAAGCTCCGCGAGAACGCCAAAACGGTCATCGGCATGGGCGTCCGCAACTCCTCGTCCGACCTGTTCATCAACAACTGCGACCAGTTCATCTTTTACGATGACCTGGTCCGGACCGCGCCCTCCAAGGGCCGGCCCAGGCGAGCCGCCGCCGCCGAACCGGGCAAGGCCGACGCCCCCGAGGAAGCCAAGCACGTGAACCTGGCCGAGGCGCTCGATCTGGTCACCCAGACGCTCGATGCCATCAGCGAGGAGCGCGAGGACGAGGAGCGCATCTGGGGATCCATGATCAAGCAAGCCATCAAACGGCGCCACCCCGGATTCAACGAGCGCGCCTACGGGTTCCGATCGTTCAACGACCTCCTCCTCGAAGCCCAAAAACGCGGCCTCCTCAAGCTCGAGCCCGACGAGAAATCCGGCGGATACACCGTCCGCCAGAACCCGTAAACGACTGCGGAGAAATCATGGCAATTCGATCCGATATCGGAAAGCGTCCTGCGCACAGTCGCGGGCAATTGGAGCGTCAGCGGCTCGATGAGAGCCGCCCTGCCGCGAAGGCGTTCACGCTCATCGAGCTGCTGGTGGTGATTGCGATCATTGCCATCCTGGCCGGCATGCTCCTGCCCGCCCTCGGCAAGGCCAAGCAGAAGGCCTATCAGACCAAGTGCACCGGCAACCTCAAGCAGTTCGCCTATGCCATCGGCATGTACGCCCTGGACAACAACGACTCTCTGCCCGGCCCTTGCTGGACGGGCATGTTCTTCACCTACCGCGACAACCCGCCTTACCACGACGGATCGATCGTGGCGTATCTGACCCCCTACCTCGCCTTGCCCGCGCGATCGAGCCAGGTCCGCACCGCCGCCGTCACCATCTGCCCTGCCTCCGTCCCGCGCTTTTCCAAGCGCGCGTCCACTCCGCCGCTCTACTCGCCGATCTCCTATTTCTCGCAGGCCGTGATCACCAACGAGCCCGGGCCGCCTCCCGACACGCTGCTCTACCCGTTCGGGCGCCCCGAGAGCCCCTTCGCCAAACCGCAGAAGGTCACCGCCATCAAACACCCCTCCGATGCCTGGGCGATGACCGATTGCGACCGCCAGCTGCTCACCGGGCTGGGCATCAGCTCCGCCACCTATATCGAGTACATCCCCCTCGAGCCCGTTCACAGCGGCAAGCGACCCGCCAAACGAAACGCCCTCTATTTCGACTGGAGCGTCCGCACTCGGATCACCGATTATTGACGAGCTCGAGCACCCCGAATCGGGCGGGCAGATGCGTGGTCCCTTGAAGGGTGGGGTTCCATGCCAAAAAGGCGTTGCCCGCACAGTCGCGTCGGAACAAGTTCATCCGCCAGCGCGTGCCGGCTTTCGGCGGGGGAGCCCCCAGCGCCGCCAGCGGAATCCGCAGCTCGGCCGTCCAGACCTTGGCTGGTTCGTCCACCCGGACGGCGGATTGGAAACCGCTTTTCCAGCCGAAATCCTTTGCCGAAGGCCCCGCGATCATGAGGTCCAGCCGCTCGTTGGTCGGCGCCACCTCGAACTCGGCGTACCGGCCGACCCTCGATGGATCGGCGGCGAGAAACACCTCGACCACATCCCGGTCCCACAGGCTCGCCCCGGCCCGCTCCAGATCGAACCGCTTTCGATCCGTCCATGCCGGCTCGAACACGCTCAGGCGGGTGAACGGACATTCGAATCCGACGTACAGATACCGGTCCGACCAGAGGAACCGGACAGCGGTCGAGAGGTCGGGCCGGGCCCTGCCATCCCGCAGCGCATACTCGAGCCGAACCGGGCGCGCCTCTGACCATCGCGCCTCATCCAGACGGCCGTCCACCTCGAAGTCCTCGGCGGCTCGACAGGCCGAGGCGGCGGGCAGCGGCAGCGATCTCGCCAGCAGCTGGCGCGCATTGTCGAAGTAGATCTTCCGCAGCGCCTCCGCCGGAAGCTCGATCGCGCTGATCGTCCAATCTCCCTGGATCGGCGTCATGTGCTCCCAATCGCGGTCCCGGGTCTCGAGCCAGCGCCATTCCTTGGCGAAAAATCGATCCGCATCCGCGTCCGTCGGCGGCGGCTCGTTGCCGCTCGATCCCAGGATCAGCCGGCCGTAAACCATGAAGTCCGATCCGAACAGAATCCGGTCCTGATGCTTGAGAAAGAGCCGGCGCACGCGATCCGGGTCGTGCCGGCCCAGCTCCGGGATCCGGGCCGCCAGGTCCACTTTCATGTTCGGATACCGATCCAGCGATGCCTCGACCCACTCCAGCTCCTCCGCGTTGTTGCCGAAATGCACGCATACGAAGGCCGTGTTCGGATGCCGTGCGATCACGCGGTTGAGCGCCTCCAGCAACTCCTTCCAGGCCGGATGCCGCGCTGGGTCGCCGAACCACCAGCTCCGATGGTCCTTGAGCTCTTTCCAGCGCTCGTTGGTCTCGTCGAACGGCTGCCAGAACGCCTTCGGATCGGCCACGTGAATCGATACGGGCATGTCGAGCTCGCCGCACCGCCGCCACACCGCGTCCAGCTTGGGATCGTCCACCCGAATGAGCGCGCCGTTCTTGTCCCGCAGGGAAAGGCCCAGCCGCTTGAATTCCTTGAAGCCAGCCGCGCCCAGCCGCCGCCCTTCGTCGATCTGCCGGGCTGCCCGCTCCGAAAAATCCGCTTCATCCCACCCTCGATAGTCCAGATGCATGTAATGGAGGAACCGACCCGGATAGAGCGACTCCGCCAGCCGCCGGTTCCGCTCGAACGCGGATGGCCCGCCATCCTTGCCCGGCGTCACGGTCCCCCCATCGAGGTTCACCACCAGCCCGATCCCCGCAGCGTCCATGATCTTCACCGCGCGCGCCAGATGCTGCGTGGTGTATCCCACGTGCTGGTGCATGTCGACGATGCGATGCTCCGCCCGCCATTCGCGGGCCTCGTCCTGATTGGCCGGTGCCGCCTCGCCCGCCGTTAGCATGCTGCCTCCCACGATGCAAATCCATCCCCACAAACCCAGGCCCGCGATCGTTCTTTCCCGGGCTCGATCTCTGCTCGCCATCGTCGCTCTCATGTCCAGTGTCCTCCGGCGCCGCCGATCCGCAGTGCGATGTTGTTCCCGCTCTTTTCGCACGAGCCCGCCCCCAAGTCGAGCCTCATCCGGGCCGACCAAAACCTTTCATTGACAGCCCGGCGCCCTTTCCCACTAATGGAAGCCGTAAACAGCCCCGGCGCGCCCTCGGCCGGGGGATCGTTTTGGGCCATGGTGATCCAGCGAACTCTATACCTGTGCAACAGCAGCGAGGATTGGCCCTATCGTCCTTGATCGCTTTCACCGCTGCCCCAGAGCCGCTCGCGCCCGGAAACCTGCAGCTCCGGGTGACCGGAGCTGGGAGGGGGGATCATAGCAAGGGCAAATAGGAACTTATGCGCCATCGAATGCTATTACAGGATTGGGCGGTTCGCCTCGCTTGCCCTTTTCGCGCGAACTGCCACCTGGGGATCATGTGCATCGTGATCCTCGCGCTCTCTGCCGGGCTTTTCGCCGCCTTCGCCGCCGAAGCTCCGGCGCTCGATCCGGCGGACTTGCGCTGTGAATATCGCGCGGATCCGCTGGGCCTGGACGTCCCCCAACCCCGCCTGAGCTGGAAGGACCGCGCCGCGTCGGCCGGCGCCCGTGGGCTGCGCCAGACTGCCTGCCAGATCCGCGTGGCCTCCCGCCCCGGGCTGCTCGCAGATGGAAGCGCCGACCTCTGGGACTCGGGCGAAATCGCCAGCTCGCGGTCCACGCTGATCCCTTATGCGGGAAAAACCCTCCGATCGGGCCAGGTCTGTTATTGGCAGGTCCGCGTCCGCGATCAGGACGGCCGCTGGTCGGCCTGGAGCGATCCTCCGGCTCGCTGGTCGATGGGCATCCTGGATCCCGCCCGCGAATGGACTGCCCAGTGGATCGGCGCCGAAGGCGCGTTCGCCCGCCAGAAAGGATCTCCCCCGCCCGACAATGCCCTGCCCGATCCCTGGCTCCGGAAGACGTTCGTCCTGGAGAGCGTTCCCCGGCAGGCGTTCCTGCACGTGGCGTCGGTCGGCTATCACGAGGTCTATCTGAATGGAGAGAAAGTGGGCGGCACGACGCTCGAACCTGCCGCCACGGACCATTCTCATCGCGCGCGCTATCTGACCTACGACCTGGCGCCCCGCCTCCGTCCTGGCCGGAACACGCTGGGCCTCTGGCTCGGAGTCTCGTGGTCGATCTTCCCCCAGTATCAGATCGCTTCCCTGCCAGCCGCGCCGCGCGTCTCGGCCCAGGCCGACCTCGAGTGGCCGGATGGCCGGACGATCCGCTGGATCACCGACGACACCTGGAAAACCCGCCCCAGCCCCAACACGCTGCTGGGCATCTGGGATTTCATGAACTTCGGCGGCGAGCTCTACGACGCCTCGCGCGAGCTCACCGGCTGGTGCGATCCATCGGCCGATGACACCGGATGGCAACCGGTTCGAGCGTTCCCGTCCAAGCTCGCCCTCTCGGCCCAGAAGGTCGAACCCAACCGCTGCGTCACCGAGCTTCGCCCCGTTGGCATCGAGGCGCCCGCCGCCGGCGTCTATCGCATCGATATGGGGAGGAATTACGCGGGCTATTTCGAGATCGAGCTCGAGGGAAAGCCCGGGGACCGAATCGACCTGGAGTTTTCCGAGCGCCCGGACCAGGCCATGACCCACCGGCTGCGCAGCGCGTATATCCTGGGCCCTTCCGGCAAGGGCGCTTTCAGGAACCGGTTCAATTATAGCGTCGGCCGCTGGGTCCAGGTCCGCGGGCTCCGCTCCCCGCCCAAGATGGACGATGTCCGCGGCTGGCTGGTCCGGACCGATTACCCGCGTGTCGCCCGCTTCTCCTGTTCGATCCCGCTGTTCAATCGCATCCATGAAACGGCGCTATGGACATTCGAGAACCTGAGCCTGGGCGGCTACGTGGTCGACTGCCCCCAGCGCGAGCGAATGGGCTACGGCGGCGACGCCCACGCCACGATCGACACCGCGCTGACCCACTACGGATTGGGGGCTTTTTACACGAAATGGGCCGAAGACTGGCGCGATGTCCAGAAGCCCGACGGCAATCTGCCCTACACGGCCCCGACATACTGGGGCGGGGGCGGCCCCGCCTGGAGCGGATTCTGCGTCACTCTCCCCTGGGAGGTTTATCGGCGCTACGGAGACACGCGCATCCTCGAGGAGAACTACCCGACGATCCAGCGGTGGATGGCCTTTCTCGAAACCCGGTCCAGGAACGACCTGCTGGCCCGCTGGGGCGGCGAATGGGATTTCCTCGGGGACTGGCTTTGGCCGGGCGCCAAAGGCGTCAATGGCGACACCCGCGAAACGCTCTGCTTCAACAACTGCTACTGGATCTACAACCTCGACACCGCGGCGCGGATTGCGGATGTCCTCGGGCGAACGGCCGATGCCGATGCCTGGCGCCGCCGCGCCGGCGCGGTCCGGGCCGCTGTCCATCGCGAGTTCTACCATCCGGAGTCGGCCAGCTATGTCAATGGCTTCCCGGCCTATCTGGCAACCGCTCTGCTGACCCAGGTCCCTCCCCCGGACCAGCGGGCGAGAGTCTGGGAGTCGCTCGAACGCGAGATCCGGATCAACCGGCAAGGCCATATCCACGCCGGGATCACCGGCGGGGCGTTCCTGTTCAAGGCGCTGCAGGCTCACCAGCGCCACGATCTCATCCTGCCAATGGTCAGCGCCGAGGATTATCCGGGCTGGGGCAATATGCTCCGCCAAGGCGCAACAACATTCTGGGAATCGTGGGAAGGCACACTGTCGCTTCTGCACAGCTCCTACCTCTATGTCGGCGCGTGGTTTCTCGAGGGATTGGCCGGCATCCAGCTCGATCCCGCCGTCCCGGCGTATGAGCAATTTGTCCTCCGGCCGGCCATCCTGTCCCATCCGAGCCTGACATGGGCGGAGGGCGATTTCGAATCTCCCCACGGCCGGATCGCGAGCCGCTGGAGGCTGGAAGACCAGAGGCTGCGCTGGCAGGTCTCGGTGCCGCCCAACACCACGGCCCTGCTGGTCCTTCCTGGCGTGCCGGCGAGCCATATTCTCGAGAAGGGCAAGCCGATCGCCCAGTCGGACGGCTTCCTCGAAAGCGGGCCCGAAGGCGTCCGGGTCGGCTCCGGAGATTACGACCTGGCCGTCGATCCTCTGCCGGTGCGGCGCTGAAAAATCCCCTTGCAGGGGACCGGCGTGATATTAGAGTGTCCCCCGCTTGGGTTGCCATCGGCCAGCCGCACGGCAGGCGTGTTGCCCGATCCGAACCCACCCGCGGCACTGTGAAACTGTTTTCTGGCAGCTCTAATCGGCCTCTGGCCAAAGCAATCTGCGATTCGATCGGGATTCCCCTCGGCCGCTGCACTGTCAGCGCGTTCCCGGATGGCGAGACCTTCGTCAAGATCGAGGAGAACGTGCGCGGCCAGGACGTGTATGTCGTCCAGTCGACGTGTCCGCCGACGAACCATCACCTGATGGAGCTGTTCATCATGATGGACGCACTGCGCCGGGCCAGCGCATCGCGGATTACCGCCGTTCTCCCCTTCTACGGCTATGCCCGGCAGGATCGGAAAGACCAGCCCCGAGTCCCCATCACCGCCAAACTCGTCGCCAACCTCCTGGTCGCCGCCGGCGCAAACCGCATCCTGACCATGGACCTGCATGCGCAGCAGATCCAGGGGTTTTTCGATATTCCGGTGGATCACCTCTACGCGGCCCCGGTCATTTACAAGTACATCAAGAAGAAGAAGTTAACCAACCTCGTGGTCGTGAGCCCGGATGTGGGCGGCCTCAAGATGGCCCATGCCTATTCCGAAACCCTCGAAGCCGGCCTTGCCATCGTTGCCAAACGCCGCCGCAGCGCGACCGAGGTCGAGTCCATGACCGTCATCGGCGAGATCCGCGGAAAGAATGTTCTTCTGGTAGACGACCTGACGGAGACGGCTGGGACTCTGACCGCCGCGTCCAGCCTCCTCAAGCACAAGGGGGCTCGGAACATTTACGCCTGCGTCTCCCATTCGATCCTCAACGACCTGGGGATCGATCGCCTCCGAAAATCGAATATTGACGAACTCATCACGACTGATAGTGTTCCGCGTCCGGTCATCGACGGGGTGAAGATCACCACCTTGACGGTGTCAGGTTTGTTGGGCGAGGCGATCCGGCGCATCCACAGCAATTCATCGGTGAATTCGCTGTTTGCCTTCAAAGGCGGGCGCACAAGTTGATTGACCGCTCCACAGCCGGCGAGGCCGATTGAATCATGAAATCCGTATCGCTAACTGCCTTTCCGCGGAGCCAGGTGCGACGCCGCGGTGTGAAACAAGTGCGTGCTCAGGGCCGCATTCCTGCCGTCATCTATGGGCGCCAGGCCCCGGCCCAGCCCCTCGAGATCCTCGAGCTGGATCTCAAGAGGATGATCCACCACTCCGTCACCGAGAACATCCTGATCGACCTCGAGGTGAGCGGGGATGCCCGTCCGCGGCGGCTGGCGCTGCTGCAGGAGGCGCAACACCACCCGCTGAGCGGCAACATCCTCCACGTTGACCTCCACGAGGTCGCCGAGGACGAGAAAGTCATTGTGAGCGTGCCGGTGGAGGCGCTCGGCGAATCGGTGGGGGTCAAGGGTGGCGGCATCCTCGAGCACATCATGTTCAAGGTCAAGGTGCGCGCTCTGCCGCGGGACCTGCCAGAGATCATCGAGGTCGATGTCAGCCACCTGGATATCAACCAGTCGCTCCACCTGGGCGACATCCCGACGCCGCCCCGGTGCGAACTGGTGGGCGACAAGAAGCTCGTCGTCCTTTCGATCGCCGCGCCGGTGACCGAGGCCGAGGAGGCCGCGGCGGCTGCCGCCGAGGGCGAAGCCCCGGCCGAGCCCGAGGTCCTGCGCGAGAAGAAGGGCGAGGAGGAGGAAGGCGCCGAGGCTGGCGGCAAGACGGCTGCTGCGGGCAAGGCGCCCGCCGCTGGCGCCAAAGGCGCGGCCCCGGCCGACGCCAAAGCCCCTGCCGGCGGCGCCAAGGGAGCCGAAAAATCGACTGCCAAGGGTGCGGAGAAAGCGCCCGCCAAGGGAGCCGACAAGAAGAAATAGAACCGATCGGGCCCGGCGGGCGGGCGGCTCGCCTGGGAGGACCCGTCCATGGATCAGGGTTTTCTCATTGTGGGCCTGGGCAATCCTGGCCGGAAATACCGCGAGACTCGCCACAATGCTGGATTCATGGTGGTCGAAGAATTGGCTCGGCGCTGGCAGGCCGATTGGACGCTGGAGAGCGCGTTTCAATCGCGTCTGGCCCGGGCCCAGCCGCCGGCGGGAACCGTTTGGCTCTGCCAGCCGCAGACGTATATGAACCTGAGCGGCGACGCCGTTGGATCATTGACAGCCTATTACCGGGTGCCGTTAAATCGGCTGCTGGTCGTTGTCGATGACGCCGATTTGCCTCTGGGCACGGTTCGCCTCCGTCCCCGGGGCAGCAGCGGCGGGCATCATGGGATCGAGTCGATCGAGGCTCGGCTCGGCAGCCGGGAGTTCGCGCGGCAGCGGCTCGGCATCGGCAGGTCCGAACCCGGCGAGCGAGAAATCACGGCTCACGTGCTGAGCCGGTTCCGCGCCGAGGAGCAGGCGCTGTGGCGACAGATCCTCGAGCGCGCGGCGGACCAGGCTGTCACTTGGTGCCACGATGGCGCTCGGGAGGCGATGAACCGGTTTAACGGATCCGTGATTTCGAACGAACCAACTGGAACAAAGGACAATTAAGTGAAACGATACGAAGGCTTGTTCATCCTGAATACCGCCGCCCGCGAGGAAGGCATCAAGGATATCATCGACAAGATCTCCGCGGAAATCAACATGGTCGGCGGCCGGATCGAGACAGTCCAAAAGATGGACAAGCGGCCCTTCGCCCGCGTCGCCCAGAAGAACTACCCGGCCGGGTTCTACGTCAACATCATCTTCCAGACCCGACCGGAGACGATGGTCCAGCTCCGATCCCGCTTCGCCACGAGCGAGGATGTGTTCCGGGTTCTGTTCACGGATGCCCCCGCGCCCAAAGCCGCCGCTTGACGCTCCCTGATTATGGCCAGCTACAATCGAGTCATCCTCATCGGCAACCTCACTCGCGATCCCGAGCTGCGCTACACCCCGAAGGGCAGCCCGGTGTCGACGATCGGCATCGCGGTCAACCGCTCCTGGCGGGACGAGGCCACCGGCACAAGCCACGAGGAAACCACGTTCGTCGATGTCGACTGCTTCGGCCGGTCGGCCGAGAACATCAGCAAGTACATGAAGAAAGGCCGGCCGATCCTCATCGAAGGCCGCCTCCGCCAGGATTCCTGGGAAGACAAGCAGGGCCAGAAGCGCAGCAAGCTGGTCGTGGTTTGCGAGAATTTCCGGTTCATCGACTCCGGCAATCGGAACGCGCCCGCCGAAGACGGACCGCCGCCCGCCCGCGCCGCGAATCCGCCCCCCCCCAATTCCAGCCGGGCCGCCGAGCCGGCCCCGAGCAGCGCCGCGCCTGAAACCCCAGCGGACAACTCCCCCGCAGAGGAAGACGACGTGCCGTTCTGATCCTTCGACCACGCTCATCCAGAAACATCCACTCTCTCAACCCCGATTTCCTATTATGCCCAAGATCGATGTCATTCTGACGAAAAACATCACCGGCCTGGGTGCCGAGTCCGACCACGTCAAGGTCGCCGCCGGCTACGCCCGCAACTACCTGTATCCCCATCAGCTGGCGATCCCCGTCTCCGCCGCTAACAAGAGGCGCCTCGAGGTCCTGCGACAGCGCCGCGGCGAGCGCGAGGCCCACGAGCTCAACTCGATGCAGGAGCTGGCCCGCGCACTGTCCAAGCTCACGCTCAAGGTCCTGGTGAAAACCGGCGAGGACGGCAAGATGTACGGATCGGTCACCGGCGGCACGATCTCCGACGAGCTCAAGACCCAGTACGAGATCGCTCTCGACAAGCGCAAGATCCACCTCGAAAAACCGATTCGCACCCTCGGCGATCACGAGGTTGAAATGCGCCTCCACGCGGACGTCACCGCCACGCTCAAGGTCGTCGTGGAAAGCTCCAATCCGCCCCCCGCTCCCGAGCCGGCGCCCGCGCCCCAGGAAGGGGACGATCGGCGCAAGGGCGAAGGGCGGCGCGAGCACGGCCGAAGCGATCGCCCCCGCGGATCGAGCCGGCGGCCCGCTCCGCCCGCGGAAGCCTGATCCGCTCCTCAGCGCCCCAGCGCCAGGGCGATCGCCCCCGCCACGGCAACCGCTCCGCCCGCCAGCGACCGCCGGGTGGGCCGCTCATGCTCGATCCAGGCGGCCAGCGGGATGACCAGCAGCGGCGTGATCGCCACGATCGAGAGCACCAGCCCGGTCGGCGTCGTCTTCAGCGCCCACTGATAGCAGGTGACTCCCAGGACCGGCCCCGCCAGGCTGTTCCCGGCAACCCAGGCCCAGGCGCCCCTCGGCCGCCTAGGACCTCGTTCCCGGCACCGCCACCGCGCCACCCACCAGCCCAGGAACGCGACCAGCAGCCCGCCCAGAATACGCTGGTAGGCTGCCGACATGCCATCGACCGATTCCGATGCCGCGGCCGCCATGGCAAATGCCTTTCGGCTCATCACCGCGCCCATGCCTTGCCCGCCGGCAGCCATCACGGCGTAGAGAATTCCCGACAACCGATAGCCGCTCCGGCCCAGATCGCGCACCGGGGTCAATGCGATCCCCACCCCGGCCAGAATCCACCCGCACCAGAATCCCTGGGACAGGGTCAGGCCCGTGCCCAGCCAAAGCCACTCCGTCATCGCCGCGATCGGCACCGCCATGCACTGCGCAATCAGGACCGTCAGCCTCGATCCCAGCCGCGGCAACGCCTGAAAAAAGCCCAGGTCGCCCACCCCAAATCCCACCACGCCGCTCAGCAGGAACACCGGCAAGGCCGCGCCGCCCAACCCCGCCCCGAACCCGTGCGCCCACACCGCCAGCAGCGCGGCGGCCAGCAGCAGGCGCGCCAGATTCGCCGTTGCGCCCCCCAGCATTGCGGCCGAGCGGTGCGCGCACACGGCCGAGACCGCGAACATGCAGGTTGTCAGGATTGCCGCCAGCATCCGAGACCGGATTACAGCCGCAACCCGGGACCAAACACAATAGCAATGCGGCGCCCGCCGCGCCGTTCGGGCGGCGTCAACCGGCGATCGCCGGCGAGGGGAACTGCCGGCGCTGGAGCCGGCGCCGGGCGCCATGGAAGGCCAGCAGCGCGATCGACCACTGGCATAATCCCATGACCGTCAGGAAGGCGGATTCGTCGTCAATGAACCGGCTGAGAGCCGATCCGTGCCAGTTGTAATACTCGATCACCCCCATCGCGATCAGGGTCAGCAGATAGGGCAGGTAGCTGGCGATCAACGTCGCAAGCCAGGCCGTAGGAACCCGCCAGCCGCACAGCGCGAAATACAGCCCCACCAGCACCACCGCACCATAGGAGACTCCGACCGCGACCAGGACCCGAAACAAGTCGTTCGCCCAAGATCCGAACACCCCCCACCACGGGACGCAGACCGATGTGAAAACGAGTAGACCGGTGGCCGGCACGAATTGGCGCGCGATGCCCCGGACTCGCCCGCACAGGATCCGCCACTCGTGAACCGGCGAGATCACCAGCAGCGCCAGCACGCCGCTGCGGATCTCCTGGCGAAAGCTCGATGCCGCCGTGAACGCCAGACCCGGCGCCAGCAGAATCGCCGCCGTCAGAACCGCCTCCGGAAGGTCGCTGATCCGCCATCCCTGGACCTCGAGCAGCGGCACCCCGAGCACGATCATGACCAGGACCAGCCACACGGCCGGCGCCAGCCGCGCGCTCCACGTGTACCCCTGCAGCCAGGCCACCGGATTCCGCTCCAGCACGCGCGCCCGCCACCGCCGAAACCAGCCCACTGCAAAACGCAGGCCGCAAAACGTCCGCTGCCATCGCTCCTGGCGCAGCGACGGAGGCCGCACGCGCCAGCCGCGCCGCAGACACCGCGCCGCCCACCCAATCGCCAGCCACAGCACCCCCGCCGACATGGCCGTCATGACCGCCATGTGCGCCATCCATCGGCCCACCACCCCCGCGGGTATCCGGGATGCAAACTCGCTCCAGATCCCGGCCACATTGCTCATGATCCCGCATCCAATCAGCGGAAACCCCCACCAAGGCACATTATTGCCAAGGCCGGCCCCGGGGAAAATGCCGGGCACGAACGCCACGCAAAAATGGAGTCCGAGCAGGCCCGTGGCCAATCCGATCACCAGCACCCACGCCAGCAACGCAGCTCCGTATGCGCGGTGCATCCGTTCGGACCGCGCCGAAGCCACCAGCCCGGCCGACAGCGACCAGAGGATCGCGTTGAAATGGAATCCCACCGCCATCGCCGCTTGCCATGCCTCCACTCCGCCCATCAGCAGCGGCAGGAACATGATCGGTGCTGCCACAAGCCACAGGACGAGCACCCGCGCAAATTGCGCGACGCACTTCCCCAGCACAATGGCCTCCGCCGTCAGCGGCGTCAGGAACAGCAGCCCCAGCGTCCGCTCCCGCTTCTCCCAGCTCAGGCAATCCGCCACCATCAGGTTGGCGCCCAGCGCCAGGGACACCAGGAGCAGCGAGTTGAGATTGCCGAACAGAAGGGCCCCCGACCGCGCCGGCTCGAACCACGACTGGACCGCCACGATCCAGAAGATGGCGATCAGCCCGCCGGCCGCAGCCACCCGCTGCCAGTAATTGCCAGCGCGCCGGGCCTCGGCCCGCATCTCGCGAACGACCACTGGCCACCAAGTCATGCGCCTCGCTATTGGGTCTCCCCCCGAGTCACCCGCAGGAATACTTCCTCGAGCCCCAGCTCCTCCTCTTCGAGCCCGACCAGCTTCAGCCCCCCCCGCACGAGGGTCTCGGCCACGCAGCCCGGATCGGCCTCGCGGTCCCGCAGCACCGCTCGGATCCGGCCGTCCTTCCACTCGGCGCCGGCGATTTCGGGGCGCGCCCGGAGCAGGTCCATCGCCCGCTCATGAGCATCGGCCACCTTGACCCAGAACACCCGGCCCGCCTCGAATTGGTCGCGCACGCCCTGGACCGGCCCGGTGTAGATCATCTTGCCCTTCTCGATGATCGCCACCCGGTTGCAGAGGTTCTGGAGCTCGCTCAGGATGTGGGACGAAATGATGATCGTCTTGCCCAGCCGCTGGAGCTCCTGGAGAATCGCCATGACCTCGATCCGCGCCCGGGGATCGAGCCCGCTGGCCGGCTCATCAAGCAACAGCAGCTGCGGATCATGCACCAGCACGCGCGCCAGCCCCAGCCGCTGCTGCATCCCGCGGCTCAGCGCGCCGATCAAGGCCCCCTTCTTCTCGCTCAACCCCACCAGCTCGATCACGTCTTGGACCGTCCGCTCGCGCTGCGCCGTCGGGATCTTGTAACAGGCGCCAAAAAAATCGAGATACTCGGTCACCTCCATGTCCCTGTAGACCCCGAAAAAGTCCGGCATGTAGCCGATCAGCCGGCGGACATTGTCGGCCTGTTCCACGATGTCATACCCCAGCACGCGGGCCGAGCCGGCGCTGGGCAGCAGGAATGTCGCCAGGATCCGCAGGGTCGTCGTCTTGCCCGCTCCATTGCTTCCAATGAACCCGAACAGGTCCCCTTTCTGCACGGTCAAGTCGAGCTGGCTCAAAGCGGCCAGGCTGCCGTAGTGGCGTGTCAATCCCGAGGTTTGCACCGCGGGGGGCGGCAGCGGCGGCATTGCCGGAGCCGATTCTGGATTCTCATTCATGGTTTGGACCCGAGCTCGGAGTCTAACGCAAGAGGCGCCGCCAGACGCCACAGGGTGTCCTGCTGGCCTCGGCGCGGCTGGAATTGCCGGAGGGGTTCGATGGGCGCATGGCCGGCATCCCACGCCAGCACCACCACCATGCCGCGCTCGAGCAACGGCTTCAGATCCAATCCAGCCGGCGCGGCGAATCGCCCGTGCTGGCCCTGCGCTTCCGCAGGATCGGTCACGGAGGCGAAACAGGCCGCGATGGCATTCCCCACCGCATTTCTCCACACTTGGACAATCGACGCCCCGCCAAAAGCCCGCCGCCGTTCCACGGCTGCCTGCTCGAGCTGAGACCGATGGACGCCCAGAATCGTCTCGAGCGGATCGCCCGAGGCAGGATCGATCGACACGGCGCGCTTCTGGCGCGGTTCCAGATCGCCGATGTTCTGACACCGATCCGCCCATGCGAGGAACAGGCTCCGGAGCATCCGGTCCGTTCGATTCTCGAGGGCGATCTCCCAGCCGGCGCCTTGGGATTGGACCGAAAGGCGCAAGGGCGGCTCGCCCGGCTGCCACCAGTCGTGGACCAGCAGCTGGCTGGTCCAGACCGGCACGAAAACCTCCGCCTGGTAGTTCATCCCATGCTGCTCGATCCGTGAACGGCCGATGCTGCCCCCGGCGGCATAGCTGCCCCACGATTCGCCGCGGCAGGCGGCGAAGGCCTCGTGAGCCGCCAGCCGATACCAAGCGTTGGCCGGCGAATACAGGCTGGCATAGGTTCGCCCCCGCCACTCGGACCGGTCCTCGAGCGGCATCACGTCCACCAGATGAAGCTCGTTCCATTCGGTGTCGCCCGCCCGCAGGCGATAGCCAATGAGCCAGATCGCGGCCGAGAACAACACCACGTATGCGGGAAAGGTCAGCCAGGTCAATGTCTGCCGGTTCAATCGTTTCAGCACCAGGTAATCCACCGGCCCGATCACCGCCAAATAGATCCCCAAGAGCAGGAGCAGCCATCCCACCGGCAGCTTGCGGACCTGCCGGCTGTCCACCAGCGCGCCCATCGCGTTGTCGATGCTGGTAAATCCATACCACGTCTTTCGTTCCTGCTCCGCGAACCATGCCGGCGGCATTTCGAGCAGCCGCGCCCAGAACCACGCCCGGTGCTTCCAGGACCGGAACGGCTCCCGTTCGGGGCTGAATGTCAGCAGGATCAGCCGCCCCCGGCCACGGTTGACCTCGATGATCAGCGGCGTCCGGCCGGCCTCGAGATCAACCCGGCCTTCCCGCCACTGCCCGGCCGCCACCAGCAAGCTGGCCTGCTCGAAAGCCGGGTCCGGCGCCAATCGCGCCGCAGGATGGTCCGCCCCCGCCACTTCCGATCCACGCCCGGCCCGCCCCCGATCGCGGGAATGAGCCGAGCCCGCCAGCCACCGATGGAGCTCGCCATCCAGGTCGACGTTGCGCACCGACTCGAACCTGCCCGGCATGAGACGGTCGAGCCAGGGCGTCCCCTGGATATCGCTCAACTGCTCGATCGCCAGGATCAGGTGGCCGCCCGCATGCAGCCAATGGAGCAAAGACTCGTACTGCGGCGTCCGCAGCTCGATCGCTCGAGCCGAATTCAAGTAGAGGGCATTCATCCCCTCGAGGGCGATGGGATGATCGGGGAAGAGCTCTGGACGCAGCATCCCCACGGCCGGCTGCATCTCGGGCCGGTTCAGCTTCGTGTCCGGCAGGCTCGGCATGCTGCTGTACGCTCGCGGCATCGCGCCCATCACCAGGCTCTGGGCGCTCAAAATTCGCTTGGGCCGCATGCTCGCGTTCTCGGCCCGGACCTTGCCGCTGGCGTCCCGCAGACGCGCTTGCCACCAGATCGAGTTCAGTCCCGAGGCGAACACAGGCAGGGCCACCCGCTTCCGGGTTTGAGCTGGCAGCTCGATGCGCATCCTTCGCACCGTCCCGGCATCGAACTGCGCATTGGACAGCTCGATGATGGCATCGAATCCCGGGCCGTCATTGAACACTTCGAAGACCACGGGGAACCAATTGACCTCGCGGATCAGGCCGTCGAACCCGACGAACGCATCGAATTGGATCTCCGCCCGCGCAGCCGGGGTTCCGAGCCCCAGGCACCATCCCAATCCCGCGACCCCTCCCAGGCAGGCCAGGGCGCGCCTCAGCCGCCCAGCGCTGCTTGCCCGCGCCAGCCGCTCCCCTCTGAGCGCCCCCTGCCTCATGCATCACCGCCTATTCGCCCACATCCAGACAGGCCATCCGATACAGGTCCCGGACGATCAGCCGCCGGCCAGCCAGGGCCATCGGTCCCCACGCATCCGGCCCTTCCAGAACCTTCGCGCCGGCCAGCGGCCGGTAGCCGCCAGGGCCCGCCTCGGCCATCGTCAGCACGCCCTGGTCGCTCAGGAGCAGCAGCCGGCCTTGCGCCATCAGATAGGGCCCGCTCCCAAACCGCTGGGTCGGACCGCTCTGCCAGACCGGCTTGCCCTCCAGGTCCAGGCAGATCAGCTGGCCGTCCGGGCGCACCCCGTAGAGATGGTTCTCCCACAGGATGGGCGTCTGCTGCGTCGCCCCGAACACGCTGGCCTTGAGCCGGAACAGCGTGCGGGGAACGATCCGGCCCTCGCGTGGCTCGAGCTCGAGCATCAGGCTGCCGGCATTGTAGCCGCCGCACAAGAACAGCTTCCCCTCGCCCACGGGGACCGGCGTCGGCACGTTGGCGATCGTGATCTTCCACTCCGTCGTGTGCCACAGGATTGCGCCGTCGGCCGCATCGATCCCCGCCACACCGCCGCTGGCGCAGTAGACATATTGCCGCTTGCCCTGGAACTCGATCGGCATGACCGATGAATGGGTCATCTGCCAGTTGAGCGGATTGGGCGATCGCCAGATCACCTGGCCGGTCCCGCCATCCACCGCCACGAGCAGGGCGTCCCCGCCGGTGGCCAGTATCACCCGGCCCCCGTCCACCAACGGGCACTGCCCCGCATACCATGGCGGCACTTCCGCATTGAACTCGTCGACCAGGCTCATTCGCCACCGAACCGCCCCTGACTTCGGATCCAAACAATGGACATGGCACTTGGGCCCGAGTGTCACGAGAAATGAATCGGTCACCGCAGGGATCGTGCGCGACATGCCATGATCGCGCTTGACGCGGACGGGATATGCATAGCGCCAGATGTCCTGGCCATCGGCCAGAGAGAGGCAGCGGACGGTGTCAGCCTGGGCTTTGGCATCGTAATCCATGAGATAGACCCGCCCCTGCCAGATGGCCGGCCCGGCAAATCCCTCTCCAACCTCGATGTTCCAAAGCACCCGGGGCCCAGCCGACGGCCAGCTCTTGGCCAAGGGCTCGGCATCCCGGCTGATCCCGTCCAGATGCGCGCCCCGAAAGCCAGGCCACGCTCCAGGCAGATCCGCCGGCTGGCCCGCCCCTCGAGTCAGCTCCCCGCTTTCCCACTGGGCAGCTTGCGCCCCCGGCAGCCCGGCGTCCGCGCGATCTGTGCCCGGCACGCGCTCCCGCATCAGGCTGTCGCTGCCGGGCCCGAACCACCAGATCCCGATCGCCGCGGCTCCCGCAATGCCCGCCACCCATGGCAGCCGCGGCCCCACCCACCGTTGATCCCACATAAAAGGTAATAATCCACAACCCGCGCACCCGGTCAAAACGAACTTTCCCCTCCCGGAGCATCGTCCGATTCGAGCGCGGCCAGCGCCGAGGCCGCCGCCTCCCACTGCGCCGTCAGACGCTCGATCTCGGGGAGCAAAGTCTGCATTTCCTGGTTGATCTCGACCGCCCGCCCCGCTGCGGCGTAGGTGTCCGGGTGCTCGAGCTCGGCGACCAGGCAAGCCTGCCGGCTTTCGCGAGCGGCGATCTCGGCCTCGAGGCGGCCCACCAGCTCGCGCGCCGCCTGGCGCTGTTCGTAACGCGCCTGGCGCTCCGCCGCCTCCCGCCGCTTCTGCTCCTTTCGGTCGAAGGCAGCGCCCGTCGTCCGCGCCGCCGGCGCCACAGCCTGCGCGGCTGCCTCGGCGGCGCGCTCCGGAGCCGTCTTGTCCAGGTAGTAATCGTAGCCGCCCGGATAATGCGTCAGACGCCCATCCCGGACTCGCACGACGTGATTGGCAAGCTCGCGAATGAAATAGACGTCGTGGCTGATGAAGATCAGCGTGCCTTCGAACTGGCGCAGCGCCTCGAGCAACGCATCGACGCTAGCCAGATCCAGATGCGTGGTCGGCTCATCCATCAGCAGAAGGTTCGGCGGATCCAGCAGCAGCTTCACCAGCGCCAGCCGGCTTTTCTCGCCGCCGCTCAACACCCGCACCACCTTGAACACATCGTCGTCCCGGAACAGAAACGAGCCCAAAACGGTCCGGACAAAAGTCTCGGTGAGCCGTTGCGGGCTCTGGAATGCCTCGTCCAGGACCGTGCGGTTTGGATCGAGCATCTCGACTCTGTATTGGGCGAAATAGCCTTCGCGGACCTGGTGGCCGAGGCGCCGCTCGCCCGCCTGGGGGGCCAGCACGCCCGCCAAAAGCTTCAAGAGCGTCGACTTCCCGGCGCCATTGGGCCCCACCAGCACGATCCGCTGCCCCCGCTCTGCCACGAAGCTCAGGCCGTCGTAAATCACCGCGTCGCCGTAAGCGAACCGCACGCCATCCAGGGTGACCACACGCAATCCCGACCGCGCCGGCTGGGGAAATCGAAACCCGATGGCCGCTTCCTCGCCCGCGGGCGCGTCAATGGGCTCCATCCGGGCGATCTGCTTGAGCTTGCTCTGCGCCTGGGTCGCCTTGGTGTTCTTGGCGCGAAAGCGATCCACAAACAGCTGCAGGCGGGCGATTTCGCGCTGCTGGTGCTTGTACGCGGCCAAAGCCTGCTCCTCGGCGGACTCGCGCTGCTCCAGATACGCATCGTAATTGCCCCGGTACCGGATCAGTTTGGATTGTCGAATCTCGACGATCGAGGTGACCATCTGGTTGAGAAAATCGCGGTCGTGCGAGATCAGAAGCAGCGCGCCCCGAAAGCCGCGCAGATGCTCCTGAAACCACAGGAGGGCATCCAGATCCAGGTGGTTGGTGGGTTCGTCCAGCATCAGCAGGTCGGGCTCTTGAACCAGCAGCCGCCCCAGATGGGCGCGCATTACCCAGCCGCCGCTCAGCTCCCGCGCCGGCCCATCCAGATCCGATTCCCGAAAGGCCAGGCCCGCCAGGATTCGACGCGCCCGCGCCTCGATCGCCGGTCCCTCCGCCTGCTCGTACTCCTCCTTCCATTGCTGGATCTCCGCGGGATCCGCCGCTCCCCCAGCCATCAGTGTCCGCCTCCGGCGCTGCAATCCGATCATCTCGTCACTGATCCCGGATGCGAGTTCGAGGGCGGTTTCCTCGCCGGCCGGCGCGTTCTCCTGCGGCAGATGACCCACCCGGCAACCCCGCTGCCATCGGATCGCGCCCGCATCCGGGCTCTCCTTTCCCAGAAGCATGGCAAACAGGGTTGACTTGCCGGCGCCATTCGGCCCGACCAGCCCAATCCGATCCTCCTGGCCGACCTGAAGCGATACCCCCGCAAACAAGCTTCGGCCGCCATAAGCCTTCGCGATGTCCGACAACGACAGCATACCCTCCGATTGTGCGGTTCCATGCCCCTTCACGCAAGGGGAGGGTAGCATCAGGATTCGTCGGCACGCCGTGCTGTCAAGATCCTTGCCAAACGAACGCGATTTCATTAGGATGAGCCCATGGATCGCCTTGACCGTTTTGCCGCCTCCATTGTCGCCAGCCCCATCCCATATGTCACAAGCCCGATTCATTGGACAATGGAGCGCAGCCGGATCGTTTGGATCCTCCTGTGCGCGATCTCGGGGATGAGCTGGCAAGGGGGGATGATCGTGCGGGCGGAGGGCTTTCGCAATCCGCCTCCCGGCGCGTTTGGGCTGGGGCGGTCCGGAGGACGTTTCGCCCACGTGGACGACGCTTCGGCGGCGTTTCAAAACCCGGCGAATCTTGTGGATCTGAGCCGGCCGGCGTTCGCGGTGGCGCCGGGATTCGTGCATATCCGGGTTGAGCACTCGTCGGCTTTGGGGAAGGCCGAGACGACGGATCCGTGGAAAGTGCTGCCGCATTTCTTCGTGGCGATGCCGCTGCCGGAAAGCAAGGTGGCCTTTGGATTGAGCGTGACGGTCCCGTTTGGATTATCCAACGAATGGGAGACGGATGACGGGCTGTTTGCGCCGCCGCCGGCGCCAGGCGCGTGGCGATATGCCGCACCCTATTACTCGGAACTGCAGACCATCCATGTCAATCCTTCCATGGCGCTGAGCCTCTCCGAGTCGCTGTCCCTCGGTCTGGGTGTGGATGCGATGTGGTCCAAGCTGAGCCTGCGGCAGTATTATCCCTGGTTCATGATCCCGGGTTTTGGCGGGGCGACGGAAGGCAAGCTGGGGTTTAGCGGGGATGGGATCGGCGTGGGCGCCAACGGCGCGGTGACTTGGCGGATCGACGACCGCCAGCGGATCGCGCTGACCGTGCGGTCGCCGATCCAGGTCGAGTACGAGGGCCAGACCGAGCTCGAGAACGTGCCGGCCGGCTTTCCTCTCCCGGCGCGCGCTGACTCGGAAAGCTCGATTCGATTCCCGCTGATATTGGGGGCCGGATACGGGATCGAGCTCAGCGACAAGGTGCGGCTCGAGGCGAGCTTCGAGTGGCTGCAGTTCTCGCTGTTTCGGCAGCTCGCGGTGGATTTCTTGAACGCCCCGCCGGGGGCGCTCGCTCCGGGCGCCACTCGGCTCGAGATCGCCCAGAACTGGAAAGACACCTGGACGGCCGGCATCGGGGGGGATTGGCGATTTGCGCCGGCCTGGACCCTGCGCTGCGGCTATCAGTTCTATGAAAGCCCCGTTCCCGATTCCACGTTCAGCCCGACCATACCGGATGCAAACCAGCATGCGTTCACGGTGGGGATCCAGTACCGGCGGGGCCGGCATGCAGTCGAGGCCGCCTACGGCGGAATACTCTACGACGACCGGGACATCCGTGACAACATCGTGAATCCCGCCTACAACGGGCATTACGAAATGTGCGTCCACCTGATGGCGCTGTCGTATCAGATGGAGTTTTGACCGCCTGGATTTTTCGCAAGAAAATGAGAATCGCTGCTCTGAGGCAGCTCTCGGAAATGGCCCTCCGGAATGAATGGCTTTTACGTGCCGTGCGTACTCGGCGCGGCTGGTCGAAGGCGCCTGGTCGCAGGATTAAATGCGCGGGATCGCCCAAACGAAACCACGGAGCTCGCGGGCCACGGCGACCTTGGCCTTGTTGCGCTGCAGTCGCCGGGCCAGCAAGCGGGTGAAGCGCAGGTGCAACCGGTTCTGGGCCTTCCAGCTCAGCGCCCGGACCTCCTTGGGCTGGCCTTCCTGGCGTCGAAGTTCGCAGCCTACAATGGGGATTTTGGGGTTGTGGCGTGGCTCTGTCAGGGCGGCATGTGTTCCGACGACCGTTTTTCCGATTTCCGTTCATGGCTCATTTCACGCGGTCGCGCTTCTTACGAGGCGGCTCTTGCGTATGCCGATGCAATCCACGCGTCCCGCGCGCCGGGTCGCTGAGCTTAGGTCCTTGGGCCGATAGGACCAGATATGGACCGCGTGACCAAGGCGACCCGCAGCAAGATCATGGCAGCGGTTCATACGCGCGATACGGGAGCCGAAAGGACCGTCCGGTCACTGGTTCATCGCCTTGGCTTCCGCTACTCGCTGACCCGCGATGACCTGCCGGGAAAGCCCGACCTGGTCTTCGTCAACCGGAAGAAGATCATCTTTGTGCATGGTTGCTTCTGGCACGGCCATGCCTGCCGCTACGGACGGCTACCAAAGAGCCGTCGGGAATACTGGGAGCCGAAGATCGCGGTCAACAAGGCTCGTGACCGCAGGCAGGCAAATGCCTTGAGAAAGGCCGGGTGGTCTGTCATGGTTGTCTGGCAGTGCCAACTCAAGAAGAAAGGCGCCCTTGAGGGGCGAATCGAAGGTTTTCTGAATGGATGGACGGCCCATAGGAATCGACTTGTTCGCCGGTGCCGGCGGCATGTCGCTGGGTTTTGAGCAAGCCGGCTTCGACATCGCCGCCGCCGTCGAAATCGATCCGATTCATGCTGCCGTTCATCACTTCAATTTTCCCGAGACGGCCATCCTTGCTAGGTCGATCGTCGGCTTGACGGGCGACGATGTCCGCGAAGCCGCACGCATCGGGCGGAGGACCGTCGATGTGGTGTTTGGCGGACCTCCGTGTCAGGGGTTCTCGCTGATCGGACATCGGATGCTCGAGGATCCGCGGAACCAACTGGTCAGGGAATTCGTGCGGTTGGTTGACGAGCTTGGCGCCCGAGCTTTCGTCTTCGAAAACGTCAAGGGTCTCACTCTCGGAAAACACCGCGCCTTCCTCGAAACATTGGTCGAGGCCTTCGACGAGTTGGATTATCGCGTGCGAATGCCATGGAAAGTGCTGAACGCCAAGAACTACGGCGTTCCCCAAGACCGGCAGCGCCTGTTTATTTTGGGATCGAAGAAGGGACTCCCGATTCCTTCCTATCCTGAAGAAACATCGACGACCGAGAACGACCTGTTTGGCCGGAATGGGAAGGAGCCGACGCCCACTTGCACCGATGCGCTTGCCGACCTGCCGGATGCGGAAGAGTGGCACGAGCTCATGACGGCCGATTCCGTGGAGTACAGAGAGGGACAATGCGCATCCGAGTACGCAAGGAGGCTGCGTTGCATGGGCCGCGAAACCTGGCACTACGGATACGTCCGCAAATGGAATCCCAACATGCTCACGGCCAGTATGCGGACGGTACACACCGAAATCTCCCGCCGCCGCTTCGCCGAAACTCGCGAAGGGGAAGTGGAGCCGATCTCGCGCTTCTTCAAGCTGCCGCGAAACGGTGTCTGCAATACGCTCCGCGCTGGGACCGACTCTGCCAGAGGCGCTTTCACCAGTCCAAGACCGATTCACTATGGATTTCCCCGATGTGTCACGGTGCGCGAAATGGCTCGCTTGCATGGCTACCCGGACTGGTTCCGGTTTCATGTGACCAAGTGGCACGGGGCGAGACAGATCGGGAACTCAGTTCCCCCGCCGCTAGCCAGAGCCGTTGCCCAAGCGATCATAAGCGCCCTCGGTGTTACGCCCGAAAGACCCGTGCGCGAACTCGATCTCGGCCCCTCGGAACTGCTCTCGATGGACATGGGAGAGGCGGCGGAGTACTGGAAAGTACCGGTCCCCATCGCCAAACGCGACCGAAAGAACGGCCTGCACAAGCGAAAGCAATCGGAAATCGAGGCGACGAATCCCACGCGGTTGAGGAGTATCTAATGAAGACGAGGAGACCTGAGGCGAACAGGTATTCAGCACTCATCGAAACCATCTTCAGCAACCGGTACAAGGATGGTCTCACGGAAGTCCCATTCCACCGAGACGAACTCACGACAACGGCAAGGAAGCTCCGAATCAAGTTGCCGAAAAACCTTGGTGATGCCATCTACTCCATTCGCTACCGCATGGCGTTGCCCGACGCCATCGCAAGAACGCAGCCCCCAGGACAGGAGTGGGTGATCGAGGGACGGGGCAAGTCGCAATATGCGTTCCGCCTGGTGGCCATTAACCGGATTTTTCCCAATCCCCGGTTGGTGGCGATCAAGATTCCCGATTCCACGCCGGAAATCGTTGCTGCCTATGCCTTGTCGGACGAGCAAGCATTGCTGGCCAAAGTGCGGTACAACCGCCTACTCGACATCTTCCTTGGCGTGGCGGCGTACTCCCTGCAGAACCACCTGCGGACCACCGTGACGCGGCTGGGACAGGTCGAGATCGATGAGATCTACGTCGCCATCGACAAACGCGGGCGCCAGTACGTTCTCCCCGTCCAAGCAAAAGGCGGTAACGACCGGCTTTCAACGGTCCAGACGAGGCAAGACATCGCCTGCTGCGCAGAGAAGTTCCCCCAACTCCTCTGCCGGGCCATTTCGGCACAGTTCGTGGAGGCCGGCCTGATCGCCTTGTTCGAACTCGGCCAATCTGGCGACGACGTTCGCATTATAGAGGAACGCCATTACATGCTCGTGCCTGGCGACCAGATTTCTAGCGACGATCTTCGAGCGTATGACACATAGAAGGCCCAAAATCACTGGAGCGAACGCGGGCGGGCCACGTCAGTTGGCAATGCGGACGTGCACACAAATGGCTCAGATCGAAGTTTTCATACAATTGAATTGGTCTTTCGGCGTCCGGATGGGCATGACGAATGGCAACGGCTCGTCCATTACGGATCGAAATGCCCGGCGGTTGGCATCGCTTGACCGGCCGCGGGAACGGCCGCCAGCCGATCTTTCGTGACGATCAGGACCGCCGGCCTTTTCCAGAACTGCTGGCCGATTGGGCAAAGTGTTTCCATGTTCCGTCTTTTCGTATGGGAAAAGGGCAGGGCCAGGCGCGCCTCAATCCGTCGGCGGGAGCGCGGATTCGAGGAACCGCATCCACGAATCGCCATGCCGGAGGATCTTCAGCTCCCGCCAGGAGACGGGGACGGTGAGCTGGTCCCGCCGGGCATGGCCCAGGATGAACAGCCCGGCCGGAGAGAGAAGGCAGGGAAGCTGAAGGTTATCCAGGAGCTGCTGGGCAAAGGATGCCGAGGGCCTTCCGACGTTCTTCTCCCCAAAAGGAGGATCGGCAAAGACCAGGTCGAACCGCGCGGAGGCGGCATCGAGCTGGGCGATCGCGGCGAACGCGTCTTGGATCCGCAGATCCAGGCCGGATGAAGTGAGGCCCGCGTCGGCGCAGTTGCGTCGAATCATAGCGGCATGGCGCGCGTTCTTCTCCACCGCCGTCAGATGCGCAGCGGCGCGGCTGAGGCATTCGAGGCCGAGCGCGCCGGAGCCGGCAAAGAGGTCGAGCACGCGCGCCCCGATGACACGCGGGCCGAGGCTGTTGAAGACGGCGAGCTTGACCCGGTCGGGAGTGGGCCGAACGGCAGCGCCGGGGGGCGCCCGCAGCGTGCGGTTGGCGGCTTGGCCTCCGATGATGCGCATGGGAAATCGGGATGCCGAACACGGCGCTGCGCCGTGGAGCGGGGCCCCATCTACAGGCCCAGGTAGAGATTGCGGCCGCGGACCATGGCCTCCAGTTTGCGGTCCGCCACCGACCGGCGAAGCATCCAGAGGCCGCAGTCGGGATGGATCCAGCGAATCCGGCCGGGCCCGATCCTCTTCTCGGCGTCCTCGATGCGGCGGGCGACATCTTCGCCCGATTCGATGGGGTTGATCTTGACGTCGATCACCCCGATGCCGAGCTGGATCCGCTCGTCGATGCCGCGCAAGGTATCGAGCTCATCCACGGGGCGCCGGGCCATCTCGAGGATCACGTGGTGGGCATGGAGGGAATTGATGAAATCGATGAGAAGGCGCCAATGCCCTTTCTGGATGGTCTGGCCGCCATAATTGCCGAAGCAGAGGTGCACGGCGCGCTCGACCTGGACCTGGTCGAGCACGCGGTTGATGGCGCGAGCGCAGAGAGGGCCGGACTGGGGATTGCCGGTGATGTTGGCCTCGTCGATCTGGATGCAGGCGCAAGGCAGGCTGCGCACCTGATCGGCCAGGACATCCGCGATGGCCATGGTGAGGGCCTCGAAGTTGGCGTAGTGGTGGTCGACCAGGGTGCGGGCCAGCATGTAGGGGCTCGTGACGGTGAACTTGAGCGGCCCGGGGCTGGCGGAGACGGCGATCCAGCAGTCGGCCAGGAGGTTGAGCGAGCCCTCCGCCAGGGGGCCCGTCACCACCCCGGCTGGCTTGCGCCGGAAGGCCATCCGCTCCAGGCCGGCGAATTCCTCCCAGTCACTGCGCCCGACTCCCTTCCGAACGCCCGACATCGCGCCCACAAAATAATCGATCATCCCGTTCGTTTCGGGATGGTTCAGATCGAAGCGATACAGCTCGCCGTCGGTGGGCAGATCGACGCCCAGCTGGCGCTGAACGTTGATGACGACACGGGTGGCGTCGAGGCGGGCTTGCTCGCTGGGGGCGGCGATCAGCCACTCGGGGACCGGATAGGAGCCGACGGTCGTGGTCAGCAGGCGGGGAGATGCCGGCAATGCCTGGTGATCGTTCATGCGATCAGTTAACCCCATCCCCGCGAAGTTCGCAACGACGAAACCCCGGCGCCGCGCGCCGCTCTACAGGAGCTTGCGAAGGTGCTCGATCGAGCGGGCTGCCTCGTCGATCGTGCCGCACTCCACGCTGAACACCAGGTCCCGCGGGCACCGGCGGCAGAGGCCGATCACCCGCGCCCAATCGATGACGCCGTCGCCGCACGCGCAGCCGACGGCCGTTCCCGTCACGTGCCCGCGCTCGGCGTCGGACTGCGTCACGGAGATGTCTTTGGCGTGCAGGTGGACCAGGCGGTCCACCACCCGCTCCAGCCACGCATACGGGTCGTGACCGCAGAGATAGCTGTTGCCGGTGTCGAAATTGATGCCGATCGAGGGGCTCGAGACCAGGTGGTAGATCCGATCCAGGCCGGCCGGGGCGCCGCTGTACTGCTGATGCGGCTCCAGGCCGATGAGGATGCCCCGGGGCTCGGCCACGCTGGCCGCCTCGCGCAGCGTGTAGCGCATGAGCGTGAAATCCTCCGCCTCGGTCGTCCACACCTGCTTGGGACCCTCGTCGGTATTCACGACGGGGGCGCCGCATTCGCGGGCGAAGCGGATGGCCTGCTTGAGGTACTCGACCCCGATTTCCGGCTTCAGCAGAGGGGTGTGGGCCGAAAGCCCCGAGAGCTGGATCTGCGCACGCTCGCACGCCCGGCGGATGCGGAGCGGATCGTCCAGCATCGACACGCTGTGGAAGTAGCCGGCCTCGCTCAGGAGCTCACGCCCCCAGTGGACCATCGGCTCGACGTGGGTGTATCCCAGTTCCGCCGCCTTGGCGACCCCCCATTCGAACGGCTTGTCGTCGTGCCGCACGAACTCCATGTTCACGCCCAGATGGATCTTTCCCATAGATCAAGCAGGTTGTCGCCGGGCCTGGCGCCGCGCATGCGCAAGGCCCGCGGATTTGTGAGTGGCGGACTACTGGGTCTTGCCGGTGGCGGCCCATTCGCAGCCGCGGACAATGATCCGGGCGACGGAGGGGTGCTGGATGGCTGCGCGGTCGTGCCCGAATGTCTCGTGGAAGACGCGCCCTTGGCCGAAGGTCTTGACCCAGACCAGCGGCTCGGTCTTCTTGCTCCAATCCGAGTCGGCCTGGGCGAGGACCCGGATGGGGGCGTCCCCCTGGAGTTTGGCATAGAGCTCGTCATCGGTCTCGAAGTCGGCGATACCGCGGGTGATCGGGTGATCGGGATCGACGATCTTCGCCTTGAACGTGCCGCGGGGGCCGTGTCCGGATGTCCGCATCACCCAATAGCGGCCGCAGAGATCGCGGAACTCGTTCCATTCCGGAAACGAGGCGCTGGCGAGATGGGACACCGCGAAGCCTTTGCCGCTGGAGACAAATTCGAGGAGGTTCTTCTTCGCGGCGTCCGTGAGCGTGCCAACCCGGTTGTAGCGGGTCAGGAAGATCAAGTCGTAACGGGCGAGCGCGGTCGAGGACTCGAGGATGAACATGTCCTCGCAGACCTTGACGTCGAACCGGCCGGATTTGTCCAGCACGTCGCGGGTGGCATCGGCGATCTGCCGCCAGTCATGCGACGGCATGACATCATCGCCGGAGATGAGAAGCACCTTGATCTTGGCAGGCGCGTCCGCGGCAAGGGTCGAGGTCGGCAGAGCGGCCGCAATCCCGGCGGCCAGGGTCAGGATGAACAATGGTTTCATGGAGTCTTCACTCAAGCGATATGGTTGGCTTTGAATCGATGCTTTGCGCATGTTGGGCGGCGGTTTTCGATTGGTCAAGGCGCTTTTTCGCGATACGCTCGAGCCGGTATGAAATCCTCGCTGGTCGGAATCGAGATCGGTGGCACCAAGCTCCAGGTCGTGATGGGCGACGCCTCGCTGCGCATCGGCCGGCGCTGGCGGTTCCCGGTGGATGCGGCCCGCGGGCGCGAACAGATCTGCGAGCAGCTCGAGCCCTGCCTGCATGAGATCCGGTCCGCGGGCACGGTGGCCGGAGCCGGGATCGGGTTCGGAGGACCGGTGGATTGGTCGACAGGCGTGGTGGCGCGCTCTCATCAGGTCGAAGGATGGTCCGGATTCCCCCTGGGCGAATGGATCGCCCACGAGGGCGGCTGGCCGGTGCGCGTCGATAACGATGCCAATGTCGCCGCCCTCGGAGAGAGCCGGTCCGGGGCGGGCCAGGGCCGCAGCCCCGTGCTCTACGTCACCTTGGGCAGCGGCGTCGGCGGCGGATTGACCGTCGGTGGCCGCATCTACCATGGCGCCAAGCCCGGCGAGATGGAAATCGGCCACGTCCGGCTCGATCGAAAGGGAGCCACCGTCGAGTCGCGATGCTCCGGATGGGCCGTGGATGCGCGGGCGCGGGCAGCGCGGCAGGCGCACCCGGAGAGCGCCCTGGCCCGGCAGACGGCAGGCGCGCAGGGGGGCGAGGCGCGCCTTCTGCCGGCAGCGCTGGCGGCGGGCGACGCGGCCGCCCGCGAGATCTGGGCCCAACTGGTCGACGACCTGGCCTTTGGCTTGTCGCACGCAGTGCATCTGGCGCACCCGGAGCTGGTGGTGCTCGGGGGCGGGCTGGCGCTCATCGGCGAGCCGCTGCGCCTGGGCGTGGCGGAGAGATTGCAGGGCTATATCATGGATGTGTTCCGGCCAGGACCGAGGGTTGAGCTGGCTCGGCTGGGCGAGGACGCCGTGCCGGCGGGCGCGCTGGCGCTCGCGGCGGAGGCGGCCGGCCAGGCATAGCGCCACGCCTTCCTGGGCTTCAGGCCGCTGGCGCCGACGGGCGCCGCGCATAAATGCCTCTTTTCAACGGACAAAAATCGGTTACTTTCCCGCATGATGAAAACGTGGCTCGAGAATTACATCCGAGATCAACAGTCCGCCTTGCAGGCAATTCCGCTGGATGCCGTGGCCGGATTGATTGAGCGGCTCCGGCGGGCCCTGGAGGATGACCGGCAGATCTTCGTCTTCGGCAATGGCGGCAGCGCCGCCAACGCCTCCCACTTCGTCACCGATCTGGGCAAGGGCGCCTCCGACAAGGTCGGTCGGCGGTTCCGCTGCATGACGCTCAACGACAACGTCAGCTGGCTGACGGCCATCGGGAACGATTATTCCTACGAGGATGTCTTCCTGCGGCAGCTGGTCAATTTCGCCCGGCCCGGCGACCTGGCCATGGCGCTGAGCGTGAGCGGCAGCTCCCCCAACGTGGTCAAAGCCATCCATTGGGCTGCCAACAACGGCCTGCACACGATCGCCCTCGTGGGCCGCAAACGCGGGAAGGTGGCCGAATACGCCCAGGATGTGATCGCGATCGAGTCCGAGCATTACGGGCGTGTCGAGGATGCACAGATGGTCATCTGCCACCTGCTCTGCTACGCGTTCATGGAGGTCCCCGCGCTGGCCAAATAGCCCGGGCCCAAGCCGGCCATGAACAGCAAGGGCGGAGCGGTGATCGAGCGGCTGCGAGCCAAGCTCACCGAGCTGCCGCACCGGCCCGGGGTCTACCTGATGAAGGATCGGCTCGGGCGCGTCATCTACGTCGGCAAGGCGCGCGACCTGCGGCGCCGGGTCAGCCAGTATTTCCATCCGGGCCGGCGGCATGGATGGGACCTGAAGCTGCGGGCGCTGGTCGATGCCATTTGCGACTTCGAGGCGCATCCGGTCCGGAGCGAGCCGGAAGCCCTCCTGCTCGAGGGGCGGCTGATCAAGGAATGGCACCCCCGATACAATGTCAGCTTCCGGGACGATAAGCGCTTTCTCTCGATCAAGATCAACTGCCAGGATCCGATCCCGGGCTTTGCCCTGACACGGCTGCGAACCGAGGACGGCGCCCAGTATTTCGGCCCGTTCGCGCATTCGGCGGCGGCGCGCCGGACGCTGGCGCTGGTGCGACGGCAGTTCCGCCTGCGCGGCTGCCGGGTGCTCACCCCCGGCGAGGCGGACTACCGCCACTGCATCTACGCCAACCTCCGGTATTGCACCGCGCCTTGCATCGGCAACGTGACCCGCAGCGAGTACATGGAGCAGGTCCGGGCCGCGTGCGACTTTCTCGCCGGCCAGTGCGCCGAGATGGAGCATCAGCTCGAGTCAGAAATGCGCCGGGCCGCCGCCGCGCAGGAGTTCGAACAGGCGGCCCAGTGGCGGGACCTGCTCGATGACTTGCGCAGCACCACCCGAAAGATGCACCGTTTTGCCCGCCTGCCGCCCAACCTGCCCCACGCGCTCGATCCGGAGCACGACCTGGCCGAGCTGGCCCGCGCGCTGGACCTGCCCGGCCCGCCCCGGCGGATCGAAGGCTTCGATATCTCGAACATCAGCGACACCTTTCTGGTGGCCTCGATGGTCAGCTTCCTCGACGGGCGCGCCGACCGGCAGAATTATCGCCGCTACCGAATCCGATCGGTCAGCGCCCAGGATGATGTCGCCTGCATGGCAGAGACCATCCGGAGACGCTACTCCCGCCAGGTGCGCGAGGGCGCCCCGGCCCCCGACCTCATCCTGATCGACGGCGGTCCGAACCAGCTCGGCGCCGCCATGACCGAGCTGCGGCGGCTGGGCCTCGAGCGCACACCGGTGATCGGCCTGGCCAAGGAACACGAGGAAATCCACCGGCCCGGCGCAGCCGCCCCCCTCCGCCTGGAACCGGACTCGCCTGCGCTCAAGCTGCTCCAGCGGGTTCGGGACGAGTCGCATCGGTTCGCCAACACCTATAACGCCCAGCTGCGCCTCCGGCGGATCTCGGAGAGCGTGCTCGACGAATTCCCGGGGATCGGCGGCCAGCGGAAGCGGGCGCTGCTCAAGAGGTTCGGATCCGTGAGGCGGCTGCGCCTGGCGACCGCCGACGAGATCGCGCAGGTGCCCGGCTGCGGGGGCAAGGTCGCCGCGGAGCTCAAGGCGTTCCTCGAAGCCCGCCAGGGATCGCCCGGCCGGCGCTGACCCCTGCCCTCCGGGGCGATCCTCGAGGGGGGGGCGGCGCGTCACTCCCTGGCTGTCGCCCGCTCCTGGATCCAGATGAGATCCGGGTTGTTGGGCGAGGAGACGTTCAGCTTGAGATCCTGGCCGCGCACAAGCGGCGGCATGGTCCGCGGATCCAGCCAGCGGCGCGTTTCGGCATGCCCATCGGCAAACACCAGGCCCGCCGAGCCGCCATGGTATGCGGCCGGGTAATTCACCCAGATGATGGTTCGCGGCTGGTCCGGATATCCGGTCATGTTCACGGCGAAGTAGCCGTCGTCGATGCTGTCCTCCCGCTCGTCGATCAGCACGAACGTCTTCACCGGGCCCGGCGCCGTCAGATCCGACATCTTCTTGAACACGCGATAGCCGGGCGACTGCGACAGCCGCCCTTCCGCCAGCCAGGAGTTCATCGCAAACGTCCGCACGCGCGGGTAGCTCACCCCTCCGTGCACCGAGACCGACAGGTCGGCCGGGCATCGCCAGAACTTGGTGTTCCGGGTCTTGAAATAGGGATAGAGCAGGCTCTGCTCCAGCAGGTAGGTATTCGTGTTGTCGGTGCTGTTGTTCATGTTCAGGACGCCCGACACCCAGGTCCTGCCGATGCCCGATGTCCCCGACTGGCTCTGCTTGTTGAGCGCGAGCTTGTCGTTGTGGTCCAGCGCATACATGTACCACGCCAGCCCGAGCTGCTTGATGTTGCCCATGCAGGCGATCCCTTGGGCCTTGGCCTTCGCCTTGCCCAGCGCCGGCAGCAGCATCCCCGCCAGAATCGCGATGATCGCGATCACAACCAGCAGCTCGATCAGCGTGAACGCGCCTCGCGCGCGCGGCCGGCGCCGGCCCGCCTCGCCGGCCCTTCCCGGCCGCGCGCCGCGGGACGCATTGCCGGAGCCCTTGGATGGCCTCGACCCAATCATCATGGATACACCCCTCTCATTGGATCCGGACGCGGAAGAACCGCCGATCGCCGGCGATCGGGTACGATACGCTCTTCGCCGCCCCGTCACCCGGAATCGTCTCCACATCGCTCCAGGCCGCGTCCACCGCAAGGGCCGACTCCACGATGTAGGAGCGGCCCGCCTCGGTCTCGAATCCGAACACGATGCTCGAGCCCTCCCGAGCGATCGAGGTCAGCCGCACGGACGGCGCGACGCCGCCGATCGGGATGAACCAGCTCGGATCCAGCGCCGCCGCGGTGAACCGCACCATGTCGATGTCGCCCTCGAAGATCCGGCCGCCGTTCTGGAACTGGCCGATGAACAGGTCCTGGGTGTTGCCGATGGTGCTGGTCGCCGAGGTGAAGGGGGTTGCCACCGTGGTTCCGTCCTGGACGTAATCCACGTAGGCGCGCAGCTGTTTCGCCTCGCCGTCGTAGATCACGGCCAAGTGATGCCATTCGCCGTCGTTGAGGGCCTGGGCGCCCGTAACGCTCTTGGAACTGCTGCCGTCGTTCACGTTGAACTGCTGGAAGCCCGTGGCGTTGATCCGCCACCACCACTCGGAGTGCGACACCCACTGCTTGGCCAGAATCGATCCGACCGAGGCCAGGCCGATGTTCACGGTCCGCACCACGGCTTCGAGGGTGGCGCTCTGAGTGGGGTTCCAGTTGAACACGCCGTCCGGATCCGGCACCGCGACATGGTTCGTGTTGAGCACGGTGAAGCCCAGCGCAGAGGTGCTGCCGTGGCTCGGGCTGCCGGGGACATACGGGATGCCCGCCACGCTCGATGCCATGCCGTGGCGCCCGAAACCGCTCGAGTCCAGGATCGCCCCCGGCGCGCCGTCCGCGATCCCCGAAGCCTTCTCGTCGAACCGATAGAAGCCCGCCACCGGGATCGAGGAGACGACTCGGAAGCTCCACGAGTTGGTCCACGAATTCGCTGGCGATGCGGTGTCGTCGAAGACCGCGGCAGCTGCGTGCAATCCGTCGGCCAGCGGAGCCGACGGGACAAAGCGGATCCTCGCCCCGCTCTCGGTCGCCTCCCGGGTCGAGGCCGCGGTGACGTCGGCCCCATCCACGAACAGCCTCAGCGTGTTCAGCGCAACGGATGTGTCGCGGTTCTGGAGCTCGACCTCGATCGTTGCGGCGGGGGAGACGTTCTTCGCCCCCTCGGCCGGCCGCAGCGCTTTGACGACGGGCTCGAAGGCGACGGTGGTCTGGACAAACTGCGATGGCTCGAGCGCGCCATCGCTGATCCGGATGAAATCGATGTCCCCCTCGAACTCGCTCGTCGTGGTCCCGATGAAGCCGCCGATCTGCAGGTCGGCGGGCCGGCCGATGATCCGGTCCGTGACCACCCCATCCAGGACCGCGTCCGGCAAATAGTCCGCATAAAGCCGAATCTGGGCGGCGGCCTGATCGTACACCATCGCCACGTGATGCCAGGCGCCGTCGCTCAAGGGGGTCGTGCCCGTCAGGAAGAAGCCGTTCATGCCGGCGCGCTGCATGCCGCCCGCAGCCCCCGGCGCGCGCCACCAGAACTCCCCTTCACCGTCGCCCGTGCCGTTCTTCGCGAGAATCGCCGCCGCAGTCGCGCTGCTCGTGGTGCGGACGAATGCCTCGAACGTGAACGAGCCCGTGAAATTGAAGTTGCCGCTGGGATCGGGCACGACCACGCGATCGTCGCCGCTGGTGAATCGCAGCGCGGTCGTGTTGCCATAATGGAAGCTGCCCATGATGTATTCCATGGCGGCGCCGCTGACGGCGCCGTGGCGGGCGTTCCCGCTCGAGTCCAGGATCGCGCCCGCGTTCGTGCTCGTCCAGCCGCCGGCTGCCTGTTCGTCGAATCTCCAATAGCCCCGCACGGCTCGGTTTGCCACGTAGAACTGCCACGCGTTCGTCACAAAGGCCCCCCCGCTGTCCGCAAAGACCAGCGTCGCCGTGTGCAGGCCAGTCGTCATCCCTGAGGGCGCATAGGCGACATCCGCACCGATGCTGGTGGCCGCGATCGAGGGTGTCACGGCGGTTCCATCCAGCTGCAGCTGGATCCGGCCCGTGTCGACCGTCGTGTCCGCATTGCGGATCGAGACCCGAATCGCGGCGTCAGCCGGTTCATTGCCCGCGCCCGGCGCCGGAGCGGCGGACACCAGGAATGGAGCCTGGGCATGGCTGGTGGGGGCAAACAGCACGTAATTCAGGTTCACGTTCGCGCCGCCCGAGACGAATGTGAGCCGCAGCGTCCTCACCCCGCTCAGCCGGACGCCCACCTCGTTGCCGAGCACATCCGTCAGAGGAACGAATTCATACTGGCTATCGCCTCCCGTGGGGGCGCGGCGGAACGCGCCGATGGGCGCCAGCGTTTGCGCGATGCCGGTGCTGCCGCTGACCACCTCGTCCACCTGGATCACGACCGGCACCGTGCCGGGTTTGGCCAGCCGCGCGTAGACGCGATACGTGCCGGACGGGAAGGTGCGGGTGTAGTTGAGCCACTCGCTGTTGGCATTTTCGCGCAGCACGTAGTCCGCCACGCCCGGATCCAAGGCTTGCGCGTCCAGATAGGCCTGGCGCATGGCGTCCGAGCTCACCGCCGTGCCCGCAGCATCATAGATGCGATACTGAGCCAGCGCCGGGGGGATGTTCGTCTGGTGATAATCGATGCCTTCCACGCCCAGTTGGTCGAGGTAGTTGTCCGCAGCCGGCGCCGACGACAGCTGCGGGCTGTCGATGAACTGCCCGCCATTGAAATTGTAATCCTCGCCCTCGACGAACAGCGCGCCCGGCCCGAAGGTGTTGAACGTCCACTCCTGGCGGATCGTGAGGCCCTCGCGATCGGTCACGGCGATGCTCACGCGGTAGAGCACGTTCGCTTCGAGCGCGGGCAGGGTCACGGTTCGATCCCTGTCGTCCCCCGCCAGCGCAAGCTGGCCGGTCACATCAGCGCCATTGATCGCCACGAGGATGTTCGATGCCGCCACGCCCGCCAGAGGCGATCGCACAGCGAAGGCCGCGGTCGTGGACGACGTGAAGAAGCTGGCGTTGTTGGTGGGCGAGAAATCCGCCAGGTAGGTCTTCGGCAGCACGAACTGGCTCGGCTCGAGCGCGCCCATCGAGATCCGCACAAAATCCATCGCGCCATCGAACTGGCGCGTGCCCGCCTGAAAGGCGCCGATCCACAGGTTGTTCGTGTTGCCGATGGTGCCGGAGGTCGTGTAGACCGCCGGGCCCGTGCCATCGAGAACGTAATCCGCATAGACACGGATCTGCTGCGCCGCGCCATCGAACACCGCGGCCAGATGGTGCCACTGGCCGTCGTTGAGGACCTTGGCCCCGCTGGCGTTCTTCGATCCGCCCTCGCCGTCGTTGACCCAGAACTGTTGTTTGCCCGTGGCGTTGATCCTCCACCACCATTCGCCGGGGCTCGCGACCTGCTTGTTGACGATGGCGCCCACGCCGCTCTGGCCAATGGTGACGGTCCGGACCACCGCCTCGAAGGTCATGCTCTGCGCCGGCGTGAAATTGAAGACCCCCCACGGATCGGGCACGACGATCTTGTCCGCATTGTCCCTCGAAAACGCCAGGCCGGACGTGCCTCCGAAGGCCGGGCTGCCAGCCACGTAGACCATGCCCGTATCCGCGTTGCCATGGCCCGCGTTGCCGCTCGAGTCGAGAATCGCCCCCGGCGCCGTGTCCGCTGTGTTGCCCGGCGCCTTTTCGTCAAACTGCCAGTAGCCGATCACCTGCGCATCGAGGCAGCCGGCGCCAGCCAGAGCCGCTACCACCGAGAGGATCGTTCGGATCGAGTTCATTTTCGGTTTCATCGGGCTTGTTCGATTGAAGTTGAGTAAGCCATCCGATCAGATTCATCGGGGGTTCGAGACGTATTTAGAGCTTGTCCCAAAAGCCGGGTTTTCGGCCAACCTGTGTGAGCGGCCTCGGGCCAGTGTAAATTTTCCGATGGATGGATTAGAAATCGAGCCGGGAGCGTCTTTCCTGCGGCCTTTTCTTGAA
>JAKLFB010000033.1 GCA_022711435.1 Verrucomicrobiota bacterium
AGCACAAAATGAGACGATGGCCCAACAAACCGGATGCACCGAACGCCGGGATCGCGCCTCGGTTGACAATCGGACATCATTGGCCCGGCGTCGGTGATCCGGGACGTTAGCCCGTGACGTCGCGGGCCAGTCGAACACGCACAAGCAATCGGAGACCACTCCATAAAAACAAAAGTCAGAACTGCAATCGAAATCGCAACAGCAGTCATTGCGTTGGCTCTCATCAGCGTAAGCCACGCCCAACTCAGAGAGCCGCCCCTTCCGGGCACGTATTATTCGGCCAAGGACTTCGATTGGAGTCCGCCGTGGCCGTTTAATCCGCATCCCGAATTGGAGGCCGCCGAAATTGCGCCGGGCATTTTCGTCTTTGACGACACCGCCGTCCCGGACACGCCTGAACAACTTGCGGCGCGAGCCGCGCACCAAGCCGCCGTTGAACACGCCAAAACCATCGCCGCGAATCCGGCGTTGGCCGAAGCGGAACGCGCGGCGCGTCAGGCGGGACAGGAAGCCGCGTGGGCCAAGAACCGTCAGCGGTTCCTGCCCACGCTCCACCAGCCCCTCATTTATCGCGACGGTTCTCCGGCCACGATGCCCGGCTTGGTGGGAGGCCATCGCTTGCTCGTCGCCGAGACGCTGCCGCAAAAGCAGGCGGAGGCAGCGGCCAAGCGCCAACGCGCGGAGCAGTGGGCCAAGCAAACCGGCAACCCGGAAATTGTCCCGCTCGAAGACGGACGCGCCGCCTATCTGGAGATGGTCGAGGATGGTCTGCCCGTTTACAAAGGCAGCTTCAACCTCAACGCGGCGCGGACGATTTCAACCGACCGCGTGCGGCCCGGCGGTAGCACCGGACTGAACCTCACCGGAACGAACACCTTCTTTGGCATGTGGGATGAGGGCGCGGTGCGCACGACGCACACGGAGTTTGGTGGGCGCGTCACGCCGATGGATAGTGTGACAAACGTGAATTTTCACGCGACTGGCGTGGCAGGCACATTGGCAGCGGCGGGCGTGTTCATCGTGACGCTTCAACAAGGCACCAACCTCATCTTTATCACGAATGCCATGCGCGGCATGTCCTACCAGGCGAATCTGCTGGCTTGGGATTTCAACGATGATACGACAAAGATGCGTGGCGCTGTTGTCACGAAGCGCCATTGAGTTGTCCAACCATTCTTACGGGTTGCTGAACGGCTGGCAGCAGTTGAGCACGAATCTTTGGCGCTGGTGGGGCTTCCCCTTCATCAACTCCAACCAAGATACGAAGTTTGGGCAATACAACTCCCTCACACGCGAGTTTGACAGCATCACCTCCGACAATCCGTATTACCTGACGGTTTGGGCGGCGGGCAACGACCAGAACGAAGGACCGACCAATCAGCCGGTGACACACATCACCTGGGGAATCGTCAGCAACCAGGTCGTGGAAGTTACGGTGTCGAATGTCACACGCACGGTCGATGGCGACGCCGGGGGCTTTGATACCATATCCCCGCAGGCGTCCGCCAAGAACATCCTGACAGTCGGGTGCGGTCTTTCCCATCTCCGGCGGTTACACGGGAGTCTCGCAGGTCGTGTTGGCCCCCTTCAGTTCGTGCGGCCCCACCGACGACGGGCGCATCAAACCCGACGTTGTGGCCGATGGCATCAGTCTCATCACGATCGACGACGACGCCGACAATGACGTTCAGTTTCAATCAGGGACCAGTTTTTCTGCGCCCGGCGTTACCGGTTCGCTCAATCTTCTCCGCCAGCTATTCGAGCAGTTGTATCCAGACGCGCCCGCACTCCGTGCTTCGACTTGGAAGGCGCTCCTCATCCACACGGCGGACAAAGCCGGCCCCAACCCCGGACCTGACTACCGCTTTGGCTGGGGTTTGATGAACACCCGCCGGGCCGCTGAACTGCTCGGCCAGAACGCCACCAACGGCTGGAAGGCGTTTGTCAAGCAGGCGCTGCTGCAGCCCGGCGATTCCATTGAGTTCACAGTCACGGCTGCGGGCGACACGAACGCGCTGCGCATCAGCCACGCCTGGACGGATGCTCCCGGTGTGGCCGACAGTATTTTCTTGTTGGACTCGATCACCAACAAGCTCGTCAACGACTTGGACATTCGCATCATCAGTCCGTCCGGCGTCACGAATTTCCCGTACGTCCTGGACCCGGCGGCGCGCACCAATGCGGCGACCCGCGCCGACAACACGCGGGACAACGTGGAGCAGGTGGTTATCACGAATGCCGTGGAGACCAATTACCTTGTGCGCATCACGCACAAGGCCAGCCTCACCAACGGGCAGCCGCAGTGGGATTCCATCGTGCTGGACGGCATCGTGCCGCAGGCCAAGCCCCCGCTGGTCATCACCGATTTTGCCATCACCGGGACGAATACTTTGGCCTTGAGTTGGGATGCCGTCGTCGGCCAGAACTACCAAGTCCAATACCGAAGCAACATCGAAGGGCCGGGCTGGACCAGCAGCGGCGGCGTGGTGAACGCCTCCAAGGCTATCGTGAGCGTGGAGTTGCCCTACGACTCACAGCAGCCGCAACGGTTCTTCCAGGTAAGTGAGGTGCCATGAAAGGCACGGCGATACGTTGCGACCGGTGGTTCACACTGCTCTTGGCGGTGCTGGCTTGCGCCAGCACCGCCAACGGTCAGGGCACCATTCTCTATGTGCAACCGCCCACACCGCTGGGTTATGGTCCAGTGCATCCGAGCACGATTTACCGGGAGTTGGATTTGAACGGCGATGGGGTAGTGGATTTCGCCATAGATTCATTGCTCTTGCAGACGACCGTCCTCACGGCAAACGGGGCCAACCGAATGCTGGCTTTTCCAAACTGGGATGGAGGGACACTCTTGGATCCACTCCAAGCTGGCCTAGCAATCTCACAATCCCCGCCTCTTCCGGACGGCTATTGGGCTAATCGAGCCTCGATTTCAGCTTGCTCAACCATCGGATGCTTGGGGCCTTGGCTTGGGCTGACAGCCTATGCAGGAGTCGAGTTTAGAATCGGGGCCGAGACCCATTATGGCTGGATACGGATTTTCAACTTCGCGGACTTCAACGCCGGGAATGTGCTGGACTGGGCCTACGAGACGCGGCCCAGCACACCCCTTCTGACGGGCGCGGTGCCGGAGCCATCCACTTGGGCGCTGCTGGGTACAGGAACGGGTTTGTTTTGGTGGTATGGACGACGAAAACAAAAGGGCTAACAAGGTCACTGGAGCGAACCGCCGCCCCGCTTCGCAGTTCGAGAGAGCCTTCGGGTCGGTTCTTAAAAATAAGGCTCAAATCAGCTTTTCCACCTCAAAACTTCATGGAACTTCCGTCCCAGGAGCCCGGACCTCGATCCAGGAAGTCACCAACCGTGACGAGCCCATCCCCATTGTCGAATCTCGCCACTTCCATCAGACGCCGGAACTCGTCCCAGCAGCTGTGAATGTCGCCGACCACGATGATGCTCCGGAAAAAGCCGTTGAGTTGTCTGTACGGAACCGTCATTGGCCTCATCAGTTCATCGTATTCATTGCAGTTGCAGCACATCCTTGACGCTCTTCAGAATCGCGTTGGCTTTCTGGGCGGTCTCCGCCGAGGGCATCGTCTTGCCATCTCCCATCTCGATGCGTATCTGGAAGCGGATGGGAACGTTGGCCTTGGTCTTGACCTCGAGCAGCTTGGACATGATGTCGCCCAGGTCCTGGACCTGCGACGGTTCCAGTTCGGCCACGGCCACAAGCGTCTTGGGCGGTGTCCCACCCCCTCCGCCCGCTCCGCCAGAGCCGCCTCCTGCTCCGGCGAAGGCAACCTTGAACTTCACGAACTGCGCGGACGGGAAGTCGCATGGCCACGTCTGCGATCCGGCATCCAGTTCCAGAGAACGCAATGGGGTCGCATCTAAAATATTGACATTTAGGTTTTCATCTCCGTCGCGAGCCCTGGCCGCTCGCCGCAACAGGATCTGACGCCGAGCGGTCGCGCCGCGCATTCGGTTTCATCCCCATCCGTCTCATATGTCAAATATTTAGATGCGACCCCACTGGCTTCCTGCCGGACGCAGGCGATCTGGATGAGGCTCAGGCCCAGGCCGGAGGCGCGGTCGTTCTTGCCCACGAGCTTGAGCATGAGGTTGTTTCTGCCTTCGGCTAAATCGATGCGCCCGAGCAGCAACCGGCCGCTCTTGGACGGCTTGGCGGCATAGAGGTCGACCGGATCGCCGGCCGGGCTCTCGTTCTGGAACAGCTGGACCACGGCCTGATCGGGCCCCTGAACGGCCTCGATGTAGATCGAGTAGGCGCCGGCCGACGGGACCTCGACCGTCGGCGACAGGAAGTGCGGGCCAAACCAGTCCGAGCCGGCGGCGGCGAGCGAGAGGCTGCGAACTTCCTCGCCGGCGATGGTTTCTTTCTTGCGAGTGAGGCTGGCGCGGTCATACGACCAGGCGTGGATCGGCGTCTGCCACCACATCGGGAACACCACCTCACGCGGGTCGCTGACCGTGCGATCGTCGAGGGGTACGGGCTCCAGGCTGGCCGTCGGGCGGCGCTCCGAGTAGAAGTAGCTCACGCTGCAGTAGTCGGTCGGGATGCTGTTCTTCTCACCGCCATGCTCGATGGTCTGAAGGAGGCTTTCCCGATACGGATAGGCGTCAGCCAGGAAGAGCCGGTAGGCGCCTGTGCGGCCCAGGTGCTTCTGGTAGCCCAGACAGCCGCTCAGCGGGAAGGAGATGCGTTTCTCCCATCGATCGGGCACGTCATACCAGCCGCCGTTGAAGAAATCCTCCGATCCCGTCCCGTGGATGGCCAGCTCGCCATCGATGGTCGTCTGGTCGTCGCCTTCGAAATAGAGCGTCTTGCCCGGTTCGAACCCTTGCGATTGCAGGACGACGCCCGCCAGGTGTCCGCGCCCCTGGGTATGGATGAACGTGTAGGGCTCGCCGATCTTGGAGGGGTTCTCGCGGCGCCAGAGCGCGTAGAACTTGCCTTCGTCCGGCGCGCGTCCGATGGCGGTGTGGACCACCTCGCCCCAGAGATCGACCGGCGCGGCTCGTTCGGACACGATCTCGACCGTCGCGCTCTGGTCGAACGGCATGGGGAAATAGCAGTAGTTGGTCTCGCCGGACGTTCCCACCAGCAGAGCGCGCGCGGCCGGCTGCCCCCAGGCGTATCCGAAGAAGTCGCCGAGGGGAACCCACACCGCGGGCGCCTCGCCGTCGCAGGAGATCCGGAGCGACAGATCGCGGGCCTTGCCGGCGATGGCGCTGGCGGGCCCCATTCGCAGGCCAACAATGCGCCCCGGCTCTTTGCGCTCGAAGATCGCCTGGGCTGCGCCGGGCGCCAACGAGATCGCGCGGCGCGAGATGTCCAGCCGCGCGCCGGGCGGCGCCGAGAAGGAGGAGACATCCGATCCAGCGCTGGCCCACAGCATGCCGGCCCGATCGAGCTCGGCCCGCCGCGCGTCCTGTTGCCGGGGGCTGAAGGTCGCGACCGGCGTCGATGGAGCGTATCGCGCGAAATTGATCTGGTAGAACTGGACCTTGGAGGCGCGCAAGCGGACCACGCACGATTTGGCGAACGGGATGGGGACATAGCAGTAGCAGCCGCCGGCCCCGAAACCGACAAGCGGACGGGGAAACCCCGGCTGGCTGCCGAGAAAGAGATCGCGGAACCGGACCTGCAAATGCGCCTCCGCCTCGCCATCGAAGAGGAACTCGAGCGTGTCGTCGGTGGGCGTCGGGGTCCAGATGCGGGTGATCACGCCGGGTCCCGCCAGGTCGGCGAGCACCAGCCCCTGCGGATCTTTTCGGACGAAGGAGAATTTGCCCGAGAAACCGTCATCGTTGCCGCCCGTCCGGTCGTAGCTCGAGACCGATCCGACGTGGACGGAGTCCTTGAAGTGGGGGAGCCGATCGAGCCGGTGGAGGTCCGCGGGGCCGGCCGGCTCGCCGCGTCCGCAAAGGGCTGCGGCCATGAGCCCGCAACCGCCGATCAGAGAGAGGCGCGCAAGATGCATGGGCACCCTCTATCACGCAGCGATTGCGGTCGCCAGCCGGAAATCAGACCTCTAGCGCCCGGAGCAGGCGCGGACCTCGAAGATGCGGGCCGAACTGTCGCCGTGGGTGGCCTGGACCAGGATCCGGAGGCGCCGGGCGTCCACGGCTGCGAACCGGTGGATCCGGCGGCGCTGGAAGTTGTCCTGGACAGAGGCGACCTCGCGCCAGCCCGTGCCATCGTGCAGCTGGACGACATAATCGCGCACGCAGCGGGGCGGCAAGGGAGTGGTGGCGAACCGCTCGCTCATGTCGGTGTCAAAGGTCAGGTAAACGGCGTTGACCGGGGCGGCGCGCCCGAAATCCAGCTCGAGCCATTGGGGCATCGGCTGGGCGGGATCGGACGCCCACTGGTTCATGGTCTTGCCGACCACGCGCGACACGCCGTTGATGGCGTTGGCCGGGCGGTAATCGGTCTCGATGGTGATCGGCGGCTCGAGGAACACGGCGTATTGCTGGCTGCGCACGGGGGTCCACGGGCGGTTCCCGCCCCCGTAAGCGCGGCCGGATTCGGCCGGGGCATGGGTCATCAGCAGCCACTCGATGCCCTTGGCCGGCGGCAGCCAGAACCATACGTAGGGATCATCCACATCGCAGTTGACCGTGAATCGCACCCAGGCCTGTTGCTTCGCCGGCACGCGGGCGGCCGCAGTGGCGAGGTCGCTGGCAGCGGAGAAATCGCCGGGCGCTCCGGCGCCGCGCACATGCAGGGTGAGATCGACGTCTTCGGCCCGGGTCGAGCGCAGGAGCACATTCACGGCGTCGATCCGGCGGCTTGCGCCCCGGGGAAACAGCACGGCGCGGCTCATGGCGAGCTCGTGCGCCTCTCCGGGGATGACATCGCTTTTGCCGAACACGATTCCCGTGGAGACGCTCGAGGCGCGCGCCTTCGCTGTGCGGGCCAGGTCCTGCGGATCCTCGTTTTGCAGTTCGGGGATGTATTGGTCGTGCTTGAGCAAGAGCTGCTGGAGCTGCCGGATGTGGTTCTGGCCGAGCTCGCGAGGCGATACCCCGAGCTCGAGGCAGAGGCGGGCGGCGGCGCCGGCGGCCTGGCCCAGTGTCGCCAGGGTGCCCTGCACACGGACGGATCCCAGCGCAATGTGGGTCACGCTCGCGTCGCGCCCCGCAAAGAACAGATTGGCGATGTTGGTCGAGTAGAGGCAGCGATAGGGGATGGTGTAGATGGGCACGCGCGGGTTGCAGTCAAAAGGCCCGGCCTCGCCGGAGAATATGCCCTGGGGATGGTGGACATCCAGGGGCCAGCCGCCGTAGGAGATGCGATCCGGGAACACGACCGCACCCTGGACATCCTGCTGGCGGAGGATGTAATCGCCCATCAGCCGGCGGGTCTCGCGTTTGGCATTCATGTAGGGGATGAGCGTCAGCACGTGCGACCGCGCCTCCTGGCGGCCTTCCCACCGGTTTTTCAGAAAATCCCAGTAGGCAAAACTGATCCTGACGAGCTCGTCGCGGGCCCGTTCCGGATCCCAGAGGTCGTCGATCTGGCCGGGATGCTCGATCCACCATTCGCCCGTGGTGACGCGTTTGATGGTGCGTCCGAACCGGCCGGCTGGGGGCAGGGGAGGCGCCCAGGGGGGCGCCTGGTAAGGCGCGTCGCCGACGACTGGCCGGGCCTGGAACGAGATCGCGTAATTGCCCATCAGGCAGCCGCTCATGGTGATGGCGTCCGCCCGCGCCGGGGCCAGGTCCTCGCTGAACTCCTCGCGCGATTCGCGTCCCAGGCGAAATTGGGCCCCGGCGAAATACCCGAGCCATCCATCGCCGGTGCAATCGATGAAATAGCGTCCGCTGACCCGGCCCGGGGCGCCATCCAGGGTGCCCACGGTTTTGGCCACGGCGATGGTGTCCGTGCTCTTCATTTCGGCGCCGATCACGCGGCGGTTGTAGAGCACCGTGAGGTTGGGCTCGGCCTCGGCCAGGATCCGGAAGCTCTCGCTCATGCGGGGATGGCCGTGCCGGGCGCGCAGCCGGCCTGCCTCCTCGATGATGCCTCCCTCGCGCGCATTGGGATGCGACACGCTGGCGCCGCAGATGCCCACGCCGAGCTCGTCGCTGGCGTTGCCGCCCAGGACGGGCCGGTCCTGGATCAGCGCCGTTCGGGCGCCGAGCCGGGCGGCCATGATGGCGGCGCTGCAGCCCGCAGCGCCTCCGCCCGCCACCACCACGTCGAAATCGCCTTCGAGCCGCGGCTCGACCGGCATGCCCCGCAGCCGCGCCCGCTCGATCTGGAGCTCCGCCGGGTCTGCGGGCGGCACGTAGTCCAGGCGGGTTGTCAGCAGGATGGCATCGCACCGTCCGAAGTAGCCGGTCACATCATGCAGGGCCACAGAGACCGAGCCCGATCGCAGGGGGAATTCGCCGGCTGATTCCCAGACCCAGTCCGCCGCGGGCGCCGCGCCCAGGATCTTCGGCGATCGGGCTCCGCCGATGGAGACCGTGAACTTTCCGGGGGCATATTCCGGGAGCCAGTTCTTGGCCCGAACCCACACCCGATAGGTGCCGTCGCTGGGGATCTGCAGCGATGTGGCGGCATCCTCGATGGGGCGTCCCACGCCCGCTGCCAGGAGATAGGCGGACCCCATCTGTTGGACGAATTGAGTGTCCAGCCGCCAGCCCCCATAGGCCATGAAATCCTCCGCCTCGAGCCATAGGAAACCGTCCTGGACGACGCGGACGGGCTCGGGCGGTTTGCGAAAGGCGGTGTAGGGGGAGATGGGTTCGGCAGGGGGCTGCGGCGATTCGGCTTCGAGCGGGCAGCTGGCGATTAGCCAAGCGGCTGCCGCGGTGCATACCCAGCGCGATGCGGACATGGTGTTCACGGTGCGATTATAGGGCAGACCGAGCCCGGGCGCCAGGGAAAACGCGGGCTGCATTGTGCGCGGCCGCCGTCCTGCAGGCCCGGTCATCTGACCGGGCGTTTTGGGTTAGAAGCGCTGCGTGATGAAGTTCTGGGTGGCTTCGTGCGACGGCCGGGTGAAGAGGTCGCGGGTGGGCGCGCACTCGACGAGCAGGCCATCGAGGAGAAAGGCGGTGCGATCCGATGCGCGGGCAGCCTGCTGGACGTCGTTGGTAGCGAAGAGAACGGCGCGCCGGGGGGCGATCTCCTGGAGCAGATCCTCGAAGAGAGTCATGGTGAGGTTGTCGAGCCCGAAGCCGGGCTCGTCCAGGAGGAGGGCGATGGGCTGGACGGCCAGCGCGCGGGCCAGGCCGAGCCGGCTGACCACGCCCATGGGCAGATGAGGGCGGACCTCGTCGAGCTGGTCCTTGAGCTGGTCCCAGAGCCGGGTCTCCTTGAGGCTGGCCTCGACGCGCTCGTAGAGCCGGTCGCGCCGGTGCTCGCCGCCCATGCGCAACGCGATGGCCACGTTCTCGAAGACCGAAACAGGCAGGGCCGTCGGGGGCGCGCTCAGGAACACGGCGCGGCGCCGCAGCTCGCGGATGTCGACCTTGGGATCGAAGATGTCCTGGCCATCGAGCAGGATGGTGCCCTGGTGATGGAATTCGCCGGCCTCTTCGGGGAGGCGATTGACGCAGCGGAGCAGGGTGGTCTTGCCGCTGCCGGCCGGGCCGATGATGGCGAGCCGCTGGCCGGCCTCCACCTCGAGGCTCACCTCGCGCAGAACCGGCGTCCGGCCGTACCAGGCGCTGAACCGATCGAACACGATCCGCGGGATCGGCTTCATTTCCGGCGGGTTCATCAGGAGCGGTCTTTCATGGTTATGGGTGGCGGCGGAGGCTTCAGCCGTAGCGCCCCTCGACATACTCGGCGGTCTTGGGATGGCACGGATGGACGAACATGTCCCGGGTGGGGCAGTGCTCGAGCAGCTCGCCCATGAGCATGAACATGCACTCGTGGGTGACCCGGCGCGCCTGCGCCATGTTGTGCGTCACGATCACGATCGTGTATTGGCCGGTCAAGGCCTGCATCAGCTCCTCGACGGCGTGGGTTCCGCGGGCGTCGAGGGCGGAGCAGGGCTCGTCCATGAGGATCACCTCGGGCTTGAGCGGCAGGAGGCGGGCGATGCAGAGCTTCTGCTGCTGCTCGAGCTGGAGGCGCGTGGCCCGGGTGTGCAGGCGGTCCTTCAGGTCGTCCCAGAGGAACACCTCGCGCAGCGCCCGCTCGACCGCCTCGTCCAGGGCCGCCCGGCCCAGCGCCCGCCGCTCCCCGTGGATCCGGAGGCCGAAGACGATGTTCTCGTAGACCGAGATCGGGAGCGGGTTGGGCCGCTGGAAGACCATGCCGACCGACTTGCGCAATTCGATCAGGGAGACGCCGGGATCGTAGATGTTCTGGCCCAGGATCGAGATCTCGCCGGCGGTGGTCACGTTGCCGAACCGCTCGTTGATCCGGTTGAAGCAGCGGAGCAGGGTCGTCTTGCCGCAGCCGGAGGGGCCGATCAATCCGGTGATCCGGCCGTGCGGGATGCGGACGCTGATGCTATTGAGGGCCTGGAAGCTCCCGTACCAGAGGTTGAGGTTCCGGGTCTCGATGCTGATGGCAGGGTTCTGGCTCATCCGAAGAGGCCCTGCACGTAATCGTAGGTTTCACGGCGGGCCGGGCGGTCGGAGAAGACGGCCTCGGTCGGGCCGATCTCGATCAGGTCGCCGTTGAGCAGGAACGCCGTCCGGTCAGCGAGCCGGCGGGCCTGCTGCACCAGGTTGGTCACCATGACCACCGTCATCTCGCTCCGCAGCTCCCTGAGCACGTCCTCGATCCGCGCCGTGGTGATCGGGTCGATGGCAATCGAGAACTCGTCCAGGCAGAGGATCTCGGGCTGGTGGGAAAGGGCGCGGGCGATCGTGAGCCGCTGCTGCTGGCCGCCGGAGAGCTTCGAGCCGAGCGTCCGAAGCCGGTCCTTGACCTCGTCCCAGAGCGCGGCGCGGCGCAGGCAGCGCTCGACCAGGACATCCAGCTCGGCGGTGCCGGTCACGCCGGCCTGCATCGGCGCAAAGGCGACGTTGTCATAGATGCTCAGCGGCAGCCCGACGGGCAGCGGCGCCACCATGCCGATCTTCCGGCGCAGCTCGCAGACGTTGCGGATCGACCGGACGTCGACGCCATCGACCTTGACGGTCCCGCTGACGCGCGCCTCGGGGATGACATCGATCATCCGGTTCATGCAGCGGAGCAGGGAGGTCTTGCCGGACTGGGCGGGCCCGATGATGGCGAGGATCTCGTTGGCCTCGACGTCCAAAGTGATGCCGTGAAGGACCTCCCGGCCGCCGTACGACAGCCGCAGGTCCTGGATCTCGATTCGCTTGGGGGCAGCCATGGGAGTCACCATTTCTTGTGCGAACGCAGATAGACGCGGAGCACGATCGAGACGGCGTTCACCAGGAGCACCAGCGCGAGCAGCACGACCGCGATGGCGTAGGGCAGGGACGGCGCGGCGCCGCTGGCCTGGGTGGCGATGTAATACAGGTGCATCGACAGCGCCATGCATTGCTCGGTGGGCGCGTAGAGGAAGAACCCGCCTCCGTCGAAGGCCTTGTAGATGGTCACCCCGGTAAGCATGATGGGGGCGGTCTCGCCGGCCGTGCGCGACACCTGGAGGATGACGCCGGTGAGGATGCCGCTGATCGAGTTGGGGAGCACGACGCCGCGGATCGTCTGCCACCGGCTGGCGCCGACGTTCCAGCACGCCTCGCGGAAGGCCATCGGGACGGCCGCCAGCGCCTCCTTCGTGCTGGCGATGATGACCGGCAGCGTCATGATCGCCAGCGTGAGCGACGCCGAGATGATCGACCGGCCGAAATGGAGCGCATAGACGAAGGCGCCCACCCCGAAAAGCCCGTGCACGATGCTGGGCACCCCCGCGAGATTGACCACCGCCAGGTTCACCGTCCGCGTGAACCAGTTGTCCCGGGCATACTCGTTCAGATAGACCGCGGCGAGCACGCCGATCGGAGCAGATACGCAGAGCGAAAACACCACCAGATAGACCGTCCCGACCAGCGCCGACCAGATCCCTCCCCGCACGCCGCCGCCCCGCGGATTAGTGACCAGGAACTCCCAGGAGAGCGACGGCCAGGCTTTGACCACGAGATAGGCGATGATCGCCACCAGGGGGACGATCAGCGCCGCCGCCATGAAGCCGAAAAACCACTGGGCCGCCCGCTCGGCGAGCTGCTTGCGGCGCACGCGCGCGGTAGCCTGGAACATCGGCGGGTGGCTTCCGGTCGGGCTCATGGGCGTTCGGTGCCAGAGGGGCTTCGGGTATCCATCCTATTTTCTCCGGATGCCTTTGACAACCAGGTCGGCCGTCAGATTGACGATGAACGTGATCAGGAACAGCAGCAGGCCGATCAGGAAAAGGACCTGGTAATGCTCGGAACCCTGCGAGGTCTCGCCCAGCTCGGCGGCGATGGTCGCCGTGAGCGTCCGGATGGGATCGAAGAGGCTGTGCGGGATGCGGATGGAATGTCCGGTGGCCATGAGGACCGCCATGGTCTCGCCGATCGCGCGCCCGACGCCGAGCAGCACGGCCGCCAGGAGCCCGTTCTTAGCCGCCGGCAGCAACACGCGGTACACGACCTGCCACCGCGTCGCCCCCAGCGCCACCGCCGCCTCCCGATACGTGTCCGGCACCGCCTTGAGGGCGTCCTCGCCGATGCTCACGATGATCGGCACGCTCATCAGCGCCAGCAGCAGCGCCCCGTTGAACAGGTTCACCCCGATCGGCACATGGAAGACCTGGATCAGCAGCGGGCTCACCACGCTCAGCCCGATGAATCCCCACACGACCGACGGGATCGCCGCCAGGAGCTCGATGGTGATCTTGAGCCCTTCCTTGGCGCGCGGACCGCAGAACTCCGACAGGAATATCGCTGCCCCCACCCCGAAAGGCACCGCGATCGCCATCGCCAGCACCGTCACGCTCACCGAACCCACAATCAAAGCCCCGACCCCATACCGCGGATTCGTCTGCGAAGTCGGGATCCATTGGTCGCTGAAGAGAAATTCGCGCAGATCGATCTTTGCCAGAAAGGGGGCGCCCTCGCGGAACACGAAGAAGAAGATGCCGAACACGAACACGATGGCGCTGATGCCGCAGAGGCGGATGGCCAGCTCGATCAGCTTCTCGCTCCATGCCCGGAGCTGCTTGCGGCTCAGCCTCATGGCGATAGGCTCGCGGTCTCTCTCGATCGCCGGCGCCGCGCGGCCGGCATGCTGGCGCAGGGCGCCTGTCGCTTGCCGATCTTGATCAAGGCGGCCGGGGGGTTGCGCAGGATCATGGTGTGTCCGGGTTGCGGCTGGATCCGCCGCGCTCACTGCATTTTCAGCGGCACGTAACCGGTATGCTCGAGGATCTTCTGGCCGGCATCGGACATGACCCAGTCGATGTACTGCTTGACCAGCGGGCGGGGGTCCCCGGCTGTGTAGAGAAAGAGAGGTCTGGAGATGGGGTAGCTCTTGTCCAGCACCGCCTGGATGCTCGGCGCAACGGCTGGATCGCCCTTCTTGCGCGCGACTTTTAGAACCTTGACCTCGGGCGTTGCGTAGCCCATGCCGCTATAGCCGATCGCATTGGGCGTCTTGGCAATCAGCCCAATCACGTCTTTGGATCCGTTCATGTCCAGGGAGCCGAGCTTGAACTCGCGATCCTTGCCCACGACCGCCTCCTTGAAATATTGGTAGGTGCCGGAGTTGTTCTGGCGGCTGACCCGGATGATCTCGTCCCCCTTGGCGCCGGGGATCGAGACGCTCAGGTCCGACCATCGCTGGATGCGGCCATCGGCCCGGTAGATCTCCGCCAGCTCCTCGAGGGAAATCTCATTGAGCGGATTGGCCCGGTGCACGAAGATCGATAAGGCGTCGTATCCGACCGTATATTCCTTGGCTTCGGTTCCGGTCTTGGCGCGGAGCTCTTCGTTCTCCTTGGGCTCGAAATGGCGGCTGCAGTTGGCGAGGTCGCAGCTCCCGTTGATCAGCCCGGCAATCCCCAGACCGGTGCCCCCGCCCGATACCTCGACGGAGACCGCGCTCTCCACCTTCGAGTACTCCTCCGCCCACGCCGCCGCCAGGTTCACCATCGTGTCCGAGCCCGTGTTTTGAATCACTGTCTTCCGCGTTGAAGAGCTCGTGCCCGTGTCAGGCTGGCAGCCAGCCAGGCCCAGGGCCAGAACTGTCAGCGCCAGCGTTTGAATAGCCCGCGAGCCGGCCGCCTCCGCCCGGCCTCCGGGCACCGTCTTGATCCTCGAGTGTTGGTTTTGCATCGGGATCCAGTCTCGCCGACGTTTGTGTCGGCTCGGTGACCGGCATGTTACGGTTGTGCAACGTTTTCCCGATGTCTCCCTCCCGCTGGAGCCCGGCGGACGCGCGCGTTGTTTTTCGTAATCGGCACCTTCCCGTCACCGGATTGTAACCTGGCTCCGGCACTGTAAGCCTGAATCGCTGGCGCCTTCCGGCTCGATAGGAGGCGCCGAAAAGCACATTGTCAAAACCGCGTTGGCGAAATAGGGTGGAGACACAGACAACCGACGAACATGAACCGTCCGGCGCACGCCCCCGGCATACCGCTTCCTCCATGCAACGACATTTCGATCAAGACCTCGCTCAGCTTCGGGAAAAGCTCCTGACGATGGCCAGCCTGGCGGAGAACGACGTCGTGGATGCGGTCAAGGCGCTGACCGATCGCAACGACGATCTCGCCCTCGAGGTCCGAAGCCGGGACGATGTGCTCGACCGTTTCGAGATCGAGCTGGACGAGCTGTGCATCAACCTGCTGGCCTTGAAGGCGCCGATCGCCTCCGACCTCCGGCTTGTGACCGTAGCCATGAAGGTCACCCAGAACCTCGAGCGGGTCGGCGACGAAGCCGACAAGATCGCCAAACGCGCCCTCGAGCTCAACCGCGTCGATCCGATCAAGCCCCTGCTCGACATCCCCCGGATGGCCGGCCTGGCCGAGCAGATGCTCCGCGACGCCCTGGACTCGTTTGTCAAGGGAGACACCGCCCGTGCGCGTGCGACCATCGAGCGCGATGCCGAGGTCGATGCCCTCAACAAGCAGGTGCATCGGGAGCTGGTCAGCTACATGATCGAGGATTCCTCGACGATCACGCGGTGCCTTCACCTGATGGTGGTGGCCAAGAGCCTCGAGCGAATTGCCGACCACGCCACCAACATCGCCGAGGAAGTCGTCTTCCTCTACGAAGGCCATGACATCCGGCATGGGCCCAAATCCCCCGCCGCCAAGTCCGCTTCCCCCATGGCCGGATCATGAAACCGAAAGTCCTGGTTGTGGACGATGAGCCCGACGTCATCGAGCTCCTCGAGTTCAACCTGCGGCAGGCGGGCTTCGAGGTCATCGCCGCCGAGAGCGGCCCCGAGGCGCTGGACAAGGTCCGCACCCGATCGCCGGACGCCCTCGTGCTGGACCTCATGCTCCCCGAAATCGACGGGCTCGAGATCTGCAAGCGGCTGCGGCGCGATCCCGCCACCGCCCGGCTGCCGATCCTGATGCTGACCGCCCGGGCGGCGGAGGTGGACCGGATCCTGGGGCTGGAGATGGGCGCGGACGATTACCTGGCCAAGCCGTTCAGCCCGCGCGAGCTGGTGTTGCGCGTCAAGAAGCTGCTGCAACGGCCCGCGCCGCCGGCAGGCGCGCCCAGCCGTTTCCAGGCTGGCGACCTGGTCCTGGACGTCGCCCGGCACACGGTAACCGTGCGCGGCCGGCCGGTGGAGCTCACCGCGACGGAGTTCAACCTCCTGGCCCTGCTCATGGAACGGCGCGGCCGCGTGCAATCCCGCGATCATCTCCTCCAGGTGGTCTGGGGGTATGATCAACTGATCGACACCCGCACCGTGGACACCCATATGCGCCGGCTGCGCGAGAAGCTGGGAAGCGCGGCTGCCTACCTCGAGACCGTGCGCAAGTTCGGCTACCGTTTCGCCGAAAATGACTAGCCGCCGAGCCGCGCCCGGGCGATCCCCCCTCCCTCTGTGTTCTGGCCCATCCTGACATTTCTAGCGCTGGCTGGCGGCCTGGGGATCGCCTGGATCGCATGGTGCCAGGCTCGCCGGTCCCAATGGGAGCTGACCCGGCTCCGGGCCGAGCTGAGCGACCTGCGCTCCGATCGCGAGCAGGCCGACCACGAAGGGCGCGCCCAGCAGAAGGCGCTCCTGGACGGCATGGCCGAGGGTATCCTGGTCCTGGACGCTCAGCAGCGCGTCCGGCTCGTCAACCGGGTTCTCCGGGAATGGTTCGAGCTGGGGCCGGACACCCAGGGGAAGACCCCCATGGAGATCCTGCGCCGCCACGAGCTGGGCGACATGATCAGCAACGCCGCCTCCCAGGGGGCGGCGCAGGAGATCGAGCTCGAAATCCAGGGGGCGGCGCCCCGGGTCCTGCAGGTCAACGCCTGCGTTTATTGCGGCGCCCAGGGAGATCGCCAGGGCACCGTCGTCGTCTTCCATGATGTCACGCGGCTCAAGCGGCTCGAGAACCTGCGCCAGGAGTTCGTCGCCAACGTCAGCCATGAGCTCCGAACCCCGCTCTCGCTCATCGCCGGATGTGTCGAGACCCTCATCCACGGCGCCCAGCAGGATCCCGTCGCCGCCGACCGGTTCCTCCGGATGATCCAGAAGCACACCGAACGGCTCACGTTTCTGATCGAAGATATCCTCACGCTCTCGCAGCTCGAATCCGGCCGAACGCTGTTCCATCACCAGGCGATCGAACTGCGCGGGGCTGCGGACCGTCTGCTGGAGGATTTCCGGCTCCGCAGCGATGCCCGGCTGATCGAGTTCCAGAACGCCGTCCCTGCCGGCCTGCGCGCGCGCGCGGACGCCCAGCGCTTCTCGCAAGTCCTGATCAACCTCCTCGACAACGCCATCAAGTACGGCAGGCCGGACGGCCGGATCGAGGTGGGCGCCCGCCGGGCCGGGCCGCAATGGATCGAGCTGTGGGTCAAGGACAACGGCCCCGGGATCCCCGTCCATGCCGTCGAGCGGATCTTCGAGCGGTTCTACCGCGTCGACCGCTCCCGGTCGCGCGAGCAGGACGGGACCGGGCTGGGCCTGTCCATCGTCAAACACATCGTCCAGGCGCACGGCGGCAAGGCGTGGGCTGCCAGCGAGCCCGGCCGCGGCGCCACGTTCTTCTTCACCTTGCCGGCCGCGGAGCCATAGGCGCGCTGGCCTGCATGGACCCGGCCGGCGTGCGGCCGGCGGCAGCTCGGCCTGGCCGCTACCGCCCGCTCAATTCATACCCGAAATCGCCCTGCGCCACGGTGAAGCGAATCGCATCCGCGCTGCCGTCAGCGGGGATGCTGCGTCCGCGTCTTCCCTGGGCGTCGAGCGCGGTGAGGACGGGGGCTTGAAGCGGGCGGCCCAGAAGGCGATTGGGATCCAGGACGACCGCGAACCCTTCACTGTCGGGCAGCGGCGTGAGCAGGAGTCGATCGATCTGCCGGACGATCCGCAGCGCGCCAGCGGTGGCGATCGCGCCGAACTGGGCCGGCCTCTCGTTGGGCAGGAGGCGCAGGTTGGGGCGAAAAGCGGCCGCGGTCGGCTCGAACCGGATGCCGGTGATCCTGCCCTTGGCGCCGCTCAAGATGAGCTTGCCGATGCGATATCGGCGGTCGGATGCATCGTCTCCGAGCAACGGATATCGCCGCCCGCCCTCGCCCCGCGGGTTGAACAGCCCGACGGCCGCGGTGTACTCGCCCGGCTCCATCTCGCCGGGGATGGCCACGGTGAAATCGGTGGCGACCGCGCCCTGCCATTCCGAGGCGGGCATGGGCGGGTCGCCCCCGCCGGAGAACTCGGCCGGCCGATACCGCCCGGGCACCGGGCGCGAGAAATGGTAGAAGACCCGCAGGTCGATGGGTGCGGGGCGCTGGGCCTGCCAGTTCACCTGGAGGCTGAACTGGCGTTCTCCGAGCGGCTTGAATCCGGCGAACTCGGGCTGGATGAGCAGCGGAGCGTCGGGCTGGAAGCCGCGTCCGTTGACGTACCATGCGCCCGGCCGGCTGGAGCGCTCGACGATCTGGCCATCCAGCCGCTCGATGGACGACTCGATCGGGCCGTTCCTCGCCAGGAAACCGAACTGCGGCAGCACGCGCCCCGCGACCGTCCAGTCATCGCCGCCTCGGTTCACATAGACCTCAGCCCCCGAGCTCCATCGGATGCAAAGGCGATGCATGTGGCCGTCCACAAAATCCACTTGTGCGATCTCATCCATGGCCACGCTTTCGATGAAGGGCTGGGCGAGCCAGTATTTGCGGACGGCTTCGCGGCCGAGGTTGGACAGATCGATCATGAGGGCGTGGCCGGTCAGGATCTCGGCGCTGAGGTAGTCGTCACTCGAGATGCCGTGCAGGGAGCGGCCGCGGCCGCCCTCGTAGCGGCCCGGGTACCCGACGCCGTGCAGGCTGAAGCGGGTGTGGTGGACGGCATCGAGCCACGGCACGCGGGCCCAGTCGCGGCAGGCCACCCGATTGTTGAACGGCCCCCCGGAAGGGCTCAGGTGCAGGAACTGGCAATCGGCGCCGTCGAGCCAGCCGATGAGCTGGTCGCTGCCGGCCTCGCTGATCGCCGGCCCGCCCCCGCAAGCCTGGCGGATCGCGTCGAATCCGTCGCCCCAGCACCGGAGCGTCTCCATCTTCGAGTGAAACGCTCCGCGGCGGTCGTAGTAATCGAAGGCGTTGATCGAGGCCCAGACGTCGACGAAATAGCTGGTGGGCTCGAGTGCGGGGGCGATTTGATCCAGGTTGCGGCGCAGGAAGGGCTGCGCGCGGTCGGGCCGGAACTGGTAGCTCTGGGCGTTGCGGCCCTCGTTGAACCAAGCCTTGCGCGGCTGCCCTTCGGCGGTGAAGGTCACGTTCTCGTAGCTGAAGCCGTCGCAGTCGGGGTAGATGTCGATGTAGTTATCGTGCAAGCCCCAGAGAGCGCCCCGCTGGCGGCAGAGGCGGCCCAGGCCGCGGAGCTCCTCGAGTGTGCCCAGGCTCGGCAGCGGCGGGAAGATGTCCGGCAGGCGGTAATCGTACCCCCAGCGCTGCCAGACATGCATGATGACCAGCGAATTGGTCAGGCCGTAATCGAAGCAGCGCGAGAGCCGGGCGGCGTCCTCGGCGTAGCGGCCGCCCCACAAGTCGAACACGAATCGGCCCGCCTTGAGGCCCACCGCCGGCGCCGGCTTCCGGTCGTAGATCGGGCGATAGCGGATCGCGCAGTCCATCGCCCCCTTCCGGCCCGGCACGAACGTGTAAATGGAATCGGGATGCGTGTGGAGGGCATAGGTTTTGCTGGCGGGATCCACATCGAGATGGTCCACGGGCGTATCGGCAGCGACCAGCAAGGCCACCCCGTTGTCGAACTCGAAGCCGACATGGCTGCTGGCGAGGTTGTGGCCTCCGGAGGCAGCGCGGAAGGGCTCCGGATGGTCGATGCAGTAGCCGTGGCCGTAATAGACGCGCGAGGCGAGGCGGTCGGCGGCACCGGGGGCCAGGTCGGTGATCCGGCGGTCGCTGGCGATCCGGATCCGCAGGCCTGGCCCTTCCGCCCACGCTTCGGCCACCAGCTCGCCCGGGCCGTCCGCGGTCTGAATGCGATGCTCGACGCGCAAGCGGCCGCCTGCCTTCGAGGCGGCCACGCGATCCACCGCCGCGCCGGCCGGCCAGCCGCCGACGGGCAGATCCAGGACGCGCATTTGCATCGACTCGAGCACGACCGCCTGTCGGCCGCCGCCAAATGCCAGGGCGCCGTCAGCCAGGCCGTTGGGCCCCAGCGCCACCGCCGCGCGGCATTCGCCCCCGAGGTCGAAGAGGTGGACGCCCTCGGCCGCCTCGCCCATCCGCACGGCCCTGCGGGCGCGCTCGTGCAGCTCCGCCTTCTCGGCCGGGGACAGCCGGACGGGAGTTGGCCCCGCGACGACGACAGGGTCGCCCCAGAAGGCCGAGTCGCAGGTGGTGTCCTGCTTCGGGCCCGGGTGGGTCTCGAGACGCAGCTCGATCTGGCGGCCGCGGAACCGCTCGAGGCTGGCTTCACCGGGCACCCAGGTCTTGCTGGCGGAGTGGCGTTCGAAGATCGGCTCCCCGTTCGCCCACACGCGGAACGTGACCCCGTCGCTGGGCGGCTCCGTCGGTCCATGGTCTCGAATGGCCTGGAAGAAGACCAGGCGGGCGGGTGTCTGCGGCAGCGCCAGCCGATACGAGGCAAACAGCGTGCCCGGCCCGCCGCGGTAGGGGGGGTGGACCTGGATCGACTGCCGCGTCTCGCCGCGGCTCACCGGCCCGACAGCGAAATGCGCACCGGATGCGTCGTCGCTGCCGGTCCATCCGGCGCCCAGCAACTGGGGCGGCTGGCCGAACCGCTGCCAGCTGATTTCAGAGCCATGCCTGGCCGCCAGCGGCACCGCGCCCGACTCGGGAACCCGAATCACCCCCACCGGGACCGCCGGACGGGGCAGGGCGGAAAAGTCGTTCGTGAAGATCCGGATGGCGGTGGCCCTATGCGTGCGGCCATCGGCGGTGAATTCGGCGTCGATGCGCACCGGATACAGCGCGGAGTATGCGCCTTTGCCCGCGGCGAGGGCGAATTCCGCCTGGCTCGAGCCTCGGGCGGGAACGGTCACGGCAGCTCGGGACGCACCCACCGCGTAGCATTCATCCACCAGCCCGGTGAGGACAAGAGACAAGGGGATCGGCTGAGGGCTCGCGTTGGAGACGGTGACGCGGACCGGGCGCGGCTCGCCGTAGTTCGTAGCCAGGGGCACGGGCGCGATCAGGACCGTGACCGGCCCTTCCGTGGCGTTGTGGCCGTCAAAGGCGGCTGCCCGAAACGCCGGCAGGATCAACGCCAAAACCATCGATGAACAAAAAACGCATTTCACTGGAGATCTCTTGCTTTTTCGCGGATGGCTCATGGGATGACATATCAGCTTGCCGATCCCGTGCCGTCAACAACTCCTCGACGAGGCGAATTGTCCAATACATTCGGATTTGCGCAGTCCATCATGCTGCCGCGGATGCGAATGAATCCCAGACCGCGCGGAGCGTCGTGGACTGCGGCAGTCCCCTGCCGCCGTGGAATGAGCCAACAAGATCACATGCAAAACCGGCCACGCACACCCCCCCGACACCCGATCGCCCATCGCTGCCGCCAAAGCAGGCTCAGCCTGGACTATGGGAGGAAATCCTGGATAATCTTCGGCATGGGGCGAGGCCGGCGGAGCAAATCGACCATGAAAATGTGCTTCATCGCGACGATGTCGGCGATCGCATTGCGGCTGGCCTGCCTTGGCGATCCACCGCCGCAGGAAACAGCCTTTCCTCTCACCAATGCGGAAACGGGACGCGTTGGATCTGGACTCACGCTGCCGGCAGTCGCGGCTCGTGTCGACGAACCGGTCGTCGATGCCAGCGGCATGGTTCGATATGCGATCCGATCGCCTTACCAGCAAGGCCAGACAACGGTGCGGTTCCTGGCCCCACCGGAAGGCGCATCCGGCGCCGAACATCGATTTTTGTTCGTGCTGCCAGTCGAGCCCGGAGCAGCAAACCGCTACGGGGACGGCCTCCTGGAAGTGCTGCAGCACCGGCTGCACATTCGACATCATCTTGTGGTCGTGGCGCCGTCGTTCAGCGATTGGCCTTGGTATGCGGATCATCCGACCAACGCGCTGATCCGACAGGAAACCTATCTGCTGAAGACAATCCTCCCGCTGGCCGACCGCCTGTATCCGACACCGCATCCGCGGCGTCTGCTGCTGGGCTTCAGCAAGTCGGGCTGGGGCGCTATGACACTGATTCTACGGCATCCCGACCTGTTTGACGCCGCCTGCGTGTGGGATGCTCCGCTGATGATGGATCAGCCCGGCCGATATAACTCAGGCCCGATCTTTCACACACAGGAGAATTTCGATCGCTATCGCGTCTCGCGCCTTCTGCGGGAGAACGCAGGCGCTTTCCGCGCCGTCCAACGGATCGGACTGATGGGTTGCTGCAACTTCGGCGACCACATGCGGCAGACTCATGATCTGCTCGACAGGCTTGGCATACCGCATGTGTACATCGACCGCACGCGAAAGACCCACGCCTGGGACAGCGGATGGGTGGAGGATGCCGTGGACCAACTCGTCGCGATGGCGGGTTCGTCCTCCTCGCACCCACCTGGCCCTGGTCCAGGTGTCCGTCGTTGACCAGGACGCCAGCCGAGATCGAGCGCACCCAAGCAGGATCCACAGCGCAGATCTTCTTGGCATTGGCGTGCTACCGGCTGAGCAAGGCGTCAGGGCGGCCCTTCGCATTTAAATGTCTGAACTGCCCATACACGACATCGTTGAACATCCGCTTTTTCGCGCCTACGTAAGCGTCATGCCAGTAATTGAGCATCTCGGGCGAGTATGGCTCTCCTTCCGGATGCTGGGGCGTGTAGTGTTCGAGTGTCTTGTCGTAGTACTCGAGCCCGCCGTGGCAGGTCCGGTCCGAGCCGAACACCCACCACGCCAGAGCCACCCATGGGCCCGCCTTGAGGTGGTCATAGTAGGATTCCATGGTCTCCACGGGAGTCGTGTAAGTGGACTCATCTCCCTTCGAAGGGCCCAATTGGCCGCACGCCGCGATATACCACATTTCGGCGCCTTGGGCGCCCGCTAGCTCGATGCCGCTCATCAGGGCGTGCGTATCGTTCCAGCACGCGGGGATCCAGGTCCGGGGATCGTGGCTGTTGGTGCAAACCCCAACCCGCAAACCCTCGGGATAATACCGGGTTCGAATGCGCTGCCACTCGTCTGAATGGGCGCGGACGGCCGCGCGGGGGATGGATCGATCGGCGGGATCGAACGGGCTGTGCTTGTGGAACCAGTAATGGTAGACGTCCACGCCGATGGCCTGGACGTTGGAGGGGAGCCGGACGCGCTGCCGCTGGTCCACATCCTCCTGCGTGGCCGCATAGCATCCGTCATAATTCAAGGCCGCATAACCGAGCATGTTGTACCACCCCTTGATGTGCCGGAAAGGTTGCTCGCCATTCAGACGCCGCAGGCGGATGGTCCGGTCATAATCGCCATACACTCGCTCCAGGCCGGCCGTCCGCAAACCGCATTCGCCTTCATCGCCAAGCTTGCTCGCCAGCATGTTGTTGATGATCTGACGGCCGGTGGCGCGCTGTCCCTCCGGATTGACCAGCTCGCGGTCGCGGTTTTCCCACAGCTTTTCAAGGATATGCCGGAACGGAATGTACTGCTCATCCGCCGGCTTCCGGCTGTCGTAATAGCAGCGGATCACGAGCAGTTGGCGGTGGTGGAACGCCCGGATCATCAGGTCGATCAGCTCGTCGCGCCACTCGTCCTTGCGCGCATAGAGCATGATGGCCGTGGACCATTGACTGGCAATGTCGATCCGCCGGATGTTCTCGGCGTGATACGCCGCCAGCGGCTGATCGCCCGACCACTTCATCAGGTAATACTCCATCAGGTAGGGCAGAATCCCGATTCCCTCTTTCGGCGTGTAGACGCGAATGGGAACGTAGGAGTAGCTGATGACGTCCCCGCGGACGTATCCGCGAGGCAGCGTTTCCGCGCTGGACGATTCGGATTCGGCCGGCGGATCCCCCACAGCCGCGCCGCTCCCGCCTTCCGCGCCAGCGCGAATCCGATCGAGGGAATCGCGCAGCCGCGCCGGATCGTCCGCCAGCAGGCTGATCGGCCCGTGCGGCAACAGCACCCGCATTTCGTCGATGCTGCCGCGGGTTGCATTCAGATGCAATTGGGCGCCCGAGCGGCGAACGCGTTCGACCGTCGTGCCGTCCCCGATCCACTTGGGCCACAGACGGATCATGTCCACGCCGGCGGCCGCAAACGACTCGATGTCGTCCGGCTTTTCGATCAAGCCGAGCTGTCGGGCTTCGGGCAGCAATCCGCGGAACAGCGCAGCGTCGGCGACGCTGTGGACGCCGAGGATGGTTCGCGCCGGCTCGCCGAATCGCCGCACTTCATCAGCGACAGCTCGCGCGTAGGCTTCGCCCGCCTCCTTCAAATCCAGCAGCACACCCGCTTTGCCCCGGCACAACGCAAGGCTCTCGCGCAGCGCCGGAATCCGCTCCCCTCGATAGCTCAGGGCAAACCGTCCGCTGGCGTCCAGGGCTTGGAGTTCGGCAAGCGTGAGGTCCCGCGCCCGGCCCCGGCCGCTGGTGGTCCGATCCAGCGTCGCGTCGTGCAACAGAAAGAGCCAGCCGTCCCGGCTCGTGCGCACGTCCATTTCGACCGCGGTCGCCCCGGCTTCGATCGCCCGCCGGATGGCGGCCAATGTGTTCTCCGGCGCCTCGGCCATTGCGCCCCGATGCCCGACCCGATATTTGACTTGGGCCGCGGCCGCAGCCAGGCTCGCGTCTGGTGCGGGAAGGTCAGCGAGGCGCGCCTCAGGCCGATCACGTTGTCCAGCCGGGGCGGTGTTCCCCGATTGAATCCCCGGTTCCTCCGCGTTGATCCGAGATTCCTTCAGGAGCGCAAAGCCCAGAAAACAAAGGAAGATGGCGCCGATCGACGTTCTGATATTCATGCGTCTCATGGCCGTTGACCGGTTCAACCGATCATATGACTGCGCCGTCGTGATCCCGTTCGTTGTGTTTGACTTGAACGTAATCTGCCTAATCAGAAACCAGTCCGCAAGATCCCCCTGCGTAGTCCCGCACGTACCGTCGCTCAACGACGCCACGTCCAAGAGAGTGTCGAACGCAAGATCGACAATAAACACCTGTTCATTTGTCAATGGATGGGACGGCCATTGTGCGCGCTGAAACACCCAAAACTAACCTGGTGGGCCGACTTGCGGAATGGGGGCGTGCTCGCGACCATTGCCCGCCGATAGGACATGCCCATATGTCAACTACAAATGGTTGACCCGCGGACCACCGCTCATCCTCGCTCCCTCCGCCTGCCCTCGTTCAGCTTCCGCCTCATGCTCTCCACAAGCCGGAACTTCGCTGCGTCGTTTGCCAAACTGGCTCCGAATCGCCGCACCACTTCGGTTGCCGCCCCGTGCGTCCACCCACCCAATCCCCGCACCACCAGATGATAGTGGTGGGTCATCAGGACGAACGCGTGCACTTCCACGCCCAAACGCTCCGGCAACTCCGCCGCCAATCCCAGAAACCGCCGTCGATCTCCTGGTTGCCGTAGTAATTCAGGCCGATATAGGCGGGAGCAGCCGCGGCGGCGCCCTTGGGAATCCACAGAATTTTGAATTCGCGTCAGCGTCGCGGAATGATACGCCGCGCGAGCGCTATCCAACGTGCCGATTTGCCGCATGTCCATGCCCGGCACACAGGTTAGAATTCGATCGAATCCGAACAAACAAAAACGATCGAGCCTTATGAAACACACCTCTTGCTTGGGAACGATCTGCACTTTGTCGGCTCTGGCGATTGCGGCGTTTGCGGCGCTGCTTTGGGCCCAGGCGCCGCGCGGCGCGCGCAAGCAGCGTCTCCGGATCCATCCCGATCTCACCGGCCTCTACGGCGCAACGCCAGTTGAGAAGATCCGGTTCGATGGCGACCAGGTCGCGTTCGATCTGCGCTGGCAATTTGGCGATCGCACCTTCGAGACGAAGTTCGCGGGCAAACTGGCGGAATCCAAGCTCGAAGGCGAGCTGACCTCGGAGCGCGGCGCCACCAAGGTCGCCGGTACCAAGGTCGTTCGCGCCATGCGCGGACGCGGCGCGCGCTGATCCGAATTCCTGGCGGGAAGCGGGCCGATCCCTCCCGCGCGATCGGGCCGCAGCCGTTGAAGCCCGCGCGGGCTGGCGATGCGGATCGGTCCAAAACGCCTGCTCGCGCGGCAGAGGGTTGGGCTGCTTTTCCAAAACGCCAATCATGAGCGCATCGATGCTGCTCGCATCGGTATGCCTGGCGTTTTGCGCCCGTGGGACTCAACCCGGGAGCTCCTTTATTGTTGGCCCGCGATGGGGACCGTGGCCACGCGGTAGAAGCCGTCGGGATCGCGCGCAGAAAGCTTCAGGGCCCACTCGACGGGCCGCTGCCGGCCATCGCGGACGTCGAACAGCCCGATGGCCAATGCGCAATCGCCCGGCTCGAGGTCTCCGGGCACGGCGAGGTCGCACCGCAGCACGGCCGGCGCTCCCGGGAGCCATGTTGCGCACCCCTTGCCCAAAGTGCCGATCCGCTCGATGCCGGAGCGGGACCATTTCACCCGCAGCTCATAGGGCGCATAGGGAGGAGCAACTCCGCGGTTCTCGACGGTGAGCACCATCGGAACAGTGGTGTTCCGGACGAGGCGGGCCGGCAGCTCGATGGACTTGGGAAAGAGCCAGTAGCCACAGCGGTTCAACAGCTCCCGCGTGAGCTCGGGATTATCCGCCAGCCACTCGCGCGCGTCGCCGTGATAGCCGATGTAGGTGGCGTGGAGGAGCTGGAGGGCGCCGAGAAAGTAGTCGGGACCTCTCTTGCCCTGGCCGAACCGAGCCACCGATGAGCCGGGGCGCGCATCCCAGTTCCCGAGGCGTTTCACGCTGCTGTAATGCTCGAGCTCGAACACTGTGGGTGTGGCGGGATAGGCATCGGCGAAGAACTCGGGGCTCCGCACGGTGAACCGGTCGCTGGTGCCGGCCACGTAGCCGTCCACCAGGATGCTGTCGTCGCGATAGCTGATGCCATGGGCCAGCAGATGCTGGTGGAGCGCCCGCCGCTCCGACGGATCGGCCAGGGCATAGACGAAGTCGTCGGATGCCACCAGCAACGTGCGACGGAAATGTTTGAGGTGGATATCGACGTGCTGTTTGCGGGCGGCGAAGCTGCACACCTTCCGGCTGCCGGCCCAGGTGTGGCCTTCGCCCCAATCGCCGATGCTGCCGATGTCCAGATATCGCAGCCAGGGCTTGCCGTCATACCGGGCGGCAAACGCAGCCAGAAACCGGTCCAGCTTGGCCAGGAAGATCGGGTCGTCGAACTCGGGCTCCCAAGGCCCATCGGGGCCGGCGGGTTTGCCGGCCCGGTAATGCCCGCCTCTGGCGCCGGCCTCCATCACCCAGCGGGGTGTCGCGAACTGCTGCTCGATCCGATCCGTGCTGGTCTCCTTGCAGCTGATCCGGAAGGCGATGCCGAGCCCGTGCGCAGTCCACTTCTCGATGATCCGGTCGATGATCGCCCAGTCAAACTGGCCTTCCTTGGGCTCGAGATAGGCCCACGCAAGCCGGATGTATAGATGATCCATGCCCGGGAACTCGAGCAGGTCGGCATCCTGGGCGATCACGTACTTGTTGATGTGATTGTCGGGATAGTGGTGATACCAGCCCTTGTCGGGATTAACGAGCAGACGGGCGGCATCGTGGAGCGGGGACAGTTCGTGAACGGCCGTGCCCGGCGCCGCCGGGAGATGGCTCGCCGTGCCATGAGCCAGGATACACAACAGCAGGCCGATCCCGCAGGCGAACCGCCGCCGAATGTTTCGGGGTGAATCGTTCATGCTCTGGCGGCGAGGAGAATGGCGTGCGCCCGCTGGCTGAGTCGTCCCAAGAAAGCCGTGGCGTGCATGGGAGCCAGTTTGCGATGGAATCCTTGATGCGTCGAATGTTTTTCCGGAGTTGTCCTGCACCCCGGCCGGCCTGTCCTCGGAGGGTGCAGGACAAAATTCTTCGGCGCTTGGTGCGTCCGGTTGCAGTGGGGCGATCGTCCGCAGTTTTTCTTCTCCCTCTCCTCGATGGCCAATGCAGGAGGGGGGCGGGGAGAGGAGGTCGATCGGTTTTGTTTCTCCCTCTGCCCCCCGATCGTGTCTCGCGGGGGTAGGGAATTGCGTCCGGTGGCCGTCTGCAGTTCTCCCTGTTCGCTGTTGGGAACCAACGGGGGTGCCCGAACAGGCCGATGAGCGGGCCCGCATTTTGCGCCGAAGAAATGCGGCTAGAGTCACATGAGCATCCCTTTACAAGTCTATTTCACAATCTCGAAGATTTTCGTCTACACGCCGTCCTCGGGACGCAGGGCTTGCCAGCCTGTTCCCGATCCATCATCCTATCGGCAACCACTATGAACGCAGCCGCATGGTTTCATTGTTTTGCGAGCGCATTCGCTGGCGCGCGGCCCAGGGCATCCCACTGCTCGGGGCTCCTCCGCCTCATTTCGCGCCCATTTTCTCGGAGAGGAGGCCGCTGGCTCGGGCGGATGGCGATATGGCGCATGCTGGGGGCGGCGGCCGTGGCCGCCGAATTCACGCCTTACCCATATGTCTGGATACAGAGCCCGGTTCCCGACGACGCCGTGCTTCCGAGCCGATCCAAAGTGAGCCCCCAACCGGAGATCATCCTGGGGCTGGCCGAGGCGGGCACCTCGATCCAGACGAACACCCTGGAGCTGGCGCTTGATGGCGAGGCTGTGGAGCCGGAGATCCATGTGGCCGGCCCCCTGGTCACGGTGGTCTATACACCGGAAGAACTGCTCACGCCATCGACGCGGCATGAGGTTCGGGCGACGTTTCTGGATGATGCCAGCCCACCTGTTTGCTACGAGGTTGCCTGGGAGTTCGCAGTAGGTCCTTATGTCCTGCTGGAACCCGGCATGGCCGGACCGCCCGGCTCAGCCAGCGTGCCCGGATTCCGCGTCCGCACGGTCCAAGCCCCCGTCGATGTCCCCGTCGCCAACAGCCTCGAGCGGGCGCTGCTGCAATTGACCGGCCTGCTGGCCGGATCGGATGGCGGGCCCGTCCCGAACGAGGCCTTGCCGGGGCCCAACCCGGACGGCAGCTGGAGCGTCGAAGGGAAGCTCGAGTTTTACAGTGCGGGAGAGACCGAGCCAACGCCCTACGGATTCCCTGGAATCCCCGGCACAGGCGGCCACGACACCCGGTTCGCGGCCGAGGCGATTGCGTTTCTGGAGCTTCCGGCCGGGCCGCACGTGCTGCGGGTCAGCGTCGCTGCGGCGCTCACGGATGAGATGGATGACGATGGATTTGCACTGTGGGCGAACGCCAACCCGCGGGATGTGCTGGGGATCGAGATCGGGCGGTATAGCCGGACCGTTCCCGGAATCGACCCCACTGTGAACACGAACGATTTCATGGTCTTTGCCCCTGCGGAAGGCGTCTACCCGTTTCGGATGGTGTATTATCAGACCACGCGCAATGCGTATTGGCTGTGGCAATCCGAGGATCCTGACACGGGAGAGTGGGTGTTTATCAACGATCTGTCCGATCCGCGCGCCCTCCGAGCCTTTCAGACCAGCACCCATCCTCCGGCCAGCGGGCCCGCGATCATCGATGCCCGGCCGGGCCCCCGCAGCGGCGGTGTTGATCCCGGCGCGCCGCTGATCGTCTTGTGGGAGGACGGCGAGCGGGCGCTGAACGAGGCCTCGATCGAGCTCCGGATCAACGGCCAGGCCCAGCCCGCCGCCGTCAGCCGGACCGGCGTCCGCGTCACGCTCGATCACAAGCCATCGGGGGGCTGGCCGGCCGGCACGAACCTGATCGAACTGCTTTACTGCGAAGCGGGCATGCCGCTGTCGGATCCCATCCGGCGATCTTGGGTGTTCGTCGTGGCCCCGCCGGCGCCCCTCCAATGTCCGGTGCGCGGCCAATGGGATTTCGAGGCGGGCGACCTGCGGGCGACGGTGGGGCTGCCGCTGGAGTACCTCGATGGCGCCGGGGGTGAAACGGCACTCCGCACGCGGTTCGGCGCCACTGCCGAGCTCGAAGTGCCGGACATCGGCGGCGAGCCGGCCCGGGTGATGCTCGTGCCGGGCCACCCGAGCAATCTGATCGGATACGTGATGCGCCATGGTCTGGCTGCGAACGGGGGCGGCCAGCGCGTCAACCAGTTCACCATCGCGATGGATGTCTATTGGATGCCGACCGACAAGCTCTTCGGAGCCATGGTCAACTACGATCTATTGAATCTGTCGGACGGCGATTTCTTTTACCGGGCCGTGGATGGCGGCTTCGGACAGGGCAAGGAGGGCTACGAGGGCGTGACCCGGATGGAGATGGGCCGCTGGCACCGCGTCGCATGGGCTGTCGACATGTCCCGGAAACCGCCGCTCACCACCAAGTACCTGGACGGGATCAAGCATGCGGACTTGCTCGAGCCGGACAAAGGGCCGGACGATCCCCGGCGATCCATGCCGATCGAAGGCATCGTGCTGTTCGGCGACGGCGATGCCGACGAGCGGATGGCCCTGTGCGTGAACAGCATCCAGGTGCGCGAGGGCAAGCTGCCCGACGCCGCCCTCGAACGCCTCGGCCCGCCCACCGCCAGCGGCATCCCCCGGTTCCTCCCAGGATTCGATCAGGGGCCCTGGATCGATGTGCGCCGCATCCCCGGCGGGATCGAGCTGGCCTGGGAGCCCTTTGACATGGACTGGGTGCTCGAGGAATCCTCCACGGGCGAAGCCGGGACATGGGAGCCCGTCGAGCCCGCCGAGGACGGTCGCGCACTTGTCGCCATCCAGTCGCCGATGCGCTTCTATCGGTTGCGGCTGCCCTGAGCCAGCAAGGCAGCCCGGAGCGGCACCCGGTGGAATACCGGACCGGTCCTCTCGCGCCCACTCTGCGGCGGACGCGAAACGCTTGCGCCTCGGATGAGTCGACGTCAGAATCCGGCTCATGCGATGGATCGTGTCATGGGTCGCTTTCGGGGGCCTGTGGATCGTTGGGGGCGTGGCGGCAGCTCCCAGCCGGGCGGCAGAGGGCTCCCTCATTCCGTTCCCGATCGATTGGGCCCGGGCGGCGGACTCGGCGGTGGACCTCGCCCGGCTCCTCGAAGCTCCGGCCGGCAAGAACGGTTTCCTGCAGGTTCAAGGCGAGCATCTGGTCTGGACCAACGGCGTCCGGTTCCGGATCTGGGGGGCCAACCTGTGCGGTCCGGACTGTTTCCCGGACAAGGAGGTGGCGCCGCTGATCGCGGCCGACCTGGCCCGACTGGGATTCAACGCGGTGCGGTTTCATCACCTGGACTCGGACTGGGGGCGGAGCATCTTCGACGCCGCCCGCGACGACACGCGGCAGCTGTCGGCGGAAAACCTCGACCGCCTGGATTTCTTCATCGCCGAGCTCAAGCAGCGCGGCATCTACGCCAATCTCAACCTCAACGTCCTGCGCCGCTACAAGGCCGGAGATGGTGTCCGCGACTGGAAGCTGCTGGGCATCGGCAAATCGGCGACGTATTTCAACCCGCGCCTGATCGAGCTGCAGCACGAATACGCCCGCCAGCTCCTCACGCACAAGAATGCCTACACGGGGAACGAATACCGCCGCGAGCCGGCGGTGGCGGCCGTCGAGATGGTCAACGAAAACTCCGTGCTCGAAGGGTGGATCGGCGGCCGCCTGGCCGGCCGCGACGATCCGGCGCCCGACGTGTGGTCGCCCATCCCCGTCTCCTACGCGGAGGAGCTGACGGATCTTTACTCGCGGTGGCTGGCGACCAACCTCCCGCCCGATCGGCTCGAATCGATCCGGAAAGAGGCCTCCGCTGGGCCGGATGGCCGGGTCGCGCGCCTCCAGCCGGACCAGTTTGCCGCGGCGTCGCGCGAGCGGTTCCTGGCCGAGGCGCGGTTCTACGCCGAGGTGGAATCGCAGTTCTTCGCGGGCATGAAGAAGCTCCTGCGGGAGGATCTGGGAGTCGTGGTCCCCGTGGTGGGAACCGCCGATCACAACGACGGCTATGCGGCCTATGCCCACCTCCAGGCCCAGCGCATGCTCGATCTTGTCGATGGGCACGGGTACTGGGAGCATCCCCGGCTCGGGGCCGAAACCTGGATCCGGAACACTCCCATGGTCAATGACCCCCTCGATTCGACCGTGGTCCAGTTCGCCCGAAGCCCGATCAGCGGCATGCCCTTCACCATCTCCGAGGTCAACCATCCGTTTCCGCATGAGTATGCCGCCGAGGGCTTCCCGATTCTGACCGCGTATGCGCTCCTGCACGATTGGGATGGGATCTACTGGTTCACGTGGGGCAAGGGGCGCACGGGCGATCCCAAGGCGGGGATCCCTTCCCACGGTTGGTTCGACTTCAGCAACGATCCGGTGAAGCTGGCGCAGCTGGCCGCCAGCGCCCTGATGTGGCATCGCCATGACATCGAGCCGGCCAAGCAACGAATCACCCGCAGCTACACCTTGGAGCAGGCCCTCGATGCCCTCCGGATGGATCGCGCCAAGGAACGCCCCTTCTTCACGCCCGGCTTTGCCCGGTCCACCCCGCTCGAGCACGCCACCCGGTTCGAGTTCGCCGATGCGGCTCCGACGAATCGGCCGGCGTTCCCGGCTGGGGCCGGGCTCGAGAAGATCGAGTCCGACACGGGCCAGCTTGGATGGCACAGGGCCGACCGCAAGCAGGGCGTGGTGGCCATCGACACGCCGCGCTCGCAGGGGCTGATCGGTTTCGTGAAGGATTCCGGCCTGGCGGTCCGCCATCTGGTGGCGTCGGTTCAGAACCCATTCTGCAGCCTGGTCCTGAGCTCGCTGGATGGGCGGCCGTTGGCCGAGGCGGGCCAATGCCTGCTGGTTGTCACCGCCAAGGCCACCAACACTGGCCTGGCCTGGAAGGAGGATCGCCAGACGCTGGCCCAATGGGGCCAGGGCCCCGTCGCGATCGAGCCGGTCGCCGGAGCCGTCCTCCTGCGCGACATCGGCCCGGTCAAGGCCATGCGCGTCCGCCCCCTGCACGCCGGCGGCCACCCGATGGGCGCCGAGCTGCCGGTGGAGAAGGACGATGCCGGATGGCGCGTGCGGCTGGGAGATCCGCCCACCACGTGGTGTCTGATCGAAATCCAGCGGCCGTGACTCTTTCCGCACGGAGGCCGGCTCGGGCTCGGCAGCGTCCGGGGCCGGGCGGCCGCCGATCGAATCCGACTCGGCCGGATCACTCGATCCGGTAGAGATGAGACTGGCTCCGCATCAGGAATGACTGGCCTGCCACGGCGGGCGTGGCCATCCAGCGGCCCTCGATCCGGTTCTCCGCAAGCACGCGGAACTGACGGCCGGGGGCGATCACGGTGCAAACGCCCTTCTCGCTCAGGAAATAGATCCGGCCGGCTGCGTAGACAGGGGATGCGGAATGCTTGCCGCCAAGGCGGCCGCGCCAGACGATCTCGCCCGTGGACGCCTCGAGGCAGAGGGCGTCGCCCTGATGGTTCGCCATGTACAGCAGGCCGTCGATCAGCAGGAGCGAGGCGGTGGCGGGCATGTCGCGGTCCCGTTTCCACGCCACGTGCGAGCCCGTCACGTCGCCCTCTCCATCCAGGCGCACCGCCCAGAGCTGCGGTCGATCGTAATCGGTGATCACGAAGGCGTGCCGGCCATCGTGGACCGGGCGCGGCGTGACCGACCATCCATCGTATCGAATCTTCCAGAGCTCGAGGCCCGTGCGCGGGTCGTAGGCCATGACGGCCTTGGCGCCGGGGCTGAGCATCTGCAGCCGCCCGGCCGCCTCGAGAACCACCGGCGTGCAGAATGCCTTGCGGCAGTTCTCCCGCACCTGGCTGAAATCCACCGACCGCGGAGTCTTCCACACCGTCCGCCCCGTGGAGGCATCCAGGGCGGCGACATATTGCACGTCCCGGCCGTCGACATGAAAGACCAGCAGGTTGTCATGAAGGATCGGAGACGAACCAGGCCCCTCGTGGTGGTCGCAGCGGAGGTCACGCCGCGCCCAGAGGATCCGGCCATCGCGGGTGTCCATGCAAGCCGTGCCATAGGTCCCGTAATGAACAAACAGCCGGCCAGCCGCCACGACAGGCGTCGGCGATGCGTAGCTGTTGACGCTGGCGACATGCTCGGGATTCTCCGTCTCGAAGACGCGGATGTCGTGGACGATCCGGCCGGATGAGAGATCGGCGCACACGGCGAACATCTGGCGGCCGTCCTCGTCAGCGGTCGTAACCCAGACCTGGCCGTCCCACACCACAGGCGACGACCAGCCCGATCCATGCACGGCGGTCTTCCAGACGACATGGTTGGTTTCGCTCCAGGTCAGGGGGACATCCGGGGCGTCCGCGTGCCCATTGCCGAGCGGGCCGCGGAACTGCGGCCAGCGATCCCCCCCGCCGACCCCGATCCCCATCGCCGCGAGCGACAGAAAACACAGGATCGACTTCACTCCCAATCCCGCCTCGATCGAGAGCCGCCGGCTGCGGGTTTCAAGGGGCGGTCGAGGGGGCGCCTTTGAGGATGCGCTCGATATCGGGGTTGGCGGGCTTGCCCAGGCTGATGGCCTTGTCGTAGTGGTAGCGGGCGAGGGCGACAAAGGGCGGTTTCTGGGTGGCGTAGATGTAGGCGAGATTGGCATGGGCATCGGCATTGTTCGGGGAGATCTGGACGGACTTGCGGAATGCGGTTTCGGCGGCCTCGCGCTGGCCTTTGGATGCGAGCACGATGCCGAGGTAATTCTGGGTCATCGAGTTCTCGGGATCGAGCGTGGCGGAGCGGCTGAGGGCGTCGAGGGCCTCGTCGTAGTTTTCCTGGAGGAACTTCAGGTGGCCCCACTGGGTGAGGTTGAACGGGTCGTTGGGATCGATCTGGAGCGCTTTCTGGAGATGGGTTTGGGCCTCGGCGAGCTTCTCGAGCTGGATCTGGATGGTCGCCAGGTTGCCGAGAACGAACGGGTTGTTCTCGTCCATCCGAAGGATCTGCTGGAACCGATCTTCGGCCTCCTGGAATCGGCCGGCTCGGAAAGCGCGCAGGGCATCGGCCATCAGAGGGCCGCTGCCCACCGGCAGGTCGCGCGTGGACCGGCGAGTGACGGCGTTGGTCTCCGGGGCGGAGGAGACCGGGGTGGCGATCGTGGCGTTGAGCTGCCTGAGGAGGGCGAGCTCCTGGTCGGTGTAAGGCACCTTGCGCGCCTCGAGCGCGCTCACCTTGGATTGAAGCGCCGCCAGCTCGCGGGTCATCTGCTGCCATTCGGCCGAGCCTTTCCGGGCGCTGCTCCGGGCCAGGTCGCGCTGCGCCCGGTCGAGCTGCTTGCGCAGATCGTCCCGCTCGTCGCGCAGGCGCTTCAACTCTTGCGAGTCGGCGGGCGCCGTGACGACGCGGGTCTGGCCGGAGACGGTCGCCGAGGGCGCCGAGGGCGCCGGCGGGATGGGAACAGCAGGGCCGGCGCGGAGGGATTGGATCTCCTTCTTCAGGTATTCGTTTTCGGCTTCGAGCAGGGCGATCTGGGTGGAGGCGGCGGCAGCCGCGGGTGCGGCGGTTGCGGGCGGGGCTGCAGCCGCAGGGCGCGTTTCGGCCGAGGCGAGGCGGGACTTGAGAAGCTCATTCTCCTGCCGGAGGCTGGCTATCGCCTGCTCCTGGGCGGCTGAGGCGGACGGCCCGGGGGGTGCGGCGGCGCGGGCTTCGGCCGATTGAAGCCGCGATTGGAGGACCTCTTTTTCCTGCTGAAGAGCGGCCAGGAGCTGCTGCTGGCCGGCGAGCTGGTTGCGGGCATCGTCCAGGGATTGCTGGACGGACTGCATCTGCTCGGGTCGGATCGCGGCGGCGGCCTTGGCGTCGGCCTGCTGGAGGCAGACTCGAAGGAGATCGAGCTCCTTCTGGAGCTGGAGGTTCTTGACCTGCTCGCGGGCCAGCTCGCGGGCGTCGATCGCAGCCGGCTGGGCCGAAAGGGCCTCGTGCAGGCGGGTCTGAAGCTCGTTGCGTTGGGCGGTCACCTGCTGCAGGTCGCGCGTGAGCTGCTGGATCTGGGCATCCTTGTTCTCGGAAGGAGCGGCCCGCTCGACTGCCACGGCGGCAGGCGATGGGACGGCGGCCGGGGCAGGAGCCGCGGCGGGGGCGGCGGCGGCCGCCGGAGTGCCGGGCGCGGGCGCCGCGGCCGGAGCCGTCTCGGCCGGTGGCGCAACCACTCCGAGCTTTGCCAGGCGCGCGCCGATGTAGTCCAGCCGGTATTTGACCACCGTGGGGTGCCAGTCGGGGTAGGTGAGCTGGAGGCTCTTGAGCGCGGTTTGCGCGGCCACGTACTTCTCGTAGGCCGCACGAGGCTCGCCCGACTCGTTGCGCGCGTCCGCATCCTGGATCATGGAATAGATGCGGACGTATTGGTCGTCCGGACCATCGGCGAGGGTCCAGGCCATGCCGAGGCCGAGCCAAAAGGTCAGGCAAAGCAAAACGCGTTTCATGGTTTTCATATTAGGCAGATGTGCGCGGCATTGCCAAGGCGAATAGCATCCCCGGCCGGCTCTTGACACCGCGGAGCCGGGGGCGCTCCATCAAGGCCCATGACGATCGATGTGCGCGCGGTGGATTCGCTCGATGATCCGGAGCTGGAGCCTTATCGGACCATGCGCTGGCAGGCGGAGCACCGCCAGCGTCGGATCTTTGTGGCCGAGGGTGAAAAGGTGGTCCGGCGATTGCTCGAAAGCGGCTGGGCCGTTGTCTCCCTGCTGCTGCCGGAGAAATGGTGGCGGGAATATGAGCCCCTGGTCCGGCGGCGGCGGCCGGCGCCGCGGGTGTTCACCGCCGAGAAGGCGGTGCTCGAACGGCTGACGGGCTTTTCGATGTATCAAGGCGTCCTGGCCGTGGGGCGGGTGCCGGAGCCCGAGCCGCTGGAGACATGGCTCGGGCGCTGGCCCCGCCCGAGATTCCTGGCCGCCATCGAGGGATTGAGCAACGCGGAGAATGTCGGCGTGGTGGTGCGGAACTGCGGGGCGTTCGGGGTCCACGGGCTGGTGGTGGGGGAGACGTGCGCCAGCGCCTATCTGCGCCGGGCGGTGCGCAGCTCGATGGGCGTGATCTTCCGGCAGCCGGTTCTCGAGGTCCAGAGCCTGGTCGAGGCGATCGGGCAGCTCCGCCGGCAGGGCATCCGCTGCCTGGGAGCGCATCCGCATGCCGACGACAGGCTCTTGAGCGCGACGGATCTGACCGGCGACTCCTGCCTCGTGTTCGGGAGCGAGGGCGAAGGATTGAGCGGGCCGGTCCAGACGGCCTGTGACGGGCTTGTGTCGGTGCCGATGGCCGCGGGGATCGACTCGCTCAACGTGGCGAGCGCCAGCGCCGTGTTCTTCTACGAGGCCAGGCGCCAGCGGGAATGGGCCGCATGACCGCCGGACGCCGAGGGGGCTCGGCCTCTCATTCGGCGGGCGGCTTCCGCCGCGAGATGGAATGGGTGGCGCTCCCGTAAAACGATTCGGCGCACTCCATGATGGTCTCCGACAGCGTGGGATGAGGGTGGATACACTCGGCAAGGTCGCGCGCGGTGGCGCCCATCTCCATCGCCAGCACGCCTTCGGCAATGAGCTCCCCGGCGCCCTGGCCGGAGATGCCAACCCCCAGGATCCGCTCCGTCTCCGGCTCGATGACGAGCTTGGTCATGCCGTCCGGACGGTCGAACGTGAGGGCGCGTCCGGATGCGGTCCAGGGGAACTTGGCGACCTCGAACGAGAGGCCGCGGTCGCGGGCCTCGGCCTCGGTGACGCCGCACCAGGCGACCTCGGGATCGGTGAACACGACGGCGGGGATGATGATGTCCTGGGAGGTGCTGTGCTCGCCGGCGAGGACCTCGATGGCGATGCGGGCTTCCTTGTGGGCTTTGTGCGCCAGGAGCGCGCCGCCGACGATGTCGCCGATGGCGCCGATGGCGGGGTCGGCGGTCTGCTGGCGCTCGTTGACCTTAATGAAGCCTTTATCGTCCCGCTCGACGCGCGTGTTTTCGAGGCCCAGATCCTCGCCGTTGGGGCTGCGGCCAACGCAGATCAGGACGCGGTCATAGAGCTCGGTGAGGGTCTGGCCTCCGCCCTCGACCACGACCTCGATCTGCTTGTGCCGGGTCGCCATCGACTGGACCCTGGTGCTGACCCGCATCTGCTGGAAATTCTTCTGGGCGTACTTCAGCACGGGGCTGACGAGGTCGGGGTCGGCGCCCTTGAGGATCGTGTCCATGGCTTCGATGACGAAGACCCGGCTCCCGAGCGCGGCGTAGACGGTGCCCAGCTCCATGCCGATATAGCCGCCTCCAATGATCAGGAGACGCTCGGGCACATCCTCGAGCTGGAGCGCCTCGTTGGATGTCATGATGCGCGGGTTGCCCAGGTCGAACGCGCGGGGCAGCGCCGCCTTCGACCCGACCGCCACCAGGGCGTGCTCGAACCGGACAAATTGCTGGCCCTGGGCGGTCTCGACGCGGAGGGTCTGCGAATCCTCGAAATAGCCGCGCCCATGCATGACCTGGACCTTGCGGCGCTGGGCGAGCCCGGCGATCCCCTGGCCCAGCTTCTCGAGGATCGACTCCTTCCAGAGCCGCATCTTGGCGAGGTCGAGCTGGGGCGGGCCAAACGTGATCCCGCGGAATGTCGAATCGCGCGCTTCGCTGACCAGCTTGGCGGCATGGAGGTATGCCTTCGAGGGGATGCAGCCGCGGTTGAGGCAGACGCCTCCCAGCCGCTGATCCTGCTCGACCAGGATGGCGGGCATCCCCTTGTCGGCTGCATAGAAGGCGGCGGCATAGCCGCCCGGGCCTGCGCCAACCACCACGAGTTTCGTTTCAATCAATGTCATAAATCGCTCTTCGGTTCGGCGGGCGGTGTCAGCCGATTTGCACGTCCGCTTCGGGGAACTGCTCGAGGGACTCAACGATCCGCACGATGAACCGCGCCGCGCTCCCGCCGTCGATCAGCCGGTGGTCGTAAGAAAGCCCCAGCGGCATCAGGGTCCGCGGCTCGATCCGGCCCTCGCGCACGACCGGCTTGAGCGCGCCCCGCCCGACGCCGAGGATGGCGGCTTCGGGCCGGTTGATGATCGGGGTGAAATGGGCGCCGCCGATGCCGCCCTGGTTGGTGACGGTGAAGGTGCCGCCTTTCAGGTCCTCGAGGCCGATCTTGCGGAGGCGGGCCTTCTCCGCCAGTTCCTGCAGCTCTTGCGACAGCGCCAGCAGATCCTTGCGATCCACATCACGGATCACCGGCACGATCAGGCCAGCCTCGGTGTCCACCGCGATCCCGATGTGGTAATACTCCTTCGTGACGATCTCGCCTGCGGCCTCGTCGAGGCTGCTGTTGAAGATGGGGAACTGTTTCAAGGCGCCCACCACGGCCTTGAGGACAAACGGGGTCAGCGTCAGCCGGGCGCCGAGCTTCTCGTAGGCGGCGCCATGCCGCTTGCGCAGCTCCAGCAGCCGGGTCACGTCGGCCTCGTCGAACTGGGTGACGTGCGGGATGACGTTCCAGGACTCGGCCATCCGGCGGCTGATCGTCGCGCGGAGTGAGGTCATGGGCTTCCGAGCGACCGGACCCCATTGGGCGAAATCGATCGAGACGGCCGCGGGCGGAGCGGCCCGGACGGGGCCGGAGGGCGCGGCGGCGGCAGGCGCCGGCCGCGGCGCCGCCGCCAGCTTCTGAAGCCGCTGGATGTAATCCCGCAGATCCTCCATGACGATGCGGCCGCCGCGCTCGCGGCCTCGGATCTTCGACAGGTCCAGGCCCAGCTCGCGAGCCAGCTTGCGGATGGCCGGCGAGGCGGCCGCCGCGTGCGAGGATCCATCGGCGCCGGATGGCTCAGGCTCCGCCTCCGAGACGGGCGGCTCGGCGCCCGGGGATGGCGCCGGCTCGGGCGGGGGCGGCGGGGCGGGCTTGCTCGCCGGCGCCGTCTTCGGACCGGACCGCCCCCGGGCAGGAGCCTCCTCCTCACCCTCTCTCGAGGCCAGGGTCAGGATCCGCTGGCCGACCGCGATCTTCTGGCCTTCCTTGACGTGGATTTGAGTCACGCGGCCGGCCTGGGGCGAGGGGATGGGGGCCACCGCCTTCTCGTTCTCGAGCTCGAGAAGGATCTGGCCCTGGGCGACCGTATCGCCGACCTTGACAGCAATGCTCACGACGGAGCCCGAGTCAGCTCCTTCCCCGAGATTGGGCAGTTTGACATCCATATTCAGTTGGCTTCGCGCAGATCAGCTTACCGGCGCGGCGGCGAATCGCAACACCGAAGCAGCCCGGCGCGAGCGCCGTTTTTTTGCTCGCCTGCCTGCCCGCCGGCCGCTATTTCATTGCGCGGATCTCATCCGCATTATGAAGACATTCATTTGGCTGAGCTGGATTTGCTGCCTGGCGGCCGCCGCGGCCCAGGCCGCGCCCGATCGCGTTGTCTACACCGGCCAGCAAGGCCCCGGCCGCGGTCGCCACATCGTCCTGCTTGCGGGCGACGAGGAGTACCGGTCCGAGGAAGGCTTGCCGATGCTGGCCAAAATCCTGGCCGTGCGCCACGGGTTCACCTGCACGGTGGCCTTCTCGATCCGCCCCTCCGATGGCACGATCGATCCCGTCTGCCAGACCAATCTCCCCGGCATCGCGGCCCTCGACGATGCCGACCTGGTCGTGCTCGGCCTCCGCTTCCGCGAGCTGCCGGATTCCCAGATGAAGCATTTCGTCGATTACCTCAACGCGGGCAAGCCCGTCATCGGCCTGCGCACCTCGACGCACGCCTTCGCCTACAGCCGCGACAAGAAAAGCCCCTATGCCCGCTTCGATTACCGCAGCCAGGAGTGGCCGGGCGGGTTCGGCCAGCAGGTCCTGGGGGAAACCTGGGTCAGCCACCATGGCGCCCACGGCAAGGAAAGCACCCGCGGCATCCTCGAACCCGCCCACCGCAACCACCCGGTGCTGAAGGGCGTCACCGACATCTGGGGGCCGTCGGACGTCTACACCGTCTCCCATCTGCCTGCGGACGCCGCCGTCCTGGTGCGCGGCCAGGTGCTGTCCGGAATGAAACCATCCGATTCGCCTGTGGCCGGGCCCAAGAACGACCCGCTCATGCCATTGGTCTGGGCACGCTCCTGGCGGGGCGATGCCGGCCGGACCTCCACCATCGTCACCACCACGATGGGCGCCGCCGTCGATCTCGAGAGCGAAGGCCTGCGCCGGCTCCTGGTCAATGCCTGCTACTGGGCCCTGGGCTTGGCCGATCAGATCCCCGCGCGCGCCAACGTCGATTACGTCGGCCCCTACCGGCCCACCTATTTCGGCTTCGGCAAGTTCATTCCCAATGTCCGGCCCGCCGATCTGGCCTTGCCCTGAACCCCGTTTCGAGGCCGTGCGCAACCCTGATGCCATGAAATCCAAGATCTCCCGCCGCGGCTTTTTCGGAGCCGGCCTGGGCGCAGCCGCTGTCTCCCTTGCCGCATCGCGCCTGGCCGGCGCCGATGGCCCATCGCCCGCGCCGCCTGCCCGCCGATCGATTCGCCTCGGCGGGCCCGTCTCCATCCGCACCGACGATCCCGCCGAGATCGCCCGCTTCCACCGGCGAATCGGCTACCGGGCCGCCTACTGTCCGAACCTCGATCTGAAGGACGCGGACCGCATCCGCGCCTATGCGTCGGCCTTCGAGCAGGAAGGAGTCGTCCTTGCCGAGGTCGGCCGCTGGGTGAACCTCATGGATGCCGACCCGGCCAAGCGCAAGGCGAACCTCGAGCGCGTGACGGACGGGCTTGCCTTGGCGGAATCGATCGGCGCGCTCTGCTGCGTCGATATTGCCGGCTCGCGCCACCCCACCATCTGGTACGGACCGCATCCCGGCAACGTCAGCCCCGAGTTCTTCGACGCCGCAGTCGAGAATGCCCGGAAGATCATCGATGCCGTCCGCCCCCGGCGCGCCAAGTTCGCTTACGAGATGATGGGCTGGGCCATTCCGGACAGTGTCGATTCGTATCTCGAGCTGATCCGGGCCGTGGACCGCCAGGCCTTCGCGGTCCATTTGGATCCCTGCAATCTGATCAACTCTCCGAATCGGTTTTTCGGCCAGACCGCGCTGCTGAACGATTGTTTTGACCGGCTGGGGCGGTGGATCGTGAGCTGTCATGCGAAGGACCTGGCCTGGGAGGTCGAGATGAACGTCCATTTCCGCGAGGTCCGGCCCGGGACCGGGGAGTTCGACTACGGCACCTACTTGCGGCGGCTCGCCGAACTGCCGCAGCAGCCGCCCCTGATGCTCGAGCATCTGCCCAACCCTCAGGAATACGACCAGGCCCGCCAGCACATCCTGGACCTGGGCCGCGCAGCCGGCCTGTCGTTTGATTAAGGGTCTGTGCAAAAATTAATTCCGATTTTGGCGGGAGCGCCGCCGGGCCAGATGCGAGGCGCCTGCCTGCCGCGGCGGCGCAGGCAGGCAAGGGAGGGAGTGTATCCCCCTGCGATACTCGACCGACCGAGCCACGAAGCAGATGGCCCGGCGCCGCCCCGCCCCTGCGGGCTGGGGGCCTTGGGCGCGCTAGCTTTGTTGCTCCTCGCTCGCAGACCGCACGGGTATGCTCGCTCGTCGCGCCTTGCCAGCCCGCCCAATCCCCTCCAACAAAATCGGAATTAATTTTTGCACAGACCCTAAGGCGGCGGCTCGGCCGGTTCGCCCCCGGCATCCGACCGGTCGACCACGCATGCGGTGACCAGATCCGCGACGCTGTTGACCGTCGTGCGCGCCATGTCCAGGAGGCGGTCCGCCCCCAGGACCAGGGCGATCCCTTCCGACGGGAGGCCGAAGTTCACCAGCAGCCCGACGATCAGCGGCAGGGATCCGCCCGGAATCCCGGCGACCGCCACCGCGCTCAGCACGGCCAATCCCACCAGCAAGGCCTGCTCGGGGAGGCTCAGCGGCAAGCCGTAGACCTGCGCGATGAACAGGACCACGCATCCCTCATACAGGGCTGTCCCGCTCATGTTCATCGTCGCGCCCAGCGGGAGGACGAACCCGGCCGTGGGCGCCGAGATCCCGAGGTTCTCCCGCGCCACCTGGATGCTCGTGGGCAGCGTCGCGTTGCTCGAGCTGGTCGAAAAGGCCGTCACCAGCACCGTCCGGATGGCGCGGAAGAAACGGCGGGGCGACTGCCCGGCCAGGCAGCGGATCGCCAGCGACAGGACGCCGAACAGGTGGATGGCCATCGCCGCTAGAACCCCCGCCAGAAACAGCAGCAGCGACTGCAGGTAATCCCATCCCAGGCGCGCCACCACGCCGAAGATCATGGCGGGAACCGCATAGGGCGCCAGCCGCATGGCGGCGTGGATCAATCCCGTCATCAGATCGGTCAGGACCGTCATCGCCCGGCCGAGCCCCTGGCGGGCGCCTTCGCCCAGCTGGAGGCCCACCCCGCCGATCAGCAGCGCGAACCCGATCAGCGGCAGCATCTGGAACTCGACGATCGCCTTGAGCAGGTTGGCGGGCAGCAGCAGATCCACCAGGAGTCGCAGGCTGAAACTTTCGAGCCGGTTGGCCTGGGCCTCGAGCTCGCCCGCCCGCCCCCCGTACCGCTCGAGCATCGCCTGGCGCGATTCCGGATCCATCACCTCGCCGGGGTTCAGGAGGTTCAGGATCAGCAGGCCCAGGGTGGCGCCGATGATCATGTTGGCGGCGAACAGCGCAAAGGTGCGCCAGGCCAGGGGGCCCAGCCGGTCCAGGCGGCCCAGCTGCAGCATGCCGTTGGTCAGCGAGGCGAACACCAGCGGCGCCACAACCCAGAACAGCAGCCGCAGAAACACCTGGCCCAGCGGATCGCAAATCTGCGCGGCGAACCACTCGATGCCCGGCGCCGCCTCCGGGCGCCAGCTCGCCAACCACCGCGCGCCGATGCCCGCCAGCAACCCCGCTGCGAATCCCCGCAGAATCCGAACCGCCAGGCGATGGGTGTCGTGGCCGGACATAAGGCTAGGTCGCTCCCCATTGCAGCCCCACGGCCAGCCCCCCCAGCGCCAGAGCCGCCCCCCAGATCAGGGCCACGGCCTGCGCCTGGCTCCAGCCGCGCCGCACGAGCCGATGAGACAGGTGATGCGTGTCGCCCACGTAGATGGGCGCCCCCCGCCGCCACCGGTCGGCCACCACCCACGCCAGATCGCCCAGCGGCACTGCCAGCAGCAGCAGCGGGGTCGCCACCGCCCACGGCCGCGCATTCTCCGACGTGTAGAAATGCGGCAGGATGGTCAGCACCGCCAGCAGATATCCCGCCAGATGGCTGCCCGCATCCCCCAGAAACACCTTCGCCCGGGGGAAGTTGAACGGCAGGAAACCCAGCAGCGCGCCGGCCGCCAGAAAGGCCGCCAGCGCCACCAGGTACTGCCCCATGTGGGCCGCCAGCACGGCAACCAGCCCCGATGCGATCACCCCTAGCCCCGCGCAAAGACCGTTCATGTTGTCCAGGAAATTCATCGCGTTGGTCACGGCCAGCACCCAGAGCACGGTGGCCGCGTAGCTGAAGACCGCCGACGGAACAAACAGCGTGATCCGAACGCCCGCCGCCGCCACCAGCACCGCCACGGCGCACTGGCCGGCCAGCTTGACCCCCGCCCGCAGCTCGCATCGGTCGTCCCACCACCCGAGAGCGACCATGCCCACTGCGCCGAGGAGCAGGATGCCCAGCTGCCCGGCCCGGCGTTCCAGGCCGTATTCGAGTGCCGCCTGGGTGTCGCTTCCCAGCCACCCTGCCTGCAGCCCCACGGCCCCGGCCAGCACCGGCAACAGCAGGCCGCTCAGCACCGCAAGCCCGCCTGCGAGCGGCACCGGCTCGAGATGAATCTTGCGATGGCCCGGATCGTCCACCACGCCGGCATGCACGCACCACCGGCGCCAGAGCGGCAGCGTGCCGGCTGCGGCCAGCCCCGCTCCCGCCAGAGCGCCCAGATAGATCCAGACCGGTAACGATTGCATGATCAGGCCGCCCTCGAACCCGGGCCCGCCTTCGCCAGCCGTTCATACAGCGCCGCCAGATCCAACACCATCTTTTCCTCCGAGAAACGGGGCTGGACCCAGGTGCGGCCCTGATCCCCCATGCGCCGCCGCAGCGCCGCATCCTCGGCGAGCATCTCGAGGCGATCGAGCAGCCGGGCCCGATCCCCCGGCGCCACCAGGAAGCCCGTCTCCCCGTCCCGGCACACCTCGCGCGCCCCATCGCAGTCGTAGGCCACCACCGGGCGCCCCGCCGCCAGCGCCTGAGGCAGGACGCGGGGCAGACCCTCCCGCCGCGACAGGTGCACCACCACGTCCATCGCGCCCAACAGGGCCGGCATCTCCGACGGCGGCACCAGGCCTGCGAAAACAAACCGCTCCGCCAATCCCAGGCGCCGCGCATCCCGCTCGAGCCGGGCCCGCCAGGGGCCGTCCCCCACCAGAAGGAAGCGCGCCCGGGGATGGCGCTCGGCCAGAGCCGGCGCGACAGCCAGTAGATCGTCGTGCCCTTTCAGCCGGAAAAGCCGCGCGATCTTGCCGATCACGATGTCGCCGGCCCTCAATCCCCAGCGCGCCCGATCGCCCCCCTGCGCCCCGGCCGCGAGGAACGGCTCGAGTGGGAAGCCGCTGTAGATGCAGGTGTATTGGTCAGGCCGGCCGATGCCCGCCGCCAGGTAGGCATCCGTCATCGCCTGGGCCACCGACACGAAATGGGTCGTCACGCGTCCCGCCACCCGCTCGGCGGCGCGATACAGGCTGTTGCTGGCCGCCCCTTGAAACGGGCCGAACGACGGCCCGTGAATGGTGTGGACAATCCAGCGAACGCCCGCGCGGCGTGCGGCCAGCCGTCCCAGGAAACCCGCCTTGCCGCTGTGCGTGTGCACCAGATCCGGCCCGTGCGCCCGAAAGAGCCGAACCAGCCGCGCCCATGCCATCCAGTCCTTGAGCGGATGCAGCGGCCGAACCAGCTCCGGCACGCGGATGAACCGATCGTCCAGCTCGGCCGCCAGCGGCTCCAGCGTGCCTTCCGCGCCCGAGGTCGGCCCGGATATCAGCCGGACATCCCAGCCCGGCCGGCTCGAAAGGCCCCGCACGCAGGCCAGCGTGTTTTCCTGGGCGCCGCCGACAATCAGCCGGGTGATGACGTGCGTGATCTTCACCGGCGGCCGATCTCGCGAAGGCCAGGCGCATCGGAAGCGCCGGATGGTTCCCGAGCCGGCTCGCGCCCGGCACCCGCGGGAGGCTCGAGAGCCGGGCGCCGAGGCATGCGCAGAAGCGGCTCGGACGACAGCAGAGAACGGCTTTTCAAGGGCTCGAGGGGGGCGGTGCCGCCCCCGATTCCGGCGCCTCGCCCCGCAACTCCTTGAGCCGCTCCCGCACATACTGGGCCTCGGCGGCCTCTTCGTATTCGCCGTTGGGATCGCGCGGAGCGACCCGCAGATAGGTCTCGAACAGCTCGATGGCGCGCGGGCTCTGCTTCCGCTCCATGGCGATTTGGGCGAGCCCAAAATACGCGCGATGCAATCCGGGCCGGATGTCCAGCACGGTCTGGTAGTCGTATTCGGCCTGCTCGTAGCGCCCCAGCCGGGTTAGAGAGATTGCCCGGTTGAGCAGGGCCACCGTGTGGCCCGGCTGCCGCGCCAGCAGCTGGTTCAGCGGATTCAGGGCCTCCTCGAATTTCCGGAGCTGGATCAGCACCGCCCCCTGATTCGCCAGGGCAAACGGGTTGTTCGGCTCCAGCCGGAGCATCTGGTCCAGGCACTCGAGGGCGTTGGTGAACCGCGCCGTCTGCAGATACACCTGGGACAGCGTGTGCAGCAGGCCCGAGTCGCCCGGATGCGCCTTGCGCGCCTCGAGCAGCCGCTGCTCGCCCCGGACCAGATTGGTCTGGTAGACATCCGCCCACGCCTCGAGCCGCAGGAGCCGCAGGCTCTGGTTGGTTGTCAGGGGGGCGGACGCCGGCGCGCGGAGCTGATCCGCCAGCGCCAGGAGACGTTCCGGAAGCCGCCATTTCAGGTACATGTCGGCCAGAAGCAGGCCGCTCTCGACGTCGCCCGGCTGCAGCTGCCGGGCCCGCTCGAGGTGGTAGGCCGCCTGGCGCACCAGGGCCGGTGTCGATAAGGCCAGCATCTGGCCGGTCTCCCGCAGGAAGGCCGGCTCGTCGAAGGGTCCGAAGTGCCGCACGATGTCCTCGATCCGGCGGTAGCTGTCCCGGATCGCCCGGCTCAGATCCGGATCCGGCGTCTCGGGGATGGGCTGCCGGGCCTGCAGGCGACGGTTCACCTCGCGGTTGACCCGCGCCACCAGGTTGCTGGGATGAAGCTCCATGGCGAGGTCGAACATCTCCGCCGCCGGCTCCAGGCGGTCGCTCTGCTGGAGCCGCACGCCCCATGTGTTCGCCGCTCGCGACAGGCTTGCCCTCACCAGCCCCAGCTCCGTGCGCGGATCCTGGTCCTCTTTGCCCCCGGATCTCCCGGCCAGCACCTCCCGCCACCGGCGGGCCGCGTCCGCCCAATACTCCTGGTTGGTCAGGACACGGGGCTCATCCAGGGCCGGCCGATCCAGCGCCAGCGAGTCGTAGGGTCTCTCCTGATACACCGCCCGGTGCGGCAGCGACTGAAGCCCCTCCCCGAAATAGTTGTAGTTGCCCTGCAGGTAGTAGACCTCGTTCGTCCGAGTCAGCGACGTGATCAGGTAGACCAGCAGCAGTGGATCCAGCGGATCCCGAAACACATGCCCCGTCAGAAAATCCGGCCATTCCTGCGGCGACTCCCGCATCAGGATCCGGTGGTAGGCCTGGTACGACAAGGATCGGGTGTCGACCATCAGGTGCTGGCGCGCCCGCCCCCGGTCCGCCAGCGCCGCCTCCGCCAGGAGCAGATGCGTCGGCTCGTCGCTCAAAACGATGGCGCGTTTCTCCGGCAACGAGCTCGCGAGCTCGCTGGCCCAATGCCGTAAAATCCCGGAGTTGGTCCGCCCGATGGGCCCGGCGTTCCGATAGAGCAGCGCGATCGGCGCCGCCACCAGCAGCACCCAGATGACCGCTGCCAGGGCGCGGCGGGCCTGGCGGGTGGCCAGCTTGGCCCGATACCAGGCCCGGGGCGGATCGGTGCCGAACACCAGGAGGACGTAGCCGCTGACGTAGCCGACGCAGAGCGCGCTCAGATAGTAGAACGGCAGGAGCGCGTGCCCGCCCCCCAGGTGCCGCGGGCTCCAGTGCGGCGGGTCGAACATGACCCCCACGCATGCCGCCAGGAACACCAGCTGCATCACCTGGAACATCATGCCCGTCAGCGTGCCTCCAATCAGGCTCGTCTCGCCCGTCGACAGCTTCCAGCGGATGCTCAGCAGGGCCAGGGGGAACAGCGAGGTCAGCGCGCACAGGAGCAGGCGCCATCGCGGGAAGCCCAGGACCAAGGCCTTCTGCGCCCCCAGCTCGGTCCGAAGCAGCTCCCCGAATCCCTGGCTGGTCTTCGGCCCGAGGCTCTCGAGCGCCGGCAGCAGCAGGCACAAGGACAGCCCCACCAAAAGCCACGCCGCCAGCCGCCCCCAGTTCCTCCACGCCAGGATCTCCCATCCCACAATCCAAACCGCCGACACCGCGAACGCCGGCAACAGCCAGATCATCACCCAGGAGTTCGCCGCCCCCAAGCCCATCGCCAGGGCCGCTTGCGCCAGCCGCGATCCCCGCCCATCCAGCCGATACTCGAGAAGGCTCCGCACCGCCCACGCCAGCATCAGCAGGCTCAGCATCTCCCCCGTCGCCGATGTCGCATGCTCCCAGAAGCTGAGCTGCCACCCGGCGACCAGCACCGCCAGCAACGGCGGCACCCACGCCGCCCGGATGCTCAGCAGGGCGTCCTCGCTGGTCTGCCGCTGCCGCTGATCCCGCGTGCGGTCATGGGGCAGCAGGGCGACGGACCGCGCCAGCAGCCCCAGCGCCGCCGCTCCCGCCCCTGCCGAGATCAGGTTCAGCGCCAGCGGCTGCCAGGACGATGGCAGGATTCGTGCGGGCAGGGCGACCAGGTAGAACAGCGGCGCATGCAGCTGGATCGTCCACCAGTCCCATCCCGCCACCTTCGATACCAGCGGCAGACTCGCCAGCGATACCCAGCGGTTCAGCGAGATCAGGAAGAACAAGAATGCGCCCGCCGCCGCCACAAACGGCAACACATTCAGCACAAAATTCGAAGGCGCACTCGGTCGTTCTTCCATAGGATGTAGCCAGGTACGTAAGATGTACCGAACCCGTGCGAGTTGGCAAGGACATCTTGCCCGCCCCCCGAGGCCCGAGGCGCGAGGGCTGGTCGGCTCTCCGCCCTGCGCCCCTCCCCCTGCTCCCCCGCCGGCTGCGAGCGGAGGCGCTCCGCGGCTTAGGGATTCACGGCGCGAGCCCCATCGCCCGCGGCATCGCCTCCGGTCATGTCCCGCGACGCAGGTCGGCTACGCACTCGATGTGCTGGGTCTGGGGAAACATGTCGATCGGCGCCACCCGGTCCAGGCGGTAGACTCCATCCGCCACCAGCCGGCGCAGATCCCGCGCCAGCGTGGCCGGATGACACGATACGTAAATCACCTGCGCCGGCCCTGCCCTCCTTAGACCCTCGATCATCTCCGGCCGGCAGCCCGCCCGGGGCGGATCCAACAAAACCGCGGTCTGTTCCGCCGCCATCCCCTCGAGCAGCGACGGCAGCAGCTCCTCGGCGCGCCCCTCCCGATACTCCCCATTGAGCCGGCCCCGCCGAGCCGCGTTCCGTCGTGCCGCCTCGACCGCGCGACGGTCATATTCCACCCCCACGAACCGATCCACCTCCCCCGCCAATTCCAGGCTGAAAAATCCAACCCCGCAGTAGGCGTCGATCAAATGCCGGGCCCCGCTGCGGCGCAGCCCCGCCCGGACCGCCTCCACCAGCGGCTCGAGCATGAAGAAGTTGTTTTGGAAAAAGGAGTCGTGCGGCGATTCCCACCCCTCCGGCGCCTCCCGCAGCAGCACCTTCAGCCCGCCCTTGGGGGGCGGATGAGCCCGCGCGCGCCGCAGTTGGGCGTTGACCTCCGGCGACGCGATCCGGCACTCCTCGACGTCCACCACCAGGCGGCTTTCCGCCCGTAAAAAACCGAGGTTCAACGCCTGGCGGTAGCGATCCCATTGGCTGCGCACCAGGATCCGATTCCGATATCCGTAGGGCATGGAGCAGGGCGCCACCTCCTCGACGATCGCCCCCGCGAGCCCGCCCACGCGCTCGAGAAGATCCAGGACCTGCTTGCGCTTGAGCCGGAGCTGGGCTGGATAGGCCATGTGCTGGTATTGGCAGCCTCCGCATGCCCCATAATAGGGGCACGCAGGAACCACGCGCTCCGGAGACGCCTCCTCGATCCGCACCAGCCTGGCCCTGGCAAACCGCTGGCGCACCTCGACCACCTGCACTTCGGCCCGCTCGCCCGGCAAAACCCCCGGCACGAACAGGACGAATTCGCCCCACCGCCCGACACCCTCGCCGCCGAACGCAAGATCGCCGATCCGGATCGTGAGCACCTGCCCCGCCGCCGGGACCGGCCGGACGGAATCGAGCCCTTCGGTATCCGCCGCTCGCATGGTCAGATCCAGGGCCGAGCCTTGTGGCCGGATGACTCGCGGGGGGCGGCGCCCTGATTGCCCGCAGAAGCGCTGCGCTCCGGATCGGCCGGCCGCTCTTCAGCCCGGCAGCGCCTCGCCGACCTGGAACCGGACAAACCGGCGGATCTCCACCGTGTCCCCCAGCTGCTTGGCCACCGATTGCACATGATCGATCACGCTCACCTCGGAGTTCTTTTTGACGAACCCCTGCTCGAGCAGGCAGAAGGTCTGGTAGTACTTTTCGAGCTTGCCCCCCACGATCTTGTCGATCACCGCGGCCGGCTTGCCCTTGACCTGCTCGCGGGCGATCTCCTTCTCCTTCTCGATCACCTGAGGATCGATCTGGTCCCGGCGCACGGTCAGAGGATTCGCCGCGGCGATCTGCAGGGTGATGTCTTTCACCAGCTGCTTGAAGTCGTCGTGCCCGGCCGTGGCCTCCTGGCCCGCCCCGACCTCGACCAGGACGCCCACCTTCGCCCCCATGTGGATGTAAGCGGCAACCAGCCCGTTGCCTTGCACCTCCATCCGCTCGAACCGGGTGATCTTGATGTTCTCGCCCGTCTGCGTGACCAGCTGGGTCCGGGCCGCCTCGAACTCCGCCCGGGGATCCGCCGCCAGCGTCCGCGCCACCTCCTCCGCAAAGGCCCGGAACTTCTCGTTCTTGGCGACAAAATCCGTCTCGCAATTGACCTCGGCCAGGACGCCAACCCGGCCTCCCGGCTGGACCCACTGGACGATCACGCCTTCCTTGACGGCGCGCGAGGCCCGCTTGGCCGCCGACGCCACGCCTTTTTTGCGCAGCACGTCCACCGCCTTCTCGAGGTCGCCCTGGGTCTCCAGCAGGGCCTTCTTGCATTCCATCAGACCCACGTTGGTCATTTCACGCAGCCGACCAACCAAAGCCGCATTGATCTCAGCCATAAATGATCTCTCTCTTCATCCTTCCTGGTTCGCGCGCCCTGCATGCCCGGCCGGGTCATGCGGGCGGCAGCGGCGCGCTGGCCTCCGCCGCGGGCGCCGCCGGCGGGGCCGGCTGGACCAGAGACGCGAGCTCGGCCGCCGACGCCGGCGCGGGGGCAGCGGCGGGAGCGGGCTCGGCTGCCGCCGGCGCCGCCGCCGGGGCTGGCGCCGCTGCGGGCTCGGTCTTGCGAGGCCCGTACTTGGATTCGTAAGCCTGCCGCGCCTGCACGATGGTTTGCACCACCGTGTTTAAAATCAGCCGGATCGACCGGATCGCATCGTCGTTGCCGGGGATGGGATAATCGACCTGGTCCGGGTCGCAGTTGGTGTCGACGATCGCCACGATGGGGATCTTGAGCCGGCGTCCCTCGGCCACCGCGTTGTGCTCGCGCTTGATGTCCACCACGAACATCGCATCCGGCAGGGACTCCATATCCCGAATGCCATCCAGGTTCTTGTGCATCCGGGCCGCCTCGCGGCGGATCGACGACTGCTCCTGCTTGCCATACTGGCTCATTGTCCCGTCTGCCTCCATCCGCTCGATCTGCTTGAGCCGGTCCACCGAGCGCCGGATGGTCTTCAGATTCGTCAGCGTGCCTCCCAGCCAGCGCTCGATCACGTAAAACTGCATGCACGTCATCGCCGCTTCCTTGATCGCCTCCTGCGCCTGCTTCTTGGTGCCGACCAGAACGATCCGCCCGCCCTTCCCAATGACGTTGCCCAGAAAGTTGCAGGCCGACTCGAGCTGCCCCAGGGTCTTGCTCAGGTCGATGATGTAGATGCCGCTGCGCGCGTCGAAGATGAACTGCTTCATCTTCGGATTCCAGCGCCGGGTCTGGTGCCCGAAATGGACACCCGCTTCCAACAGTTCCTTGATACCGATGTTGATCGCCATATTTTCCGTTTGGTTTGGGGCCCGCAGGCTGCCCGCCTGCCGGCCATCCCGCGGAGACGGGATTTGACTTTGTTGCGATTGTGGCCGCCGGGCTTCGTTCCGCGCCGGCTGTTTAAGGCCGTTTCACTGCTTTGCGCCCGGGCGGCTTTCCGGGCCGCCCGATGGCACAAAGAACTCTACACTATATCCAAACGCCCAGCGCGACAACTGTTTTGTTTTCGGCCGCGAAGGCCCGAATTGCCTTTTCAAGCCGGGTGTCCGTTGGCTAGAATGGCCTGGAATGGCCCCAGACGCCTCCATGCCGGGGACGCGTGCGGGCCGGAATGCCTGCAGCCCCATGAAACCAGCCAAATCCTCCCGACCATCCACCTCGGTCGTTCTGGGCCAGCCCTCGTGGCGGCTCATGTCCTCCAGCGTCGAAGCCTGGGTTGCCGAGACCGGCGGGCACCTCGGCCCGGTCGTTTTCGATCGAGCCGGCAAGCGCTGGCGCCCGTACTCCGTCGCTCCGTGGGCCGAGGAGAAGCCCGACCGCGCGCTTCCGGCCCTGTTGCGGGTTTTGCGCGGCGATTTCTTCTGCCTGCCTTTCGGCAACAACACGTCGCCCTACCGCAACGAGCGGCACCCGCCGCACGGCGAAACGGCCAACCAGCGCTGGCGCCTGGTCTCGTTGGCCCGCGAAGGCGTCCGCTCGACCCTCCATCTCCGCCTCGCCACTCGCACTCGGCCCGGCCAGGTCGACCAGCAGATCGCCCTGGTCGACGGCCACGATGCGGTCTACTGCCGGCATGTCATCTCCGGCATGAAAGGCCCCATGAACTTCGGCCATCACGCCATGATCAAGTTCCCCGACGCACCCGGCAGCGGGCGCATATCGACCAGCCGGTTCATCCATGGGCAGGTTTTCCCCGACGACTTCGAGCGCCCCGAGCAGCGCGGGTATTCCGCCCTCCAGCCGGGCGCCGAGTTCCGATCGATCGAGCAGGTCCCCACGCGGTTCGGGCCGCCCGCCGACCTGAGCGTATACCCGGCCCGGCGCGGCTACGAAGACCTCGTCATGCTGGTGGCCGATCCCGCCCTGGCTCTGGCCTGGACGGCCGTCACGTTCCCCATCCAGCGCTACGTCTGGTTCGCCATCCGCTCGCCCCGCCTCCTCCGCTCGACCGTCTTCTGGATCTCCAACGGCGGCCGCCATTACCCGCCCTGGAACGGGCGCCACGTCAGCGTCATGGGCCTCGAGGATGTCACCTCGTATTTTCACTACGGACTGGCCGAGTCCGTCCGCCGAAATCCCTTGTCGGACCGCGGCTACCCGACCTGCCTCGAGCTCAATCCGCGCCAGCCGCTCGCCATCCCCTACGTCATGGGCGTCGCGGGAGTGCCGGCCGGATTCGACCGCGTCCGGGATCTCCACCCCCTGCCCACCCGTGACGGGATCCTCCTCGAGAGCGACAGCGGCAAGACCGCGTGCGCTGCCCTGGATATCCCGTTTCTGGACGAAGCCCCCCCGGCTCCGCCCCAGGCCTGAGCCTCCTCCGGACGGACCGGATGAACCTCGCGCTCCGCAGCCTCGCTCGCTGTCGTCCGAGCCTTGCGTGGATTCCCGCGCTGATCCTCGCTTCGGCCTCGCTGGGGGCGGCGCGGGGGGACATCGCGCCCCGGCGGCTGCCGCGCGCCAACCTGCTCGTGTTTCGCGGCGCGCAAGGCGATCTGCTGCCGGTGCGGTCGGCATCCGACTGGCTCGAGCGGCGCGCCGAGATCCTGGCGGGCATGCAGGAGATCATGGGCCCGCTGCCCGGCCGCTCGAGGCGCTGCCCGCTGGATCCGCAGATCGAGGAGGAGCAGGATTGCGGCCGCTATGTCCGGCGGCGGATCCATTACGCCTCCGAACCGGGCTCGCGCGTCCCCGCGTATCTGCTGATCCCGAAGGATGCCCTCGAGGGGCGGGGCCCGGCGCCGGCGGTGCTGGCGCTGCATCCCACGGACATGCAGCACGGCCACCGCGTGGTGGTCGAAAAGATCCGGGACAGCTACCGCGCCTATGGGCATGACCTCGCCGCCCGCGGCTTCGTGGTGGTCGCGCCGTCGTATCCGCTGATGGCCGGCTACCAGCCCGGCCTCGAGGCCCTCGGCTATCGGAGCGGAACCATGAAAGCCATCTGGGATAACATCCGCGCGCTGGATCTGCTGGACTCGATGCCCATCGTGCAGCCGGGAGGCTACGGCGCCATCGGCCATTCCCTCGGCGGGCACAACGCTCTGTTCACTGCGGTGTTCGACCCGCGGATCCGGGTTGTCATCTCGAGCTGCGGATTGGACTCGTTCTGCGATTACTACGGCGGCAGCCCGGACAACTGGCAGCTCGAACGTGGCTGGTGCCAGACGCGCTACATGCCGCGGCTGGCCCAATACCGGGGGCGCCTGGCGGAGATCCCGTTCGATTTCCACGAGATCATCGGCACCCTGGCGCCGCGGGCTGTCCTCATCAGCGCGCCGGTTCGCGACGGGAATTTCCGGTGGGAGAGCGTGGACGAGATTGCGGCGGCTGCCGCGCCCGTTTTCGAGCTCCACGGCGCCGGGTCGAACTTGCGGGTGCTCCATCCCGACTGCGCTCACGATTTTGCCGAGCCGGAGCGGCGGCAGGCCTACGAGCTGCTCGAGCGGGCGCTGTCGCGGCCGGCCCAGGTCACGCGGCCGTGACCGATCGGCAGAGGGGAGGCAGGCGGATCAGCCGGCGGCTCGCCCTCACCGCCTCGGCCCGAAGGCTGCTCGGCCGCGGGCCGCGGCGGCGAGAGCGGGAGCCGGACGGTGAACGTCGAGCCTTCCGATGGCCGGCTCGAGACGGAGACGGTGCCATGGTGGGCCTCGACGATGGCGCGGACGAGGCAGAGGCCAAGGCCGAGACCTTTCTGGGATCGGCTTTTGTCGCCGCGGTAGAGCCGCTCCCAGATCCGGGGTATCTCCTCGGCGGGGATGCCCGCGCCGGTGTCGGCGACCTCGATCACCGCGGTCTGGTTCTCGGCGCGGGCGCGGATCGCGACCCGCCCGCCGGGCGGGGTGTACTTGACGGCGTTATCCACGAGGTTGGCCAGGGCCTGTTCGAGCCGGACCCGGTCCGCCTGGAGGCGGATGGGATCGGACAGGGAGCGCTCGATGGCGATGCGGCGATCCTCGGCGACCATCTGGTAGAGATCGACCACGCGGCGGAGGAGGCCTTCGAGATCGACCGTCTCGACATGGAGGCGCATGGTGCCGGTCTCGGCCTGGCTGACGTCCATGAGGGTCTGGAGCATGACCAGGAGCCGATCGGACTCCTCCAGCGTATCAGCCAGGGCTTCCCGGCTGGCGGCGGAGGGATCGGGCGACTGGAGGGCGCGTTCGGCCGCGCCGCGGAGGCGGGCCAGCGGGGTTCGCAGGTCGTGGGCCACGTTGTCCAGCGCCTCGCGCATGCCCCGGATCAAGGTCTCGTTCTTCTCGAGCATGCGGTTGAAGAGGCTGACGAGCTCGTCCAGCTCGTCCTGGTGCTGCCGGGCGGCGACGCGGCGGTCGAGCTGGCCGGTCTCGAGGATGCCCCGCACCGCGGCGATGAGCTCGCGAATCGGCAGCATCGCCCGGTGGGTCAGCCACGTGCCGCCGGTGTAGCCAAGGGCAAGCAGCGCGATCAGGGCGCAGCCGAACACCAGGCGCAGCCGGGCCAGGAGCAGCTCGGTCGGGCCGGTGCTCTTGCCGACCTGCAAATGGTGGCCCCCCGGAAGCGCCAGCGACCCGACTAGCCAGCCGGGCTGGCCCTTCCCCCCCGGCACGTGCACCCACGACGAATCGGCCTGGTCCGCCGCTCGAGCGATCCCGGCAAAATCGAACTGGCTCCACTCCTCGGGGACATGCACGAAGAGGACCTGGCCGCCCGAACCGCGCAGGCGGACAAAGAACGCCTGGCGGCTGCCGTCGCGGGTGTTGAGGAACTTCCAGCGGAGGAACTCGGGGCCGCCGCTGACATACCAGGCCCGGTAATCCTCGAGCCGGGCCCGGATCAGCTCGCGCTCCTGCACCTGGATCGATCGCGACAGGAGAAAGGACGCCAGCGCGTGCAGGACGAGCCCCCCCGCCACCAGGATGGCCGCATAATAGAGGTTGAGACGGAAGCCGAACCGGCTGCGGACTGGCTCAGGCGGGTTTGAGGGCATAACCAACCCCGCGGAGTGTTTGGATGAGCTTCGGCTCGAAATCGCGGTCGATCTTGTTGCGAAGGCGGCACACCAGGACGTCGACCACGTTGGTCTGGGGATCGAACTGATAATCCCAGACGTGCTCGAGGATCTGGGTTTTCGAGACGTAATGGCCGGCGTGGCGCAGGAGGTACTCGAGGAGCGCGAACTCCCGCGCGGCCAGATCGATCCGCCGGCCGGCCCGGCGCACCTCGCGCGCCAGCAGATCGAGCGTGAGATCGGCGGCCGTCAGGGTCGAGGGCTCCGCCACGCTCGATGCGCGCCGGATCAGGGCCTGGACCCGCGCCAGCAGTTCGCTGAAGGCGAACGGCTTGACCAGGTAATCGTCCCCGCCCGCCTGCAGCCCGCGGATCCGATCGTCGACAGCGGCCTTGGCGCTCAGGAAGAGCACCGGCAGCGCGCGCTGCCTGCGCCGCAACTCCTGGACCAGGCTCAGCCCGTCGCGCCGCGGCAGCATCACATCCACCACCGCCGCGTCGGCGGGCCGGGTCAGCGCCAGCGCCAGCCCCGCCTCGCCGTCCCCGGCATGATCCACCGCAAACCCATGTTCGCGCAGCCCCTGGGCGACGAAGGCGGCGATCTTCGGATCGTCTTCGATGAGCAAGATTCGCATGGGCTCGGCCACGGTTGGACCGCCAGCCCGCCGCTCTCAGCAGCCCCGGCCGCCCGAACCGTCGATCCGTAATCTACGCCAACGGCGGCGGATTGCCATGCGAATCCAAGCCGCCCCTCGATGCCGATCCTGTCCGCAGGGCTTGACGGTGAGGGGGTGGGCGTTTAGGGTGCCCCTGCGAGTCAAAGGCAAAGGAACGCGATGCAGAATTTTCTGATTCCCATGGTGGTCGAGCAGACGGGGCGCGGCGAGCGCGGCTACGACATCTACTCTCGCCTGCTGGTGGACCGGATTGTGTTTTTGGGCACCCCGGTGGATGACATGGTGGCCAACGTCATCATCGCCCAGATGCTGTTTCTGCAGATGACGGATCCGAAAAAGGACATCCATCTCTACATCAACTCGCCGGGGGGCAGCGTCACGGCCGGGCTGGCGGTCTACGACACGATGCAGTTCCTGACGTGCGACGTGAACACGTATTGCATCGGCCAGGCGGCGAGCATGGGCGCGCTGCTGCTGGCGGGCGGCACCAAGGGCAAGCGGTTCGCCCTGCCCCATTCGAACATCATGATCCACCAGATTCTGGGCGGGGCGGAGGGGGCGGCCAGCGACGTCGAGATCCGGGTCAAATACATGCTCCGGCTCAAGCAGCGGCTTAACCAGATCCTCTCCCATCATACCGGCCGCAGCCTCGAGCAGGTCGAGAAAGACTGCGACCGCGACTACTTCATGACCGCCGCCGAGGCCCGCGATTACGGGATCGTGGACGAAGTCGTCCAGTCGCGGAGGGAGATCCCCGGCCTGGCGGCGGCTTCCACCGCCGCCCCGGGCGCCGGAGCCGCTCCCGCCGCCGCCCCCGAGTCGAATCCGCCTCCCGCCACCAGCGCCTGAGCACCCCATGGCCCACCCGACCCATCGCGCCCTCTGCACCTTCTGCGGCAAGTCGGACGCCGAGGTGCGCAAGCTGATCGCCGGGCCGGGGGTCAACATCTGCGACAGCTGCATCCTCTACTGCAAGGCCATCCTCGACAAGGAAGCGCAGGCCGAGCAGCGCCATTCCGGAGGCCGGTTCCGGGTGCTGAAGCCTGCCGAGCTGCGGCGGCATTTGGATGCCTATTGCGTGGGGCAGGAGCAGGCCAAGAAAACCCTCGCTGTCGCCGTCTACAACCATTACAAGCGCATCCGGCACGCGGCGGCGCTCTCGGGCGCAGACCCGGATTCAGCCGGCAAGGAGCCCGGCGCATCCGAGGTCGAGCTCGACAAGAGCAACATCCTGCTGATCGGGCCGACGGGGTCGGGCAAGACGCTGCTGGCGCGGAGCCTGGCCCGGGCGCTGGACGTCCCCTTCGCGATCGCCGATGCGACCGCCCTGACCGAGGCCGGCTATGTCGGCGAGGATGTCGAGAACATCATCCTCCGCCTCCTCCAGAACGCGGACTACGATGTCAAGCGGGCCCAGCGCGGGATCATCTACATCGACGAGATCGACAAGATCGCGCGCAAGAGCGAGAACGCGTCCATCACGCGCGACGTCTCGGGCGAGGGGGTGCAGCAGGCGCTGCTGAAGATCCTCGAGGGGACGATCTGCAACGTGCCTCCGCAAGGCGGCCGCAAGCATCCCCAGCAGGAGTATATCCGGGTCGATACCACCCACATCCTGTTCATCTGCGGGGGCGCATTCGTGGGTCTGGACCGGATCATCCAGCGCCGGCTGGGCCGGCAGGTCATGGGGTTCGGAGCGGCCGGGCGCGCGGATGGGAGGGCGTCGGCGCAGGCGTCGATCCTCGAGCGGATCGAGCCGGAGGATCTGCTCGCCTACGGGTTCATCCCGGAGCTGGTCGGGCGCCTGCCGCTGGTGACGGCCCTCGAGGCCCTCACCGAGGATCAGCTGGTGTCGATTCTGACCGACACCAAGAACGCCTTGACCAAGCAGTTCGCCAAGCTTCTGGCGATGGAGGACGTCGGGCTCGAGTTCACGCCGGATGCGCTCCGCGAGCTGGCGGCACAGGCCATGCGGAAGGGGACCGGCGCGCGCGGACTGCGGGGGCTGCTCGAAAAGCTCATGCTCGATGTCATGTATGAGATCCCCGGCGCTCGAGACATCGCCGCCGTGGTGATCGACCGACCGGCCGTCCAGGGGCTCGAGGCCCCGACCCTGCGCCGCCGCAGCCAAAAGGCCGCCTAGGGTCTTTTGTCTCCTTGCCATCGCGGTGGCTTTCGATTTCATTCGTGGCATGACGGCGCCATTCGAGGCAGGGCGGTTCGTGGCCGACCACGTCCGGGGCATCCCGCGGTCCGGGATTCGGGATTTCTTCGACCTGGTCCAAGGCCAGCCGGATGTGATCTCCCTCGGGGTCGGCGAGCCCGACTTCGCCACCCCGTGGCACATCCGCGAGGCGGCGATCTACGCGCTCGAGCGGGGGCGGACGAGCTACACATCCAATCTGGGGCTGCTCAAGCTGCGCGAGGGGATCGCCCAGTGGCTGGGCCGCAAATACAGCCTCTCTTACGATCCCCGGCGCGAGATCATCGTCACCGTCGGGGTGAGCGAGGCGCTCGATATCGCGCTGCGAGCCGTGCTCAACCCCGGCGACGAGGTCCTCTATCACGAGCCTTGCTACGTCAGCTATTGCCCCAGCATCCAGCTCGCCCACGGCGTCGCCCGCGCCGTCGCATGCCGCGCCGAGGACCGGTTTGCGGTCACGGCCGATGCCATCGAGAAGGCCCTCACCCCGCGCACGCGCATCCTGGTGATGAATTTCCCGACCAACCCGACCGGAGGCACCCTCACCCGCCAGGAGCTGGAGGCGATCGCCCGAGTCGTCCAGCGCCATAACCTTCTCGTCATCACCGACGAGGTCTATGCCGACCTGACCTTCGAGGGCGAGCACGTCAGCATCGCTGCCCTGCCGGGGATGATCGAGCGAACTATCTTTCTTCACGGGTTCTCGAAGGCCTATGCGATGACCGGGTTCCGGCTCGGATACGCCTGCGGTCCCGCGGAGATCATCGAGGCCATGATGCGGATCCACCAATACTCGATGCTGTGCGCCAGCACGGTCAGCCAGGAAGCCGCCCTCGAGGCGATCCGCAACGGCGAGCCGGACACGATCGAGATGCGCGAGGAATACCGCCGGCGCCGCAACTACATCGTCGAGGCGTTCAACGAGATCGGGCTGCCCTGCCACCGGCCGCGCGGATCGTTCTACGCGTTCCCGTGCATCCGGGCGACGGGGCGGACCTCGAAGGAGTTCGCGGTGAGCCTGCTGCAGGAGGAGAAGGTGGCGTGCGTGCCCGGGAACGCCTTTGGCCCGAGCGGCGAGGGATATCTGCGCTGCTGTTTCGCGACGTCGTTCGATCGGATCGAGATGGCAGTCGAGAGGCTCAGGCGCTTCGTGGGGAAGCTGGGCGGCCCGTAGCGGGGCCGGGAATCCTTGACTCGGATCCGAGCCGAGTATCGAATCGTGCTATGAAATCACAGGTCACTCCCGAGCAGGCGATGCAGCTGATCCAGAGCCGCCGAAGCATCCGGGTGTATGAGCCGGGGCTGGTGAGCCCGGGGATTGTCCAGCAGTTGCTCGAGGCGGCCATGGCCGCGCCATCGGCCGTGGCGAAGGATCCCTGGCGCTTCGTGGTGGTGCAGAGCGCGACGATGCTCGAAAAGCTCGCCCCCGTTCTCTCGAACGGCAGCATGCTGCTCCAGGCGGGCATGGGCATCGTTGTCTGCGGCGACCTCGAGGCGGCGCACGACCGGCAGTTGAGCTTCTTGCTGCAGGACTGTGCGGCAGCCATCCAGAACCTTCTGCTCTGCGCCCATGCCCACGGGCTGGGCGCCTGCTGGCTGGGCATCCACCCGCGCGAGCCCCGGGTGTCGGCCGTGCGCGAGATCCTCTCTCTGCCGGCATCCGTCATCCCGGTCGGGTGCGTGGCGGTGGGGCATCCCGCGGAGGTGAAGCCGGCCCGCACCCGCTACAACGAAGCGTTCGTCCACTGGGACAAGTGGTGAGGGCGCAGATCGCCCCGCTTTCGTGGAACCTGGCGCGGCGCGCCTGGGAATTTCCAGGCGCGGCCTGTGAGAGGCGAGCCATCGAGAGCCTGGCTCGCTGAGGCTGATCCAACGCTCTAACGGGAAGACGTCCGCTCCGACAGCCAGCCCCAGTCCCGCGGGGTGGCGGCCACGTTCAGCTGGCTGACGTTGCCGTTCTTGACCTTGGTCGTCCCCTCGAGCCATTTGTGGACCTCGGCGTGGCCGTCCGCGAACCCCAAGCCGCATGCCATATTGTGGTAGGTGCCGGGCCAGTCGATCCATACCGGTATGTTCATCGCCACCGCGAAGCTCGCGTCATTGATGCTGTTTTCGTCCTCATCGATCAGGACCCAGGTCTTGGCGGGCTGGACGAAATCGCCGCTCTTGCCGAACGTGCGCCACGGCTGGCCGCGGCGGTGACTACGCTGGCCATTGTTGTTGACCAGCCACGGGCCGTTGGTCGCCAGCTTCGGCACGCCGCTGTGGCCGCTCCCGGAATCGTATCCCGAGCAGATCGTCCCCACCGCCTGGCTCATCGCGAAGCTCCGCACGGTCGGGTAAAGCTTGCCGCCGATGTTCACCATCGCGCGGTCCGCCGGGCACTTGTAGATCTTGACGTTGTTGCCGGTGTATTTGGCCAGCACGTTCCACCGGGTATCGCGAAGGTAATTGATGTTGGTGGCCTGGTCGTTGTTGTTCATGTTGGCCGCGCACCAGTTGTGGCCCACTGTGGTGTTCGCGTCGTCCGGATTGGGCGGCATCAGCTCGTTGTTGTCCGCAGCATACAGCTGAATCGCCAGCACCATCTGCTTGTTGTTGTTCATGCAGTAGATGCCCTGGGTCTTGGTCTTCGCCTTGCTCAAGGCCGGGAGCAGCATCCCCGCCAGGATCGCAATGATGGCAATCACCACCAGGAGTTCGATCAGGGTGAAGCCCGTCCTTCCCTTCGCCACCCTCACAACTGCGGCTCGATTCAGCTTCATGGTTCCTTCGCTTTTTTTGCTCTCTAAGCTCCTGAATGGTGTCGAAATTATCAAATCCAACACCGTGTGTCAATGAATCGCCCGGCGCTTCAACGCTCAACTGTGCGTCTGGCCGCACATGGGGCCACCCGACTGGATCGGCGGCCTCCCCTCGAGCGGCAGCCCAGGACGCCGCCTCCCCGGCGCGCGCGGGGGCTCCAGCCTTTGTCCTTGCCTTGCCTCCGCCACGCCTTCAGCATCCCGGCTTGGATGCATTCTTCGCGGTCTGAACATCGAGATCGCCCCGCGCCGCCGTCTGCGGCTGGAAGGTCCCGGCCCGACGAACAATGCACGGAAACGGAGACACGGCTGCATGAGTGATCTGGATGCATTGCGAGATAAGCTGCGGTCGTACGGATCGTGTCTGGTCGCCTATTCGGGCGGGGTGGACTCGACGTTTCTCGCCTGCGTGGCGCTGCAGGCCCTCGGGGATCGCTGCGTGGCGGCCATCGCGGACACGCCCAGCCTGCCGCGGCGGGAGCTCGAGCGCGCGCTGGCCCTGGCCGAGCGCCTGGGGCTGAAGGTCCGCATCGTGCACACGGGCGAGTTTGGGAACCCCGATTACCTGGCCAACCCGCCCGACCGCTGCTATTTCTGCAAGCGGGGCCTGTTCATCGAGCTGGGGCGCCTGGCCCGGAGCGAAGGGCTGGCGGTCCTGCTTCACGGCGAGAACGCCAGCGATGCCGGCGACGACCGGCCCGGCGCGCGGGCGGCGCTCGAACTGGACGTCCGGGCCCCCCTGAAGGAGCTGGGGTTCACCAAGGATCGGATCCGGTCGTGCTCGGCCGAGCTGGGGCTGCCGACGGCCGATCAACCGGCATCGGCCTGCCTGACCACGCGGATCCCCTATGGCGAGCGGGTCACGCTCGAGAAGCTGCGCATGATCGAGCAGGCGGAGAACGCGCTGCACGACCTCGATTTCGTCGAATTCCGTGTGCGCCACCACGAGCTCCCGCCGATCGAGGGGGGACGGCCGCGCGCGCTGGCGCGGATCGAGGTGGTTCCTGGCGAGCTGGGCCGGTTGCTGCAAGACGGGCGGCATGCGCGGATCGCCGAGCAGCTCAAGGCGGCGGGATACCAGCATGTCACGCTCGATCTTCAAGGATATCGGCGCGGCGGCGCCAACCTGGGTCCTCCGAATCCAAAGGCAGGGTGAAGCTTGATCCTATGGATTGTTCACAGCGATGGGCTGGCGCCGATGGTTGCCGGGAGGTGGCCGACATCGGCCGCCAGGTGCTCGATGGCCAGCCGCTGACCCGCCATCAGGCCAGCCGGCTGTTCGCCCTGGAGGACCCCGAGGCGATCGCCGAGGCCATGGTGTGGGGGCAGCGCGTCGCGCGCCTTCGCCACGGCCGCCGGATCCATCTCTGCTCGATCGTCAACGCCAAGGCGGGCGGCTGCCCCGAAGACTGCCGCTTCTGCGCCCAGTCGGCTTTCCACGACACCGCGGCGCCGCGGCATGGATTCATCGACTCGGCCGAAGTGCGTCAGGCGGCGCAGGAGGCTGCCGCCAACCGCGTGAACGCCCTGAGCCTCGTGGCGGCCTGGCCCGAGCTGCGCGAGGGCCCCGTTCTCGACGAGGTCTGCGCCCGGGTTGCCGAGCTCGCCGCCCAGCGCCCCGTGCGCCCCGATGCCTCGCTGGGCATGATCCGCCAGCCCCGGGTCGCGGCCCGGCTGCGCGAGGCGGGCCTGGCCTGCTACCACCACAACCTCGAGACGTCGCGCGGCTATTTCCCTCGAATCTGCACCACGCACACGTTCGACGACCGGCTTCGGACGCTGAGGCACGCGCGCGAGGCCGGCCTGCGGATCTGCTCGGGCGGGATCATCGGCATGGGCGAGAGCCGGGCGGACCGCTGCGATCTGGCCTGGGCGCTGCGGGAGCTCGGGCTCGACCTGGTGCCGCTCAACTTCCTCAATCCGATCCCGGGGACGCCGATGGCGGGTCTGCCGCCCCTTCCGCCGCTCGAGATCCTGCTCACCATCGCTGCGTTCCGCCTCGTGCTCCCGGACCCGCAACTGATCATCGCTGCCGGGCGGACGGTTCACCTGCGGGATCTGCAGTGTTTGATGTTTCTGGCGGGCGCCAGCGGGCTGATGGTGGGCAACTATCTCACCACAGCCAATCAGCCGGCTGGCCGGGACCTCCAGATGCTGCAGGACCTCGGGCTCGAGCCGTTCCTCGAAGCTGCCGTCCATGAGCCGGCCCCGCCCGGAAAGGACCCGGGACCGCCCGCCGAGGCTTCGAGGCCGCCCCCATGAAGTACCTGGACGAATACCGCGACGGGCCATCGGTCCGCCGCTACGCCGAGGCGATCCGCCGGCTAATCCGGCGTCCCTGGACCGTGATGGAGATCTGCGGCGGCCAGACCCATGCCATCGTCCGATTCGGCCTCGAGGAGCTGCTGCCTCCGGAGCTGACGCTGGTTCACGGGCCGGGCTGCCCGGTCTGCGTCACTCCGGTGGAATGGATCGACAAGGCGATCGCCCTGGCGGGCCGGCCCGGCGTGATCCTCTGCTCCTTTGGCGACATGCTGCGCGTGCCCGGCTCGAGGATCGATCTTCTGACGGCTAAGGCTCAAGGCGGCGATGTGCGCGCCGTCTACTCCCCGATGGATGCGCTGGCCCTGGCCGTGCGGCATCCGGATCGCGAGGTGGTGTTTTTCGCGGTCGGTTTTGAGACCACGGCGCCGGCCTGCGGCATGGCCGTCTGCCAGGCGCGGCGCCATGGCGCGCGCAATTTCTCGCTGCTGGTCTCGCACGTGCTCGTCCCGCCCGCCATCGAGGCAATCCTGCAGTCGCCCTCCTGCCGCGTTCAGGCATTTCTGGCGGCCGGGCACGTGTGCGCGGTCATGGGGCTGCGCCCATACGAGCCGCTGGCCGAGCGGTACCGCGTCCCGATCGTGGCGACGGGCTTCGAGCCGGTGGACATCCTCCACGGGATCCACATGGCCGTCAGCCAGCTCGAATCGGGCCGGCACGCCGTCGAGAACCAATACGCTCGAACCGTGCGCCCGGAAGGCAATCCTGCGGCGAGGAAGGTGATCGGCGACGTGTTCACCGTGGTGGACCGCAAGTGGCGCGGGCTGGGGGTGATTCCGGCCAGCGGCCTGGGGCTGCGGCCCGAGTATGCCGACCATGACGCCGAGCGCCGGTTCGGCCTGGAGAAGATCGAGGCGGCCGAATCCCCGGTGTGCATGGCCGGCCAGGTCCTCCAGGGGTGGATCCGGCCGCATCAGTGTCCCGCCTTCGGGCGGGCCTGCACGCCGGAGCGCCCGCTGGGCGCGCCGATGGTGTCGTCCGAAGGCGCCTGCGCCGCCTATTACCGCTACCGGCCGCAGGCTTCAGGCTTGCCGGCGCAACCGGGGCAAGCTAGGTAGGAGCATGCTTGGTTTTGCCATCCGATGTCCCCATTGCTTCGAGTGGAGCACATGGCGGGACACGGATCCGCTGGCGTATGCCGTGGTGGACCGGAAGGAATGGGAGACGATCCTGGGCGACCTGCAGCGCAAGGCATCTTCCTTTCGCCATCCCAAGCTTCTCCAATGCCAGCATGCGCCGGCGGCATGCCCGGCGCCGTTCTATGCGTTCGTGTTCACCACATCCGAGCTGGCGGACGCATGTCTGCCCCGGCTGCCCAGCTGGGCGACCAAGCGCTCGTTCATGCTGTATCAGGCCGACCGGCATACGCGGCATACCCAGCCGCCCTACTCCGGCATCCTCTTTTCGTCCACCAGCCTGCTGCGCCAGAAACATATCGAGCTGGACGACCTGATCGACCACGAGCTGCTCAGCCGTTCGATCGCCGGCATGACGGTCGAGCTGAATGCCCCGGTGACGATTTATGCCGCGCGATATTATGAGTCGATCCAGGATTACCTCTGGGAGCCGATCGAGGCTTACGGACCGGCCCGCTTGGCCGTCCCGGACAAGTTCAATCCTTTCTGCACCCAATGTCGCGAGCTGTGCCTGGCGCCGATCATCGCCCGATTCGATGCGATCGCCGGGCCGAGCGCTTGTCCGGCCCCGCGGGATGGAGGGCTGTTCTGCGGCCACCCGGCGCCCCCGTGCCAAGCGCGCTTCCGGAACTGGAGCCGGTGCCCCTTGTATCTCCAGGAACGCCAAAAGCGATGTCCCTGTTACATCTCCGACATCGAGATCATCCGGCGCGTCGTCCGGAAATGGCAGACCCAATCGCTGGCGCCGGAAGGCCTCGAGTTCGAGTCCTGCTGGGCGGGGTTCCAGGAAATCGCGGTGCCGATCGTTGTTCACGAGCACCTGGTCGCAGTCGCGATGTCCGGCCAGTTTCTCCCGCCCGATCCGGTCTCGACGGCCTGCCTCGAGCAGTGGATCCGCGACCACGCGGAATGGCAGCCATACCAGGCGTGTCTGCTCGAAGCGCATGCCCGATGCCTGGCCGCTCCGGATCCGGCGCCCTCGGACGCGGCCTCTGCCCGGCGGCTGCGGCTGACGGATGCCGAACGACGGCAGCTGGCGACGCTTTTGAAGGAAGACGCCTCGCGCCTCGAGGCGGCTGCCAGCGCCAAATACCGCACCCGTCGCGCCCGGTCCGAAAGCCTGTTCAAACAGGAGTTGCTGGGCTCGATCGAGCACGCCCTTCGCGAGAAACGACCGCCGGGAGTCATCGTCCTGGATCTGCTCGAACGGATGGTGCAGTTCTGGGCGTTTCGGGCCTCGGCATTGTTTGCCTGCCGGCACGACTCGCGCCAGCTGCGGCTGCTCTGCTGGCTCGAGCCCCCGGGCCAACGCCGCATCTTCGGCTACGAAGAAAGCCTTCTCGGCGCCCTCCCCGCTGCTGAACCTCTTTCCCTGCCCGAACCTTGGCTTTACGATTTCCACGACAAGCGACGCCATCCCAACCGTTGGATCGAGGCCTTCCGGCAGCAATACGAGCAAGCGATCCTTGCCGACCGCCTGAAACGGCCGGATGGCCAGTACGATTTCCTCGTGTTCGTGCCGTTCCCGGACACGGTCTACACACTGCTCCTGATGGCTCGCAACGAGGCGGAGGTCTCCTGTTTCCGGCCCTTGCCGCAAGGATCCGTAAGCATGATGTGCCAGCAGGCCATCCTCGACACCGCGATCGACACGCTCACCCGCCTCGAACTCAATGCCACCATCGGCCAATTGCGGACCTCGCGCGACAACATGTCGCGCGGGCTGGTCGCCGGCAGCATCGTCCACGACATCAAGTCGCCCATCATTTACGCCAGCCAGGTGTTCGATCACCTGCGCGACTTCGAGATCGAGGCCCTCTCGGACGCCGGACGCGAACGCGTGCTCCGGGGAGGCGAGATCTGTTCGGCGGGCATGAAATCCATCGACAAGGTCTGGGACTACACCAAAACAGGCGAGCTGCGAACGAAGGGCTGTTCGCTCGAACGCCTGGTGGCCTCGTGCCTGAGCCGATTCGAATCGCGCCTGGCCGAGCGACCAATTCACGTGCACGTCGCGCTGGAGGATCGGCTGCCGATCCAGGCCGACGATCTCCTGCTGCAACTGGTGTTTCTCAACATATTCGAAAACGCCCATAAACACCTCGAGCCGGGCCAGGCCGTCTGGATCGAGGGCCGCCCGCTCCCAGCCCGATGCCAGATCCAGATCGAGGACAACGGCGGCGGATTCCCCGAGGCAGTCATCGAGGAAATTAACCGGGCGGACCTGATTAAGGATTACTCCCGGGAATCCTGCTGCATGGGCCTGCTGATCGCCAAGGAAATCACCGCCGTCCACAGCGGCACGCTCGACCTGGGCCGCAGCCGCTACGGCGGCGCCCGAATCACCATCCGGATCCCGGCCGACCCCGGCGCCGTTGGATCCTCCCCACCACTCGACCCCCCATGAACAAACTGACTATCGCCATCATCGACGACGAGGAGATCTTCTCAAAACCTCTGGCCGATTATCTGGCTGCCACCGACTGGATCGACCCGCGGGTTTTTGCCAGTCCGGGCGACCTGCTGGCCGCGCTCGATCCCTCCGCCATCGACCTCCTGCTCATCGATATCGAGCTGAACAATCCCCGTTGCCGGGACGGCGAGCTGTTCGCGATTCAGCAGAAAAACCATCACGGCCCTTTCGAGCACGTCCCCATCGTCATCCTTTCCAAGCATCTCACGCCCGAGTCTGCCCGCGAGGAAATCCGGCGCCACCGCGGCCTGGGCCTCTATTACCTCCCCAAAACCACGCGCAATCCAGGCATCATCGCCTTTATGACCTGCGTCATGCGCGATCGCATCCGCCCCGCGGCGGCGCCCGAATCCTGATCCGCTTGTCTCGCCGGATCTCGCGGCGGATCCATGAGAAGCAATGGAGCAATGGAGCAATGGAGCAATGGAGCAATGGAGCAATGGAGCAATGGAGCAATGGAGCAATGGAGCAATGGAGCAATGGAGCAATGGAGCAATGGAGCAATGGGGTCATCTAAATAGTGAAAAGCAAGTAGTTTTTCAGCAGGGGTATTGGGGGATCGGCGGGTGGCGGCGGGCGTTCGTTCTGTCAACCTCCAGGGCGGGTCCTGTGAACCAGCCAGATCCGCCGATCCAAAACCGCAACCGCAAGACCCCCGGGACGCCCCATCGGCCGCTTCGGGCCCCAACCGACCGCACCCCCAAGGCTTACGGCGCCATCGGCGCACCCGCCGGCGACAGGATCCGCCCCATCCCTTGCTCCAGTTGCCACACCTCGCGCCGAATCCACCGCTTCACGTTGCACGCCGCCCCGATGAAATCGTTCTGCAGCCTGACTTTCTCCAAACCCCGATACCGGGATTCTCGGCATGGCGCGACCATGGCGAATTCAAATAGCGGGCGGGTGGTATCACGTGACCAGTCGGGGAAACCGCCGCGAGGCGATTTTCCGGACCGACACAGATCGCCGGCGATTTCTGGGACTGGCGGCGGTGTTGCCGGAGCGTTTCGGCCTGGAGGTGCACGCGTTCGTGCTGATGGACAACCACTACCATCTGCTGGCGCGGACCTTGGAGGCCAATCTGAGCGAGGCGATGCGCTGGTTGCACG
>JAKLFB010000034.1 GCA_022711435.1 Verrucomicrobiota bacterium
GCAACGACAGCAGGCTCCCCGCTCCCTCCGCCCGAAAGGTCCGGTCCGCCTCCGGCCCCGCCACATAGTTCGTCAGCCCCGGCAGCACCAGCTGCGAGCCCCCGCTCACCGTGAACGACGCGCCGTCGGCCATGACCACATTGGTCAAGTCCAGCCATGCGCCCCTCTGCAGCGTGATCGATGACCCCCGCACATCCACCATGCTCGAGGTGTCCACCCACGCCGTGTCCGCCAGACTCAGCGAGCTGCGCCTCAGGCTGGTCACCCCCGCCAAGTCCAGCACCCCGCCCGGCGCCACCGCCATCGTCACCGCCTCCAGCGCCGTCCATTGCGGCCCGCGGATCACCTGGCTGCCGTTCTCCACTGTGATCTGCATGGCCTTCAGACCGGCGGTGTTGGCCAGATGGCTCACGTCGACGATGCTGTTGCTGCCGGCGGCCGAGAGCCGGATCTGACCGTCGAGGATCGTCTGCAGCGATCCCAGCTCGATCCGCCCCCCGTTGACCGCCCCCACGTTCAGCCAATACCAGTCCCATTGATGCGTGCCACCCACCGCGTTGGTCAGGCTCGGCAACGACAGCAGGCTCCCCGCTCCCTCCGCCCGAAAGGTCCGGTCCGCCTCCGGCCCCGCCACATAGTTCGTCAGCCCCGGCAGCACCAGCTGCGAGCCCCCGCTCACCGTGAACGACGCGCCGTCAGCCATGACCGAACCTGTCGCGCTAAATACGGCATTAGACCCGCCGACACTCAGAGAACGTCCGGATTTGACGATCAGGTTGCCAGCAACTTGAGATACGCCCGCGAGCAGGTTCAGGTTGCCTCCGGCAACTTCGAGGGAAGCTGAGCACTGGAGACTCTGCACGGTCACAGCAGAGCCAATCGTGATGGTTGTGGTGGGGGGCACTCCGCCGATCACAACCATGTCCGAAGCGATGGGCCGCTGGCCATCGGCCCAGTTGTTCGTTTGTTCCCAGGAGACGCCATCTCCAGCGCCGCTCCAGGTGACTGTTGCTGCACTCACGGCTGGACTTGCCGTTAATGCCAGCCCGAGCACGCAGGCGTTCGGCAATCGGCGAAATATTGGTAGAGACAAGCAGTTCATAATTGTTCTTTAGGGTCTGCGCAAAAATTAATTCCGATTTTGCCGGGTGGGATTGGGCGGGCTGGCAAGGCGCGACGAGCGAGCATACCCGTGCGGTCTGTGAGCGAGGAGCAACACAGCCAGCGCGCCCAAGGCCCCCAGCCCGCAGGGGCGAGGCGGCGCCGGGCCATCTGCTTCGTGGCTCGGTCGGTCGAGTATCGCAGGGGGATACACTCCCTCCCTTGCGCCTCGCATCGGGCCCGGCGGCGCTCCCGCCAAAATCGGAAGTAATTTTTGCACAGACCCTTAGTGGACCGCCTCGAAACGACCCAAACCACGCCAGCGCAGCCAGGACGCCATGGGGATGCTGTTTGCGTGGAGCATGTCCGAGCAGGAAGCACGGGTCAAACCAATAAACAGGACCCGGGTCACGCCGGTTCATCACCTGGCAGGCCAGCGGTTCCGTATCCACTTCCTTCTCGATCCACCCCGAAAAAACGGGGCCGGGTTTGGCGGCCCGGCCCCGTGAATCACGCTTCCTCTGGGAAGCAGCCTGCTACTCGCTCTGGATCCGATAGAACCCCTGCGGGTCCGAACCGATCGGGATCGTGAACGAGCCGGCGGAGGCGGTGTTCGTGGCGACGCGCGTCCACGAGCTGGTCGGCAATGCGACGTTGGGCGACGACAGCAGGACGAACTGGCTGCCCACGGCATTCGCGTAGCTGATGCTGCAGGCGCCGTTGCTGACCGGCCCGATGGTCACGTTGGCGATCGGTTGAGGAGTCACCCCGGCGGCGACCTCGATCTTGCCGGTGCCGGTGAAGGCGGCGTGCTCATGAGTGGCGCCCGATCCGACCGCACCCCATGTGCCGGAGACCATCTTCACGCCATTGATATAGAGAGCCTTGATGACGTTCGGGGCGCCCGTGAAAGCCAGATCGACGAAGTTCGTCGTGACGTTCAATGTCAGCGTGGCTTGCGGATGGATATAGGTATTCGAGACGCCCCCGGTCAGCCTCAAGCTGGCGCGGCTGGCAACGGTGACGTCCCCGGCGCCCAAACCGCCATCGGCTCGGACCTCGGTGGTGCCGGCGTTGACCGTGGTGCCGCCGGTGTAGGTGTTATGGCCGCTCAGCACGATGATCGTGGCGGCGTCGGCGGTGTTGCCCAGGACCAGAGGGCCGGTCCCGGAAATGGGGCCGGGGATCTCGAAGGTGCCGGCATCCGTGTTGCCCGCATAGGATCGGATAGTCCCGCCGGCAGAGAGCGTGATGCCCTGTTTGGGATCCAAGGTGACGTTGAAGCCGCCGGCCTTCCGGATCTGGGCGCCGTTCTGGATCGTGATGGCATCCGGGGCGAGGGCGGCGGGGATTGCGCCGAAGCTGGTCGCGTACCCAGCGGAAGTGGAATGGCCCGCTGTCCACAGGCCCTGCTTCACGATCAGCTTGCCGAACGAATGCTCGGCATTGTAGGTGCGCAGCTCGCCCGGACCGTCCTTGGTGAGCGTGCCGGGGCCCGAGATCACGCTCGCGTCGCGCACCATCAGAATGGCGCCGCCGTCCGCGACCTTGAGGGTGCCGCCGCCGGCGCCAATCATGATCAGCTTGCCCGCAGCGAGGAAATCGCTGCCCACTCCGCTGGAAGTGCTTTCCAGAGTCGCGCCATTGTCGATCGTGATGTCGTATTGGGAGCCGAGCCGGGCGGAGCTGTTCACGGAGATCACGCCGTTGGAGATGACCAGATTCGCGTCGCCGGTGCCGCCCGCGTTCATTCGGGTTGTGCCGGTACCGACTTTGACCAGCGAACCGCCGACGCTCGCGTTGGTCGCGTTCCAGATCGTGTCGGTGTTGTCGCCGCCGAAGACCAGCGTGCTGCCGGGAGGCAGGTTCAGCGTCCCGCCCGCCGAGCCCGCCAGGGAGCCGACGGTCTCATTAAAGAAGTTCAGGTCAAACATTCCGCCCTCGACCACGAGAGCCGAGTTGTCCGGCACGCGATCGCTGGCGGCGAGCTGCAAGGTCCCCCCCTTCACCACGGTCGGGCCGGTGTAGGTGTTCGCCCCGCCGAGGACCAGCGTCCCCTCGCCTCCGCTGCTCAAGCCGTTGGAGCCGGTCACGACGGAATTGATCGTGGCGATCAACCACGGCGCTACTTGGATGGTGTCATAGTTGGCCAACTGGATCGTTCCACCCGCCAGGGTGACATAGCCTTCCTCGAAGATCGGGCCGTCCATCTGTTGGGCACCGCTGATCGTGACCGTGAACACGTTGAATGCGTCCGTGCCGGCGGAGAAAACCGGGGTGGCGCCTGGCGTCCATGCGGCGGGGGCGCCGATGCCATCCGGATTCGAGTTCCAGGAGAGATCGGCCCAATTGCCGTTGGCGTCCGGGCCGCCGGCGCCGGACTGGGCGCCGTTGATGTCCCAATACCGCCGGACGGCATCGTTGTCCGTAATGGTCACCGTGGCGGTGTTCTGGCTGGTGACATAATAATCGGGCGACGCGGCCAGCGTGAACGCAACCGTTTCAAGGGACTCGCGTTCGGTGTCATCCTTGGGAGTGATGGTGATTATGGCGGCAGTCTCGCCCGCCGGGAAGGTGAATGGGCTGGCCGGTGAAACCGTGTAATCCACGTTGCTCACGGCGGTGCCCGTCAGCGTGAAGTGGACCTGCAGATCGAGGTTGGCGCCGCCGACCCGCGTGATGGTGAAGGTGGCCGGATCCAGCCCTTCCTCGGCCGCCGCCGGATCGGCAACGGAAGTGACGCTCAGGTTGTCCGGAGTGAAGAGGTTGAACGTGCCGTCCGAAGTGGTCGTCGCGATCGTATAGCCGCCCGGGGACCAGAACCGCGCCCACTCGGCGCCGTTGTCCACGGTCACGAGATTGCCGGCGGCGTCGAAAGCTTGTTCGCGGCACCGGTTACCGCAGTCGAAGCTTTCCCGCAGATCGCCCGTGGAGAGTTCGAACAAGTAGACCGTGCCATCGCTGTAACGTCCGACCGCGATCACGCCGGCGGCATCGTTGATATCAAGGCTTTCCGTGTAGGTGTATGTATTCGGCACGGACCACAACGGCTCATTGTTTGGCACGATGTCGCCTTTGAACTTCAGGAGCGCCAGCGCCTGCCCTGCCGTGGCCCGATACTGGTTGAGATACCAGTCGCCGTTGCGGTCGCGGGCCACGTCGTAGGGATAATAGTTAAAGACGTCAGGTCCGATGAGCTGGGTGCCGGTGTCGCCTGGCGTGGCCATGTCGTTGCCACCGAGGTCGTAGCCGATGAGGCCGCGGCGGCCATCCAGGTAGTTTCCATTCACGAGGTATAGCTTTCGGTTGCCAGCCGCTTTGGTGCCTTCGACCCAGATGCTGTGAACCCACTGGCCTTCCGTCCGGTTGGATGCATCGATCAACGGCGTCGCGACGCTCAGATCATCGTTGAATTCGAAGGCCAAATCGCTGTAAAGGCTCACGACATAGAGATGGTTGTCCGGCCCAATCACGCTCCGCAACGGTGCGGACGCGTTCGCTGCATCCACTGTCCAGTCCACGCCGCCCGTGTACGGGCCGCTTTCGGCCGTGCCATCGGCCCGCAGCACGTAGATTCCGTCGGCCGTCATGCGTCCATACGTGGTGTTCGCCGTCTGCCCGCCGCGGGATTCGGAGACATACACTTTGCCGAAGTTCGGGCTCGCCGGATTCTTGTTGATGGCCACGCCGCGTGGCAGGTAAAAGCTTCGGTCCGTACCGTCCGGAACGAACTTGGTCCACGCCTTCGCGGTATTGCCCGTGACGATGATCGAGAAATTGGTGAACCCGGTCATGTCGAAGCTGTGCTGCCCTGGCGCCGTGCCCGGATAGACGGGATTGGCGCCGTCGCGCAACACGACCAGGCCCTGGGCCTCCTGGTTCAGGATGAACGACACCGAGTTGTTGTTGCTCACGACTCCCGAGGCATACGGGACGGCCCTCGCCGCGGGACCGGTCAGCATTGAAATCGCCAGGATGATCCCCAGGCAGAAAATGCCTGACGGCACCCGGGAACAGTTCTTTGTTTTCATAGCAGCATCAACCATCCGATTGGTTAGTGAAGGGTGGAGGACAGACCGGCCGGTACAAGGGGCTATCGACTGGTTGTCTCTGACAATCTGCCAAAACGCGACACAGCGGAGCCCCGATTGCACCGCTCGAATTCATCTTGGACGAATTCTGGCCCAGCGACGCGCAGCGCGTCAAGCCGGAAGCCGGTTCGGGCGCCGATGCGGGCCCTCTTCCCGTTCGCGCCTCGCGGGAGGAATTGCGTGGCTGCAGCTGGTTTACGGGGCGAGCTCGCGGATGAAGATGTTGCGGAACTGAACGAGGGCGGGCGGGCTGGTCCACACGCCGTCCTTCATGCTGCCGTGGTGCTGCAAGCCAATGGGCCCGCTCTCCGGCAATCCGGGAATCGTGACGCCCGGCAGCACGACCTTGCCGTTGAGGATCACGCGGACCGTCTGGCCGCGCACGGCGATCTCGAAGCGGTTCCACTTCCCCACCGGTTGGTCCGCCGGGACTTTGGGCGTGGCACCCGCCCGCACCTCGGCCGGCATGGCCAGATCGCGCCGGACCCCGTACATCTCGCCGGAGCCGACGGGCCAGCACCAGATGTTGACCTGGTACTTGCCCTGTCCGCGCAGGAGGATCCCGGAGTCGGAATCGGGAATCGCGATGGGCAGTGGTTTGCCGTCCGGGCCCGTCGCCTCGGTGCCGTCGGGCAGGATGTTGTAGGCGCGCGGGTTCCGGTAGGGCGTCTCCTTGATCCGCCAATCGACTACGAGCTCGAAATCCCGATATGCCTTTTCGCTCCAAAGGCTCTTGTCGCCGCGCGCCTCGCTCAAGGCATCGTAGTCGATCACCTCGCCGGCGACCTTCCAGTGGCCGCCGTCACCCTCGGGCGTCTTCCAGTTGCGCAGATCGACGCCGGTGAACAGCGGGGCGAAGCCGTCGGCCTCCCGGGCAATCTCCTCGGGCGCCGGATGCGTCGAGGGCAGCTCGCGGATCCTCAGGTTGCGGAAGCGGCACTCCGCGCCTTCGGACTCGAGCATGAGATAGCCCTTGCGGGGCGATGCGGCCTTGCCGACGGTGACCTCCTTGCCGTTCACGCTGAGGCGGATGTCGCCGTGGTTGGCCACCACGCGGTAGTGGTTCCACTCGGGCGAAGGCCGCGTTCGCTCCTCGGACGGAAAGCTGCGGCGGCCATTGGCGGAAACGCGGCCCGCCATGGTCATCGCCGCGCCGTTCACCGGGAAAATGTCGCCGTGGGTGCTGTACCACTCGTTCTTGCCGCGCACGTCGAATCCGGGATCGAGAATCTGGACCTCGATGCCGCGGGAGAAGGACGAGCCGGCGACGGGCAGGCCGTCGGCCCAGATGAACAGCCCGGAGTTGCCGCCGGGCTTCATGTGCTGCCACTCGAGCTCGATGATGAAGTTTTCGTACATGCGGGCGGTCCGCAGCGTGCCGACCGGGGAGCCGGTCGTGACGATCATACCGTCGCGCGCCGCAAAGGTCTCCGGCGCGATGTTGCAGGGAACCCATCCGTCGAGATCTTCCCCGTTGAAAAGCGGGACAAAGCCGCTCTCCGAGGGCCCGAGCGGCACACGCCACTGGCTGCCGTCGTTCTTCCGCGTCCGCTCCCCCCACTCGGGCTTGAGGTCCTCGGGCTTCGCCGCCGGACGGGGCGTGTAATAGTCGTGCTGGTGCAGGGTGAACACCGCCTCGCCGGCGTCGAGCTTCAGGAGCACGTAGCCGATGTCACCCCAATGGCCGGTGGATGGGAGACAGAGGGTTTCGACGCCTCCCTCGCGCTGCTGCTGCCAGGCGTGCTTGTGCCCGTAGATGTAGCCTCGGCAGAAGGCGTTGGACGCCAGCAACCCGGCAACACCCGTCTCTGCAATCGGGTGGTGCGCCGCCACGAAGACCGGCCTCGACGCTCGAGCCAGCGTCCTCTCCAGCCAGGCGCGCTGCGCGTCATCGATCCCGCCATTGACCGGGCCTTCGAGGCACGAGTCCAGGAGGAGAAAGTCGGCGTGCGGTGTCTCCACCACCGTGACCAGCCGGCCCGGGACAGGCGGCTCGGCCTCTCTGCGCTCCGGGAACACGCTCAGGAACGCCTCGCGGCGATCGTGGTTGCCCAGGCAGGCGGTCCAGCGGATCCCCGCCTCCTCGAGCGGCTGGACCAGCTCCCTCAGCATCCGGTAGTCGTTCGTGTCCCCATGATTGTAGGCCAGATCGCCGAAGAAGAGCACCCGGGCCGGACGCGGATCGCAGGCGAGCACTTCGCGCACGCACCGCGCCAGCCCCTCCCGCTGGTGCGATATCGTCGGATTCTGCGTGGCATGCGGGTCCGCAAACAGGGCGACGAGATTCTCGTCCAGCGGCGCCCCGCCCCTCATCCCCATCGCCACCCCTGTCGCCAGAACCAGCGACAAGAACACCTTCCTCGATCGTGTCGTGCTCATCTGTGCTCGACAGCTAACTGAAAATCGACCCCGCCGTCAACCCGTCGATCGCGACCGATCGCGACCAGTGCCAGCCGCCGGATCCCCCGCCGCGCAGATTGGAGGTTGACTCCCCCACTGGAAATCACTAAAGCCAGCATCCATGAAACGCCCTCTCTATACATTCGCGCCCCTGTTGCTGGCCGCCGGGCTGGCCGCGCCCGCCGCGGAGGCGCCCGCGCCCCGCTCGCGCCCGCCGGCCGTGGTGTCGCCCGAACTGCAGGCCGATGGCCATGTCGCCTTTCGCCTCCAAGCCCCCAAGGCCAGCGAGGTTGTCCTCAACGGACAGTGGCCCGACGGCCGCGCGCCCATGGCCAAGGATGCCAGCGGCGTGTGGAGCGTCACGGTCGGCCCCGTCGAGCCCGGCGTGTGGGAATACAATTTCCAGGTCGATGGCCTCTCGATGATCGATCCCGGCAATCCCGCCATCAAGCCGATGCGCGCGCCGCGCACCAGCATCCTGCACCTGCCGGGGAATCCGCCGCTGATCCACGATTTCCAGGATGTGCCTCACGGCGTGGTTCGCCAGCACACCTATCGATCGAAGTCCCTGGGCCGGCTTCGCGAGCTGGCCGTCTACACCCCGCCGTCCTACGACCAGCAGCGCGATACGCGGTTCCCCGCGCTCTATCTCCAGCACGGATCAGGCGACAACCAGGCCACCTGGGTCGTTCACGGCAAGGCGCACTGGATTCTCGACAACCTCATCGCGCAGGGCCGCGCCCGGCCGATGGTGGTGGTGATGATGGACGGGCATGCGGCGATCGGCGGCGGCCCCGCCGGGTTCCAGGATAACACCGCCGCCTTCCAGCGCGACCTCCTCGAAGATGTGATGCCGTTCGTCGAGGCCAGCTATCGCGTGAAAGCCGACGCCGCCAGCCGCGGCATCGTCGGATTGAGCATGGGGGGCGGGCAATCGCTCACCATCGGGCTGAACCATCTCGAGCGGTTCGCCTGGGTCGGCGGATTCAGCGCCTCGGCGCCGTCCAAAGACGCCGTGGCGGCCGCGCTCGAGGATCCCGCCGCCACCAACCAGAAGCTGAAGCTGCTCTGGATCGGATGCGGCAAAAATGATTTCCTGCTCCAGCGCAATCAGGCGTTCGTCGCCCTGCTCGCCGACAACAACATCCGCCACGAGTGGCAGCTCACCGATGGCGCGCATAGCTGGCCGGTCTGGCGGAAATATCTCGCCGAGCTGGCGCCCAAGCTTTTCCGCTGAGGCGGAGCCTGAACTTCGCACGCCGGCTTTCGGTGCTGTCAACCCAAGGCCCGCTGCCTGCTGCGGGCGGGGACGTCCACTGTCGCCAGGGCAGCGTTGGGCCGCGCGCCTGGGCTTGCCGCCTGCCGGCGCCAGCGGCGCCAGGCATCCCGGATCACCCATCCATGGCGCACCATCATTCGCCGGGCCGACTCCGAATCCAGGCCGGTGAGCTGCTGCAGGATCCGGACCGCCCGCTCGCGCAGCTTCGCGTTGGACGGGTCGAGGTCGACCATGAGGTTGCCGGCCACTTTGCCCAGCCGGACCATGGCCAATGTGGTGAGCATGTTCAGGATCAGCTTGGTTGCCGTGCCCGCCTTCAGCCGGGTCGATCCGGTCAGGATCTCCGGCCCCGTCGGAGGAGCGATGACAAGCCGGACCGACGCGTCCCGCTCGAGCTTGACCTGCGTATTAAACGTCAAGAGGACCGTCAGCGCGCCTCGATCGAAAGCCTGGCGGAGCGCGCTGCGCACAAAGGGCGTCCGTCCGCTGGCTGCGATCCCCACCACCACGTCGCGCCGGGTCACCCCGCGGAAAAGGATGGCTCGAGCCCCTGCTGCAGCGTCGTCTTCGGCGCCTTCGACCGACTGCCAGAGGGCGCGCTGGCCACCTGCAATGATGCCCTGGATCCGGTCCGGGGGCGCTCGAAAGGTCGGCGGACACTCGCTCGCATCCAAGACCCCCAGCCGCCCGCTGGTTCCCGCGCCCACATAGAAAAGCCGTCCGCCCCTCCGCCAGGCGCGCGCGATCGCAACGATGGCCGCCTCGATGCCGGCCTTCTCCTTCCGGATGGCGGCCGGGATCCTCCGATCCTCGTCCAGCATCAGATCGATGGCCTGCCGGAGCGGCAGTTGGTCCAGATGCATGGATTTCGGATGTCGTCGTTCGGTCGGAGGGAGGGCTTGTGGCGGGCGGATCCGGACAAGATCCGGCGCGGAAGAGAATGTCTGCCTCGACCGGGCCAATCCGGATGGGGAGAGCAATCGCCGGGCCAGCTCGAGGGCGCCCCAGGCCCCTTGGCGATCGAGGCGGACAAACTGGCTGCCCGGTCGATCTTGCCGGATCGCCCGGACCAGAGCACGGGCGAAGGGCGGAAGGTTCAGGAGAGCGCCTCCGGCCAGCACGAATCGAACCGGGGCCGATCCCTTGGCCGCTCGAGCGGCGCACGCGATCGCATCGCGCGCCAGTTGGCCGGCTGCCTCCCGCAGGATCTGCCGAGCCACTGCGTCCCCGCGTTCCGCAGCCGCTCCCACGTCCGCCGCCAACGCCGCCACATCCGCCTTATCGGCGCGTTGAATCCAATCGATAAGATCTTCGGGCTGATTCAGCGCCAGCGCGGCCAGCAAGCGGGCGCCCAGACGCGGCCACCGGCCGGTCTCGTCCAGACAGCGAATGACCTCCCGCAACGCCCGCAGGCCAATCTGATACCCGCTCCCGTTGTCGCTCAACAGGTGCCCCCACCCGCCCACGCGGATGGCTGGGCCTCTCGGAGGCTTTCCGTAACAGCAGGATCCGGTCCCGCTCAGCACCAGGATCTGGCAAGCCCGGCCCGGATGACGCGGCCTTGGCGCCGCCGCCAGGGCTGTGTCCAGGTCGTTCGTGGCCAGGGACGGAATCCCGGGCCACACACGGGCAGCCGCCCGCCGAATCCGTTCCCGGTCCGCCTCCGTGCACGCCCCTGCCAATCCGATGGCGACGGCAGCCGGGGCGGGCATCGACCGCCGGATCTCGGACAGCCGCGCCTCCAGCTCATCGTCATCGAGCAGACGCAGATTGCCGGGCCCGCCAACGAACCGCCGAATCAAGGCGCCGCTCCTCTGCGCCGCCAGGGCGACTGTGCGCGTGCCTCCTCCCTCGATGCCCAACAGGACCGGCTCGCTCGGGTCGCCAGAGTTGGCTTCGGCCGCCGGCTGCGCCGGAGCGGCCCGCAACCGCCGGCGCCGCCCCCCGATTGATGCTGGATCAGCCATGGCTATTCGGAGCATCCCAAGTCCAAAACGCCGGGTCCGGCCAGCCTGAGCTGCCGCGCTGGACCGGCCTCACCGGCGGGACTGATGACGTTGCCCATGGAATCCTTGAAAAGTAATTCGATCAGGTCAAGGATGTCTTGAGCCGCCATGTCGCGCCTCGATCCATCTGCAAAAAGCGGGCCCCGACCCCAGGAAACGGCCGCAGCCGACACCATCGCGGCGGTGGCAACCCCGCTGGGCGAAGGCGGTCTGGCGGTGATCCGGATCTCCGGGCCCGGTGCGATGGCGGTGGCCGACGCCTGTTTCAGGCCGGCCGGGTTCCGAGCCCTCAAGCCTTCCGAGGCCCCGTCCCACACCGTCCATTACGGGCGCGTGATGCAAGGGGGGCAGACCGTGGACGACGTGCTGCTGACCGTGATGCGGGCGCCCCGCACCTACACGCGAGAGGACGTCGTCGAGATCTCCGTGCATGGTGGCTTGCTCGTGGCCCGTCGCGCGCTCGAGGCGGTGCTGGCCTCGGGCGCGAGGCTGGCGCATCCGGGCGAGTTCACCCAGCGCGCGTTCCTGAATGGGCGTCTTGATCTTGCGCAGGCCGAGGCGGTGGCCGATCTGATTCGCGCCCGGACCGACCTGGCGCTGGCGGCCGCCCGGGAACAGCTCGATGGCCGCCTCTCCCGGCGCATCGGTCAGCTCCGCGACAATCTCCTCGAAACCCTCGCGCACATCGAGGCGCACATCGATTTTCCGGACGAGGACATCGCGCCGGACACGCGCGAGCAGCTCGAATCGCGCCTCGAGCAAGCGGACCGATTCATGGCGCGGCTGCTGGCCTCTGCCCGCGAAGGACAGGTCCTCCGGCGCGGCCTCAGAGCCGCCATCGTTGGGCGCCCCAATGTCGGCAAATCGAGCCTGCTCAACCAGCTGCTCGGCCGCGACCGCGCCATCGTGTCGCCCGTGCCCGGCACGACGCGCGACACCATCGAGGAGACCGCCAGCGTCCGCGGCTTCCCCGTGGTCTTCATTGACACCGCCGGCCTTCGTGAATCGACGGATCCGCTCGAGATGGAAGGGATCCGCCGCAGCCGGGCTGCGCTGGATCAGGCCGAGCTCATCCTCGAGGTGATCGACGGCTCGAGCCCGTGCACCGACGCCGATCGGGACGACCTGGCCGCCTACGCCGGCCGGCCGCGGATCCTGGTGCGGAACAAGATTGATCTGCCTTCAAGGTTCGAGATGCCGGCTGGCCTGGCTGCGCCGATGGTGTCCGTCTCCTGCCGGACCGGCGATGGGATCGAGGATCTCAAGGAGGCGATTCGTTCGGTCATCCACCGGGGCGATATCCCGGCCGAGATGCTCGAAGTCATGATCGGCGCGCGGCATCAGGAGGCGTTGGAGCGGGCGCGGGCGGCGGCAGGGCTGACGCGGGCGGCGTTGCGCGAGAACGCGCCGCTCGAACTGGCCGCCATGGACCTGCGCCGGGCCGTGTCGGCAGTCGGCGAGATCGCGGGCCAGACCGCCACCGAAGATCTGCTCGAAGTCATTTTCCGCCAATTCTGCCTGGGCAAGTGAAAAAAACGTGCTTTGACATTGTGGCTTTTTGCCATATTTTCTGCCGCGTCATGGGAGCGTCCGCCATACGGGTCGAACACGCGCGGGGCGCCCAGCGACTGCTCAGGCCATGGGAAAAGCATTGATCATCGCGGAAAAACCGTCGGTCGCGGCGGACATTGCGCGCGCCCTGGGCGGGTTCAGCCGCCATGAGGATTACTTCGAGAGCGAGCGGCATGTGCTCTCTTCGGCGGTGGGGCACCTCCTCGAGCTGGTCTGCCCCCCCGATTTCGAGGTGAAGCGGGGCAAGTGGACCCTGGCCCACCTGCCGGTGATCCCGCCCCGATTCGACCTGAAGCCGATCGAGCGGTCCGAGGCCCGGCTCAAGACCCTGGTCCGGCTCCTGAAGCGCAAGGACGTCGATGGCGTCATCAATGCCTGCGACGCCGGGCGCGAGGGGGAGCTCATCTTCCGCTACCTGGTCAAGCACGCAGGGGTGCGCAAGCCTATCCAGCGGCTCTGGCTCCAGTCGATGACCCCCACCGCCATCCGGGACGGCTTCCAGCGCCTCAAGTCCGACGCCGAAATGCAGCCCCTGGCCAGCGCCGCCGTCTGCCGGTCCGAAGCCGACTGGCTCGTCGGCATCAACAGCACGCGGGCCATGACCGCTTTCAACTCGAAGGCGGGCGGATTCCAGCTCACGACCGTCGGCCGCGTGCAGACCCCCACCCTGACCATCGTGGTCGAACGCGAGGAGAAGATCCGCGCGTTTCAGCCTCGCGATTTCTGGGAGGTCCAGGCCACGTTCACCGTGGCCGCCGGCGATTACGCCGGGAAATGGTTTGACGAGAAATTCGTCCGCGAGCGCAACGGCGACGGCGAGCTGCGGCCGGAGCGGCTCTGGGACCTGGCCACGGCCGAGGCGATCCGCGCCAAGTGCCTGGGCCAGCCCGGCGCCGTCACCGAGGAGAGCAAGCCCTCCACCCAGCTCGCCCCCCTGCTGTTCGATCTGACCAGCCTGCAGCGCGAAGCCAACAGCCGCTTCCGATTCTCGGCCAAGCGAACCCTGCAGATCGCCCAGGCCCTCTACGAGAAACACAAGCTCATCACCTATCCCCGCACCGACTCCCGCGCGCTGCCCGAGGATTACATGGGCGTCGTCCGCGACACCCTCGATGCCCTGGGCGGCACCCGCTACGGCGAGTTCGCCGGGCGCATCCTCCACGAAGGCTGGGTTCGGCCCAACAAGCGGATTTTCAACAACGCCAAGGTCTCCGATCACTTCGCCATCATCCCGACCGCCGTTGCCCCCAAACCGCTCGAAGGCGAGGATGCGGCCCTCTACGACTTCATCACCCGGCGGTTCCTGGCGAACTTCTACCCCGCTGCGGAGTTCCTCGTCACGACCCGCATCACGCGCGTGGCCGGAGAGCCGTTCAAGAGCGAAGGCAAGGTGCTGGTGAATCCCGGCTGGCTGGCGGTGTATGGCAAGGAGGCGGTCGAGGAAGACACGCCCTCCCTCACGCCGGTTCAGCCGGGCGAGCTGGCCCAGACCGCCGCCATCGATGTCGTGCATCTGCAGACCAAGCCGCCTGCCCGATTCAACGAGGCCACGCTCCTCTCCGCCATGGAAGGCGCCGGCAAGCTCGTCGATGACGAGGAGCTGCGCGAGGCCATGAGCGCCAAGGGCCTGGGCACACCCGCCACCCGCGCCGCCATCATCGAGGGCCTGATCACCGAGAAATACCTCTTCCGCCAGGGCCGCGAGCTGATCCCCTCCGCGAAGGCGTTCGATCTGATCGCCCTGCTGCGCGCGATCGGGGCGTCGGATCTCTGCCGGCCCGAGCTGACGGGCGACTGGGAATTCAAGCTCAAGCAGATGGAGCGCGGCCAGCTCACGCGCCCGGATTTCATGGCCCAGATCGCCCACCTCACCCGCGACATCGTCGGCAAGACCAAGGGATACGAGTTCGACACCGTGCCGGTCGATTTTGGCCGGCTCCAGGCGCGCTGCCCCAAGTGCGGGGGCGAGGTGCACGGCCTCTACCGCAAGTTCCAGTGCCAGCAGTGCGAGTTCAGCCTCTGGAAGAACGTGGCGGGGCGGTCGCTCGAGCCCGCCGAGGCCGAGAAGCTCCTCGCCGAAAAGTCGGTCGGACCCCTCGAGGGATTCCGCAGCCGGATCGGACGCCTCTTTGCCGCCACCCTGAAGCTCACGCCCGAGCTCAAGGTCGAGTTTGATTTCGGATCCGCCTCCGGCGAGGGCGCCGACCCGGCCGAGCCCGTTGATTTCTCGGGCCAGGAGCCCCTGGGCCAGTGCCCCAAGTGCCAGTCGCCCGTCTACGAAGACACGAAGTCCTACCTCTGCGAGCGGGCCGCGCTCAAGCCCCGCCAGTGCACGTTCCGAACCGGCAAGGTCATCCTCCAGCGGCCGATCGAGCGCGCCCAGATCCTTCAGCTCCTGCGCACGGGCAGGACCGACCTCCTCCACAAGTTCATCTCCAAAAAGGGCCGCCCCTTCTCCGCCTACCTCGTCCTCAAGGCCGATCAGGATGTCGGCTTCGAGTTTGCGCCGCGCGAATCCAAACCCAAGTTTCGTTCCACACCAAAACCCAGCGAGTAACCTATGGCACACGTCAAGCTCCACATTCCGGGCCCGGTCGAAGTCAGCGAGAAGACCTTCCAGGCCTTTCGAACGCCAATGGTCGGGCATCGCGGCCAAGGGTTCAAGGACCTCTACGCCAGGATCCAGCCTCAGCTCCAGGCCCTGCTCTACACCCAGCGGCTGGTCTACCTCAGCACCTCGTCCGCCTGGGGCGTGATGGAGGGCGCCATCCGCAACCTCGTGGCCAAAAAGGTCCTCTGCTGCATGAACGGCGCCTTCTCGGACAAATGGTTCGACGTCGCCCAGCGGTGCGGCAAGGCCGCCGAAGCGCTCCAGAATCCGTGGGGCTCCCCGATCCGCGCCGAGCAGGTCGATGCCCGCCTCGCCACCGGCCAGTTCGACGCCCTCACCCTCATCCACAACGAGACGTCAACGGGGGTCATGAGCCCCCTGCCCGAGATCGCCGCCCTCAAACAGAAGTACCCCGACGTCATGTTCATCGTCGACAGCGTCAGCTCGATGACCGCCATCCGGCTGCCCTTCGACGAGCTCGGCATCGATGTCCTCCTGGCCGGCACCCAGAAAGCTCTCGCCCTCCCGCCCGGCACGGCCCTGTTCGTTTGCTCCCCCGCCGCCTTGGCCCGAGCCGCCCAGCAGAAAGACCGCGGCTATTACTTCGATTTCCTCGAGTTCCAGAAGAACGCCGAGCAGAACATGACCCCCAGCACCCCCAGCATCGGACATGTCTTCGCCCTCGCCTCGAAGCTCGAGGACATCTTCGCCGAGGGCCTCGAGGCGCGGTTCGCCCGCCACCTCCGGCTCGCTCAGCGCACCCGGCAATGGGCCCGGAACCACGGCTTCAACCTCTTTCCCGAACCCGGCTTCGAGTCGGTCACCCTGACCTGTGTCAGCAACGGCGCTCGCCCCGGCGGCCGCGTCGTCGACGTGCCCCGCCTCCAGAAGCTGGTCAAAGACCAGGGCTTCCTCATCGACGGCGGCTACGGCAAGATCAAGGGCGCCACTTTCCGCATCTCCAACATGGGCGACGAGACCGACGCCACGATGCAATCGCTCTACGACGCGCTGGACAATGCCATGAAACAGCTCTGAGCGGGCGCAGCCGCCAGCGCTGCCCGCTCTCTTCCCCATGAAAACCAGGTTTCCCGCTCTGGCGGGCTGGGAAGCCGCATCCCATCGAAACTCTGGTGATCATCCACAGGATCATCTGGCAACATCTCCGCCACCGGGATGATCCCGAGTTCTACCGGCTCCAGGCCCGCGATGCCATCGACTGGCTCGATCGCCACGGTGTCCCCGCCCGCCCCGGCTGCCGCGCCCTCGACCTCGGGTGCGGCCATGGCATCTTCGGGCGGCTCTTGCAGGAACAAGGCTGCGATACCGTGTTCGCCGATGCATCCGACGGCCGCTCCCCCGACCTCCGCCCGATGCCCTTCCTCCCCATCGATCTCGACCGCGACGACCCCGCCCGCCTCGGCGCATTCGATCTTGTCATCTGCTCGAACGTGCTCGAGCACCTGGCGCACCCCCATCGGCTCCTCGATGCCATCCCCGCGCTCCTCAACCCCGGCGCGCACTGCTATCTGAGCTGGACCAACTGGCTCTCGCCCTGGGGCGGGCATGAGTTCTCCCCGTTCCATTACCTGGGTTCCCGCCGGGGACACCTTCTGTATGACCGCATTGCCCGCCGCCCCAGAGTCCATACCCCCCACGAAAACCTCTTCCCGACCCACATCGGATCTGTGCTGCGCCGGATCCGGCAAAACCCCGCGCTGCGCGTCCAGCGGGTTGTCCCCCGATATTACCCCGAGCTGGCTCTCCTCACACGCCTGCCCCTCATCCGGGAGTTCCTGACCTGGAACTGCGCGGTGCTGATCCAGCGCCCATCCGGGGCGCCGCCATTGTCGGGCGGGCCGGATCGGCGTAACATGGATAGCGGAAAATGACCGGCGTCCGGATTTCATGTTGGATCGTGCTGGGATGGGCCTGGGCCATCGCGGCGAACGGGTTGGCAGGCAGCCTCCCGGCAGCACCTCCCTCATCCGAACCGTGGCCGCCCGGCCATGTGGTGATCGTCGAGGAGCCGGGCGCCACCGTCAGGTTCGAACCGGTCGCCGAGCGCGTGGCGGCGATGGTGAATCGGGGCGTCACGCTGGTGACCGGCCAGCCGTCGCCCCGAGCGGCCTGGCTCAGCCTGGTCTCCCCCGCCGACGTGGTCGGACTCAAGGTGGTCTCCGCCCCCGGCCCCATCTGCGGCACGCGCCCGTCCACGGTGGCCGCCGTCATCCGCGGCTTGCTCGATGCCGGCCTGCCCGCCACCAACATCGTCATTTGGGACCGGCGGCTGATGGACCTGCGCGCCGCCGGTTACGACGACATGGCCCGCCGCTTCGGGATCCGCCTGGCCGGCAGCCTGGACGAAGGTTACGACGAGCGTGTCTTCTACGATCGCCCCCTCCTGGGGCAGCTCCTCTGGGGCGACCTCGAATTCGGCCGGCACGGAGACGGCATCGGGCGAAAGTCGTTCGTGTCCCGGCTCGTCTCCCGGCAGTTGACCAAGATCATCAACCTGCCGCCGCTGCTCAATCACAACCAGGCCGGCGTTGTCGGCGCCCTCTACAGCCTTGCCCACGCCAGCGTCGATAATTTCAACCGGTTCGAGTCCGCCCCCGGCCAGCTCGCCAGCGCCGTCCCTGAAATCTATGCCCTTCCCGAGGTGGGCGACAAAGTCGTCCTCCACATCATCGACGCCCTCATATGCCAGTACCTCGGCGAAGACCGAACCCTGCTGCACTATGCCGTGGCCTTGGACCAGCTCCGGTTCAGCCGGGATCCCGTGGCGCTCGATATCCTCTCCCTCAACGAGCTGGCACATCAGCGGCGGCAATCCGGCCTCGAACCGCGTCCGGCCCGCCTCGAGCTCTACCAAAACGCCGCCCTCCTCGAGCTCGGCTGCGCCAGCGAACGCCTCATCCAGATCGAACGCGCGCGCCCTCAGACCGGAATCATTCAGCGCCCAATCGATCGGTGAAAATCGCCGCGACGCCCGCATGTTCGGCAATCGGGTCAGAACTGCGTCCCCGCTTCCGTCCCTCTGCCATACGGCATTGACAGGAATCCCAATCTGCCTAGATTTGAAGCGTGAAGACGACAATTGATATTCCGGAAAATGTCTTGGAGGAAGCTATCCGGCATACCCAAGCCCGTACCAAGCGGGAGGCGATCCTCACCGCTGTTGAACGGTTCAACAAACTGAAGCGGCTCGAGGCGCTCAACGCGCGTGTTCGAGGGCAGTTCAAGGATTTCATGACGCCCGCTGATCTGGAGGTCCTGCGTGAGGATGCCAAGTGGGAGGCGGTCAGGTGAAGCTGGTGGACACCTCGAGCTGGATCGAGTACCTGCGGGACGCGGAGTCCGAAGCTGGCAACCGCGTCGAGGAACTTGTCCTGACCGCAGACGCCGGGTGGTGCGATGTGACGGCTGTGGAACTGTGGCACGGCGTCCGGGGCGCCCGGGAGAAACGGGATCTGGCCGAACTCGAACGGGAGGTCGCCCTGTTCCCGGTGGACAAGGAGGCTTGGCAGAAGGCGCGGCGGTTGGCGGTTGAATGTCGCGAGGCAGGCCTCACCGTCCCGGTAGCCGACATCATCATCGTCGCCACGGCCGCCCGCCACGGAATCGACTTGGAGCATTGCGACCGGCATTTCGACAAGATCCTGCCCATCGCGGCGAGGTTGGGGAGAAGGGGGCGGTCATAACGAATGACACAAAGGGCCGCTTCCTGTGCCCGACCCCATCAATCGACGGGGCCAGTTCTAAACTTGCGCAGGTGCCGGTCCAGGAACTCGAACGTGCCGACGCCGTGGATCTGGTGCGGCCCGTCGAAGTACTCGATGGCCGTGCGCTCGCCAATGCCAAGCTGGGCGTAGAGCCGGCGGACCTTGGCATATTCATAGGCGACCCACTCGTCGATCGCGACGCCGTCCCGGTGCCCGCGCTCGACCATGAACGGCCGCGGCGCGATCAGCGCGGCCATCTCGGCGTAGCCGAGTTGGGGCCCGAGGTTCCATTCGTAGATCTCGTATTCGCCGGTGAACATGTAGCTGGCGGGGAAGTCGGTCGAGACGTTCTTGGCGATCCACTCATTGAAATCGCCGCTGCAGATCGACAGCGCGTATCCTTCGACGACCGCCGGCACTCGCATCGCCGTCTTGCCGCCATACGACAAGCCGTAAAAGCCAATCCGTTCCGCATCCACGCAAGGCAATGTCCCGAGCCACTGGAGCGCGCGCCGGTGCTGCGCGATGATGATCGAGAAGATCGATTTGCCCAGCGGATTGGCCTTGCGCTGCAGAACGCGGAACCGGTCGCCGCCGCGGTAGGGACTGTGAGGCGCGAAGACCACGTAACCGCGCTCCGCCAGCCGCGCCGCGAATGCTTGATAGGGGCCAAAGGCCCGGCTGGACGGGTCTTCGTCGATCACGCTCGCTGGCAGCCCTTCCAATCCGTGCTGGCAGACGACCGCCGGCCGGCGCTGGCCCGGCTCGAGATCCTTCGGTATCAGCAAGTATCCCCATGCGAACACGCTCGGGAAGACGTCCATAACGACCTCATAACCGGTCCACTTCGGCCGGTCGAAAAGCCGGCGCGCGCGCACATCGGCCGGCGCATCCGAAATGGGGAACCGGCCGATGCTCTCCTCCTCGAACATGGAGCGGAAAGGCGCGCAGGCCCGTCTCCAGTCTTGTGTCGAGCCCGGCGGCAACTTGCTCCAGAAGAAATCCTTCCGGGCGCGTTCGGATTGCCGCAGGAACAGCTGGGTGTGCCCTTCCATCTCCCGGAGCTGGCGTTCCTGGCGGGGACAGGGATCGAAACCGGCACGCCGATCGAGGGGGGCGGCGCCCGGAGCGTCCAGGCGGCCGATCTGGACCCCAAGCCGGTTCAGCAGCGCCAGCAAGGCGGGTTCCGACCCCGGTCCGATGGGGCGTCCCTGGCTGCCGGCGACCAGCTCGAAGCAGCCGCACAGGCCGGTACTGCCGGCGTCGAGCCGGGCCCGGGCGCGCTCCAGTTCCATGGCCACGCTCTGGAAGGCGGGCGTCTCGATCCGGCCGGGCGCGGCGCCCGACCGGCCGGATCGGGCGGGTGGCGGCCCATTCACGGCGGGAGCCGGGCTATGCTCAATGACCAGGCAACGGGGGGCGATGAGCCCGGCGATCTCGGCATCGCCGAACTCGCGCAGCAGGCCAAACAAATTGCGGTAGATCGGCTCCTGCCAGACGTGCTGGCGCGAGTCGAAGTAGCCGCTGACCAGCGCGGCTCGGATCCGCGTATCGAGCGCCGCCGCGTACAGGCCGATCAATCCGCCTTCGGCGTAACCCATGACTCCGATGCTCGTCTGTTCGCCTTCGGATGCCGCGTTCAGGCTGGCGAAGAAATCCACGGCCGCCATCACCTTTTGCACCTCGTACCCAATGACGTGGCGCCCCAGCTCGAACGCCTGGCGATAGATCCACTCGCGATGCGGTTGATTGGTCCATTTGCCAAGCGCGGCGTTTCCCGATCCGGCATCCCGGCGGTCGAGCAGGACCGGCACGAGCACCTCGCAGCCGTGCTCGGCCAGGCGGCGTGCGAACTGGCGTTCGGCCGGCAGTCCCGCCGCAAGGCCCGCCGCCATCTCGGGCGTCTGGTCCGCGTCCGGAATCGCCACGATGCGCGCCCGCACCCTTCCTTTGGGCCGGAGCCAAAGCCCCTCGCCATAAACATTTTCGAACACCGGCCAGCGAACGGCAAAGACGGTCAAACGATCCGTCTCCGCCACTCGAGCCGGATGCCGGGTGTCGGACACGAACTCGAGGACGGCCACCGGCAGCCGCGGGTCAACAGCCCCGATCATCCGGCGGAACCGTTCCCGGTTCGGGCGCACGGAGTTCTCGTAAGCCGCGATCGAGGACAGATCGCGCCGCCACCACGCGGCGCGGTTGAGGACCGCCCGCTCGGTCTCGTCCTGGAGGAAACGGTCAATCCCCTCCACCATTTGCGCCGAGAGATCGCCTTCGAGAGTGAGCGGGGATGTTCCAGGCGGCAGATCGTGCGCGCGGCAGGACAAGCCAAGCCCGATCCCGGCCATGACCCGCAAGAAGCGGTTTGCGAATTCCAGGAGAGCCACAACAAAATCCTACCGTTGCCCCTGCATCGCAGTCAACCGTGCATGGCAGTCAACAGCGCCCCCCCGCGGTTTGTCGCGGGTGTTGCGGCCGTGCGCCATGCTGTCCACGTCCAGAAATCACGGCCCATTGTCAGGGCACAGTGGCCGTCAAGCCAACACGGCTGGCAACGGTGGACTGGCGCGTGTCGAAGCTGCAAAACACAGACATCGATGGTCGATGGGGTCAGACCGCTCGATGGGGTCAGACCGTAGAATACTCCGCAATCGGCTGTTGACTTGTCAGCAATGGAGGCACAAGGCAAGCGCTCATGCCCCGGAAGGTGCGAGTTGAATATCCCGGTGTCATCGATTACGTAATGAGCCGCGGTGATCAGCGCGATGACTTTTCCCTTCGACCTTCGACTTGGGCATGGATGATGTTTGGGTGATGGGTCAAGCCGCCGGCGGGGTTGGCGCCGCCTCCCAGCGATTCAGCCGGGCAGGTTCCTCGAGCACATCCAGAATGCTCTGCGCGCAAAAGACGCGCCCGCGCTGCGCCTCGCCTTTCTGCTTCAGAACCCCAAGTTGCTCCAGCCGCCGGATGGCGCGCTGCGCGGCGGTGAACGCGAGGTCCAGCTTCTCCGCCACGCCTGTCACCGTCACAAATGGGTTGTCCGCCAGCAAATCCAACTCTCAATAAGAAACAGTGTGACGAGAAGCCGTCCCAAGCGGCCATTCCCGTCCAGAAACGGATGAATCGCCTCGAACTGGTAGTGCATCAGCGCGGCGACCACCAGCGGCGGCAAGTCCGATTCGTGCAGGAATCGCTCCCATCCGGCGACACAATTCTCCAGTTCCTCTGGCGGTGGCGGTACAAAGCGCGCCGTCGCGGGAGTCGAGCCGGGCCGGCCAATCCAACGGCTTTACGTTCCAAGGAGAGCCCGCCGGCTTGGATGCTAAGCTCCGGGAGTTGATAAGGGTCTGTGCAAAAATTAATTCCGATTTTGCTGGAGGGGATTGGGCGGGCTGGCAAGGCGCGACGAGCGAGCATACCCGCGCGGTCTGTGAGCGAGGAGCAACACAGCCAGCGCGCCCAAGGCCCCCAGCCCGCAGGGGCGGGGCGGCGCCGGGCCATCTGCTTCGTGGCTCGGTCGGTCGAGTATCGCAGGGGGATACACTCCCTCCCTTGCCTGCCTGCCTGCGCCGCCGGGGCAGGCAGGCGCCTCGCATCTGGCCCGGCGGCGCTCCCGCCAAAATCGGAAGTAATTTTTGCACAGACCCTAAGCGGATTTCCTTTCTCTCCCAAACTGTGGTTTGACCCCATTGCCTTGACACTCCGAGCAGACCGTCCGCTGGCCGATGGATGGGACGAAAAATCGTCCAAATCGGGTTGGACGGTTCGTCCATACTCTGCGAGAGTCAAAAGGCGATGGAATCGACCAGCGATAGCCGGTTTGACCCCAATCGCGTGGCGCAGGCGCTTCTCGACATCGCCCATGAGCAGTCGCTGCAACGGCTCCTGGACATGTTAGTGGGCCGCATGGTCCGCCGACCCGACATCTCGTTCGCTCAAATCTGGCTGATCGAGCCGGGCGACATCTGCGGGAGCTGCCCGCGCAGGCGCCAATGCCTCGACCAGTCCCGCTGCCTCCACCTGGCTGCGGGCAGAGGCATTCCATTGCCCCATTCAGGCCGGGATGCACCGCGCATCGACGATCCCCATGCCCGCATGCCGCTGGGCATCGGCATCCTCGGCAAGGCCGCCGCCGGGCTCGAGATCCAGATCAAGCAGTGCGATCCGCACTCCGAGGACATGACCGGCTTCGAGTGGGTCGGGCAGGAGGAAATTCGCGGGTGCGGCGCGATGCCGATGGTGTACAAAGGCGAGGTCATGGGCGTCCTGGTCGGTTTCACGCGCAGGGATCTGCCGGATGAAGCCCAGCCCTGGGGCCGAGTCTTTGCCAGCCATATTGCGGCGGCGATCGCCAACGCGCGGGCATTCGAGGAGATTCAGCGTCTGAAGGCCCAGCTCGAGCTCCAAAACACCTACCTGCAAGAGGAGGTGGTCGAAGCCAAAGCCTTCGGCGACCTCATCGGCCAAAGCGCCGCCCTGCGCCAGATCGTCAGCCAGATCGATCTGGTCGCCCCCACCGACGCGTCGGTCCTGATCTTTGGAGAGACCGGGACGGGCAAGGAGCTGGTCGCGCACGAAATCCACCGCCGGAGCCGGCGCAAGGATGGCCCGCTGGTCCGGGTCAATTGCGCCTCCATCCCTAAGGACCTTTTCGAGAGCGAGTTCTTCGGGCATGTCCAGGGGGCATTCACCGGCGCCATCAAGGATCGCGCCGGCCGGTTCGAGACCGCCGAGGGCGGCACCCTCCTGCTCGACGAGGTCGGCGAAGTCCCTCTCGAGATGCAGGGCAAGCTCCTGCGCGTCCTCCAGGAAAAGCGCTACGAGCGCGTCGGGGACGACCGCACCCGGTATGCGGATGTCCGAATCATCGGCGCCACCAACCAGGATCTGAAGAAGGCTGTCGCCGCAGGCCGGTTCCGCGAGGACCTCTATTACCGCCTCCACGTGTTCCCGATCCATGTCACCACTCTCAAGGAGCGAAAAGACGACATCCCGCTCCTGGCCAAACACTTCGTCGAGATGTCCGTCAAGGGATTGAGGTGCCCCGAGCCCCGGCTGACCCGGGCGGGTGTCGCCCGCCTTCAGAGCTATGACTGGCCCGGCAATGTGCGCGAGCTCCGCAACGTGATCGAACGCGCCGTCATCCTCGCCCGGGGCGGAACGCTCGAGTTCGATCTTCCTGCCGCCGCCTCCGCTGCGCCCAACACCCCGGCCGATTCGAGCAAGCGCCCCAAAATGGAGCCGGAATTCCTCACCGAAGCCGAGCTGCAGAGACGCGAGCGCGAGAATCTCCTGGTGATCCTGGGAAAAGCCCGCTGGAAGATCAAGGGCCCGGGCGGCGCCGCCGAGCTCCTCGGCGTAAAACCTACCACCTTGCTCTCGCGGATGAAGAAGATGGGGCTCCAGAAGCCTGCGCGCGTTTTTTAGTTTCATTCCCCGAGCCTCGCCCGTACCATCCGCGGCCGGTATTATGCCCAAGCGCACCGATATCCATTCCGTGCTGATCATCGGCGCCGGCCCGATCGTGATCGGACAGGCCTGCGAGTTCGATTACTCGGGAACCCAGGCCTGCAAGGCCCTTCGCGAAGAGGGATTCCGGGTGGTCCTGCTCAACTCCAATCCCGCCACCATCATGACCGATCCGGAGTTCGCGGATCGGACCTATATCGAGCCGATCACGCCGGCGGTTGTCGAGAAGATCATTCTCCGGGAGAAGGCCGAGCTGGATCGTCTGGGGAATCCGGGCAAGCTGGTCCTGCTGCCGACGCTGGGGGGGCAGACGGCGCTGAACACGGCGATGGCGCTGTGGCGGGCGGAGACTCTCCAGCAACTGGGCGTCGAGATGATCGGCGCCAACGCCCAGGCCATCGAGCGGGGCGAGGACCGCCAGCTCTTCAAGGAGTGCATGGAGCGGATCGGGCTGGATGTCCCCCTCAGCGGCACCGCCCGCCAGTTGCCCGACGCCATCCGCGTTGCCGAAAGGATCGGCCGATACCCCTTGATCATCCGGCCTGCCTACACCCTGGGCGGCGCCGGAGGCGGCATCGCTTACAACCGCGAGGAGTTCGAATCCCTCGCCCGACAGGGGCTGGATCTGTCGCCCGTGTCCGAGATCCTCGTCGAGGAATCGCTCATCGGATGGAAGGAATTCGAGATGGAGGTCATGCGCGACCGGGCCGACAACTGCGTCGTCGTCTGCTCCATCGAGAACCTCGATCCCATGGGAGTCCACACCGGCGACTCCATCACGGTGGCCCCCATCCAAACCCTCACGGACAAGGAATACCAGATCATGCGCGACGCTTCCTTCGCCGTGATCCGCGAGATCGGAGTCGAGACCGGGGGATCCAACATCCAGTTCGCCGTGCACCCCGACACCGGGCGCATGGCCGTCATCGAGATGAACCCGCGGGTGTCGCGATCCTCGGCCCTGGCCTCGAAAGCGACCGGATTCCCCATCGCCAAAATCGCCGCCAAGCTCGCCGTCGGATATCATCTGGACGAAATCCGCAACGATATCACCCGCGAGACCCCGGCCAGCTTCGAGCCCACCATCGATTACGTGGTGGTCAAAGTGCCCCGCTTCGCCTTCGAGAAATTCCCCCAGGCCGACCCCACCCTGACCACCCAGATGAAATCCGTCGGCGAGGCCATGGCCATCGGACGGACCTTCAAGGAGTCTCTCCAGAAATGCCTCCGCTCGCTCGAGATCGGCCGCAGCGGCCTGGGCGGCGACGGCAAGCCGTGGCGTGTCGGCGCCGAATCCTACGACGACCGCCAGCCTCTGCCCCGGGATCTCATCCGCCAAAAGCTCACCGTTCCCAACGCCGATCGCCTGTTCTTCATCCGCCACGCCTTCCGCGGCGGATTCAGCCTCGAGGAGATCCACGCCTTGACCCGGATCGATCCGTGGTTCCTCCGCCAAATCCAGGAGATTGTCGAGTTCGAGGAACTGCTCGCCCGCTCCGCCGCCCCAGCCCAGCCTCCAGCCCCGGAGCCGTCACATCCCGAAAACCAACTGCTCAAAACGCCACCGGCGCCTTGACGCGGCCCCGGCCCCGGCGCTTAATCGGATCCGATGAAACCGAATGCGTCGTTGCGTCGCTGGATTACGGGAGCGGGGATCTGTCTGATCGTCGGCTGCGCCCTGGCGGCCGAATCGTCTCCCGAGAGCTGGACGCGGCTGTTCAACGGCAAGGACCTTGCCGGTTGGGCGCCGGTCCACGACGTCTCCTTCGAGGCCAAAAACGGCAATCTCAGGCTGGTCAAGGGCATGGGCTGGCTCCGCACCGAAAAGCAATACGGCGATTTCATCCTCGAATTCGAGTGCCGCGCGCTCGAGGAGAAATACGACAGCGGCTTCTTCTTCCGGGCGGGGCTCGAGGGCCAGCCCTGGCCCAAGGAAGGCTGGCAGTTGAACCTGCGCTACGACGCGCTGCTGGGTCTGGTCCAAGGCTTTCGGCCCGTCGTGCCTTCGGAGACGGCCCGAATCCCGGTCAACCAGTGGTTCAAGGTGCGGCTCGAGGTCCGCGGCCGAACCGCCGTCCTGGACGTCGACGGCGAGCGCGCCTGGGAGACCGACAAGCTCGAGGCCCGCCGGGGGTATCTCGGGATCCAAGCCGAAAACAAGTCGTTCGATTTCCGCGCAATCCGCATCCTCGAGCTCGATCGGGCCCCCGAAAAAGGCCGCGCTCGGAGCTAGGATCTGAATCCGGCGCCGCGGCTTTCCCAGACCAGCATCGCCCGCTTGCGAACCGTCCCCCATCGGTAGCCGCCCGCCCGCCCGTCCTCGCAAACCACCCGGTGACAGGGAACCAGATAGGCGAGCGGGTTCCGGCCCACCGCGCCTCCCACAGCCCGCGCCGCCTCAGGCTGCCCCACCGCCGCCGCCAGATGCCCGTAACTGATCCGGGCGCCCGGCGGCACGTCCAGCAATCGCCGCCAAACCCGCGCCTGAAACTCGGTGCCTCGCGCCCATGCCTGCAACGGCGGCCGCGACGGGATGCGACGAGACGGTCCAAAGATCCTTCGGCCCAGCTCTCCAGCGCGACTGTCGTCCCGAAGCAGTCGCACGCCCGGCCAGGCCCGCCGGAGCGCGCCCCACTCGGCCCGGCCAGTCTCTGAATCCGCAAAGGCAAGCCAACATACGCCCCGGTCGCTCTCGGCCACCAGGCATCGGCCAAACGGGCTCGCGGCCCATCCCGCTCTGATCGTCTGCCCCTCGCCGCCCGATCTCAGCTCGGCCGTCGAAGCCGCCTGCAGATCGAGAAGAAGGCTGCCTCGGCGGATTGGATCGGAGGGCGCCGGCACCTGCGCGGCGCCCAGCGAGCTCGCGCCTCGCCGAAGACATTCCTTCGAATACTCGATAGTCAGGTATTGAAGAAAATCCTCCGGCGCAATCGCCGCCCATCCCGAAATGAGCTTCTGGATGTCGAGCGCGGCTGGTCGATCCCCTTGGGGCGGCGCGCCGGCCTCCGAACGCGCCCGGCGGGAGCCGTCCAGATGGCGAAGGACTCGAGCAATGCGTTCGTAATCGGTCATGGATCTATCCTGCCACGGAACCGGAATGGCTCCACTCGATTCTCGCTGCGCTTTTGTAACTCGAATCCGTTGAAGCCAGAACTCCGAATCCGGAATGCCAAGTTTGGACGATTTTCGCAGTCCAGCATCTGAATCCTCCTGGCAGATCGAACGAAAACTGACTACGATCCCGCTCCGAGTGAAAACGCGCATCTATTGGGCGGCCATCGTGCTGGGATTGGCGTCTTCCGATACAGCCGCCGCCATGGGAGCGAAGTCGGAGACCTCCGCGCTCACAGAATCCAATGCAATCTCGCGGGCCGAACTTCGCGTGCGAATCCTTAGCGGCGAGACGGGACTACCCGTCGCCTGCACCGTGACGCTCGTCGATTCTACCGGACGACTGCTGACCGAAGGCGACGGGTTGCGGGGAAGGTTTCGATCCTCGGGTGTTTTCGCCCGACTCCTGCTGCCCGGGCCGACGAGGTTGCGCGTCACTCGGGGGCCGGAATTGGAGGCGGCCGAAAAGGAAATCGACTTGCGTGCCGGCGAGATCCGCACAATCGAAATCAAGCTGGAAAGGCGCGTGGATCTCCGCCGGCGCGGTTGGTTTGCCGGCGACAGCCACGTTCACATGATCCACGGCGAGAGAACCGTGGCCGTGGATTTCGACCAGCTGGCCCTGGCGGCGCAGGCCGAAGACCTGCAGTATCTTTCCTTGGGACAATCGTGGGCTCTCACGAATCCAATCCCCGAACGGCTGGAGGCCGAGCTGGCCCGGCGCTCGCTGCCGGATTGCGTGCTGACCTGGAACCTCGAGGCGCCGAAGAATTACTACCTCGGAGACGCGAGCCGATGTCTGGGGCATGGCTGGACCCTGGGCATGCGCGGCCGCACACCGGACGGCGCGGATTCGATCGCGATGCTGCTGCAAGCGAGCGCCGGCGATTACGAGTCCGCCAAGCCCTCGTTCGCCAATTTCGAGTCGCACGCCGCGATCCGCGCCCAGGGGGGCGTCGCTGTCTATACCCATCCGGCGCGGTGGTGGACCGGGCCGTGGGGCGGATCAGGCGGGTATCCCCGTCAGGATCGCATGCGCATATCGAACATGGCAGCCGAGCTTCCGCTGGATGTGGTGGCGGGCCCAACCTTCGATGGCATCGACGTCATCACCGGTGCGGGCGAGTTTGGGGCGGACGAAAAGTCGTATCGGCTCTGGGCGCTCCTTCTGAACCACGGTTACCGTCTGGCTGCCACGGCATCATCCGACGCTTGTTTTGACCGGCCCGGAGGCGCGCAGCCCGGCACCGCTCGCCTTTACACATTCATCGAAGGCGGTTTCTCCATCCCGGCGGCGGCTCAGGCAATCGTGCAGGGGCGGACGCTCGCAACCACCGGCCCGCTGCTCCTGGTGTCAGTCGATGGAAGGCCTCCGGGCAGCTCATTTCCGGCGGACGGACGGCCTCGCGGGATGCGCATCGAGTGTTGGGCTTCGGGCGCCGCAACTGGCGGTCTGACGCGTCTCGAGATTCTGCGCGGCGGACAGCCTTTCTGGCAATACGCATTCAGCGGCCAGCCCCATCGGTTTCAAACGAACCTCACAATCAAGGAAGGCCGGACCTCGTGGTACTCAGCTCGGCTTTTCGGCAGCAGCCCGCAACTCGAACGTGCAGCCACCGGGGCTTTCTTCTTTGACGAAAAACCATGGCGCCCACCGGATCCGTTCCAGGCGACCGTTCATGTCCAGGTCCGAGAAGCCGGCTCAGGCCGCCCGCTGGATGCCACGCTGACCGAAGTGAACTATCGAGGGACGAAACCCCAGTTCGGGCTCCGGCACCGGCTGGCCGGCGGATCCGGCACGATTGCGATCCCCGCCACCGTGCGCCTGCGCGCTGAAGCCGAAGGTTTCACGCCGGCCACCTTGAGCCCGTTCCTCGGTTTCCCGCCCCTCGTCGAGACTGTCACTCGGCTCGAGGACAAAGACCTCTTGGACTGGCAAACATTCGAACGAATTCAGGCGCTCTTGAATTGCGTCACACTCCACTTCGACCTGAAGAGAGCGCAATCCCAATGACACTGCTCCCCGGACTCGTTCGCACGCCGTTTTATCTCATTCGGTTTTGGGCCGCCGGGATCATTGCGGCGTGGGCGTCTGCCGCGCGCGGTGCGGAGGCTTTCAGCCCACCGCCGCTGCGGCTGGCCATCATCGGCGACAGCTTGTCCGCCGAATACGATTCCCTCACCGGCATTGCTGGTGTGGATGATCCGACGGTGTATGCCGCCATTACCGTGTCCGGTTGGGAATCGATGAGCTGGGTCGAGGTCCTGGGGCGGCTGCGCCCAGCTCAAGTGGATCTGGGCGGATACGGAACCGATCTGCTGCAATGGGGGCTGCTGCGCTTTTCGGGCTACGAAAACAACTTCGCCGTTCCAGGCTTCGAGGCGTCCCATTTCGAGCAGATCGTCAACAGCACGATCTTCTCCCATCCCCAATACCTTGCTTACAAACAACAGATTGCGGACGGCTTGAGGAACCGGACGGATGGATTGGTGGTCTGGCTCGGCGCCAATGAATTCCGCGCCAACTACCGCTCCCTGTGCGAGGGCAACGATCCGGTTCCATTGATCGACGCCCTCCGCCACGATCTCGAGCAGGTGCTGGATTTCGTTCGAGAACAAGAACCCGGCCTCCGCGTGGTGGTGGTGAACCTGCCGGACCTGGGGGCTGCCCCTGACAAACAGGCCGACATTCCCGATCCGCTCAAGCGGGCCCGCGCCACCGCCGCCACCCTGCTCGCCAACCAGGCCATCGCCGCCCTGGCCGCCGACCGCGGCATCCCCGTCGCAGACGCCTTCTCCGAAACCCATCAGCTCGCGGCCGGCGAAACCGCCTGGATCGGCCCCGTGGATCTCTTCCCGGGAAGCCACCCCGACAACCACCCTCGATTCCAGTTCACCCGCGATGGACTGCATCCCAACACCTGTCTCCAGGCCATCATCGCCCGCAAGATCCTCGACGCGTTTCGTCTCGATTACGCGTTCGAGGCGGCGCCGATCACGGACGGCGAGATCCTAGGGCTGATCGGGATCGATCCGATGCAGCCCTATCGCGACTGGGCATCGGCCAATGCGCTCGCTGCGGGCGATCCGGGGGACGATCCCGATGCCGACCGCATCCCCAACCTGGCCGAGTTCGTTTTCGGACTCGATCCCCGATCGCCCAGCCCACCGCCGCTGGCCATCGATTCTTCCACCACGCCGGTTTCGGCCCGGTACCGGCCGGATCCGGACCGGCTCCGGCTGGTGGAGGTCCAGCCTGAGTGGTCCGCCAATCTCCACTCCTGGGCGCCCGTTCCGGAGCAGTGTCTGGCCTTCGATGCCACTGGCCAGACCGTGGTCTCCTTCCCCGCAGACGCCTCTCAACGCTTCCTTCGGTTGCGGATTTCGCAGCGGGCGGTTCCTTGATACGCAACACGCTCTTCTCGAGCGCGCCTCGCCAGCCCGCCCAATCCCTTCCAGCAAAATCGGAATTTATTTTTGCACAGACCCTAAGCCGCAGGATCCAGCGGTCCCGGCATCCCCAAACCCCACAGGATCCCGGATCCGCCGCCCATGCCTGACGAATTTACTTGCTGCAGATGGGGGCGTCAGTATAAGATTGCCATTGTTATTTGTATTAAAGGAACTTACCCATGCATGCGAAACTGAAACTCGGAGTCAAGGGGATCCTGATCGCGGTTCTTGCGGCCGGCGGGTTCGCCGCCAGCGCCATCGCGCCCAATCCGGCGTTCGAGGGCCGGAACATCGAAGCGCTGCCTCTGAGTTTCGAGGCGAACCAGGGCCAGGCCGATCCTGCGGCGCGGTTTCTCGCGCGCGGCAACGGATATGCCCTGGCGTTGACCCCGCGCGAGGCGGTCTTCGTGCAACTCGGGGTCGGCCAGCCGGTGCGAATCGAGCTGGTGGATGCGAGCCCGCTGGCCGCCCTGCGCGGCGAGCAACCCTTGCCGGGCCGAGCTCATTACTTGCGCGGAAACGATCCGTCCCGCTGGCAGGTGAATGTGCCCACCTATGCGCGGGTGCGTTACGAGCAGGTCTACCCGGGTGTCGATCTTGTATTCTACGGCAACCAGCGCCAGCTCGAGTACGACTTTGTGCTGGCGCCGGGCGCCCGGCCCGATGCCATCGAGCTGGGCATCCATGGGGCCGAGGCCGTTCACGTGGACGAAGCTGGCGACCTGGTGATCGAGTCGGCAGGCCGGCCGATGCGGTTCCTGGCCCCGACGGTCTACCAGGAAATCGAAGGCACTCGCTTGCCTATCCCGGGCCGCTTCACAGTGGCGGGCCTCGAGCCCGCCATCGCCGCCGAACCTCTCGAGATGGTGGCCGGGCTGTGCCAGCCCGGCGTCCGCGTCCGATTCGACGTTGGACCCTATCATCCGGATCACCCTCTGGTGATCGACCCGGTATTGGCCTACTCGACCTACCTGGGAGGCAGCGGAGATGACACCGGCGACGTGGCGTTCGATGCAGCCGGCAACGCCTATCTCTCCGGGACCACTACCTCACCCAATTTCCCGCTCCAGAATCCCTATCAGAACACCCGCCGGGGAGGGCTGGACACCTTCGTGGCCAAACTCAATGCGGCGGGAAGCGCGCTGGTCTACTCGACCTATCTCGGGGGCGATGGCGATGATGACGGCGGCGTGCTGCACGTCGATGCCTCCGGCAACGTGCTCCTGGACGGGCAGACCGACTCGACCAATTTCCCGGTCGCCAACGCCGTCCAATCCCAGTTCGGTGGAGTGGGGCAGTCCCCGTTCTTTGGGCCCGCTCGGGACATGTTTCTGACCAAGCTCAACTCGAGCGGCAACGGGCTCATTTTCTCGACCTATCTCGGAGGCAGCGGGGACGAGGTCGGGGATTTCCAGGTGGATCCCGCCGGCGCCATCTACGCCCACGGCGTGACATCCTCGACCAACTTCCCCACAGCCAATGCCTTCCAGTCGGCGTTTGGCGGGGGGACCTGGGATCGATTCTACGCCAAGTATAACGCCAATGGCGCCCGGTTATACGCGTCCTACCTCGGCGGATCGGGCAGCGAGTTCGGTCTTCTGCAATTATGGATTCAGAGCAGCGACATCGTCATCCTGGCGGGCAACACGGCCTCGCCCAACTTCCCCACCGCCAATGCCTACCAGTCGACATACGGGGGGGGCTCGGCCCAGTTCATGGGTGGAGACCTCTTCGTGACGCGGCTGAACGCCGCCAGCGGCGGCGTGGTTTTCTCGACATTCATCGGCGGCAAAGGGGATGACTTGGGCACCATCCATGCCGTGGATGCCTCCGGCAATCTCTACCTCGCCGGCACGACCTCCTCGACCAACTTCCCCACCCTGAACGCCGCGCAGAGCGCCTATGGCGGCGGAGATGGGGACATTTTCGTGACGAAGCTGGCGGCAGGCGGCAATGCCCTCGTCTTCTCGACTTACCTGGGCGGCAGCGGCGATGAAAGCTCCGTGTCGATCCTGCAGCTGGACGCAAGCGGCCAGATCTTCGTCTGCGGCCATACGGACTCGGCAAACTATCCGACTCGCAATCCCATCCAGGCCGCTTACGGCGGCGGCGCCGGCGACATTGTCCTGACCAAGCTCAACTCGAGCGGCAATTCCATCCTTTATTCGACCTATCTCGGCGGCAATGGATCCGACAGCGGCAGCATCCGCTACGATCTCGCCGGCCACCTGCTTCTGGTTGGCATGACGACCTCCTCGAACCTGTCCACCCGAAACGCGTTCCAGCCCGCTTATGGGGGCGCCGGAGGCATGCCCTACTCGATGATCGGCGACGTGTTTATCGCCAAACTGAATTCCGCCGATTTCAGCATGGTCTATGCCACCTACCTCGGCGGCAGCGGATCCGACCAGGCCTACGGCTACCTCACCGACGCCTCCGGCAACCTCATCATCGCTGGAACAACCTCCTCGCCTAATTTCCCCATCGCCAGCCCGATCCAAGCCTCGTTTGGCGGCGGCCTCCAGGACCTCTTCCTGACCAAGATCTCCAGCGCCGGCGCCCTCGTCTATTCGACCTACCTCGGCGGCAGCGGGGACGAATTGGGCTTCCTCCAACGCGACTCCGGCGGCTCCCTCATCCTGGCCGGCGCCACCAGCTCCCCGAATTTCCCGACCAAGAACCCCTACCAGGCAACATACGGCGGCGGCGACAACGACATCTTTTTCGTCAAAATCACTGATGATGGCGGCACACCTGGCGCAATTACCCTGATCCCGGTCAACCAGTCCGTCCCGGCCGCCGGAGGCGATTACGGCTTCCAAGTCAATGCTTCCTCGGGAACCGCCTGGACCGTTGCCAACACGAACGCTTGGATCCAGATCCTGACCGGCGGCAGCGGCACCGGTCCCGGCCCGGTCACCTACCGGGTCAGCGCCAACACCGGGGCCGCCCGCACCGGAACGCTCAAGGTCGGCACTGCCACCTTCACGGTCAACCAAAGCTCCGGCGCCGCCTGCACCTACACGCTCTCGAACTCGAGCACCAACATACCTTCCGCGGGCGGCGGGGGCACAGTGACCGTGAACACCTCCGCCGGCTGCGAATGGACCGCCAGCACGGCTGCTGACTGGATCTTCCTGACCGTGTCGTCGGGCAACCAGACAGGGCCGATCGTGTTTGAGGTCGATCCCAACACCGGCACCAGCTCGCGTTCCGGCACGATCGTGGTCGAAGGGCAGGTTTTCACGATCAACCAGGCCGGCGCCGCCGCCGGATCCGTCACGATCAATCCCAGCCAGGCTTCGGTAGACAGCATGGGCGGCAGCGGCATCGTCAATGTGACGGCTTCCTCGTCCACGACATGGACGGCCACCAGCAACCATCCGGACTGGATCTTCGTGATCACTGGCCAGTCGGGCACGGGCAACGGCGAGGTCATGTACATAGTGATGCCCAACTACGGGGCCGCCCGCACCGGAACGATCACCATCGGCAACCAGACGTTCACCGTCCAGCAGGCGGCCGGCAGCGGCCCGATTGTGGTGATCGATCCGGACTCGGCCAATGTTCCCGCCGCCGGCGGAAGCGGGTCGTTCAGTGTCTATACCACCGACGACGGCGCCTGGACTGCCATCAGCCAAAATGCCTGGATCCAAGTCACCGCCGGCGCATCGGGGGTCGGGCCGGGCATGGTCAGCTACACAGTCGATCCCAACGCGGGCGGTTTGCGGACCGGCGCGATCCAGGTCAGCGGCGTCACGTTCACCGTCGACCAGGCCGGCATCGGTCCCACCGGCGCCAACCTCAACCTGTTCAAAGCAGCGTCGGTCGAGGAGGCCGAAGTCCAAACGGACATCGATTTCTACCTCGATCTGTTCAATGCCGGTCCGGACCCGGCATCCCAAATCGTGGTCACGGACGCGCTTCCAGCGGGCATGACGCTGGTCGCGGTGGATGTGACCGAAGGGACTTGGTCGCACTCGGGCAGCACCATCACCTGGACGGTCAGCGCTCTCGACAGCGACGCGTCTGCGTACGCCACGGTCACCGTCCGGCCCACCGTCACGGGCCTGGCCACCAATCGTGTCCAGGTGGCCAGCCTCTCCACCGATCCCGACCTGTCCGACAACGCCGCCGAAGCCGTCGTCAATGTCATCGCGGGAGAGGCGCCTGAGATCCTCGAGATCAAGGTTGTGTCGGGCAACATCCAGATCCGGTTCACCACCCTCGAGGCTCGGACCTACCAGGTCCAGCGGGCATCGATGCTCGATCCGGCCAACTGGGCGCCGGTGGGCAGCCCGATCCTCGGCGCCGGCAGCCCCGCGCAATATGCAGAACCGGCCGCCGGCGAGCCTCGGATCCGGTATTACCGCATCGAGCTGACCGAGTGACGCGCCGCCCGGGGGATCCGCGGATCGGATTGACGGGGCGGCCGGGAGTGGTTTAGGTTGGCTCACTGCGTGCGAGCGGGGGTGTAGCTCAATTGGTTAGAGCGCTGCCCTGTCACGGCAGAGGTTACGGGTTCGAGCCCCGCCACTCCCGCCACCCCCACAGCCCCAACAAGGGAAAGATCCCCGCCGACGTCTACGACAACCTCTTCAGGGATTTCAATCCCAGCAGCTTCAACGCCGCGCAGTGGGTGGCCGCCGCCCGCGGCGGCGGCGCGAAATACATGGTCCTCACCGCCAAGCACTGCGACGGCTTCCTGCTCTGGGACTCGAAGACGGACCCCTACAACATCGCCGCCACGCCCTTCCAACGCGACGTTTGCGCCGAGCTCGCCGCTGCCGTGCACGCGGCCGGCATGAGGCTGGGCTGTAGATCTCTGTGCCGGAAGGCGACCGCGCCCCGCTTGACACGATCGTTGCGCTCGAACTCGACACCGACGCGCTGCGGCTCCCGGCGATCAGCGTGCCCGGCTCGGCTTCGCTCACGACAAAAGCCAAAGCCACGTCGTCCAACGTGTATCAGAACCAATCCACCTACGGCCCCGACAAGGCGGTGGACGGCAACCCGGAAACCCGCTGGGCGACCGACAGCGGCGCCAAAGCCGCCTGGCTTGAAGTGGATCTTGGCCAGCCCCGCACCTTCGACCGCGCCGTCGTGTTGCAGGCGTATCCGGAACTGGGCCGCGTGCGGAAGTCCGCCAAATGGTGAGCAGTGGAATCTCGCCCTTTTTCGCTGGATATTGCACAGCTTCACAGTTACTGTGTCAGTGTGAAGAACATCACCTTGAGCATCGATGACGAGCTGTATGACCGCTCGCGGATCCTGGCCGCCCAGCGCAGGACCACTCTGTCGGGCATGGTCCGCGAGTATTTGCGCGGCCTGTCGGACGCCGAAGAACGCCGGGCCCAGGCCCGCCGCGAGATCCAGGACATGATCGGCCGCTTCGGCGGCAAAATCGGCCGAATCCCTCCCCGGGAGGAGCGTCATGCCCGCCGCTGACGTGCTGCTGGACAGCAACGTCCTCCTCTATGCGCTGTCCGATGCGCCGGCCGAGCGAGCCCGGCGGGATCGGGCCGCGGATTTAATTGCCACCGAGGACTTCGGCACATCGTACCAAGTGCTGATGGAAACCTGGGTGGTCGCCACGCGCAAGATGGAGCGCCCCGTCCCTGCCATCAAGGTGTCGGCTTTTCTGGAACGGATTCTGATTTTCCCGTGCGTGCCCGGCACCGACGGCCTGTATCGGCAGGCCTTTCGGCTGGCTGACCGCTACCGAATTCACCCGTACGATGCCGCCATCCTGGCCGCCGCCCATGAGCTGGGCGCTCGGCGCGTGCTCTCGCAGGATTTCAACGATGGGCAGGACTATGGCGGCGTGACGGTTGTGAATCCGTTCCGCGGATTGGATTGAACGGCGCGGCTTTTCAAACGACCGGCGCCTGCCAGTCCATGCCGTGGGCCTCGGCCACGGCGCGGCAGGTGAGCTGGCCGTTCATGACATTGATGCTGCTGCGGACGGCGGGCTGGCGCTGGCAGGCTTCGGCCAGGCCATGATCGGCCAGCGTCTCGATATAGCGGCAGGTCGCGTGGGTCAGACCGAGCGTCGCCGTGCGCGCGTAGGCGGCCGGCATGTTCGTCACGCAGTAGTGGATCACGCCTTCCTCGACATAGACCGGCTGATCCAGGGTCGTCGGCCGGGATGTCTCGGCGCACCCGCCCTGGTCGATCGCGATGTCCACCAGCACGCTCCCCGGCCGCATCCGGCGCAGCATCTCGCGCCGGATGAGCTTGGGGGCCCGGGCGCCGGGCACGAGCACCGCCCCCACCAGCAGATCCACCTGGGGCAGGAGCTCGAGCAGGTGGATCTCGTCCGAGTAAAGCGTGTGCGCCGTGTGCAGGGTGATGTCCAGAAACCGCATCCGGTCCAGGTCGACCTCGAGGATGATCACGTCGGCTCCGAGGCCGGTCGCGGTCTGGGCGGCGTTCACACCCGAGACCCCGCCGCCAAGCACGACGACCCGGCCCGGCAGCACCCCGGGCACCCCTCCCAGCAGCACTCCGCTGCCCCCGAAATGCTTCGCCAGAAAATTGGCGCCCACCACGATCGACATCCGGCCGGCAATCTCGCTCATGGGCTCGAGCAGCGGAAGACGCCGGTTCACCTCGAGCGTCTCGTAGGCCAGCGCCGTCACGCCCGATCGCATCAGCCCCTCCGTCAGCTGCCGGTCCGCCGCCAGATGCAAATAGGCGAACAACAGCTGATCCCGATGCAGGAGCGCCTGCTCTTCCGGCAGCGGCTCCTTGACCTTGACCACTAGATCCGCCTCCTGAAACACCGCCTTGTGCTCCCCCACCAGACGCGCCCCGGCCTGCTCGTAGTCCGCGTCCGGATATCCCGCGCCGAGGCCGGCGCCCCGCTCGACCACCACGCAGTGGCCCCGCCGGACCAGTTGGTACACCGCCGATGGCACCAGGGCGACTCGGCTCTCCTGAGCCTTGATTTCCTTGGGAACGCCGATGATCATGCCCCCATACTACCAAAACCTCCGCCCGTGGCAATCGCGCGACTGCGCTCGCCGGACGGAAATCCTTGAGCGGGCCCTGCGATTTCGCCAAGGTAATGGCCTGTGCAAGGACAAACCGCGAGTCATTTGGCATGAACCCTGAGCACATCACAGGCATCCGCGCCATCGGGCCCTTCGCCCCGGAGCGCCGATGATCGGCACCGCGCTCAACGTCGCGGCCATCGTGGCGGGAGGCCTGCTCGGCCTCGGCGTGGCACGCCAGCTGTCTCATGCCCGGCAGGTCCTGCTCCAGCGCGCTCTGGGCGCCTTCACGGTCTATGTGGGCCTGAGCATGGTGTGGGCCGGCTTGAACGGCCGGCCGCTTCAGATCCTCCGCCAGGTCCTGATCCTGCTGGCGGCAATGACTCTCGGGCGCTGGATCGGGCGAGGGCTCGGCCTGCAAAAACGTCTAAACCGAGCCGGCGCCTGGGCCCGCAGCCGGTTCCAGCAGGCGCAGCAGTCCCCCGGCCAGCCCGTCCCGGACGGGTTCCTCGCCTGCACGCTCCTGTTTTGCGTCGGGCCCCTGGCCATACTGGGATCGCTGCAGGAAGGGCTGCTCGGCTCGTATCGGACACTGGCCATCAAAGCGGCCATGGACGGTCTCGCCACGGTCGTCTTCGCGCGGACATTCGGATGGACGGTAATCCTGTCAGCGGTCCCGGTGCTGGCATACCAGGGAACCCTCACCTTGCTGGCGCGTTTTCTGGCCCCCTTCTTGTACGACTGGGCGCTGCTGGATTCGATCAGCGCCACCGGCGGCATCGTGATCTGCTGTGTCGGGCTGGTGGTGCTCGAACTGCTCCGGGTGGATCTGTCGGATTATCTCCCCAGCCTGGTGGTGGCGCCGGTGATCACCTGGATGTTCCGCTGACCCGGCATCGATCACCGCCGCCGGGCCGCGCCCGCATCGACCAATACCCGGTCAACCCCTTTCATCACGCGCTCCTCGACATCTGGCTGGAACGGCCCCGGCTGGCCGTAATAGATCATGCTCTCCACGGCTTCATAGCCGCCTTCGCGCAAGATCCGTTGCGAGGGGATATATCCCATGACATCGTGCGAATACCCGGCCACGACCATGTTTTCTCGCGGGTAGGACCGCTTGATCCGCAACGCGTAATCGACCACCACCTCGCCCCCCAGCGCCACCAGGGTAAAGTCGCGTCCCAGCCGAACAGCCTGGATGGGATACGCGATTTCCCGGGCGGGCGCGCCCTGGTCATAGGCGGCCAGCATGAGCGCAGCCCGGCGCTGGGCAAACACCGAACCCGTCTGGCGTTCCTGCTCGAATTGCGCCCGGTCATGGGGGGCAAACGCGAGAGGGCAGGTCGTGTGGGCGGCGCGGATCGGACCCCGCACGGGCTGCATGGGGTTCTCGATCACCCGGCGCACTTCCGCGGCCAGCGCCTGGCCATGCTTCTCGACCAGCTCGATCGTGCCTCGCGGCTGCGCATTCTGGTCCGCGCCGCACAAGATGAAGAAGAGCGCGGTGGCATTCGGGATGTTCTGTTCGATCTCCCGCTGGGCAACGCCGGCGTAATCCCCATGCACTCGGTAGGAAGTGGCGACCAGGGTCGTGTTGTGGCAGGCGTATCCGAACAGCACGGCGCGCACGGCCCCGCCGGGCGACGCCACGCGCAGCACCGGGACGTCATGATCGAATGGACCGCTTGGATTGAGCCCGTTTCGAATGCCATTGGTGACGAACTGGCGGCGATTCATGGCGAAGGTGGCCCAGCCGTGGCCGGCGTCCAGCCTCGCAGGCGCCAGATCGCGCAAAGCGGCCCCGACCACCTGCACCAGCCGCTCCCTCAATTCATTCGCATACTCCTCGGCGCGGCGCTGGTCCTCGGGGCCCCAGTCGAACATGACCGACAAGTTGGGGTGCACGGCCGGGCCGCTATGGGTGTGGGTCGAGTTCAGCACCAGCCGGGCGCGTTCGATCCCGAACTCGCGTTGGACCCGGGCGGCCACTTCGTCCGATAGCGCCCCGGGCAATCCGATCAGATCCGTGCTGACGAACACGGCCCGCCGGCCCTGGCGATCCTCGAGCGCAAGCGCCTTGGCCCACAGCGGCATCGCCACCTCAACCGCGGGATGGTTCCGCGCGGCGAACCCCGACAGCCAGCAAGGCAGGTCCGGCGTGATAGGCACTCGGGCGACGCCGGCCTTGTATTCCACGGCTCCGGCGCCGATCGCCAGGACAAGCGCCCACCCGGCCGCGATGAACCCCGCCCATCGGGGCGGAAACATGCGATGCAGTTTCATGGTCGATTCATGGATGCCGCTATTTCTCGTCCGGAACAGCTCGGACGGCAAGGTCATCGAACTGGATGGGGGTGCCGGCGAATGGAAAGCCCCAGATCGACGCCCGGCCCGCAGGCGGCTGGACGGACGTCATGTGCCGGATCATCCAATCGGCAGGCTCGGGCTGGCCGGTGGTCCAGGCCTTGCCCTCGACGCGCCACTGGCCGTCGAGCGCGCGGACCCGGAGCCGGAACTGCATCCACTGGCTCGACTGCCAGGTGAAAGGCGCTTGCGCCAGGAGCCGATTGTCCCGGAACAGCTCGAGCGCTCGCCGGGCCGGGCTGGCCTGCAGCCGGAACCCGCCCACTCCGTTGAGACCCACACCGAAAGCCGGCATCCGACGCCCTTGGCGGGTGCCGCGGATCCGCGCCGAAACCTCCAGCCCGGCCGATTCCGCGGGCCCGAACAGCACCCCGTAGCTCTCGAGTGGATTACCGGGCAGCTCGAGCACCTTGTTCGCGCCGTCCAACCGGACGGCAAAGGCGCCGTCGACCACCAGCATGCCCTCCGGCAGCTTGCCCGGCTCGGCGGCTTCGAAATCGGCGGACCATTGAACAGCCCCGCCCGGGGCCGCTCCGGCAAGGGGGCACGCTGCCAACAGCACAACCGCCAGCAGCAAGCCCGCCCCGCCCCGCGCCATCCGCCAATCGTTCCCCCACAGCCTTCCAGACCGCTGAACCGATGGATCCGTTTTCATCGCGCGCTTTCATGGTTGCGCATCGCGGGCCGTTTGGTCAAGATGACATCGGTAACCAAGCCAACCCATCGACGATTATGAGCGAACTTTGGTGCGATCAGGGACAGGGTTTCCACCCCGCCAGCACGTCCGATTACCTGCCGGTCCCGCAGTTGCGGGATCTGCAGCTGCGGCGGCTCAAGAGCGTGGTGCGCCGGGCCTATGATCACGTGGCCCTGTTCCGGCAGCGAATGGATGAGAAGAACCTGACGCCGAACTCCTTGCGATCCCTCGAGGATCTCCGGCGGCTGCCGTTCACCCAAAAGAGCGATCTGCGCGACACCTACCCCTTCGGCATGTTCGCCAGCCCGATGCAGGAGGTGGTTCGGGTCCATGCTTCGAGCGGAACCACGGGCAAGCCGATCGTCGTGGCCTACACCCGCGAGGATGTTGCGGTCTGGACCTCCGTCATGGTCCGCAGCTTCGCCGCCTGCGGGCTGCACCAGGGCGACATCATCCAGAACGCCTACGGCTACGGGCTGTTCACGGGCGGGCTGGGCGCCCATTACGGCGCCGAGAGCCTCGGCGCCACGGTGATCCCCATCTCCGGCGGCAACACCCAGCGCCAGATCATGGTCTTGAAAGATTTCGGCGTCACCGCCATCTGCTGCACCCCGAGCTATTTTCTGCACCTGCTCGACCAGTGCCAGGCCCTGGGAGTCAACATCCGGGAGCTCCCGCTGCGCGCAGGCGTGTTCGGCGCCGAGCCCTGGACCGAGGCGATGCGGCTCCGGATCGAGGCCGAGAGCAACATCGAGGCGTTCGATATCTACGGCCTGTCCGAGATCATCGGCCCCGGCGTGGCCATCGAATGCGGCCACCACACCGGCCTCCACATGTTCGAAGATCATTTCTATCCGGAGATCATCGACCTCGAAACCGATCAGCCGGTGCCCGATGGCATGGAGGGCGAGCTGGTTCTCACCACGCTCACCAAGCGCGGGATGCCCATGATCCGGTACCGCACGCACGACATCAGCGCCATCATCCCCGAAGAATGCCCCTGCGGCCGGACCATCCGCCGGATCGAGCGGATCGCCCGCCGCAGCGACGACATGCTCATCATCCGCGGCGTGAACATGTTCCCCTCCCAGATCGAGGCGGCCCTCCTGGCCATCGAAGGCACCTTGCCTCATTACCAGATCATCCTCTCACGCGAGCAAGGCCTCGACCAGGTCGAGGTCCAGGTCGAAGTCACCCCCGAGCTCTTCAGCGACCGCGTCAGCGCGCTCGAGGATCTCCAGACGCGGCTGGCCCGCGGAATCGAAAACTCGATCGGCCTCCGCGTCGCGGTCCGCCTCGTCGAGCCCCATACGATCCAGCGCAGCGAGGGCAAGGCCAAACGCGTCATCGATCGGCGCACCCTGTAACTCTCCCATCCAGCTCCTCCCCATGAAAATTCATCAGCTCTCCCTGTTCCTCGAAAACAAACCCGGGGCCATGAGCGCCCCCTGCCGCCTGCTCGCCCAGGCCGGCCTGAACATCATCACTCTCTCGCTGGCTGACACCGAAAAGTTCGGGATCCTGAGGCTGATTCTTCGGGATTGGGAGAAGGCCCGCCAGATCCTCGAAAAGGGAGGATGCGTCGTCAAGGTCACCGAGGTGGTCGCGATCGAGGTGCCAGACCGCCCGGGCGGCCTGCTCGAGATCCTCGACGGCGTCGAGAAGGCTGGCGTCAACGTGGAGTACATGTACGCCTTCTCCCTCCGCCAATCGCATAAGGCCTTGCTGGTGTTCCGGTTCGATCACCCGGACGCCGCAATCGAGGCCCTCCTCCAGAACGGTGTCACTGTCCTCGATAGCCTGGCCGCGTTCGGCCGGTCCGAGGAGTAATCCTGTGCCTGCAAAGGCACACTGTTCAAGCGCCCGATTCGGATGTTAGCTCAGGATTGGCGAGCCAGATGGCGTGTTGCAGGCCCTCTGGAGCCGATGGTTGACAGCGAGCGGGTGTTCCCGTTAATGTGCGTCAAGCCTGAAGATGTTACATTGCATATGAAGTCGTTATTGATGCGGAATCGTCGTGTGGCCGGGCGCGGTTTCACACTGATCGAGTTGCTGGTGGTCATCGCCATCATCGCCATCCTGGCCGGCATGCTCCTCCCGGCCCTGGCGAAGGCCAAGGAGAAAAGCCAGCGCACCTACTGCGTCAGTAACAACAAGCAGCTGGCGTTGTCCATGATGATGTACGCCAACGATAATAACGACCAGATGACGTATCCCAACTGGGGCAACACCTACCGCGGCTGGCTCTACAACCCCGTCGGCGGAGCGCCGCCGGACATCACCTCGATCCTCTACCGCAACAACATCAATGCCGCTTATGAGGGTGGCCAATACTGGACCTACATCAAGAACATGAAGGTCTATCTCTGCCCCCTGGACAAGACCAATGCCGCCGTCAACAAGTACTGGGTCGGCCGCGCCAACAAGCTCTCGACCTACATCATGAACGGCGCCGTCTGCGGGTATGGCAATATCCAGGATCAGCGGCCAAACAGCTACAAGGTCACGATGTTCAAGCCCACCGCCTATATGCAGTGGGAGCCCGACGAAAAGAAGGTCAATCCCAACACCGGAGCTGTCATTGGCTCCTTTGCCTACAACGATGCCAGCAGCTTCCCCGACCGCGGCGAGGGCGTCGGCAAATGGCACGTCAAAGGCGCCGTCATCACTGCCTTCGGCGGGCACGTCGATTTCATCAAGTTCGAGCGGTTCGAGGGGGAGCAGCTGGCGATGCCCGGTTTGCTCTGGTGCAACCCCGGCAAGTCCAACGGCGGCCAGTAGGCGCCTGGCCATCGCGGGTCGCCCCCCCCGTTTCCCGCGGCCCGCCAAGGCTCAATATCTCGTCCTGGAAAACCATATGAGGAACTGGATGCAATGGCTGGGGCTGGCTCTGGTCGCCCTGATCCCCCTGGTGGCCGGTTGCGGCAAGCAGCAGGCGAGCACCACCATCGGCAGCAAGGAAGACAAGGCCTTCGCAACCGCCCCCGCCGAGATCAAGTCAGCCTGGGACAAAGGGCGCGCCGCCATGGGATCGAACGATTTCATCGGCGCCACGCTGACCATGCAGAAGCTCCGGGCCCAGGCCGGACTGAGCGGCGACCAGCGCGCCGCGATCGACCAGGCCATGGTCGCCGTCAGCGACGCCATGTACGACGCCGCCAACCGCGGCGACGCCAAGGCGATCGAGGCCATCAATAAGCTCCGGGATCTCACCCGGCGCTAATCCCCATCCCTGCCGGACAACCCGCTCGAACTGCGCGGGTCAAACGCTCCGCAGAGGTTCCGGCTTGTCCGCCTCTTGCCTACCGTCAGGACTCTTTCACCTCTGCATCTCCTCGCTCGGGAGGTATTCCTTGACGGTGAAGATGAGCGCGCCCAGGCCCGCCAGAAACACCGGCGCCAGCGTCAGAACCAGCACGGCCAACCATGTGTCCTCCGTCGTCCAATCGTGCAGCTCCGCCAGCGGCGGATGCCGGGCCAGCAGGGTCTGGAGGTGGTGCGAAAGCGAAAAGGAGTTGATGTTGGTCGGGATCCGCGCCACGCCCACCTCGACGATGAACCCATACAGGAGCCCCAGAACCAGATAGCGGGAATGGAGCAGGCCGAACAGGGCGCTCAGGGTGCCGTACGCCAGAACCGCCAGAACCTGCACGCCCAGCAGCAGGATGCTCATGGCGGCAGCGTCCGGCGCTCGATGCCAGAGCCCGACCGTGAGCAGGAACAGCCACTCGATCCCCAGCAGCATTTGGATCCAGGCCAGCTGACAGGCCAGCTTGGCCAGGTAAAATCGGGCGCGGCCCACGGGCCGGGTCAGGAGAAACGGCAGCGTGTGGCCCTGGAGATCGTCGCGCACCAGCCCGCCGCATCCGTACAGACAAAACAGCGGGACCAGCAGCAGCAGGTAGAAATCCGTCGTCCACCGATAATAGGGCTCGAGCTGGTCCGCCCGAAACGTCAGGTGCGCCAGGATCGGCACCACCAGCAGGAAGGCCGCCGTGCGGGCCAGCGGCCGCAGCGTCAGCTGGCTTTTCCATGTCAGACGCCAGAGCCCGCCCAGCGCCCGCCGCCACGGCGTCGGGCGATCGCTGTCCGATGCTCGCTCCGCTGCAGGGTGGGAAGGGGATTCGCTCATGGATTGAATGGCGCTCAGGCGGTGACCTTCTCGAAGATCTGGCGCAGGGACTGGGTGCGGCTCCGTATCTCATGCACCGCCACGCCGCTGGACAGGAGCAGCCCCGTCCATTGCGCGTAAAACGCCTCGGGATCCCGCAGGCGGATCTCGAGGGTCTTCTCCGCCGGATCGCAGTCGAATCCGCGCAGCAGATCGGCCTCGAACAGCCGGCGGGCCAGGCGGATCGGATCGTCGCAACGGATGCTGAGCTCCTCGGCCCAGTCTTTGAGTTCGGACCGGATGTCGCGCCGGCCGCCCGAGGCGAGCACGCGGCCCCAGTTCAGGATCAGGATGTGGGGGCAGAGCGGTTCGAGCTCGGCCAGGATATGGCTCGAGATCAGGATGCTGACGCCCTGGCTGGCCAGGTGCTGAAGGATCTGGGCCATTTCCTGGCGGCCCAACGGATCCAGGCCGTTCATCGGCTCGTCGAGCACCAGCAGGCGCGGATCGTGCAGCAGGGCCTGGGCAAGCTTCACGCGCTGCCGCATGCCTTTCGAGTACTGGCCCAGCCGCCGCTGCCAGTGCTCGCGGCCGAGCCGGACCCGATCGAGCGTGGCCTCGGCACGGCTGCGCGCGGCGGCGGCATCCAGGCCGCTCAGGCACCCCAGCCCCGTCAGCCAGTCCAGCGGCATCAGCTCGCGCGGCACCGCCTCGCTCTCCGGACAATAGCCGAGCCGGCTCAGAATGCGGGCATTGTTCCAGGGCGGCTCCTGGAAGACCGTCAGAGTCCCGGAGCTGGGCTGGAGCTGGCCGGTGACGATCTGGAGAAGCGTGCTCTTGCCGGCGCCGTTGGGGCCGACGAGGCCGGTCATGCCTGGCGGCACGTCGAAGCTGACGTTGTTCAGGCCCATGACAATGCCGTACCACCGGCTGAGCTCGCGGGCCTGGATGAGCGGTGTCATTCGGGCTTGATCCTCAGGTAGAGGATGAACAGCGCGGCAGCCAGCATGATCCCCAGGCCGATCAGCGCCCCCGCCAGCTCCGGATGCGCCCACACGGCCAGCTTCCGGGCCGGCAGGTCCTGCAGCAGCATCCCCACCAGCGGCACGTTCTCCTGCGCCACCCGGATGTGCGCCACCGGATCGAAGATCGCCAGCGAAATCTGGTCGAGATCGAAGGTGAGGCTCGCATACTTGAGCCAGGCCCGCGTCTCGCGGGCAATCGGCACCAGCGAGTTCCCCAGGAGCCACAGCCCGATCCAGATGCTCACCGTCGCCTTCTCCTGGGCCGAGATCGCGGAAATACCCAGCGCCAGCAGCCCGAGGAACACCATGGCCGGCCCCACATAGAGCAGCACCGCGCCCAGCGCCGCGCGCGAGTGCCAGAAGAAGTGCCAGCTCGGGCCGAGCAGATTCCCGACGAACCATGCGGCCAGGAGCGGTCCGAGCCACGTCAGCGCCATCAGGCCGAGCAGGCCGCCCAGCTTGCCCAGGATGTAGTCCATTCGGGTCAGCGCCTTGGCGGCATAGATCGTGATGGCCTGGCTCCCCAGATCGCGGGTGACGAGGTGGGGGATGGCCAGGGCGATGGCCACCAGCGTGAGGATCCGCAGCGGCCAGCCAAAGACGGAGAACAGCAGGCTCTGGGTCACGCCGACGGAGATCTTTGGATTCACCTCGAGCCAGGCCACAAAGGACCGCACCAGGGCCTGCATCTGCGGATGCAGCTGGTCCACCCAATCGTAGAGGCTGCTGTCCTTGACCAGCAGCTGCCCGATCAGGAACAAAACCATCGCCTGCGTCAGGCTCAGGGTCCAGCACACGCTCACCACATACCGGGTCCACTTGTTCTGCCAGCATCCCTTGAGCGCGTTCCGGGCGATGGTGGCCCGCCGGCGCCATATGCCCAGATGCGCCCCGTCCCAGTGCTGATATCGGGTGTCATGCAGGGGCATGGGCGGTCTCCAAGGCTTGCACGAACAGCTCCTCGAGCGCGTTCGGGCTCGGGATGATCTCGATTGGGGACAGGTCCATCTCGTGCAGCAGCCGCAGCAGCGGATTGAGGTCTGCGGCCCGATGCTCGACCCGGACATGGCCGTTGGGGAGGAGCTCGGCGGGCCACTGGCGCCTCCCGCACGCCTGGACCAGATCCGCCTGCCGGCTGGCCAGCACGACTTCCGCCGACCCCGGCCGGCGCGCCTTCAGCGCCTCCAGCCGGTCGTGAACCAGCACCTGGCCCCGGGCGATGATGACGATCTGTTCGCAGATCCGGTCCACGTCGTGGAGAAGATGGGAGGAGAGGACCACCGTGATCCCATGATCCCGCCACAGGCTTTGCACCAGCTCCAGCATCTGCACCTGCCCCCGGGGATCAAGCCCGTTGGTCGGCTCGTCCAGAAACACGATCGCCGGATCGTGCACGATCGCCTGCGCCAGCTTCAGCCGCTGCTTCATCCCGGTCGAATACGTCTCGATCTTCCGATACCGCTCCTGGCCCATGCCCACGAAATCGAGCATCTCGTGCGCCCGTTGGCGAGCCGCCGAAAACGGCAGCCCGCAAAGCTGCGCGCAGTAGGTCACATATTCGCACCCCACCATGCCCGGGATGTGCCCGTCCTGCTCGGGCGTGTATCCCACCCGCCGGCGGATCTCCCGCCCCTCGCGCCCGACGTCCCGGCCCAGCAGCGTGGCCGATCCCCGGTTGAACGGGATCAGCTGCAGCAGGCACTTCATGAAGGTCGTCTTCCCCGCCCCATTCGGGCCCAGCAAACCAATCGTCCCCGGCGACACTTCCAGCGTCACCCCATCCAGGGCCTTCACCCTCCCGTAATCCTTGCCCAGATCCCGGGCCTCGATGACCACGCCCGACATGGCCGCGAACATACGGACTCGGCCGGCCTCTAGCCAGCCGAATATTGCGCCCCCGCCCGGTCTGCCGATCCGCCCCTTGCCAGACTCTGTTCCAGGATTTGGCAGGAGACAGATCTGCCGTTGGAAGCGGATCGGGAAATGGTTTCGAGAGTTGCATCGCCGGGTGATTCCCATCAATTTGATCCATATGAAATCCGCCAGCCTGTCTCGACGTGGGTTCCTCAAAGGCTTGAGTCTCGCGGCTCCAGCGGCCGCGGCTGCGCCCGGGCTGGCTGCTCAGAGCCGGGCGGGAAGCTCTCCGGCCATCGGCCGGGCGCGTGCGCCGCGCAAGGAGCTCGCCGCCGACCTCGTGATCGTCGGGGGCGGCCTGGGCGGGTGCGCGGCGGCCCTCGCCGCGGCGCGCAACGGCGCCCGGGTGATCCTGACCGAGGAGACCGATTGGATCGGCGGCCAGCTCACAGCCCAAGCGGTGCCTCCAGACGAAAACCCGTGGATCGAAACTCACGGGGGCACTCGCATCTACCTCGAGCTCCGGCGGCGGATCCGCGATTATTATCGCCGCAATTTCCCGCTCACCGCCGAGGCGCGAGCCAAGCAGCATCTCAATCCCGGCAACGGCTCGGTGTCGCGGCTCTGCCACGAGCCCCGAATCGCCCTGGCAGCCCTCGAGGAGATGCTCGCGCCGTTCGTCGCCGGCCTGCGAATCCGCCTCCTGCTTCGGCACCGGGCACTCTCGGCCGACACGGCCGGCGACAAGGTGATGGGCGTGCTGGTGCGCAGCCTCGAGTCCGGCAACGATCTGGTTTTGAGAGCCCCTTGGTTCATCGACGCCACCGAGATGGGCGACCTCCTGCCGTTGACAGGAACCGAGTACGTGACCGGCGCCGAGCCGCGCAAGGAGACCGGCGAGCTCCATGCCCCCGAAGCGGCCGCCCCCCACAACATGCAGGCATTCACTTGGTGTTTCCCCCTCGAGTACATTCGTGGAGCCGATCACACTATCGGGAAGCCCGATTCCTATGCGTTCTGGCGGGATTACGTCCCATCCATCCGGCCCCCGTGGCCCGGCAAGCTGTTCAGCTTCGTCTACTCCAACCCCGCCACTCTGCAGCCGCGGGATTACGGCTTCAATGCCGAGAAGGCGGGCGGCTTCTTCCTTTATCGGCGGATCGTCGACCGGAGCAACTTCGCCCCGGGCGCCTACGACGGCGACGTCACGCTGGTGAACTGGCCCCAGAACGATTACCTCCTCGGGAATCCTTTCGAGGTGGCTGCCGACGAAGCCGCCCGGCATCTCCGCGGCGCCAAGGAACTGAGTCTCTCCCTGCTCTATTGGCTGCAGACGGAAGCTCCCCGGCCGGACGGCGGCGCCGGCTGGAAAGGCCTCCGCCTCCGCCCCGACATCGTCGGCACCGAAGATGGCATGGCGAAGTATCCCTACATCCGCGAAAGCCGGCGGATTCGGGCCGAGTTCACCGTCCTGGAACAGCATGTGGGCGTCGAGGCCCGAATCCAGACGACAGGCGCCAGACGCGAAGCCGTCCAGGCTGAAGCCTTTCAAGACTCAGTCGGCATCGGCAGCTACCGGATCGACCTGCATCCCAGCACGGGTGGCGACAACTACATCGACATCGCATCGCTGCCGTTCCAGATCCCGCTGGGGGCTCTGATCCCGCAACGGGTCGAGAACCTGCTGGCGGGCTGCAAAAACCTCGGCGTCACCCACATCACCAACGGATGCTATCGCTTGCACCCGGTGGAATGGAACATCGGGGAAGCGGCCGGGGCCCTCGCCGCCTTTTGCCGGGAAAAGAAACGCGCGCCGCGCGAGGTCAGGGCCCAGGCCGATCTGCTGCGCGAATACCAGGACCTCCTGGTCCGTGAGGGCCTCCCCTTGGCGTGGCCCAGCCAAGCGCGGACCCGGTGATCCGAACTGAGTCCTCCCCTCGCTCCCCCACTGCCATAGAGGCGAGAGGGGAAGGCAGGCTGCGAGGGTGCAGAGGCGCCAGCACCGTCCAACCAGAGGACGGCGCTCTCTCTGCGTTTTGCCTCTGGCATGAATCGCTTGCCAGTCCAAAAAAAAGGCTGCCCGAAGGCAGCCTTTGTGAAAGCAGTAAGGTGAACGGCTACTTCCGAAAACGGCGGGCCAGGAGCCCGAGGCCGCCGAGCAGGCCCAGCGCAATCGTCGAAGGCTCCGGAACCAGCGCCACTGTCACGTTGTCATAGTAGCCGACGCCGTTCGCCGAGCTGAGACCCGAACCGACCGTGACGCGATCGAACGTGATCGCTCCGGCGGAAGCAGCATAGGGAATGTCGGCCATGCCGAGGATGCCGTCCACGTAGAAATCGGCCGTCGTGTCCCCGAACACGGCTTTTATCTCATGCCAGCCGGTGCTGCGTGTGGGCACGCCTTCAGTGTTCAGAATGAACCAGTTGGGTCCGGGAGCGAATGCCACACGGCACGCATAATAGGTGTTTAGATCTGCGGCTGTCACCGAGGCGCCGGTAAACAGGTTCTTCGTCAGGGTCGTGTCGTTGTAAGCCCCGACCGCGACAAGCTGCGCAAGCGCCGGCGAATTATCGCGAATGGTCGCGAACTGGCGCAGGTTGGCCTCCTGGGTCGAGTCGTAGAACATGAACGACCATTCGAGCGGTTGCGCGTCTGAGCCGGAAGTGGGCGTGAAATCCTTGCCGCTCGCCTTGTTGGTCAAGTCCTGCTTGATCGACTGAGCCCCGCTGGCCGCCTGTTCGGTCGAGAGGATGGCGCCACCGCCGGCGACTCCGACGTTCCACGCCGCGCTGAAGGCGGCCTGGTCGGTGTAGCTTTCAAAATCATCGTAAAACACCACCTGGGCATTGGCTGTGATCGCCAGCGCAATCGCCGCCGCAAAAACAATATTTCTTTTCATTCTTTTCTCCTCGAGCTCATCGACCTAGATAGCATTATTCCCATCGGCGGCAGTCCCCGCCTCGATAATAGGCAGATGTTCTATGGTTTGACGGTCTGTGTCAAGCGCCGAAAGCCTGGATTTCGCGCCTTTTCATAGCTGTCGGCAAAGCGGAGGAGATCGGGGTGGGGCGAGTGGCCGTTCGCCGCTATGGCGGCCGCGGCGCCTTGGGGTCCCGGCGGTTTGCGAGTTGACGGCCCGGCGGCGCATTTCTAGAGTCGGGTCGTGGAATGGGCGGGCTACCTGACGGCGGCGGTGGCGGGATATCTGCTCGGCTCGATTCCGACAGGCTATCTGGCCGGCCGGATCCGGGGGGTGGATATCCGGGCTGCGGGCAGCGGCAACATCGGGGCGACGAACGCCCTTCGAGTCCTCGGCAAGCCGGCCGGGATCGCGGTGCTGGCGGTGGACCTGCTCAAAGGTCTTGCGGCCTGCTGGCTCGCTGCGCCGTCGGTCGATCGAGCGTTTTTTCAGCATGCGCAGCCGGCGGTTGGGGCGCGCGAATGGCTGGCCGTTGTCTGCGGGGTCTGCGCCATTCTCGGCCACAACTACACCTGCTGGCTGCGGTTCAAGGGGGGCAAAGGCGTTGCCACGACGGGAGGCGTGTTTCTGGCGCTGGCGCCGGCGGCGACGCTGGCGACAGTGGCATGCTGGATCGCCGTTGCGGTTTCGACCCGGTATGTCTCGGTGGCGTCGTTGGCGGCAGCGGTTGCGCTTCCGTTGTGGGTCGGATGGTTTGGCGGCAGCACCGTTCTGGTGGGGATCGCCGCCGGCGCCGGGCTCATGGCCATCGTGAAGCACCGGGCCAACATCCGGCGGCTGCGCGCAGGCACCGAGCACCGATGGGGAGCGCCCCGATCGCGTCCGCCGCCGCAGGAGGCCCCATGAAAATTGCAGTTCTGGGTTCGGGCGCATGGGGCCTGGCGCTGGGCCGCATGCTGCGCCAGGACGGGCATGCGCTCATCATCTGGGGAAACGACCCAGCCCAGCTCGAGGAGATCCGGCAAACCGGACACCACAAGACCGGTCTGCCTGGGATCGAGCTGCCTCGGGACTGGCGGCTCGAGCCCGATCTGCATCGGGCAATCGCGGAGGCGGATTGGGTGGTGGCAGCGATGCCTTCGCAGGCGTTTCGCGAGGTGACGCGGTCGCTGGTGGAGTATGCGGGCGGGGTGGTGAGCGCAACCAAAGGGATCGAATTGGCCAGCGGTTTGACCATGAGCGGAGTGTTGCGGGAAACGGCGCCGCGGGCGCGGATCGCGGCCCTTTCGGGACCTTCGCTTGCGCTCGAGGTTGCCTCGGGGGCACCAGCAGCTGTCGTGGCAGCCAGCGCCGATCCGGCGACCGCCCTGGATGTCCAGCGCCTGTTTCATCGGCCGGCCTTTCGGGTTTACACGAGCAGGGATCTGGTCGGGGTGGAGTTGGGCGGGGCGCTCAAGAACGTGTTTGCGATCGCTGCCGGCGTCGGCGACGGCCTGGGATACGGCGATAATTCGAAAGCGGCGCTGATCACGCGCGCGATCGTGGAGATGCGGCGGATGGGGGTTGCCTGCGGAGCGCAGGCGGAGACGTTCAGCGGCTTGAGCGGCCTTGGGGATCTGACGGTGACGTGCTTCTCGCGCTTAAGCCGGAACCGGGGGCTTGGAGAACGGCTTGGGCGAGGCGAGCGATTGGAGGACATACTGCCCACGCTGACAGCCGTGGCCGAGGGATATCCCACGGCGCGCGCCGCGCTGCTCCTGGCTCGCCGGCTCGAGGTCGACACCCCCATCATCGAGGCAGTTTATGCTATGTTGTATGAAGGCAAAGTGATCCCGCGTGCGGTCCAGGACCTGATCGGCCGCGATTCCCGGCCGGAGACCGATCCGGCGCCCGGATGAACGCCGCGCCAACCCATGCATATGCGTCATGAAAACCGATTGGATCGTGGCTGGCCGTTGGGCTGCGTCAGCACCGGCATGGGCCGGGCTCATCGCGGCATCGCTTGTGGCGAGCCTTTGTGGAGCGGATTCGCCATCGCGGACCCTGAATCCGAACCCAGCCATCGGCCTGGCGGCCTCGGCGGCTGCAACGGGAGGTGACATGCCATCCGCCGCGCCAAAAACCGGTCCGCTCCGCCGAGTCCGGGAGCCTGCGGTGGCAGGGCTGTTTTATCCCCGGGACCCCGCGGCGCTGGGCCGGGCGATCGACGGGTGCCTGGCGCAGGCCCGCGAGGAAAGCATCCCGGGCTTGCGGGCGCTGGTGTGCCCGCATGCGGGCTACACGTATTCGGGGATCACCGCCGCTCACGGATACCGTTTGCTGCCAGGGCGGGAGGTTTCGACGGTCATCCTTCTGGCTCCCAGTCACTACGCCCGAGTCGAGGGCGCCTGCGTGTCGGGAAACGAGGTTTTTCGAACGCCGCTGGGCGACGTGCCGATCGCTCCAATGGCGGCCGAACTGGCGCGGACCCGGCCTTTTGTTCCCGAGACGCCCTGCCCGGTCCACCGCCCCCCTTGGGCATATCAGTCGTCCCGTCCGATGCCTTCCTCAGGAACGGACACGGCCGACACATGGGAGCATTCCGACGAGGTGCAGGTGCCGTTCTTGCAGCGGACGTTGAAGGATTTCGCCCTGGTGCCTGTGGTCATGGGGGATGTGGATCCGGCCGAGGCGGCTCGGGCTCTCGCGGGCCGGATCGATGATCGGACCCTGCTGGTCGCCAGCTCGGATCTCAGCCATTATCATCCTTACGAGGAAGCGCGGCGGATGGACCAGCGAACCGTGGCCGCCATTTGCCGGCTCGACACCCGGGCGCTGGCTGAGGAGGACGCCTGCGGGCGCACCCCCATCCTCACCCTCCTGCACTTGGCGCGGGCCAAAGGCTGGAAAGCCCGCCTGCTCGATTATCGAAACAGCGGGGACACCGGCGGCGACAAGAGCGGCGTCGTGGGATACGCGGCGATCGCGTTTTTCGATCCCGGCCCGGAGGAGTTTACGATCGAGCAGCGCCGCTGCCTGCTGGAGCTGGCCCGCCAGTCCCTGCGGGAGACGGCCGCGCGCGGGCTTCCGCCGGAAGTCCATGCCGAATCCTTGCCGAGCGGACTGGATGGCGCGCGCTGCTGTTTTGTGACCTTGACAAAGGGGGGCGCGCTGCGGGGATGCATCGGCAATCTCAAGCCCAACGGCCCGCTGTTCCAGGCCGTGGTCCGGAACGCATCCAGCGCCGCCATCCGCGATTATCGTTTCCCGCGGGTCCAGACCCAGGAGCTGGACCAGATCCAGATCGAGATCAGCGTTCTCACCGAGCCCAAACCCCTCGCATTCGACACGCCGGAGGATCTCCTCTCGAAGCTGCGGCCGCATCGGGATGGCGTGATCCTGCAAATCGGCGCCGCGTCCGCAACCTACCTGCCTCAGGTCTGGCTCCATCTGCCGGACAAAACCCGATTCTTGCAGACGCTCTCTGAAAAGGCTGGGGCGGGCTCCGACGATTGGCGCAAGCCCGGCGTGCGGGTCCTGACCTACCAGGCGGAGGTTTTTCGGGAGTCCGAATGACGCGCGACGCCAGAGGCTCGGCCGCGTGATCGCGCGCGGCTCGCACGCTGCCGCGGGGCGCGCCTCTTCAAACGGCATGTTGCGCATATGAGGCCATGGACAGCCCCGTGAGCCAGTTCGGGCGGCGCATCGCGGCGGGGGAAGGCGGGCCGGCTGAATTGCTGGGAGCGGCAGCGGCGCTGGGATTTGTCAGCATGCTGGCCCAGCTGGCGCTCCTGCGCGAGCTGCTCACGGCCTTCCAGGGCAACGAGCTCACCCTGGCGATCGTTCTGGGCAACTGGCTTCTGCTGACAGGGCTGGGCGCTGCCCTGGAACGGTGGACACCGGAGCGCGGGCTGAGCCGAAGGACGATCTCAGCGGGCTTGATCCTGGTCGCGATTCTGCCCTTGATCCAGACGCTGGCGGTTCGGGGGGGGCGCAACGTCTTCTTCCCGCGGGGTGTGGCATTGAGCCTGGCGGAGACCGCGCTGGGCAGCCTGGCGGTCCTGGCGCCATTCTGTCTGCTCTCTGGATTCTGCCTGACGCGGGCCAGCGCGTGGCTGGATTCCACCGGGCGGAAACGGAGGGGATTGGGATCGGTGTATGCAGCGGATTGCCTGGGTAGCGGGGCGGGAGGCGCGGCGTTCATGGGAGGGCTGGCGGGCGGGTGGGATCATTTTGCGATGCTGGGAGGCGCAGCCTTGATGTGTCTGGCGGGAGCCGGAGCGATGGCGTGGCGGTCGCGGTGGCGGTCGGGCTTGGGCGGAGCGGGGATCCTCGCAGCGGCGATGGCGATCGCTCTGGGGTGGGGGCAGATCGATGCGCGCTCGACCGCCTGGCAGTTCCACCCCCAGCGGGTGGTCGATCGATCCCACTCGCCCTACGGGCGATGGGTGGTCACCGAAACGGGCGGCCAGTACAACCTGTTCGAGAACGGCCTGCCCGTGTGGACCAGCCAGAACACCGAGGCCGTCGAGGAGACGGTCCATTTCGCGATGGGGCAGCGGCCGGCGGCGCGAAAGGTCTTGCTGATCGGCGGAGGGGTTGCCGGCACCGCGATCGAGGCGCTCAAGTACGGGATCGAGTCGGTTCACTATATCGAGCTCGATCCGCGCGCGCTGGAGCTGGGCGCGCGGTTTCTGCCGGGCCGGCTGGCCGACTCTCGAATCCGCGTCGCGATCGATGATGGCCGGGCGTTCCTGGGAGAGGCTCGCGACCGCTTCGATGTCGTGATCGTCGACATGCCAGAGCCGGTCACGCTGCAGTTCAACCGGTATTACACCGTCGAGTTTTTCACCACGGCGCGCGCGGCGATGGCCCCGGACGGCGTGCTGGCATTCGCCTTGGGCCGTTACGAAAACTCGATCGGCCCCGAGCTGGCCGCGCTGCTGGCCTCGGCGGCGCGGACGGCCGAGTCGGTCTTCGGCCATGTCCGGCTCCTGCCGGGAGGGCGCGTCTTTTTTCTGGCGTCCGACGCCCCGCTGGAGACCGATGTTGCGGGCATCCTGGAGGAGCAGCGGGTGCCGGTGCAGCACATGAAACGCGGATATCTCGCGGCGGCGCTGGCGCCGGACCGGCTGGCCCAGGTCGAGGATGCCGCACGGCAGCCCGCCCGGCTCAACCGGGATTTTCATCCGGTTCTTTTCATTTATCAGCTGCGCCATTGGCTCAGCCAGCACGCGGCGCCGGCAGGATTGCTGGCAGCGCTGCCTGTCGTGGGAATGGGAGTGTATTTGACGAGGCTGCGGGCGGTGACGGGCGTGGTCTTTGCGTCGGGATTCGCCGCGTCGACGATCCAGGTGGTTCTGCTGCTTGGCTTTCAGGTCTTGTGGGGGTCGCTTTACCAGCAGGCCGGCTGGGTGATCACCCTGTTCATGGCCGGCATGGCGGCTGGAGCGTGGGCTGGGAATCGGTTCGGAGACGAGCCAGCCCCTGCCGATGCCGCAGGTCGTCTCATCGACGGCCACCGGGTCGATCGCCCGACGATGCGGCTGGTCCTTGCGGCATTTGCAGCCGCCATCGCTGCGGCCGCGGCGCCCGCCTTGCTCGCCGCGCTCCGCTCCGGGCTGATGGGCGGCAGGGCCGCCGGATGGACGCAGATGATCATTCCGATCGCCGCGTTCGTGTTCGCGGCGCTTTCGGGCGCGCAGTTCTCGATGGCGGCCAAAATCGAGGGGGGGCCGCCATCGAGCACGGCGGCGCGGCTGTATGGGGCGGATTTCGCCGGGGCGTGCCTGGGCGCGTATGTTGCGGGGGCGGTCCTGGTCCCCTGGCTGGGGATCCCGGCGGTCTGCTACGGGGCAGCAGGCATGGTGGCATGCGCCGCGGCGAACCTGGCCCTGAACCGCCTCCGGCAGGGCGCGGCGCGCAGGCCGGCAACCATCTCGCGAGGAAGCTTATGAACCGGATGAACAAGCGGCTCTTGAAGGTGGTGCGGTGGACGGGCTGGCCTCTGTTTCCCCTGGTGATGGCGTTTCTGGCCACGGGCTACATGATCAGCGGCCGCTTCGGCATGGGCCGCTGGATGGACGAGCAATCGGCCCTGGCGCTCCACAAGCTCTTGCACGGCCCGCTTATCCTGCTGGTCCTTGTTCATTCCCTGCCCGCCATGTATCTTGCCTGGAAGCGATCGAGATGGATCCGAAACCGCCAGCCCAGCCAGACGCTGCCCCCGTGAATCCGGCGCCGGCAACCCGCCCCGATCCCGCCCCGGCTTGGTCCCGGCGGCAGTGGCTCAAGCTGGGCGCGGCCGGATGCGCCGGGCTGGCTGGGACCGGCTCGTTCTTCTCGTGGCTCCGCCAATGGGGCGCCGATGCCGCGCCCGCCGACATCTTTCCCGGCGACGCCCCGCGAGGCGAGCTCTGGGAGCTGTGGCAGCGGCGCGGCTGGGCGCGCGAAGCGCTGCATTACCTCAAGCTCGGGCGCAACGTCCAATGCAAGATCTGCCCGAACAACTGCCTGCTCGAGCCGGGCGACCGCAGCCACTGCCGCAACCGGGTCAACCAGGGCGGGACCTTGTACACGCTCGCGTTCGGCAATCCGTGCACGCTCCACATCGATCCGGTCGAGAAGAAGCCCCTGTTCCATTTCCTGCCGGGCAGCCCGACCTTCTCGCTGGCCACCTCCGGCTGCGTGTTCCGCTGCCTCAATTGCCAGAACTGGGAGATCTCGCAGAAGAAACCCGAGGAAACGAAGGACCCCCGGGGAGCGGAATACCGGCTCCGCCCGCCCCTGCCCCCCGCCCTGACCCTCGACCAGTTGCGAACGCTGAGCCTGTTCCCCGACGATCTGGCGGCCGTGGCCGAATCGCTGGGCTGCCCCTCCGTGTCCTACACTTATTCGGAACCGACCGCGTATTACGAATACACCCTGGAATCCTGCCGGGCTGTCCACGCCCGCAAGCGCAAGAACGTCCTGGTCAGCTGCGGGTCGATCAACGAGCGGCCGCTGCGCGACCTGGCAGCTCACGTGGATGCAGCCCATGTGGATCTGAAGGGATTCGACGACGGCATCTATCGGAAGCTCAACTCGGGCCGGCTGCAGCCGATCCTCGACACCCTGGTCACCCTCCGGTCCATGGGTGTCTGGCTCGAGGTGATTCACCTGATGGTCCCCACCTACACCGACGACCTCGAACTGACGCGCCGGCTGTGCGGCTGGCTGGTCCAGAACCTTGGCCCGGACACGCCCCTCCATTTCTCGAGGTTCCATCCGCAGCACAAGCTCGCTTACCTGCCGCCGACGCCGATCGACACGCTCGTGAAGGCGCGCGACATCGGGCGCGACGCCGGGCTGCGGCACGTCTACATCGGCAACGTGACCGGCGTGCCCGAGGCCGAAACAACGTTTTGCCCAAGCTGCCGGAAGGCCGTGATCGAGCGGGACATCTTTTCGATCCGGACGTTCCATCTCGACAAAGGCCGCTGCCGGTTCTGCCAGACAGCGATCGCCGGAGTCTGGTCGGCGTGAGCCCCTCCCGCGCACATCGAGACCAGCGTGATTGAATCCGGACAACGGAATCGACACTCTGCCTGCAGCCAGGGATCGGGGGCTTATCCTTCCTGCCCGGCGGGGGCCGGCGCCGAATGGGCAGGGCGGTCCATGTCGGGGCCGCCAGGGCGCCAGATCAGCTCGCCGGTCTCTTTGTTCCAGCGCCGGGTGCGAACCGACAGCCGATGCTCGCCATGGCAGCTGGTGCAGGAGGGCCGCGGGGCGGATCCGGCACCGAGGACGGATGCGTGGTCGGCCACCGGCTCGAGATCCCGCGCCGGATGGCATTCCATGCAGAACCCATGAATCCGGTCCGCGGGGAACATCCGGTCCGGCGCGGTCAAGCCATCCTCGTCGGCGCTATGGGCATCGGAGAGCCCGTGGCATTGTTCGCAGCCAACGCCGGCCTTGGCGTGGGCCTGGGTGAGGCTCTCGGACTGGAAGTTGATGTGGCAGACGTAGCAATAGGAGTTGTCGGCGGGAGCGTCGGCAGGCTGGCCCGACGCCGCCGGCGCGGACAAGGCAGATGGAGCGGCTGTCGGGGCGGGATGGAGCGCAGGAGGAGGCGTCTGCGGCTGAGCACACCCGGCCAGCAGGAGGACGAGGCCGGGCCAGGCGAAGCGAGCGGGCAGCGATGAGCGCCAGGATCCGTCAGACATACTCCCAGTCCTTGAGCCACCGGTACTGTGCGGGAAGGTTGGCCCACATCTGGCGGCCGGCCGCGTCGAGCTCCTCGCGCTCGGCCAGATCCAGCTCGCGGCGCTCCCGGACGGCTCGGACGGCGTTGTCGACCTGATGGACGCTGATGAGGCCGGGAATGGGCGCCGTAATCGCCGGGTTGCCGAGGATGTAACGGAGGGCGAGCCGGGCGCGGCGGTCATCGGCCTCGGCGGCGGCATGATCGGGTGAGCCGTCCCCCTGGAAGAGCGAATTGCTGGCGAATGGTTTGATGCCCAGCACGCCGACGTCGTGCTTGCGGATGGCGTCGAACAGGCTGTCGGCCGGCAGCTCTTTGGATTGGGATGTGTAAGGGGTGACAAGGACCTGGATGACGTCGGGGTAGGTTTCGATCAGGCGTTTGGCCCAGGGCCGATCATGGGTGGAGATGCCGGTGAAACGGCAGAGACCACGCTGGCGGGCCAGGGTCAGCGCCTCGAGCATCTGGTCGGTCTCGGCCTGGGTATGGAGGCTGCCGCGCTCGTGGGCCATGATGCGCCAGACATCGGCGTATTCGAGGCCGGTCTCGCGCAGCCCTTTCTCGAGGAGTCCAACGAGAAAGCGGGCCTGGCGGTGGTCGGGATGGCGCATTTCCTGGGCGCCCATGGACCAGCAGAGATACATTCGGTCTCGGCGGCCCCGGAGGGCGCGGGCGTATGCGTAAGGCTCGGCGGCCCCGGCAAAATCGATGCAGTTGATCCCGGCATCGATGCACCGGCTGATGACATCATGGCGGTTCCGATGAAACCGCTCGAGGTCGGCGTCGTTGCCGCGGAGATCCTCGCAACTGGCGAACGCTTCCTGGCTGCCGATGATCTTTTCGATCCGCTTCCAATGGCCGCCGAGGCAGACGGCGGAGACCCACAGGCCCGTTTTCCCCAAGCGCCGGTATTCCATGCCGGGCTGGTAGCTGCGGGTGCGCCGGACCTCGCGCGCCACGCTGGCGGACTGAGCCGAGGGCGCACCCGAGACGGCGCAGAGCATGCCGGTGGTTGCCAGGGCGCTGTCCAGCAGGAACTCGCGCCGATTCAATGAACCGAGCCGGGAAGCGGGAGAGTCAGGATGTTGCATAAGAGTCCGTGCATCGACGATGGATCATTGAACCAGAACGGGCCCGGCAAGTCGAGGGGCAAAGAGAGCGAAGAAACGCTCCCCAAGAGCGGGCGGGTGGGATAGGCTGAGGGCAGCATCGTGGAGAAGGGCTGGTCAATAAAATGGGCGGCGTGGACGGGAGCCTGGTTCTCGGAGAGCGGCGCGTGGCTGGCTCCGGGGGCGGGCCTTTTCCTGGCAGGCCTGCTTTGGATGGCCGGGCGGATGCGCCGGGCGGAGCGCCGGACAACGGCGGGAGCAGGATGGGCGGCGAATTTTCTGGGAGGCGCGCTTTTCTGTCTGGCCCGGTGGTGCTGGCCCGCGGGAAGCGAGGCGGGCTGGCTCGTGCTGGGGCTCGGGGCGGCCGCGCTCGCGAGCGTGCTGGCGGGCTCGGCGTTTGCGTCGGCGGCAGTCGTGGCGGCGCGGTTCAAGCCGGGCCGCCAGGGCTGGTGGTCCGGCTGGGGGGCGGCGGGACTGAGCCTGATCTTGCTGGCGCCCCTGACCGTAAGCATGGGTCCTTGGGGATTGATGGCGATCAGCCGGCTCTGGCTGGCCAAGGCAAACCCCGACGCGGCCGGCCAATGGGTGACCGACGAGGAAAACAATTTCCGGTTCCGCGTACCCGGATCTCCCTGGATGCAGGTCGATCCCCAGCGGATCAGCGCCCAAGGCAACCTCGCTTTCATGCGCGTCCAGCCCAATGTGTTCGTGTTCCTGATCGCCGAGAATGTCGGGATCGATGCCGAGCTGGACAATGTGCAGCTGTGGGAGATCGCCAAGGAGAACCTCGAGCTCGGCGGCGCCGCGGTCCGGCACACCCGCACCACGGAGCGCGAGCGCCAAGGATTGGCCGGGATCGAGGCGGAGACCGAGCTGCGGATGCTCGGCCAGAGGCTGGTCTATCTGCACTGGCTGTGCGCCACCAACGGCTATGCCTACCAGCTCATCGCATTCGGCCGCATGGCGGAGAAGGAGCAGATGTTCCAGGAGGCAGACCGGGTGTTTGGAGGGTTCGAGATGATCGATCCGACGCGTCAAGCGCCACCGGCAGGAGGCGGCTCCCCGGACTTCGAATCCCCGCGCTATGGGTATCGGGTGCGGATCAAGGACTCGCTCTGGCAGCAATGGGATACCCTGGCGCAGGACATCCCCGAGGCCGAGTTCGGCTGCCTCCACCCGCAATCGGGCGCGTTCATCGTCGTGCCGATCAGCCTGCTGGGCCGCAAGCCGCCCCCAGAGCACGTCCATGCCGCGCTGCTGGCGCTCATGGGGATCCAGGAGGCGGATCCGGTCCTGGCGCATTCCCAACCCGCAACGAATGGCGTGGTATCGGGTATCGAGATGGACTTCGAGCGGACGTGGAAGGAGCAGGCCTACAAATACCGGGTCCGGCTCATGCATCGGAACGGCTTCGCCTGGCTGGCATCGGCCTGGATCGACTCGAAGGCTACGAATGCGGCAGGGCTGCTCGAGGAGGCGATGGGCCGGATGGAATTCGATGCGGGTCCAGCGACGGCGCTGGACCTCGAGCAGCTCTCTCCGCGGGAGCGGTCCGCACACGCGGTTTTTTTCCGATCCTTGGCGCGCCGGGCTGGACAGCAGAGGGCTCTCGATGATGCCTGGGTTCATTTGGATCTGGCGCTGCGGCTGGCGCCCGATGATGAGACAACCCTGGCGGACTGGTGGATCGTGTCGAGACGGCTCAGCCGATATCGAGAGGCGCTGCAGACCTGCGAAGAGCTGCTGGGCAGGGGGGCGCCCGCGGCGCGTTTCCGCGCGATCCAGGCCCAGTGCGAGGCGGCCCTCGAGTGGCTGCCTCGAGCCCGCGAGACGATCGCTGCGGCCCGGCGCGAGTCGCCCGAAGACACCGGCCTGGCAGCACTCGAGCAGGCGGTGAGCTCGCGGCTCGGCGGATCCCGTCCCGAGCAGACCGCCACCCGGCTGCCGCCGGTCGATTTGCCCGACGAGCCCGCCATGCCGCTGCCCCCGCCATCGGCTCCGGGCGCAACTCGTTTCTCGAACCGCTCCCTCGCCATCGAGTTCCGCCGCGGGCAGGAGTACCGCTCGACGGAACGGGCGCGGCTGACCCTCGGGAATGACGGGCGCTGGTCTCAGATCAGCACGCTCTCGTTTCGGATCGAGCCGGCGCGCGAGGAGGTCCACATCGGCCCGGTCACCGTGCTGGACGATCGGGGGCAGCCGCTCCGGGTGCACGCGGAGACCAATGCCTGGACCGAGCCGGAGTCCCTCGAGGGCGATCGCACGCCCCTGCGAGTGTGGATCCCGATCCCGGAGCTCGAGCCGGGACGGACGGTGGAATGGACCGTGACGCGGCGGTGGCGCCGGGCGCCGGCCGAGTTTCCCTGGCTGGAGCACTCGATGGCATCGGATCTGGCCGTCGACATCGCATGGCTGGGATTGCGCGGCAATCTCGAGGCTGTGCAGCATCGGCAGTCGGCCGGCATCGAGTTCAAGGCTTCGAAGGAGTCCCTGCGCTGGCGCTGCATTCGGCCGCCGCCCAGAATCTTCGAGCCGATGCAGCCGCCCGAAGCGGAGTTGTCTCCGACGGTTTGGATCGCTCGATCGGGCTCGTGGCGGGAAGCGCTCGAAGCCTGGCGCCAGAGGGATCATGCCGAGGTTTCGTTGCCGAAGGAACTGGCCGACGAGGCACGCCGGATCGCGAAATCGGAGACCAGCGACCCCGGCCGCGTGGCGGCCATGGCGCAGTGGGTTCAGAGGCGCCTGGCCTTTCGTCCAAGGCCGTGGCCCGATTCCATGCACCGCCCACGGGCCGACATCCTCCGAGAAGGGGCCGGAGACAGCCTGGATCACGCGCGCCTGTTGTGGGCGCTGTTGCGGGAGGCGGCGATCCCGTCCTCGGTGGCCTTGATCCGCACGGAGGGGCCGGTCCAGCGCGACCTGGCCGATTGCGCTCAGTTTGACCACGCCGTGGTTTGCGCGCCTCGGGGCGGCGCGGAGCGGTTTTGGGATTCGAGCGAGAAGTTCGCCGACATCCGCGCTTTTCTCGCACCGGGGCTGATGGCTCGCGAGGCGCTCGTGCTCGAAGGGGCCGAGGGGCGCTGGTGCGATCTGCCGGCGCCAGCCATCGAGTTCTTCCGCGTCCAATGCGAGCGCGAGGTCGCCATGGGCCCCGACGGCGCGCCGCTCCGAATGCGCGACGTCGTCCGGATTGGCCGGTATCCGGCGGCGATGTGGGATCGGTGGGAATCGAGGGCCGAGGCGACCAACCGGACCGAATGGCTGAACCAGCAGCTGGCGGTGCCCGGCTGGCGGATCGAGGAGGCAGATCGGCGGCGGCTGGACGGGCCCGACAGCGCGCTCGCGTTGCGTTTCGATTGGATCCTCGACCGGCCGGGCGCGCACGCAGCTGATCCGAGGGAATGGGCTTTGCCGGCGGTTTGGGAGCGGTTCTTCCTGCGGGTGGCTCCCGTGGCCGATCGGCGGACGCCGGTTCATGTCGCCGGACCCATCGATTTCGAGGGGCGCACTCGATGGGATATGCCCGCGAGCTGGCGCTGGCTCAATGCGGCCGAGTTCGAGGCCCGAGGGACGGGATCCCCCCTCGAGTGGTCCGTGCGCCCTGAGAAGGCCGGGGGAGGCGGGGGCCAGATCGTCCAGCGGGCTCGGCTCGCGGCCGGACGGCACCCCGCGGCTGCCTATGACAGCCTGTACCGGTCGGTGGCGGACCTGATAGCGCGGACGGAAACGGCCTGGATCTTCGGCCGCGGAGAATAGCTTGTCATTGACTTTTCGGGCCGGCGGCCTAGGCTGACGGCGGATGGTTCGCCGTGGCGAACACGAGATGGGCGCGCTGAGCGCATGGCTTGCGTTTCGGCGCCGGCGTGTTCGGCGCCGATGAACTGACCCGGCCCGCCGGGCCGCAGGTGTCATCCACTTGCGGCATTTTTTTTGCCGTTTCATGGTCGGAACCAGGATGGGAAAGATATGATCGTAGTACTGAAGCCCCGGATCAGTCGGAAAGAGGAGACGGCCGTCCTGCGGGAGATCCGCCGGCTGGGGTACCGTCCGCACATGATTCGGGGGGTGGAGCGGACGGTGATTGGGGCGATCGGAGACGAGCGCACCCACCAGACGCTCGAGACGCTCATCACCTGGCCACAGGTCGAGAGCGTGATGCCGGTCCAGAAACGGTACAAGCTCGTCAGCCGCGAGGCCCATCCGGACGACTCGATCGTCATGGTGCGCGGCGTCGAGGTCGGCGGCCGGCGGTTCCAGGTCATGGCAGGGCCGTGCTCGGTCGAGGACGAGAAGCAGCTCATGCGGACCGCACAGGCCGTCAAGGACGCCGGCGCGACCATCCTGCGCGGCGGGGCTTTCAAGCCGCGGACATCCCCCTACGAGTTTCAGGGCCTGGGGGAGAAGGGGCTCAAGCTGCTGACCAAGGCGCGCCGCGAGTTCGACCTGCCAATCATCACCGAACTGCTCTCCGAACAGCATGTCGATCTGGTCGCCGAGTATGCCGACATCCTGCAGATCGGCACCCGCAACGCCCAGAATTTCCAGCTCCTGATCGCCGCCGCCAAGACCGGAAAACCCGTGCTGCTCAAGCGCGGTCTCTCCATGCGGATCGAGGAGTGGCTTCTGGCCGGCGAATACGTGCTCTCCTCCGGCAATCCCAACCTGATGTTCTGCGAGCGCGGGATCCGCACCTTCGAGACCTACACGCGCAACACGCTCGATCTGGCCAGCGTGCCGATCATCAAGCGCGAGTCCCACTGCCCGATTGTCATCGATCCGAGCCAGGGATCGGGCCGGGCCGATCTGGTCGCCGCGATGTGCAAAGGCGCGGTCGCCATGGGAGCCGATGCCCTGCTGATCGAGGTGCATCCCAACCCCGCCGAGGCGTGGAGCGACGGCGCCCAGCAGGTCACCCTCGACGCCTTCCGCTCCCTCATGGCCGACCTGCGGCCGTTCATTCAGGCAGCGGATCGCGAGTAAAGGACACAGGATGAAGATTGCATTGGCCGGCGTTTCCGGGATCCCCTTGGGCAAACACAACGTGGCCGATCCGCGCCTGGATCGGGTGCATCAGCTGGTCGAGGCGAAGAAGAAGGCGTGTGTCCAGGTGGATCTGGTGGCCGAGGATGAGCTGGCCGAAGCCGACAGCCTGCTCGTCCATCCGGATCGGCGTCCGGACCTGATTCTGCAGGACCTCGAGTTTCTCGAGGTGCGCCTGGGCCGGGAGCCCGCCCCCCAGGAGCGCGCGGCGCTCGAGAAGCTCCGGGAAGCGCTCGAGCGCGAGCAGTGGGGCTGGGATCTCGGACTGGCCGGGGATGAGCTCGCGATGCTGGCAGCCTATCCGCTCGTGACGCTCAAGCCCGCAGCGGTCATCGATCCCGCAGCCATGGACCGGCTCGATGAGTGGCTGCGGCGCCTGCTGGATCAGGCCGGCTACCAGTGTTTCCTGACCGTCGGAGGCAAGGAGAATCGGGCCTGGCTCATCCGCAAGAACGCCACCGCCTGGGAGGCCGCCGGCGCCATCCACTCCGACATCCAGAAGGGCTTCATCCGCGCCGAGATCATCAGCTACGCCGACCTCATCGAGGCCGGCGGGGAAACGCCCGCCAAGCGGGCGGGCAAGATGCGGCTCGAAATGAAGGACTACCGGATGCAGGACGCCGACATCGTCAATTTCCGCTTCAACAAGTGACCGCACTCGGTCCCGCATCGAAGGCTGCGGCGGCCGCCAGACTAGCCCCTGCAAGCCGATAGCCGAAAGGTAGGGCGGCTACTCCGTGGGCGCCGCTTGATGGCTGCGGAGAGGCAACCGAAAGCAAACCTGCATCGGTCCATTCGCCGCACCTCACCCCACGGCATCCACCCGCAGATCCCTCATCGTCGCCAGATCCCCCAGCGCCTCCACTCCCCGCATCGGCCGCGCCCCGCTCCGCCGCCTCGGCCCAAACCGATCCCGA